>NZ_JBIGIB010000009.1:0-46010 GCF_043555935.1 Pelomonas baiyunensis | reverse complement strand
GAACTCTTGACGCTGAGACACGGTGCTCTTCTCCATCCAGACCATGGGCTTCTTCCGGGGCTTCGAAACCCCGAAAGCGTTACCCATGTGCTGGCACACCCGTTACCCATGTCTCCGGTCTAAACACCGGGCCAGAAGAAAGTCACCAAAGAAGAGGCCCTGAACCGCACACCATCGAGACGTGCCCGTCAGCGGCGCACGAGAACAACTGGCAGGTAGGTGGCCGGAAGCGAGCCGCTCCGCTCTCGCCGCTGTCTTTGTCACGAGCACCATCCAGCGCCCCGTCACGCCGCTCAACGCCGGCTGCACGCCGGGCTCACCGGCGATAGCAAGTCAGCGTCGCTCGGGCGACGCGACGGTTGTGTAGGCTGGGATGGGCATCGCGAACCCCAGCGTTTGTGCACCAACAACGTTAGGGTTCACGTTGTTCACCCCAACCTGCGACCTGCTGGAGGTCGGCGCAACGGAGGAATCGGCCCCAGCGCGACCGGGTGCCCGAATCCACGTTGGGGTTGCTGGCTGCCGCAAACCCGACGTCTGCGGGTGACAGATCCTGTCCGATTGCTGCAGTTTTGCGGGGACACGACGGTCACCTGGTTGAAGGGGCGCGATACACCGGGTCATACATCACGAGCTCAGGTATCTCTATCGGGCAAGATCCATCTGAGGTGAACGACGCTTGAGCAATCACGCCGAACTTGCGAACGTTGTGGCGCTGGGCCGAGGCCATCACGGCAAGAACGGCGCCGTAGCTCGCAACTTGGCTGGGTCGTATACGAACCTCTGCCTGCCCATCCCACGGCTCGCTGCCAATGGCCAGCATCCGCGCGTCCAAGCCAGCACGCCCATGGACCAGCTCGCCGTCCCACCACGTGACGTCGTCAAAGTCCACCGAAACGGTGTGGACAGCCGTCTTCTGAGCGCGGTGTTCAATGGAACGGTGACAGCCTCCGACATCAACGGCAATGGAATGCGTTGGGTTCGGTATTGCTGTGACCCACAACGCCACCAATGACAGGATGACGGCTGCCAGGGACGCAACGGCGCCGCGAAGCGGTGGCGACAACGACTCGCTGCCCCAGTATTCGGAGGTGTCTGCGCTCATGCCCCGTGATGGCCGGTCGCCCAGCGTAGAGAAGATACTTGATGAGTCGTCCGTGTATCGCAAGCGTGCAGCCCTATGTGCTTAGCGTACCGCGAAGCCGCCGCCAGCGACAGGCAGCACGTAGGCTGGGGTAAGCGCCGCGAACCCCAGCGCCGCCATGGCCGGTTGTTGGGGTTCACTTCGTTCACCCCAACCTACGCGTGAAACGAGGCCCGCAACGCCGAACGCAGGCACCGCGCCGCCCGAGCGGCGCTGCATTGGCATTCAGCTGATGAGCACGGCGTGCAGCCGCGCGTTGAACGGAGTGCCGGTGCGATGAGGGGTGCGGGTGACAAGTCAGCCGCGAGAGCACAGCGGCTCGCTTCGGCGAACCCCATGAGCGGCAGTTTTCGCGCGTGAGCTTGTGCCGAAGCCCGATGGCGTGCGGTTCAGCGCCTCTTCTTTGGTGACTTTCTTCTGGCAAGACAGAAGAAAGTTACCCCGCCGCCGGGCGGGACTCCCGGCTCGGTGCACCGAGTCGAAAGGCTTCCCGCAAAAGCGGCCGAAGGCGTCGCAGGCCAGCATGCCCGAACCACAGCGGTCAATACAAATCCCGCGCCGCCAACCTCACCTCATGCAGCAACTGCCTCGCCCCCGGCGACATCAAATGCCCCTCACGCGTGATGATCCCGAACGCATCCATGTGGCACGGCAGCTCGATGGGCAGGATCGCCAGCACCTTCAGCGACGCGTAATACCGCGCCACCTCCACCGGCATCACGTGCAGGGAGTCGGTCTGCTGCAACAACGCGGTGATGAGCAGCAAGGCCGTTGTGTCCACCACATTGCCCGGCGGCTCCAGCGCGGCGCGGCGGAACATCAGCTCCCAGCGGTGGCGCAACACGCTGCCCGGCGGCGGCAATATCCAGGGCTGGTCGGCCAGGTCGCCGAGCTTGAGGTTGTCGGCCTTCAGCAGCGGGTGGCCCACGCGCGCCACGGCGCAGGCGGGCTCCACGGTCAGCTCCTCGTAGTGCAGGCCGGCGGCGCTGTCGTCTTCCAGGATGCGGCCGATCATGAAGTCCAGCGTGCCGCGTTGCAGCAGGTCCAGCAGCTGCTTGCTGCTTTCCATGTGCACGCCAATGCGCAGCTTGGGCGCCTGCAGCTTGATGCGCGAGATGGCGCGCGGCAGCAGGCCCATGGCGGGGGTCATGATGACGCCCACTTCCACCTGCCCCGAAAGGCCATTCTTCAGCGACACGATGTCGTCGTGCGCGGCCGAGAGCGAGGTCAGCGCCATGCGTGCGTGGCGGATCATGGTTTCGCCATACAGCGTGGGCTCCATGCCGCGCGGGTGGCGGTCGAAGAGCTTCACGTCCAGCATGTCCTCCAGGTCCTTGAGCTGCTTGGACGCGGCGGGCTGCGTCATGCACAGCACTTCGGCGGCGCGGTGGATGTTGCGCTCGTCGTCCAGCGCGATGAGCAGCAGCAACTGGCGCGTCTTGAGCCGCGCACGCAGGAACCAATTCGGGTTGGGGCTGGCGTCGGTCAGACCGCCCGCGTCATCGTCGTGGTTGTCGTTGTCACGGGCCATCATTCATCCATTCCGCGTTCGTGGCGGCCGTCGTGCATTGCATCGGGCCGAGCGCCGGGCCGCCCCAAGCCGGCCCGGTCTGGCGATGTGCATGCGGCTCCATGCCGCATGCATCGCCGTCCCCTCGGGGGACCGACCGGGATTGCCCGCGTTCAGCGCGGCAAGACTGGGCGAGGGGCTCAAACATCTCAGGCGAGATTCACCCGGCCGTCAGCGGCCAGCACGGTGTCGATGTCGTCGCCCGTTTCCTCCAGCTGCACCAGCGTGGCCTGGCGGGCGCCGAGGGGGTCGCGGGCTTGCAGCGCGGTCAGGATGGCCTTGTGGCGGGGCAGCGAGAGCTCGTGCGTGTTGGGCAGCTGGCTGCTGAGGATGATGGACTCGCGCAACGCCAGCGACAGCATGTTGCCGATGTAAGCCAGCAGGTCGTTGCCCGTGGCCTCGGCAATGCGGCGGTGGAAGGCGAGGTCCGGCTCCAGCAGCTCTTCGGTGGTCTTGGCGGCGGCCATGCCCTCGTAGGCGGCGGCGATGGCCGTGAGCTGTTCATCGGTGGCGGCCTTGGCAGCCAGCGCGGCGGCGGCGGGCTCGAAGATGCGGCGCACTTCCAGCAGCGTGCCCACGAAGTCGCGCTGGGGCTGCGCCTGGATGAGCCAGTACAGCACGTCGGGGTCCAGCAGGTGCCATTCGTTGCGCGGCCGCACGATGGCGCCGGCCCGCTGGCGCGACACCACCAGGCCCTTGGCCACCAGCACGCGCACGGCCTCGCGCAGCACGGGGCGGCTGATCTCATAACGCTCCAGCAGCTGGGGCTCGGGCGGCAGCTTGTCGCCGGGCTGCAGTTGGCCGCCGACGATGGCCAGGCCCAGCTCGCTGACGATGCGGCCGTGCTGGCTCTTGCCTTCGGCTGGGGCGCTGTAGGTGGAGTGGTCCGCTCGGGTTCGCATCGGGGCCTGGGGGGCTGAAAACTTCATTATCGAAAGCGCGCGACGAAGCCGCCGTGGGGCGCGAGTGTGACCGTGGCCGCCGGTGCGGCCAAGCGGCCGGACGCGAACTCGCGCGGGCCGGCGCCGTCGGTGATGAGTTCGCCGCGGCGGCGGCCCAGCCAGGCCAGGTCCAGTGGCACCTCGCGCGGCGTGTCGTCGGCGTTCAGCCCGGCCACGAACCACTGCGTGCCGGCGCGGCGGGCCAGCACCACGAACCGGCCGGGCTCGCCAGCCAGGAAGCGCACCTCGTCCCACCGGCGCGGCAGCTCACGCAGGAAGCCCTTCACGTCAGCCGGCACGGTGGCCATGCCTTCGGGCGTTTCGGCGTAGTGCTGGATGCCCGACAGGAACAGCACGCTTTCGGCCAGCTCGAAGCCGTTGCGCGTGGCGCGCTGGATGTTGGGGATGTCGTGGAACACCACGGGCGTGAAGTCCATGGGGTCGAACAGGTTGCGCGCGAACGGCAGCATGGCCGCGTGGCGCACGACGGCGTCCTGGTCCTCCTGCGTGAAGGTCGCGAACTCGAAGCCCTTCACGGCTTCCACCGTCATCAGGTGGGGGAAGGTGCGGCTCCAGCCACGCGGCAGCGTGGCGCCGTGGAAGTTCAGCAGCAGGCCGGCGGCGGCGGTTTCCTTCAGCAGGTCCAGGTAATAGGCCTGCATGGAGGCGCCGTCGCCGCCGAAGAAGTCCACCTTCAAGCCGCGGATGCCGATGGCCTTCACACGGGCGAACTCGCGGGCGCGGTCGGCAGGGGTCAGCAGCGCGCTCTTGGGGCTGTACTCGGTGTCGTTCCAGGCACCCGAGGAGTTGTACCAAACCAGCAGGCCCACGCCCTTGGCCCGGGCGTAGTCGGCCAGCTCCTTCATCTTCGCGTCGCCGATCTTGCGGTCCCAGTCGGCGTCCACCAGCGTGTAGGGCCAGTGCATGTCGGCGGCGTGGTCGATGAAGCGCTTCTGCACCTCGAACACCGTGCCCTCGTCCTTCAGCAGCGCCCAGCTCCACGACGCCGGGCCGGGTTGGAGCTTGGCTGGGTCGAAGGCCACGGCCGGTGCGGCCAGGTCGGTGCCGAGCGTGGACTCCATCACCGTCTTCAGCGGGCCGATGGCCAGCACGCGCCAGGGCGTGGTCAGCGGGCCATCCACCTGCGCCAGCAGGTGCCCATGCGTGTTGACCTCGCTCGCCTCCGGCAAGCCGATGCGGTAGGTACCGCCGGTCGAATCGCTCGCGAGGCGCGAGGCGTGAAAGCGCCCGTCCATGCCGGCCTCGGTCAGCGCCACCCAGTTCGCCCCCGAGCGGAACAGCGCCGGGAACACCCAGCCCGCGTGCGACGGCGCCGGGGTGCCCGCCGGGATGTCCATTTGGTAGTGCTCTTCGTACGACGGGTTGGTGCGCTTCCAACCCGTCTTGGCGACGGACATGGGTTGCAGCCAGGCCCGCGCGTCGGGCGGAAAGGCAAAACTCGTCAGCTCGTCCTGGAACTGTTTGCGGCCAGCGCCCGGCACCGTGTAGCGCAGCGCCAGGCCGTCGTTGAAGGCGCGCAACGTGACGCTGAACGGCTGGCCGGCCGCGTTGGCCACGGAGAAGGTCTGCTCGTTGGCGCGCACATCCACGCGACGCTTCTTGCTGGCCGCCAGCGTGTACTGCTCGCGGTGGGGCTTGACCTTGGACGCTGACACGAGCTTGACCCCGTGGGCGTAGTCGCCCTGCGCCAGCACCAGGCCCAGGCGTGACGGCAGCAGCACCGGCTCGCCTGCGCGCTGCACGGTGTAGACCAGCTGCTGCTGGGCGTTGACCGACACGTCCACCTGCAGCTGGCCGTCCGGGCTGCTGAGGGCATGGGCAAGGGCGGGCAGTGCAATCAGGAACGACGCGATGAAGCGCATGGTCGATCTCACAAGGCGTAGAGGCCGTCGGCCACCGGCGTGCCGAAGTCGGGGAAGCCATCGGTCCGCCAGCCAAAGGCCTGCACGCGGGTGTGGCGGTTGGGGTCGTTCAGCGGGTCGGCAATGAGGTCGCGGTAGTTGCGGGCGTGATAGACCAGCAGGTCCGTCGCACCGTCCGGCGTCGTCGTGAAGCTGTTGTGGCCGGGGCCGAACTGGCTCGCAGCCTCGTCGGTGGCGAACACCGGCGTGGGTGATTTGTGCCAGCTGGCCGGGTCCAGCAGGTCAGCGTGTTCGTCCGCCCACAACAGGCCCATGCAGTAGTTCGCATCCGTCGCGGCGGCGGAGTAGGCGATGAACACGCGGCCGTGGCGCTTCAGCACGGCGGGGCCTTCGTTGACGTGAAAGCCGATGCGCTCCCAGGCCAGCTCGGGCCGCGTGATGACGACCGGCTCGGTCGCCAACGTCCACGGGTTGGCGAGTTCGGCGATGTAGAGGTTGCTTTCCGTCGGCGGGCTTTTCTGCGCCCAGCACAGGAAGCGGCGGCCGCCGTGCTCGAAGGGCGTGGCGTCCAGCGAGAAGCCTTCTTCGGGCGTGGCGATCTGGCCGCGCTCGATCCATTCGCCGGTCAGCGGGTCGTCGCCCTGGCACTCCAGCACGTACATCCGAAGCTTCCAGATGTCGTCGCGCTCGCTGGCCGCGAAATAGACATACCAGCGGCCGGCCATGCGGTGCAGCTCCGGCGCCCACACGTGGAAGCTCATGGGGCCGCTGTCGTGCTTGTGCCAGATCACCTTCGGCGTGGCGGAGCTCAGGCCGGCGATGCTGTCGGCGCTGCGGATCTCGATGGCGTCATAGCTGGGCACCGAGGCGGTGAACCAGTAGCGGCCATCGACGCGCGTGATCTGCGGGTCGGCGCGCTGTTCGATGAGGGGGTTGTTCCAGGCGGTGCTCATGCGCGCAGGGCTTTCGTGACGATGACGTTCCACGACGCGGGCTGCAGCGTCACGCGCAGCCGCTCGCCGTCGAGGGCAATGCCATCCAGCGGTTGTGGCGCGACGCGGTCGGGCGCGTCGGCGGTGTTGGTGGCGTTGAGGTCGGCCGAATGCAGCTGCTCGGCGCTGACGAGTTGGCGCTCCCGGCCCAAGCCGCGCAGCGTGACGGTCAGGTCCATCGCGTCGGTGAGGTGGCGATTCAGCAGGAACACCGATGTCTGGCCGGTGGCCGGGTCGTCCACCACGCTGGCGCACAGGTACGGCAGCTCGCCGTGCTTCGCGTTGGCGTAGCCGGGCGACTTCACCACTGGGCGCAGCACCTCACCCCGCGCCCAGCGCGCGGCCTGCGCGAAGGGGTGGAAGATGGTTTGCCGCCAGGCCGGGCCGCCGGGCTCGGTCATGATGGGCGCGATGACGTTGCACAGCTGCGCCATGCAGGCCACCTTGAGGCGGTCGGCATGGTTCATGAACATGGTCAGCATGCCGCCGATGAGCAGTGCGTCCTCGGCCGTGTAGACCTCTTCCAGCAGCCGTGGTGCCTCGGGCCAACCCGGCTGCTTCAGGTGCTCGCCGTGGCGCGCGCGGTACCAGACGTTCCACTCGTCGAAGCTCAGCATCAGCCGCTTGGAGGAGCGCTTGCGCGTGGCCACCGCGTCGGCAATGGCCACGGTGTCTTCGATGTAGCGCGCATTCGTCTCGATCTGCGCGAAGAAGGCCTCGGTGCTGGTGTCGCCGGGTTGGGCGGGCGGCGGCTTCACGAAGTAGCTGTGCAGCGACAGGTAGTCCACGAACTCGAAGCAGTGCTCGAGAACCCGGTCTTCCCACACGCCGTAGGTCGGCATGTCGTAGGCCGACGAACCGCAGGCGGCGAGTTCAATCGTCGGGTCCACCCAGCGCATCAGCTTGGCGGTCTCCTTGGCGATGCGGCCGTACTCGTCGGGCGTTTTCTGGCAGATCTGCCAGGGGCCGTCCATCTCGTTGCCCAGGCACCAGAACTTCACACCCAGCGGCTCTTCCACGCCGTGGCTGCGGCGCAGGTCTGACAACGCCGTGCCGCCGGGGTGGTTGCAGTACTCGAGGTAGTGGCGCGCTTCGTCCGGCCCGCGCGTGCCGAGGTTGACGCCGAACATGGGCTCGATGCCGACCTTGCGGCACCAGTGCATGAACTCATGCGTGCCGACCTGGTTGGTCTCGGTGGAGAACCAAGCCAGGTCGAGACGCCGCGGGCGCGCGTCCTTCGGCCCCACGCCGTCTTCCCAGTTGTAGCCCGACATGAAGTTGCCGCCGGGGTAACGCACGATGGTGGCGCCCAGCTCCTTGGTCAACTCGGCCACGTCACCGCGAAAGCCGTGCTCGTCGGCGGTGGGGTGGCCGGGCTCGTGGATGCCGGTGTACACACAGCGGCCCAGGTGCTCGACGAACACGCCGAACAGCCGGCGGTCCAGCGGCGCGAGGGGGAAGTCGCGGTCGACGGTGAGGGAGGCTTGGAAGGTCATCAGCGGCGAGCCTTTGCAAGAGCCTTGTTGACGCGCTTCTCGACGCTGGCCTGCACCTCGGCCACGGGCTTGCCCGACAGCAGCAGGTTGGCCACGTCTTCGCCGATCAGCAGTTCGATGTTGCGTTGCGTGGGCACGTTGCCCGGCATGGACGCGCCGGTGCGGGTGATCTCGGCCAGCGCGGCGCGATGGGGCAGCGCGCGGAAGGCCTCGCTCTGCGCCACGGTCTGGCTGACCGGCAGGTGGCCGGTGCGCGACCACTCGGCCGTGCGGGCCCACACGAACTTCAGGAAGGCCAGCGCGGCCTCGTGGCCTTTCGCGTCTTTCGTTCCGCCCTTGAACAGCGCCCACGAGTGGCCGTCAGCAAACACGGCCGGCTGGCCGTACAACTGGGCGAAGGGGCGCACCGCGTAGCCGCCCTGCAGCGGCGAGTCGGGCTTCTGGGACTCGCGCAGGAACTGGTCGATGGTCCAGGTGCCCACCACCACCACGCCCGCCTCGCCGTTCAGGAAGGCCTGGTTGGCGGCGGCGTAGTCGAGATTGGGCCGCACATGGCCTTCGCGGTAGAGGGTCTGCATCAGCGTCAGCGCGTTCGTGACGGCGGGCTGATGCATGTGGATGCGCTTGCCGTCCGGCGCGAACAGGGCCGCGCCTTGCTGGGCGACGAGTGTCTGGAAGGTGCGGTCGTTGGCCGCCGTCTCGTTGGCCACGGCCCAGGCGAAGAAGGGCTTGCCGGTGCGTTGCTTGAACTGCCGCGCCTGCGCCAGCAGTTCGTCAGGTGAGCGCGGCAGCACCGGCTGGCCATGGGCATCGGTCAGCCCGGCTTGCTTCATCAGCCGGGTGTTGATGTGCCACAGCCAGGCCCAGGTGTCGAACGGCAGCGCGTAGGTGTGGCCGTTGAACGTGGTGCCCTTGCGCGCGTGCTCGGTGAAGTCGTCCACCGGGATGCCGATGCGCTGGAACTCCTCGTCCAGCGGCAGCACCAGCTGGCGGCGCACGTAGTCGCCCAACGCGGACTCATGCATGACGGCCACCGTCGGGATGTCCTTGGACACCAGGCGGGCGGTGAGCTGGTCGTAGTACGGGCCCCACTCGCCGATCTGCGTGCGCACGACGATGTCCGGGTGGGTCGCGTTGAACTCGTTGACCAGCGCGGTGACGATGCCGCACTCGCCCACGCCTTCGGACGCCTTGTTCACCTGGCCGAACTGCGACTCGCAGCTGCCGAAGAAGCGCATCAGCGTGATCTCGGTCTTGGCCGGATCTTTCGCGCTCTGGCCGCAGGCGGCGAGCAGCGCGACGGAGAGAAGGAGAGCAGCGCGCTTCATCATGACTTGCCCGTTCCGGCGACGGCCGTCACCAGATGGCGTTGGAAGAACAGATACAGCATCAGCGCGGGCACGCCGGCGAACACGGCTTGCGCCATCAGGAAGCCCAGCCCCTCCGACTGCGCGAAGTTGGTCTGCGTGGAGGCCAGGCCGCGGGTCAGCGTGTACATGTCGGGCTGCGTGGCGATCACCAAGGGCCACAGGTAGTCGTTCCAGCAGGCCAGGAAGGTGAAGATGCCGAGCGTGGCCTGTGCGGGCAGCGTCAGCGGCAGGATGATGGTGAGAAAGGTCTTGAAGCGCGACGCGTTGTCCAGCATCGCCGCCTCCTCCAGCTCGGCCGGGATGGCCTTGAAGTACTGCGTCATCAGGTACACGCCGAAGGGCGCGGCCAGGCCGGGTAGCGCCAGGCCCGCGATCGTGTTCTGCAGGTTCCACTCCGAGAACAGCCGGTGCAGCGGGATGAACACCGACTGCGCCGGCACGGCCAGGCCGAACATGACGAGGGCGAACAGCACGCGCCGGCCCGGGAACTCGCAGCGCGCAAAGCCGTAGCCCGCCAGCGACGACAGCACCAACACGCCCACCGTTTGCAGCAAGGCGACCAGCGCGCTGTTGCCCAGCCAGCGGAACACCTGCGAGGTCTGCAGGATGTCCAGGTAGTTGGCCAGCGTGAAGGGTGGCGCCAGGAACACGTCGGTGTGGCGCAGCAGGAATTCGTTGGGCTTGAAGGACAGCGCCAGCACCCACAAGAGGGGCGCCATCCAGGCCAGGGCCAGCAGCGTGAGGCTGGCCATGACGATGCGGTCGAACCAACCGCGGCGGAGCAAGGGGTTCATCGCGCACCTCCCTTGCGGTCACGCTCCAGCCAGAGCTGGGCGGACACGCCAATGAGCATGATGGCCAGCAGGATCTGCGAGGCCGCCGTGGCGTAGCCCAGCGAGAGCTGCATGAAGGCCTGCTCGTAGGTGAACTGCACGATGGACCGCGTGGTGTTGTTGGGGCCGCCGTTGGTCATCAGCATGATTTGCGGGAAGACCTGGAACTGGCGGATCACCTCGATCAACGTGACGAGGATGACGGCGCGCTTGAGGCTGGGCAGCGTGATGTGCGTCAGCACGCGCCACCTGGGCGTGTTGTCGAGGGCCGCGGCCTCGTAGATGTCGCCCGGGATCTGCTGCAGCGCCGACAGGAACATGATCATCGGCAGGCCGATGATCCACCACACGGTGACGAGCGCAATGGTCAGCAGCGCGAGGTGGTCGCTGGTCAGCAGCGGCAGTTCGGGGATGCCGAGGGCCGTGAACATCTGCGCGATGAGCCCGCGCTCGGGCATCAGCGCCAGCTTCCACACCAGCGTGATCAGCGTGACGGAGAACACCGACGCGCAGAAGAACGTGGCGCGCAGGAAGGTGGCGAGCTTGCCGGGGCGGTTGAGGGCCAACGCGAGGGTGAGTGACAGCACCACGAAGATCGGCGTGCTGATGGCGACGAAGCGCAGGGTGTTCCAGACGACTTGCTGGAAGACCTCGTCTTGCCAGAGTTCCGCGTAGTTGGCCAGGCCTACCCAGAAGCTGTCGTCGGACAACAGGTCGTGGTCGTGGAAGCTGATCCAGATGCCTTTGGCCAGCGGCCAGAGGAGCATGAGGACGTACATCGTCACGAAGGGGAGGACGAAGAGGGCGTGGGCGGGGCGGCTGGCGCGGAGGCCGACGGTGGGGGCGGTGCTCATGGTTGTGCACCTTGGGGTTGGCGCCGAGAGTGGTGCCGGGATTTCGCCCCGGCGGGCGACTTACTTTCTGGGCCGCCAGAAAGTAAGCAAAGAGCTCCCCCCGGCCGCACCGCCCCTCGCGTTGCGAGGGGTTCCCTGTGCTGCTCAGGCCTTGAGGGCCCGTGCGGAACTCCCTTCGCTACGCTCCGGTCAGACAGCCGCACGGAGTCAGTTCTTGAAGTTCGCTGCGCGAACGCCCTCAAGCCCTTGCGCTGCTCGGCGGTGCTAAAGGGGGCAACCCGAACAGCCGGCGCCAGCCGGCTTGAGGGTTTGGCTGTTGGCTGTTTGGTTTTTGGCTGTTCCGGGGTTCCCCTTTGGAGGAGCGGAGAAGCGCAGGAGCCCGAGGCGTGCGCGAAGCGCACTTCAACCACTGACTCCGCGCAGTTGTCTGACCGCAGTGAGCGCAGCGAACGAAGGGAGTTCTGCGCGGGCCTCGGGCTCCGAGCATCGCAGGGCACCCCTTCGCACCGCGAAGGGGCGACGGAACAGGGGCGCTTTCTTTGCCTACTTTCTTGCGCGCGCAAGAAAGTAGGTCGCCCGCCGGGGCGAACTCCCGGCATGGGCCTCCGCGACAAGCCGCGCCTCACGACAAAGCCTCCTTCGCATGATGCGCCCGCCCCTCCGCATCGAACAAATGCGCCTCCGCCACATCCACGCTGACCGCCACATACGACCCCAACCGAGGCGACACCCCCGCCGGCACCGTCACGATCAACGGCGACTCGCCCTCCAGCTTCAGATGCGCCAACGTCCGCTCGCCCAGGAACTCCACCAACTCCACCCGCCCCCGCAACGGCCCCGTCTCGGCCACCCGCAGGTTCTCCGGCCGCACGCCCAACACCAGGCCTTGCGATGGCAACCCGCCCACCGGCACGCGCGTCGTCATCGACGCCCCCCCCGGCACCGTGACCACGGCACAGCCGCCGTCATCGGCAGCCCGCTCAACCGGCACAAAGCCCATGCCCGGCGTGCCGATGAAGCTCGCCACGAACTTCGTCGCCGGCCGCCGGTACAGCTCGGCCGGTGTGGCCACCTGCTCGATGGCGCCGCCCTTCATCACCACGATGCGCGTGGCCAGCGTCATGGCCTCGATCTGGTCGTGTGTGACGAACACCATGGTCGCGCCCAGGCGCTGGTGCAACTGCGCCAGCTCCAGCCGCGTGCGTCCGCGCAGGGCAGCGTCGAGGTTGGACAGCGGTTCGTCGAACAAAAAGATGCCCGGCTCCTTCACCACCGCCCGCCCAATCGCCACCCGTTGACGTTGGCCCCCAGACAGCTGCCCCGGCTTGCGGTCCAGCAACGCGTCCAGCTCCAGCATGCGGGCCGACTCGGCGATGCGCCGGGCGATCTCGTCCGCCGGCACACCGATGTTCTTCAGCCCGAACGCCAGGTTGTCGCGCACCGTCATGTGCGGGTACAGCGCGTAGTGCTGGAACACCATGGCCAGGTTGCGCTGGCCCGGCGCGGCGGTGGTCACGTCGCGGTCGCCGATGAGGATGCGGCCGCCGGTCACCTCTTCCAGGCCCGCAATCATGCGCAACAGGCTGGTCTTGCCGCAGCCCGAGGGGCCGAGGAAAACGACGAATTCGCCCGGCGCCACATCCAGCGACAGGTTCTCGATGACCTGCACCGCGCCGTAGCGCTTGCAGATGTGCTCCAACTTCAGGCCAGCCACGTGAGCAGTCTCCGGTTCATTCTTCTTGCAGGGGCACGGGCCAACCGTCGTCGCTCCAGCGCAGGCGCTTGAGGCGCAGGTGCGGCTTGCCGCCGTGCGTGCTGTCGTAGGCATGGTGCACGAGCCAGTCGCCCGAGGCGTCCAAGACGACGTCCTGGTGGCCGGGGCCCTTCCAGCGCGCGCCGCCCACCAGCACGGGCGTGCCGCCGCCGTCCATCAGGTCGCGGCCATCACGGTCCACAAACGGCCCGGCCACGCTGCGGGCGCGGCCCACGTGCACGTTGTAGGTGCTGTCTGCGCCCCGGCAGCACAGGTCGTACGACGCGAACAGGTACACCCACTCGCCGCGGCGCACGAGGGTGGGCGCCTCCAGGCCCGCTTTGCGCTGGGCGATGAAGCGGGTGTCGCCCACGGGGCGCAGCGTGTCGGCGCTGAGCTCGGTCAGGCGCAGGCCGTCCCAGAAGGAGCCGTAGCTCAGCCACAGGCGCCCGTCGCGGTCCACGAACAGGTCGGGGTCGATGGCGTTGAATCGGTCGCTCGCCACGCTCTGCACCACCCGCCCCTCGTCACGCCACTCGCCGTCGGGCCGGTCGCTGCTGGCCAGGCCGATGGCCGAGCGGTTCTTGCCGAAAGTGGAGATGGAGTACAGCACCCACACCCGGCCGCGGTGCTCGAAGAGCTTGGGCGCCCACACGTCCAGGCCCCGGTGCTCGGGCACGGCCTCGGCCCACCAGGCCGGGGGCTGCGTGAACACCGGCGCCAGGCGGTGCCAGGTCATGCCCTGGTCGCTGGACGACAGGCGTTGCAGGCCCGGGCCCGTGGTGAACACGAACCAGCGGTCGCCCCGGATCAGCAGCGTGGGGTCGTGCGCGCCGGGCTCGGCCTGGGGCGGCTCGACCGCGCGCGCGTTCCCAGCCAGGAACCATGCGGAGAACAGGATGAGTAGCAATCGCAACACGTGCACCTCTCAAAGCACCGAATTCGGCGACGCAGGGCGCCGGCCATCGCGCGGCCGCCGTGGAACCGGCTTTGCCGGGCCACCAGCGGCGCCCCCTAGAGGGGGCCGGCGCAGCCGGTAGGGGGTGGGCTACCGACTCCAGCGAAGGACCAGCGGGTCGAGACGCTTCGCCGCGTCCAGCAGGCCAGCGCGCGTCTCGGGGCTCATCTCGGGGAAGGGATGACGCGGCGCATCGCTTTCGATGATGCCGCCGGCCTTCATCAGCGCCTTGGCGGTCAGGATGCCGCCCTGGCGGTTCTCGTAGTTGATGAGCGGCAGCCAGCGGCCGTACTCGATGACGGCGGTCTCGCGGTCACCGGCGTGGAAGGCGTCGAAGATCTTGCGGATGCCATCCGGGAAGCCGCCGCCGGTCATGGCGCCGGTGGCGCCGGCGTCCAGGTCGGCCAGCAGCGTGATGGCCTCTTCGCCGTCCCACGGGCCTTCAATCGCCGCGCCGCCCACGCGGATCAACTCGCGCATCTTGGCGGCCGCCTGCGGCATCTCCAGCTTGAAGTACTTCACGTTTGCGATGTTCTGCGCCATGCGCGCCAGCAGCGGCACCGACAGCGGCGTGCCGGCCACCGGGGCGTCCTGGATCATGATGGGAATCGAGATCGCGTCACTCAAGCGCTGGTAGAAGCTCTCGATCTGGCCTTCCGACACGCGGAACGTGGCACCGTGGTACGGCGGCATGACCATCACCATCGCTGCGCCGAGCTGTTGCGCCAGCTGGCTGCGCTCGATGCAGATCTGCGTCGAGTAGTGCGTCGTCGTGACGATGACCGGCACGCGGCCAGCCACGTGGCCGAGGATGGCGCGCGTCAGCGTCTCGCGCTCGGCGTCCGACAGCACGAACTGCTCGGAAAAGTTGGCCAGGATGCACAGACCCGTGGAGCCCGCGTCGATCATGAAGTCCACGCAGCGCAGCTGGCCAGGCAGGTCCAGCGTGCCGTCGGCGTGGAAGATGGTCGGCACGACCGGGAAGACGCCGCGGTACGGCCGGGTGGTGGAGGCGCTCATGGGGCAGGCCTTTGTCTCGATGGGGTTGTGATGCAGCGCCGGCGGGCGGCGCATGGCCGGCTGTGGCCGCCGGCAGGCCTTCATTAAAGTATGACTATTTATCGTCGATCATCGGGGTTAACCCGAAATTCCGCCGGTTTGCATTTAAAAAAGTATGACTAATAATGGCGTGAATGCCCGGCCCATGTCGCCGGGCCGCGCTTGCACGGAGACCTAGTTCATGACGTCCTACGCCCGCTACCCCAGCCTCCAGGACCGCGCCGTCCTGATCACCGGCGGGGCCACCGGCATCGGCGAAACGCTGGTGACCGCCTTCGCCGAACAAGGCGCCAAGGTGGGATTCATCGACCTCGCCGCCGAGGAAGGCACGGCCCTGGCCGCGCGCCTGGCCGCCACCTCGCGCCACGCGCCGCAGTTCGTGGCGGCGGATCTGTCCCAGGTGGACGCGCTGCGCGCCGCCATCGCCGCGCTGCGCGCCACGCTGGGCCCGTTCAGCGTGCTGCTGAACAACGCCGCCAACGACAAACGCCACGCGGTGGAAGACACCACGCCCGAGTTCTGGGACGCGAGCGTGGCCGTCAACATCAAGCACCAGTTCTTCGCGGCGCAGGCCGTGCTGCCCGACATGAAGGCGCTGGGCGGCGGCAGCATCCTGAACTTCGGCTCGGTCAGCTGGTACCTCAAGCAGGGCGGCATGCCGGCCTACACCAGCAGCAAGGCCGGGGTGCAGGGCCTCACACGCGGCCTGGCGCGCGACTTCGGCGTGCACGGCATCCGCGTGAACACGCTGGTGCCGGGCTGGGTGATGACCGAGAAGCAGCTCAAGCTCTGGGTCACCGAAGAAGCCAAGCAAGAAATCGCCAAGGGCCAGTGCATCAACGCCCCGCTGATGCCCGACCACATCGCCCGCATGGCGCTGTTCCTGGCCGCGGACGACTCGGCCATGTGCACCGGCCAGGACTTCATCGTCGACGGCGGTTGGATCTGAAGCGATGAGCCCACCCCCTACCGGCTTCGCCGGCCCCCTCAAGGGGGCGCCGCTGGTGGCCTGGCAGAGCCAGTTCCACGGCGGCCGCTGGAAAAAACTTCTTTTTGCGCAGGGCGTGTCACGCGACACAGCCCGGACTGTCTGAGATGGAACGTAGAGATTACGGTTCGCTGCCCGACGGGCGGGTGGTGCATGAGTACACCCTCACCAACGGCCTGGGCCTGACGCTCACCGCCCTCACGCTGGGCGGCATCGTCACCGGCCTGTGGGTGCCCGATGCGCAAGGCGTTGCGGCCAACGTGGTGCTGGGCTTTGACAACCTCGACGATTACGCCCACCGCAACCCGTCGTTCGGCATCATCGTGGGCCGCTACGGCAACCGCATCGCCGGGGCGAGCTTCACGCTGGACGGCGAAACCCACACGCTGGCCCGCAATGACGGCCCCAACTGCCTGCACGGCGGCACCGAGGGCTTCGGCCACCGGCTGTGGCAGGCCGAGCCGGCGCAGCCCCGCCCGGGCGAAGCCGAGGCGCTGCGCTTGACGCTCACCAGCCCGCATGGCGACCAGGGCTTCCCGGGCGCGCTGCAGGTGACGGTGCGCTACGCGCTGAGCGCGACCGAGAACACCTGGCGCATCGACTACGAAGCCACCACCGACCGCGCCACAGTGGTGAACCTCACGCACCACAGCTACTTCAACCTGGCCGGTGACGGCAGCGCGCTCGGGCACGAGCTGACCCTCCCCGCCTCGCGCTACAGCGAGGTCGACGCGCACCTCATTCCGCAGCGCCACGCGCCGGTGAGCGGCACGCCGTTCGACTTCCGAGTGCCCACGGCGATTGCTGCGCGCATCCGGCAGGGGCACCCGCAATTGCTGCGCGGCCAGGGCTACGACCACAACTGGCTGCTGGACGGCGCCCCCGAGGCCGACGGCCTGCGGCCCGCCGCCACGCTGCGCGACCCCGCCTCCGGCCGCTGCATGGACGTGCGCACCACCGAGCCGGCCCTGCAGTTCTACTCCGGCAACTTCCTCAACGGCACGCTCGCCGGCCCCGGCGGGCGCATTTACCGCCAGGGCGACGGCCTGTGCCTGGAAACCCAGCACAACCCCGACTCGCCGCACCACGAAGCCAGCGCCGACTGGCCCAGCACCGTGCTGCGGCCCGGCGAGGTGTGGCGCAGCACCACAATCCACCGCTTCTCCTGACTGCTGCCGAGAACGCCATGGACCTGCCCGCCCACCAACTGACGATGACCGTGCTGATGACGCCGGACACCGCCAACTTCTCCGGCAACGTGCACGGCGGCAACATCCTCAAGCTGCTGGACCAGGTGGCCTACGCCTGCGCCAGCCGTTATGCCGGTCGCTACGTGGTCACGCTGTCGGTGGACCGCGTCATGTTCCGCCAGCCCATCCACGTGGGCGAGCTGGTCACCTTCCTGGCCAGCATCAACCACACCGGCACCTCGTCGATGGAGGTGGGCATCAAGGTGGTGGCCGAGAACATCCGCACCCAGCAAAAGCGCCACGTGAACAGCTGCTACTTCACCATGGTGGCCGTGGGTGACGACAACAAGCCCGTGCCGGTGCCGCCGCTGCGGCCCTTCACCCCCGAGGAGCGCAGCCGCCACGCCGCGGCCATTGCCCGCAAGCAAGCCCGCGCCCAACTCGACGCCCGACCCGACCCCGCCGCCCCCTCCGATGAGCACGCCTGAACATCCCTTCACCCTCGCCCTGGCCCAGGCCAACTTCCTGGGCGAGGGCCTGCAATGGCACGCCCCCAGCGGCCGCTGGTGGTGGACGGACATCGAAGGCCGCTGCATCCACGCCTGGACGCCCGGCGCCAGCGCCAGCCTGCAGGTGCGCCTGCCCGACCGCGTGGGCTGCTTCGTGCACGCCCGCTCCGGCGCGCTCATCCTCGCGCTGGCCAAGCGCGTGGCCCGGCTCACGCTGCCCGACCTGCAGGCCACGGGCGTGATCGAGGCGGACGTGGAAACGCTCGCGCCGCTGGAAACCCACCTGCCCACCACCCGCGCCAACGACGGCCGCTGCGACCGCAGCGGCGCCTTCGTCTTCGGCACGCTGGACGAGGCCGACCCGCGCCAGACGATTGGCGGCTTCTACCAATACACCCCGGCCCGCGGCCTGCGCCGGCTGGCGCTGGACGGCGTGGCGATTGCCAACAGCCTGTGCTTCAGCCCGGACGGCCGGCGCCTGTATTACTGCGACACGCCCACCCGCCGCATCCGGGTGTGCGACTACGACAGCGCCAGCGCCCGCGTCAGCGAGCCGCGCGTGTTCGTGCACAAAGACGCCAGCCACGGCTACCCCGACGGCTCCTGCGTGGACGCGCAGGGCCACCTCTGGAATGCCGAATGGGGCGCCGGCACGGTGGCCCACTACGCGCCGGACGGCCGGCTGATGGGCCGCTACACCGTGCCCGTGCCCAACACCACCTGCCCCGCGCTGGGCGGGCCGGCGGGCGACCAGCTGCTCGTCACCACCGCCCGCGAGGGCCTGAGCAGCGCCGACCTGATGGCCCGCCCGCTCTCGGGCAGCCTGTTCGGCATGGGCGTGGCGCCTGGGCTCTACCTGCCCGAGGCGCTGTTCAACGACGCCTGATCCAGGCCCGCGCGTCGGCGGTCAGCGCGGCGCAGCCGGCGCCGTGAACGCGCTGCGGAACACCGTGCCCTGGCCGTCCACCGCCGGGGCGGCGGGCAGGCCCATCAGCTGGCGCACCAGCGGGTAGACCTCGATGTTCTCGAAGTCCGGCAGCACGCGGCCGGCCACAAAAGCCGGGCCGTGGGCGATGAACAGCGAGTTCATCGACGGGGCCATGTTGTCGTAGCCGTGGTTGCCGCCCTGGAAGGGCTTGCGCGGCGCACTGGCCTGCACCAGCCAGCCCGGCTCGGCCAGGCACAGCAGGGGCGGAATGCGCGGGTTGCTGCCGTAGTGGAAGCGGGCCGGAATGTCGGCCTTGCGCCAGCACTCCATGTGCGCGTGCGGCTTGAGCAGCGCCTTTTCCACCTGCGCCTCCATGCCCGGCAGCGGGGCCAGGCTAGCGAAGGTGCCGGTCTCGACGAGGTGGTACAGCTTGGGGTCCAGCAGCGTGTCCAGCGCGATCGTGCGATCGCTGTGGGTGGCAGCCATGCCGTGGTCGGCCACCACCACCAAATTCACTGGCTGGCCCAGCGCCTTCACGCCCGCCAGCAGCGCGCCCAGCGCCGTGTCCACCCGCGCCACCGCCTGGTTCAGTTCCGGGCTGTCCGGCCCGTGCTCGTGGCCGGCGGTGTCCACCTCGTCGAAGTACACGGTCACGAACTTCGGGCGGATGTCGGCGGGGCGGCGCAGCCAGTCCAGCACGGTGTTCACACGCTGCACGTTGGTGATGGCCTGGTGGTACTGCATCCAGTCCGACGGGCGCGTGCCCGGGGCTTGCTTGTGGCCGTCGTCGCCCATGAGCTCACCGATGGCCACGTTGGCCCCCGGCCAGAACATCACCGCGGTGCGCAGGCCGGCCTTCTCGGCGTCCACCCAGATCGGCGTGGCGGCGTTCCACCACCAGGGGTCGTCGGTGGCCATGGTGAACGGCGCCTTGCGCTCGGGCGACTCCATGCGGTTGCCGACGATGCCGTGGCGGTCCGGGCGCAGGCCGGTCACCAGCGTCCAGTGGTTGGGAAAGGTCTTGGCCGGGAACGACGGGTGCATGACCGCCGACACGCCGCCGGCGGCCAGCTGCGTCAGCGTGGGCGTCACGCCGCGGCGCAGGTAGTCTTCCCGGAAGCCGTCGATGGACACCAGCACCGTCACGGGCGCGCGCTGCTCAGCGGCCGCCGCCGGGGGGGTGGCGGGCGACTCACGCGAGGGCGCGGTGCTGCAACCGGTCACGGCCAAGGTGGCGGCCAGGATGGTGGCCACGAGGCCAGCGAATGCAGCGGCGGAAGGGAGCCGCAGCCAGGTACGGCGGAGGTCGGGGCTCGTCATGCGGTGAGGCCAGGCAAGGTCAAAGCCTCACTGTAGCGCCGGCCCCCGGGCCAACGCGGCGCAGCAGCCCCCTGGCGCCCTCGCTCAGCCCCGCTTGCGCACCCAGGCGCCCATCCAGTCCGAGCCCGACGCCACCCGCCGCGAGCGCCACATCGCGTCGCCCGGCGACACGGCCACCGGCACCGTCGCCCCGGTTGCCGCCGCGGCGGCCAACGCTGCGGACCGTGCCGGGCGGGGCGCCACTGCCGGCGCCGCAAAGCTGAAGTGAGACAGGCGTCGCATGCAAGCTCCTCGTGCATCGGGACCACGCCGCGGTGGCCCGCGGCCCCTCCAGAACGCAGCGGCGCGGCCAGCGGATGACCGGACGGCCCCCCTCGGCCGCCCACGCGCGGGGCGCGACCGCTAGACTGTCGGCATGCGCCGGGGGTTCACGACCATTCTGCTGATGCTGTGCTTGTGCTGGCAGGCACTGGCGCATGCCGGCGTGGCCGTGCTGATGACCGACGCCGGAGAACCGCAGCACGAACACGCCGTGATGCATTTCGAGGGCGAGGCCCACCACCACGACCACGACACCGGTCACGACGGTGACGCCTCCGACGCGACCCACGCCGACCACTCGCTGGCATCCGCCCAGCACCTGGCCAACGATGCCAGCCTGTGCGCCCCGGCACTGCTGGGCGTCACGGACCTGACGCTGCCCTCGCTGCCCCCGCAGATGCCAGCCGCCGCCCCTGCGGCCACGCCCCCCTCGGCCTGCCTGGCCGGGCCTGAACGCCCCCCCAAACACCGGTCCTGATCCCGACCGCAGCCGGCGCGTGACGCGCAGCCGTCTGTGGCCCGGGCATTGCACACCGTGACCCGACCGGCCCTGTGCCGGCTCCGGGTGCATTGCTGTCTTCTTGCATCAGGACTCTCGTGAAACTTCATCCATGGCTTGTTCCATGGCTCGTTGGTGGCGCCTTGGCCGCCAACCTGCCCGGCTATGCCGCCCCGCCCCAGCCCGCTCCCTCTGTTCCATCCGCGGTGCCCGCAGCCACACGCCCCAGCCTCGCGCAGGCGCTGGACGCCGCCTGGCAGCGCTCCCTCGACGCCACGCAAACCCAAGGCCAACAGCGCGTGGCCCGCGCCGACGAAGCGGCTGCCCGCAGCTGGCTCGCGGCCCCGCCAGCCCTGCAGGTGGCCCAGCGGCAAGGCCGCGGCCCCGCCGCTGACGGCCAGCGCGAAACCGAAGTGGGCGTGGCCCTGCCGCTGTGGCGCCTGGGTGCCCGTGCCACAGCGGGCGACGCCGCCCAGGCCGAGCTGGACTGGGCCCAGGCGGCCGAGCAGGCCGCACGCCTGCGCCTGGCCGGCGAGGTGCGTGAAGCCCTGGGGCTGCTCCTCAGCCTGGAGGCGGAGCAAGGCCTCGCGACGCTGCGCGCTCAACTGCTGCAGCGCCTGGCGGACGACGTGGACCGCCGCGTCCAGGCCGGTGACCTGGCACCGGCCGATGCTCTGGCTGCGCGGGCCGAATGGCTGGCCAGCCAGGCCCAGGCGGCGGACGCGCAGCAGAAACTGCGCCAGCAGCAGGCCCAGTGGCAGCTGTTGACCGGCTGGGCCCTCGCGGCCGAGCCTGAGCCCGAACGGCCCGATGCCGGCGCGCCGCTGGACGATGCCCACCCCGAGCTGCAACTGACAGCCCGCGCCGTCGAACGCGCGCAGCGCAAGCTCGCCCTGGTGCAAGCCCAGCGCGGCGAGAACCCCGAGCTCGGGGTGCACCTGCGCCAGGAGCGGCCCGGCACGGGCAGCCCCACGCAGCACAGCGTCGGCATCGCCTTGCGCCTGCCGTTCGGTGCGGGTGCGCAGGCGCAGCCCCGCATCGCCGCGGCGCTGGCCGAGGTGGACCTGGCGCTGACACACCAGCAACGCACCCGTGACCGCCTGGCCGCCGACCTGGCACTGGCCCGCGGCCAGTGGCACGCCGCCCAAGCCCTCACGCAGCTGGAAGCCCAGCGCGCCACGCTGCTGCGCACCCGGGCCCAGCACATCGACAAGGCCTTCCAGGCGGGCGAAGCCCCGCTGCCGGAACTGCTGCGCGCGCTCGACGCCGCCGCCCAGGCCGAAGCCGCCCGCGACCGCCAGGCGGTGCAACTGCGCCTGGCGCAAGCCCGCCTCCTACAAGCCCAAGGACTGCTCCCATGACACGCCCTCAACGGATGGCCGCCCTCGCCCTGACGGCCTGCGCCACAGCCTTTGCCGGCCCGGGCGCCCACGGCCCCAACGGTGAACATCTGGACGCCCCAGCCACCGCAGCCGCGCCCGCCCACAGCCGCCCGCGCATCGAAGCCAAAACCGAGCAGTTCGAGCTCGTCGGCAGCCTCGGCGGCGGCGAGTTCTCGATGCTCATCGACCGTTTCGCCACCAACGAGCCGGTGCTCAAAGCCCGGGTGGAGGTGGAAAGCGGCGGTCTCAAGGCCCCCGCGCCCTTCCACGACGACATCGGCGACTACGCCGTCGCCGACGAGGCCCTGCTGAAACTGCTGGCCTCGCCGGGCGAGCACCCGCTCGTCATCACCGTCATCCACGGCGACGAGACCGACCTGCTGGACGCCACCCTGAAGGTGAGTGCCGCACAGGCCCACGCCGCCACCGAAGCGCCGCACGAGCACGCCGGTGAGGACGACCACGACCCCGCGCACGAACACGTCAGCGGTTCACGCAAGTTCTGGACGGGCGTGGGCATCGCTTCGGCGGTGTTCGTCGCCCTCGCCGCATGGCGCCGTCGCACCGGCGCCATGACTGGGCAAGGAGGCCAGGCATGAAGCGCCCGCTCATCACCCTCGGCCTGCTGCTGGCCGCCCTCGCCGCCGGGGCCGGCCCCGGGGCCCACGGCCCCAACGGTGAACACCTCGACGCCCCCGGCGCCGCCAACGCCTCGGGGCTGGCCCGCCTGCCCGACGGCAGCGTCAACGTGCCCAAGCTGGCGCAGCGACGACTGGGCGTGCGCACGCTGCTGGCGCCGCAAACGCAAGCCGCCGCCACGCTGGAGCTGCCCGGCCGCGTGGTGCAAGACCCGAACGCCAGCGGCCGCGTGCAGGCCAGCCATGGCGGCCGCATCGCGCCCGGCCCCCAGGGCCTGCCGGTGCCCGGCCAGGCGGTGCGCCAGGGAGACATCCTCGCCTGGCTGCACCACCATGCCGACCCCTTCTCCCAAGCCAACCAGGAGGCCCAGCGCGCCGAGCTGCGTGCCGGCCGACAGCTGGCCGAACAGCGCTTGAAGCGGCTGGAGGGGCTGGAAGGCACGGTGCCGCGCAAGGAGATCGACGCGGCCCGCCTGGAGGCCGATGCGTGGGCCGCGCGCGAGCGCAGCATCGCCGCCAGCCTGGACGCCCGCGAGCCGCTGCGGGCCCCCGTGTCCGGCGTCATCGCCCGCACCGAACTGGTGGCCGGCCAGGTCATCGATGCACGTGATGTGCTGGTGGAGATCGTCGACCCGACGCGGCTGATGGTGGAGGCACAGACGCCCGACGTCACCCTGGGCTCGCGCATCGCCAGCGCTGCGCTGGCTGGCGTGAGCGGCGTGACCCTTCAACTGGCCGGTGTGCCGCGGGCGCTGCGCGATGGCACGCTGCCGCTGAGCTTTCGCGTGCGGGGCGAGCAGGCCGTGCCGCTCGCGGTGGGCCAGACGGTGAGCGTCATCGTCGCGCTGAACGAGCGCCGCCCGGGCATCGTGCTGCCAGCCGAGGCGGTGGTGCGCAGCCCGGTGAACGAGCCGGTGGTCTGGATCAAGACCGGCGCCGAGCGCTACGTGCCGCAGCCGGTGCAGGTGCTGCCGCTGGACGCGAAGACCGTGCTGGTCACCCGCGGCCTGGCGGCCGACAACCGGGTCGTGGTGCAGGGTGCGCCGTTGATCGCGCAGATCCGCTGAGGAGACGGCCATGTTCAATTGGATCGTTCTCACCAGCCTGCGCAACCGGCTCTTCGTGCTGGCCATTGCCGCGCTGCTGATGGCCTACGGGGGCCACATCGCGTGGCGCACACCGGTTGACGTCTTCCCCGACCTGAACAAGCCCCTGGTCACCGTGCTGACTGAGGCCGGCGGCATGGCGCCCGAAGAGGTGGAGCAGCTCGTCAGCGTGCCGCTGGAGACGGCGCTCAACGGCATGCCGGGCATCACGCGCGTTCGCTCCACCTCGGGTGTGGGCCTGTCCATCGTCTACGCCGAGTTCGACTGGGGCACCGACATTTACCGCAACCGCCAGCTGGTGGCCGAGCGGCTGGCACAGCTGCGCGGCCAGCTGCCGGGCGACGTGACGCCGGTGATGGGGCCGGTGTCGTCCCTCATGGGCGAGGTCATGCTGATCGCGCTGCCGCTGAGCGGGGCGCCCGCGGCGCCTGGGCCCGGCGCGGTGCCGGGCACCGGGCCGCTGCCCAGCAGGCCCGGAGAGGGGCCCGGCACCCTGCCGATGCAGGCGCGCGAGTACGCTGACTTCGTGCTGCGGCCGCGCCTGCTGGCCATCCACGGGGTGTCCCAGGTCATTCCCATCGGCGGCGAGGTGCGCACGCTGCGCGTGGAACCCGACACCGCCCGCATGGCCCATCTCGGTGTGTCGTTGACGCAGGTCGAGCAAGCCCTGCGTGGCTTTGCCAGCAACGCCGGCGGCGGCTTCATCGACCTGAACCGCCGGGAATACCTGATCCGCCACCTGGGCCGCACCAACCGCGTGGACGACCTGCAAGGCGTGGCCGTGGCCTTCAAGGACGGCCGCGCCATCCTGCTGGAGCAGGTGGCCCGGGTGCGCTTCGCGCCGGCCCTCAAACGGGGCGATGCGGGCTACGCCGGCGCACCGGCCGTCATCGTCAGCGTGCAAAAGGCCCCGGCGGCCGACACGGTGCAGTTGACCCGTCAGATCGAGGCCGCGCTGGGCGAGCTGAAGGCCGGCCTGCCCCAGGGCTTGAGCGCGCCGCGGGTGCTGTTCCGCCAGGCGGACTTCATCGAGGCCTCCCTCTCCAACGTGACGGGCGCGCTGCGCGACGGCGCCATCATGGTGGCCATCGTGCTGTTCGCCTTCCTGCTGTCGGCGCGTACCACCCTGATCTCGCTGGTCGCCATTCCGCTGTCGCTGGCCGTCACGGCGCTGGTGTTCCGGCTGCTCGATCAGTCCATCAATGTGATGACCCTGGGCGGCCTGGCGATTGCGGTGGGCGAGCTGGTGGACGATGCGGTGGTGGATGTGGAAAACATCCAGCGCCGCCTGCGCGAGAACCGCGCGCTGCCCGAGCCGCGCCCCGTGCTGGCGGTGGTGCGCGAGGCCAGCGTGGAGGTGCGCACGGGCATCGTCTACGCGACGCTGATCGTCGTTCTGGTGTTCGTGCCGCTGTTCGCGCTGCCGGGCATCGAGGGGCGGCTGTTCACGCCGCTGGGCATCGCCTACATCGTGTCCATCCTGGCGTCGATGCTGGTGTCCATGACGGTCACGCCGGTGCTGAGCGCCTACCTGCTGCCGGGCATGAAACGGCTGCAGCATGGCGACAGCCCGCTGGTGACGTGGCTCAAGGACTGGGACGGCCGGCTGCTGGCCTGGTCGTTCCCGCGCGCCCGGCTGCTGCTCGGCGGCGCGGTGCTGGCCGTGGCCGCCGCCGCGGCCAGCGTGCCCTTCTTCCCACGGGCCTTCCTGCCCGCGTTCAACGAGGGCTCGCTGGTGCTGTCGCTGATGTTCAACCCGGGCACCTCGCTGGCCGAGGCCAACCGCATGGGCGCGCTGGCCGAGACGCTGATCGCCCAGGTGCCGGAGGTGACGCAGGTGGGCCGGCGCACCGGCCGCGCCGAGCTGGACGAGCATGCCGAGGGCGTGCACTCGACCGAGATCGATGTCGACCTGCGCCGCAGCGGCCGGCCGGTGGACCGCGAAGCCGTGATGGCCCGCATCCGCGCCCAACTGGCCACGCTGCCGGCGCAGGTGGCCATCGGCCAGCCCATCTCGCACCGGCTGGACCACCTGCTCTCGGGCGTGCGCGCGCAAATCGCCGTGAAGATCTACGGCGACGACACCGACACGCTGCGCGGCCTGGCCGAGCAGATGCGTGCCGGCTTGAGCGGCGTGCCCGGCCTGGTGGACCTGACGGTGGAGAAGCAGGTGCTCATTCCGCAGATCGCCGTGCGGCTGGACCCGCGCCGGCTGGCCCAGACCGGGCTGTCACCCGGCGAAGCCGTGCGCGTGTTGCAGACCCTGACCGACGGCGCCCACGGCGCACAGATCGTGGACGGACCGCGCCGCTACGACTTGGTGCTGCGGCTGCCCGACCACCAGCGCAGCCCGCAGGACCTGGCCCGCACGCTCATCGACACGCCGGCCGGGCGGCTGCCGCTGTCCAGCATCGCCACCGTGGAAGAGGCCGACGGGCCGAACCAGATCGGCCGCGAGAACGGCCGGCGGCGCATCGTCGTGTACGCCAACACCGATGGCCGCGACATGGGACGGGTGATTGCCGACATCCGCGCGGTGATCGACAAGGCCGCCCTGCCCACGGGCGCCTTCGTCAGCCTGGAGGGCCAGTTCCAGGCGCAGGAACAGGCGACCCGGCTCATCGCGGCGCTGTCGGCCGTGTCGCTGGCCTTGATGTTCCTGGTGCTGTACTCGCGCTACCGCTCGGCGCGGCTGGCGGGCGTCATCATGGCCAACATCCCGCTCGCGCTGATCGGTGCCGTGGCGGCGATGTGGGTGGCCGGCGTGACGCTGTCCGTGGCCACGATGGTGGGCTTCATCACCTTGGCTGGCATCGCCACGCGCAACGGCATCCTCAAGGTCAGCCACTACATCAACCTGTGCCGGTTCGAGGGCGAGCGCTTCGGCCAGGCCATGATCGTGCGCGGCTCGCTGGAACGGCTCACGCCGGTGCTGATGACCGCCCTGGTGGCCGCGTTTGCGCTGATGCCGCTGCTGCTGGCCAGCGACGAGCCCGGCAAGGAAATCCTGCACCCGGTCGCGGTGGTCATCTTCGGCGGCCTCATCAGCTCGACACTGCTGGACACCGTGCTCACGCCGGTCATCTTCTGGCGGGTCGGCGAGAAGCCGCTGCAACGACTGCTGGCGCTGGACGCTGCCGACCCGGCTGCGGCATCCCAGGACGCGTTTTGAACCCCAGGGCCCAGCGGCGCCGCCTGTGCAAGCGCGCCGCGCATGAAGTGGAGAAGAACCCATGAAGACACCGCAACTCCTGATCGCCGCCCTGCTGGCCGCGTGCGCCCTGGGGGCGAACCCCGTGATGGCGCACGGCTCGTCGGCCCCACGCCACGGCGGCATCGTGCAGGTCGCCAATGACGTGAACTTCGAACTGGTGGTGGAGGCCGATGGCGCCACCCTCTACCTCGTGGACCACGACGAAGACATGCCCTCCAAGGGCATCTCCGGCAAGCTGACCGTGCTGAACGGCGCGCAGAAAACCGAGGTCGACCTCAAGGCCACCGACGGCAACAAGCTGCGCGCCACCGGCGTGAAGATCGAGAAGGGCGCCAAAGTCGTGGCGGTGCTCCAGAACGTCGAAGGCAAGACCGCCACCGTGCGGTTCACCGTGAAGTGAGGCGGCTGATGAACCCTTGCCTGCACCTGGCCGCTGCGGCCTGCCTGCTCTCGGCCAGCACCCTCGCCGCGGCGGACGAAGCCCCCCGCACCAACGCCGCGCTCACGGCCAAAGCCCATGCGGTGTTCGGCCCCCAAGCCGGCCAGTCGTTTGACGCCCAGGCCCTCAAGCCCGCCGCCACGGCCCCCCGCACGGAGACCGTGACCGTGACGCTCAAGCCCGGCAAGGGCGCCGAGGTGCAGGCCGAGATGGACGGCGGCCAAGGCCTGGTGTTTCACTGGCAGGCCAGTGCCGACGTGGCGGTGGACCTGCACGGCGAGCGCCCCGACGCGCAATCCGAGTACACCAGCTACGACATCGAGGCCGCGCAGCGCGAGGGTGCCGGCACGCTGCTGCCGCCCTTCGCGGGCACGCACGGCTGGTTCTGGAAAAACCGCGGCACCACCCCGGTGTCGGTGACGCTCACCGTGACCGGTTTCTACAAGCGACTGGTGCGACACGGCGGGCAGCCCTGAGGCCCCCTCGAACCCGGCGCGCTACTTGCCGATGCAGAAGCTGCTGAAGATCACGCCCAGCAGTTCGTCGGCCGAGAAGGCGCCGGTGATCTCGCCCAGCGCGTCGTGCGCCAGGCGCAGTTCCTCGGCCAGCAGGTCCAGCGCGGCGTCGCGCTGCTGGGCGATCTCGCGGGCCAGCGCCAGGTGCTCGGCGGTGCGCGCCAGGGCCTGCACGTGGCGCTCGCGGGCAATGAACAAACCCTCGGGCACGGCCTGCCAGCCGGCGGTGGCCAGCAAGCGCTGGCGCAGCGCCTCCAGGCCCGCGCCGGTCTTGAGGCTCAGCGCAATCTCGCCGGCCGGCGCGGTGCCCAGGTCGGTCTTGTTGAACACCTGCACGATGCGGCCCGCGTCCACCCCGGCCAGCCGCGCGCGAATGCGTTCGTCCTCGGCCTCGTAGCCGGCCTCGCCCACGCGGCCCAGGTCGTGCAGGAAAAGCACCACGTCGGCGTCGGCAATCGCGTCCCAGCTGCGCGACACGCCGATGCGCTCCACCTCGTCGGCCGTCTCGTCGCGCAGGCCGGCGGTGTCGGTGATGTGCAGCGGCACGCCTTCGATTTGGATGGTCTGGCTGACCTTGTCGCGCGTGGTGCCGGGGATGGGCGTGACGATGGCCAGCTCCGCCCCTGCCAGCGCGTTGAGCAGCGAGCTCTTGCCCACGTTGGGCTGGCCGGCCAGCACCACCTTGAGGCCGTCGCGCAGCAGCGCGCCCTGGCGGGTGCGGGCTTGCACGGCGCTCAGTTGCGCGGTCAGGCGGTCCAGCCGGCCGAAGGCGTCGGCCTTTTCCAGGAAGTCGATTTCTTCCTCGGGGAAGTCCAGCGTGGCCTCCACCAGCATGCGCAGCTGGATCAGCTGGTCACGCAGCACGCCCACCTCGTGGCTGAGCGCGCCGCCCAGCGCCCGGCTGGCGCTGCGCGCGGCGGCCTCGGTGCTGGCGTCGATCAGATCAGCCACGGCCTCGGCTTGCGCCAGGTCGAGCTTGCCGTTCAGGAAGGCGCGCTGCGTGAACTCGCCGGGCTCGGCCAGCCGCACATCCAGGCCCGCCTCGATGACGCGCGCCAGCAGCAGCTGCATCACCACCGCGCCGCCGTGCGCCTGCAGCTCCAGCACGTGCTCGCCGGTGTAGGAATGTGGCGCCGGGAAGTGCAGCGCCAGGCCATGGTCGATGGGCTGGCCGGCGGCGTCGCGAAACGGTAAATAGCTCGCTTCGCGGGCGCGCAGCTCCCGGCCGCACAGGGCTAAGATCAATGGGGTCAGGTCTTGCGGTGAAGACACGCGCACGATGCCCACCGCCCCGCGGCCGGGAGCGGTGGCGATGGCGGCGATGGGGTCGGCATGGCGAGACAGCATGGCGGCATTGTCGAACCTCTGCCGCCCCGAAGCCCACCCTCTGCCCGTGACCCCGACCGAATCTGCCCCCGACTGCGCCCCACCGGCCGCCGCCCTGGTGCTGGACCCCACCCACCGCGAGGCCCTGTACCGCGAACTGCGCCAGTTGGCCCGCCAGCGCCTGCGCCGCAGCGGCCCGCTCACGCTGCTGGACACCACGGCCCTGGTGCACGAGGGCTGGTTGAAGCTGGCGCACCAGGCCGGCTGGCACGGCATGACGCACGCGCACTTCATGGCCTACGCGGCCACGGTGATGCGCTCCATCGTGGTGGACTACGCCCGCGCCCGCCAGGCCCAGCAGCGCGGCGCCGGCGCTACCCACGTGCCGCTGGACGAACTGCCCACGCTGGCCCACCGGGACGACGAGTACCTGCAGATCCACGACGCCCTGGCGGAGCTGGAGCGGCAAGACCCGCGCCTGGCCCGGCTGGTCGAGCTGCGCTTCTTCGTCGGCCTGGAAGAGACCGAATGCGCCGAGGCGCTGGGCCAGTCGCGCCGCACGGTGCAACGCGACTGGCAAAAGGCCCGCGCCCTGCTGTGGGCCTCTCTGAACGACTGACCTTGCCGGGGCGCTGCCGCCCCCCTCCTTGCCATGACCGCTTTATCCGCCGCCGACTGGCAGGCCGTTGAGCCGCTGCTGGACGCTGCCCTGGCCCTGCCGCCGGCCGACCGCCCGACGTTTCTGGACACCTTGCCGCCCGAGCACCAGCGCTGGCGCGCCACACTGGAGCGCCTGCTGCAGGCCGAGTTGGCGGCTGCCGACGCCGGCTTCCTGAGCCAACCCGCCAGCCTGGCGGGCGGCACGACAGGCCCCGAGGGCGGTGGCAACCCGCCCTGGCAAACCGGCCAGCAGGTGGGCCCGTGGGTGTTGATGGACGAACTCGGCCGCGGCGGCATGGCCAGCGTGTGGCGGGCGCGCCCGCACAGCGGCGACTTCCAGCGCGAGGTGGCCCTCAAGCTGCCGCACAGCCCGGCCCCCGGCTGGCTGGAGCGCTTGAAGCGCGAGCGCGACCTGCTGGCCCGCCTGCAGCACGCCGGCATCGCGCGGCTGTACGACGCCGGCGTGGACGCCCAAGGCCTGCCCTGGCTGGCCATGGAGTGCGTGGCCGGCCGCGACATCCTGGGCTGGTGCGAGGCGCGCCACGCCAGCGTGCCCGAGCGCGTGGCGCTGCTGCTGCAGGTGGCCGACGCGCTGCAGTACGCCCACAGCCGCCTGGTGCTGCACCGGGACATCAAGCCCGCCAACGTGATGGTGCAGGACGACGGCGCCGTGCGGCTGCTGGACTTCGGCATCGCCCGCAGCCTGGCCGCCGAGACAGACGCCACCGCGCTGACGCAGCTGGGCCAGCGCCCCATGACGCCCGAGTACGCCTCGCCCGAGCAGGTGCGCGGCGAGGAGCCCGGCATTGCCAGCGATGTGTACGCCTTCGGCGTGCTGGCCTACCGGCTGCTCAGCGGCGCCAGCCCCTACGCGGCTGCCGCGCCGGCCTCGCGCCATGCGCTGGAGCGCGCGGTGCTGGAGGCCGAGCCGCCTGCGCCGTCCACCGCCACGCGTGATGCGGCCACGCGCAAGGCCTTGCGAGGCGACCTGGACGCCATCGTGCGGAAGGCGCTGGCCAAGGAACCCGCACGCCGCTACGCCACGATGGACGCGCTGGCCGCCGATCTGCGCCGCCACTTGGCTGGTGAGGCGGTGCTGGCCCGGCCACCGTCCTGGCGCTACCGCGCGGGCCGCGTCATCGCCCGGCACCGCTGGGCCGTGGGCGCCTCCACGCTGGCGGTGCTGGCCCTGGTGGGCACCACGGGCTGGGCGCTGCGCGCGGCCAGCGACGCCCGCCAGGAGGCGCGGCGCTCGGGGGCGATGGTGGAATTCTTGACCGGGCTGTTCAACCCCTTGCGGGAAGCGCAGCCGGACACCCGGCACCGCGACGTGCCCGCCCGCCAGCTGATTGAAGACGGCGCGCGGCGCGTGCTCGGCTCGCTGCAAGACGAACCCTTGGCCCGCGAGCAACTGCTGGTGGACCTGGGCACGCTGACCCAGCAGCTGGGCCTGCCGGAACTCTCTCGCCAGCTGGCGGAGGAGCGCGTGCACCAGGCCGAGCGGCTGCACGGCACCCGCAGCCGCGCCTATGCCGACGCCCTGCTCGGCCAGCGGGACCTGTGGGAAAGCGCCGGCCGCTACGCCGACGGCCTGAAGGCCGCGACCGAAGCGCTGGCCATCTACCAGGCCCTGGGCGAAACCGACCCGCAGCGGCTGGCGCTGGCGCACCTGACGCTGGGCGGCTTCAGCGCCCGCATGCACGCGCCCGAGGCGGCCGACATCGAGCACCTGACCACCGCCGCCCGCCTGCTGCAACCCCTGCCCGGCCCCAACCTGCTGGGCACCGTGTACGAGCAGCTGCTGGTGGCGCACCTGGGCCGGGGCGAGATGGAAGCGGCCTACCAGGCCGGCATGCAAGGCGTGCAGGCCAACCGGGCCCAGCGGGGCGCGGACGACTGGAAAACCGCGGCGTCGGAAGACCAGGTGGGCCAAGTCGCGCTGTTCACGCAGCGCCCCGCCGAGGCGGGCACCTTGATTCGCCACGGCCTGCAGGTGCTGCGCAAGGCCATGGGGCCCGACGTGGTGATCCTGGCCCGGGGCGAGGCCAATCTCGCGCTGCTGGCCATGGCCGCGGGCCAGGTGGACGAAGCCCGCGCCCACGTGGCCGAGGCCCGCCGCATCACCACCCTGCCGGCCAACCAGGCGATGGCGGCGTTCGCACTCACGGTGGAGGCCACGGCGCTGGATGTGGCCCAGCAGTCCGGCGACTGGGACACCCTGCACCGGGGCTGCGAGCGCTGGGGCCGGGACGTCCAGGCCCCGCAACCGGCGCTGCGGCTGCGCCTGCAACAGGCCTGCGCCGCTGACGCGGTGCACCGGGGCGACCTGGACCGCGCCCGCGCCCTGCTGGACCAGGCGCGCGGCGTGGCCCAGAAGTTCTTCGCCCAGGTGCCCGCGCGGCATGCGGCGATTGCGCTGCGCGAGGGGGAGTGGCTGGCGGCGCAAGGCCGCCGCGACGAGGCGGCCGCGCAGTGGCGCCAGGTGCTGCGGCTGGACGACCCGAGCATCGTCACGCCCCGCGCCCAGGCTTTCGCCCAACTGCGCGCCGCCCAGGCCCTGACGGCGGACGACCTCGCCAGCGCCGAGCGCCTGCGGGCGCAATTGCAGCGTGCCGGCGGCTCGACGCACTGGACCACCCCGCTGGGCCTGCTGGGCACGCCCTGAGCTGCGCGCCCGGCGGGCAGGATTTTTTTCAAACGCCATGGCGCTTCTCGGCGCCGGATCTCGTGAATGCAGCTGAAGGCCCTGGCAATCCCGCCAGGGCCGCCTCGTGCAATCAAGGAGAACTGGCAATGAAGAAGATTTCAAACCTGGCCTGGAGCGTAGGCATGGCGGCGGCCTTGGCGGCGTGCGGCGGCGGCGGCAGCGATGCGGCTCCGACACCCGAGCCGGTGCCCACGCCCGCTCCGGCACCCACCCCGGCCCCGGCGCCAACACCCGCGCCAACGCCCGCGCCGACTCCTGCACCGACGCCAGCCCCAACGCCAGCACCCGCTCCGGCACCCACCCCAGCGCCCACGCCCGCCCCCACTCCGGCACCGACTCCGGCTCCTGCACCGACGCCGGCCCCCACGCCTGCGCCGGCACCGGCGCCCACACCGGCCCCGGCCCCCTCCCCCGCGCCGTCGTTGTGCAGCGGCAGCTCGTGGCTCACGCCGATGTACGACGTCTACGCCAGCGGCTCCATCGCCGCCACGCCGCGCTCGGCCACCTACTACGGCGCCAGCAGCTCGGCGGCCAGCCAGTGCATTGCCGTCAGCAGCACGTTTCAGCTCACCACCACCGACAGCTTCGCCAACATCGCCTGGGCCGACAGCACTGGCGCAGCACTCAACGGCAACGCATCGGCCCGCTTCGCGCAGAACCTGCTGCTGAGTTGCGTGCAGGGGTCGGACAAGGCGCGCGCGCTGGCCGTGCGCTCGGACACCGGCGCCACCGTGTTCAGCCCGGCCATGGCGCCGGTGATGGTGGCCAATGCGGTGGCCTTCCAGTCGATGGAGTGCGACGCGACCCGCGGCGTGGCCAGCGGCGCCACGCAACTCACGTTCGGCGCTGACAAATCTGCCAACGTGCAGGACGCCACCGACAACTCGGTCACCCCGTTCACCACCGCCCAGGTGCAGCAGGCCTTCAGCACCAGCGGCCTGACGCTGGGCAACGGCACGGTGATCCGCTGGACGTTGTACGCGGTGCCGGCGGGCGCGCTGATCAAGCAGGTGATCGTGCACCGGGCCACCAAGCCCGACGGCACGGTGAACGTGTTCGCCTTCGTGCAGGGCTGACGCCTGCAGCGAGTCTGCGCCGCCCGGGCCCAACCCGGGGCGGCGGCGCGGGGGGAGGCCCGGCGCGCAGCGCTCTCATGAGGCCGCGCGGGGCCGTGGTGCTGCCCCCGCCCCTGCATTGAAGCGCTGCGCACGGACGAAAAAAAGCCCCCGCGAGCGGGGGCCGCTTCAGCCGGCGTGACTCAGTTCACACCGAGCTGCCGGTTGATCATCCATTGCTGGGCGATCGACAGGATGTTGTTCGTCAGCCAGTACAGCACCAGGCCGGCCGGGAACACGAAGAACATGACGCCGAAGGCCACCGGCATGATCCACATCATCTTCTGCTGCATGGGGTCGGCGGCCGGCGGGTTGAGCCAGACCTGGAACAGGCTGGACGCCATCATCAGCAGCGGCAGGATGAAGTAGGGGTCACGCACCGACAGGTCGGTGATCCAGAAAATCCACGGCGCCTGGCGCATTTCCACCGTGGACAGCAGCACCCAGTACAGCGCCATGAAGATGGGCATCTGCAGGAAGATGGGCAGGCAGCCGCCGATGGGGTTGACCTTCTCTTCGCGGTAGATGCGCATCATTTCCTGCTGCATCTCTTGCGGCTTGTCCTTGTAGCGCTCCTTCAGGTCGTTGATGCGCGGCGCCAGGGCCTTCATCTTGGCCATGGACTTGTAGGCGCTGGCATTCAGGCCGTACAGGGCAATCTTGAGCAACAGCACCAGCGCGACGATGGTCCAGCCCCAGTTGCCGATGAAGCCGTGCAACTTGTCCAGCAGCCAGAACAGCGGCTCGGCCAGGATGGTCAGCATCCCGTAGTCCTTCACGCGCTCCAGGCCCGGAGCCAGCTTGGCAAGCTTGTTCTCTTCCTGCGGGCCGGCGAACAGCGTGGCGGACTGCGTGGTGCTGGCACCCGGCGCCAGCGTCGGCAGCGTGAACACCATGCCGCTGGCATAGGTGTCGGCACGCACGCCGGCTTGACCCGGCAGCTTGCGCACGAAGAACTCGCGGTTGCCCGGCTCGTTCACCAGCCAGGCGCTGGCGAAGTAGTGCTGCACCATCGAAACCCAGCCGTCGTTGGCGGTCTTTTCGATGTCGACCTTGCCCTTGTCGATGTCTTCGAACTTCAGGGTCTTGAACTTGGTCTTGTCGTTGTAGACGGCCGGGCCGGTGAAGCTGGGCGTGAAGGCGGCACCGCCGGTGACGGTGGAGCCGTCGCGCACCAGCTGCAGGTAGACCTGCGGCGTGACCGGCGCGGTGCCGGCGTTGACCACCTCGTGCGTGACGCCCACGGTGTACGCGCCGCGCTTGAAGGTGAAGGTCTTGATCAGCTTGACGCCGCCGACTTCGGCCGACTCCAGGCGCAGCTTCACTTCGTCCTGGCCGTCCTTCAGTTCACGCTCGCCGGCCACCGCCGTCATGGGCGTGGTGTGCGTGGGCAGCGGGCCCTGGGCACCGACCAGGCCGGTCTGCGCGCGGTAGTGCTGCGCGGCGTTGAACAGCACCACCGGCTCGGGCGTGAACGGCGCCGGCTGCTTGAGGTGCACCATCTGCAGCAGCTGATCGGTGACGGTCGGGTCCGGCGAGGTCAGGTACTGGGGCAGCTCGGCGCGCACGATGTCGCCGCCCAGCGTGTCCACGGTCACCGTCAGCACGTCTGTCTTCACCGTGACCTGCTCCGACGGTGCCGCAGCCGGTGCAGCGGCCACCGCGGTGCTGGCCGCGCCAGCCACCGTGGCGGCGGGCACGCCCGTCGCGGCCGAGGCACCCGGCGCAGCCGCAGCAGCGCTCACGCGCGGGGCGGGGCTGAACATCGAGGGATGCCCGTTGTGCTTCTGCCAGGCATCCCACAGCAGGAACAGGGACGCGGTGAACACCACCCACAGCACGGTGCGGCGAATATCAGTCATGAGGGGACTCGGGAGAAGAGGACGGCGCACAGGGCGCCGGGGAGACCGGAGAGAGCAGGCGCGAAAACAGCCGCGGCGGATTGTCAGGCACCGGGTCGTGCCCGCCTGCGCAGAACGGGTGGCAGCGCAGCAGCCGGTAGACGGTCAAGCCGCTGCCGGCCAGCGCGCCGTGGCGCTCCAGCGCGGTCAGCGCGTAGCGAGAACAGGTGGGTTCGAACCGGCAGGCATTGCCCAGCCAGGGGCTCAGCAACAGCCGATAGCCGCGCACCAGCGCCATCAGCGCACGCGCCGGCAAGCTGGCGCTCATGCGGCCGCCTCAACCACCGGCCGGGGCTTGAGCGCGCGGTCCAGCAACTGGGCCAGCTCGGCGCGCGCCGCGGCACGCAGCGCGTCGGACGCCGCGCTGGGGAACTTCTGACGGTCAAACGGCGAACGCAAACGCACCACCCACATCCCGGGCGGAACGCCGGGCCGCTCCGCAAATGCGGCGCGAATCTGGCGCTTCAAGAGCTGGCGCGTCACCGAACGGCGCGCATGGCGCTTGGGAACGACCATGCCCACCCAGCAGCCTTGCGGCCCGCGGGGCGGGGAAGATTCCACAGCGCTGTGGACAGGCTGTGACTCGCCTGTTGATAACTTGGCCTGATCGGCTTTCAGCTGCGCCGCGTGCCAGGCGCTGGGCGCCGGGTTGGCGGGCAGATGATGCAACGCGAAGTGCGCGCTGCGCGCCCGGCTGGGATGGCCGAGCACGCGCTCGAAATCGATCGGGCGTTGCAGCTTGCCGATCATGGGGTGCCCGGAGGCGACGACGCGCCAGGCGTCGTCACGAGGCTCAGACAGCCAGACGCTTGCGGCCCTTGGCGCGGCGAGCAGCGATGACGGCACGGCCGCCACGCGTCTTCATGCGCACCAGGAAACCGTGGGTGCGGGCGCGGCGGGTCTTGGAGGCTTGGTAAGTACGCTTCATGGGATACCTCTCTTGAGGGTGTGTGCTGGCCGGGCACAGCGGTTGGCGCCCGACAAAAAAGCGCACAGCGTCAAATGGCCGCCAGTGCGCGAAAACCCGCGATTACATCAGATGCCGCGCCGGCGGTCAATAACTCCCGAGTCTCAAGGCGGGTTTGCCAGGGATTGACCCCCTTCCGAAATCTGTGGATAACCTCGCCTCAGGGGGCGCCTCTTCCGTACAATCCGGGTGCTCAGAAACAAGTTTTCCACAATGAGCCTACAAGAACAGAACGGGGCGGACGGGATGCAGCCAGGCGGCGCGCATTCGGTGGACTGGGCGGCCGACCTGTGGCGGCGCGGCTGTGAGCGCCTGGCTACGGAGCTGCCCGAGCAGCAGTTCAACACCTGGATCCGGCCCCTGCCGGCGGCCACCGTGTCCGGCGAAGCCGCCGGCGACGTGCTGGTGGCCACGCTGAAGGTGCCCAACCACTTCAAGCGCGACTGGATTCGCCGCCAGTACGCGCCGCGCATCGAAGCCATCCTGACCGACCTGGCCGGCCGCCCGACGCGGCTGGAACTGGCCCTGGCCGCCCGCGAGCCCGGCAGTGCCGGTGCTGCACCGGCAGCTGCGGCGCCTGCAGCCCTGCCGCAGCAAGCCGCATTGCCCATCGAACCGGCCGGCCCAGGCCCCAAGCCTGCCGCGGCGGCCGCCGCCAGCGCCAGCGCCATCGTGCTGCCGTCGCAGGCGCCGGCTTCGGCCAAGCACCGCATCAACCCGCAACTGACGTTCGACACGTTGGTGCCCGGCCGCGCCAACCAAATGGCCCGCACCGCCGCGCTGCACGTGGCCGGCGCGCCGGGCGTGACCTACAACCCGCTGTTCATCTACGGCGGCGTGGGCCTGGGCAAGACCCACCTGATCCACGCCGTGGGCAACGCACTGCTGAAGGACCGGCCGGACGCCCGCGTGCTCTACCTGCACGCCGAGCAGTTCATCTCGGACGTCGTCAAAAACTACCAGCGCAAGACCTTTGACGAGCTCAAGGCCAAGTACCACTCGCTGGACCTGCTGCTCATCGACGATGTGCAGTTCTTCGCCGGCAAGGACCGCACGCAGGAAGAGTTCTTCAACGCCTTCGAGGCGCTGCTGGCCAAGCGGGCGCACATCATCATGACGTCGGACACCTACCCCAAGGGGCTGGTGGACATCGACGAGCGCCTGACCAGCCGCTTCGACGCCGGCCTGACGGTGGCCATCGAGCCGCCCGAGCTGGAAATGCGCGTGGCCATCCTGATCAAGAAGGCCGAGGCCGAGGGCACGCCCATGCCCGAGGACGTGGCCTTCTTCATCGCCAAGAACGTGCGTGCCAACGTGCGCGAGCTGGAGGGCGCGCTGCGCAAGGTGCTGGCCTACGCCAAGTTCTCGCACAAGGAGATCAGCATCAACTTGGCGCGAGAGGCGCTGAAGGACCTGCTGTCCATCCAGAACCGCCAGATCGGTGTGGAAAACATCCAGAAGACGGTGGCCGACTTCTACAAGATCAAGGTCGCCGACATGTACTCCAAGAAGCGCCCGGCCAGCATCGCCCGGCCGCGCCAGATTGCGATGTACCTGGCGAAGGAGCTGACGCAGAAGAGCCTGCCCGAGATCGGCGAGCTGTTCGGCGGGCGCGACCACACCACGGTGCTGCACGCGGTGCGCAAGATCGGCGGCGAGCGGCAGAAGAACACCGAGCTGAACCAGCAGCTGCACGTGCTGGAACAGACGCTGAAGGGCTGAGGGCTGTTAACCCCGGGTCCAAGGCGTCCCTTGGACGATCCCCGAGGGGGACGGCGATGCTTGACGGATGGACCGTCAAGCACACCGCCAAGACGGGCCGGTTTGGGAGCTGGCCGGCGCTCGGCCCAAAAACTCGGGTTGACCCGTAGCCTGCAGCTTTGGCATGTCTCCCGGCAGGGCCCAGGTTCCGGGCGACAATCGCTGCCTCACGCGCGCGCGCGGTCTCAGGGCCAGGCCCTGGACGAAGTTTCTTCCCTCAGATCCCCTCCGAAGAGGTCTCCATGATCGTTTTGAAAGCTCCCCAGGATCAGGTGCTCACCGCGTTGCAGGCGGTGTCCGGCATCGTCGAGCGGCGTCACACGCTGCCGATCCTGGCCAACGTGCTGATCCGCAAGACCGGCAACCAGGTGGAGCTGACCACAAGCGACCTCGAGATCCAGGTGCGCACCACGGTGCAGTTCGATGGCGACGCCGGCAACCTGAACACCACCGTTGGCGCCCGCAAGCTGATCGACATCCTGCGCGCGCTGCCCAGCGACCAAACGGTCAGCCTGACCAGCAACCAGAACAAGATGACGCTGCAGGGCGGCAAGAGCCGCTTCACGCTGCAGACGCTGCCGGCCGACGACTTCCCGCTGGTGCAGGAAGCCGCCGACTTCGGCCCCGCCTTCAGCGTGCCGCAGAAGGCGCTGAAGGGCCTGATCAACCAGGTGCACTTCGCGATGGCGGTGCACGACATCCGCTACTACCTCAACGGCATCCTGTTCGTCGCCGAAGGCAAGAACCTGACGCTGGTGGCCACCGACGGCCACCGCCTGGCGCTGGCCCAGGCCGAGCTGGAGGTCGACATTCCCAAGCAGGAAGTCATCTTGCCGCGCAAGACGGTGCTGGAGTTGCAGCGCCTGCTGAAGGACGGCAAGGACGACGACGCGATCGAGATGCGCTTCGCCGGCAACCAGGCCAAGTTCTCGTTCAGCGGCATGGAGTTCGTGACCAAGCTGGTCGAGGGCAAGTTCCCCGACTACAACCGCGTCATCCCGAAGAACCACAAGTTCCGCCTGACCCTGGGCCGCGCACCGCTGCTGTCCAGCCTGCAGCGCGCCGCCATCCTGACCAGCGAAAAGTTCAAGGCCGTGCGCCTGACCTTCGAGCCGGGCCTGCTGTCCATCGCGTCCAGCAACGCCGAGCAGGAAGAGGCCAAGGAAGAGATCGAGATCGACTACGGCGGCGACAAGATCGAGACCGGCTTCAACGTGACCTACCTGATGGACGCGCTGTCCAACATGAGCCAGGACATGGTGTGCATCGACCTCAACGACAGCGCCTCCAGCGCGCTGCTCACCATTCCCGACACCACCGGCTTCAAGTACGTCGTGATGCCGATGCGGATCTGACGCCACCCAGACGACCGCATGCCTAGCAGGCGGGCCCACGGGGCCCGCCTTGCCGTTTCAAGAGTTTCCTGAAAGTCCCCGATGAGCGATAGCGCCACCCCCGAGAACGTCCCCGCACCGGCCCCGCAAGCGCCTGCCGCCTACGACGCCAGCTCCATCCAGATCCTGGAAGGCCTGGAGGCCGTGCGCAAGCGCCCGGGCATGTACATCGGCGACACCTCGGACGGTACCGGCCTGCACCACCTCGTCTTCGAAGTCGTCGACAACTCCATCGACGAGGCCCTCGCCGGCCACTGCGACGACATCGTCGTCACCATCCACACCGACAACTCCATCTCCGTCATCGACAACGGCCGCGGCATCCCCACCGGCGTCAAGATGGACGACAAGCACGAGCCCAAGCGCTCGGCCGCCGAGATCGCGCTGACCGAGCTGCACGCTGGCGGCAAGTTCAACCAGAACTCATACAAGGTGTCGGGCGGCTTGCACGGCGTGGGCGTGTCCTGCGTGAACGGCCTGTCCAAGTTCCTGCGCCTGACCGTGCGCCAGGGCGGCAAGGTTCACTTCCTGGAGTTCGCCAAGGGCATCCCGCAGAACGGCGAAAGCGTCATGGTCGACGGCGTGGAAACGCGCCCCATGAAGGTCATCGGCGAGACCGACAAGCGCGGCACGGAAGTCCACTTCCTGCCCGACACCGAGATCTTCAAAGAGAACAACGACTACCACTACGACATCCTCGCCAAGCGCCTGCGCGAGCTGTCCTTCCTGAACAACGGTGTCAAGATCCGCCTGGTCGACGAACGCACCAACAAGGAAGACAACTTCGCCTACGCCGGCGGCGTGAAGGGCTTCGTCGAGTTCATCAACAAGGGCAAGACGACCCTGCACCCCAACATCTTCCACGCCGTGGGCGAGAAGGTGTCCGAGCAGGGCACCACGGTCGGCGTCGAAGTGGCCATGCAGTGGAACGACGGCTTCAACGAGAACGTCCTCTGCTTTACCAACAACATCCCGCAGCGCGACGGCGGCACCCACCTGACCGGCCTGCGCGCCGCGATGACTCGCGTCATCAACAAGTACATCGAGGACAACGAGCTGGCCAAGAAGGCCAAGGTCGAAGTCGCCGGTGACGACATGCGCGAAGGCCTGGCCTGCGTGGTCTCGGTGAAGGTGCCCGAGCCCAAGTTCAGCTCACAGACCAAGGACAAGCTGGTCTCGTCGGAAGTGCGCGCGCCGGTGGAAGACATCGTCAGCCGCCTGCTGACCGACTACCTGCTCGAGAACCCGCTCGACGCCAAGACCATCTGCGGCAAGATCCTCGACGCCGCCCGCGCCCGCGAGGCCGCCCGCAAGGCCCGCGAGATGACGCGCCGCAAGGGCGTGCTCGACGGCCTGGGCCTGCCCGGCAAGCTGGCCGACTGCCAGGAAAAAGACCCCGCCCAGTGCGAGATCTACATCGTGGAGGGTGACTCCGCCGGCGGCTCCGCCAAGCAGGGCCGCGACCGGAAGTTCCAGGCCATCCTGCCACTGCGCGGCAAGATCCTGAACGTAGAGAAGGCGCGTTATGAAAAGCTGCTGACCAGCAACGAAATCATCACGCTCATCACGGCGCTTGGCACCGGCATCGGCCGCGGCGCCGGCACGGACGACTTCAACCCCGACAAGCTCCGTTACCACCGCATCATCATCATGACCGACGCGGACGTGGACGGCGCCCACATCCGCACCCTGCTGCTGACCTTCTTCTACCGCCAGATGCCCGAGCTGGTGGAGCGCGGCCACATTTACATCGCGCAGCCGCCGCTCTACAAGGTCAAGGTCGGCAAGCATGAGCAGTACCTGAAGGACGGCCACGAGTTCGACGCCTTCCTGCTCAAGGTCGCCTTGCAAGACGCCCACCTCGACACCGGCGCCGGCACCACGCTGACCGGCGACGCGCTGGACACGCTGGCCCGCAAATACGTCACCGCGCAGAGCGTCATCGAGCGCCTGTCCAACTGGATGGACATCGAAGCCCTGCACGTGCTGGCCAACGGCCTGGCGCTGAAACTCGACGCGCGCGATGAAGCCGAGGCCAGCGCCGCTGCACTCAAGGCCGCGCTGCACAACGCCGAGGTCACGGTGGAAACCGACCCGCGCACCGACAAGCTGTTCCTGAAGATCGCGCGCATCCACCACGGCAACGTACGTGCCAGCGTCATCAGCGCCGACTTCGTGCACGGCGCTGACTACGAAGTGCTGGCCGACGCCGGCCTGAGCTTCCAGGGCCTGATCAAGCCGGGCGCGGTCGTGCGCAAGGGCGAAGGCGAGAAGGCCAAGGAAGCCAAGGTCGACGACTTCCGCGCCGCCATGGCCTGGCTGATGAGCCAGGCCGAAGGCAGCGTCGGCCGCCAGCGCTACAAGGGCCTGGGCGAGATGAACCCCGAGCAGCTGTGGGAAACGACCATGGACCCCACCGTCCGCCGCCTGCTGCGCGTGCAGATCGAAGACGCCATCGAGGCGGACAAGGTCTTCACGATGCTCATGGGCGATGAGGTGGAGCCGCGGCGGGATTTCATCGAGACCAATGCCTTGCGGGCGGGCAACATCGACGTTTGAACGGCCAGTATCGGAGCCGGGAAGCATTGTGCGCATGCTGCTAGCGCCACGACTTTCTAGTCGTGGCGCTTGTCCTGCGTCCGATGGCGTGCGGCCGTAGCTTTAGGACGTCGCTGCCACTGCTACCGAGGGGCGATGATCTTTAAGCTTGCGAGGGCCTGTGAACTGCGTCTTTTGTGACTTGCCGGCGGGCCGTATCCTCGGTCAAAACGAGTATGCCGTTTGGGTACGCGACGGATTCCCCGTCTCCCGCGGCCATAGTCTTGTGATCCCACGACGGCATCTGGCCTCGTTCTTTGAAACATCCGGAGATGAGCGGACGGCACTGATGACGCTGCTTGACACTGCCCGGGCGGCCGCAATTGCAGAGTTTCAGCCTGCCGGCTTCAATATTGGTGTCAACGATGGCGTGGCTGCTGGGCAAACCGTTACGCATCTGCACATCCATTTGATTCCTCGCTATGCCGGCGACGTTCCGGACCCGCGGGGCGGTGTGCGATGGGTATTACCGGAATACGCTGACTACTGGACTCGAAGCTGACGTGAAGAGCCCGATTGAAGTCCTCAATGCTTTCGACGCCATTCGCCCTGCGCAAGCTGGCGATGGATATAAGCCGCACAAGCCGCTATTGCTGTTGTTATCGCTGGGACGGGTGCAGCGAGGCGAGCCTCGGCTAGCTGAATTTACCGAAATAGAGCAACGGCTGAAGAACCTGCTGTTGGAGTTCGGGCCAACCAACTCAGAAAGCAGGCGCCATCTACCTTTTTGGCACCTCCACACAGACCTCGGCGGTGCCTTGTGGGATCTCAGCGGGCCTGCTGCGCTGTTGAATCGTCCCGCAGCGAATACGCCCAATATCGGGGAGTTGCGAGCAAATCGTGTTGCGGGAGGTTTTCATCCCGACGTCGACGCCTGCTTGCGATCTACGCCTGGTTTGGTGGCTGCATGTGCGCACAAAGTGCTCGAGAAGTATTTTCCCGGGACTCTTCGTGAGGATATTGCGGCGGCAGCTGCGGTGGACCTCGACGAGCCCTCTTGGGTGGCCGAAGCAACGGGAACCTATCAGGTAACTCAGCCCGCCAAGCGGAGGCGGAGCGGAGAGTTTCGTGACCGCGTGCTTCGAGCCTACGAGTTCCGCTGTTGTGTATGTGGATTTGACCTACGCATCGGACATATTCCCGCAGGTCTCGAGGCAGCGCACATCATGTGGCATCACGTGGGGGGCCCTGATGTCGAGCCAAATGGCTTATCGCTTTGTGCGCTTCACCACAAGTTATTCGACCTTGGCGCATTTACGGTCGAACCGAATTCATATCGGGTACTGTTCAGTCAGCACGCTGTATCGGGGGAACGAGGGCTGAGCGGCGCGATGCAGCACCACGGCAAAGCTATTTATCTGCCTGTGGACTTGCAACACCGGCCCGCGCAGGAATACCTTAGCTGGAACATGAATTCGGTGTTCAAGAAGCCTTGGTGGACTATTTGCAACTGACGACGAGTACGCGGTCCTAGGGTTGCTACCGCACGTTCTGCGCCAGTTTGCGGCGCCATGCTTGCACGCGTGTTGATACTCTAGATCAGGAAGATGCCGCGGGTGGTCATGACGCCGTCGCCCCCGGGGGCGGCCGGGCTGCCCGGCCGGCAGCATGACGGCCACGGCCAGCACGCCGGTGGTTAGGCGAAAGGCGTTGGCCAGCGCCTCAACACGCTCGGCGGGGTCTTCGATGACATTGAGCACGAAGCCGAGGTTGACGACTTGGGCCTCGTGGCGCGGGCGGTCGGGGGCGTAATGCGGGTCCCACCCGGCGACGGTGTAGCCCTCGGCTTGGAGGCTGGCGAGGTCGTCGCCCTTGCCGCAGCCGTAGTCGAACAGGGGCTTGGCGGGGGTGAGCAGGCCGTGGCGGATGAGCAGCTGAACGGGTGCCGACAAGCCGGTGCGCGTAAGGGCGGTGAGGTGCCGGCGCACGGGGCCGGGGGCGTCGAGACCATCGGTGCCGCCCGGGGCGGCGCTGTCGTCGTTGCCCAAGGGAACGAAGGTGCCGCGCTGCAGTTGGTAGCCCTTGGCGGCGATGCGCTGGTCCCAGTTCAGCCGAAAGCCGATGGTGCTGATGTCGTCGAACAGGCCCAAGGATTCGGCGGCGGCGGTGAGCGCCGCCCAGTCGGCGCGCTGCGGGTGCTCGGGCGGGACGAGCAGCTCTTTGCGGTGCAGGATGGGCGGGTTGATGCCCTCGCTGTAGATGCGCAGTGCGGGCGGGGCCAAAGAGTTGCAGTGGAATGACCAGCTGACAGCCAGGGCGGGAAAGGGGTCGTTCTCGAAATTGGGGTAGGCCAGCCAGGACGCGCGGCCCAGGCGCTGGTTGACCTTAAAGACGTTTGGCGCCGGGTGGCCCGAGGGCGGAATGGCCGCGAGGGTCGACTGCGCTAGGGCGCGGAGCTGGTTGTCGGGGTGCAGGGCCAGGGCGCTGTGGTGCAGGTACAGCTCATCGCCAACGCGTTTGCCGAGCCCCTGGGACATCGACCGCCCTCGACTACGCCATCAACCGCGCCAAGGGGCCGCTCAGATCGAACCGGCGCCGCTCGTGCGGCCGTTGATCGGCCAGCCAAAGCATGGGCAGTGCCGTTGCCCAATGGGCGAGGTGCAGCGAGGCATCGTGATGGCTGACAGGCAAGCGCCAACGGTGATTGCTGGCGGATAGGAAGAGCAGGCCATCGTTGCTGCCGATGACAAATGGCGCTCCGGCTCGGGCACTGAGCAAGAGCCGAGCAACTGCTTCCTCCAGGCGGCAAACACTGCGAAATGGACCCAGGCTCAATAATTTGGAACCCGACGGCGCGCTAAAGCTCAGCGTCAGCCCACCTTGAGCGTCAAATTGCACAGATGCGGAAAAGGACATGGCGGTGAGAGTCAGGCGCTGCACTCGCGTCAGCGGGCGCTTGCGGTGTGGTTCGTCATCGCGGAGTAGTTTTGCTCGAGGCGTGACCGCCAGCCATGGTGCACACCCTGTGCATGAGCTTCATTCAACTCAAGCGCTAACAGGATTGCGCCCTGCGCATCGGGTCATCCAAGGCTTTAAGCATTGTCACCGCCCAACGAGACGATGACGAATGGGCGGGGCAGGCGCGATCACCAGCGGCATTCCGGGCCGGACAGAGGGCGTCGCGAAAGCCGGTGGTCGCATGGCGAGAACTCAGCAGGGGCAACCAACACAACCAGCCACCCACGCAATGCATAGTCGGCAGTGCGCGCGCCAATCTCGGTGGGTGGTACCGCGGAGTCGGTGCACGGCGATGCCTGCTGTTCTCGGCTTCGACCTCGCGCAGCCGCTTGGCGTCGCTGGCCTCCATGCCGCCGAACTTGGCCCGCCACTTGTAGAAGGTCGCAGAGCTGAACCCTTCTCGGCGGCACAGATCCGTCACGCTCATGCCAGCGTCGGCCTGTTTGATGAACCCGATGACTTGCTCGACTGTGAATCTGCTCTCGCGCATCGCGCTTCCTCTCGGTTGCGCGGATTCTTCTCTATTGCCTTGGTACGGGTGGCGGGTTGCAGGTCAGGGATGTGTGCACCCAGCGAATGCCATATCCCCGCCCGTGATTTCCCGCGCCGCAAAAGCAAAACCCCCACCAGTTTGCACTGATGGGGGTTGGCTTCAATAAATAGCCTGACGATGACCTACTTTCACACGGGAATCCGCACTATCATCGGCGCTGACTCGTTT
>NZ_JBIGIB010000008.1:0-98370 GCF_043555935.1 Pelomonas baiyunensis | reverse complement strand
CCGGGGTTGGCGGGTTTGGGGCACATTTGTGGCCGGGGTGTGTTTTGTTTTTGGGGGGGGCGTTGGGGGGGGGGCGCGGGCGGGGCCCCCCGCCGCTGTCGCGGCGGCGCCATCGGCCTGGGTCTCGGCGGCATGGTCCTCCGTTGCTCAGATCGTCGAATGCCATTCAACGCTGCCCGAAAGGGTCCGGCCGATTGAATGAGCAGCCGCTCCAGATCCGCTCGGTCAATGCTGTGCGCCTTGCTTGCATGATCTATTGACACCCCTTCGATGAAGACGGCGGCCGCTGCATCCCGCACCAAGCGCGATGCGGCACCGCCCAGGTTCGGAAGCCCCTCTTCTTGCAGGCGCTTTCGGGCAGCATAGCTACTCAGGCCCAGCTGTCGCGCGACTGACGCATGGCAACCTCTGCAGTCGATGTAGGCGTCACGTAGTTGCTGATCTGAGACCTCAACCGGTGCCGTGCAAACCCGAGCTTTCACACTGTCAGGTGCGGACGGCTCGAGCATCGCGTTCACCGCTTCATCCGCTGACTCGAAGAGCGATGCAAATACGATGGCATAGACCGTCGATGAAATGCCCATACGCTTGCCAGACAGTGCTCCGTCAACCGGCGACCAGAACTCTCCGATCCGCTTTTCAACGAGGCCCGGCACGACTGAGGCCAGCCAAGCGTCGTCGAAACGCTCTTTGACGAGATCGCTGACGAGCTGATGCTCTACCGCTCGGCGACCCGTGTGTAGCCCAAGCTCCATGGCCCGTGCTCTTGCGGCACGCGAAACATCGCGTTCATCGAGTGGTCTCGACCTGGCGAGAAGGTCTGCCATGATCGACAAATAACGCTGGACAGCACCGCTGCGCTCCAACTTCCTTACCCAGCTGAAGTCAACTGCGTGATGGCTGCTGTAGAACAGCGAGGGCGGCGACAGGAATGCGTTTGGAGCATCTGCGTAACCCAACGGCAAGCCATGTTTGGTGCAGCAGTAGAGCCCTGGTAACTGATGCTCTCGGCGCCAGTAGGACATGCCGTGAAAATCGATATCTTCCTCAACACATTGAGTGCACAGGTAGGCACCTGGCCGCGTGTCCCGTAGCGCTATGGACCACAGCAGTGAGCGTTTGCTTGTGCAGCCGTGTTCGACCTCGGGCAGTGTGGCAACAACCGCCCGACGTAACGGCAAGGTCGTATGCGCTCGGACAAAGTGCGCGACGTCGACGCCGGCCACCTTCGCTAGCAACTCCACGGTGGAAAACTCCCGCCGCGAGGTCCCGGCGTTGCCCGACCACTCCATCAGTGCGTTCATCGCAAGCTTGGGGTCCGTCAAACCGTTGAAGGTCATGACCCTGCCCCTGTAGCCAGGGGCATATTCTTCCGGCAGTACGTCAGGGCGGATGGTCATCCTTGGCGGTCCTTCGAGCCCTGCGATTCGGCCCGCGGCTTTGCCCGGAGTACTGACAGCGAACGTATGACTGTCGACAGCGCCCTGGCGTGCGATGCCGACCCGTCCCATGCGGCTTGAATCGCCTCAACGAGTTCGGCGTTTCCGCGAACGGCATCCGCAGTGACGCCGACGGAGAACTGCTCGACGTAGAGGCACACCTCCTCCATGAGCCTTGACTGGCGTAGCCCCCGGCCGGAGAGGATGCGGCTCACCTGCGACTGGCTCGCGCCAACGGCATCGGCGATCTGGGCCTGAGTGATCCCATGCTCCCTGCAGATTTCACCTGCCTTGATAGCACGAGCTAGGGTCGCTGCGTCGTTCATGCATAAAGCATACTTAAATGCATATTTGCATGTCAACCTGATCGGCCGAGCGAGGATCCATTTACAGCAAGTCCGGCGCGCTGCCGGCCCGGCGACGACCAAGTGCCCGTTCGATGACGTGCTGCGTGAGTGGCAGTCGGTGAAGCACCGCTAGCTTGGGCTTCAGTCCAGCGACGGCTTGGTAGATCTGCCACAACTGCAATGGACGGCCGGGCCGAGCCAGACGCTCCACCGCCTTCTCGACCTCGCCGCTGAGCGACAGGTCCCGCTCGTCCCACCGAACCGTGTTCTCCCGCGGATTCGTTTGGCTCGTTCCCTTTGCTGGCGTGTGTTCTGTCAGCCAGGCCCGATCGTTCCGATAAAGCCACGCATAGCTGGCTGCGTCCATTGCTCGCAGCATCTTCACGCCAAGACATGGGTGATTGCGAAGCAGCTTTTGCCAAGCGCTGCGAGCGCGCCGTTGCGCCGCCGCAGCCCTCGCCGCCTTCCAAGCCGAGTGCAGCCCGACCTCCGTGCGCAAGAGCCTCGTGACGGTCTCAACAGAGATGCCATGGCGACCCGCCGCATCCTGCTTATCCATCCCCTTGCGAAGACACTGCACAAGAGCAGTGCGAACAGCGGCTTTCAAGATCTTTGGTCGTCGCGGCACCGGGATGCCTTCAGCGGCAGCCCAGGCCATCGCGGTTGACACATCGACGCCGACTTCCGTCGCTGCGGCAGTCGCGGACGCCCCTGACTGAAGCAAGGCAGCTAGCCGCGCTCGACGAGCAAGATCGCTGTCAGACCGACTCGCCGGCGAAGGTCCTTCGCTGGCCGGCCGGACGGTGACAAGATCAGTGGCGGCTGTATGAAGCGAAGAAAAATCATCAGCGCCGGAGAACAGCCAGTCGATCGCCACCAACAACCTGATCGGATGGACGCCCGAGCGCAGCGTGCGGATCAGCCTGCTGATCTGTGCCTTCGCCTCCGCAAGAGTCGAAGGAAGGCCGGAAAGTTCAGCCGGAAGGCGCAGTGTTGAGCAATGCTGCATGTAGTCGGTCGCTGCCACCGTGAGCCGCGCGTTGCCCGCTACCGTCAGCCAACCTCGCTCCCGAAGCCTTGCGCGAAGCGTGTCCTGCACAGCATCAGCTCCCAGCCAACCATCCTCCCTGTCGCAATCCACCAGGGCGATCGTCAGCTTGGAAAGGCGAATCAGCGCCGAACGTTGCGCGTCATCGCCCGCCAGCCAGGGATCCACAAGCTGAGCTTCAGCAGGACGGCTCCAGAGGAATCGCTCGACGCCCGTCGACTTGACCTGGGATATGCGCAACGGCGTGCCATGCACCGGGCACATCCAGACGCCAGGATATTGATGCACGAGATGCCAATAAACCCAGCCATGTTCCGTCAGATCGGCCTGCATGCACGCCATGCAAGCCTTCAGCGGATGGTTGGCCCTGAAGCGGCTCGTCAGCAGGCCCAATCGAAACTTGAGGTGGGAAACGGCCGAGCCCCGCATTGCCCAGATGGCGTCGTCGATCTGGGCCTTGGCAAGGAATGGCCGATAGAACCGCAGCACCGTCCGGTCACGTGCGATCTCAACGGCGGACCCGAATTGCCCTTCGGATCGAAGAGCGAATGCGTCGAGCCCGCTCGGGAAGTCATGCTGGGTACCCAAGCGCTTGCCGCCAAACATGATCTCGGTCGAATGCGAGGACAGGCTGTAGCCCCACAGACAGTGCTGACGGCTGCACAAGCTGAACAGGGTTTCCCCCGGGAGCCACGGCAGCAGTGAATCGACGCGTGGGATCAGGTCGACGGACATGTTGAGAGCGTTCTCAGCGACGCCCCGCACTGCGAGGCACTGCTTTCGATGGAATCCGGCCAGTGTCCGGCAGAATCTGCATCAGACCTAGGCGGGACGATCCTGATCGCTCCAAGAATCCCGGGCAAGGCACAAAGAGGCTATGGTCCAGCGGACTGCGACGCGCGGCACCAATGCCGGCCATGCGTTATGGGGATGCTCGGGTTATCCGGTTTGCAAGGGGACGCGAGCGATCGGCTGAGCACCCAGCGTCAGGTCCGGCGGGATCGCCGCTTGCTTCGATTCAAACAGCTCTAGTGGCCGTTTCAATGTCCTGCTCTCAGCCACTGACGGCAGGCGCAGAGGGGAGATTCAAGCGTGGCGAATCGAAGCGTAGAAATGCTTGCCTTGAGCGTTCCGCTTACGGCAATCAAGAAGCTCTCCGATGAGCAGCGCTTTGCCTACTACTTGCTCGGACACATCTTCAACGAACTGATGTGCCTTCAGAAGCTTGTAGGTTTTGCGCTGCCGAAGCACGATGACCCTCGACCAGCACGTCTGCGTCCTGAACTTGGTCAGGCGATGTTTCTGTTTCGGCTCGCGAGCGGAAAGATCTGGGAAGCAAGCAAAGCAATTCGGGAAACCAAGGAACTTGCAAAGACGCTTCGTGAAGACGTACTGCCCCTCTTGCCGGACGGCTTGAAGAGGCTGAAAGAACTGAACGCTGCAGTCAACAGCGCGACTTGGCTATCGCCTCTCAGGAATGGCATGGGATTCCACTTCCCCAACTTCGAGCGCTGGAGCAGCCACGTTGTTCCCGACGAGTCCTGGGTGGACGACCTCGTCTTCTTGGGTGACAAGTCTGGCAACACGTACTACGACGCGGCCGACACGGTTGCTCAAGCCTGGATGTTCGAGCAATACGGCACAGTCGATCTGCGAAACGCAGTGGACCCACTAATTGGCCAAATGATCGACCTGCTGCGCATCATGAACTCGTTCTTGGAGGACGCATTGGGGGTGTTTGTTGCTGAAGTGATCCTGGAAGGTTCAGCAAAGCCGCAACTTGTCGGCAAGGTCCTTGCCCCAGAATTCGAGCGCGTCTTCATACCGTTTTGGACAGCGATGCCTTCAAGGCGGACATAGGCGTTCGGCCGTCCAGCAACATTGCCAATGACGAGGCAGCGCTGGCGGACTCAGCAAGGTCAGCCCGCATGGGTGTCATCGCTAGGACTGCCTCGCCTTGCCGTTTTCGACTTTATTGGCTAGTTTTCGACTTTAATGACCTGTTCACGACTATTTTTGGTCGGAACACGAACCTGACCTCGCCCGTTCCGGTCATTCGACCGTCACGGACTTGGCCAGGTTTCTCGGTTTGTCCACATCCGTTCCCCGTGCACAAGCCGTGTGATACGCCAGCAGCTGCAACGGCACCGTGTGCAGGATGGGGCTCAAGGCGCCGTAGTGTTCGGGCATGCGGATGACGTGCAGGCCGGGTTCGCTCTCGATGGCCGTGTCGCCGTCGGCAAACACGTAGAGCTGGCCGCCGCGGGCGCGGACTTCCTGCATGTTGCTCTTGAGCTTTTCCAGCAGCGCGTCGTTGGGGGCCACGGTCACGACGGGCATTTCGGCGGTCACCAGCGCCAGCGGGCCGTGCTTGAGCTCACCGGCGGGGTAGGCCTCGGCGTGGATGTAGCTGATTTCCTTGAGCTTGAGCGCGCCTTCCAGCGCGATCGGGTAGTGCAGGCCGCGGCCCAGGAACAGGGCGTTTTCCTTGCGGGCGAACTCTTCGCTCCAGGCAATGACTTGCGGCTCCAGCGCCAGCACGGCCTGCACGGCCACGGGCAGGTGGCGCAGGTCTTTCAGGTGCTGGGCTTCGGCTTCGTCGCTGAGGTGGCCGCGCGTCTGCGCCAGGGCCAGGGTCAGCAGGAACAGGCCCACCAGCTGCGTGGTGAAGGCCTTGGTGGAGGCCACGCCGATTTCGGCACCCGCACGGGTGATGTAGGCCAGCCCGCACTCGCGCACCATGGCGCTGGTGGCCACGTTGCAGATGGTGAGGGTGTGCCTCATGCCCTGGGCGCGGGCGTGCTTCAGCGCGGCGATGGTGTCGGCCGTCTCGCCGCTTTGGCTGATCGTCACAACCAGCGTCTTGGGGTCGGGCACGCTGTCGCGGTAGCGGTACTCGCTGGCGATCTCCACGCTGGTGGGGATCTTGGCGATGCTTTCCAGCCAGTACTTGGCGGTGGAGCCCGAGTAGTAGCTGGTGCCGCAAGCCAGGATCAACACCTTGTCGATCTCTTTGAACACGCGGTAGGCGCCGTCGCCAAACAGCTCGGGGCTGATGCTGGTCACGGCGTCCAGCGTGTTGGCAATGGCCACGGGCTGCTCGAAGATTTCCTTCTGCATGTAGTGGCGGTAGGGGCCCAGCTCGGCGGCGCCGCTGTGGGCGTGCACGGTCTTCACTTCGCGCTGCACCGCGCCGAAACGGCCGGTGGCGGTGTCCAGCCGGCTGATCCAGTAGCGGCCCAGCTGCAGGTCCACCACGTCGCCTTCTTCCAGGTACACGATCTGGTCGGTCACGCCGGCCAGGGCCATGGCGTCCGAAGCCACGAAGTTCTCCTGCTCGCCCACGCCCAGCACCAGGGGCGAGCCCTCACGGGCGGCCACCACGCGGTGGGGCTCATCGCGGCAGAACACGGCCACGGCGTAGGCGCCCTTCAGGCGCGGCAGGGCTTGCTGCACGGCGTCCAGCAGGTCACCGTTGTAGAGGTGGTCGATCAGGTGGGCGATGACCTCGGTGTCGGTCTGGCTGGCGAAGGCGTAGCCGCGAGCCTTGAGTTCGGCGCGCAGTTCGTCGTGGTTCTCGATGATGCCGTTGTGCACGAGGGCAATGCGGCCCACGCTGGCCTCGCTGGCATTGGGGCCGGCCGAGAAGTGCGGGTGGGCGTTGTGCACCGCCGGGGCGCCGTGGGTGGCCCAGCGGGTGTGGGCGATGCCGGTGCCGGCCGAGATGCCGTCTTGGTCGGCCTGGGCTTGCAGCTCGGCCACGCGGCTGGTGGAGCGGGCGCGCTTCAGGCCGCCGTCCTGGTGCACGGCCACGCCACAGGAGTCGTAGCCGCGGTACTCCAGGCGCTTCAGGCCTTCAACGAGGATGGGAACGATGTTGCGCTGACTGACCGCGCCGACGATGCCGCACATGGATGGGTTCTCCGTTTGAGGAATGGCGGCATCGTAGGCAGGCCATCGCGGCAGATGCATCCATTTTTCTTGCGTAATTGAATGAATCTTGCACTGCTTTGGCGTGATGCAATTTTCTTTCACAATGTTGCCATGCATGAATGGATTGATGCCATCGATTTGCGCCTGCTGGACGCGCTGCAGACCGACGCCTCGCTCAGCAACCAAGACCTGGCGGCCCGCGTGGCCGTGTCGCCCGCCACCTGCCTGCGCCGCGTGAAGCGGCTGGTGGAGGCGGGGGTGATCGAGCGGCGGGTGGCCCTGCTCTCGCCCGACCACCTGGGCGCCGGGCTGCACGCACTGCTGGAGGTGACGCTGGACCGCCAGGGCGCCGAGCATCTGGACGCCTTCGAGGACCGGGCCGTGGCCGAACCCGCGGTGCAGCAGTGCTGGCGGGTGTCGCCCGGGCCGGACTTCATGCTGGTGGTGCAGGTGGCCGACATGCCGGCCTACCACGCGTTCACGCAGCGGCTGCTCACGCAGCAGGCCAACGTGCGCAACATCAAGGCGTTTTTCAGCGTGAAGCGGGCGAAGTTCGATACGCGCATCACGCTGCCAGCGGCGGCAAGCACGCCACCCGCCAAGGCCTGAACAGCAGCCCGCCGGCGCCCCGCTCAGGGGCCGTTGTCGCGGCTGCGGCTGCTGCGGATCTCGCGCAGCTTCACGCACTCGGGGTCGGTCTGGAACTGCGGCTTCTCGCACTGGCGGTCGATGCACCAGGCCCGCGCGAACAGCGTGCGCCCCCCGCAAGCCTCGGCCGCGGTGCGGGGCTCGGGCGATGCCGCCGCCGCACTTCCGGCCGCATTGCGCGCGCCGGGCGCACTGGCGGGCGGCGGGTCGTTGGGCGACAGCGTGGGGCTGCCCGACACGGGCCGGAACTCGCCCGCCTTCTCGGTGATGATGGGTCGCGGCTCCCGACGGGGTTCGCGGCGCGCGGCGGGCACGGAGGCGGCCGACGCCATGGCAGGGGCCACGCTCGGCGCAGAGGCTACAGACGCCGCGGACGCTCCTTCAGCCGGCCCGGCCACAGTCGAGGAAGCCGCCTCGGCCACCGCCGGCGATGACGCCGCCGATGCCGCCTCCACCGCAGCCAACGGTGCCTCGGCCGCGGGGCGGCGCACCTGGCGGGCGAACACCCACAGCATCAACACCCCCAGCACGGCGGCCGCTGCCAGCAGCAACCGGGCACTGCGGGCGCTCCGGGCCGGGCGGGCCGCGCGAGGCGACGGGGCAGGCTCGGCCGGCAGCGCGTCCAGCTCCGACGGCAGGAACTGCAACGTGTCGGCGAACTCGATGTCCAGGCGCTGCGGGCGGCCGGCCGGGGCGGGAATGGCTGGGGTTGGAGCCTCCGCACGCGGCGCGGCAGCCTGCGCACTCGGCACCGGAGCCCGCCCATCCACCACCTCGCGCCAAGCGGCCACGCTGGCCGGGCGCTGGTGCGGCGCCACGCGCAGCGCCCAGTGCAGGCCGGCCAAAAAGGCGGGCGAGTAGCCGGGCAGCTGCAGTGGCTGCAGGTCGTCGCCCATGGCCCGCGCGGTGGCGGGCGGCGGGGGGTGGCCGGTCAGCAGCTCGTGCATCACGGCCGCCAGCGCATAGAAGTCGGTCCACGGGCCCTGGCGCAGGTTGGCGGCCTCGGCGTATTGCTCGATGGGCGCGAAGCGCGGCTTCAGGATGGCGGTGAACAGCTGCGTGCGGTCGCCAATGGCTTGGCGCGCGGCGCCGAAGTCCAGCAGGATGGGCGGGCTGCCGTCGGCCGGCAGGAAGATGTTGTCGGGCGCGATGTCGCGGTGCCACACCTGCTGCGCATGCAGCACGGCCAGCCCGTCCAGCACGGCGTCAAACACGCGGCGCACCCAGGCTTCGGGCGGCGGCGTGGGCTGCGCGGTGCGGGCCTGGCGCAGGTTCTGCCCGCTCAGCCGGGGCATGGCCATGTAGGCCGTGCCGTTGGCTTCCCAGAAGCGGTAGACCTTCAGCAGCGAGGGGTGGTCGAAGCGCGCCAGCAGCCGCGCTTCGTTCACGAAGCTGGCCAGGCCGAGTGCAAAGGTCTCCTGCATCGCGGGCGAGCGCACCACCACCTGCGAGGCGCCATCACGCGCCGCGAACTGGCCGGGCATGTATTCCTTGATGGCCACCTCGCGCTCCAGCGCGTGGTCGCGGGCCAGGTAGACGATGCCGAAGCCGCCCACGCCCAACGTGCCCAGAATTTCCAGCTCGCCAAAGCGCGTGCCCACCGGCAAGGCGGACAGGGCGGCGTCGTGGAGCTCGGCAGACATAGGGCGGCGAGGGTAACGCAGGCCGGGCGGCCGCTGCGGCCGGAAAAACCGGTCAGCGTGGCGGAGTGCCCAGCCCTGCCTCGGCCAGCCGGCGCGCCCACAGGCGGCGCTGGGCGGCATCGTCGGCCCAGGCGGCTTGGGCGGCCTCGCCGTGGCGCTGCGCCAGGCCCGGCTCGTTCAGCCGGGCGTACACCTGCGCCAACCGGGCGTGCAGGGCTGCGCGCTCGTCCAGGTCGCAGTGGGGCGAGTCTTCCGCCAGCACCTCCACGGCGGCCTGGTCGGCCAGCGCGCGGGCCCGCGAGGCCTCGCCGGTGTTGGCCCAGCACCAGGCCAGGTCGGCCAGCAGGCTGCCGCCGGTGCGGGCCAAGCCCGAGGCCATGGCTTCGGGCAGGTGGGCCTCCAGCAGCGGGGCGGCCGCGGCAAAGTCGCCCTGCACGGTGAGCAGCTGGGCACGCAGCAGCGGGGTCAGGTCGCCCCGGGCGGAGCCGCCCACGGCGTCGTCGAAATGGCCAATGGAATCCACGCCCAACAGCACGGCCGGCGCCTCGCCGGGTTCGCCCGCCAGGGCGGCGTGGCGGATGCGCACCGCGCGCATCTGCATCTGGTTGTAGAGCAAGGCAGCCAGGCCGGCGTCATCGCCCTCGGCACTGGCGGCGCGCCGGCCCCAGGCGTACCAGGCGGTGGCCACGGCCGGGTCTTGAGCCAAGTCCCAGGCCATGCCGAGTGCCGAGGCCACGCGGCAGGCGGCGCTGTCGTCCGCCGGGCCGGCCAGCGTGGCCGTGGCGTGGGTGACGAGGCGCTCGATGTCCCGCTCCACAAACGCCATTTGCGCGAGCCAGGCGTCGCACTGCGCTTGCAGCACGCCCAGGCCGGCGTGGCGCGCCATCACATGCGCGCGCCGCACGCGCTCGCCCGCGCCGCCACCAAAGGCGCTGAAGTAGGCGGTCAGGCCTTCGGCCAGGTGCAGCCAGGCGGCCAGGTCCACGCGCGGGTGCACCAGCGCCTGGGCGTGCAGGCGGTTCAGGGCCTCGCGGGCTTCCGCCGCGCGGCCGTGGCGCAACCACAGGATGGCGCGCTGCACCTGCAGCACCGCCGCCCGCGCCGGCACGGCGGCCGCCAGGGCGATGTCGGTGTCCAGCCGCTGGGCGAGCCGGCTGCGCAGCTTGACGTTCACCGGTTCCCCCCTCGGCCCGCAGGCAGCACGCAGCGCGGCACCATGCTCAGGCCGTCAGGCGCTGCAGGGCTTCTTCGTACTTCTGCACTGTGTTGGCAATCACCTCGGCCGGCAGGGCCGGGGCCGGGGCGACCTTGCCCCACGGCTGGCCGTCGATGCGCACGGCTTCCAGCCAGTCGCGCACGAACTGCTTGTCGTAGCTGGGCGGGTTGCTGCCGGGGGCGTAGCTCTCCACCGGCCAGTAGCGCGAGGAGTCGGGCGTCAGCACCTCGTCCATCAGCGTCAGCGCGCCGTCGGCGTCCAGGCCGAACTCGAACTTCGTGTCGGCAATGATGATGCCCTTGGTGAGGGCGAAGTCAGCCGCGCGCTGGTACAGCTGGATGGAGATGTCGCGCACCCGCGCGGCCAGTTCGGGACCGACGATGGCGGCGGCCTGATCGAAGCTGATGTTCTCGTCGTGGTCGCCCATCTCGGCCTTGGTGGCGGGCGTGAAGATGGGCTCGGGCAGCTTGTCGGCATTGCGCAGGCCGGCCGGCAGGGCCACGCCGCACACGCTTTGGGTCTTCTGGTACTCGGCCCAGCCGCTGCCAGCCAGGTAACCGCGCACCACGGCCTCGATGGGCAGGGGCTTCAGGCGCTTCACCAGCATGGCGCGGTCGCGGATCTGCTCGCGCTCGGCGTCGGTGGACACGGCGCCCAGCGGGTCGTCTCCGGTCAGGTGGTTGGGCACGATGCCCTGGAGCTTGTCGAACCAGAACAGCGCCATCTTGGTCAGCAGCGCACCTTTGCCCGGGATGGGCTCGCCCATGATGACGTCGAAGGCCGAGAGGCGGTCGCTGGCGATCATCAGGATGCGGTCGTCACCGACGGCGTAGTTCTCGCGCACCTTGCCGCGGCCAAGCAGCGGGAGGGAGGTCAGGCGGGATTCGTACAGGGCTTGGGACATGGCGGCGCGGGCGTCAGGCGGAAGGGCCGGATTTTAGGTGCCGCCTCCTGGCAGGTGCCGCCGCACGCTGGCGGCAAAGCTGTGCACGTCGATGGGCTTGCTCAAGTACCCGTCGCAGCCCGCGTCGCGGCAGCGCTGGGCGTCACCCTGCATCGCAAACGCGGTGAAGGCAATCAGCGGCACGCGGGCCAGGTCCGGCGTGGCCTTGATGGCCCGCACCAAGGTGAGGCCGTCGGTGCCCGGCAGCTGGATGTCCACCAGCGCGATGTCGGGCCGGCAGGCGCGCAGGCGAGCCCAGGCCTCGTCGGCGTCCATGGCGCAGTCCACCACGAAGCCGCCGGCTTCCAGCACGAACTGCGCAAGCTCCAGGTTGAGCTCGTTGTCGTCGATCACCAGCACCCGTTCGCCCGCCATGCTCAGCCTCCAGCGGCGCCACCGCGGCGCACGCGGCGGCCTTGGCGGGCGGCGCGCAGCATCGCGTCCCGCACTTCGGCCAGAGCCTGCGCAGGTTCGGGCGACGCCAGCTGCCCGGCCGAGCGGGCCAGCGCCTCGATCTCGGGCGCGTCCATGGACAAGGCCGTCCAGACGATGACAGGCAGGTCCGCCCACTGCGGCTGGCTGCGCAGCGCATGCAGCACCTGGAAGCCGTCCACGCCGGGCATCATCAAGTCCAGCACCAGCGCGGCGGGCTGCAGGGTCTGCAACATCGACAGGGCCTGCGCGCCACCGTCCGCGGCCATGGCCTCCACACCCGTGGCCTGCAGGGCGGCGCACATGAGTTCGCGCGATGCGGGGTCGTCGTCCACCACCAGCACCGGCCGCCCCGGGGCGAAGCGGTCACGCAGAGGCACCAGGGCCCGCGCCAGTGCCGGACGGCGCAGCGGCTTGGCCACCACGTCTGAAATCGGGAAAGCCACGCTGGCGCCCGAGGCCGGCGTGAGCGCCAGCGCCTTGACCGCCGCATGCATGGACGGCCCACCGCTGCGCAGGCTGGCCAGCAGGCCCAGGCCGTGCGCATCCGGCAGGCCCAGGTCCAGCGCCAGTTCGGTGTAGCGCCGCACCCGGGCCAGGCGCAATACCTCGGCCGCCGTGCCGGCGGTGTCGGCCAGCACGCCGGCCTGGCTGAGGTCGCGCGCCACACCGTCGCGCAAGGGGTGGTGCCGCAACGCCACCAACTGCTGGTGGGCCGGGCGAGCGTTGGCGGCGGCCTCGGCGTCTTGCGGCTCACGGGGCAGCACGGCGTAGAACAGGCTGCCCTGCCCCGGCTCGCTGTACACGCCCACGCGGCCGTGCTGGGCCTCCACCAGCCGGCGCGTCAGCGCCAGGCCCAGACCGGTGCCTTGGTGGCGCTTGGTGAGGCCGTCGTCCAGCTGCTGGAACTCCACGAACAACTGGTCGATGCGATCGGGCGGAATACCGATGCCGCTGTCTTGCACCTCCAGCCGCCACAGGCGCGGGCCCTCGCCCGCCATGCGCAGCTCCACATGGCCGCCGGCCGGCGTGAACTTGATGGCGTTGGAGAGGTAGTTCAGCAGCACCTGCTTGAGCCGGGCCGGATCCAGCACCAGGCCGTGCAGGTCGGGGGCGATGGACGACTTCAGGCTCAGCCCGCGCTGGCCGGCCAGCACGGCCACGGTGGCCATCACGTCGTCCACCAACGCCGGCAGGTCCACCGGCTCGGGGTGGAACTCCATCTTGCCGGCCTCGATCTTGGAGAGGTCCAGCACGTCGTTGATCATGTTCAGCAGGTGGCGGCCGCTGCTGGCGATGTGCTGCAGCCACTGCCGCTGGCGCTCGGGGTCGGGCGGCGTGTCGCTCATCGTGAGCAGGTCGGAGAAGCCGATGACCGCGTTCAGCGGCGTGCGCAGCTCGTGCGACATGTTGGCCAGGAACAGGCTCTTGAGGCGGCTGCTTTCCTGCACGCGTTGGTTCTCGGCCGCCAGCCACACGGCCTGCTGGCGCGCCTGCTCGGCGGTGCGCATGGCGGTCACATCGGCCACGATGCCCACCAGGCGTGCCGCACCCGCCTCGTCCCGCGTGACGCGGGCGTCCAGCCGCAGCCAGTGCGTGCTGTCGTCCGGCCACACCACGCGGAACTCGGCGTGCCACGGCAGCTGGCCTTCCGGCAGCGCCTGCAGCCCGGCCCCCACCATGGCCCGGTCGTCGGGGTGCACACAGGCCAGCAACTCGTCACGCCCCCAGGCGCCCGTCACGTCCGTGAGGCCGAAGCAGTGGTCGAAGCGGTGCGAGCGGTGCATCTGGCCCGACTCGACCTCCAACTCCCAATCGCCAATGGCGGCGCATTCCAGCGCAAACCGCAGCCGCGCCTCGCTCTGGCGCAGCGCGGTTTCGATCTGCCGCTGGTGCGTCAGGTCGCGGGCAGACTTGATGCCGCCCACAATCTGCCCCGAGGCATCGCGCAGCGGCGACACCTGGGCCGAGATGTCCACCCGCCGGCCGTCCTTGGCCAGCCGCACGGTGCGAAACGGCGGCACCTGCTCGCCGCGCGCCAGGGCCTGCAGGATGCGGGCCTCTTCGGCCTCACGCTCCGGCGGAATCAGCATCTGCACCGGCTGGCCCACGGCCTCGACCGCGCTGTAGCCGAACATGCGCTCAGCGGCCGCGTTCCAGTTGGTGATGCGGCCGTCCAGCCCTTTCACCACGATGGCGTCGGCGCTGGACTCCACCACCGCCGCCAGGCGCCGCACCTCGGCCTCGGCAAAGGTCAGGCGGCTCATGTCGCGGAACACCACCGCAATGCCGCGCACCCGGCCGTCGGCGTGGTGCGTGAGGCTCACATGCATTTCCACCGGACACCGCAGCCCGCCGCGCGTGAGGCACACGGTCTGCCGGCGCAACGCCACATCGCCCGCCCGCTCGCGCACCAGGTCCACCGGGTTGCGTCGCGTCCACTCCGCCGGCACCCCCTCGCGCACGAACACCTCCCACACCGAGCGGCCCAGCGCCTCGCCCAGCGTCCAGCCGGTGATGCGCTCGGCCACGGCATTCAGGCGCGTCACGAAGCCCTGGTCATCGGTGGTGATGAAGCCTGCGTCGATGGCCGACAGCGCCGTAGCCAGGCTTTGCTCGGTTTCCAGGAGGTGGTCTTCCGCGTGGGCGCGGCGGTCCATTTCCTGGCGCAAGGCCTCGTTGGCTTGACGCATCTCCTCCACCGAGGGCAGCGCCAGCAGCTTGGGGCTCAGCCGCCAGGCCACCACCGCCGTCAGCACCGACGCGGCGGCGGTGATGACCTTGCCCACGGTTTGCAGTTCGTAGTCGGGCCGCCAGATGGTCCAGACATCCAGCACGTGCGTGATGCCGCAGGCGAAGATGAACACGCCAAACAGCGTGGCCAGGCTGCCCAGGTTCACCTGGGGCCGCTGCCGGGCGTAGCGGGCAATGACGAAGGGCAGCGAGAAGTACGCCACCGCGATGGCGAGGTCCGCGCCCACCATGGTCCACAGCAACCCTGGCGACCATTGAAAACAGTAGCCGTGCGGCAGAAACCCCGCCCGCGCCACCAACCCGGTCAGCTCGTCCATGTCACGCCCCCGGCGTCAACCACACAGCGTGGTTATGTCAGCCGATTGTGACGGTTTGCCCTGCATCCCGCAGGGCTTCACGTGGGGGGATTCCTACCGGCCGGTTTCTCAGGGTTCCAGGGCCTGGAACCCCACGTAGCGCGCGGTGAAGCGGGCATGGCCTTCGCGCTCGAAGGCGGCCACATCCCACTCACCCGGCAGCAGCTGCGCCGCAGCGGCCTCGGCCTTGAAGCGGTAGACCCAGGCGCTGACAGCCTCGCCGCTGGCCAGCGTCACGGTCACGGGGGTGCGCTCGTAGTCGTCACCCTCGAAGGCATCGAGCCGCGCCCAGGCCGCGGCATCCACGTCGCGGTACAGCCGGCCTGCCACGGTGCTGCCCTCGGCCGGGCGCAGGCCCGGGTAGTCCTGCCCGCGCACCGGGTGGCGCGCGTGGCCCGCCAGCGAGGCGGGCTCGCTGGCGAACTCACGCCCGCAGACGCGGGCCATGATGTCGGCCCACATCAGCGAGCCATAGGTGAAGCAGTGCGCCGGGCTCACTGCACCTTCTGCGCGAGTTCGCCGCGGGCATAGGCCGCAGCGATGTCAGCCAACGTGCGGCCCTTGATCTTGCCGGCCTGGCCCTCGCACCCGAACTCCAGGTAGCGCTGCTTGCAGATGGCCTTGGCGGCCTCGCGGGCGGGCTTGAGCCATTCGCGGGCGTCGAACTTGTCTGGGTTCTCAGCCAGGAACTTGCGCACAGCGCCCGTCATCGCCAGGCGGATGTCGGTGTCGATGTTGATCTTGCGCACGCCGTGCTTGATGGCTTCCTGGATTTCCTCCACCGGCACGCCGAAGGTCTCCTTCATCTGGCCGCCGTACTTGTTGATGATGGCCAGCAACTCCTGCGGCACGCTGGACGAACCGTGCATGACGAGGTGGGTGTTCGGGATGCGCGCGTGGATCTCCTTCACGCGGCTGATGGCCAGGATGTCGCCCGTGGGCTTGCGGCTGAACTTGTAGGCGCCATGGCTGGTGCCGATGGCGATGGCCAGCGCGTCGAGCTGCGTGGCCTTCACGAAGGTGGCGGCCTCTTCCGGGTCGGTCAGCATCTGGGCGTGGTCCAGCTTGCCGGCCGCGCCGATGCCGTCTTCCTCGCCGGCATCTCCGGTTTCCAGGTTGCCCAGGCAACCCAGTTCGCCTTCCACGGTCACACCGACCGCGTGGGCCATGTCGACCACCTTGCGGGTGACCTCCATGTTGTATTCAAAGGACGACGGGGTCTTGCCGTCTTCCATCAACGAGCCGTCCATCATCACCGAGCCGAAGCCCAGCTCGATGGCGCCGGCGCACACCTTGGGGCTGGTGCCGTGGTCCTGGTGCATGACCAGCGGGATGTGCGGGTACATCTCGGCCGCGGCCTGGATGAGGTGCTTGATGAAGGGCTCGCCCGCGTATTTGCGCGCGCCGGCCGAGGCCTGCAGGATGACCGGTGCACCGACTTCGTCGGCCGCGGCCATCACGGCCTGCACCTGCTCCAGGTTGTTCACGTTGAAAGCTGGAATGCCATAGCCGTGTTCAGCGGCGTGGTCCAGCAACTGGCGCATGGAGACGAGAGGCATGGGAATTTCCCCGGTGGAGTTGAGAAATCTGGGCCGACTGCGGTGTGCACCCTAGGCTGTAACCGCGCCGTAACTGGTTGGGGATTCTATGGATGCGCGGGCATGCCCCACCCCCACGGATGGGAGGAGTCAGCACAATGGCCCCATGACAAGACTGGTGTTCGACCACCTCACCAACTGGATCACGGCCGCCGCCAGCGAGCATTCGCACGACCTGGCCGCCCACATCGAGGAGCGCACCGGCGCCAGCCACCGGGCGGCGCTGGCCGCGCTGAAGCGCCTGGTGGACGCCGGTTGGCTGGTGCGCAGCGGCAGCCGCGCCCGCCCAGTGTTCGCGCCCGGAGCCTTGCGGCAGGTGGCCCGCAGCTACACGCTCTACGGCCTGCAGGAAGACCTGCCCTGGCAGCGCGACTTCGCGCCCCATTTCGCGCTGCCCAAGCATGTGGAGCGCATGATCCAGCACGGGTTCACCGAGCTGGTGAACAACGCGGCCGACCACTCCGGCGGCAGCAGCGTCACCGTGTCGCTGCGCCAGACGCCCAGCCACGTGCAGTTGCTGGTCAGCGACGACGGCATTGGCGTGTTCGACAAGATCTGCACCGCCTTCCAGCTGGAAGACACCCAGCACGCGATGCTGGAACTCAGCAAGGGGCGGCTCACCAGCGCGCCCGACGCCCACACCGGCCGGGGCCTGTTCTTCAGCAGCCAGCTGGCCGACGTGTTCGACATCCACGCCAACAACACCGCCTACCAGCGCCGCGCATGGGAAAGCAGCGGCTGGAAAAAAGGCCGCGCCCTGCCCCGCCAGGGCAGCAGCATCTACATGGCGATTGCGCTGAACACCACGCGCACACTGGACGGCGTGATGAACGCCTGGAGCCTGAGCGGCGACGGCATCGAGTTCGACCAGACCCGCGTGCAGTTGCGCCTGTTGACGACCGAAGGCCAGGCGCTGGACTCCCGCGCCGCCGCCCGCCGCGTGGGCCTGCGGCTGACGACCTTCAAGCGCGCCGAGATCGACTTCGACGGTGTGACCGATGTGGGCCACGGCTTCACCGACGAACTCTTCCGCGTGTTCGCCAAGGCCAACCCGCAGATCGAGTTGGTGGCGGTGAACACCACGCCGCGCATTGACGCGCTGGTGAAAAGCGCGCGCGCCGGCTGAGCCCGGCTCAACCCGGCCGGCGCAACGCCGGCACCGGCGGCACCGCGATGCGCGGGCCCACATAGCCCGCCACAGTGCCAAAGCGCCCGCCGTCGTCCTGCGCCCAGTCTTGGGCCCAGACGGCCATCTCCGCCGGCTCGCGGCCGACGAAGTTCCACCACAGCAGCGGCGGTGTGGCCCAGGGCTCGCCGCCCAGTAGCAGCAGGCGCGACGCCGCGGTGCAGCGCAGCTCAAGCGCCTCACAACCCGGCCCGACGTAGAGCAGCGTGCCCGGCGCGACGGTCTCGACGGCGTTGTACCCGGCCGGCGCCACCTCCACCTCGCCCTCCAGCAGCATCACGCCGTGCTCAAAGCCCGGCTGCAGCGCCAGCACCGCGTCGGCGGGGCCGCTGGCCACCAGGTCCAGGCCCAGCAGCGGCGTGAAGCTGGGCACGGGCGAGCGTTGGCCGGCGAACTCGCCCACCAGCAGCGTGCCGTCAAACCCGCCGGCGTCCAGCTGCGGCAGCTCCGCAAAGTGCTGGAAGCTGGGCGTCCGCTCGCGCTCGGCATCCGGCAGCGCGATCCAGAGCTGCGCCAAATGGATGCGGTCGGTCTGCGACTCCTCGCTGTGGCTGATGCCGTGGCCGGCCGTCATCAGGTTCACCTGGCCGGGGCGCAGCAGTTGCTCGGAGCCCAGGCTGTCGCGGTGCAGGATTTCGCCTTCGATCATCCAGCTGAAGGTGGACAGCCCCGTGTGCGGATGCGGGCCGACGTTCATGCGCTGCGCGGTGGTGGCCGGGCCGGCGTGGTCGGCAAAGCACCAGGCGCCAATCGTGCGGCGCGCCGCGCTGGGCAGTGCGCGGCGAATGGGCAGGCCGCCCACGTCGCCCACGTGGCTGCGGATGCGCTCGACGAACACGGCGCTCATGCCGACCGCTTCTGCACGAAACCGACGAAGCCCTCGACGAACTGCTGCAGCTGCGCACGCACCTTGTCGTCGATGAGCTGGCCGTCGGCATCGAACACCGTGTTGGCGCGCGACACCATCAGCCGGCCGCCCATCCAGAAGTCGTTGCCGAAGGCGCGCAGCACGGACAGCAGCGCGTCCTGCGCCTGCACGGTGCCAAAACCCCCAGGCGTGGCGCCAAGGACCGCCGTGGGTTTGCCGCCGAACAGCTTGGCGCCCTCGCCGCTGGGGCGCGAGAGCCAGTCCAGCCCGTTCTTCAGCACGCCGGGCATGGAGTTGTTGTACTCAGGGGTGGCCATCAGCAGCCCGTCCGCCGCGTGGATGGCCTCACGCAGTGTGGTTACCGCCTCGGGCATGCCCTGGGCTTCCAGGTCGCCGTCGTACAGCGGAATGCCGTGCAGGGTGCGCACCTCCACGGTCACGCCTTGCGGGGCCAGCGCCGCCGCGGCGCGCAGCAAGGCGGTGTTGTAAGACCCCTGGCGCAGCGCGCCACTCAATGCGATCAGATGCATGTCAAAGCCACCGCAAAAGGATGGGGCGATGATGCCAGCCTCAGGAGACGTTCATGCACCACTTCACGCTGCCCGACATGAGCTGCGGCCACTGTGTGGCCGCCATCACCGAAGCCGTCCAAGCCGCTGACGCCCAGGCCAAGCTGCAACTGAACCGCGAAGCCCGCACCGCCGACATCGACAGCGCCCTGCCCCGCGAGGCTTGGGTGACCGTGCTGACCGACGCGGGCTACCCGCCCGCGCCGGCCACCGCCTGAACCGGCGTCAGGCGAAGCGGAACGGCAGCTCGCGCTGGCGCTGGCCGGTCAGGCGCGCCACCGCGTTGGCCAGCGCCGGGGCCAGCGCCGGCAAGCCGGGCTCGCCCATGCCCTTGGGCGGATCATTGCTGGGCACGATGCTGACCGTCATGACCTTGGGCGCCTCGGTGATGCGCGGCATGGCCATGTCGTAGAAGTTGTTCTGCTCCACCACGCCCTGCTTGAACGTCACGCGGTGCGTGGGCATCGTGGTGCCCAGCGCCATGATGGCCGCGCCCTGCACCTGCGTCTCCACCGCCTTGGGGTTCACGCACAGGTTGCAGTGCACGCCGGCGTGCACTTCCTCCAGCACCGGCTGGCGGTCTTTGCCCTTGCCCTTGAGGCTGGCCACCACCACGTAGGCCACGACGGACTCGAAGCTCTCGTGCACCGCCACGCCCCAGGCCTGGCCGGGTTTGAGCTTGCGCTTGCCATAGCCGCTCTTGTCCACGGCCGCCTGCAGGGCCAGGCGATGGCGCTCGGCCTTGGCGTTGCCCTCCATCAGCTTGAAGCGGTAGGCCACCGGGTCTTGCTTGGTGGTGAACGCGATCTCGTCGAGCAGCGTCTCCATCACGTACGCGGTGTGCGTGGCGCCCACCGAACGCCACCACAGCACCGGCACGTTCACCTCGGGGTGGTGCACGCTGAGGTTCATGGGGATGTCGTACGGGTCGCGCATGCCCTCGGTGGTGGTGCCGTCCACGCCCTTCTGGTAGCCGAAGCCTTCCAGCGGCGAACCCTTCAGGATGCTCTGGCTCACGATGCGGTGCTGCCAACCGGCGATCTTGCCGGTGGCGTCGAAGCCGATCTCGGCGCGGTGCACGGTCATGGGCCGGTAGTAGCCGGCCTTGAGATCGTCCTCGCGGCTCCAGATCACCTTCACCGGCATGGGCTGGCCGGCCTTGGCCAGCGCCACGGCCACGGCAGCGGCCTCGCGCGGGTACTCGCTGGCCGGCGTGGCCCGGCGGCCGAAGCCGCCGCCGGCCATCTGCACATGGATTTGCACCTGCTCCGGCTTCAAGCCCACGGTGGCGGCGACGCTCATCGCGTCGATGCCCGGCATCTGCGCGGCGTAGTACAGGTCGCAGCGGTCGGCCTTCAGGTCCACCGTGCAGGCCAGCGGCTCCATCTGCGCGTGGTTCAGGTAGGGGAAGACGAAGTCGGCCGTGATCTTCTTGGGCGCCTTCGCCCAGCCGCTCGCGTCGGCCTGGAACTCCGGCTTGGGCGCGGGCGTTCCCGGCGTCTTGGCCAGGGCCAGGTACTGCTGCGTGAGGGCGGCGGTGTCGGGCTTGGCCACGCCGGCCAGGTCCCAGTCCACCTTCAGTGCGTCGCGGCCCTTCTTGGCCGCCCAGTAGCCGTTGGCCACCACAGCCACGCCTTGGCCGCCGCGGTCCAGCGTCACCGGCAGCACGGCCTTCACGCCCTTGACCTTCAGCGCCTCGGCGGCGTCCAGCTTGCCGACCTTGCCGTTGAACACCGGCGGGCGCTGGATGACGGCCACCGCCATGCCCGGCAGGTCCACGTCCATGCCATAGGCCTGGGTGCCGGTGCTCTTGGCCTTGGAGACGGTCAGCGTCGTGGGCTGGCCGATGCGCTTGAAGGTCTTGGGGTCCTTCAGCGTGACGGCTTCCGGCACGGGCAACGCCATCGCGGCATCGAAGAACTCGCCATAACCGGCCGTCTTGCCGGCGCCGCTGATGACACCGTTCTCAGCCTTCAGCTGCGCCACCGGCACGCCCCAGGCCTGGGCGGCGGCCGTCAGCAGCATGGCCTTGGTGCGCGCGCCCAGCTCACGGTATTGCTGGTAGCTGTTTTTGATGGAGTTGGAGCCGCCAGTGAGGTGGATGCCGAACAGCGGGTCCACGTACTTGGCTTGTTGGTCGCCGAAGCCGGTGCGCACGCGGCTCCAGTCGGCGTCCAGCTCCTCGGCGCAGACCATGGCCAGGCCGGTCTCAATGCCTTGGCCCATGTCCATGCGGTTGCACAGGATGGTGGTGGTGCCGTCCTTGGCGATGCTGACGAAGGCCAGCGGCTGCTCGGTGGGCTTGGAGCCCGGCTTGGCGCCGGCCTGGGCGCGCACCGCGCCCGGCAGCAGGGCCAGGCCCACGGCGCCGCCCACGGTGGCGGTGACGAAGCTGCGGCGGGACAGGCCGTGCGCAGCCGCGCCGGCAGCGGCGGTGACCGCCTGGTCGATGAGGCGAGGGTTGAGCATGGTCGGTGTCCTCAAGCGAGCTGGGCGGCCGCGGCGTGGATGGCGGCGCGGATGCGGGTGTAGGTGCCGCAGCGGCAGATGTTGCCGGCCATGGCCGCGTCGATCTGGGCGTCGGTGGGCTTCTTGTTGCCCTTCAGCAGGGCCACGGCGCTCATCACCTGGCCGCTCTGGCAGTAGCCGCACTGGGCCACGTCGTGGGCCACCCACGCGGCCTGCACCGCTTGCCCGACCTTGTCGTTGGCCAGGCCTTCAATCGTGGTGACGGGGCCTTGCACCGACGAAATCGGCGTCATGCAGCTGCGCACCGGGCTGCCGGCCACGTGCATGGTGCAGGCCCCGCATTGCGCCGCACCGCACCCGAACTTGGACCCGGTGAGCTTGAGTTCTTCGCGCACAGCCCACAGCAGGGGCATGTCGGGGTCGGCGTCCAGCGCCACCGCGCGACCGTTGACGGTCATGTTGATCATCGGGAGTCCTCCTTGGGTGGGAAGCCGATGACTCTAGCCCGCGGCATCGTCCCTGTGTTTCACTCGGGCATTCGTCGGCGTTTCACGCGCGGGTACACGCGCGGGGTGGAGTGCGGGTTCACTTGCGGGCGCGACAGCTGCGGCGCCGACCGCTCAGCCGGCACGCGCATACCGGGCCAAGGCCTGCAGCAACGCCGCCAGGCTGATGGGTTTGGTCAGGTGGGCGTCACAGCCTGCCTGCAGCGACTGCTGCACGTCGGCGTCGAACGCGTGGGCCGTGAGCGCCACGATGGGCGTGCGCACCCGCCCCTGGGCCGATTCTTCTGCGCGCCACTGGCGGGTGGCGGTCAGGCCATCCACCTCGGGCATCAGCATGTCCATCAGCACCAGGTCGAAATCACCGCTGCGCAGCGCCTGCAGCGCCTGCGCGCCGTTGACCACGCGGGTGATGCGGTGGCCCAGCGGCGCGAGCATGCCCTCGATCACCAGCACGTTGACGTCGTTGTCCTCCGCCAGCAGCAAGTTCAGGCTGCGCTGCGGCGCCACGCTTTCGGCGCGCGGGGCCAGGCGGTCGTCCTGCGGGGGACGGGCGTCGGGGAGGTCCAGCCGCACCTCGAAGCGGCTGCCCTCGCCCTCGCGGCTGCTCACGCGAATGTCACCGCCCATCAGCTGCGCGAGGCTGCGCGTGATGGCCAGGCCCAGCCCCGTGCCGCCAAAACGCTGGGCAATGCTCGCGTCGGCCTGCTCGAAGGGCTCGAAGATGTGCGCCAGCCGGTCGGCCGGGATGCCCATGCCGGTGTCCTGCACGCTCAGGCACACCTGACCCGGCTGCCCGTCAGCCCCGGTTTCACGCGCCAACTCCACCGTCACGCCGCCGCGCGCGGTGAACTTCAGCGCGTTGCCCACGAGGTTGGTGACGATCTGCGCCACGCGTTGCGCATCCCCCAGCACCCAGCCGGTGGCCTCGGTGCGCGCAAACACGCGCAGCCACAGGCCCTGGCTCTGCGCCCGCTCCCGCAGCAGCTCCAGCTGCAGCTCCACCAGGTCCACGAGGTTGAACGGGTGCGAGGCCAGCGTGAGGCGGCCGCTTTCGATGCGGGCGTTGTCCAGCAAGTCGTTGATGAGTGCGAACACCTGGCGCCCGGCGTGCCCCAGCACCTCCACGTGGTGCGCCTGCTCCGGGCGCAAGGGTGAGCGGGCCAGGATGTCCGAGAAGCCCAGCACCGCGTTCATGGGCGTGCGCATCTCGTGGCTCACCTGGGCCAAGAGGTCGGTCTTGGCGCGGCTGCGGGCCTCGGCCAGCTCCCGCTCACGGTGGAGTTCGCGCTCTCGCGCCTGCGCCTGCCGCACCCGCGCCATGGCCGTGAGCGCCAGCGCCCAGCCCAGCACGTACACGCCGGGCCAGGGCGACACCACCCAGCCCATCGCCCACGCGGCCCACGCGCCCAACACCAGCCCCGCCAGCGACACCGCCGCAGCCGCCGCGGTGCGCCGCCACACCAGCGGCCACGCGCCCCACAGCAGGGTCAGCACCGCCGCCAAAGCCACCGCACCGCCTGTGTCGCGCCGCACGGGCGCAGGCGTGGCGCCCAAGGCGTCGAACACGGCTGCGTTCAACACCGTGCCGCCGAGGGGCCCTTGCGGCGTCATCACCGCATCGGCAAAGAAGGCGCTGCTGCCCACAAACACCGCGCGCCCGGCCAGCTGGGCGGCCAGTTCGGGGTCATCCACCATGCCCAGCGCGGCCCGCATCAAGCGCTGGCCACTCACGCGCGGCCCCGGGCCGCCGTCGGCCGGCCAGGCCAGCCAGGCGCGCGCTTGGGCGTCCACCGGCCAGCGTCGGGCGCCCACGGTCAGCACCCCGTCGTCGGCCTCTACGCGCCAGGCGGCCGCGCCGTCAGCCCGCAAGCGCGCGGCCAGGGCCAGGCTGGGCACGGTGCGGCCCTGCACGCGGTGCAGCAAGGGCACACGGCGCAGCCGGCCGTCGTCGTCCAGCGGCGCCGAGATCACGCCCAGGCTGCCGGGCGCGGTCAGCGCGTCGAGCAGCGGGTCGGCCGGCGCGGTGAGCGCGCTCCAGGCCACGCCCGGCCCATCGGCCCCACCCAACCGGCCCAGCGCACGCGACTCGGCCTCGCTGGCGGGCGCCAGCTCCAACCCGGGCTGCGGACGCAAGCCGGCCGCGGCCAGCACCACCGGGGGGCCGCGGCGCAGCGCCTCGGCCAAGCGGGCATCGCCCTCGCGCGGCCCCGCCAGCACGATGTCCAGCACCACCAGCCGAGCGCCGGCCCGGCCCAGGTAGTCCAGCATCAGCGCGTACACCTCGCGCGAGTACGGCCACTCGCCCAAGGGCTCGCGCAGGGCGCGCAGCGAGGCGTCGTCCAGGTCCACCACCGCGCTGGCGGTCGCAGCCTCCGGCGCTGCCGGCGCCGAGATGCGGGTCAGCAGGTCGGCCGCGGTGCGGTCCAGCCGTGCCTGCAGGCCGGTCAGCGCGAGCGCGGCCCACAGCAGCAGCGCTGCCGGCAGGGCCAGCCAAGGCCAGCGCCTCAAAGCAGCGGCACCACCAGCAAGGGCAGCAGCCACAGCCAGCGCGGGTAGGGCTGCTCGATCTTCTGCGTCTGCCCCCACGGGCTGGGCGCGCCGGCAGCGTTGAAGGCCTTGGCCCGCAGGAAGTAGGTGCCAGGCGAAGGCTTGGGCAGGGTCAGCTCGGGCTTGTCGGTGGAGAAGCGCTGCACAGCGGCGCCGTCGAAGGTGTCGACCGGGCTCCACTCCAGCTCGTAGCGGGTGACGCCCGCGTCCGCACGCCAGCGCAGCTTGAGCTGGTCACCGCTGACCTCGGGCTCGGCCGGCGGCGGTGCTGGCGGCGGCGGCACGAGGAAGAAGCGCTGCCCGTCGCTAAACGGCCCGGCGCGACCGCTGGGCTCCACCGCGGCGATTCGCCAGTGGTACTCACCGTAGGGCAGGTCGAGCTTCGCGCCGTTGCCGTCTTGCGGGGGGGCGTCGAGCACCAGGTCTTTGAAGCCCGCGTCGCGCGCCACCTGCAGGCGTGCGCGTGGCGCGGCTGTGTTGATCGTCCAGCTCACCAAGGCCGAACTGCTGGCGCTGTAGATGACGGCGTTGGGCGGTGGCCCCTGGATGAACGGCGGCTCCGGCCGGGCCTGCAGGCGGACGTCGGCATCGGCGGCGGCGCCTTCCTGGCCGCGCGCGTCGATGGCGCGCAGGCGCAGGCGGTAGTCGCCATCGGCCAGCTCGCGGGCCTCGCCCCAGTTCACGCGGGGCTCGGTCACCCGGGCGTCGAGCAGCAATTGGTCGTCACTGCCCGCGGCATACAGCTGGGCGCGCCAGCCCACCGCCCCGGCGGGCGACGCCGCCCAGGCCAGCTGCAGCGGCAGACGCTCGGCCACGCGCGGCAGGGCGGCCAAGTCGGGCGCCGGCAGCAGTGCGCCCACGCTGCGCGCCGCGCCGTCGGCCAGCAGGCCCTGGCCCGCCGCCACGGGTGCCGTCAGGCCATCGGCCTGCACCGCACCGCTGAGCACCTGCATGCGGCTTTGGCCGCCGGCCGTCTGCACGCGGAACTCGGTGCCGCGCACGCCCAGGTTCACGTGCGGCGTGCGCACCTCATACAAGGGCACGCGCTGCGCGTTGGGCACGACGCGGCTGTCCGCCCCGCCTTGCTGGATGCCAATGCGCACGGCAGGAATTGCCCCACGCCCCAGCACCAGCAACTGGTCCAGCGTGACATCGCTGTCGGGCGGCACGAGCAGGCGCGAGCCATCGGCAAAGCGCAGGCTGGCGCTGCTCTGCGTGCCCGTGCGGATGCGGTCACCACTGCGCAGCGTGGCGCCAGCCGTGAGTGGCTCGGTCGCGCCGCCGCGTTGCAGGCTCACCGCCCCGCGCGCAAACGTCGCCTCGGCCACGCTGGCCTCGCGGCGCAGCCAGGCCACGGGCATGCGCAGCGTGCTGCCGGGCTTGAGGCGCAGCGGGTCGGGCACGCGGTTGAGCTTTTGCAGGTCGCGCCATTGGCGGGGCGGGGCCAGCCAGGCCTCGGTCAGGCTGATGAGCGTGTCACCGGGCTGGATGCGGTAGGCCCAGTCCGCATCGGGGGCGGCCGTGGGCGGGTCAGCCCGTGGATCAACTCGTGGTGCAGTGCGTGCGGACGTCTGCGCGCCCACCGGCCCGGTGGCCAGCAGCACGCAAGCAACCCAGCCCAGGATGGCGCGGCGCATGGTGTGGTTCTCCCTGTTGTCGGCAGGATCCTAGACCCAGTTCGGAGCGGCGGGGGCTGCCGCGGGGCGAGTCAGGCGCTGGCCAGCGCGCTCAGCATCTGCGTGCGCAGGCGGCGCAGGCGCAGCAGTTCTTCATCGGGCGCCTGCAGCGCCGGCCACAGCAGGGCCACCAGGTCGCGGGCGCTGGCTTCCACGTCGATCTGCCGGCCGGTGATCACCACCTCCCACAGCATGTGCTCCATGGGGCCGAACACCAGCGAGCGCAGCAGCCGCAGCGGAATGTCGCGCCGCACCTCGCCGGCCTCCTGGCCGCGGGCCAGCAGGTCCATCAGCGGCGCGGTGTAGCGGCGCTGCAGGGCCACAAAGCTTTCTCCCAGGTCTTGCACGCCGTGCCCGGCATCCTTGCGGCCCTCAGACAGCACCAGCGCGCACAAGCCCGTGCCTTGAATCAGGAAGAGCCGCAGGTGCGTGAGCACCACGAACTCCAGCTGATCCCGCACCGACGCCTGGCGCGGCAGGCCGGCCTCGATGGTGGCAATGATTTCGTCGTACCAGTCCTGGATGACCCGCACGCACAACTCCCGCTTGCTGCGGAAGTAGGTGAACACCGTGGCCTCGGACACGCCCAGCCGCTGGGCCACCTCGGTGGTGGTGGCGCGTTCGTAGCCGCGCTCGGCAAACACCTCGCGGCCCACGCGCAGGATGTCGCGCACGCGCTGCTCGGCCTTGGGGCCGGCGGGTGCGCGGCGCTGGGGCACGGAGGCGGTGGGCGTGGGCATGGTGCGCGCATTCTGCGCAATTCTTGAGTCAAGCTCAAGTCGGCATTGCATCCGGGTCCGCCCTCAATTATTCTGGCGCACCCCGAACGGCTCACAAGGCCAATCCATCACAAGTTGAGTTCCGCTTAAGCGGAACCCTCCGGGAGACTCCATGCCCGCGCTCACCACCCAGCTCAACCCCCGCTCGGCCGATTTCAAGGCCAACGCCGACGCCATGCGCGGCCTGATCGACGACCTCAACGCCAAGCTCGCGCAGATCGCGCAAGGCGGCGGTGAGGCCGCGCGCGCCAAGCACACCGCCCGCGGCAAGCTGCTGCCGCGCGACCGGGTGGAAATGCTGCTGGACCCGGGCACGCCCTTCCTGGAAATCGCGCCGCTGGCCGGGCTGAACCTCTACGACAACGCCGCCCCGGGCGGCGGCGTGATCGCCGGCATTGGCCGCGTGTCGGGCGTGGAGTGCGTCATCGTGTGCAACGACGCCACCGTCAAGGGCGGCACCTACTACCCCATCACGGTCAAAAAGCACCTGCGCGCGCAGGAAATTGCCGACCAGAACCGCCTGCCCTGCATCTACCTCGTGGACAGCGGGGGCGCCAACCTGCCCAACCAAGACGAAGTCTTCCCCGACCGCGACCACTTCGGCCGCATCTTCTTCAACCAGGCCAACCTCAGCGCCCAGGGCATTCCGCAAATCGCCGTGGTGATGGGCTCCTGCACCGCAGGCGGCGCCTACGTGCCGGCCATGAGCGATGAAACCATCATCGTGAAGAACCAGGGCACCATCTTCCTGGGCGGCCCGCCGCTGGTGAAGGCCGCCACCGGCGAGGTCGTCACGGCCGAAGACCTCGGCGGCGGCGACGTGCACACGCGCCTGTCGGGCGTGGCCGACCACCTCGCCAACAACGACACCCACGCGCTGGCCCTCGCTCGCAACTCCGTCGCACGGCTGAACTGGACCAAAACCCACCCGCTGGCCGTGCAGGCGCCCAAGGCCCCGGCCTTCGACCCCGCCGAGCTGCACGGCGTGATCCCGACCGACACCCGCAAGCCGTTTGACGTGCGCGAAGTCATCGCTCGCGTCGTCGACGGCAGCGAGTTCGATGAGTTCAAGTCCCGCTACGGCACGACGCTGGTCTGCGGCTTCGCGCACATCGAGGGCATGCCGGTGGGCATCGTCGCCAACAACGGCATCCTGTTTGCCGAGAGTGCCAACAAGGGCGCGCACTTCATCGAGCTGTGCTGCCAGCGCAAGATCCCGCTGGTCTTCCTGCAGAACATCACCGGCTTCATGGTGGGCCGCAAGTACGAGAACGAAGGCATTGCCCGCGCCGGCGCCAAGATGGTGACGGCCGTGGCCTGCGCCCAGGTGCCCAAGTTCACGGTCATCATCGGCGGCAGCTTTGGCGCCGGAAACTACGGCATGTGCGGCCGCGCCTACAGCCCGCGCTTCCTGTGGATGTGGCCCAACGCGCGCATCTCGGTGATGGGCGGCGAGCAGGCCGCCAGCGTGCTGAGCACCCTGCGCCGCGACGCCATCGAAGCCAAGGGCGGCACCTGGAGCGCTGACGAGGAAGAAGCCTTCAAGGCCCCGCTGCGCCAGCAGTACGAAGACCAGGGTCACCCGTACTACGCCAGCGCCCGCCTGTGGGACGACGGCGTCATCGACCCCGCCGACACCCGCCGCGTGCTGGCCCTGGGCCTCTCCGCCTCGCTGAACGCGCCGATCCCGGAAACGAAGTTCGGCGTGTTCCGGATGTGACCCTGCACTGACATGCCACGTTCCGCCCGAGTCGTGCCCGCCGCTCTGCTGGCGCTTGCCCTGCACGCCGCCGCCCACGCCGAGGAGCCGGCGTCGTTCGAGAGCATCCACGATCGCGTGCTGTTGGCGGGCTCGATCTGGTGTCCGCGCGGCTTCAACGCCTCGGCAGACAACCCCAGTCGGCGCTGCGGCGCATCCATCGTGAAAGGCGACTCCGTCACCCGCAAGCCCGGCGGCGCGCTGATGGCCGAGCGCGCGGCGGCTGCTCACGCTCGGGGAGACATCAGCGCCGACGAAGCGGCGTTCCTGGTGGCTCACCGCTTGGCGCACCATGTTCTCGGGCACGAAGCGCTGCGCATGCAGCCAGGCGTGAACGCCGCGACGGCGGCCCTGGGCGTCACCGGCACCGCAGCCGATTTGATGCAGATGGGCCAGCGCCTTATGTTCCCGCAACCCCGCGCCGACACGCCGCGAGAGTTCGACGCACAAGAGCGGGACGCGGATCTGCTGGCGTTCGCCCTGCTGCCGCTGGCGGGCTTCCGGCTGACCTCGGCAAGCGCCGCGCTGCAATCCACGGTGCCCGAAGTGGTCCAGGAGTTGCATCTACCCAGCGAACCGCAGCCCACGAACGATCGCTCAGCGCGGGCCCATAGAGCCGCGAGCGCTATCTGCCGGCAGCTCATGCGCCAGAAGCCCGCGCTGCCGGGCGCCGAACAACTTCAGCCCGCCTACAGCGCCGCCCCGTCGGAGCTCGAAGCGTGGAAGGCATTGCAAGCGCGCGTGAATGCCGAGCACAGCTGCGCGGGCGTTGCACCATGACCCATGTGATACGCCCCCTGCAGCCGAGCGACTCGCTCGAGGACCTCACCCGTCTGCTGCACGCTGCCTACGCCAGCCTGGCCGCCCAGGGCTGGAACTTCACGGCGGTGGATCAGCCGGTGGAGGTGACGCGCCAGCGGCTGGCCGATGCGCAGGCCTTCGTGGCCGAGCAGCACGGCCGGCTGGTGGGCACGGTGGCGGTGCGCGGGCCGAAGCCGGTGGGCGAGGCGTACATCGGCGACCCATCGCCCGCGCTGTACACCACGCCCGGCACGGCCATCCTGTCGCAACTCGGCGTGCATCCCGACTGGCGCGGCCAGCACCTGGCCGAGCGGCTGATTGACGCTGCGGAAACCTGGGCACGGGCCCAGGGCTTCGCACAGATCGCCCTGGACACGGCCGAGCCGGCCGCGGCGCTGCGGGCGCGATACGCTCGCCGTGGCTACGCCGACGTCGGCACCCTGCAATGGGCCGGCAAGACTTACCGCTCCGTGCTGATGTGCAAACCGCTCGGCGACCCGGCCGGCGACGCCCTCACCCGCTCATGACCACCCGCCCCCTGCTTTACGCCTGCCAGTCACTGAGCCTAGGCCTGCTGCTGACCGCCAGCGCCCACGCCAAGCTTGTGGAAGAGCAATTCGACCTGCCCGTGAAGGCGCGCAACGCGTGGGGCAAGGTGATCGAGCAGCCCATCCGCGTCACCGTCTTCACCGACGACAGCCGCCCCGGCCCTCACCCCATCCTGCTGCTCAACCACGGCCGCGCCACCGAGGCCGATGCGCGCGCCGCCATGGGACGTGCGCGCTTCTCTGAAGCCTCGCGCTGGTTTGCCGAGCGTGGCTTCCTCGTAGCCGTGCCCACGCGCATCGGCTACGGCGTCAGCGGGGGGGAAGACGTGGAGGACTCCGGCAGCTGCAACAACCGCCAGTACCCGCCCGTCTACCAGGCCGCCGCCGACCAGAGCCTGCAACTGCTCAGCATGCTGCACGCCCGGCCCGACACACGGAAGGACCGCACGGTGTTGATGGGCCAGTCCTTCGGCGGCGCCACCGCCGTCACGCTGGCCTCGCTCAACCCTCCGGGCGTGGTCGCCGCCATCAACGTGGCCGGCGGCGGCGGGGGCGACCCCAAGACCCACCCCGGCGACCCTTGCAGCAGCGCTCAACTGGCGCGCATGTTCGCCAGCTATGGCAAGACGGCCCGCGTGCCCATGCTGTGGCTTTACACAGAGAACGACCTCTTCTTCGGCCCCCGGCACCCACGCGATTGGGTGGCCCGCTTCCGCGAGGCCGGCGGCAACGCCGAATTCGTGCAGTTTCCGCCGCACGGTGAAGACGGCCACGCGCTGTTTAGCCGCTTCCCCAAGGTGTGGCAACCCGTGGTGGCCGACTACCTGCGCCGCCAGGGCTTCGATCTCCAAGACTGACCCATGACGTCTGCCCTCACCCTCACCGAACACGCCGGCATTGCCCGCGTCACCCTCAACCGCCCCGAGGTGCGCAACGCCTTCAACGAGGGCCTGATCGCTGAGCTCACCGCCGCCTTCACCGCGCTGGGCGCGCGCACCGACCTGCGCGCCATCGTGCTGGCGGCGGAGGGCAAGGCCTTTTGCGCGGGGGCGGACTTGAACTGGATGCAAGCCATGGCCGGCTACAGCTGGGACGAAAACCACGCCGACGCCACCCGCCTGGCCGACATGCTGTGGGCGATTTACAGCTGCCCGCTGCCCGTCATTGCCCGCGTGCAGGGCGACGTGTACGCCGGCGGCGTGGGCCTGGTGGCCTGCGCCGACATCGTGGTGGCAGTGGACACCGTGGGCTTTTGCCTGAGTGAAGCCAAGCTCGGCCTGCTGCCGGCCACCATCGGCCCTTACGTCGTCAAGGCCCTGGGCGAGCCAGCCTCGCGCCGCTACTTCGTCACCGCCGAGCGCTTCAACGCGGCCGAAGCCCACCGACTGGGTCTGGTGCACGAGCTGGTGACGGCGGACGCGCTGGACGCCAAGGTTGACGAACTCACCGCGGCCATCGCCGCCAACGGCCCGGCCGCCGTGCGCGCCTGCAAGCGGCTGGTGCAGGACGTGGCTGGCCGCGAGATCACGCCCGCACTGCGCGACGACACCGCCCGCCGCATTGCCGACATCCGCGCCAGCGCCGAGGGCCGCGAGGGCGTGCAGAGCTTCCTGGGCAAGCGCAAGCCCGGCTGGCTGGTGGGCTGACGCCATGCTCTACCGCTACAGCGTCTCGCTCACCCCGCCGGCCGACGCCGTGCAGACGCAGAGCCACGTCTATTCGGAGTTCACGCTGGACCTGCCGCCCACCTGGCAGGCCCAGGCCACCGACGAAGACAACACCGTGGCCTTCCACGCCCCGGCGCACGACGCCGCGCTGGTGGTGGCGGTGGACTTCATCGAGAGCGGTGCCGACGACCTGCAGGCCTTGGCCGACGAAGTCATCACCCAACGCCTGGCCGCGTTGAACGAGGCCACGCCCGGCGTGTGGCAGACGCTGCAGCAACAGGTGCGCCCGCACCGCAGCGAGGCCGGGCTGGAACTGTCCTTCGCCGCCGAGTTGCCCGGCCAGCAGGTGGCGCTGTACCTGGGCTATGCCACGCCTCGCAAACTGCTGCACTTCCTGATGCTGTGCAGTGCCGACCGTGCCGCCGCCCTCGCCCTGTTCAACGCCACGGTGCCGCAGTTCAAGCCGCGCCTGCCCTAAGAGCTTGAGAGTCTTTCCGATGACCGCTCCCGACCTCGCCCAACGCAGCCGTGCCGCCGTCTGGCACCCCTGCACGCAGATGGCCCGCCTGGCCGATGTGCCGCCGCTGCCCATCGCCCGGGGCGAGGGGCCGTGGCTGATCGACACCGACGGCCGCCGCTACTTCGACGCGAACTCGTCCTGGTGGGTCAACCTCTTCGGCCACAGTGACCGCGCCTTGCACGACGCGATCAAGCAGCAGCTGGACACCCTGCCCCACGTGATGCTGGCCGGCTGCACGCACGAGCCCGCCGTGCGGCTGGCGGAGCGGCTGTCGGCCCGCACGGGTGGCGCCCTGGGCCATGTGTTCTTCGGCAGCGACGGAGCCAGTGCGGTGGAGATCGCCCTCAAGCAGAGCTTTCACAGCTGGAAGAACCTCGGCCAGCCCGAGAAGCGCGAGTTCGTGTGCCTACGGCACAGCTACCACGGCGAAACGCTGGGCGCGCTCAGCGTGACCGACGTGCAGGTGTTCCGCGACGCCTACGACCCGCTGCTGATGCGCGCCCACATCGTGGCCTCGCCCGACGGCCGCCTCGCCAACGAAGCCGAGGCGCTGGCCGCGATGCGCAGGCTGCTGGCCGAGCGCCACGCGCAGATCGCCTGCGTCATCGTCGAGCCGCTGATCCAGGGCGCGGCGGGCATGGTGATGTACTCACCCGAGTACCTGCGCGGCCTGCGCGAGATGACACGCGAGTTCGGCGTGCACCTGATCGCCGACGAGATCGCCGTGGGCTGCGGCCGCACCGGGACCTTCTTTGCGTGGGAACAGGTGGGCACCGACTGGCCCGACTTCATCCTGCTGAGCAAAGGCATCACCGGCGGCACGATGGCGTTGTCGCTGGTGCTGACGACGGATGACGTGTTCAACGCCTTCTGGAGCGACGACGTCACCCGCGGCTTCCTGCATTCGCACAGCTACACCGGCAACCCGCTGGCCTGCGCCGCCGCCAACGCGGTGCTGGACCGCTTCGACGCCGGCCTGCTGGACAACGCCCGCGCGCAGGCTTCAGCGTTGGCGCGCGCCTTCGCGCCGCTGGCCCCACGCGTGGCCCACCTGCGCCAACGCGGCATGATCCTGGCCTTCGATGTGCCGAACGCTCCTGCGCGCTTCGCCGAGACCTTCCACCTGAAGGCCCGCGCACACGAGCTGCTGATCCGACCGATCGGCAACACCGTCTACCTGATGCCCCCTTACCTGATCGACGACGCGACCGCGGCCTTCCTGGCCCAGGCCGTGACGGCGACCTTGAACGATGTCCTTGCTTGAACACCTGAGCGCCAAGCTCGCCGCCATCGAGGCCCAGAGCCTCAAGCGCGCGCTGCGCCGCGCCGACACCGGCACCGCCCCACGCCAGACCATCAACGGCCGCCCGCTGCTGATGTTCTGCGCCAACGACTACCTGGGCCTGGCCGCCGAGCCTGCGCTGGCCGACGCGCTCGCCGAAGGCGCGCGCAAGTGGGGCGGTGGCTCCGGCGCGTCGCCCCTCGTCAGCGGCCACAGCGCCGCGCACGAGGCGGTGACTGACACGCTGGCCCGCTGGTACGCGCCGCACATCCCGCAGGCCCGCGCCATCAGCTTCTGCACCGGCTACATGGCCAACCTGGCCGTCGTCACGGCGCTGGGCGATGAGCACACCGAGATCTTCTCGGAGCAGCTGAACCACGCCTCCCTCATCGACGCCGCGCGCCTGGCCAAGGCCACCGTCACGCGCTACGGCCATGCCGACGTGGCCGGCCTGCGCACGCTGCTGGCGGCCAGCACCGCCAAGGTCAAGCTCATCGTGACGGACGCCGTGTTCAGCATGGACGGCGACCTCGCCCCCGTGCCCGAGCTGCTGGCGCTGGCGAGCGAGTTCGACGCCTGGCTGGTGGTGGACGACGCCCACGGCTTCGGCGTGCTGGGTGCGCAAGGCCGGGGCACGCTGGAGCACTTCGGGCTGAACAGCGAACGCCTCATCCTCATCGGCACGTTGGGCAAGGCGGCCGGCCTGGCCGGCGCCTTTGTGGTGGCCCACGCCACCATCACCGAGTACCTGCTGCAGGCCGCCCGCAACTTCATCTTCTCCACGGCCTCGCCGCCGGCCATCGAGCATGCGCTGCTGACCAGTCTGGCGCTGATCGAAGGCCCCGTGGGCCAGGCCCGCCGCGCGAACCTGGTGGCGCTGCAAGCCCGCCTGCGCACCGGGCTGGAGACGCTGATCCAGGCCCACCCCGCGCTGGGCTGGGCGCTCACGCCGGCCACCACGCCCATCCAGCCCCTCATCGTCGGCGGCAATGCCGACGTGATGCTGGCCGCCGCCCGGCTGGAGGCCGGCGGCATCCGCGTGCCGGGCATCCGCCCGCCCACGGTGGCGGCCGGCACCGCACGCCTGCGCATCACGCTGTGCGGCACGCACACCGAGGCCGACGTGGACCAACTGCTGGCCACGCTGCGCGCCACGGCGCAGGAGCTGGAGGCGGCATGAACCACGGCTTTTTCATCACCGGCACCGACACCGAAATCGGCAAGACCTTCGTCACCGCCGCGCTCACCCACGCCTTCACGGCACAGGGCCGGCGGGTCACGCCCATCAAGTCGCTGGCTGCCGGTCAGGAGCTGGTGGACGGCGCCTGGGTCAACGAAGACGTGGCCACGCTGCGCGCCGCGCAAGCGCTGGGCCTGACCGACGCGCAGGTGGGCCCGCTGCAGTTCCGCGAACCCTGCGCGCCGCACATCGCCGCGCGGCTGGAGGGCCGCCGCATCGACCGCCACGCGCTGCTGGCCGACATCCGTGCCACGGCCGCGTGGGGTGACCTCGCGCTGGTGGAAGGCGTGGGCGGCTTTCGCGTGCCGCTGACCGACGGCTGGGACACGGCCGACCTCGCCGTGGACCTGGGCCTGCCGGTCATCCTGGTCGTGGGCCTGCGGCTGGGCTGCATCAACCACGCCTTGCTGACGGCTGAGGCCGTGCGCGCCCGCGGCCTGCGTCTGGCCGCGTGGGTGGCCAACACGGTGGACGCCCGTCAGCCCCACGTCACCGACAATCTGCAAGCTCTGCAACTCGGCCTTCAGGCGCCTTGCCTGGGCCATCTGCCCCGCGTTCCGGCGCCGGCAGACCCCGCCGCTGCGGCGGCCCATCTCGACCCCGCCGCGCTCGGCGCCCTTCTTGCCTGACCCTCGCATGAACCAGATCCAGACCCTCACCCCCACCACCGACGCCGACCGCCGCCAGGCCACGCCCTGGACGGTGGACGCGGTGGCCGCGCTGTTCGAGCTGCCCTTCAACGACCTGCTGTTCCGTGCGCAACAGGTGCACCGCGAGCACTTCGACGCCAACGCGGTGCAGCTCTCCACGCTGCTGTCCATCAAGACCGGCGGCTGCGAGGAAGACTGCAAGTACTGCCCGCAGTCGGCCCACTTCGACACCGGCCTCAAGGCCGAGAAGCTGATTCCGCTGGAAGAGGTGATGGAAGCCGCCCGCGCCGCCAAGCAGAACGGCGCCACGCGCTTTTGCATGGGGGCGGCCTGGCGCGCGCCCAAGGCCCGCCACCTGGAAGCCATTGGCGAGATGATTTCCGAGGTCAAGGCCCTCGGCCTGGAGACCTGCCTGACGGCCGGCATGCTGGAAGACGGCCAGGCCGAGCAACTGAAGGAAGCGGGGCTGGACTACTACAACCACAACCTCGACACCTCGCCCGAGTTCTACGGCCAGATCATCACGACCCGCACCTACCAAGACCGCCTGGACACGCTGGACCGCGTGCGTCAGCAGGGCATGAAGGTGTGCTCGGGCGGCATCGTCGGCATGGGTGAAACCCGCCGCCAGCGCGCCGGCCTGCTGGTGCAACTGGCCAACCTTGACCCGTATCCCGAGAGCGTGCCCATCAACAACCTCGTGCAGGTGGAAGGCACGCCGCTGGCCGGCACCGCGCCGCTGCACCCGCTGGAGTTCATCCGCACCATCGCCGTGGCCCGCATCACCATGCCGCGCGCCATGGTGCGCCTGAGTGCCGGCCGCGAAGAGATGCCCGAGACCATGCAGGCGCTGTGCTTCCTGGCCGGTGCCAACTCCATGTTCTACGGCGACAAGCTGCTGACCACCAGCAACCCCCAGGCCGAGAAGGACCGCGCGCTGCTGGACCGCCTGGGCATGCGCTGCTCGACCGAGGCCGACCTGACGCCGTCGGAGAAGGCGGCCAAGGTCGAGCTCTGCCGCCACTGAGATGAAGACCGCCGTGCTGTTGCTGCTCGCTGCGGCAGGCCTGTCCGGCTGCGGCTTGCTGTACGACATCGCGCAAGACCGCGCGCTGGACTCGTGCGACCGCGCCTACAGCGCCCAAGACCGCACGGCCTGCCGCAAGGCCAACAGCCAAAGCTACGAAGACTACGAGGCGCAGCGCAAGCGCCTGAAAGAAGGCAAGCCGGGCTGATCGCTCCGCGTTGCCAACATCCCGGAGGTCCCCCTGTGTCGATAAAGCTGCCTGGCTCCATTGCATCTCTCCTGCTCGCACTGACCACCCAGGCATCGGCGGGTGAACTGCTCATTGAGCAGCGGTTGACTGATGACGGCTCATTGCTCGTGAGCTACACGCCCCCACCGGGCGTTCGCGAGGTGCCGCTGTTCAATCAGCAGGAAGTCATGCACACGGTCTGGACGGAGATGGCCGCGCCCTTGGGACATTGCGCCAGCGTGACCTTGAAGCCGCGTGTCACGGTCATGCTCGCAGCCGGCTGTCGCTCAGCCATCTTCCGAATCACGCCACGGCTGTTGAATCGCTATGCCGTCAACGAGCCCGCCTTTCCGGCTGGCCGTGCGGCCGTGATGACCTACCTGGGTTTTTTCAGCGCTGTACCGCCGGGCCATACCGTGCGCTGGCGCTGGGTTGCGAACCGGGGCGCTCGCACTGTGGTGGCCGGCCAGGTTTCGAGCCTGCCGATCGACCGCGTACTGCCGGCCAAACAGGTCGCGTTTGCCGCCCAGGACGATGGGAAAACCCAGGCTGGCTTCGATGCCAGCGGCTCGCACGAATACGTCTGGCTTGGCAGTGCCGAGATCGAACAGTTGCCGGGCGGCGTCCTGATCCACGATCAAGCTGTGGACGCGACAGTGAGAAGTGCCGTGCGCGACGCACTGCGACGTAACACGGCGCGGCTGGCACGCGCCTATGGCGTGGCCCCTGCTGGACCCTGGACGGCCGTGACCAGTTCGGCCCCTGGCCTGCATGGGTTTCGCGGTGATGTGACCGCCGGCCGGATGATGAGCCTGCGGTTCGACCCTGCTGTGCCGCAGGGATTCGATATCGCGGGACAGGTTCAGCGCTTTGTCGCGCATGAAGTAACGCATTGGTGGGACACCGGCATCTACCGCACCGATGCAGACCGCCCGTGGATCCACGAAGGCCATGCCGAATGGATGGCCGGGCTGTTGATGCGCGAGGCTGGGCTGTACAGCCCCGACCGCTGGCAAGCCTCGCTGGAAACGGCGCTGAACAATTGCCTGTTCGCGCGCAGCGACCGTGCGTCTGCCACGTTACCCACCGGCTTCAACCGCGATGACGACACCTACGCGTGCGGCCAGACGTTGATGCTCCTGGCGCAAGCTACCCGCCCCCGCGACGCAGCGCCCGTGGACATGGCCGCCAGTTTGTTTCAAAACACCAAAGCTGCGGTGGACGTCGCTGCGATCGCTCGCTGGGCCGATTCGGGCCAGTCAGGTCGTATGCACCGACTGTTGCTCGACCCTCAACAAGGCTTCAGCAGCGCACTGCAACGCGACTGGCGCGACGTCCTGGACATTCAAGATTTGGTGGCCGGCACGGAACTGCCCTCGGCCGTTCGCAGCCGGCTGGGGAGCGGGCTGATGGGCGCGCTGATGACGGCCGACTGCGGCCGCATGGGCTTCTGGACCCAGGCAGACCATTTTCGGATCGAGTCCATCCCCTCCTGTCATCAATTGCGGGGCGACATGCGCGTGGGCCGCATCGCGGGCATATCCCCGTTCAGCGACCCAGTGGGCGCCTGGCAGGCTGCAAGTTCCGCCTGCGCAGCAGGTCTGCCGGTGGCGCTGGACGTTGGCCCCGCCGCAACGGTTTCCGTCACCTGCCCCACCCCGTTTCCTGACCTGCCCATTCATCACGTCCTGCGCCTGCGGCCACAAGCCTTGGAGCGCCTGGGACTGGCCCCTTGAGGAGACACCATCCATGTTCAAGAAAATCCTGATCGCCAACCGCGGCGAAATCGCCTGCCGCGTGGCCGCCACCGCCCGCCGCCTGGGCATCCAGACGGTCGCCGTCTACTCCGAGGCTGACGCGAATGCGCAGCACGTGAAGGCCTGCGACGAGGCCGTGCTGATCGGCGGCCCGGCCCCGCGCGACTCTTACCTGCAGTGGGAGCGCATCCTGGCCGCGGCCAAGGCCACGGGCGCGCAGGCGGTGCACCCCGGCTACGGTTTCTTGAGCGAGAACGAGGCGTTTGCGCAGGCCTGTGCCGACGCGGGCGTGGTGTTCATCGGCCCGCCGCCCAGCGCCATCCAGGCCATGGGCCTGAAGGCCGAATCCAAGCGGCTGATGGAAGCGGCCCAGGTGCCGCTGGTGCCGGGCTACCACGGCGCCGATCAAGCCCCCGCGCTGCTCAAGCGCGAAGCCGATCGCATCGGCTACCCGGTGCTCATCAAGGCCAGCGCGGGCGGCGGCGGCAAGGGCATGCGTGCGGTGTTCAGCGCCGACGAATTCGACGCGGCACTCGCCTCCTGCAAGCGCGAGGCCATCAACAGCTTTGGCGACGACGCGGTGCTGATCGAGCGCTACGTGCAGAAGCCCCGCCACATCGAGATCCAGGTGTTTGGTGACACGCACGGCGACTGCGTGTACCTGTTCGAGCGCGACTGCTCGGTGCAACGCCGCCACCAGAAGGTGCTGGAAGAAGCCCCCGCGCCGGGCATGACGCCCGAGCGCCGCGCGCAGATGGGCGAGGCCGCCGTCGCGGCCGCCAAGGCCGTCGGCTACGTGGGCGCGGGCACGGTGGAATTCATTGCCGAGCAAGATGGCCGCTTCTACTTCATGGAGATGAACACCCGGCTGCAGGTGGAGCACCCGGTGACGGAAGCCATCACCGGGCAAGACCTGGTGGAGTGGCAGCTGCGCGTGGCTGCGGGCCAGCCGCTGCCGCTGAAGCAACACGAGCTGACGATGCATGGCCACGCCATCGAGGCGCGCATCTGCGCCGAGAACCCGGACGGCGGCTTCCTGCCCGCCACCGGCACGCTGGACGTGGCGCGCTGGCCGGCCCACGTCGCGTTCCAGCGGGGCGATGTGCGGATCGACGCCGGCGTGCGCGAGGGTGACGCGATCAGCCCGTTCTACGACTCGATGATCGCCAAGCTCATCGTCTGGGGCGAGGACCGCGCGCAGGCGCTGGCCCGGCTGGACGCTGCGCTGCGCGACACGCACATCGTGGGCCTGCACACCAACGTCGCCTTCCTGCGCCGCTGCGCGGCCACGGCCTCGTTCGCCGGGGCCGACCTGGACACCGGCCTCATCGAGCGCGAGCGCGCCGCGCTGTTCGACCAGCCCGGCCTGCCGCTGCGCGTGAGCGCGGCTGCTGTCGTCGCGCACACGCTGGCCGTGGAGGCCACCACCCAAGGCACCGACCCGTGGAGCGCCCGCGACGGCTTCCGCCTGTTCGGCGCGGCCACCCGCCGCTTCGACCTGGAAGCCGGCGGCACGCACCACGAAGTGCTGCTGGCGCGCCAGCACCGCGGCAGCATGACGCTGACGGTTGAAGGCGAGGCCATCGAGTTCGCCGTGCAGAGCAGCGATGCCGAGACGCACGAACTCTTCCTCGGCACCGACCGGGTGCGCGTGAAGACCTACGCCCAGGGCGAGCGCGTGGCGGTGTTCGGCGCCGAGGGGTCGGCCGTGCTGACCGAGGTGGATGTGATTGCCCATGCGGGTGATGGCGCGGCCGAAGGTGGCCGCCTCACGGCCCCGATGCCGGGCAAGCTGGTGGCCTTCCTCGCCAAAGCGGGCGACACCGTCACCAAGGGCCAACCGCTGGCCGTGATGGAGGCGATGAAGATGGAGCACACCATCTCGTCGCCGCGCGACGGCAAGGTCGCCGAGCTGCTGTTTGCCGTGGGGGACCAGGTGAGCGACGGCGCCGAGCTGTTGAAGCTGGAATCATGACCATGACGCTCCCCTCGCACGTCAAGATCCTCGACGTCGGCCCGCGCGACGGGCTGCAGAACGAGAAGGCCAACGTGGCCACTGAGCACAAGGCGCAGCTCGTCGCCCTGCTGCAGGACGCCGGCCTGAAGGAAATTGAAGTCACCAGCTTCGTGAGCCCGAAGTGGGTGCCGCAGATGGCCGACAACACCGCCGTGATGGCCGCCATCACGCGCAAGCCCGGCGTGCGCTACTCCGTGCTGGTGCCCAACCTCAAAGGCCTGGAGCCCGCGCTGGCATCCCGGCCCGACGAGATCCTGGTGTTCACCGCGGCCAGCGAGGCCTTCACGCAGAAGAACATCAACTGCTCCATCGCCGAGAGCCTGGAGCGCTTCGCACCGGTCATCGAAGGCGCGCATGCGGCCGGCGTGAAGGTGCGGGCGGCGCTGTCCTGCGCCCTGGGCTGCCCGTACGAGGGCGAGATCTCGGCGGACCAGGTGGAAGCCGTCGTGAAGCCGCTGCGTGCGTTGGGCGTGGACGCCATCGACATTGCCGACACCATCGGCGTGGGCACGCCGCGCAAGGTGCAAGCCGCCATGGAGCGGGCGCTGAAGCACTTCCCCACGGCCGAGGTGTCGGGCCACTTCCACGACACCTACGGCCAGGCGCTGACCAACCTGTACGCCAGCCTGGAGGTGGGCGTGCACAGCTTCCACGCCAGCGTGGCGGGCCTGGGCGGCTGCCCCTATGCCAAGGGCGCGACGGGCAACGTGGCGACGGAGGACGTGGTGTTCCTGCTGAACGGCCTGGGCATTGAAACCGGCATTGATCTGGACCGGCTCGTGGACGCTGGCGCCTTCATCTCCGGCGTGCTGGGTCGCGAGCCGGTGTCGCGCGTGGCGCGGGCGGTGCTGGCCAAGCGGGGCTGAGCGGCGCAGAGCTCAACGGGGCCACGCACCGGCCCCGGGCCTTCACAAGGCCGCCGCCGCCGTGCGGCAAGTCACGCCGCTGGGTGCAGACACGGGCTCCACAGCGCGGCAATGGCGGCTGTAATCGCGCCCTCTACAAAAGCAAGACGTTGGGTCAGCCTGGGGCCGAGGGGGTCGCCAGGCTGAACGTCGCCCGTGACGCGATGGACTTCGAGCCCCTGAGCCTGCACCGCGAGCGCTTTGCGCCGGATCAGCCGACGCCGCTCAGCATCTACGACACCGGCGGCCGCCTGCTGCTGGCCAAGGGCCACCGCTTCGACCAGCTGGGCCAGCTGGACAAGCTCATCGACCGCGATGCCCGCGTGGACCCGCGCGAGCTGGGCGACCCGTCGGACGACATCGCGCGTGCCCGGGCTGACCAACTGCCCGCCTACTGGGACGCCCAGGTCAACGCCATGGCGCGCCTGCTGCGCACCACGCCGGCCGGTGACTTCACGCACACGCTGGACCGTGCCTCGCGCCCGCTGCTGGCGCTGATCGAACGCGACCCGGACCTCGCCATCCTGCAGACCGTGCGCACCGAGGCCGAGCAGGGCGGCACCTCGTCGTACGCCAGCCGCCATGCGGTGCACACCGCCACCGCGGCCTGCCTGGCGGCCACGCGGCTGGGCTGGGGCCTGGCGCAAAAGCAGTGCGCCGTGCGCGCCGCGCTGACGATGAACCTCGCCATGGCCGACCTGCAGAACCGGCTGGTGACCCAGGTGTCGCCGGTGACGCCGCTGCAGCGGGCCGAAATCCACTCACACCCCGAGCGCAGCGCGGCCCTGCTGGAGATGGCCGGCGTGACCGACCGCGACTGGCTGGACGCCGTGCGCCAGCACCACGAAGAAGACGGCGGCACCGGCTACCCCTGCCGGCCGGCCAAGGTGCACGAGGTGGCACAGCTGCTGCACAGCGCCGACACCTTCACCGCCAAGCTCAGCCCCCGCCTGCGCCGCGCGCCGCTGCTGGCCGATGCCGCTGCCCGCCTGCAGTTCCAGGCCGGCCGGGGCGATGTGATGACGGCCGCGCTGATCAAGGAATTCGGCCTGTACCCCCCGGGCTGTGCAGTGCGCTTGAAGTCTGGCGAGGTGGGCCTGGTGATGCGGCGCGGCGACACCGCCAGCACGCCCCGCGTGGCGGTGCTGAGCGACCGCAGCGGCCAGGGGCTGCCCGAGCCCGCCCAGCGCGACACGGCCCGCGCCGAGTTCGGCATTGCCGCGGTGATTCCGTGGGCCGGGCTGAAGCTGCGCGTGGGGCTGGAGAAGCTGATGCAGGCAGTGCCCGAGCCGCACTGATCCGCACCCGGCCTCATCCAGCGGCACCCAGCCGCATCCAGCCGTACCGAGCGGCAAGGCCAGCGGCTCAGCCCAGACGGTCCAGCGCGTTCTCCAGCTGCCCGCGTTCGTGGTCGCCAAGGCCCCGCCCGGCGCGGCGCAGGCGTTGCACCAGCGCGGCGTCCACCGGCGAGGCGGCAGTCAGTTTCTCGGCCACGCGCAACAGCACCTGCAGGCGGTCGAAGCCGCCGTCCATGGCCTCGGCACTGGCCAGCACACGCTCCAGGCCGGCAGGCGTCAGGCGCGGGCGGTCCAGCAGCTGGCTGAGCGCTTCGCGGCGCTCAAACCCACCCGCAATGCCCGAGGCGGCCTGGGCATAGGCCGCCACCAACTCGGCTTCGTCCCCCTGCAGTTGGCGGGCCACCGCGCCCAGCGCCTCACGCCGCTCAAAGTCGCCTTGCAGGTGCGTCACCGCGCGCAACGCGGCCGCCAGCACCGCCGGCTGGGGGTGGGCATCCACCTGCGCGGTGATGGCGGTGCGTTGCTCGAAGTCGCTGCCCATGCGCGCCAGCACCTCGCCCCAGGCGGCCAGCACGGCGGGCTGCGGCAGCAGCTGCGGGGTCATGGCCTCCAGCGCCTCGCGCCGGTCGAAATCGCTGTCGATGCCGGCCACGGCGCCCAGCCACGCCAGTTGCTGGGCTTCGGCCAACGGCTGACGGGCGATTGCGGCCAGCGCCTCGCGCTTCTCGAACGCGCTGTCGATCGACGCGGCAGCGGCGATCAGCCGGTCTTGCACGGCCGCGGGCAGCGGCTGCTGCAACGGCAGCGTGGCGCGGATGCGCCGCCCGCGCTCGTGGCCGTCGCGGGCGCGCTCCACGTCCGCCAGCACCGCCTCAAAGCCGCCCTGAGCGAAACGCTTGCGGGCCCGCACCTCCGGCGCCACCAGCGACTCGGCCATGCGCTGCACCGCCTGCGCCCACCAGCGGCGGCCGGCATCGTCCAGCACGGCCGGCTCGCCGCCGACGCGGTAGCTGCGCTGGATGCCACCGCCCGGCTCGGCCACCAGCGTCATTTCGCGGGACAGGCCCTCGGCCCGCTCACGCACAACGATGCGGCCGGTCAGGGTCTCGACATCGTCCTCGGCATCGTTGAAGCTCAGCTCACCGGACACGGTCACCGCAAAGTTGCCGCCGGGGTAGCGGCTGTAGATGCGGCGGTGCCCGCCGGTGGTGAGAAGCTCGTGCAGCTGCAGCGCATCGGCCACGCCGTCCAGCCCCGCGCGCTCCAGCAGGCTGCGCCCCTGGGTGTGGCTGACCACCACCGCCGGCAGCGCCAGCAAGGCCGCCACCATCACGGCCACCCCGCCCCAGCGCAGGGCCCGGCGCTCCGGCGGAACCGGCGTGCCTTCGGGCTTCAGCAGCTGGCGCACCCGCGCCACCAGCGCCGAGCCGCCACCCACCGCACCGCAGGCCAACGCCGGGCCAGGGCGGTGGCCTGCGGTCTTCATTGCCTCGGCGCAGCGCAGCAGGCTTTGCGCCAGGGCCAGGCGCTGGCCGGCCGGTGTGCTGGCTGCGGCGTCGCACGCCAGTTCGGCCAACAGGTCCAACCGCCGCAGCGCGATGCGGTTCAGCAGCTGCGGCCACAGCAGGGCCTGCACCCCGGCCGACAGCAGGCGCCACGCGGGGTCACGCCGGCGCAGGTGGGCCAGCTCGTGGCTCAGCACCGCGCGGGCCTCGTCGTCCGGCAGGCTCAGGCACCAGGCGGGCAAACACAGCACTGGCCCGGGCGCCAGCAAGGGGCTGGCCCAGCCGGGCCGCGCCAGGCGCAGCGCGGGCGCGGCCACGCCCAGCGCCGCGGCCTGCTCCGCCAGCCACGCCTGCCAGCGCGCATGGTGCAGCGGCGCCAGCCGACGCACACCTCGCACCAGCCAGGCCCATTGCAACGCCACGCCAACCAGCAGCACGCACGCGCCCGCCAGCCACACCAGCACGCCGGCCACAGCCAGGTCTTGCGCCTTGGGCGCAACCGCGGCCACCCAGCCGGACACGCCCAGTTGCGGCACGCGGGTGGCAGGGGTGGCGGGGGCGGCCGGGGCAGTCACCGCCCCCCCCGGCGCGGTTGGGGCCCGGGGTGGCGGTGCGGCCACGGCAGCGCGCGGCTGAACGTCAGCCATCTCCGCGCGGGCCGAGGCCCCCGCAGGCGACGGCACCTGCGGCGCCAGGCCCGCCGCCAACGTCGCGCTGACCAGCCCGCCCAGCAGCGCCAAGCGCCACAGCAGCTCTTGCGTGCCCGTGGTCAACCGAGCCAGGCCGCCCGCGCGCTCCACGGCCCAGAGGCCGCCGATCAGCACGGTGCTGTGAAAGGCGTAGCTGCACGCCCAGGTGAGCAAGGCATCAGTCACGGCCGGCCTCCTTGTGTTGCTTCAGCAGCGCTTGCAGTTCCGACAACTCCCGCGGGTCCACGCTGCGGGCATCCAGCAGGTGGCTGACCAAGGCGCTGGCGCGGCCGGCGAACAGGCGGTCCAGCAGGTTGCCCACCATGGAGCGCTGCACTTCGGCCTCGCTGACGAGCGGCGTGTACAGCAGCGCCCGCCCCTCGCGCCGGCTGGCCAGCAGGCCGCGCTTTTCCAGCCGCGTCAACAGCGTGGCCACGGTGGTGTGCGCCAGGTCGCGCTCGCCGCGCAGGGCCTCGGCCACGTCGGCCGTGCTGGCTTCGCCACGCGCCCACAGCACACGCATGAGGCTCAGTTGCAAGTCGCTCAGCGAAACCTCGCCCGCGCCGGTGTCGTCGTCCATGAGTTATTTCTACAGATGTAGTACTACAAATGTAGAAGAACGGAATGCAGACCGCAAGTGGCTTTCGGCAGGGCAGACCGTCGCGCCTCGTGAACGCCCCTTCGGGATTCAACGCGGTGCCGGCAGGCGCCGCCTGCGGTGCAATCAAGGTCCCCCTCGATGCTGGAGCCCCACCCATGACCACCGCTGCCGTCGCGGCTTGCCTGGCCGCCCTCACCGCCCTGACCTCGGGGGCGGCGTTGGCGCAGAGCCCCTCAGCGGCCGCGCCATACGACGCGGCCCAAGCCCAGGTTTGGGGCGCCAACGCGCAAGGGCTGCGCGGCTACGTGTTCGTGCTGCTGAAAACCGGGCCGAAGCGCATGCCCGACGGCCCGGAACGCGACGCGATGTTCAAAGGCCACTTCGCGAACATGGCACGGCTGGCCCAGGAGGGGTTGCTCGTCTACGCCGGCCCGCTGGACGGCCAAAACGGCCTGCGCGGCCTGTTCATCTTCGCCACGCAAGACCTGGAAATCGCCCGCCAGGCGGTGGACACCGACCCGGTCATCGCCCACGGCGAGATGGTGGCCGACCTCCACCGCCACTTCGGCTCGGCCGCGCTGCTGGCGGTGAACGAGTGGCATCCGCGGCTGGTGAAACCGCAGCAGCCCTGATCAACGCCCGATCCGGCCTGGATCAGCCCTTCTTCAGCACCTTGGGCACCGGGTTGGGGCGCAGGCGGAAGGCGTCGGGCATGCCCGAGCCCAGCAGCGGGCGCAGGTAGAGGCGGAAGGCGTCGGTCACGTCGGTGCCGCTCTCGGTGATGAAGTGGTCTTCCATCGTGCGCGTCTTGCCCGCCACAGCGGCCAGGGGCAGGAGTTCGTAGTCCACCGCGTAGGTGCCGGTGCGCTTGATGGCGACCGAGCCGTCGCGGTCGCCGTGGAAGGCGTACTGCACGGCCTTTTCGCCGACCTCGCGGGCCTCGCGCTGGTCGACATCGCTCACGCAGCCCAGGAAGCTGCGCTGCAGGTAGCCGAAGGTGTCACCGCGCACGCGCTTGATGCCCAGGCGGTTTTTGATTTCTTCACACAGCAGATCGGCCAGCGCACCGGTGCCGCTGAGCTGCACGTTGCCGTGCGCGTCGCGCTCCAGCTCACCGGCCAGTTTGGACAGCATGGGCGTGCCCGAGGCGTCGTGGATGCCCTCGCTGACGGCAATGACGCAGCGGCCGAAGCGCTCGTAGGTGGCCTTCACATCGCGCAGGAACTGCTCGTTGTCGAAGCTGCGCTCGGGCAGGTAGATGAGGTGCGGGCCGTCGTCGTCGAACTTCTTGCCCAGGGCGGCGGCGGCCGTCAGAAAGCCGGCGTGGCGACCCATGACGACGCCCACGTACACGCCGGGCAGCGCGGCGTTGTCGAGGTTGGCGCCGGCAAAGGCTTGGGCCACGAAGCGCGCGGCGGACGCGTAGCCGGGCGTGTGGTCGTTGCCGACGAGGTCGTTGTCGATGGTCTTGGGGATGTGGATGCAACGCAGCGGGTAGCCCGCGGCCTGCGCTTCCTCGGACACGATGCGCACGGTGTCGGACGAATCGTTGCCGCCGATGTAGAAGAAGTGCGTGATCTCGTGCGCCTTGAGCACGGTGAAGATCTCGTGGCAATAGGCGGCGTCGGGCTTGTCGCGCGTGGAGCCCAGCGCCGAGGCGGGCGTGCCGGCCACCAGTTCGAGGTTGTGGCTGGTTTCCTGCGTGAGGTCGACAAAGTCTTCGTTGACGATGCCGCGCACCCCGTGCCGGGCGCCGTAGACCTTGCCCACACCGGCCTGCCGCCGGGCTTCCAGCACCACGCCGACGAGGCTCTGGTTGATGACGGCGGTGGGGCCGCCACCTTGGGCGACGAGGATCTTCGCGAGACTCATGAGCGCTCCTGGCTGTCGTCAATGGACGGCGCAGTTTAGGGGCCGCAGCCCCGCGCGCAAGCGCAGCGCTCGGGCGGCTGTTCAGCCCGCCAGGAACGCGACGAGTTGGTCGGCCGGCATGGGCTTGGCGAACAGCCAGCCCTGGCCTTCGTGGCAGCCCAGGCCGATGAGGTACTGGCGCTGTTCTTCGGTCTCGATGCCCTCGGCGATCACAGTCAGGCCCAGGCCGCGACCGAGGTTGACCACCATCTGCGCAATGGTGGAACCGGCCGTGGAGGACTGCGCCTCCTGCACGAACGCGCGGTCGATCTTGAGGCGGTCCACCTGCAGCTGGCGCAGCTGGCTCAAGCTGGAGAAGCCGGTGCCGAAGTCGTCAATCGCCACGCTGAAGCCCAGGCGCTTGATGTCGGCCAGCACGCGCAGCACGAGGTCGGCGTCTTCCATGGCCATGGACTCGGTGATCTCGAGCTCGATGCTGTGCCCGCTCACGCCGCAGTCGCGCAGCGCACCGGCCAGCATGTCGATGAAACCGGGGTGGCGGAACTGGGCCATCGACACGTTGACCGCCATGCGGAACTCGGTGTGGCCCCGGCTTTGCATGGCCTTGAGCTGCGCGCACGCGGTGCGCATCACGAACTCACCGATCGGGATGATCAGGCCACTTTGCTCGGCCAGCGGAATGAACTGGTCGGGCGCGACGAACCGGCCGTCGGCGGTGCGCCAGCGCAGCAGCGCTTCGGCGCCGATCACGCGGCCGCTGTCCAGTTCGACCTGGGGCTGGTAGACGACGAAGAGCTGGCTGTCCTCGAAGCCGGTGCGCAGGCCCTTGAGCAGCTTGAAGCGCTCGCGGGCGTCGCTGCCCATCGCGGCCGAGAAGTACTGGGATGACCCGCGCTGCTGCTGCTTGGCGCGCTTGAGGGCAATCTGGGCGTCCAGCAGCAACTCGGACCCGACCGCGGTCGACTCGCCCAGTCGCACCAGGCCGGTGGTGGCCGACAGCTGCAGCCGCTCGCCCGCCACCACGAAGGGCTCGGCAAAGACCGACTGCACGCTCTCCGGGCACACCTTCACGTGCTCGCCCAGCACGCCGAAGGTGTCGGCGCCCACGCGGGCCATGGCGGTGTTCAGGCCCAGCAGCTCGCTCATGCGGTGCACCACCGCCTGCAGCACCTGGTCGCCGAAGTGGTGGCCGAAGGCGTCGTTGATGTCGGAGAAGTCGTCGATGTCGATCAGCGCGAGCGTGACACCGGCGGGGTCCTTCAGGTTCTTGTCGAGCAGCTCGACGAAGCGGTTGCGGTTGGGCAGGCGCAGCAGCGGGTCGTTGTAGGCCTGGTCCAGCAGTTGGCTGTACAGCACCACGTTCTCAAAGCCCACGGCGATGTTGGAGCAGAAGGCGCGCAGCAGTTGCTGGTCCAGCTCGTCCAGCTCGCGGCCCACGTCCACCAGCGCCGCCATCGCGCGGCCCTGGCCCATGCCGAAGTAGAGGCAGGTGCCGTCGTCGTAGACGTTCTGCTGCTCGCGCAGGCAGCGCTCCAGGCGCTCGCGGACCGCGGAGATCTTGACCTGCGACAGCGGCCGGTCGATGAGGCTGCTGTACTGGCCTGCGGCGGCCACGATGCGCACTTCATCACCGAGGTCACCGCTGACCTGCGCGCACACCAGGCCTTCCGGCAGGATGCCCAGCAGCGCGCACAACTGCGTGACTACGCCTTCCGCAAAGCGCGACAGGCCGCGCATGCGCGAAAGCGACGTGCTGCTCTCGACAATCATTTCCAGCCCGCGCCGGTTGGCTTCCAGCGCGCAGATCTGGCGGTACGAACGCACGGCCGCGGTCAGCACGGTGTACAGCCGCGTGCGGGTCAGCTCGGACTTGGTCTTGTAGTCGTTGATGTCGTAGGCCTGCACCGTCTCGATTTCAGGTGCATAGCCCGGTTGGCCGGTGCGCAGCACGATGCGCACCGCGTTCAGACGCAATTCGTCGCGGATGTGGCGCACCAGCTGCAGACCGGCGTCTTCGCTCTCCATCACCACGTCCAGCAGCACCACGGCGAGGTCGCCCTCGGTGGCGAGCAACTGGCGGGCCTGGGCGGCGGAATTGGCGTGCAGGAAGACGAGCGGCTGGCCTTCCACCGTGAGGCCTTGCATGGCCAGCTCGGTGGCCTTGTGGACGTCGCCGTCGTCGTCGACGATCAGGATGCGCCAGGGCCGGTCGTTGTGCCGGTGATCGCCTTCGGCATGCTCGGGCTCGTCCAGCAGTTCGAGCAGGTCGTCGTCAGCGGCAGTCGTCTCTTGCATGGGGGCCAGGGCTCCGGGCGTGGGCAACCGCCCAGCGGCTGCCGCATCTCGTCGAGAAGCCGCAAGGGTAGTGCATCCGCAGGTTGGCCGCCACGGCAACGCCGCGCAAAACCCCCGGGTTTGGCGTCAACGCTTTCCGGGTTTGCCCGGACGCGCCACCCCACTGCGGGCACTGCCGGTGACCCGCGGGGGCAACCCGGTGTGCTGCGTCAGCACCTGACCCTTGCGCGGCGTTCCCGGCTTGGCCGCCTTGGCGGGCGCGGCCGGCGCGGCCTTGGCGCCGGTGGAGTTCTTGCGCCGCGCGCTTTCGTAGCTGCCGTCGGTGAGGGGCTGGTAGCTCGGAATCAGGTGGTGCTTGCCATTGCCGATGAGGTCGGCGCGCCCCATGGCCTTGAGGGCCTCGCGCAACAGCGGCCAGTTGTTGGCATCGTGGTAGCGCAGGAAGGCCTTGTGCAGCCGACGGCGGCGCTCGCCACGCACGATGTCCACCTTCTCGCCCCGCGCTTCATCGCGGCTGATGCCCTTGAGCGGGTTGCGGCCCGAGTGGTACATGGCCGTCGCCGTGGCCATGGGGCTGGGGTAGAAGGTCTGCACCTGGTCGGCGCGGAAGCCGTTTTTCTTCAGCCACACGGCGAGGTTCATCATGTCCTCGTCGCTGGTGCCGGGGTGGGCGGCGATGAAGTACGGAATCAGGTACTGCTTCTTGCCCGCGGCGGCGCTGGCGGCCTCGAACATCTGCTTGAAGCGGTCATACGTGCCGATGCCCGGCTTCATCATCTTGGACAGCGGGCCGCTCTCGGTGTGCTCCGGCGCGATCTTCAGGTACCCGCCCACGTGGTGGGTGACGAGTTCCTTCACGTACTCGGGCGACTGCACGGCCAGGTCGTAGCGGAGGCCGGAACCGATCAGGATCTTCTTCACGCCCGGCAACGCGCGCGCGCGGCGGTACATCTTGATCAGCGGGTCGTGGCTGGTGTTGAGGTTGGGGCAGATGCCGGGGTAGACGCAGCTGGGCTTGCGGCAGGCGGCCTCGATCTCGGGCGATTTGCAGCCGATGCGGTACATGTTGGCCGTGGGGCCGCCCAGGTCCGACACGATGCCGGTGAAGCCCTTGACCTTGTCGCGCATCTCCTCAATCTCGCGGATCACGGAGTCTTCCGAGCGGCTCTGGATGATGCGGCCCTCGTGCTCGGTGATGGAGCAGAAGGTGCAGCCGCCAAAGCAGCCGCGCATGATGTTCACGCTGAAGCGAATCATTTCCCAGGCTGGGATCTTGGTCGCGCCGTCGTGGCTGCCGTGCTCGTCGGCGTAGCTGGGGTGCGGCGCCCGGGCGTACGGCAGGTCGAACACATGGTCCATCTCCGGCGTGCTCAGCGGGATGGGCGGCGGGTTGACCCACAGGTCCCGGTCGCCGTGGCGCTGCACCAGCGCGCGGGCGTTGCCCGGGTTGGTTTCCAGGTGCAGCACGCGGTTGGCGTGGGCGTACAGCACCGGGTCGCTCTTGACCACCTCGTAGTCCGGCAGGCGCACCACGGTGCGCTCGCGGGGCGGCAAGGCGATGCGGCCGGTCTTGTGGATGGTGATGGGCTTGGGCGCATCCGGCGCCGCGGCCTCGGCGGTGGCGCAGGAGGTTTCCTGCTTGATTTCCTGATACGGGCTGATCAGCTCGTCGATGCGGCCGGGGCGGTCCACTTCGGTGGAGTCCAGCTCGAACCAGCCTTCGGCCGAGGGGTCGTTGTCGCGCCGCATGAAGGCGGTGCCGCGCACATCGGTCAGGCTTTCAATCGGCTCGCGGCGCGCCAGGCGGTGGGCGATCTCGACGATGGCGCGCTCGGCGTTGCCATACACCAGCAGGTCGGCCTTGCTGTCGACCAGCACCGAGCGGCGAACCTTGTCCTGCCAGTAGTCGTAGTGCGCGATGCGGCGCAGCGAGGCCTCGATGCCGCCGATGACGATGGGCACGTCCTTGAACGCCTCCTGGCAGCGCTGGGTGTAGACCAGCGTGGCGCGGTCCGGGCGCTTGCCGCCTTCGCCGCCAGGGGTGTAGGCGTCGTCACTGCGGATCTTTCGGTCCGCGGTGTAGCGGTTGATCATGGAGTCCATGTTCCCGGCGGCCACGCCAAAGAACAGGTTGGGCTTGCCCAGCGCCTTGAAGGCATCGGCGCTGTTCCAGTCCGGCTGGGCAATGATGCCCACGCGAAAGCCCTGCGCCTCCAGCGTGCGGCCGATCACGGCCATGCCGAAGCTGGGGTGGTCGACGTAGGCATCGCCGGTGACGATGATGATGTCGCAGGAATCCCAGCCGAGTTGCTCCATCTCCGCCCGGCTCATGGGCAGGAAGGGGGCGGGGCCGAAGCGCTTGGCCCAGAACGGGCGATAGCCGGTCAGGGCTTTGGCGGTCGGGGCCTTGGGAGCAGAAACGGGCAGAGCGGACATAACCTCGAATTGTCGTTGCGCAGCCCCGGAAAGCACAAAGCCCGCGCTGGGCGCGGGCTTTGGCACGGGGCGGTGCGTGAATTACAGCGCGCGGATGTTCGCGGCTTGCAGGCCCTTGGGGCCCTGCTTCACTTCGAACTCGACCTGGGCGCCTTCAGCCAGCGTGCGGAAACCGCCGCCGTTCTTGATTTCGCTGTGGTGAGCGAACAGGTCCTTGCCGCCGTCGGCGGGGGTGATGAAGCCGAAGCCCTTGCCGTCGTCAAACCACTTGACGATGCCGGTCTGCTGGGTGCTCATGAAATTTCCTTGCGGTTGTCGTGCGCGCTGGCCCCGCCTACAGCGGCTGCGACAACACAACAACTTCGGGCACGGACCAACAAAAAAATGGCGCCATTGACTGGCGCCAAGCTCGGGATTCTAACGGCTCAAGCGGCGGCGAGGCTGCGGGCCACCACGGCCATGCCCCGGGCGCGCGGCGCGCCACCGCCCGCCACGCGGCTTTCCTCGAACACCGCGCAGGCGCATTCGCGGCACTTGCCACAGCCCGTGGCCACGCGCAGTTGCTCCTGCAGGGTCTTGAAATCCGGGCAGCCGCTGGATGCGGCGATCGCGATGTCGCGGTCGGAGACGCGGTGGCAGACACAAACAATCATGGCCGCAATACTAATGCGAATCGCTCTCATTTGCAAAAAGACCGGTTTGGAACCCGGGCGCGGGCTGGGGATACTGCCGGCCGATTTCACGCACCCGGAGGCCCCCATGAAAGGCGACGCACAAGTCATCGCGCACCTGAACGCCCAGCTCAAGCTGGAGCTCACGGCCATCAACCAGTACTTCCTGCATGCCCGCATGCTCAAGAACTGGGGCCTGATGAAGATGGCTCAGCACGAGTACAAAGAGTCCATCGAGGAAATGAAGCACGCCGACAAGCTCATCGAGCGCGTGCTGACGCTGGACGGCCTGCCCAACCTGCAGGACCTGGGCAAGCTGCTGATCGGAGAAAACGCCATCGAAACGATGGAGTGCGACCTGAAGATCGAGCAGACCGGCCATGCGCACCTGAAGGAGGCCATCGCCCACTGCGAGAGCGTGCGCGACTACGTCTCGCGCGACCTGTTCGCCGACATCCTGGAAGACACCGAGGAACACATCGACCACCTCGAAACCCAGCTGGCGCTGGTCAAGACCGTGGGCGAGCAGAACTACCTGCAGTCGCAGATGGGCGAATAAGCCCAACCCCGACGCGCTCTGCGCCCCCACCCTCGGGGCCCATGGCCCAGCTTGGGCGGGTCAGAGGAAGCGTTCGAGCAGCCGCTTGGACTGCTTGTCCAGCGCCCAGCGGTCCGGCACCTGCAGCTGCACGCCGTGGGTGGACGTGATCAGCAGCCGCCCCTCGTCCAGCCGGCGGATGTCTTCCTCGCTCTTCAGCACGAAGTCCACCTCGCCGCGGTCGGTCTCCACGCGCCAGGTGCTGGGCGTGGCAAACGTGTTGACCGAGATGAGCCGCAGCAGCGTGGGGTGGAACTCGCGGGCCGACAACTCGGCCTCCAGCAGCTGGCGCGGCGCGTCCGGCAGGCCCGACAGGCGCGGAATCCAGGCCAGCTCGTGGCCGTGCACACCCACCAGAGACACGCCTTCGTCCGGCGCCGAAATCGGGTGCGCGCGCACGGGCGACACGCCCACGTGCTCGGCGCCCTGCAGGTCGGTCAGGACCAGCCGGCCATGGGCGTCCAGTTGCAGGTCGCGGAAAGGAAGCGTCGTCGTCATGCGTTCACCGTGTGCGCGTTCGGGTTGGGGGCCACCACCATCAGGCCGCCGTCTTCATCGGCGTCGGCATCCACGCGCCGGGCTTGCGCTTCCCACAGGCGCCAGTAGTGGCCCTGCAGGGCGATGAGCTCGTCGTGCGGGCCCAGCTCCACGATCTCGCCGCGGTCCATCACCACAAGCCGGTCGGCCTTGCGCAGCGTGGACAGGCGGTGGGCGATGGCGATCGTCGTGCGTCCCTTCACGAGGTTGTCCAGCGCGCGCTGGATTTCCTTCTCGGTCTCGGTGTCCACCGCCGAGGTGGCTTCGTCCAGGATCAGGATGGCCGGGTCGATCAGCAGCGCGCGGGCGATGGAAATGCGCTGACGCTCGCCGCCCGACAGGCCCTGGCCGCGCTCGCCCACCAGGCTGTCGTAGCCGTGGGGCAGGCGCAGGATGAACTCGTGGGCGTGGGCCGCGCGCGCGGCGGCCACGATCTCATCGCGCGTGGCGTCGGGCTTGCCGTAGGCGATGTTCTCGGCGATGGTGCCGAAGAACAGGAAGGGCTCCTGCAGCACCAGGCCGATGTGGCGGCGGTAGTCGGCCACGCGGATGCGGCGCAGGTCCACGCCGTCGACGCGGATAGAGCCCTCGGTCACGTCATAGAACCGGCAGATCAGGTTCACCAGCGTGCTCTTGCCCGAGCCGCTGTGGCCCACCAGGCCCACCATTTCGCCCGGGCGGATGTCCAGGTTCAGGTTGCGCACCACCGACCGCGAGCCGTAGCGGAAGTTCAGCCCCTGCATGGAGATGGCGCCCTTCACGTTCTCGAACGGCTGCGGGTTGACCGGGTCTGGCACGTTGGAGACGTGGTCCAGGATGTCGAAGATGCGCTTGGCGCCCGCCGCGGCCTTTTGCGTGACCGACACGATGCGGCTCATGGAATCGAGCCGGCCATAGAACCGGCCGATGTAGGCCAGGAAGGCGGTCAGCGTGCCGACCGTGATGCTCTGGTGCGCAATCAGCCAGATGCCCACGCCCCACACCACCAGCAGGCCCATTTCGGTCAGCAGGCCCACCGTGGGAGTGAACAGGCTCCAGGTCTTGTTCAGCCGGTCGTTCACCTGCAGGTTCTTCACGTTGGCTTCGCGAAAGCGCGTGGCCTCGCGCTTTTCCTGCGCAAAGGCCTTGACGACGCGGATGCCCGGAATCGTGTCGGCCAGCACGTTGGTGATCTCGCCCCACACGCGGTCGATCTTCTCGAAGCCGGTGCGCAACTTGTCGCGCACCAAATGGATGAGCCACGCGATGAAGGGCAGTGGCACCAGCGTGGCCAGGGCCAGGCCCGGGTGGATGCTGAACAGGATGACCGCCGTCATGGCCAGCATCAGCACGTCGGTGATGAAGTCCAGCGCGTGCAGGCTCAAGAACACCGAGATGCGGTCGGTCTCCGACCCGATGCGCGACATCAGATCGCCCGTGCGCTTGTTGCCGAAGTACTCCAGCGACAGCCCCAGCAGGTGCTCGAAGGTGGCGGTGCGCAGGTCGGCCGCGATGCGCTCGGACACCAGCGACAGCAGGTAGGTCTTGGCCCAGCCCATGGCCCACGACACCAGCGCCGCCCCCAGCAAGCCGCCCAGCAGCCACATCACCAAGCCGGGGTCGATGGCCTGACCGTTGCGGAAGGGGATGAGCACCTTGTCCATCAAGGGCATGGTGAGATAGGGCGACACCAGCGTGGCACCAGTCGCGCCCATCATCAACGCGAAGCCCAGCAGCAACTGCCACTGGTACGGCCGCGCAAAGCGCCACAGCCGCAGCAGGACCCAGGTGCTGGGCGGCGCGCTGGATTCACCAAAGTCGAAGTCTTCCGGCTCCTCCTCGGCCTCCTGCACCGGCTGGCCAGCCAGGCGCTGCTGCTCGCGGGCGAACAGGTCGGCAAACTTCACCGCCTGCGGGTTGCAGGCCAGCGTGAAGCGCCAGCGGGCCAGGCGCCCGGCGGCGTCGAACAGCTCCATGAAAGCCAGGCCGCCGTGGTCGCTGAGCTTCAGGCTTTGCCCCGGCGCCAGCACGAAGGCCGCCCACTGGCCCGCCGCCGGCTCGTACGCCAGCAGGCGTGACGACGTCAACGCCATCAGCCCGGTGGCGAAGCGGCCCTGGCGGTCCAGGTCAACCTCCAGCGTCGCCACCACGTTCTCACCCGCATGCAGCTGTCCTTGAAGGGCGGCCGTGAGGGGATGCGGCGAGGTGTGGGAGGCAAGGTCTTGCATGTTGTTGTGTGATCCGACGAGCTGCTGCGATTCTCCGTGATGACTTCAGCGCACAATTCCAAGCGCTCTCCCGCACCCCAATCCTGATTCCATGAGCAAGAAGAACGACATTCGCCTGCTGCGCATCAACTACCTGCGCGGGCCCAACATGTGGACCTACCGGCCGGTGCTGGAGGTGTGGCTGGACCTGGGCGAGCTGGAAGACTTTCCCAGCCACCAGCTCCCCGGCTTCAACGACCGCCTGACCACCGCCCTGCCCGCCCTCATCGAGCACCACTGCGGCGTGGGTGAACGCGGCGGCTTCATCGAGCGCCTGCGTGACGGCACCTGGATGGGCCATGTGCTGGAGCACATCGTCATCGAGCTGCTGAACCTGGCCGGCATGCCCACCGGCTTCGGCCAGACGCGCTCCACCAGCCAGCGCGGCGTGTACCGCATGGTGTTCCGCGCACGAGACGAGCAGGTGGCCCGCGCCGCCCTGGCTGAGGGTCACGCGCTGATCATGGCCATGATCAACGACGAACCGTTCGACGTGCCCGCCGCCGTGGCCCGCGTGCGCGACAAGCTCGACGACTGCTACCTCGGCCCCTCCACCGCCGCCATCGTGGCCGCCGCGACGGACCGCCGCATCCCGCACATCCGCCTGAACGACGGCAACCTGGTGCAGCTGGGCCACGGCGCACGCCAGCGCCGCATCTGGACGGCCGAGACCGACATGACCAGCGCCATCGCCGAAGGCATCGCCGGCGACAAGGACCTGACCAAGACCCTGCTCAAGGCCGTGGGCGTGCCCGTGCCCGAGGGCCAGGAGGTCAAGACCGCGGCCGACGCCTGGGACGCCGCGCAAGACATCGGCCTGCCGGTGGTCATCAAGCCCAGCGACGGCAACCACGGCCGGGGTGTCACGCTGGACATCCAGAACGAAGCCGATTGCCATGCCGCGTTCAAGCTGGCCGATGAGGAAGGCTCCTCGGTGCTGGTGGAGCGCTACATCCGCGGCAACGAGCACCGTGTGCTGGTGGTGGGCGGCCAGGTGGTGGCCGCAGCCCGTGGCGAAGCCGCGTGGATCCATGGCGACGGCATCCACACCGTCGCGCAGCTGATCGACAGCCAGATCAACACCGACCCCCGCCGCGGCCTGACGGAAGACTTCCCGCTCAACAAGATCGTGCTGGGCGAAGACCCGGTCGTGCTGCTGGACCTGCAACGCCAGGGCGTCACGCCCGACAGCGTGCCCGCGGCCGGCAAGGCCGTGCTGATCCAGCGCAACGGCAATGTGGCCATTGACTGCACCCCGGACGTGCACCCCGAGGTGGCGCACGCGGTGTCGCTGGCCGCCCGCACCGTGGGGCTGGACATCGCCGGCGTGGACCTGGTGACCGAAGACATCGGCAAGCCCCTGGCCGAGACCGGCGGCGCCATCGTGGAAGTGAACGCCGGCCCCGGGCTGCTGATGCACCTGAAGCCGGCTGGCGGCGCCCCGCAGCCGGTGGGCCAGGCCATCATCGACCACCTGTTTGCCGAAGACGAAACCGGCCGCATCCCCATCGTCGGCGTGGCCGGCTCGCGCGGGGGCCGCCAGATCGCCCGCCTCGTGGCCTGGCTGCTGCACCTCAACGGCCGCCACGTGGGCCTGGCCTGCCGCGACGGCCTGTTCCTGGGCACCCGCTGCGTCGAGAAGAAAGACAGCGCCCGCTGGGACGCCGCCCACCGCCTGCTGATGAACCGCGGCGTGAACGCGGTGGTGGTGGAGAACAACCCCGCCAGCATCCTGCGCGACGGCCTGGCCTATGACCGCTGCCAGGTGGGCGTGGTGACCGACCTGGACGGCATCGACGCCCTGGCCGACTTCGACGTGCAAGACGTGGACCAGCTCTACAAGGTGCTGCGCACCCAGGTGGACGTGGTGCTCAGCGAAGGCGCCAGCGTGCTGCACGCCGCCCACCCGCGCCTGGTGGACATGGCCGAGCTGAGCGACGGCGAAGTGGTGTTCTACGCCGAAGACGGCAGCCTGGACGCCCTGCAACAGCACCGCAACCGCGGCGGCCGCGCGGTGTTCCTGCGCGGCGGCGCGGCCGTGCTGGCCCAAGGCCCGGCCGAAACACCCGGCGCCAACATCGACGCCCTGCTGCGCCGCTTTGGCGCCGACACGACGGACGCCGCCACCCTGCTGGCCGCCGTGGCCACCGGCTGGGCGCTGGGCATCTCGCCCGAGCTCATCGCCGCCGGCCTGGACACCTTCGTGCCCGAACTCCACCTCGCCTAACGTCAACAGATTCCGGACCCCTTATGGACGTTTCTCGCACCCGCGCCCTGCGCGGCCCGAACATGTGGAGCCGCCACACGGCGATTGAAGCCGTCGTGCATTGCAGCGACACCGAGCGCTCGCTGGAGCGCCTGCCCGGCTTCGAAGCCCGGCTGCGCCAGCTCTTCCCCACCATCGGCGAACTGCGTGCCGACACCTCGCTGGCCCAGGTGCTGGAGCAGGCCGCGCTCGCGCTGCAAGCCCAGGCCGGCTGCCCGGTCACGTTCAGCCAAACGCATGTCACGCCCGAAGCGGGCACCTACCAGCTGGTCATCGAGTACAGCGAGGAAGACGTGGGCCGCCTCGCCTTCGACCACGCGGTCAAGCTCGTGAACGCGGCCCTGTCGGGCGGTGAATTCGACGCCGACACCGTGCTGGCTGAGTTGCGCGAGCTGGACGAGGACATCCGCCTGGGCCCCTCCACCGGCTCCATCGTCAACGCGGCCATCGCCCGCGGCATTCCCTTCCGCCGCTTGACGCAAGGCAGCCTGGTGCAGTTCGGCTGGGGCGCCAAGCAGCGCCGCATCTGGGCCGCCGAGGTCGACGCCACCAGCGCGGTGAGCGAGTCCATCGCGCAAGACAAAGACCTGTGCAAGCGCCTGCTGCAAGCGGCCGGCGTGCCCGTGCCCATCGGCCGCCCCGTGGACTCGGTGGACGACGCCTGGGCCGTGGCCCAGGAAATCGGCCTGCCGGTCGTGGTGAAGCCGCAAGACGGCAACCAGGGCAAGGGCGTGACCGTCAACGTCACCACGCGCGAGGGCATCGAGCTGGCCTACAAGGCAGCCGACGAAATCGGCCAGGTGATGGTCGAGAAATTCCTGCCCGGCGGCGACTACCGCCTGCTGGTGATCGGCGACAAGCTGATCGCCGCCGCCCGCCGCGACCCGCCGCACGTCATTGGCGACGGCGTGCTGACCGTCAAGCAGCTGGTCGACAAGGTCAACAGCGACCCCCGCCGCGGCGACGGCCATGCCACCTCGCTGACCAAGATCCGCTTCGACGACATCGCCGTGGCGCGCCTCACGCAGCAGAACCTGACGCCCGAGTCGGTGCCTGAAAAGGGCCAGCGCGTCATCCTGCGCAACAACGCCAACCTCTCCACCGGCGGCACCGCCACCGACGTGACGGACGACGTGCACCCGGAAGTGGCCGCCCGTGCGATTGCGGCGGCCCAGGTCGTGGGGCTGCACGTGTGCGGCGTGGACGTGGTGGCCGAAAGCGTGCTGCGCCCGCTGGAAGAAATCAGCGGCGGCATCGTGGAAGTGAACGCCGCACCGGGCCTGCGCATGCACCTGAGCCCCAGCTTCGGCAAGGGCCGCAACGTGGGCGAGGCCATCATCGGCCACCTGTTCGGCTCGGGCCACAAGGCCGGCGCCGCGGCTGAAGACGGCCGCATTCCGGTGGTGGCCGTGACGGGCACCAACGGCAAGACCACGGTCAGCCGGCTGATCGCCCACATGTTCGCCAGCTGCGGGCTGAAGGTGGGGATGACCAACACCGACGGTGTCTACGTGGACGGCCGCCAGATCGACAGCGGCGACTGCTCCGGCCCCAAGAGCGCCCGCAACGTGCTGATGCACCCCGACGTGGAAGCCGCCGTGCTGGAAACCGCCCGCGGCGGCATCTTGCGCGAAGGCCTGGGCTTTGACCGCTGCCAGGTGGCCGTGTGCACCAACATCGGCGCCGGCGACCACCTGGGCATGAACTTCCTGCACACGGCGGAAGACCTGGTGCTGGTCAAGCGCGTCATCGTGCAGAACGTGGCCCCGACCGGCTACGCCGTGCTGAACGCGGCCGACCCGCTGACCGCGCAGATGGCCTCGGTCTGCCCGGGCCAGGTCATCTACTTCGCTGCCGACCGCCACCACCCACTGATGGCCACGCACCGCGCGCAGGGCAAGCGCTGCGTCTACGTGGACGGCGACCAGATCGTGGCCGCCCAAGGCGTGTGGCGCGAAAGCATTCCGCTGCGCGACATCCCGCTCACGCGCGGTGGCGTGATCGGTTTCCAGGTGGAGAACGCCATGGCCGCCGTGGCCGCCGCCTGGGGCGTGGGGCTGGACTGGGACACCATCCGCCGCGGCGTGGGCAGCTTCGCCAACGACGCCGACAACGCCCCGGGCCGCTTCAACGTCATGGAATACAAGGGCGCCACCGTGATTGCCGACTACGGCCACAACGGCGACGCCATGAAGGCCCTGGTGGGCGCCGTGGCGGCCATGCCGGCCCACAAGCGCTCGGTGGTCATCAGCGGCGCGGGCGACCGGCGCGACGAAGACATCCGCGTGCAGACCGAGATCCTCGGCGCGGCGTTCGACGACGTCATCCTGTACGAAGACGCCTGCCAGCGCGGCCGCCAGGCCGGCGAGGTGGTGGCCCTGCTGCGCGCGGGTCTCGAAGGCGCGTCGCGCACGACGCACGTCGAGGAGATCGTCGGCGAGTTCATCGCCATCGACCGCGCGTTGTCGCGCCTGCAGCCGGGCGACCTGTGCCTGGTGCTGGTGGACCAGGTGGAAGAAGCCCTGGCCCACCTGGCGCGCCGCATCGCCGAGGGCTGAACGCCCGGGCCCGGGCCGCGTGTCCGGGCCGCCGCCCCGCAGCCGCTCAGCGGCAGCGGGCGCGCCGACGGTTCAATTCGCCGTCGGCCAGCAAGGCCTGAATGGCGCCGTTCAGCGCGACCAGGCTCAGGCTGCGGTTGCGTGACAAGGCGCACTGCGCCAGCACCTCCGACACCACCCGCGGCGCGTGCAGGGGCCGCACGCATTGGCCGATGGCTGCGTGTACTCCAACACCCGGCGGCCGGTCAGCGCATGCTGCACCCGGCCGCGTGCGCGCTTTTGCAGGTTGGCCATCGCGTCCGGCGCGGCATCGCGCTGGACGCCGCTGCGCAGCACATCGCCCACCTCCGGGCCCACCCAGCCCCGCACGGTGCCCACCGGCGGACCGGCCAGGCTGAGCAGGTGCGGCGGGGCCGGCGCATCAGCTGCAGTCATCAGCCAGGCCTGATCCGGCAGGAAGGGCCGGCTCCAGGCGACCGCGCCGCGCAGCCACTCGGGTTGGTCATCGCACGCCAAGTCGCCCTCGCCGCGCCGCAGCGCTTCGGCCAGGCACTTGCGCGGCACCGGCCGTGCGATCAGATCGCGGCCCAGACGCCGGGCCAAGGCCTCCCCCCGATCGCCCTCGACGCGGGCTTGCGGCATGAAGGCACGGCGCTCCACCAGCATCACCACCGGCGGGATGGGCCCGCCACCACGGCCATGGCGCCCCAAGTCAGCCCCGGCATGCCGGGTGCTGGCGTGACGGGCGCACGGATTCCCACAACCCGCCGGCTGCAGCGCCACGCGGCGCCCATGCCAGTGGCTAGACTCGCCCCGTGTTTTCCAGAGCGTGCCTGACATGCTGGTGAATCCATTCCCGGCGGTTCGCCGGGTGAGCCTGTGCGCGGGGCTGGCAGCCTGGGCTGCGGTGGCCGGCTGGACGCCAGCGGCCGCGGCCTCAGATGACGCAACGGGTGCCCAATCCGGAACGCGCCCGCGCGTGGTGGTGCCCGGTGCCGCGCCGCTGCCGGCCGATGACCAGCTCTTCCAGGCCCTGGGGGGCGTCGAGCGCATCCGCCGCTTCACCGATGACTTCTACGACCGCATGCTGAACGACGCGCGCATCGCCCGCTACTTCGAGGGCATCCGCAAGGACGCCCTCCAGCGTGCGCTGGCCGACTACTTCTGCGTGGTCGCCGGCGGCCCCTGCACCTACGAGGGCGTGAACATGAAGGATGCGCACGCCCACCTGGGCATCGACCGCGCGGCGTTCAACGCGCTGGTGGAGAACCTCCAGGCGGCGTTGGACGCAGCCCAGGTACCGTTCAGCATCCAAAACCGCTTCTTGGCGCGCATGGCGCACTTTCACCGCGACATCGTCACGCGCTGAGGCCCCGCACCCGCCCGGCTCGCGCCGGGCATCAAGCCCCCAACGTCAGGCGACGCGGCAGACCTTCAGCATGTTGGTGCCGCCCGGGTAGCCCATGGGCTCGCCGCACGTGATGGCATAGGTGTCGCCGGGCATCAGCACGCCGCGCGCCACCAGGATCTTCTCGGCCGCAGCCAGGGCGGCGTCGCGGTCGTCGAACTTGTCCATCAGCAGCGGCGTGACGTTGCGGTACAGCGCCATCTTGCGCTGGCTGATGGGCTGCGTGGTCAGGCCGAAGATGGGCACGTTGATGCGGTGACGGCTCATCCACAGCGCGGTGGAGCCCGACTCGGTCAGCGCGAGGATGGCCTTGCAACCCAGGTGGTGCGCCGTGAACAGGGCGCCCATGGCGATGGACTGGTCGATGCGGCCGAACTGGCGGCCGGCGAAGTCGGTGTCCAGCGTCACGAACTCGGCGCGCTCGGCTTCCACGGCGATGTTGGCCATCTGCTCGATGGTCTCGACCGGGTACTTGCCCGCGGCGGTTTCGGCCGACAGCATCACGGCGTCAGTGCCGTCCAGCACGGCGTTGGCCACGTCGGACACCTCGGCGCGCGTGGGCACCGGGTTCACGATCATGGACTCCATCATCTGCGTGGCGGTGATGGACACCTTGTCCAGCTCACGCGCCATCTTGATCATGCGCTTTTGCAGTGCCGGCACCGCAGCGTTGCCCACTTCCACGGCCAGGTCGCCACGGGCCACCATGATGCCGTCGGACGCCTTCAGGATGGCTTCCAGGTGCGGGATGGCCTCGTAGCGCTCGATCTTGGCGATCATGGCCGGCTTGTGGCGGTAGGGCTCGCCGGCCACGTTGGCCAGCTGACGCGCCATCTCCATGTCGGTCGCGTTCTTGGGGAAGCTCACGGCCAGGTACTCGCACTGGAAGGACATCGCGGTCTTGATGTCTTCCATGTCCTTGCCGGTCAGCGCCGGGGCGGTGAGGCCGCCGCCCTGCTTGTTGATGCCCTTGTTGTTGGACAGCTCGCCGCCCAGCTTGACGATGGTGTGCACCTGGGCGCCGCGCACGGCTTCCACGGTCAGCACCAGCAGGCCGTCGTTGAGCAGCAGGGTGTCGCCGGGCTTCACATCGCGCGGCAGTTCCTTGTAGTCGAGGCTCGCGATGTCTTGGTTGCCCAGCTCGGTGCGGTCGGCGTCGAGGATGAACCGAGCGCCGGGGATGAGTTCGATCTTGTTGTTCTCGAACTTGCCGACGCGGATCTTGGGGCCTTGCAGGTCGGCCATGATGGCCACCGACTTGCCCACGCGGGCGGCCGCCTCGCGAACCATGGTGGCGCGGTCGATGTGGTCTTGCGCCTTGCCGTGCGAGAAGTTCAAGCGAACGACGTCGACACCGGCGCGGATCATCTGTTCCAGCACCTCCGGCGTGTTGGAAGCGGGGCCGAGGGTGGCGACGATCTTGGTGGCGCGGGTCATGGCTTGTCTCTGCTGATAGGGCGAGGAATTATGAGCCGCCAGGGCCCGCCGAAGTTTCTCGGCGTTTCAGGCCAGGCGCTTCTCCATGAAGAGGCTCAAAGGGTCCGGTTGGTAGCCACCGAAGGGCCCGCACTCGGCGTAGCCCAGGCGCCGGTACAGACCGATGGCTTCGGGCTGGTGGATGCCGGTTTCCAGCCGTGCCCAGCCCACGCCGCGCGCCACCAACTGCGCTTCCAGCTGCGCCATCAACTGCTGGGCCAGCCCCCGGCCGCGGGCCTGCTCCAGCACGAACAGGCGCTTGATTTCACCGTACGCCGGCACCGATTGCGGTGCGTGGAACTTCACGCCGCCGCAGCCCAACAGCGCATCGCCGCACCACGCGCCCAGGAACAGACCGTGCGGTTCACGCAGGCCCGACGGCGGTTCGAAATGGTTGCTCTCGGCCGGGTACAGCGCCCCCATGTAGGCCTCGGACAGGGCCATGAGTGCTTGCGCCTGCGGGTGTTCCGGGTCCAGCGGCGCGAGGTGACAGGTGAGGTCGGGATTCATCAGGTTTCAGGCGAGGTTCACGGTGGCTTTCGGCTGGGGGCCGATCGGCCGGGACAATTCTGGCTTCAGAACCCGCCCTGCCCCGCATGTCGGACCGCACCGCCACCCCACCCGCCACGCCGTCCCCCCCCGCGCCCACAGCAGCCACCGCACCGCTGCTTGCGGCACTCGGCGTGGTGCTGACCTGGGGCGTCAACTTCCCGCTGCAAAAGGCGCTGTTCGGCCAAGTCGGGCCGGTGGGGTTTCTGGGGCTGCGCTACCTGCTGGTGCCGTTCTGCGCTGTGGCCCTGCTGTGCTGGCGCTTCGGCCGCCACTGGCCGCGGCTGGACCGCAGCGAGGTGTGGCCGCTGGTGCGGCTGACGCTGGTGGGCCAGGGCCTGCACCTGCTGCTGGCGGCCTACGGTATGCAAGGCTCCACCGCGTTCAGCGCCAGCGTGCTGCTGGCCTGCGGGCCGGTGTTCACGCTGCTGATCCTGCGGTGCAGCGGCGTGGAGCGGCTGTCGCGCGGCCAGGTGGCCGGCGTGGCCACCGCGGCCCTCGGCGCGCTGGTGTTCACGTCCGACAAACTGCTCGGCGCGCACTGGCAGGCCTCGCTGGGCGACCTGACGCTGCTGGTGGCCGCGGCCTTGTTCAGCTACTACACGGTGGCCGCCAAGCCGCTCATCCAGCACCACGGCGGCGTGACCGTGCTGGGCTACGGCAGCCTGGTGTGCACCGGGCCCATGCTGCTGTGGTGCGCGCCGGCCCTGCACGCACTCGACTGGGCCGCCCAACCCAGTTGGGTGTGGGGCGGCCTGCTGTGGCAGGTGGCCGGCGGCGGCTTCATCGGCTGGCTGGCCTGGGGCTGGGCCAACGAGCGGCACGGCGTGGCCCGCACGGCGCCGCTCATCTACCTGATGCCGTTGATCGCCGGCTTCACGGCCTGGGCCTGGGGCGGCGAGCAGTTCAGCGCCCACAAGCTGTTGGGCGCCGCTGTCATCTTGAGCGGCGTCGCCCTGGCGCAGTTCAGCCCTGCGCGAGCCGCGCTTCCCGCACGTCGGCCACCGCCAGAGCCGTCATGTTGACGATGCGGCGCACCGTGGCTGACGGCGTCAGGATGTGCACCGGCTTGGCCGTGCCCAGCAGCACAGGGCCGACCGTCACGCCCTGACCCGAGCTGATCTTCAGCACGTTGAACAGGATGTTGGCTGCGTCCAGCGTGGGCAGCACCAGCAGGTTGGCCGCCCCCGTGAGCTTGCTGTCGGGCAGGAAGGCCTGGCGCACGCTCTCCGACAGGGCCGCGTCACCGTGCATCTCGCCGTCGCACTCCACCTCGGGGTGGGCGGCGGCGAACAGCTCGTGCGCGCGGCGCATCTTCACGGCCGAGGGCCGCGTGCTGGAACCGAACATCGAGTGGCTGACGAAGGCCAGCTTGGGCGGCAGGCCAAAGCGGCGCACCTCCTCGGCCGCCATGGCGGCGATGTCGGCCAGCTCTTCGGCGGTGGGGCTGTCGTTCACGAAGGTGTCGGTGATGAACAGCGTCATCTGCTCCAACATCAGCGCGTTCATTGCCGCGAACTGGCGCGCACCGGGGGCCAGGCCCACCAGGTCACGCACCTGCTCCAGATGGCGATCGAACTTGCCGACCAGGCCGCAGATCATGGCGTCGGCATCGCCCAGCTCGATGGCCAGCGCCCCGATGGCGGTGTTGGAGCGGCGCACGGCCGACTTGGCCATCTCCGGCGTCACGCCGTTGCGCTTCATGCGCGCGTGGTACGCCTCCCAGTACTGGCGGAAGCGCGGGTCGTCTTCGGGGTCGATGACGGCCACATCCTCGCCCAGCTTCAGGCGCAGGCCGGCGCGCTGGATGCGCGACTGCAGCACCGCCGGGCGGCCGATCAGCGTCGGGCGGCACAGACCCTCATCCAGTGCCACCTGCACCGCGCGCAGCACGCGCTCGTCCTCACCCTCGGCGTAGATGACGCGGGCGCGCTCGGCCTTGGCCGCCGTGAACACCGGACGCATGAACATGCCGGTCTGGTAGACGAAACGCTCCAGCGACTGGCGGTAGGCGGCGAGGTCTTCCACGGGCCGCGTGGCCACGCCATCGGCCGCCGCCGCCGCGGCCACGGCAGGTGCGATGCGCAGGATCAGCCGCGCGTCGAATGGCTTCGGGATCAGGTACTCGGGGCCGAAGGCCAGCTCCTGGCCGGCGTAGGCGGCGGCCACCTCGTCACTCGTCTCGGCCTTGGCCAGCGCGGCAATTTCACGCACGCAGGCCAGCTTCATGCCCTCGGTGATCTTGGTGGCGCCGCAGTCCAGCGCGCCGCGGAAGATGTACGGGAAGCACAGGACGTTGTTGACCTGGTTGGGGTAGTCAGACCGGCCCGTGGCGATGATGCAGTCCGGCCGCGCCGCCTTGGCCAACTCGGGCCGGATTTCGGGCTCGGGGTTGGCCAGCGCCAGGATGATGGGCTGGGCCGCCATGGTCTTGACCATCTCGGCGGTCAACACGCCCGCAGCCGAGCAGCCCAGGAAGACGTCGGCCCCGTTCACCACGTCCGCCAGCGTGCGCGCTGGCGTGGTCTGGCAATAGCGTTGCTTGGACTCGTCGAGCTTGCCCGCCTTGGCGTCTTCACGCTCGCTCTGGATCACGCCGCGCGAGTCGCACACGAACACATGCTCGCGCTTCACGCCCAGGCCCACCATCACGTCCAGGCAGGCAATGGCCGCCGCGCCGGCGCCCGACACCGCCACCTTCACGGCGCCGATGTCCTTGCCCACCAACTCCAGCCCGTTGAGCAGCGCGGCCGACGAGATGATGGCCGTGCCGTGCTGGTCGTCGTGGAAGACGGGGATGCTCATCCGCTTGGACAGCTCACGCTCGATGTAGAAGCACTCGGGCGCCTTGATGTCTTCGAGGTTGATGCCGCCCAGCGTCGGCTCCATCGCGGCAATGATGTCGATGAGCTTGTCCGGGTCGCGCTCGGCGAGCTCGATGTCGAACACATCGATGCCGGCGAACTTCTTGAACAAGCAGCCCTTGCCTTCCATCACCGGCTTGCCCGCCAGCGGGCCGATGTCGCCCAGCCCCAGCACCGCCGTGCCGTTGGTGATGACGCCCACGAGGTTGGCGCGCGAGGTGTAGTCGGCCGCCAGGCTCGGGTCTTCTTCGATCGCAAGGCACGCGTAGGCCACGCCGGGCGAGTAGGCCAGCGACAGGTCACGCTGGTTGCTCAAGGCCTTGGTGGGCGTGACGGAAATCTTGCCCCGCGTCGGGGCGCGGTGGTAGTCGAGCGCGGCGTCGCGCAGGGCCGCTTCCGCAGGCGACAAAGGGGCGTTGTTCTTTTCCATGGGGACGGGTCTCCAGAAGGGAACCCGCGAGATTACGCCGCGTTTCAGCGCCGCCTGATGCCGGTTTGCTGGCGATCTATGCAGAACCCGATATCACGCGGTCGCGCCCGGCGGCTTTGGCCCGGTACATGGCCTGGTCGGCTTCGCGAAGCGCGGCCTCCACCTCCGCCGGTCCCGAAGCCTGGGCCACGCCCCAGCTGGCCGTGACCTTCAAGCCGGCCGGCCACAACGTACGGGCGAACACATGCCGCAGCCGCTCGGCCACCGCCACGGCTTCTGCCAGAGGCGTTTGCGGCATGGCGATGACGAACTCCTCCCCGCCCCAGCGGGCCAGCAGATCGTCTCGCGGCAGGTTGCGCTTCAGCGTCTGCGCCAGCGTCACCAGCACCTGGTCGCCCACGTCGTGACCGTAGGTGTCGTTGATGCGCTTGAAATGGTCCGCGTCCAGGAACACCACGGACAGCGGGAAACCCAGCTCGCCCTGCACCTGCTGCAGCAACTCCAGCGCACGCTGCAGCCCGTCGCGGTTGGCCACGCGGGTGAGCGGGTCGCGCAGGGCCATCTTGGCCAGCCGGCGCGACCGCTGCACCGACATCTGCAGCCGCCGCCGGGCCATCCAGCCGTCCCACACCAGATAGGCCAGCAGACTGACCATCCACAGCCCCACCAGCCCCAGCCGGAAGGTCTCGGGTGCGATCCAGTTGCCGACGAACTCGGCCCGCTCCAGGCGAATCTGGTGGCGGCCGGGCGCCGCCTGGCCGCCGGTGCTGAAGCTGATGACCCGCACCCGGTCGAGCTGCGGGCCCATCAAGGGCACGGGCAGCGGGTGGCTTTGCGCCCACCAGGAACTCACCATGAACTGCGCCAGCCGCAACTGCACCGGCTGGGCCTGGTCGTTCGGCGCAAAGATGACTTCGTGGGGCTTGAGGTCCACCACCGCGCCGTTGCCGGAGAACTGCGGGTGAAAGCTGCGCAGGAACACCCGCACCTGCGGCGGGCTGTGGTCCAGCGTCGGGCCGTCCACCGTCAGCCACAGCTTCAAGTGGCTGAAGCTGCGCAGGTCCAGGTCGCCTTCGGGGAACTCGACCTGCAATTCACAAAACGGCCAATCGAAGCCGGGGCGGATGTCGCAGTCGAGGGTGATGGGGCCGCCCGCCGGGCGCGGCAGCAAGCGCGCCTCGCTGGAGCCGCCGCTGCCGTGATCGTCCGCCGCCTGCAGACGCTGGGCGGGCTCGATGCCGTCCAGGGCCAGCACCCGGGTCGTCCAGTGCTCGTTGGCATACAGCCCCACCCCGGTCGCAACAATGAGCAGGGCCAGCAGCCAGCGAAGAACCATGGCGGGGATTGTGCGCGGCGGGGTGGGCCGGGCCACCGGGGACAGACCCGACGGCGCGTGAATTCCTCGGCGCGGCCGGGGCCGGCGCCGAGGTGGCGGCTCAACCGGCCGCGCGCTGGGTCAGGATCTCAAACGCCGGCAGCGTCTTGCCTTCCAGCACTTCGAGGAAGGCGCCGCCGCCGGTGGAGATGTAGCCCACGTCCTTCTCGATGCCGTACTTGGCGATCGCGGCCAGCGTGTCGCCACCGCCGGCGATGCTGAAGGCGCTGCTGTCGGCAATCGCGCGCGCCAGCGTCTCGGTGCCATGGGCAAAGGCGTCGAACTCGAACACGCCCACCGGGCCGTTCCACACGATGGTGCCGGCAGCCTTGAGCTGCGCGGCCAGCTGGGCGGCCGTCTGCGGGCCGATGTCCAGGATCAGGTCGTCGTCGGCCACGTCGGTGGCGGCCTTGACCGTGGCCGGCGCGTCAGCGGCAAAGGTCTTGGCGGTGACCACATCCACCGGGATGGGCACCGCCGCGCCGCGGGCGGCCATGGCGTCGATCACGGCCTTGGCCTGATCCACCAGATCCGGCTCGGCCAGGCTCTTGCCGATCTTCAGGCCGGCGGCCAGCATGAAGGTGTTGGCGATGCCGCCGCCCACGATCAGGCCGTCGACGTTCTTGGACAGGCTTTGCAGGATGGTCAGCTTGGTCGACACCTTGGAGCCAGCCACGATGGCTACCAGCGGGCGCTTCGGGTTGGCCAGCGCCTTGGAGATGGCGTCGATCTCGGCCGCCAGCAGCGGGCCGGCGCAAGCGATCTTGGCGAACTTGGCGATGCCGTAGGTGGTGGCTTCCGCGCGGTGGGCGGTGCCGAAGGCGTCGTGCACAAAGATGTCGCACAGCGCGGCGAGCTTTTGCGACAGCTCGTCGCTGCACTTCTTCTCGCCCTTGTTGACGCGGCAGTTCTCCAGCAGCACCAGCTCGCCCGGGGCCACGTCCACGCCGTCCACCCAGTTCGCCTTCAACGGCACCGGGCGGCCCAGCAGCTCGGCCATGCGCGCGGCCACCGGGGCCAGCGAGTCTTCGGGCTTGAACTCACCTTCGGTCGGGCGACCGAGGTGCGAGGTGACCATGACCGCTGCGCCCGCGTCCAGCGCGGCCCGGATGGCCGGCAGCGAGGCACGGATGCGGGTGTCTTCGGTGATGCGGCCGTCGTCGTCCTGCGGCACGTTCAAGTCGGCACGGATGAAGACGCGTTGGCCCGCCACCTTGCCGGCGGCGATCAGGTCAGAAAAGCGAATGACGTTCATGGTCGGGCGGTGCAGTTGAGAAAACTGCCGGCATTCTCGCCCCGCCCCGTTCCGGCCGGGTTACCAGTGCAGACCGAGCTTGAGCGTCAGCATCACCGCCATGCCCACCAGGATGGTGCCCAGGATGCCCCGGCGCCAGAAGAAGTAGCACGAGGCCGCCACCGCGCCGGGCCAGCGCGGGTCTTGCCAGGTGGTGATGACATGCCCTTGCGTCATGAACACCTGCGGCGCCACCACCGCCACCAAGGCGGCCAGTGGCGCCACCTTCAGCACCTCGCGCAGCCAGCCCGGAATCGGCAGCGGCCGCTCGGCGATCATGAAGAAGCCCCGCGTCAGCACGGTGATGCCGGCCAGCCCGACCAGGGCGATCCAGGTCCAGACTTCGCTCATGCCTGCCCCCGGGTGCGGCGCGAATCCAACCACCAGCCCACCGCCCCTGCGGCCAGGATGGCGCACAGGATGTTGAGCTTGAGCGGCAGGTTGTAGGTGGCGATGGACACCGCCGCCGCCGTCACGGCCACCCACCACAGCAGCCGCTCGGTCAGCAGCGCGTACGACAAGCCCAGCAGCGCCAGCACGCCGGCGAAGTCCAGACCCCACTCGGTGGGAATGCGATCGGCCAGCAGGATGCCGGTGAACGAACACACCTGCCAGGTCGTCCAGTTCACGGCCACGCCGCCCCAGAAATAGCGCTCCTGCCCGGGCTGCGGCGCCGGGTCGGGGTAGCGCTTCACGAAGTAGACGAAGTTCAGGTCGGCCGCCACGTAGCCGTGCAGCAACCGTCGCCAGCGCGGCAGGTGGCCGATGTACTGCCGCCACTGCGCGCTGAAGATGATGAAGCGCAGGTTCACGCAGAACGCCGTGGCCAGCAGCACCCACAGCGGCGCGTTGTGCGCAATCAAGGGCAAGGCGGTGAGCTGGGCGCTGCCCGCAAACACCAGCAGCGACATGCCGAAGGCCAGGTGCAGCGGCAGGCCGCTCTTCACCATGGCCACACCCGTCACCAACCCCCAGGCAGCCAACCCGAGCGAGGGGGAGGCCATGTCGCGCGCGCCTTGGCGGACATCGGGGTCCGCCGCCAGGCTGCGCAGTTTCTCGATCCACTGCATCCCGCCATTGTCGGCGGGCGGCAGTGGCCTTACGAACCGATGCGGCGCACCTTGCCGCCACCGGTGATGGAGCTGTTGATCTCCGGGTCGCCGGCGTAGCGCACGTCGCCGCTGCCGGCAATCGACACGCTCAGCCGCTGCGTGGCGTGCACTTGTGCGTCGCCACTGCCGGCGATGTTCACCTTCACCTCGTCCGCGCGCAGCTCGGCGGCTTTCACATCGCCGCTGCCGGCGATGGTGACGGCTGCGGTGGTGGCGCGGCCGCTGGCCACGATGTCGCCACTGCCGCTGATCTTCATCGCCAGGCGCTCGGCCTCCAGTTGCGTGAAGCGGATGTCGCCCGAGCCGGCGATGGCGGCGTCCACCCGACCGGTCTTCATCGACTCCACACGGATGGAGCCCGACCCGGCGACCGCCACCGCCCGCAGGCTGGGCATCTCCAGCGTGATGACCGGCGTCGTGCCGGTGCGGAACTGCACGCCCTTGCGGGGTTCGATCTGCAGGGTGCGGCCGTTCGAGCCCTCGACGACACGCGTCTCCAGGTACGGCAGCAGGTTGCGGTCGGCCTTCACTTCCACCTTGGTGGCAGCCCCTTGCCGCACCACCACTTGGAAGCCGCCGGCCATGGACACTGCGTCGAAGCCGCGCAGGTCACGGGCCTCGGCCGTGATGTCGCCGTTGCCCTCCACCCGCTCGCCGCTGGACCAGCTCCAGGCCCCGGACGGGCCACTGGCCACCGCTGCCGCCAAGCCCATGCCGGCCACCAGGGCCCAAGAGCGTCGTGTGAAGTTCATGAAGGTCTCCGTCGGGTTGCAATGGCTGCATCCTCTCGCCGGAAAGGGTTCGGCGCTGCAGGCACGCGACAGTCCGCCAGATTGGCGGTCTGAAACGCCGCCATGCGCGCTCGGCGCTCAGCCCAGTGCTCAGCCCGGTGCGACGCTTCGTGCGCCGCCCAGCCCCGCTCAGTGCGCGGATTTGGCGGCCGCTTTTTCAGCCGGCTTGTCGCCGGACTTCTCGGCTTTCTCAGCCGCCGCCGCTTCAGCCGCCGCAGCCGCCGCGGCGGATGCCGCCAGCTCGGCCTTGGTGGGCGGACGCGGCACCACCGGCGCCACGCCTTCGAGCTTGTTCTCACGCATGTACTCGTCCATCTCACGCCAACCGGCGTAGACGGCGGCCTTCAGGGCCTTGGGGTTGAGCGTGTAGCAATCCTCGATCGCGCGCATCGCATGCCGGCAAGCGCTGCCGATGGCCTTGCCCTCCGCCTCCTTGGCCGCCGCCACCTTGGCGGGGTCGTCAATGCCCAACTGCTCACAGGCCGACAGGGCCGCAAGCACAGGCAACACGATCAGAAGGCGCTTCATGGCAGGGCTATCGGCTGATGGACGGGGAACTTGAGTCAGCGGCGCACCATCGCCATCAGGCGGGCGATGCGCTCCTCGGTCGACGGGTGGGTGGAGAACAGCCCCCGCAGCCCGCCGCCCGACAGCGGATTCATGATCATCATCTGGGCGGTTTCGGGGTGCGCCTCGGCCGGCGCCAGCGCAATGCCTTGCGCCACGCGGTGGATCTTGTCCAGCGCCGACGCCAGCGCCGCCGGGTCCCCGGAGATCTCGGCGCCGCCGCGGTCGGCCTCGAATTCGCGCGCGCGGCTGATGGCCATCTGGATCAGGCTGGCCGCCAGCGGCGCCAGCAGCGCCACGGCGATGCCGGCGATCGGGTTCGTCGGGCGGCCGTTTTCATCCCGCCCGCCAAAGAAGGTCGCGAAATTGGCCAGCATGGAGATGGCGCCCGCCATCGTGGCGCTGACGGTGCTGATCAGGATGTCGCGGTGCGCCACGTGGGCCAGTTCGTGCGCCATCACGCCGCGCAACTCGCGCTCAGACAACACCCGCAGGATGCCGGTGGTCGCGGCCACGGCGGCGTGCTCGGGGTTGCGCCCGGTGGCAAACGCGTTGGGTGCGTCTTCGTCGATCAGGTACACGCGCGGCATGGGCAGGCCGGCGCGCTGGGCCAGCTCGGCCACCATGCCGTAGAACTGCGGCGCCGACGAGGCATCGACCTCGCGGGCGTTGTACATCTTCAGCACCATGTCCGCCGAGAACCAGTAGCTGAAGAAGTTCATGCCCACGGCCACCAGCAGCGCAATCAGCATGCCGGCCCGGCCGCCGATCAAGGCGCCCACGGCCATGAAGAGGGCCGTGATCGCGGCCATCAGCACAGCAGTCTTCAACAGGTTGAACATCGCAGCGAACCCCGAAGAAGTGGAAGGTGCTGTGGCAGATGGTGCCACGGCCGCTGGATTCAAGCGTCGAAGCGCTCGCCCTCGGCGATGGGCCGGGCCTGCAGGAAGGCCGCGGCCGGGCCACGCTTGCCGCCGGCCCGCTGCAACTCGGTCAGGCGAAGCGCCCCCTCCCCGCACGCGACCACCGGCCCCGCGGCGATGACCTCGCCCGGCTGCCCCTGGCCGGCCGCCAGCTCCGCACGCCAGACCTTCACCGTCTCCCCGCCCAACGTGGCCACGCCGCCCGGGAAGGGGTCGAACGCCCGCAGGCGGCGCTCGATCTCGGCGGCCGGCTGGCGCCAGTCGATGGTGCTTTCGGCCTTCTCGATCTTGTGGGCGTAGGTGACGCCCTCGGCCGGCTGCGGCGTGCGCGTCAGCGCGGGCGCCTGCAGGGCCTGCACGATCAAGTCACCGCCCAAAGCTGCCAGCCGGTCGTGCAGCACCGCCGTGGTGTCGCCCGCGCGGATGGCTTCGCGGCCCACGAGCAGCATGTCGCCGGTGTCCAGGCCCGCGTCCATCTGCATGATGGTGATGCCAGTCTGCGCATCGCCCGCCTCGATGGCACGGTGGATGGGGGCAGCCCCGCGCCAGCGCGGCAGCAGGGAGGCGTGGATGTTCAGGCAGCCCCGCCGGGGCAGGTCCAGCACCCACTGCGGCAGGATGAGCCCGTAGGCGGCCACCACCATGACGTCGGCGTCCGCCGCCAGCAGCGTCTCGCGCGCAGCAGCCGCGTCCGCAGCGTATTTGCCGTCCAGCTTCAAGCCCTGGGGCTGCGCCACCGGAATGCCGGCCGCCACGGCCCGCTGTTTCACGGCCGAGGCCTGCAGCTTCATGCCGCGCCCGGCCGGGCGGTCGGGCTGCGTCAGCACCAACGGCACGGTGAAACCGGCCGCCAACAGCGCATCCAGCGCCACTGCAGCGAATTCCGGCGTGCCGGCAAAGATCACTCGCATCGGGCGCGGCCTCAGAACCGGGAGCTGCGCTTCTTGGCCTCGGCCTCTTCTTCGCGCGTCTTCTTGACCATCTTGGTCTTGATGCGGTCGCGCTTGAGAGGGCTCAGGTACTCCACAAACACCTTGCCCATCAGGTGGTCCATCTCGTGCTGCACGCACACGGCCAGCAGGCCGTCGGCGTCGAACTCGTACACCTGGCCGTCGCGGTTGGTGGCGCGCACCGTCACCTCGGCATGGCGCGGCACCTTGTCGTACACCTGCGGCACCGACAGGCAGCCCTCCTCGCCGTCGACCATGCGGTCGCTCACCTTGATGAGCTCCGGGTTGATCAGCACGCGCGGCGTGTCGCGCTCCTGCGAGGTGTCGATCACGACCACGCGCTCATGCACGTCCACCTGCGTGGCCGCCAGGCCCACGCCGTCGGCGGCGTACATGGTTTCCAGCATGTCATCCACCAGTTGGCGGATGCGCTCATCCACGGCAGCCACGGGCTGGGCCACGGTGTGCAGGCGGGGGTCGGGGAAACGGAGGATGGGGAGTTGGGCCATGGGATGTGGGCCGCCGACCACGCCTGCAGTTATGTAAGCACTCGCAAGCGCGATCCGGCCGTGTTGAATGCGGGCAGAATCAGCAAGATTTTCGCCGATCCGGCGATCCCTTCGGAGACCGCGCCTGATGCCCGCAGCACGCCCCGCCCACCTTTGTGTCCTCGCCGCCTGCCTGAGCCTGGCTTCGGCGGCCACCTGGGCCCAGACGAGCCCACTGACCGTGACGCCCGAACAGCGCCGCGTGGCGGAGCAGGTCGCCAGCGCTGGCGTGCCCTTGAGCGAACTGGCACCCAACGCGCCCGAGCAGCACACCGTGCAACCGGGCGACACGCTGTGGGACATCTCCAAGCTCTTCCTCAAGAGCCCGTGGCGCTGGCCCGAGCTGTGGGGCATGAACCGCGACCAGATCCGCAACCCCCACCTGATTTACCCCGGCCAAGTGCTGATGCTGGTGAAGGTGGACGGCCGCGCCCGCCTGCAGGTGGCGCAGGGCGTGGGCGGCGCCAGCACGGGCGACACCGTGAAGCTGCGGCCGCAAATGCGCATTGCGGGCCTGAACGCCAACGCGATCACCGCCATCCCGCTGCACCTGATCCAGCCCTTCCTGACGGACGCGGTCGTGTTCGACATCGACCAACTCGCCACGGCGCCCCGCATCGTGGCGGCCCAGGAGGGTCATGTCATTCTGGGCAAGGGCGACTTGGCCTACGCCCGCGGCGACTTCGGCACGGCCAGCGAATTCCGCGTGTTCCGCACGACGCGCCCGCTGGTCGACCCCACCACTCGCGAGGTGCTCGGCTACGAAGCCCCCTACGTCGGCACGGCCGAGATCACGCGGGCTGCCGAAAACCGCGTCACGCCGGACGGCAAGCCGGAGATCGTGCCGGCCACCCTGCGCGTCACCGCGGTGAAGCAAGAGGTCGGCATCGGCGACCGACTGGCGCCGGCTCCGGCCCGCAACCTCGAACGCTACGTGCCGCACGCCCCCGATGCGCCGCTGAGCGGGCAGATCGCGGCCATTTATGGCGAGGCGCTCAACGCCGGTCAGAACCAGATCGTGGCCCTGAACCGCGGCAAGCGCGACGGCGTCGAGCGCGGCCATGTGCTGGCGCTGTGGCGCGACGGCGAGCGGGTGGTTGACCGCACCGGCGGCCGCCCCGAAGCCATCAAGCTGCCCAACGAACGCCACGGCGTGCTCTTCGTCTTCGAGGTGTACGAGCGCGTGTCCTACGCCCTCATCATCTCGGTGAAGGAACCCGTGAAGGCTGGCGACCGCTTCACCCAGCCCTGAGGCTGCGCCCCGTGCTGACGCCGGACGAAATCGCCGCCTGGCTGCGGTTGACGGAGTCGGTCGGCAACGCAGCGGCACGCCGGCTGTTGGCCATGGCCGGCAGCCCGCAGGCGGTGTTCGAACTGCCGGCCGAGGCCGTCCACCAAGCCCTGCCGCCCAAGCAGCGCGCCGGCTTCCTGCGGCCACCGGAACACCTGCCCGAGTTGCTGGAGCAGACCCACCGCTGGCTGGCCCAGCCGGGGTGCAGCCTCATGGTGCTGGGCGACCCCGACTACCCGCCCCGTCTGCTCGCGACGGCCGACCCGCCGCTGCTGCTGTGGCTGCAAGGACCGCGCGAGCTGCTGTCAGCGCCGTCCATCGCCATCGTCGGCAGCCGCAGTCCCACCGCCCAAGGCGGCGACAACGCCCATGCGTTTGCCCGCAGCCTCGCCCAGGCGGGCTACGCCATCGTGTCCGGGCTCGCACTGGGCGTGGACGCCGCCGCCCATGAAGGCGCCCTGGACGCACAGGGCCACACCATCGCCGTGGTGGGCACCGGGCTGGATCAGGTCTACCCCCGCCGCAATGAAAAACTGGCCGCGCGCCTGTTGAGCCAAGGCAGCCTGCTGGTCAGTGAATACGCGCTGGGCATGCCGGTGCTGCCGGCCAATTTCCCCAAGCGCAACCGTATCATCGCGGGGCTGGCCCAAGGCTGCCTCGTCGTGGAGGCGGCCGTGCAGTCCGGGTCGCTCATCACGGCACGCCTGGCCGTGGAAGCGGGCCGCGAGGTGTTCGCCATTCCGGGCTCCATCCACTCCCCGCAGGCGCGCGGCTGCCATGCCTTGATCCGACAGGGAGCCAAGCTGGTTGAATCCGCCGAGCATGTGCTGGAGGAGTTGCCGGCGTTGGCCACTGCCGCGGTGGCACACGCTCCGTCGGTTGACGCCAACGGCGAGGCTGACGCGACCGGTGCGCAAGCGCCTCACGCCGTGCTGGAAGCCATGGGTTTCGACCCCGTCAGCCTGGACGCCTTGATGGCCCGCACCGGCTGGTCGGCGGCCGATCTGTCGGCGACGCTGCTGGAGTTGGAACTGGACGGGGAAATCGCCCGGCTGGCGGGGCAGCTCTTCCAGCGCCGAAGGCAGGGCTGACGAGCTTAACCCCGGAGATGAGTGCCTTATCCGAGGGGTTATTCGCGTGCGGAACGCCGAAGGGGCTCGGCTATCATCCCCTCACGATGTTCGATGTCCTGGTTTATCTCTACGAGACCTACTGGCGCCCGGACGCCTGCCCCGATCACGCGCAACTGACGCGAAAACTGACGGCGGTGGGGTTCGAGAATGATGAGATTCAGGAAGCCCTGAACTGGTTGGACGGGCTGGCGGCTGCCGGCTCCTCCTACCAGGGCGAGCAAAGCAGCCATGCGATGCGCGTCTACGCCGCCACCGAGGTGGAGCACTTGGGCGAGGCGTCCATCAGCTTCATCAGCTTCCTGGAATCCGCCGGCGTGCTGCCCGGGCCGATGCGCGAGATGGTGATCGACCGCGCCATGGCCATTCCCGGCGCCCCCATGGACCTGGAAGACCTGAAGATCATCGTGCTGATGGTGTTCTGGAGCCTGGGTGAAGAGCCGGACGCGCTCATCCTCGACGAACTCTTCGTCGCTCCGGAGGATCGGCTCATCCACTGACCGGCGGCCCTCCGCCCACAGCAAAGCGGCGCCTGAGGCGCCGCTTTTTTCATTTCAGCAATTGCGCCGGATCGGCATCCAGCCTGGCCAGTGCCTTGCGCGTGGCCTGCACGGTCAGCGCTTCGTCTTGCGCGGGCAGCAACAAACCGGCCTGCAGGAAGGCGGCCATGCGGTTCAGCGAGAACAGCACACCCCGCCCCTTGGGCGTGACGAACAGCGCGAGCTGTTTGCGCAGGCCGCGCCAGGCCAATTGCACCTGCTCGTTGCGGCCGCGGTAGTCCAGCATGAACCAGCCGCCCACCTGCAGCTCGCGCGCCCAAGCCACCATGGCCGGCGTTGGCGCCGAGCCGCCTTCGGCGACCACTTCCATGCCATCGGATTCGTGCCCGGAGAGGTCACGCACCAGCATTTCGTCGACCTCGCTGTCGCCGCTGACGTCCTCGGGCAGCATGGCTTCCAGCGTTTCGAGCTGGTCCATCAGCTCGTCCAGGCGCTCACGCGGGATGGCTGCGGTCTTGGCCGTGAATGCGGCTGCGAGTGCGTTGTTCAGCAGGCGCACATGTTCGTCTTGCTTGTCGGTGGGCACGCCCGCATGGCTCATGCCGTCGCGCAACGTCTTGAGCAACGGGGGCAAACGTCGAATGACATCCGCCCGCTCCTCGCGCGACGCCTTGGCGCTGGCGGACCAGATCAGGTCTGCCGCCGCGCGCTTCATGGCCTTGGTGACGTCGGACTGCGCCCCAGCCCGCACGGCGGTCACGGCCAGCACATCGGCCCACACGTGGAACAGGAAATCGCGCACGCCGTCTTGCACCGGCACTTCGGACAGCATCTTGCGCAGCTCGATCGTGTACTGGATCGCCAGCGTCTCGCGCTGCTCCACCTGCTGCGCCAACGACACGCCACGCTTGGAGGCCTGGTTCTCGTTCTCGAAGTAGTTGTCGAGGAACTTCTCGAACTCGGTCAGCACGGTGCTGAAGACGCGCCGGCCGGTGTCCGGGTAGGCCTCCACCACCTGCACCACGCGCTTGATCTCGCGTTCCAGCGCGTCGTTGCTGGCGCGCTCAGCCCCGGGACCGGTGGTCTGCGCGGTGTTGAAGCCCATCACGCAGGCGCCCATGCGGTCGATCAGGCGTCGAGCCGGGTGGTCAGCGGCTGCAAAGAAGTCGGGCTCGCTGACCGCCACGCGCAACACGGGCATTTGCAGGCGTGCGAACCACACCCGCACCGTGGCCGGGATGCGCTCTTCGGTCAGGATGTTCTGGAACATCATCGCCACGATTTCGATCGTGGCGCGCTCGGCGGGGTTGTTGGCCGCCTGCTTGAGCACCTGCTTGAAGGCCTGGTTGCGGGCGCCGATTTCTTCCAGCGCCCGCGGCGCGCTGGCGCCGGCCGCCGCGCCGGAATCCGCCGCGGCGCCCGGACGGCGCTGCAGCGATTCCTGCGCGTGCTTGATGGCGCCCATCAGCCGGGGCGAGCCCGCTGCAGGCGTGGCATCGGCCAGCGACGGCTTGGGCGCGCCGGACGCCGCCATCTCGGTGCCGCTGAGCGTTGAATTGCCCGCCAGCGCAGCCAGGCTCGGCTTGCCGCCGCCCGGCCGCGCCGGCACTTGGCTGGTGGCCACCGGGAAGCCCGGCACGTGCCGCGCGAGCACGCGCTGCAACTGCGCCATCACCTCGTCGGCCTGGCTGCTGGCCTTGCTGCGCGAGCCCGAGGCCTCACCGGCACCACCGGCTGCGTCGCCGACGGCGCCCGTCGCGCCCCCACCCGCCCCGGCCCCGGCCTGCGCCGACGCGGGCGCCGCTGCAGCCGGCACGGCCGCGGGCTCGCGCACCGATTGCGCCGTGCGACGGATGAAGGGACGCAGGTCGACCTCGGGCAGCACCTTTTGGGCGATCAGCCAGCGGTTGGTCTCGTGATAGGCCTCGCTGATGAGCTGCGCGAATTCCTCGTGCAGCTCGTGATGCAGCAGTTGCCAGATGTTGGCGTCCAGCCCGGCACGTCCCCAGGCGTCCAGCGCCACGCGAGCCACGACGTGCGCGCGCAGCAGGTCCAGGGGTGCGAGGTCGTCGTGGGCTTCCAGCGCCTGCATGCGGGTGCGCAGGTCGGTGAATTCCCAGGTGGCCCGGTCCATCATGACCAGCGCGAGCCGGGAGCTGGTGATTTCGCGCTCGATGGTCGAGTCGTCGACCAGGCTCATCTTGAGCGACGACGCCGGCGCCGCCGCGTCATGCTCGCGGGCGTTGTCGCTGACACCGTGCACCGCCGCATGCCGCAGGGCGGCCACCACGCCCATCTGCCAGTTCGGGCCGGCCTTCTGCCAGGCCTGCACCGCATCACGGCGGGCCATCATCACGGCGTGCGGGGCGCCCTGGGCCAGCAGCTGCGTGGCGCCTTGGCCCACCGCAGCCACCAGCGGCGTCATGCCGCGCACGAGCGCCTCAAGGTAGACGCGCCGCGCCTGCGTGGCCAGGGCCTGGTTGCGGGCAGCGGTCATGGAGCGGGAGGATCGTCTCGGCGAGGTTGTGCGGTTCGCTTCACTCTACACGACAGCCCCGGAGTTCGGATCGTTAGGGTCGTCCCGATTCGCGGCGACTTTCACCAAGTCCTCGCGCTTGACGCCCAACCACATCGCAATGGCCGCAGCCACGAACACCGACGAGTAGATGCCGAACAGGATGCCGATGGTCAGGGCCACGGCGAAGTAGTGCAGGGTCGGCCCCCCGAACAACAGCATGGACACCACCATCAGCTGCGTGGAGCCGTGGGTGATGATGGTGCGGCTCATGGTGGAGGTGATCGCGTGGTCGATGACCTCGTGCGTGGTCATCTTGCGGTACTTGCGGAAGGCCTCGCGCACCCGGTCGAAGATCACGACGGACTCGTTCACCGAGTAGCCCAGCACCGCCAGGATGGCCGCCAGCACCGCCAGCGAAAACTCCCACTGGAAGAAGGCGAAGAAGCCCAGGATGATGACCACGTCATGCAGGTTGGCGATGATGCCGGCGACCGCGAACTTCCATTCGAAACGGATGGCCAGGTAGATCATGATGCCCAGCACGGTCACGCCCAGCGCCTTGGCCGCGTCCTGCGCGAGTTCGGCACCCACGGCCGGGCCCACCACTTCGGAGCGCGACAGCTTCACCGGCTCGGCGCCGTCGGCGGTCTTGCAGATCTGCTTGCTGACCTGCTCGCCCTGTGCCGTGACTTCCTGGTGCTTGGTGACCGTGCCAGCGTCGGCCTTGCAGATCTCGTCGAACACCTTGTCGACCACCTCAGCGGGCTTGACGTCACCGCGCACCGGCAGGCGAACCATCACGTCGCGCGAGGAGCCGAAGGGCTGCACCTGCACTTCGCCGAAGTTCATCTTCTCGACGACGTGCCGCACTTTCTCGATGTCGGCCGACTGCGGGTAGGCCACCTCCAGCACCGTGCCCCCGGTGAATTCGATGGAGAAGTGCAGGCCCCGTGTGACCAGGAAGAACACCGCGGCCGCGAAAGTGATGAAGGAGATCGCGTTGAAGACCAACGCATGCTTCATCAGCGGCAGGTCGCGCTTGATGCGAAAGAGTTCCATGTTCTACGTTCCTCAGACCTTGGCAGCAGCGTCGGCCGACTCGGCCTCGGGTTCAGGCTTCCAGACCTGACCGATGGACACGCTCTTGAGCTTCTTCTGGCGGCCGTACCAGAGGTTCACCAGGCCGCGCGAGAACACGACGGACGAGAACATCGAGGTCAGGATGCCCAGGCAGTGCACCACGGCGAAGCCCTTGATCGGGCCCGAGCCGAACACCAGCAGGGCCACGCCGGCGATCAGCGTGGTGACGTTGGAGTCCAGGATGGTGTCCCACGCATGCTTGTAGCCCAGGTGGATGGCTTGCTGCGGCGGCAGCCCGTTGCGCAGTTCCTCGCGCACGCGCTCGTTGATCAGCACGTTGGAGTCGATGGCCATGCCCAGCGCCAGCGCCATGGCGGCAATGCCCGGCAGGCTCAGCGTGGCCTGCATCATCGACAGCGCGGCCATCAACAGCAGCAGGTTGAAGCCCAGCGCGAGCGACGAGAACACGCCGAACAGCAGGTAGTACACGCACATGAAGGCGGCCACGGCCACGAAGCCCCAGGTCACCGAGGCGATGCCCTTCTCGATGTTTTCCTTGCCCAGGCTCGGGCCGATGGTCTTCTCTTCGATGATTTCCATCGGTGCGGCCAGCGAGCCGGCGCGCAGCAGCAGCGCGGTGTCGTTGGCTTCCACGGTGGTCATGGCGCCGGAGATCTTGATGCGCCCCCCGCTCAGTTCGCTGCGGATGACCGGTGCCGTCACGACCTCGCCCTTGCCCTTCTCGAACAGGATGATGGCCATGCGCTTGCCGATGTTCTCGCGCGACAGGTCCTTCATGATGCGGGCGCCCTTGGCGTCCAGCGTCAGGTCCACCGAGGGCTGGTGGTTTTCATCGAAGCCGGTTTGCGCGTCGACCAGCGCGTCACCGGTCAGCACCACTTGGCGCTTGACGATGATGGGGCCGAAGCCGCGGTCGATGAAGCGCTCGGTGCCGAAGGGCACGGGGCCGTTGCCCTTGAGCGCTTCCAGCGCCTCGGTGCCGTCGTCCACCATGCGCAGTTCCAGCGTGGCGGTGCGGCCGATGATGTCCTTGGCCTTGGCCGTGTCTTGCACGCCGGGCAGCTGAACGACGATGCGGTCCAGGCCCTGCTGCTGAATCACCGGCTCGGCCACGCCCAGTTCGTTCACGCGGTTGTGCAGCGTGGTGATGTTTTGCTTGAGCGCGGTTTCCTGCACGGCCACCTGGGCCTTGGGATTCAGGTTGCCCACCAGGCGCAGGTCGCTGCCTTCGCCCTGCGGCGCCCAGACAACGTCGGGCAGCTGGGTGCTCAGCAGGTTGAGCGCGGCGTTGCGCTGCTCGGCATCGCGGAAGGCGATGAGCACGGCGTTGCCGTCGCGGCTGATGCCGGCGTGGCGGATGTTCTTGTCGCGCAGCATGGTGCGCGCGTCACCGGTCAGGGCCTCGGCCTTCTTGGTGAGGGCCGCCTTCATGTCGACCTGCATCAGGAAGTGCACGCCGCCGCGCAAGTCCAGGCCCAGGTACATCGGGTTGGCGTGCAGGCTGGCCAGCCACTGGGGCGAGCGAGACAGCAGATTCAGCGCCACGATGTAGGCCGGGTCGCCCGCGTCCGGGTTCAGCGCCTTGCTGATGGCGTCCTTGGCCTTGAGCTGGGTGTCGGTGTCCGCAAAGCGGGCCTTGACCGATCCACCGTCAAACTGCACGAAGTCGGCCTTGACGCCGGCTTGCTGCAGGGCCGCCTCGATGCGGGTGGTCATGGAGGCGTCGACCTTGACGGTCACCTTGGCACTGGACACCTGCACCGCCGGCGCTTCGCCGAACAGGTTGGGCAGGGTGTACAGGGTGCCGATCAGCAGCGCGACGAGCAGGATCGCGTACTTCCAGAGCGGGTAGCGGTTCATGGAGAGTCCTTGTCAGCGCCAGCAGGCGTGGGCCGACCGATGTGGGCGCGAGGCCGGTAACTTCAAGCGGCCTTCACGCTGCCTTTAGGGAGAACCTGGGTGATGGCGCTGCGCTGGACTTGCACTTCCACGCCCGGGCCCACTTCCAGGTGGATGAAGTTGTCACCCAGCTTGGCGATCTTGCCGACCAGGCCGCCGGCGGTGATGACTTCGTCGCCCTTTTGCACGGCCTCGATCATGGCCTTGTGCTCCTTCTGGCGTTTCATCTGGGGCCGGATCATCACGAAATACAGCACCACGAACATCAGCACCAGGGGCAGCATGCCCAGCAGACCGTTCTCCGGGCCGGCGGCAGCGGCACCCTGGGCGTAGGCGTTGGAGATAAACACGTTGCGTTCCTTCAGGAAATCCAGCAAAAAAGGAGGGCGCCGGGCCAACCACAGGCCCACACCACACGATGGCTGCACCCGAGCCAACGCCCGAGCCACAAGCAACCCGTCATTCTAAGTGCCGCCCCGCACCCCACCCGACCGCTATGCTGGCCCCATGCAAGCCCGCACGCCGCGCATCCACGTCGGTCAGCTGCCCCATGGGCGCTTCATGCCCCATGGCGAGTTGCAGGTGTGGCCGCAGGCGGGCCAGCTCTGCTACGCGGCCGCCGGGCCGTTCAACGTGGAAATGGTGACTGCCATGTCCCGCGCCGTGGGCCGGCTGCTGCAAGACTGGCGCCCCACGCCGCCCTACCTGACGCTGACCTGGTGGCACGGCAGCCTGCTGGCCTCGCCCGAGGTGCTGCAGGCCTACCGCGGCCTGCTGCGCCTGGGCCGGCAGGTGATGCCGGCCGAACTGGCCAGCCTGTGGCTGGTGGGGCCGGAGATCGACGACGCCGCGTTCATGAAACCCCGCTGGCTGGAGGTGCACGAAGACTGCGGCTACCGGCTGGAGTTCTGCAGCACCGAGGCCGAAATGCTGCAACGGGCCGAAGCCCTGCTGCACGCAGCGGACGGCGCTGGCGCTGGCGCCGGCAGCGGCCCGCAACCCGAAGCCGCGCAGGCCTGAGCCGCCCATGCCGCAGGCCTTGACGCGCGCCCCCTGGAGCTCGCGCCTGAGCCTGCGCCGGCTGCTGACCCTGCCCTACGGCGTGCTGGTGCTGGCCCTGGTGGCGCTGGTGGGCAGCCTGTCGTGGCGCGCCGGGCGCGACACCGTGAGCACGCTGTCCGACCAACTGCTGGCCGAGGTGGTGAGCCGCATCACGCTGTCGCTGCAACACCATGTCGGCGCGGCCGACGCCGCGCTGCAAACCGCCTTCCCGGACGGCCTGCCCGCGCCGACCGATCTACGGGCGCAGCAAACGGCCCTCACGCAGCGCCTGTGGCAAGCCACCTCCGTGCAGCGCCACCCGCACCACTACGTCTACTACGCCGACCACGACGGCCGCTTCCTGGGCCTGTGGCGCTTCACCGACGACGAGGCCGAGGTGCGCCAACGCCTGGACGGCCAAGGCCCGCGCACCTTGCTGCGGCTCAGCGGCATTGCGGGCACGCCGCGCAACCCGGTGGTGGAAGACAAGGTGTACGAACCCCGGGAGCGCCCCTGGTACCAGGCGGCCATGGCCCAAGCCGAGCGCAGCCACTGGACGCCGGTGTACATCGACTTCAAAACGCTGGAGCTGGTGCTCACGCGCACCCGGCGGGTGCCGGATGCCCAAGGCGCCACCGCCGGCGTGGCGGCGACGGACCTGTCGCTGCAGCAGGTCAGCGCGCTGCTGCAGGGCCTGCAACTGAGCGAGCACGCGGTGGCGCTGGTGGTGGAGGCCGACGGGCAGCTGATTGGCGCGTCCCGCGGCGGCCCGGTCGGGCGGCAGGGGGCCGACACGCCCGAGCGCCTGAACGCCGCCCGCAGCCCAGACGCCCTCATCGCCGCCGCCTTTGCCGCCGTGCAGCAGCGCCTGGCCGCCTCGCCGCCGGGCACCGCCCCGCACACCGACAGCTTCACCGACGCCACCGGCCGGCGCATCCAGCTGGGCTACGCACGGCTGGACCCGGCCCTGGGGCTGGACTGGCGAGTCATCGTGGCGGCGCCGCAGTCTGACTTTTTGGCCGGCGTGCAGCGGCAGGTGCTGCATGCCGCCGGCCTGGCGCTGCTGGGGGTGGCCATCGTGCTGGTGCTGGGCTGGGCGGTGCTGAGCGTCGTGACCCGCGAACTGCGCGCGCTGGCCGACGCCGCGCGGCGCGTGGGCGACGGCGTGCTGGACGAACCGCCCGAAGTGCAGCGCACCGACGAGCTCGGCGACCTCGCCCGCAGTTTTGCCGACATGCAGCGCCGGCTGCTCACCGACCAGCTCACCGGCCTGTCCAACCGCGGCGCCATCCTGCGCCGCATTGAAGACCGCATCCTGCAGCGCCGCCGGCGGGGCGACCACGGGCCGTTTGCGGTGGTGTTCGTGGACCTGGCGGGGGTGAAGGACGTGAACCAGCGCTTCGGCCACGCCACGGGCGACGCCGTGCTGCAGGAGGTGGGCCAGCGCCTGCGCGCCGGTGTGCGGGCGGGCGACCTGGTGGCCCGGTTCGCGGGCGACGAGTTCGTGCTGCTGCTGGATTCGGTGCACAGCCGCGCAGACGCCGAGGCCGCCCGCGCGCACCTGGAGGCCGCCCTCGCCGTGCCCTGGCAGACTGCCGCCGACCGCACGCCCGGCGGCCTGCCGGTGCAGGCCCGCTTCGGTGTGGCCCTGTACCCCGAAGACGGGCTGAACACCGAAGCCCTGCTGCGCCGGGCCGACGCCGACCGCTACACCCGCAGCCCCACGCCTCCGGTACCTCCCGTACATCCTGTGTCATGACGCGCCGATCCTCCGCCCCACCTCTGCCTGCCTCTCTGCCTGCCACCCCGCCCTCCTCGCCCGTCGACCTCCACGCCCTGCGCCGCCACGCCGTGGCGCGCAGCCTCTTCACGCCCACCACGCTGCTCCAGGCCGTGGAGCGCCTGGGCGGCTTCGTGCAGGCCGACCCGCTGCGCGCGCCCGCCCGCGCCCAAGACCTGACGCTGCGCCATCGCGTCAAGGGCTACCGCGCGGGCGACCTGGAGCGGCGCTACCCCAGCCTGCCGCTGCAGGAAGACTTCTTCATCAACTACGGCTTCGTCACGCCCGCGCTGCGCGCGTTGATGCACCCGCGCACCGCCCGGCGCGTGTGGGACGACGCCCGCTGGGCGCAGGGCCGCGCCGTGCTGGCCGAGGTGCAGCGCCTGGGCGACGCGCACCCGGCCGACGTCGACGCCGCGCTGGGCCATGGCGCGGTCAAGAACTGGTTCGGCGGCAACAGCCGGCTCTCCACCGAACTGCTGGACGGCCTGCACTACCGCGGCCACCTGGACGTGGTGCGGCGCGACAACGGCACCCGCATCTACCGCCTCAGCACGCCGCCCGAGCCCCACCCCGACCCGCAAGCCGCCATGGACGCCATGGCCGATGTGCTGGTGCAGAAGTACGCCCCGCTGCCGGCGGGCAGCCTGTCACAGCTCATCAGCATGCTGTTCAACGCCGCGCACCAGTGGCAGCACCTGCGCAAGGCCACGCTCGAGCGCGCCAAGGCCCGGCTGGCCCACGCGCGCGTGGACGGCGTGGACTGGTACTGGCCCGCCGACGAAGACCCGACCCGCGGCTGGCGCATTCCGGCGCAGGTGCGGCTGCTGGCGCCGTTCGACCCCGTGGTGTGGGACCGGCGCCGGTTCGAGCTGCTGTGGGGCTGGCCCTACCGCTTCGAGGCCTACACGCCTGCGCCCAAGCGCGTGCGCGGGCACTACGCGCTGCCGCTGCTGTGGCGCGACGACGTCATCGGCTGGGCCAATGCCAGCGTCAAGGGCGGCAGGCTCAACGTCGAGTGCGGTTACGTGAGTGGCCAGCCACCGGCTGACGAAAAGTTCCCCGGGGCGCTGGCCGAGGAAATCGACCGCATGGCGGTGTTTTTGGGCGTCACTGCTTGATGCGGATCAAACCCGGGCCGGGCACACGCGCGCAGCATGGTCATCGTTCTGTCATGCCCTGCTGCTGCCCATGCCCACCCTTGACCGCAAGCCCGCCCGCGCATCTGAAGCCCGCCCTGCCGCTCGCCCCCGCCGCCCCGCTGCCCGCCGCGTGAGCGCGGGCGACACGCCGCCCCGGCTGGACGACGCGAGCCTGGAGAAGCACCGCGTCAGCCGTGCCACCACACGCCATGACGTCGTCGGAAGTGAGACGCTGGCCGAGCTGCTGCGCCGCCACCAGCAAGGCGAAGGCGGCCCGCAAGCCCTGGCCGAAGAACTGGCCACACTGCTGGACGGCAGTTCGCCCGACGAACGCCGCCACCTGCGACGCGCGCTGCGCCAGCACGAGGAGGCGGTGATGCCGGAGGCCGAAGCCGATGCCGACACCGCGCTCAACCCGCGCTGGCGCCAGGGCGCCTACCCGTACAAGAACCTGCTCTCGCGCAAGCGCTACGAGAAAGAGAAGTACCGGCTGCAGGTGGAGTTGCTGAAACTGCAGGCCTGGGTGAAGGAGACCGGTGCGCGGGTCGTCATCCTGTTCGAGGGGCGCGACGCCGCCGGCAAGGGCGGCACCATCAAGCGCTTCATGGAGCACCTGAACCCACGGGGTGCGCGCGTCGTGGCGCTGGAAAAGCCCAGCGAGGTGGAGCGCGGCCAGTGGTACTTCCAGCGCTACGTGAACCACCTGCCCACGGCGGGCGAGATCGTGCTGTTCGACCGCAGTTGGTACAACCGCGCCGGCGTGGAGCGGGTGATGGGCTTTTGCAGCGAGCCCGAGTACCAGGAGTTCCTGCGACAGACGCCGGAGTTCGAGCGGCAGTTGGTGCGCTCGGGCATCCACCTGTTCAAGTTCTGGTTCTCGGTCAGCCGTGACGAGCAGCGCCGCCGCTTCAAGGAGCGCAAGCTGCACCCGCTCAAGCAGTGGAAGTTGAGCCCCATCGACCTGGCGTCGCTGAACAAGTGGGACGACTACACGCACGCCAAGGAAGCCATGTTCCTGCACTGCGACACGTCGGACGCGCCGTGGACGGTCATCAAGAGCGACTGCAAGAAGCGCGCGCGGCTGAACGCGCTGCGCTTTGTGCTGAACCGCCTGCCCTATGCCGAACGCCGCCTGGAGCGCGTGGGGGCCGTGGACCCGCTGATCGTGGGCCGGCCGGCGCTGGTGTCTGCCCTGGGTGATGATTTGTTGGCACCTGGCGGCGCAGGGTAATCCCCACGGCGGCGGCGGGCGTCGCTAGAATTCGCGGCTTCCGAGGAGCGTTGCAACCTCATCACCCTTGAGGCCAGGCTCGGAACCCGACTACTGCAACCGCGCTCACCCGCTGACCTTCGGTCGGGGTGAGCCCATGAGCCCCCCATCTCGACTGTCAGCGGCTTCATCCCTTGAAGGAGCCGACATGACCGCCAACCTCCCCGCCCACATCGTCAAGGACCTGTCGCTCGCCGACTGGGGCCGCAAGGAAATCAAGATCGCCGAGCACGAAATGCCGGCGCTCATGGCCATCCGCAAGGAATACGCCGCCAGCCAGCCGCTCAAGGGCGCCCGCGTCGCCGGCTCGCTGCACATGACCATCCAGACCGCCGTGCTGGTGGAAACGCTGCAAGCCCTGGGCGCCCAAGTGCGCTGGGCCTCGTGCAACATTTTCTCGACCCAAGACCACGCCGCGGCCGCGCTGGCTGCCGAGGGCACGCCGGTGTTCGCCTACAAGGGCGAGACGCTGGAAGACTACTGGGACTACACGCACCGCATCTTTGACTTCGGCGCCGCCGGCACGGCCGGTGAAGGCCCGAACATGATCCTGGACGACGGCGGCGACGCGACGCTGCTGATGCACCTGGGCCAGAAGGCCGAGAAGGACCTCTCCGTGCTGGCCAACCCCGGCAGCGAGGAAGAGCGCATCCTGTTCGCCGCGATCAAGAAGAAGATCGCCGAAGACGGCACCTGGTACACCCGCAAGGCCGCCGAAATCATCGGCGTGACCGAGGAAACCACCACCGGCGTGCTGCGCCTGAACGAGATGGCGGCCAAGGGCACGCTGCAGTTCCGCGCGATCAACGTCAACGACAGCGTCACCAAGAGTAAGTTCGACAACCTCTACGGCTGCCGCGAAAGCCTGGTGGACGCCATCAAGCGCGCCACCGACGTGATGGTGGCCGGCAAGATCGCCGTGGTGGCCGGTTATGGCGACGTGGGCAAGGGCTCGGCCCAGGCGCTGCGCGCGCTGTCGGCCCAGGTCTGGGTGACGGAGATCGACCCCATCTGCGCGCTGCAGGCCGCCATGGAAGGCTACCGCGTGGTGACCATGGAGTACGCCGCCGACAAGGCCGACATCTTCGTGACCGCCACCGGCAACAAGAACGTCATCCGCCGCGAGCACATGGAGGCGATGAAGGAAAACAGCATCGTCTGCAACATCGGCCACTTTGATAACGAAATCGACGTCGCGTCCATCGAGAACTGCGTGTGGGACGAGATCAAGCCGCAGGTGGACCACGTCACCTTCCCGGACGGCAAGAAGATCATCCTGCTGGCCAAGGGCCGCCTGGTGAACCTGGGCTGCGGCACGGGCCACCCGAGCTACGTGATGAGCTCCTCCTTCGCCAACCAGACCATTGCCCAGATCGAGCTGTTCGCCCACAAGGAACGCTACGAAGCCGGCAAGGTGTACGTGCTGCCCAAGCACCTGGACGAGAAGGTCGCCCTGCTGCAGCTGACCACGCTGAACGCGCAGCTGTCGCAACTGACCGACGAGCAAGCCGCCTACATCGGCGTGAGCAAGACGGGCCCGTTCAAGGCCAACACGTACCGGTACTGACCCAAGTCGAGCGAGGTTCCCACCATGCGCCGCCTTCTGGCCGTTGCTCTGGCTGCCTGGCTGGGAGATCTCAGCATCTCCCGAGCTCAGCTGTGCGCCGTTCTGGCGTGCGGCCTGGTGGGTCTTTTTTACTGGTGGCGCCTGCCTGAAGCGTTGCCCCTGTGGCCGGCTCTCGGGGCCGTTGCGCTTGCCACCGCGGGCGGCTTTTACTGGGACGGGCGTCGCGCTGACCCCAGCCTCGTGAGGCGACATGCGCGCTGACCAACTCCTCGTGGCCCAGGGCCTGGCGCCCACGCGGTCGGCGGCGCAGCGGCTGATCCAGGGCGGCGTGGCCGAGTGGGCGTCGCCCACAGGCTGGGCCGCGCTGAAAAAGGCCGGTGAAGACCTGCCCGAGACCGCGCAGCTGCGCGTCACCGACGACGCCGAGCTGCGCTACGTGTCCCGCGGCGGACTCAAGCTGGAAGGCGCGCTGGCACACGTGCAGGCCAACGTGACGGGCCTGACCGTGCTGGACGTGGGCCAAAGCACCGGCGGCTTCACCGACTGCCTGCTGGCGCGCGGCGCGACCCACGTGGTGGGCGTGGACGTGGGCCACGGCCAGCTGCACGCGCGGCTGCTGGCCGACGCCCGCGTGACGGCGCTGGAAGGCACCCACGTGCGCGAGCTCGACGGCCTGCGCCCCCATGCGCCCACCGGCGGCTTCCCGCTGATCGTGGGCGACCTGAGCTTCATCTCCATGATCGGCAGCCTGCCCGAGCTGCTGCCCTGGCTGGAGGGCCACGGCCACCTGCTGTTGCTGATCAAGCCGCAGTTCGAGCTCGGCCCCCAGGCCCTGGACAAACGCGGCCTCGTCAAAGACGAGGCCGACTACCCCCGCCTCGAAGCCCGCACCCGGCTCGCCTGCACGGCCCTGGGCCTGAAGGTGCTGGACTACTTCGACAGCCCCATCCACGGCGGCGACGGCAACCGCGAATTCTTCTTGTACGCCTCACGATGACCACCCCCGTCAGCTTTGAATTCTTCCCCCCGAACACGCCGGTCGGCGTCGAGAAGCTCAAGACCGTCGTGCAGGAGCTGGGCGCGCTGCAGCCGCAGTACTTCAGCGTCACGTACGGAGCCGGCGGCTCCACGCGCGACAAGACGCTGGCGGCCGTGATGGACATCGCCGGCGCCGGCTTCGAGGCCGCGCCGCACCTGTCCTGCGTGGGTTCCACGCGAGAGAACATCGCCGAGATCCTGGCCACCTACCGCGAGCGCGGCATCCACCGCGTGGTGGCGCTGCGCGGCGACCTGCCCAGCGGCACGGCCACGGCGGGCGAGTTCCGCTATGCGTCCGAGCTCGTCAGCTTCATCCGCGAAACGCAAGGCCAGGACTGGCACATCGAGGTGGCCGCCTACCCCGAGACCCACCCCCAGCAGCGTTACGCCGCGAAGGACCTGCAGCACTTTGCCGACAAGATGGGTGCGGGCGCTGACGGCGCCATCACGCAGTTCTTCTTCAACGCCGACGCCTACTTCCACTTCGTGGCCGAGGCCCGCAAGCTGGGCGTCACCCAGCCCATCGTGCCGGGCATCATGCCCTTCCACAACTACGGCCGCATTGCGCAGTTCGCGCAGCGCGACGGCATCGAGATCCCGCGCTGGGTGCAGATGAAGATGGAAGGCTTCATGGACGACGCCGCCAGCATCCGCGCCTTCGGGCTGGATGTGGTGACGCAGCTGTGCGAGCGGCTGATCGCCGGCGGCGCGCCCAGCATCCACTTCTACACGCTCAACCAGAGCGGGCTGACGCTGGAGCTGTGCAAGCGGCTGGGGCTGGGCGGCTGAACGCCTGCCGGCTGTTTTGAGCCCAGAACCGGGCGTGCGGTTGTTGCGCAAACGCCCTCTCAATCTCGCCCGAGATTGACCCAACACAAAGTCACCCGGCCTTCAGCCCCCTGGCAGCGCACCCATGTTGCGTTGCATCAATTCCGGCCGGGGCACAACGGCGTGGAATGACTCCATCGAGGCACGGCCTCATTCACAGGAGTCATCCATGTTCAAGCAAGTTCCCGCTCTCGTCGCTGTTCTGGCCGCCCTGGCCGCCCCGCTGGCCCACGCCGATGAAGGCTCGCTGCTGGTGCGCGTGCGCGCCCTGCACCTCGATTCCGCCAACAAGGACAGCACGGGTCTGGGTCTGTCCATCAACAACAAGACCTTCCCGGAAATCGACTTCAGCTACTTCGTGGCCCCGAACATCGCGGCCGAGCTGATCCTGACCTACCCGCAAAAGCAGAAGCTGTACTCCAACGGCACCGAGATCGGCTCGCTCAAGCACCTGCCGCCCACGCTGACGCTGCAGTACCACTTCAACCCCACCGGCACCGTGCGCCCCTACGTGGGCGCCGGTGTGAACTACACCAACTTCTCGGCGGTGGAATTCGCCCCGGCCGTGGCCACCGCGCTCAAGCCCGGCATCAAGCACAACAGCTTCGGCCCCGCCTTCCAAGTGGGCGCGGACGTTGAAATCAGCAAGGGCACCTACCTGAACTTCGACCTGAAGAAGGTCAACCTGGGCACCACCGTGTATTCCAACGGCGCGTCGGCCGGCAAGTTCAAGGTCAACCCCACCCTGGCCAGCGTCGGCCTCGGCTGGCGGTTCTGAGCGCCGGGCCTGCGGCACACCTCGGCGTTCAGGTCGACGAGCGCCCGGGGTGTGCCGCGGGGCCTGCGCTCCGCAACAATGCGCGGCCCATGGGCCGCGTTTTCATTGGGCTTGCCGCACTGTGCATCTGCAGCCACGGTGCCGCGCAAGCCCCCTCCTCCCCCGCCCCTGCCGCCGCAGCCCCTGCAGCGGCAGCCAGCGCTGCCGTGGGCAACCGGCTGGAGCGCGTGGAGGTCAGCAGCGGCCCCAGCGCCAACAGCCGGCGCCGCAACAGCACGGCCAGCAAGATCGTCATCGAGCGCGAGGAGCTGGACCGTTACGGCGACACCGTGCTGGGTGACGTGCTGCGCCGCCTGCCCGGCGTCACCATCGGCGGCCGCCCGGGCCGCGGGGGCGACATCCGCATGCGCGGCCTGGGCGCCGGCTTCACGCAGATCCTGGTGGACGGCGAGCGCGCGCCGGCGGGCTTTGCCGTGGAAGACCTGCCGCCCGACCAGATCGAGCGCATCGAGATCTACCGCGCCCCCACCGCCGAGACCGGCGCGCGGGCGATTGCCGGCACCATCAACATCATCCTGCGCGAGCCGCTGCAGAAGTCCAACCACGAGCTGCGCCTCACGCTGGGCCGCGACCGCGGCGAGCCCCAGGCCGACTTCAGCTGGACCCGCAACCTGCAGTGGGGCGGCCCCAGCGGCACGGCGGTGGTGGGCGCGTTCTCCACCAACGGCGGCCTGCACCGGCGCTTCAACAACATCGACACCCGCACCCAGGTGCTCGACACCACCACCGGCCAGACGCTGGACGACACCACTCAGCAAGGCGCCAGCCTGGGCCGCAGCGCCACGCTCAACGGCAACGCCCGCCTGCGCTGGCGCGCCAGCGACACGCTGACGGTTCACCTCGCGCCCTTCTTCGCGCTCTCGCACAGCGACGGCCGAAGCCAAAACACCGCCACAGGCTTCACCCGCTTTCGAGACGTGCAAGGCGAATCCAGCGGCCACATGCACAACCGGCGGCTCAACGTGTCGGCGAGCTTCCGGCCCAGCGCGGCAGAAACCTGGGACTTCAAGGTCGGCCGGGGCGCCTTCCAATCCACCAGCCACAGCCAGCGCCTGGAACGCCTGAAGGACGTGGGCGGGGACACCCAGCGCCAGCAGGACGACCACAGCGTCACCGACGACCAGCAGACCAGCCTGGGCGCCAAGTGGAGCCTCAAGACCGCCAGGAACCACCAGTGGGTGAGCGGCCTGGAGCATGAGCAGAGCCAGCGCACGCAGCTGCGCCGCACGTTGATCGACGGCCAGGAGTCGCCCGCACTGCAGAAGTTCGGCGACACCCTGGGCTCGCGCACCCAGCGCCTGGCCGGCTACACGCAAGACGAATGGAGCCCCAGCCCGCAATGGTCGGTCTACGCCGGCCTGCGCTACGAGCGCATCGAAACCCAGTCTGACGCCGCCGGCTTGCTGCCCGACACCCGCAACGTCTCCCAGGTCACCTCGCCGCTGTTGCACCTGCTGTGGAAGCCACAGGCCTGGCCCAAAGACCAGGTGCGGCTGAGCCTCACGCGCAGCTACCGCTCACCCAGCCTGAACGACCTGATTGCCCGCCCGACGATCAACACCACCTACCCCACCGGCCCCAACCTGCCCACCTTTGCCGACCGCGCCGGCAACCCCGACCTCAAGCCCGAACTCGCCACCGGCGTGGACCTCAGCCTGGAGCACTGGCTGCCCACCGGCGGCATCGTGTCGGGCAGCGCCTTCGTGCGGCACATCCAGAGCCTGATCCGCAGCCGCATCGACCTGGAAACCGTGCCCTGGGACGACACCGCGCCCCGCTGGGTGAGCCGCCCACGCAACCTGCAAGGCGCCCGCACGATGGGCGTGGAGTTCGAGTTCAAAGCCCGGCTGGACGAAGTGTGGGACGACGCCCCGCGCGAATGGCAAGCCCTGCTGCTGCGCGCCAACCTGGCCGCCTTCAGCAGCCAGGTGCAGGGCGTGCCCGGCCCCAACAACCGGCTGGACCAGCAACCCCGCGGCAGCCTCAACCTCGGGCTGGACCACCGCTGGAAAGCCTGGGGCCAGAACTTCGGCAGCGGCTTCAACCTGAACCTGGTGCCCGCCACCCACGTGCAGCAAACCGACACCCTGCGCCGCGACGAAACCGCCCGCCGCCAATGGGACGCCTACCTCGCCTGGGCCAGCGGCGTCGTGCGCGACGGCATCAACTGGCGGCTGTCACTGGCCAACCTGCGGCCGCGCGACGCCCTCGTCACCACCGAGGCCCGCTACCTCGACCCCACCACCGGCCACGCGCTGCTGACCGACACCCGCACCCGCAACACCACCTTCCGCGTGGTCTCGTTGCGTGCAGACCTGCGGTTCTGACATCCCTCTCGTCCTGCGCCCAACGCCCCCACCGCCGGTCGCCCAGCAGGTACGCTCTGCGCCATGAGCCAGCGCCACATCCTCTTCTTCTGCATGGGCAACATCTGCCGCAGCCCCACGGCCGAAGGCGTCATGCGCGCCAAGCTCCAGGCCGCAGGCCTGGCCGACACGGTGGAGGTGGACTCCGCCGGCACGCACGGCTACCACGCGGGCGAGCCGCCCGACGAACGCGCCCAGGCCCACGCCCTGCGCCGCGGCTACGACCTCAGCGCCCAACGGGCCCGCCCGCTCGTGGCCCAAGACTTCACCCGCTTCGACCTCGTGCTGGGCATGGACGCCGACAACATCGCCCGCGCCGAGCGGCTGTGCCCACCGGCCGAACGGCACCGGCTGAAGCTGCTGCTGGACTTCGCCCCCGGCGCCGGCAAGCGCCACGTGCCCGACCCGTACTACGGCGGAGACGCGGGGTTCGAGGAAGTGCTGGACCTGGTGGAGGCCGCCTGCGACGGCCTCATCGACACGCTCCGGGCTCAGGCCGCATCGCGGCCCTGAGCCCCGAGATCTGAGCCGTCAGCCGCCGACGGCCGCGAACGCGTCGCGCGTCAGGTTCTCCGGCGCCTCGCCGGCCGCGCGGCAGGCCACGTCGTCTTCGATGCGGATGCCGCCGTAGCGCGACAGGCGCTCCACCGCCGCCCAGTCCACCTGGGCCGCGTGTTTGGTCGCCCGCAACTCGTCCAGCAGCATGGGAATGAAATACAGCCCCGGCTCGATGGTGACCACCATGCCGGCCTGCAGCGGGCGCGTGAGGCGCAGGTAGCGGTGGCCCTCGGGCTTGTCGGCCACGCCGCCCGCCTCGCTGGCCATGAAGCCACCCACGTCGTGCACCTGCAGGCCCAGCAGGTGGCCGATGCCGTGCGGGAAGAAGGGCTTGGTCACGCCCTCGGCCACCATGGCCTCGTCGCTCATCTTCACGATGCCGGCCTCGCGCAGCACGCGAGCCACGCGGCGGTGGGTGCTGAGGTGGATGTCGCGGTAATCCACACCCTCGCGCACTTCGTCCACCAGCGCGAGTTGCTCGCGCTCCATGGCCGCGATGAGCGCGGCGAATTCCTCATGCCCCTCGGCCACCCAGGTGCGGGTGATGTCGCTGGCATAACCGTTCACCTGCGCGCCAGCGTCGATCAGAAAGCTGCGCGATTCCGCCGGCGCCACCGCGTCTTGGTACTGGTAGTGCAGCACCGCGGCGTGTTCGTTCAGGCCCACGATGTTGGTGTAAGGCAGGTCACGGTCGGTGTGGCCGGTGGCCAGCAGGTAGGCCCGGTGGATGCCAGCCTCGCTCTCGCCGGCCAGGAACGCGGCACGGGCGGCGTTGTGGCCCGGCACGGCCCGGTGCTGGGCGGCGCGCATCTGCGCCAGCTCGTGCGGCGTCTTCACGCCACGCGCCCAGTGCAGCAGGTTCAGCAGCAGCTCGGGGTTGTTGGGCGCCAGGCCCGGCAGCGCGGCATCGGCCTCGCCGAGGATGGCGGTGCGCGCCGTGACCACGTCAGCCAGTGCGGCCGCGGCCTGCTCGGGCTCGCGAATGACCACCAGCTCCACCGCGCCCACCCACTCGCCACGGGGCGCCTCGGGCGGCACGTGCCAGTAGTCGTGCGGCTGGTAGTACACAACACGCGGCTTGTGGCCGGGCCGCACGGCGATCCACGAGTTCGGGTGGTTCGTCAGCGGCAGCCAGTGCTTGAAGTGCGGGTTGGGCTGGAAAAGGTAGGGCCGGTCGTCGAGAAAGGCGTATTTCTCGATGCCCGAGGCAATGACCAGCGCGTCGTGGCCGGCGCGGTCCAGCGCGCTTTCGGCCTGGCGCTGCAGGGTGGCGAGGTGGTCGAGGTAGAGGCTCATCGCTGCGGCCTCACTTGCGCACGTAGGTCAGCTTCTTGCTGCCGCTGTCGCAGCTTCCGATGACCTTGGCGTCGCCGACCTTGTCGTTCTCCACGGCAGCGATTTCGTAGCCCTTGACGCCCTTTTCATCGAGCTTGGCCGCGATCTCGGCCTTGAGTTCGTCGCAGGGCTTGGGGGCGGCTTGGGCGGCTTGGGTGAGCAGCAGGGCGGCGGCGGCGAGGGTCAGCAGGGTGGGCTTGGACATGGTGGGTTGGGGTGCTTGTGGCGGGATGGAAGATTGTGGAACAGGTGGGGTGGGCCGATGGGCGCGGGCAGCTGCCAGCGGGTTGCGGGCTGCGGTGGACGGGGGGCTTTTGCGGGGAGCCTTTTGCGCTCGGTGCACCGTGCCGGGAGTTCGCCCCGGCGGGCGAGTAACTTTCTTCTGGGCGCCAGAAGAAAGTCACCAAAGAAGAGGCGCTGAACCGCACACGGGCACTGGCCTGCGACAGACATCGCGCGAGAACAGGCGGTGGGTTATGGGCACGAAGCGAACCGCTGCGCTCTCGCTGCTGTCCTTATCCCCAACCCGGCTCATCCGCCGCTCGTGCGCTTAACGTCGGCTGCACGCCGAACTCACGAGTGAAAGGCAAGCGCCGTCGACGGCGCGTCACAGCATGTGGTGCCTTCACTGATGAGCCCGGCGTGCAGCCGGCGTTAAGCGGCTGAGCGTCACGAGTTGTGGCGCCCGTGACAAGTGGGCGGCGAGAGCGCAGCGGTTCGCTTCTGCGCACCCGCCGAGCAGCCGTTCTCGCGCGCGAGCCTCACCCGAGGCCCAATGTTGTGCGGTTAGCGCTTCTCTTTTGGTGACTTTTCTCTGGCAACATGTTTAGACCGGAGACATGGGTAACGGGTGTGCCAGCACATGGGTAACGCTTTCGGGGTTTCGAAGCCCCGGAAGAAGCCCATGGTCTGGATGGAGAAGAGCACCGTGTCTCAGCGTCAAGAGTTCG
>NZ_JBIGIB010000007.1:0-239246 GCF_043555935.1 Pelomonas baiyunensis | reverse complement strand
GTGGTGAGCGACTTGATGTCAGCCACCTCGATGGCGCGCAACTGGTCGGTGTTGAGCGACGGGGCTTGCACCGAGGTGAGCGCGGCGACCTGGGTGGAGGTCAGGGCCACCATGTCGGCGGTGGTCAGCCCTTTGATCTGGTCAGAGTTCAACGCGGCAATCTGGGCCGTGCCCAGCGCTGCGATCTGCTCGGTGGTGAATGCGTTGACGTCAGCGGAGCTCAGGCCCCGTAGCGCCACGGTGTTGATCGCTCGCAAATCTTCCGTCTGTAGGGCGCGCAGCTGGGCGCTGCTCAAGATGCCCAGTCCGTCGGATGTGATGACAGCCGCTTGTGCCGTGGTGAGGGCCACCAACTGGTCACTGCTGAAGGCAGCCCAGTCCTCGGTCGTGAAGTCACGGATCGTCGTGGTCGTGAGGCCAGGGATCCGGGCGACCGGGATGTAAGGAACGATGGTTGCCATAGCTATCTCACCTGCAAGCTGTGACCGCTGCCCCGTTGGCAGCGATTCTGTAGACCGTTGAAATGGCCGCACGCCGACGCTGCAATGCAGCGCGACGTTCGGCGGCTTTCATGGCCCGCAATCGGTTATCGGGCTGGTTGCGATTAACTTGAGTAAAACCCGTGTTAACCCGTATCCAACCTTCAAACTGGACTTTCGAGGCTTCCGCTGGCTTGCGGTTGGGCCTCTTGATCCAGGCTTTGCGATGCTAGGGATTCAGCGGGGGTTTCACCACCCAATAAGGGTGAGGAAACGGTGGCAGTTCACGCTGCTGGTGTTGGTGCGCCAGCGGCGTTTTGCGTGGCTCGCAACCCATTTTGAAAGTGGGCTTCCACAAGTTTGCGGACGGATTCGGCGTCGCGTGCGGCCATGGCCGCCAGGATGGCGCGGTGCTCTAGCAGAGATTCATGGAGCCGACCCTCCAGAAATAGCGAATGATGGCGGTTCAATTTCATCAATCGACGCAAATCTTGAACGATTTGCATGCGCCAGCGGTTGCCTTCGATTCGAAGAATTTCTTGATGAAACTCTTCGTTGGCCGCGAAGAAATGATCGCGATCTGGCAAAGCGTCTTCGAGCTTTTGGTGAAGCTGGCTCAATAGCCCCAATTCGTCGTCAGTCGCTTTAATTGATAAATTCGCTGCCGCATCGCTTTCAAGCAAGGCCAGCAGTTGGTATGCCTCGCGCACGTCGCGTTCGCTCATTTCCGTGACGTAGGCGCCGCGCCGCAATTTCATGGTCACCAATCCCTCGGCGGCCAATACTTTCAGCGCTTCGCGCATCGGGGTGCGGCTGATGCCCCACTCGGCGCACAGGGCAAGCTCGTCGATCCACGCGCCAGGCTCGAGTTCGCGGGCCATGATGCGGTGGCGCAAGCGCTCCGCCACCTGCTCGTACAGGGCGAGAGAGGCCAGGGGGGAGGCAGTCGGGCGCGTCATGCGGTGGGGCGTTTGTCAGGTCAGTGTAGCGATTCTGAATTCATAATTATGAATGATGGCTGGGCTAAGATGCCGCGCCAGTTACAGGAGACTTTCGATGTCGGATGACAGCCGCCAGGGTTCAGCCCCTGAGTTCAAAGAGGCCACGCTGGAGCAATGGGCGAAGGCGGCTGCGAAGTCGGCGCCGGGTGGCGATGTGTCAGCGCTGAACTGGACGACGCCGGAAGGGCTGACCGTCAAGCCGCTGTACACCGCGGCCGATGTGGCGGGGCTGCCCCATGCGGACACGTTGCCCGGCTTCGAGCCCTTTGTGCGTGGCCCGCAGGCCACGATGTACGCCGCTCGGCCCTGGACGATTCGGCAATACGCCGGGTTCTCGACCGCGGAAGAAAGCAACGCGTTCTACCGCAAGGCCCTGGCCGCCGGCGGACAGGGCGTGTCGGTGGCGTTTGACCTCGCCACCCACCGCGGCTATGACAGCGACCACCCGCGTGTGACCGGCGACGTCGGCAAGGCCGGCGTGGCCATCGATTCGGTGGAGGACATGAAGATCCTGTTCGACGGCATTCCGCTGGACAAGGTGTCGGTCTCCATGACCATGAACGGTGCCGTGCTGCCGGTGCTGGCCGGCTATGTGGTGGCCGCCGAAGAGCAGGGCGTGGGCCAGCAGCAGCTGGCCGGGACCATCCAGAACGACATCCTCAAGGAGTTCATGGTCCGCAACACCTACATCTACCCGCCGGAGCCGTCGATGCGCATCGTCGGCGACATCATCGAGTACACGGCGCGGGCCATGCCCAAGTTCAACTCGATCAGCATCTCCGGCTATCACATGCAGGAGGCGGGGGCCAACCAGGCCCTCGAATTGGCCTTCACGCTGGCCGACGGCCAGGAGTACGTGAAGACGGCCATGGCCAAGGGCTTGAGCGTGGATGACTTCGCGCCGCGCCTGAGCTTCTTCTGGGCGATCGGGATGAACTTCTATCTCGAGATTGCCAAGATGCGCGCGGCGCGCCTGCTGTGGTGCCGCATCATGAAAGGCTTCGGCGCCACCAACCCCAAAAGCCTGATGCTGCGCACGCACTGCCAGACCTCCGGCTGGAGCCTGACCGAGCAGGACCCGTACAACAACGTGGTGCGCACCACCATCGAGGCCATGGCCGCCGTGTTCGGCGGCACGCAGAGCCTGCACACCAACTCGCTGGACGAAGCCATTGCGCTGCCCACCGAGTTCAGCAGTCGCATCGCCCGCAACACCCAGCTCATCATCCAGGAAGAGACCCACATCACCAGCGTCGTCGACCCCTGGGCCGGCAGCTACATGATGGAGAAGCTCACCCAAGACATGGCCGACAAGGCCTGGGCCATCATCGAAGAGGTGAACGCCCAGGGCGGCATGATCAAGGCGGTGGACTCCGGTTGGGCCAAGCTCAAGATCGAGGCGAGCGCGGCCGAGAAGCAGGCGCGCATCGATTCGGGTGCGGACGTCATCGTGGGCGTCAACAAGTACAAGCTCGCCAAGGAAGACCCGGTCGAGATCCTGGAAGTGGACAACGTGAAAGTGCGCGAGGCCCAGATCGAGCGGCTGCGTCACATCAAGGCCACCCGGGACACCGCCGCTGTGCAGGCCGCGCTGGGCGCGCTGACCCGCGCCGCCGAGAACGGCGAAGGCAACCTGCTGGACCTGAGCATCCAGGCCATGCGGCTGCGCGCCACAGTGGGCGAAGTGAGCGATGCGCTGGAAGCGGTGTTTGGCCGCCACCGCGCCGACACGCACAAGGTCAGCGGCGTCTATGCGGCGGCCTACGACTCGGCCGAGGGCTGGGCCAAGCTGCAGGGCGAAATCGCAGCATTCGGCGAGGAGCAGGGTCGCCGCCCGCGCGTGATGATCGCCAAGCTCGGGCAAGACGGCCACGACCGCGGCGCCAAGGTGGTGGCCACGGCCTTTGCCGATCTGGGCTACGACGTGGACATCGGCCCGCTCTTCCAGACCCCCGAGGAATGCGCCCGCCAGGCCATCGAGAACGATGTGCATGCCGTGGGCGTGTCCACCCTGGCCGCGGGCCACAAGACCCTGGTGCCGGCCATCATTGCCGAGCTCAAGAAGCAGGGGGCCGACGACATCATCGTGTTCGTCGGCGGCGTGATTCCGCAGCAGGACTACGGCTTCTTGTATGAGGCCGGCGTCAAGGGCATCTACGGCCCGGGCACGCCGATCCCGGCCAGTGCGAAGGACGTGCTGGAGCAGATCAAGGCCCAGGTCAGCGGAGTGCCAGCTTGAACCTGGCCCTGGCGCCGGTCGTCGACGACGACTTCGAGGCGATGCTGGCGCTGCGCATCGAGGCGCTGCGCGAAAGCCTGGAGCGGCTGGGCCGCTTCAACCCGGACGTGGCCCGGGCCCGGCTGCGGGCGCAGTTCCGCCCCGAGTGGATGCGCCACCTCGTGCGCGACGGGGAGCGCGTCGGCTACTTCACCGTCGAGCCGCGCGAGGGCGAGTTGCGCCTGCAACACCTGTACCTCACCCCGGCCGCACAGGGGCAGGGCATCGGCGCCTGGGTGATGGACCACGTCAAGGCGCGGGGGCTGCCCATCTCGCTGGCCGCGCTGCGCGAGAGCCGCGCGAACGACTTCTACCGCCGCCACGGCTTCCGGGTCGTGGAGGAGCAGGAACTCGACATCGAATACCGCTGGGAGCCCGCACCGTGAGCGACCTCGCTCAACGGTTGCAGGCGGGCGAGCGCCGGGCGCTGGCCAAGGCGATCACGCTGGTCGAATCGACCCGCGCCGACCACCGCGAGCAGGCCGATGCGCTGCTGACCGCGCTGATGCCTGCCACCGGCCAGTCGCTGCGCCTGGGGATCTCCGGCGTGCCGGGCGTGGGCAAGAGCACCTTCATCGAGGCCCTGGGCATCTACCTGCTGGCACAGGGCCACCGCGTGGCCGTGCTCACCATCGACCCGTCCAGCAGCGTGTCCGGCGGCGCCATCCTCGGCGACAAGACGCGCATGGAAAAGCTATCCATGGACACCCGCGCCTTCATCCGCCCGAGCCCGAGCGGCGGCACGCTGGGCGGCGTGGCCGAGAAGACGCGCGAAGCCCTGCTGCTGTGCGAGGCAGCGGGGTTTGACGTCGTCATCGTCGAGACGGTCGGCGTGGGCCAGAGCGAGACGGCGGTGGCCGGCATGACCGACCTCTACCTGCTGCTGCAACTGCCCAACGCCGGCGACGACCTGCAGGCGATCAAGAAGGGCGTCATGGAGCTGGCCGACCTCGTCGTCATCAACAAGGCCGACCTCGATGCCGCCGCCGCCACGCGAGCCCAGGCCCAGATCACGTCCGCGCTGCGCCTGCTGCCCACGCACGCACAGACCGTGCAGCGCGTGCTGCAGGTGAGCGCGCTCAAGAGCGACGGCATTGCGCCGTTCTGGGCGGCCGTAACGGCACTGCGCGCTGACCGCGAGGCGTCAGGCGCCTGGGCCGCCAAGCGGCGGGATCAGTCGCTGGCGTGGATGTGGGAGCGCATCCAGGCCGGGCTCAAGCAGGCCTTCGTCGCGCACCCCGGCGTGCAGGCCCAGCTCGACGCCACCACCGCCGCCGTGCGCGAGGGCCGCACGCCGGCGTCCACCGCCGCCCGCCAGTTGCTCGCCACCTTCCGGAGCGCCCCATGATCACCGGCCTGCATCACATCAACCTGCGTGCCCCGGAGGACCTGCTCGCCACGCTGCGCGACTTTTACCGGGATGCCCTCGGCCTGGAGGTCGGCCCGCGGCCAGACTTCGGCACCGCCGGATTCTGGCTCTACGCCGGCGGTCACCCGGTGCTGCATCTGTCGACGCAACTGCCGCACGAAGTGCCGCGCGGCCCGGTCAACCCCGACGTCCCCAGCACCTACGACCACACGGCCTTTGCCGGTACCGACCCGGCCGCCACGGCCGAGCGCCTGCGCGCGCAGGGCGTGGCCTTTCGCGAATCGCGCTCGCCCGTGACCGGCCAGCACCAGTTCTTCCTCCAAGACCCCGCCGGCAACGGCGTGGAGATCAATTTCCCGTTCTGACGAAAGCGTGACCACCATGCACGACATCCTGCAAGCACTCGAAGCCAAGCGCGCCCTGGCGCGGCTGGGCGGCGGCGAGAAGCGCATCGCTGCGCAGCACGCCAAGGGCAAGCTGACCGCCCGCGAGCGGCTGGAGCTGCTGTTCGACGAAGGCAGCTTCGAGGAGTGGGACATGTTCGTCGAGCACCGCTGCGTCGACTTCGGCATGGCCGACAACAAGATTCCCGGCGACGGCGTCGTGACGGGCTACGGCATGATCAACGGGCGTCTCGCGTTCGCCTTCAGCCAGGACTTCACCGTCTTCGGCGGCGCACTGTCCGAGGCCCATGCCGAGAAGATCTGCAAGGTGATGGACCAGGCCATGAAGGTCGGCGCGCCGGTCATCGGCCTGAATGACTCGGGCGGTGCGCGCATCCAGGAGGGCGTCGCCAGCTTGGGCGGTTATGCCGACGTCTTCCAGAAGAACGTGCTGGCCTCGGGCGTCATCCCGCAGATCAGCATGATCATGGGCCCGTGTGCCGGTGGCGCGGTGTACTCGCCCGCCATGACCGACTTCATCTTCATGGTGAAGGACAGCAGCTACATGTTCGTCACCGGCCCCGAGGTCGTGAAGACCGTGACGCACGAAGAAGTGACCGCCGAGGAACTGGGTGGTGCGCTGACGCACAACACCAAGAGCGGTGTGGCGGACCTGGCCTTCGAGAACGACGTGGAAGCGCTGCTGATGCTGCGTCGCTTCTTCAACTACCTGCCGCTGTCCAACCGCGAGAAGGCGCCCGTGCGCCCCAGCGGCGACCCGGCCGGGCGCCTCGACATGTCGCTGGACACGCTGGTGCCCGACAACCCCAACAAGCCCTATGACATCAAGGAGCTGATCCTGAAGGTCGTCGACGACGGCGATTTCTTCGAGCTGCAGCCCGACTACGCCAAGAACATCGTCACCGGCTTCGCCCGCATGGAAGGGCAGACGGTGGGCATCGTCGCCAACCAGCCGCTGGTGCTGGCTGGGTGCCTGGACATCAAGAGCAGCATCAAGGCCGCGCGCTTCGTGCGCTTCTGCGATGCCTTCCACATCCCGGTCGTCACCTTCGTCGATGTGCCCGGCTTCATGCCTGGCACCTCGCAGGAGTACGGCGGCATCATCAAGCACGGCGCCAAGCTGCTGTACGCCTACGCCGAGGCGACGGTGCCCAAGATCACCGTCATCACCCGCAAGGCCTACGGCGGTGCCTACGACGTGATGGCCTCCAAGCACCTGCGCGGCGATGTGAACTTCGCCTGGCCGAACGCCGAGATCGCGGTGATGGGCGCCAAGGGCGCGGTCGAGATCATCTTCCGCGAGGACAAGAAGGACCCCGCCAAGCTGGCCGAGCGCGAGGCTGAGTACAAGGCCCGGTTTGCCAACCCGTTCGTGGCCGGTGCGCGGGGCTTCATCGACGACGTCATCCAGCCGCACGAAACGCGCAAGCGCATCTGCCGCAGCCTGGCGATGCTCAAGGACAAGAAGCTGGACAACCCGTGGCGCAAGCACGGGAACATCCCGCTCTGACGTGTCGACGGACGCCATGCCCAAGGCCACCTGCGCCGCCGAGGCCAAGTGCCTCACGGACATCCCCAACATCGGCAAGGCCATGGCCGCCGACCTGGTGGGGCTGGGGCTGCCCACGCCGGCGCACGTGAAGGCCATGGACCCCTTCAAGACCTACGACCGTCTGCGCGACCCCATGGGTCAGCGCCACGACCCCTGCGTGCTCGACACCTTCATGGCGGCGCACTACTTCATGAACGGCGGGCCCGCCCAGCCGTGGTGGAACTTCACCGAGCAGCGCAAGAAGCTGCTGGGTCAAACGAAATAACGAGGCTCAACATGTTCACCAAGATCCTGATCGCGAACCGCGGTGAAATCGCCTGCCGCGTGATTGCAACGGCCCGCAAGATGGGCATCCAGACCGTCGCGGTCTATTCCGAGGCCGACAAGGACGCGCGCCACGTGGAACTGGCCGACGAGGCCGTGCTGCTAGGCCCGGCGCCCTCGCGCGAGAGCTACCTCGTGGCCGACAAGATCATTGCCGCCTGCAAGCAGACCGGCGCGCAGGCCCTGCACCCGGGCTATGGCTTTCTGAGCGAAAACGAGGACTTTGCCCGGCGCTGCGAAGAGGAGGGCATCGTCTTCATCGGCCCCAAGCACTACAGCATCGCGGCCATGGGCGACAAGATCGCGTCCAAGAAGCTCGCCAACGAAGCCAAGGTCAGCACCATCCCGGGCCACAACGAGCCGATCCTGACGCCCGAGGAGGCCGTGTCGATCGCCCAGCGTATCGGCTATCCGGTCATGATCAAGGCGAGTGCCGGCGGTGGCGGCAAGGGCCTGCGCGTGGCCTTCAACGACAAGGAATGCTTCGAGGGCTTCACGAGCTGCCGCAACGAGGCGCGCAACAGCTTCGGTGATGACCGTGTCTTCATGGAGAAGTTCGTCGAGCAGCCGCGCCACATCGAGATCCAGGTGCTGGGCGACTCGCAGGGCAACGTGGTCTACCTGCACGAGCGCGAATGCTCCATCCAGCGCCGCCACCAGAAGGTCATCGAGGAAGCGCCGTCGCCCTTCATCAGCGAGGCCACCCGCAAGGCCATGGGCGAGCAAGCCGTGGCGCTGGCCAAGGCCGTGAAGTACCAGAGCGCCGGCACGGTGGAGTTCGTCGTCGGCAAGGACCAGGACTTCTACTTCCTGGAGATGAACACCCGCCTGCAGGTGGAGCACCCAGTGACGGAGTGCATCACCGGGCTGGACCTGGTGGAGCAGATGATTCGCGTTGCCGCCGGCGAGCCGCTCAGCTTCACGCAGGCCGACATCAAGCGCGACGGTTGGGCCATCGAATGCCGCATCAACGCGGAAGACCCGTTCCGCAACTTCTTGCCGTCTACCGGCCGACTGGTGCGTTACCAGCCGCCTGAGGCCCACATGGTCCAGGCGGAGCCCGGCCGCTTCGGCGTTCGGGTGGACACCGGCGTTTACGAAGGCGGCGAGATCCCGATGTTCTACGACTCGATGATCGCCAAGCTCATCGTGCACGGGAAGGACCGCACCGAGGCGATTGCCAAGATGCGTGAGGCGCTCAACGGCTTCGTCATCCGCGGCGTGTCCAGCAACATCCCCTTCCAGGCCGCGCTGCTGGCCCACCCGGACTTTGGCACCGGCAACTTCAACACCGGCTTCATCGCGCAGCACTACGCGAGCGGCTTCCGGGCCGAGGACGTGCCGCATGACGACCCGCTGTTCCTCGTCGCCCTGGCGGGCTTCATCCGCCGCAAGGCTCGTGAACGCGAGGCCGGCATCAGCGGCCAGCTGCCCGGCCACGAGGTGCAGATCGAGCACGACTACGTGGCCGTGGTGAACCTGGGCGGCGGCAAGACCGAACAGCACCCGCTGCGCATCACCGAGTTCGCCGGTGCGCTGGGCGAGGCGCGAGTGCAGGTCGGCGACAAGGACTACCGCATCGTCAGCCGCTCGCGCCTGAACGATGTGCGCATCGCCGGCACGGTCAACGGCCTGGCCTTCACGGCCCAGGCGGAGCGCGGCACGGCCAAGAACCCGCTGGCCTACCGCATTCAGCATGGCGGCCGCTCGGTGGAACTGACTGTGCTGAGCCCCCGCGCGGCCGAATTGCAGGCGCTGATGCCCTACAAGGCGCCGCCGGACACCTCCAAGCTGCTGCTGTCGCCCATGCCGGGCTTGCTGGTGAACCTGGCGGCCCAGGTGGGCCAGACCGTTCAAGCCGGCGAGCGGCTGGCGGTGATCGAGGCGATGAAGATGGAAAACATCCTCACCGCCGTGCAGGACGTGACGGTGGCCGAGGTGCTGGCCAAGCCGGGCGAGAGCCTGGCGGTGGATCAGCCCATCCTGCGTTTTCAATGACCCAGGCCCAACAGCGACTGCGGGAGATTCCCGGCCGCTGCAGCTGCTGCGCCAGCCGCTCAATGAATGAACGCTGAGAGCATTGCCATCGTCGGCGCCGGGGTTGCGGGCGCGGCCGCCGCTGTTCGCTTGGCCGAGCGGGGTGTGGCGGTCACGCTGTACGAGGCCGTGCATGAGCCCAAGCCCATCGGCGCGGGTCTGCTGCTGCAACCCACCGGCCAGCGCGTGCTGGCGGCCATGGGCTTGCTGGACGAAGCGTTGGCACTGGGCATCCGCGTCGATCGCCTGTTTGGCGACACGCCCTCCGGCCGCACGGTGCTGGACATGAGCTACCGGCGCTTCCACCCCGAAGCGTATGGCCTGGGTCTGCAGCGGGGCGCCCTCATGGGCCTGCTGTGGCGGCGCGTTCGGGCGCTGGGGGTTCCCTGGGCGTGCGGCGCGGCGGTGGAGAGCTTTCAGCAAGACGGCGATGGCGTCACGCTGCAACTGGCGGGAGGGCGCACCGCCCGCCACGCGGCGCTCATCCTGGCCAACGGCAGCTTCTCGCGGTTGCGCGAGGGCATGCGGGTGCGGCAGAGCGCCCGCCTGTTTCCGTGGGGCGCGGTCTGGACGGTGCTGCCCGCGCCGGCAGGGTTTCCGCAGATCGAACTGCGCCAGCGTTTTCGCTCCGCGTCACAGATGCTGGGCCTGATGCCGGTGGGCAAGGCGCATGCAGAGGACGTCGAGCGTGGCATCAACGTGTTCTGGAGCTTGCCCGTGGCTTCGCTGGACGGTTGGCAGGAACGCATCGGGTTGCAGCCGCTGAAGCAACGCATGACCGACCTGTTTCCCGAGGTCGAACCGTTGCTGGCTGGTCTGACCGAACCCGTCCAACTGCGCGAGGCGCGTTATGCCGATGTGCACATGGCGCGCTGGCATGACGGTCGCGTGCTGGCGATGGGCGACTGCGCGCACGGCATGAGCCCGCAGCTGGGGCAGGGTGCCAACATGGCGCTGATCGATGCCCATGAACTCAGCGCCGAAGTGGGCACAGGTGGCACTGGCGGCAAAGACGACTGGCCCGAGGTGTTCGCCCGCTACACGCGCCGGCGACGCGCCCATTTGCGCTTTTATGAGCAGGCCAGCCGCGGGCTCACGCCCATGTTCCAGTCCGACGCCGTCGTGGCGCCCTGGCTGCGGGACCGTTTCTTTGGCTGGGGCGGCCGCCTGCCCTACATCCACCAACAATCCATTGCGACCCTGGCCGGCTACAAAACCGGCTGGCTGTGGGGCCGCCTCAAACTGTGAGTCACGCCATGAGCACCTCCCGCCCGTTCAAGATCCTCGGCCTGCAGCAAATCGCCATTGGCGGGCTCGACAAAGGCAAGCTGCGCCACCTCTGGACCGATCTCTTGGGCGTGCCGGTGACCGGCAACTTCAAGAGTGAGCGCGAGAACGTGGATGAAGACATCTGCACGCTGGGGCAGGGCGCCCACGCGGTGGAGGTGGACCTGATGCAGCCGCTGGACCCCGACAAGAAGCCGGCCGTGCACGCCACGCCGCTGAACCACATCGGCCTGTGGGTGGACGACTTGCCTGTGGCCGTGCAGTGGCTGGAAGCGCAGGGTCTGCGCTTTGCCCCGGGCGGCATCCGCCGCGGCGCTGCTGGCCACGACATCTGCTTCGTGCACCCCAAGGGCAACGAGCAATTTCCGTTTGGCGGAGAGGGCGTGCTCATTGAGTTGGTGCAGGCGCCGGCGGATGTGGTTCAGGCGTTGAGCCGCGGCTGACGGCGTCGGGCAGGGCGGCCAGAATGCCGGCCTGCTCTTGCCAATCTCATGCGCCCATTTGCCTTTCCCGCCGCCTGCACCGCCGCCTGCACCGCTGCCTTGCTCGCAGCCATCCCCGCTGCCGCTTGGGCTTGGGGCAACCACACCCCGATGTGCTACCGGGCCTTCGAGCGCATGCCCGAGGTGGCCGGTGCCGCGCCCGTAAAAGCTGAGCCCCTGGCGGACTTTCTTCGAGCGCAGGAAGGCGCGATTGCCAAGGTGCTCGACGCGCAGGAGGCTTGGGCACGCGAGCATCTGAAGCACCACGCCGCGCGGCCGGAGGCCTTGCGTTGGGTGGCCAGCCCGGGTGCCAGCGATGCCGAGCGTCGCGCTGCGTTCCTTAAAGCCGCACGCCTGTCGCCGCAGTCGCGCTTGGCGCTGTACCTGCAGCTGGACCCGCGCGAGCCGGAGTCTGGCCGCCCCGCGCTGGACGCCGTGGCCGTGAGCTCGGCGCCGCCCTCCAAGGGCGGCACACAGCGTTTCGTGGCCCTGCAGGCGGGGCAGGCGGTGTCGCCCCTGGCGGTGCTGGCCTCGGCTTGCGACGAGCCGGACTACGGGCACGACCTCAACCTGTTCGACGACAACCCGGGCCACCCGGCCTACGGCTTTGGCAAGCAGCCTTTCGGCAACCCGGCGGTGGCCGTCGGCTCGCAGGCGCCGTTTCACATGGGCTTTTTCCATCAAGGGCCTGTGTTCAACACGCTGGCGCCCAGCTTCGCGCGCACCTTCACCGAGCTGCGCGTGCAGCATTACAGCGCCTTGGCCGTGCTGGCCTGGCAAACCGGCCACGCCTACTGGGGCTGGCGATTCGCCGGCATGGCTTTGCACCACGTGGAAGACCTGACACAGCCTTATCACGCCAGCGCCGCGCCGGGGGCGAGCCTGGGCACCATGATGTGGGTCAACCTCAAGGCTCAGCTGGGCGCACCGGCCGACCGGCAGGGCTTGGTGGTGCTGCAGGGCAACCGCCACTTCGTGCTGGAGCAGTTCCAGACCCGCTGGATTCTGGAAAGCGCCCGCCAGCGCCGGGACGGGCCGCTGGAAGTCGCGCTGCGCGACCTGGCTCAGGACGGGCGCTACCCGCCCTGGAGCCCGAGCTACGTGCGTGAGGTGGTGGCCGCGCAGGCCCATGCGGCCGGGCCGGAAACGGACGCTGCCGTGGTGGTGGGCGCGCCGGCGCGGTTTGTGTCTGACCCCAATTTCGATTTCGCGGCGAATGAGGCTCAGTTGGGGCCGGAGCTGGCGCGAGACCTCCAGAGCCAGCGCGATGGCCTGCACCGGGTGATTGCCGACCTGCTCGGCCACTTCGGCGCCCACAGCCGCAACGCCTTGCGGGGCATGCTGAGACAAGTGTCGCAACCTGTGCGTTGAATTTCGCAAAATACGAAACCAACGTCGTTTTCTGGCGCAGAATCGCCTTCTTCACGAAGGCTATGCTGGAGTCAGACGATCATGCGCCACGACCTCACCACCCTCAATCTCGTGCTGGCCATCGAGCAAACCCGCTCGATCACGCGCGGCGCCGCCCAGGAGCACCTGGCGTTGGCGGCCGCCAGCAAGCGCCTGTCCGACCTGGAAAGCCGCCTCGGCGTGCAGCTGTTCGAGCGCCGCGCGCGCGGCGTGGAGCCCACCGAGGCCGGCCGCGCCCTGGTGCGGCACATCCGCTCGCTGCATGCGTCGCTCTACGCCCTCGAAACCGAGGTCATGGAGTTCTCGCGCGGCATCAAGGGCCATCTGCGCATTGCCTCCAACACCAGCGCGATTGCTGAATGCCTGCCGCCGTATCTGGTGGAGTTCTCGCAAGCGCACGGCCAGATCCGCATCAGCCTGGAAGACTTGACCAGCGCCGAGGTGCAAGCCGCGGTGGCTGAAGGCCGGGCCGATGTGGGCGTGTTCACCGCGCCCGTGTTGGACAACCGCGTGCAGACCTGGGTGTTCGCCCGCGGCCGCCTGGCCGCGCTCGTGCCGCTGAAGCACCCGCTGGCCAACCGTGAAACCGTGAGCTTCGACGACCTGCTGGCGTATGACCTGATCGGGCTGCATGCCGGCGCCAGCGCGCAAGAGCTGATGCGCGAACAAGCCGCCGCACGCGGCAAGACACTGAACGCGCGTCTGCAAGTGCGCGGTTTTGACGGCATCGCCCAGCTTGTGGAGTCGGGCTTGGGCGTGGCCGTGTTGCCGGAGCAACCGGCCGAGCGATTCACTCGCGTCTTCGGCGTGCGCGCCCTGCGGCTGGAAGAGTCGTGGGCCGAGCGTGACTACTACCTGGGTGTGCTGCGCCAACAGCGCCTGCCGACCGTCGTGCAGCGCTTCGTGGACACCCTCATTCCTCGCGAAAAGCAATGACCTCTCGTACGCTTTACGACAAGCTCTGGGACGAGCATGTCGTGCACACCGAGCCCGATGGCACGGCGCTGCTCTACATCGACCGCCACCTCGTGCACGAAGTGACCAGCCCCCAAGCCTTTGAAGGCCTGGACTTGGCCGGCCGCAAGGTGTGGCGCCTTTCCGCCAACCTGGCGGTGAGCGACCACAACGTGCCCACCACCGACCGCAGCCAAGGCATCGCTGATCCGGTGTCCAAGCTGCAGGTCGACACGCTGGACGCCAACTGCGACCGCTTCGGCATCACGCAGTTCAAGATGAGTGACCGCCGCCAAGGCATCGTGCACGTCATCGGCCCGGAGCAGGGCGCCACGTTGCCCGGCATGACCGTGGTGTGCGGCGACAGCCACACCTCCACGCACGGCGCGTTCGGTGCGCTGGCGCACGGCATTGGCACCAGCGAGGTTGAGCACGTGCTCGCCACGCAGACGTTGTCGGCCAAGAAGGCCAAGAACCTGCTCGTCAAGGTGGACGGCCAGTGCGCCAAGGGCGTGGGCGCCAAGGACATCGTGCTGGCCATCATCGGAAAGATCGGCACCGCCGGCGGCACGGGCTACACCATCGAGTTCGCGGGCTCGGCCATCCGTGCGCTGAGCATGGAAGGCCGCATGACGGTGTGCAACATGGCCATCGAAGCCGGTGCGCGCGCTGGTCTGATCGCCGTGGACGACACGACCATCAACTACGTCAAGGGCCGCCCGTTCTCGCCGCAAGGCGTGGAGTGGGACCAGGCGGTGGCGTACTGGCGCACGCTGCACTCCGACGCCGGGGCGCATTTCGACAAGGTCGTTGAACTGGATGCGGCGCAGATCCGCCCACAGGTCACCTGGGGCACCTCGCCCGAGATGGTGCTGGCCATCGACGACCGCGTGCCCGACCCCGACAAGGAAAAGGACGCCGTCAAGCGCGGCGCCATCGAGCGCGCGCTGACCTACATGGCGCTGGAGCCCAACAAATCGCTCAGCGACATCCATGTCGACAAGGTGTTCATTGGTTCCTGCACCAACAGCCGCATCGAGGACATGCGTGAGGCTGCCGCCGTCGTGAAGCGCGTGGGCGGCCGCGTGGCCCGCAACATCAAGCTCGCGCTGATCGTGCCTGGCTCGGGTCTCGTGAAGGCGCAGGCCGAGGCCGAAGGCCTGGATCAGGTCTTCAAGGCCGCGGGCTTCGAGTGGCGCGAGCCGGGTTGCTCCATGTGCCTGGCGATGAACGCCGACCGGCTGGAGCCGGGCGAGCGCTGCGCCTCCACCAGCAACCGCAACTTCGAAGGCCGTCAGGGCGCGGGTGGCCGCACCCACCTGGTCAGCCCGGCCATGGCTGCTGCGGCCGCCATGACCGGCCATTTCGTCGACGTTCGAACCCTCGCCTGACATGGACAAGTTCACTCTCCACAAGGGCCTCGTGGCGCCCATGGACCGCGAGAACGTCGACACCGACGCGATCATCCCGAAGCAGTTCCTGAAGTCGATCAAGCGCTCGGGCTTCGGCCCCAACCTGTTCGATGAATGGCGCTACCTGGACCACGGCGAGCCGGGGCAAGACCCGGCCAGCCGCAAGCCCAACCCCGATTTCGTGCTGAACCAGCCGCGCTATGCGGGGGCCAGCGTGCTGATCGCCCGCGCCAATTTCGGCTGCGGCTCCAGCCGCGAGCACGCGCCCTGGGCGCTGCAGCAGTACGGCTTCCGCGCCATCCTGGCGCCGAGCTTCGCCGACATCTTCTTTAACAACTGCTTCAAGAACGGCTTGTTGCCGATCGTGCTGCCCGAGAGCGCCATCGCCCGGCTGTTCGATGAAGTTGCCGCCTTCCCGGGCTACCAGCTCACCGTTGACTTGCCGCGGCAGGTCGTCGTCAAGCCGGACGGCGCCGAGCTGCCCTTCGACATCGAACCCTTCCGCAAGGAGTGCCTGATCGGCGGCCTCGACGAGATCGGCCTGACGCTGCAGCACACCGACAAGATCCGCGCCTTTGAGGCAGCCCGTATTGCGGCCAAGCCCTGGCTGAACAACCGAGTGATTTGATGAAGAAGATTGCAGTTCTTCCCGGCGATGGGATCGGCCCAGAAATCATGGCCGAGGCCGTCAAGGTGTTGCAGGCGCTGGACCTGCCCCTCACGCTCGAATGGGCGGACGTGGGCGGCAAGGCCTATGAGACTAGCGGCCACCCGCTGCCCCCCGCCACGCTGAAGCTCGCCCAGGAGGCCGACGCCGTCCTGTTCGGCGCTGTCGGCGATTGGAAGTACGACAAGCTTGAGCGCGCGCTGCGCCCCGAGCAGGCCATCCTCGGCCTGCGCAAGGCCCTGGGCCTGTTCGCCAACTTCCGCCCGGCCATCTGTTATGAGCAGCTCACCCATGCCTCCTCGCTCAAGCCCGAGCTGGTGGCGGGGCTCGACATCCTCATCATCCGCGAGCTGACCGGCGACATCTACTTCGGCCAGCCGCGCGGCCGCCGCACGGCCGTGGATGGCCACTTCCCCGGCAGCGAGGAAGGCTTCGACACGATGCGCTACTCGCGCCCGGAGATCGAGCGCATTGCGCACGTGGCGTTCCAGGCCGCACAAAAGCGCAACAAGCGCCTGACCAGCGTCGACAAGGCCAACGTGCTGGAGACCTCCCAGCTGTGGAAGGACGTGGTCACCGAGGTGCACGCCCAGTACCCCGACGTGGCGCTGGACCACATGTACGTGGACAACGCGGCGATGCAACTCGTCAAGGCGCCCAAGAAGTTCGACGTCGTCGTGACCGGCAACATGTTTGGCGACATCCTGTCGGACGAAGCCGCGATGCTGACCGGCTCCATCGGCATGCTGCCCTCTGCGTCGCTGGACGCGAACAACAAGGGCCTCTACGAGCCCAGCCACGGCAGCGCGCCGGACATCGCTGGCCAGGGCATCGCCAACCCGCTGGCTACAATCTTGTCCGCTGCCATGATGCTCAAGTTCTCCCTCAACCTCCCCGACGCCGCCGCTCGCATTGAAGCCGCGGTGGAATCGGTGCTGGCCCAGGGCTTGCGCACGGCCGACATCTGGAGTGAAGGCACCTCGAAGGTTTCCACCATCGAGATGGGCGACGCTGTCGTCAAAGCCATCACGACCACCAAAACCATTAAGAGCTAAAGCTCCGTCTCGTCTCGCCCCCACCAGACCCGGCGAACGAGCCGGGGCCCAAAGTGGAAGGGGTTTGGTGAACGACAGACAAAGGAATTGAAGATGACGACCTTGGTAGGCCTCGTAGGCTGGCGCGGCATGGTGGGTTCGGTGCTCATGGAGCGCATGACCGCCGAGCGAGATTTCGACCTGATCGAGCCGCTGTTCTTCTCGACCTCCAACGCCGGCGGCGCCGCCCCGGCCCAGGCGAAGAACGAGAAGTCGCTGCAAAACGCGTTCGACATCGAGCAGCTCAAGCGCTGCGACATCATCATCACCGCCCAGGGCGGCGACTACACCACCGAGGTGTACCCCAAGCTGCGCGCGGCTGGCTGGAACGGCCACTGGATCGACGCCGCGTCCACGCTGCGGATGGCGGACGACGCCGTCATCATCCTGGACCCGGTCAATCGCCCCGTCATTGACCAGGCGCTCGCCAACGGCGGCAAGAACTGGATCGGCGGCAACTGCACCGTCAGCTGCATGCTGATGGGCGTTGGCGCGCTGTACAAGGCAGGCCTTGTGGAGTGGATGTCCACGCAGACCTATCAGGCGGCTTCCGGTGGTGGCGCCCAGCACATGCGCGAGCTGCTGACGCAGTACGGCACGCTGAATGCCGCAGTGAAGCCGCTGTTGGACGACCCGAAAAGCGCCATCCTCGAGATTGACCGCCAGGTCATCGCCAAGCAGCGTTCCCTGAGTGCGGACGAGACCGCCAACTTCGGCGTGCCGCTGGGCGGTTCGCTGATTCCCTGGATCGACAAGGACCTCGGCAACGGTCAGTCCAAGGAAGAGTGGAAGGGCATGGCCGAGACCAACAAGATCCTTGGCTCCGGCGCCATTCCCGTCGACGGCTTCTGCGTGCGTGTCGGCGCCATGCGCTGCCACAGCCAGGCCTTGACCTTCAAGCTGAAGAAGGACGTGCCCCTGGCCGACATCGAGGCCATGATCCGCGCCGACAACGAGTGGGTGCAGTACGTGCCGAACACGCGGGAAGACACGCTCAAGCACCTGACCCCGGTGGCCGTCACCGGCACGATGACCATCCCGGTCGGCCGCGTGCGCAAGCTGGCGATGGGCCCCGAGTACCTCGGCGCTTTCACCATCGGTGACCAACTGCTCTGGGGTGCCGCCGAGCCGCTGCGGCGCATGCTGCGCATCCTGATCGAGCGTTGACCTGACGCGTCAACGCAGCGAAACCGGGCCCCTCGGCAGCCGCCGAGGGGCCCGGTTTCACTTACGGTCTTTTACGTGTACACCTAGGGTTCACCCGGGCGTGGAAATGGAATCCGCGCGACACGTCAGGTATCGCGTGAGCATTTCCGCGTATATGCTTGATCCCGTTGTGTTTTCGATTTGAAACTCGACGCTAGCGACATCGTGCAAACCAGCTTTCAGACCCGGTTCGCGCCATGCGCGCTGAAGATCGAGACAGGCGGGCTCCGTTGGAGTTCCGCCTTGTTGCTTTGGGGAACGCCTTGAAAAACCACATCCGCGACGCACGCGATGGAGCCCGGGTCACGGGTTTTGCGCGCCATCACCTCGCCCTTGCCGCCGCATTGCTCGTGGCTGGCACCAGCGCCCAGGCTTTGGGTCTGGGCAAGCTCAGCGTGCAGTCGGCGCTGGGTGAAACCATGCGCGCCGAGATCGATGTCAGCAGCATCAGTGCCGAAGAGGCAGCAACGCTGCGGGTGCGGGTTGCGCCACCGGAGGCCTACCGCACCAGCGGCGTCGAATACAACCCGGTGCTGACCTCTGCGCAGGTGCAGGTCGTTCGCAACAACGGCCGTACGGTGCTGCGCGTCAGCAGTGACCGCTCGGTGCAGGAGCCGTTCGTCGACGTCATCCTTGAGCTGACCTGGGCCAGCGGCCGTTTGGTGCGTGAATACACGCTGCTGTTCGACCCGCCGGGCATGAACAAGCCCGCGCCGGCGGTGACGGCGGCTCCGGCCATTGCTGCGGCCACGTCGGAAGCGGTGCCTGCGCCCGCACCGTCGTCGGCCACGGCCTTGCCGCGTGCGCCGGCTCCCGCACCTGCCGCGCCGGTAGCGTCGGCTCGCGCTGCAGCCCCGGCGCCCGTGCCGGCCCCGGCGCCGGTGCGCCCGCCCGTGACTGCCGCGTCGGAGTACACGGTGCGTCCGGGTGACTCTCTGTCGCGCGTGGCCGGCAAGACGCAAGTCAGCGGCATCTCGCTGGACCAGATGCTGGTTGGTCTGTTCCGCAACAACCCAGACGCCTTCATCGACGGCAACATGAACCGCCTCAAGGCGGGCAGCACGTTGATGGTGCCGGGCAGCGAGGCGTTGGCCTCTGTGTCGGCGCCGGAGGCCCGCCAGATCATCCTGGCGCAAAGCGCTGACTTCTCGGCCTACCGCCAACGCCTGGCGTCCGCGGCGCCCACGCTGCAAACCGCGGAGAGCGAGCGCCAGTCCAAGGGGCAGGTGCAGGCGGCGGTGGAAGACCGCAAGCCGGCCGCAGCCCCGACGCCTGACAAGCTCACGCTGAGCAAGAGCAACAGCCCCGCCGCGAGCGCTGCAGAGGCCAAGGTGTCGAAGGACGCCGAGCGCAAGGATGCGGCCGCGCGCGTGGCCGAGTTGACCCGCAACGTGGAAGAGCTGAAGAAGCTGTCCAGCGCAGCGCGTCCTGCCCCTGCAGGCGCGTCGGCGCCGGCGCCTGAGGCGCCGCCGGTGGTCGCTGCACCGGCGCCGCTGGTGGCTGCTGCCGAGGTGGCTTCCGCGGCGCTGACGGCCTCGGCTCCGGCGGCTGCGGCCAGCGTCGCAGCGTCCAAGCCCGCTCCGCGCGCCAGCGCACCGTTGCCGCCACCCCCTGCGGCTGAGCCTCCGGGGTTCATCGAATCGCTGCTGGACAGCCCGGTCGTGCTGCCGCTGGCCGGGGTGCTGGTTGCGGTGTTGGGCGGCCTGGGCTTGTACCGGCTGCGCTCGCGCCGTCCGGCCAATGCGGCCGAGACCGGCTTCCACGAAAGCCGTTTGCAGCCCGACTCGTTCTTCGGCGGCACGGGCGGTCAGCGCGTGGACACTCGCGATGCGCAGAACAGCGGCCAGTCCAGCATGAGCTACTCGCTGAGCCAGCTCGATGCCATTGGTGACGTGGACCCGGTGGCCGAGGCAGATGTGTACTTGGCTTACGGCCGCGACCTGCAGGCCGAAGAAATCCTGAAGGAAGCCCTGCGTGCCAACCCGGCACGCCTGGCCATCCGACTGAAGCTGCTCGAGGTGTACGCCAAGCGGCGCGACACCAAGGGGTTCGAGCAGCTGGCGGTTCAGCTGTTTGCCGAAACCCGTGGAACCGGCGAAGACTGGGCCAAGGCGCAGGAGCTGGGGCGCGGTATCGATCCGGACAATCCGCTGTACCAGCCTGGCGGCGCGCCGTTGTTGAACGACGACGGCCCGGACCTGCGGCCTGAGCCCATGAACGCCAGCACCCTGCCGCAGACGGCGGTGCCGGCTGGTGCGCTGGCGGCTGCTGCTGCCATGGCGACAGACGCGATGCGCAGTGGTCCGGACACGGGCCCGGTGAGTGGTTTCGATCTCGCGCTGGACCTGGATCTGGATGCGCCGGAGCCGGTGTCGGCTGACCCGATGGCGGCCACCCAAGCCATGCCAGCTTCGGCGGAGCCGCTGCCGATGTCGATGGACTTCGATGTCTCCAGCCGTGGCACGCGCACCGCGCCGCCCGCGCCTGATTTGAGCTTCGACCTGGGCGCGTTGGATGCGCCTTCGTCCAAGCCGGCAACCGCATCGACGGACCTCGACTTCGACCTGGGTGAGCCGGCCGCTTCGGCGGAAAGCCCAGACCAACTGGCACAAGCGTTGGAGGCCCTGGGCGATGACGATGGCGATCCGCTGGTGCGCCAACTGGAGTTGGCTGACGAGTTCCGCCAGATCGGTGACACCGAAGGGGCCCGTGAAGTGCTGCAGGAGTTGCTGCAACGCGCGAGCGGTTCTCTGAAGGATCGCGCGCAAGCGATGCTGAACGAACTGCGTTGACGGCGGGGCCCTGGCCGGGCCGACAGCCGCGATACTGCAACGCCCGGCACTGCCGGGCGTTTTTTCTTGTTGAGGCGCGATGAGAGTTGCACTTGGGGTGAGCTACCGCGGTGGTGGCTACAACGGCTGGCAGAGCCAGCCCAATGGGCGCACGGTGCAGGATGCCCTGGAGAAGGGCTTGTCGGCCTTCGCGGCGCAGCCCATCCGAACCCTGTGCGCGGGGCGCACCGACACCGGCGTTCATGGCATCAACCAAGTGGTGCACTTCGACACCGACGTCGTGCGCGAGCCGTTTTCCTGGGTGCGTGGCAGCAATCGATACCTGCCGCCGGACATCGCCATTCAGTGGTGTCGGTTTCCCGGCGATGGGTTCCATGCGCGCAATTCCGCCCGCGGCCGCCGGTATGCCTACCTGTTGCTGGAGTCGGCGGTGCGGCCGGCCATCGAGTCCGGCCAGTGCGGTTGGATCTTCCGGCCGCTGGACCAAGCCGCGTTGGAAGCGGCGGCGCAGCGGCTGATCGGTGAGCATGACTTTTCATCGTTCCGCTCGTCCGAGTGCCAGGCGGCGTCTCCCATCAAACACCTGCGCGAAATTCGGGTGCAGCGTCGGGGTGACTACTGGCGATTCGAGTTTGAAGCGAGTGCGTTCTTGCACCACATGGTCCGCAACCTCATGGGCTGTTTGCTGGCGGTGGGAACGGGCACGCGGTCGCCGGACTGGGTCACCGAGGTGCTGGCCGCACGCGATCGCAAAGTTGCAGCGCCGACCTTCGCGCCCGATGGGCTTTATTTTTTGGGGCCGACCTACGACCCCGAGTTCGACATGCCGCAGCACGTGGCTGCACTGGATTGGCTCCCATGACCCGCATCAAGATTTGTGGCCTCACGCGTGAGGCCGATGTTGAAGCCGCCGTCGCAGCCGGCGCAGACGCCATCGGCTTTGTGTTCTATGCCAAGAGCCCGCGGGCGGTGACGCCGGAGCGCGCCGCGGTGCTGGCTCGCCTGCTGCCGGCCTTTGTGACTCCTGTGGGCTTGTTCGTGAACGCGACCGACGCGGAACTGCAGGCGGGCATGGCCGCGCTGCCGAACATGCTGGTTCAGTTCCACGGCGACGAATCCCCCGCCGACTGCGAGCGCGTGCGGCGCCCCTATCTGCGCGCCGCTGCCATGGTGCCGGGCTTTGACTTGGTAGACTTCAGCACTCGTTTTTCCAGCGCCCAAGGCATCCTGCTCGACGCTCCTGTCGCAGGCTATGGCGGTGGCGGCAAGGTCTTCGATTGGTCACTCATTCCACCAAACGCAGCCTCTCACCTCGTTTTGTCTGGTGGGTTGAATGCAGCAAACGTCGGCGATGGCATCGCCCGGGTGCGGCCGTGGGCCGTTGATGTGAGTTCCGGCGTCGAGGTGTCCAAGGGCATCAAGAGCGCCGATCTGATCCATGAGTTCTGCCGCGCGGTGAAGCGCGCCGATGCTGAACTCCTCCGCTAGGAAAAACCATGTTCCCGTACGACCAGCCCGACGCCACCGGGCACTTCCGCTCGTCCACTGGCCCCGCGTTCGGCGGCAGCTTTGTCTCTGAGACGCTGGTGCATGCGCTCGACCAGCTCAAGGATGCCTACGCGCACTACCGCAACGACCCCGCCTTCGTGGCCGAGTTCAAGAAAGAACTGGCGCACTTCGTCGGCCGTCCGAGTCCGATCTACCACGCGGAGCGGCTGAGCCGCGAGTTGGGTGGAGCGCAGATCTACCTCAAGCGCGAAGACCTCAACCACACCGGCGCGCACAAGATCAACAACGTCATCGGCCAGGCGCTGCTGGCCAAGCGCATGGGCAAGCCGCGGGTCATCGCTGAAACCGGTGCCGGCCAGCACGGCGTGGCCACGGCCACGATTTGTGCACGCTACGGCCTGGAGTGCGTGGTGTACATGGGCAGCGAGGACGTGAAGCGCCAGTCGCCCAACGTCTACCGCATGAAGCTGCTCGGGGCGACCGTGGTGCCCGTGGACAGCGGCAGCAAGACGTTGAAAGACGCGCTGAACGAAGCGATGCGCGACTGGGTGACCAACGTCGAGAACACCTTCTACATCATCGGCACGGTGGCCGGCCCGCACCCGTACCCGATGATGGTTCGGGACTTCCAACGCATCATTGGCGACGAATGCCTGGTGCAGATGCCCGAGATGACGGGGCGCCAACCGGACGCCGTGCTCGCGTGTGTAGGCGGCGGCAGCAATGCAATTGGCATCTTCTACCCCTACATCCCGCACGAGGCCACGCGCCTGATCGGTGTGGAGGCGGCGGGGGAGGGCATCGCCAGTGGCAAGCATGCGGCGACGCTGTCGGCCGGAAGTCCGGGCGTGCTGCACGGCAACCGCACCTACCTGCTGCAGGACGCGGATGGCCAGATCATCGAAACCCATTCCATCAGCGCTGGCCTGGACTATCCGGGCGTGGGGCCCGAGCACGCGCACCTGAAAGACATCGGCCGCGCCGAATACGTGGGTGTGACCGATGCGGAAGCGCTGGCGGCCTTCCACCACCTGTGCCGCACCGAGGGCATCATTCCGGCGCTGGAGTCCAGCCACGCGGTGGCCCATGCGATGAAGATCGCGCCGACCATGTCCCCGGATCAGATCCTCCTCGTGAATCTGTCGGGTCGGGGGGACAAGGACATCGGCACCGTGGCCGATCTGTCCAACGCGGACTTCTATTGCCGCCCGAGCTGCCGCGGCCAATCGGTCAAGGGCGGCGAGGCCGTCGTCCAATTGCCTGGAGACCGCGCATGAGCCGCATCGCCACCACCTTCGCCACGCTGAAGTCCCAAGGTCGCAAGGCGCTGATTCCGTTCGTCACCGCCGGTGACCCGCACCCGGCCGCCACGGTCGACCTTCTTCTGGCCATGGCGGAAGCAGGCGCCGACGTCATCGAACTGGGCGTGCCGTTTTCCGATCCGATGGCTGACGGCCCGGTCATCCAGCGTGCGGGTGAGCGAGCCTTGAAGCACGGCATCGGCCTTCGCCATGTGCTGACCTACGTTCGGGAGTTCCGTGCGCGCAACAACGCCACGCCCATCGTGCTGATGGGCTATGCCAACCCGGTGGAGCGCTACGGTTTGGATGCCTTTGTCGCAGACGCCGCGGCCGCGGGCGTGGATGGCGTGCTCATCGTCGACTACCCGCCGGAAGAGTGTGAAGAGTTCGCCGCCAAGTTGCGCGCCGCGAACATGGATGCGATCTTCCTGCTCGCGCCCACCTCCACCGAGGCCCGCATGGCGCAGGTGGGGCGGCTGGCCAGTGGCTATGTCTACTACGTTTCGCTCAAGGGCGTGACCGGAGCCGGTCACCTGAACACCGCTGCCGTGGCCGAGGCGGTGCCGCGCATTCGCCAGCACGTGAGCACGCCAGTGGGGGTGGGATTCGGCATCCGCGACGGTGCCACCGCCCGGGCGGTGGCCGACGTTTCGGACGCGGTCGTCATCGGCTCCAAGCTGGTGGAATTGCTGGAGCGCCAGCCGGTCGATAATGTCGCCTTGACCGGCGCGGCCTTCATCCGAGACATCCGCGCCGCACTCGACACAAAGGACTGACCATGAGTTGGCTCGACAAACTCCTCCCGCCCAAGATCCAGCAGGGTGACCCCGCCGACCGCCGCACGGTGCCGGAAGGCCTGTGGATCAAGTGCCCGAGCTGCGAGACGGTGCTCTACAAGACCGACCTCGAGCAAAACATCAACGTCTGCCCCAAGTGCAGCTTCCACCACCGCATCGGCGCCCGCGCGCGCCTGGATGCCTTCCTCGACGGTGAAGGCCGCTACGAGATCGGCCAGGAAGTGCTGCCCGTCGACGCCCTGAAGTTCAAGGACAGCAAGAAGTACCCGGACCGCCTGAAGGAAGCGCTGGAGAACACCGGCGAGACCGACGCGCTGATCGTCATGGGCGGCGCTGTGATGAGCGTTCCGGTCGTTGCGGCCTGCTTCGAGTTCGACTTCATGGGCGGCTCCATGGGCTCCGTGGTCGGCGAGCGCTTCGTGCGCGGCGTCGAGACCGCCATCGAGCAGAAGACGCCCTTCATCTGCTTCACCGCCACCGGCGGTGCCCGGATGCAGGAAGGCCTGCTGAGCCTGATGCAGATGGCCAAGACCAACGCGGCCCTGACCCGCCTGGCCAAAGCCAAGCTGCCTTACATCAGCGTGCTCACCGACCCGACCATGGGCGGTGTCTCGGCGTCGTTTGCTTTCGTGGGCGACATCGTGCTCGCCGAGCCCAAGGCGTTGATCGGCTTCGCCGGCCCGCGCGTCATCGAGAACACCGTGCGCGAGAAGCTGCCAGCCGGCTTCCAGCGTGCCGAATTCCTGATGGAGAAGGGGGCGGTCGACATGATCGTGGATCGCCGCCAACTGCGCGAAACCATCGCCCGCCAGCTCGCCATGCTGCAGCGCCAAAGCGCGGACGCGGTGGCCTGAGCTTCGTCGCGACAGTTCCAAGCCAGGCTTCGCGCCTGGCTTTTGTTTTTAGATGACCGCCATGACGCTTGACGACTGGCTCGCCCACTGCGAGCGCCTGCATCCCAAGACCATCGACATGACGCTGGACCGCGTCCAGGCAGTGAAAGAGCGATTGGGCATCGCCTTCGACTGCCCGACCGTGGTCGTGGCTGGCACCAACGGCAAGGGCTCGACCTGCGCCATGCTGGAGTCCATCGCCCTGCACGCCGGCTACCGGGTCGGCCTCTACATCAAGCCCCACCTGGTGCACTTCCAGGAGCGTTGCCGCGTGGGCGGCGCGCCGGTGGCGGCCGAGTCGCTGGAGCCTCATTTCGAGGCCGTCGAAGCTGCGCGCGGCGACATCACGCTGACCTACTTCGAGTTCACGACGCTCGCCATCATGCGGCGTCTGCAGCATGAGCCGCTGGACCTCGTCATCCTGGAGGTGGGCCTGGGCGGGCGGCTGGACGCCGTCAATGTGATCGATGCCGACTGCGCCGTCATCACCAGCATCGACCTGGACCACACCGAGTTCCTCGGCCCCGACCGCGAGAGCGTGGGCCGCGAGAAGGCCGGCATCATGCGCGTTGGTCGCCCGGTGGTGGTGAGCGACCCCATGCCTCCGGCGTCGCTGGCGCTGCGTGCCGAGGAGTTGAGCGCCGACCTGCGACAACTGAGCCGCGACTTCACCTTCAGCGGCGACCGAACCCAATGGCAATGGGCCGGCCGCAGCAAGCGGTACTCGGGCATGTCGTACCCGGCGCTGCGTGGCGTGAATCAACTGCTGAACGCGTCGGGTGTGCTGGCGGCGTTTGAGGCGCTGGCCGACCGCCTGCCCATCAGCGCCCAGGCCGTGCGCACGGGACTGGCCTTGGTGGAGTTGCCCGGCCGCTTCCAGGTGCTGGCCGGCCAGCCGGCCGTGGTGCTGGATGTGGCCCACAACCCGCACGCCGTCGCGGCACTCGCTCAGAACCTCGACCAAATGGGCTTCTTCCCCCGCACGCATGCCGTGTTCGGCGCCATGGCCGACAAGGACCTGGCCGGCATCCTGGAGCGCATCGCACCGCTGGTGGACCACTGGCACTTCACCGACCTGCCCATTCCCCGGGCTGCGACAGCGGCGCAGTTGCAGGCGGCCTTCCTGGCCTCGGGCTTGAAAACGCCGCCGGGCGTGAGCACCGCCACCCACGCCAACCCGCTCGACGCCCTGCATGCGGCAGCCGCCGACGCGACACCGGCCGATAGAATCTTGGTCTTCGGTTCCTTCTACACCGTGGGTGGCGTGCTTCAAGCCGGCCTGCCGCGCGTGACCGCCGGCCGCCCGGCGGAACAGCCTCCCACCCTCCACTGAAGTCAGCGACACCGCCGATGGGCCTGTTTTCCTTCCTCAAGCGCAGTGACGCCGACACGGCGCCCAAGAAGCCGGCCAAGTCTGGCGCGAAGTCGTCCGCCGCCGAAGATGTGCAGGTGTTGCGCATTCGGGCACGGCGCCGCCTGATCGGTGCCGCCGTGCTGGTGGCGGCCGGCGTGGTCGGGTTCCCGCTGGTGTTCGAGACCCAGCCGCGGCCGATCCCGGTGGACCTGCCCATCGACATCCCGCGCAAGGACAACGCGGCGCCTCTGGTTGTGCCGACGCGCGAGCCGCTTGCAGCGACCACCCCCGAGGCCAACGGCACCGCGACCGCCATGACCCCGCCGGTGACGCCGCCGGCTGCGGGCCCCAAGTCGAGCGACAAGCTGGCGGCAGCGTCCGCAGAGCTGCCGGTGGAAAAGGCGATGGACAAGGCCGCGGAGCCGCCGCCGGAGAAGGCAGCCAGCAAGGCGCCGGAGAGAGCCGCTGAGAAAGCTTCAGAGAGAGCTGCGGTCAAGCCGACTGAAAAGCCTGCGGACAAGCCGACGGCCAAGCCGGCCGAGCGCCCTCAGGACAAGCCGACGGTCAAGGTCGCCGAGAAACCGGCTGAGAAAGCCGCTGACAAGCCGGCCGAGAAAACCGTGGACAAGCCCAAGGCCGTTGCGACCGACGGCGCGCGGGCGCAAGCCCTGCTGGACGGACGCGAGCCCGCCGCTGCGCGCTACATCGTGCAGGTTGGCGCCTACGGCGAGAACAAGGCGGCGCAGGAAGTGCGCGGCAAGGTCGAAAAGCTCGGCCTCAAGACGTACGCCCAGGCGGTGGACACCGCCGATGGGCACCGCGTGCGTGTTCGCTTGGGCCCGTTCACGAGCCGTGACGAAGCCGAGCGTGCTGCGGCCAAGCTGAAGAGCGCCGGGCTGCCGGGTGCCATCCTGACCCTCTGACGGAGCACGCCGCATGGACGTCACGCTGAGCTGGGTCGACCTTGCGCTGGGGGCGCTGCTGCTGATTTCCATCGGCGTGGGACTGTGGCGCGGCCTGGTGTTCGAGGTGATGTCGCTGGCCGGGTGGTTGGTGGCTTACCTGGCTGCAGGACCGCTGTCGCCCTTGGTGGAGTCGCTGCTGCCGCAGCGTTGGACGGAGTCGCTCGGCCCGGCGGCGCTGCATTTCGTGTCGCTGGTGGCCAGCTTCGTGTTGGTGCTGATCGTGTGGAGCCTGGCATCGCGCCTGGTCAAAACGCTCATCCAGGCGTCGCCCCTGTCGGCGCTGGATCGGCTGGGCGGCGCTGGCTTTGGCACCCTGCGCGGCGTGTTGGTGGCACTGCTGCTGGTGTTGGTCATCGGGGCATCCCCCTTGGCGCAATCCGCCACGTGGCAGGCCTCCCGTGCGGTGCCCGTGCTGGCCGGTGTGCTGCAGGGGCTGGCGCCCTGGCTGCCCGATCCCGTTGCTCATTTCATTACCCGTTCGATGACCCCGTCGGACGAGGCCTCGACTGAATAAGGACTCCGCCATGTGTGGCATCGTCGGCACTCTCGCTGCATCCCCCGTCAATCAGCTGATCTACGACGCCTTGCTGCTGCTGCAGCATCGCGGCCAAGACGCGGCCGGCATCGTCACCATGCAAGGCCACAAGTGCTTCATGCACAAGGCCCGCGGCATGGTGCGCGACGTGTTCCGCACCCGCAACATGCGTGCGTTGCCGGGCAACATCGGCCTGGGTCAGGTGCGCTACCCCACTGCGGGCAATGCTTACAGTGAGGAAGAGGCGCAGCCCTTCTACGTGAACGCGCCGTTCGGCATCGTGCTGGTGCACAACGGCAACCTCACCAACGCCCACGCGTTGAAGGAGGAGTTGTTCGACATCGATCGCCGCCACATCAACACCGAGAGTGACACCGAGGTGTTGATTAACGTGCTGGCGCATGAACTGGAGTTGGCCGCGCGCGACCTGCCGCTGACGCCCAAGGAAATCTTCGCCGCGGTGCGTGCGGTGCAAAAGCGCATCAAGGGCAGCTATGGCGTCATCGCGCTGATTGCCGGTCAAGGCCTGCTCGCCTTCCGCGACCCGTACGGCATCCGTCCCCTGTGCTTTGGTCGTGCGCCGAACGGCGACTTCATGGTGGCCAGCGAAAGCGTGGCCCTCGAAGGCACGGGCCATCAGCTCGAGCGCGATGTGGCGCCGGGCGAGGCGCTCTTCGTGGACATGACCGGCAAAGTCCACACCGAGCAGTGCAACGACAACCCGTCGCTCAACCCCTGCATGTTCGAGTTCGTCTACCTCGCCCGCCCGGACTCGGTGATGGACGGCATTTCGGTGTACCAGGCTCGTTTGAACATGGGCGAGACGCTGGCGCAGCGTGTCATCTCCACGATGCCGCCCAGCGACATTGACGTGGTGATTCCCATCCCGGAAAGCAGCCGCCCGTCGGCCATGCAGTTGGCGCATCGCATCGGCAAGCCGTACCGCGAGGGGTTCGTCAAAAACCGCTATGTGGGCCGCACCTTCATCATGCCGGGGCAGGGCGCTCGCAAGAAGAGCGTGCGTCAGAAGCTCAATGCCATCTCGCTGGAGTTCAAGAACCGCAACGTGCTGTTGGTGGATGACTCCATCGTGCGCGGCACCACGTCGAAAGAGATCGTGCAGATGGCCCGCGAGGCCGGTGCGCGCAAGGTGTTTCTTGCGTCGGCCGCGCCCCCGGTGCGCTTCCCGAACGTGTATGGCATCGACATGCCGACCAAGGAAGAACTGATCGCCCATGGCCGCAGCATCGAGGAGATTCGCGCCTACATCGGTGCGGATGCGCTGATCTACCAAGACGTGGACGCCATGAAGCGCGTGGTAGCCGCGCTGCACCCCGGCCTGGCCGGTTTTGAAGCGAGTTGCTTCGATGGCCATTACGTGACCGGCGACGTCAGCCTGGAAGACTTTGCCGCGATGCGTGAGCAACGTGCGGCGCAAGGCGACGAGGAAGATGCGGCCGCCCGCAGCCGTCTGGCGCTGCAAAGCGGCAGCGAGGGCTGAGTGCATGAGCGAGCCGGCCCGTCGCCCCTTGCCACCGGGGTTGCGCCCCGAGACCCTTGCCGTTCGCACGGCGTTGGCGCCCAGCGCCCACGGCGAGAACTCCGAGGCCTTGTTCCTCACCACGGCCTACGTCCAGTCCGACGCCGAAACGTCGGCCCGCAAGTTTTCCAATTCGGAAGACTTCACCTACTCCCGCACCAGCAACCCCACGGTTCGCAGCCTGGAAGCGCGTCTGGCTGCGTTGGAAGGCACCGAGGCGGCCATCGCCACCTCGACCGGCATGAGCGCCATCCTGTTGCTCGCCATGGGCGTGCTGAAGGCCGGCGACCACGTGGTGTGCTCCCGTTCGGTGTTCGGCTCCACGATCAACCTCTTCGTCAAGGAGTTCGGCAAGTTCGGTGTTGAGACCAGCTTTGTCTCGCAAACCGACCTGGACGAGTGGCGCGCCGCAGTGCGCCCCAGCACGAAGCTGTTTTTCGCTGAAACGCCGACCAATCCGTTGACCGAGGTGTGCGACATCCGGGCTCTGGCGGACATCGCCCACGGCGCGGGGGCCATCTTGGCCGTCGACAACACCTACTCGACCCCGGCCCTGCAGCGCCCGGCGGACATGGGCGCCGACATCGTCATGCATTCCGCCACCAAGTACATGGATGGCCAGGGGCGGGTCATGGCGGGCGCTTTGTGCGGCCCGAACCGTTGGATCCGTGACGTGTTCGGCCCCATCCTGCGCACCGTGGGCATGACCTTGGCACCTTTCAACGCCTGGGTGGTGTTGAAGGGGCTGGAAACCATGAGCCTGCGCATGAAAGCCCAGAGTGAGCAGACGCTGGCGGTCGCGCGCTGGCTGGAGGCGCGGCCGGAAGTTGCGCGCGTCTACTACCCGGCGCTGCCCTCGCACCCCCAGCACGACCTGGCCATGCGCCAGCAATCGGGGCAGGGCGGGGCGGTGTTGTCCTTCGAGTTGAAGGGCGACACGCCGGAAGCCTCGCGGGCTGCCGCTTTCCACGTGATCGACAGCACCCAGGTCGTGTCGATTGCGACCAACCTGGGTGACACCAAAACCATCATCACCCACCCAGCGACCACCTCGCACGGGCGCTTGACTGAAGCTCAGCGTCAGGCGGCCGGCATCGGCCAGGGGTTGATTCGCCTGGCCGTCGGACTGGAGCATGTCGATGACATCTGCGACGACCTGGCCCGGGGCCTTTCTACATTGAAGAATTCATGAGTTCCTTCGACAAGATCCGCACGCGCATTGCGCCGTCTCCCACCGGGTTCCTGCACCTGGGCACTGCGCGAACGGCGCTCTACTCGTGGGCTTATGCCCGCCACCATGGCGGCGAGTTCGTGCTTCGAATCGAAGACACGGACGTGGCGCGCTCCACCCAGGACTCCGTCGACCAAATCATCGCGGCCATGAACTGGCTGGGCCTGAGCTATGACGAAGGCCCGGTCTACCAGATGCAGCGCCTGGATCGGTATCAGGCCGTCATTGAGCAACTGATCGCCGAAGGCAAGGCCTACCGCTGCTATGCGACGCCGGAAGACCTGGATGCCATGCGCGAGGCGCAGCGGGCCCGCGGTGAAAAGACCCTGTACGACCGCCGCTGGCGTCCCGAGCCCGGCAAGGTGCTGCCGGCACCGCCGGAGGGCGTCAAGCCGGTGGTTCGCTTCGCGAACCCCATCGAGGGCGACGTGACGTGGCACGACATCGTCAAGGGCCCGATCACGATCAACAACCGCGAGATTGACGATCTGATCATCGCGCGCCAGGACGGCGTGCCCACCTACAACTTCGCCGTCGTGGTCGATGACTGGGACATGCGGATCAGCCATGTGTTCCGTGGCGATGAGCACGTCAACAACACGCCGTGGCAGATCAACATCTTCCGCGCCCTCGGTGCACCGTTGCCGCAATTCGGCCATTTGCCCATCATCCTGGGCGATGACGGCCTGAAGCTGTCCAAGCGCCGTGGTGCAGTCAGCGTGATGGACTATGCCGACAGGGGCTACCTGCCTGAAGGCATGCTGAATTATTTGGCTCGCCTGGGCTGGAGCCATGGCGATGACGAGCTCTTCAGCGCCGAGCAAATGGTCGCTTGGTTCGACGGCAGCCATCTGTCGAAGAGCCCGGCCCAGTGGGACCCGGCCAAGTTGGACTGGGTCAATGCACATCACCTGAAGCAAGTCGAAGAAGGCCGGCTGGCCCAGCTGGTGGTGGATCAGTTGGCCCACCGCGGCGTGATCGCTGCAGCTTCGCAAGTGCAGAACAAGCTGGCGTTGTTCAAGGACCGCTGCGTCACGGTGGGCGACCTTGCCGATTGGTTGCGGATGTATTTCGAGCCCGTCGCCCCATCCGCGGAAGACCTCGCAACCCATGTCACTCCTGCGGTTCGCCCGGCTATTGCCACCTTTGCCGGCAAGTTGTCGGCCTTGGCAACCTGGGACAAGGCAGCCATTCAGCAGGCCTTGAAAGACACCTTGACCGAAAGCGGACTGAAGATGCCGCAATTGGCCATTCCCGTCCGTGTGTTGGTGTGTGGGCGCCCCCAGACGCCCAGCCTCGACGCGGTCCTCGAACACTTTGATCAGAAAAAAGTGGTCGAACTCTTGCAGGCACGCTGAAAATCGGTCTATACTCTCGTTCTCGCTTGAACAGCGCTGTTAACGAAGTCGCAAGACATTCGCTAGCACAGGGGGTATAGCTCAGCTGGGAGAGCGCTTGCATGGCATGCAAGAGGTCAGCGGTTCGATCCCGCTTACCTCCACCAAACAGAATATGAATGGTGGCGCGCAGTTCAAGTCGCGAAGGATTCGTCCCCTTCGTCTAGAGGCCTAGGACACCACCCTTTCACGGTGATTACAGGGGTTCGAATCCCCTAGGGGACGCCAAGTTTGATGAGCTTGGATATTGTTGATATACAATATCGAATTCATCCCACGCGGAGTGGTAGTTCAGTTGGTTAGAATACCGGCCTGTCACGCCGGGGGTCGCGGGTTCGAGCCCCGTCCACTCCGCCAAGTTTTGCATTGGTTCGCCAATGTGTAAGCGGCCACAAGTTGGCCGTTTGCATTTGTGTGTTGCCAGTCTGGGGGTATAGCTCAGCTGGGAGAGCGCTTGCATGGCATGCAAGAGGTCAGCGGTTCGATCCCGCTTACCTCCACCACTTCTGGTGGCACACAAGTTGTTTTTGTCCCCTTCGTCTAGAGGCCTAGGACACCACCCTTTCACGGTGATTACAGGGGTTCGAATCCCCTAGGGGACGCCAAGTTTGATGTGGCTTGAGTATTGATATTTCAATACTGAATACATCCCACGCGGAGTGGTAGTTCAGTTGGTTAGAATACCGGCCTGTCACGCCGGGGGTCGCGGGTTCGAGCCCCGTCCACTCCGCCATATTAAAAAGCCGAATCTCGCAAGAGATTCGGCTTTTCCTTTTCCCGAAACGTTTGCGTCAGGAAACGCCGCGCGGTGGGGTGGGGGCCGTGCCGGCCGCGTCGGTTCCTCCAGAACCGTGGACTGGTGCGCCACCTTGTCGGCCCGCAGCGCCGTCGGCGCGACCATCCGCAGATGCACGTACTGGATCGGCGGGACCACGTTTGCCACTGACCACGAGCCGGGCCAGTTTTACCACCTCGCTGGCCTCGCAAGGCGCGGCGAGTACGGTTGCACTCACTAGCGCACAGGCCAACGCACGAATAACTGAGGGCATGCGGTGCTCCACCTTGAAGGCAAACAGCAAAAGACAGCATGCAGTGTGATGGCGCTCACGGGCCATTGCCAGCGCGACCCGACGAAATGCGCCTTTCGCGGGATGAATTGCAGCCAGGCCGATTGGAGGGCGATCGGCGGCGTCGTGTCTTGAAGCGATGCTCGACCGGCCCCGAGGTGGGCTTGCCCGCACTGAGCTTGGCGGGGCTGAAATGAGCGCAGAAATTAAAAACGGGCCGTGAGGCCCGTTTTCAGTTTCTTGGCGGAGAGGGCGGGATTCGAACCCGCGGTGGGCTATTAACCCACACACGCTTTCCAGGCGTGCGACTTAAACCGCTCATCCACCTCTCCAGCAGCCCGCTAGTATAGCGCGTTCGCGCGCTTCCAAGAAGAATGACGCAGAACTTTTGCCTGCAGGTGCGTGTCAGGTGGGCCTGCAGACCGAACCGCAATTCGATGCTTCAGCCTTTTTTGGCCCGTGCGCGCGCCAATGCAGCCTCGATCACGGCGCGCTTTCGGTCGAGTTGCGCAGGGTCCGTCAGCCGCGATGCAGCGGCAACATCCGCGAGTTTGTCTTCCGCCTTCTTCATTAGGCGCTGTTCCTGTTCGTGGGCATCCCGCGGAACGCGAATGCTCCGGAACTCATAGCGTTCGCGCGCCTGAGCCGCCAAGTCACTGCTCCATGCCGCCCAGCCTGTGGCCGTGGTGACCTCGGGCAGGGTGATGCAGTCCACCGGGCAGGCCGGCACGCACAGTTCGCAACCGGTGCATTGCGATGCCACCACCACGTGCATGCTCTTCGGAGCGCCCACGATGCAATCGACCGGGCAGGCCTTGATGCACAACGTGCAGCCGATGCACCAGGCCTCGTCAATGACGGCCACGCCGCGCGTGGCTTCGATGCCGTTCTCAGGGTTGAGGGGCAAGGCCGGCCGGCCAGTCAGCTCCGACAAGCGAGCCACGCCTTCCTGGCCGCCTGGAGGGCACTGGTTGATCTGCGCCTCTTCGGCGGCCACAGCCACGGCGTACGAGCGGCAATCTGGGTAGCCGCATCGCGTGCATTGGGTTTGCGGCAGCGCCGCGTCGATGCGATCGACGAGCGTCACGCCTTGCGATTGCGGCTGCGGGTGGAGGGTGCTGCTTTGGCCGGGCTGCCGGACTTCACGCTCGTGAGCGGTGCCGCGTCGTACTTGGCGATGAAATCTCGCACCTGCGGGTACACGTTCTCGCGCCAGCGGCGGCCCGAGAAGATGCCGTAGTGACCGGCGCCGATGGCGTCGTAGTGATACTGGTGCTGCTTCGGCACGCCCGCGCACAGGTCGTGAGCCGCCTTGGTTTGGCCGGCGCCGGAGATGTCGTCGAGTTCGCCTTCCACCGTGAGCAAGGCGGTGCCGGTGATGTCTTGCGGGCGCACGAACGCGCCATCGACCTGCCACGTGCCGTTCACCAAGGCGAAGTCCTGGAACACGGTCTTGATGGTGTCCAGGTAGTACTCGGCCGGCATGTCGAGTACGGCGTTGTACTCGTCGTAGAAGCGGCGGTGGGCCTCGGCGCCTTCGTCGTCGCCGCGCACCAGGTCCAGGAAGTAGTCGTAGTGAGACGTCAGGTGGCGGTCCGGGTTCATCGCCACGAAGCCGGTGTGCTGCAAGAAGCCGGGGTAAACCTCGCGTCCCGCCCCGGGGAAGTTGGTCGGCACGCGGTAAATGACGTTGTTCTCGAACCAGCTGAAGCTGCGGTTCATGGCCAGGTTGTTGACCGCCGTGGGGCTCTTGCGGGCGTCGATGGGGCCGCCCATCATGGTCATGCTGCGGGGCGTAGCTTCTCCGGCGCTCGCCATCAAGCTGATTGCGGCCAGCACCGGCACGGTGGGCTGGCAGACGGACATCACATGGCAGTCGGCACCGCCCACCAGGCGGATGAACTCCTGCACGTACTTGATGTAATCGTCCAGGTGGAAGGGGCCGACTTCAAGCGGCACCATGCGCGCGTCGGTCCAGTCGGTGATGTAGACCTTGTGGTCCTTCAGCAGTTGTTTGACCGTTTCGCGCAGCAGCGTGCTGTGGTGGCCGCTCAGCGGCGCCACCACAAGCACGGTCGGCTGATCTTTCATCTTGGCCAGCACGGCCGGGTCGTCGGTGTAGCGCTTGAAGCGCAGCAGCCGGCAGAACGGCTTTTCCAGCGGCACGAGTTCCTGCACCGCCACTTCGACGCCGTCGACCTCGACCGACTCGATGTCGAACTCAGGCTTTTCGTAGTCCTTGGCCAGCCGGTGCATCAGATCCAGCCCGGCCGACATGCGCTGCGACAGCGGCGTGTGCGCAAACGGCGACAGCGGATGGCTGTACAGCTTGGCCGACGCCGCGGCGAATTCCGAGAAGGGGCTGAGCAGGGCGCGCTGGGTTTCGAAGAACTGATACAGCATGGCAAGCCTTCAGGAAGGGCTGGAAAAGGCTGTCATGGTGCCAGAAAACGGTTGCAGCGTTGTGCGCTGCAACATTGGATTGGCGGTCAAACCGCCAATCGTCCGCATTTCCTGGCGGCGCGGGCTCAGCCGCGCATCACAGCGGCCATGCCTGCCGCCACGGTCGGCAGGTTGGCTTCGTTCAGCGCAGCGACGCAGATGCGGCCAGAATCGACGCCGTAGACGCCAAATTCGGCGCGAAGACGCTGCATTTGGGCAGCGGTGAGGCCGGAGTAGCTGAACATGCCCAGTTGTTCGGTCACGAAGGACAGGTCCTGCGTCACCCCAGCCGTCTTCAGGGCCTGCACCAAGGCTGTGCGCATGGCCTTGATGCGCACGCGCATGCCGGCCAGTTCTTCTTCCCACATGGCGCGCAGCTTGTCGTCAGACAGCACGGCAGCCACCACCTGGGCGCCGTGCGTCGGCGGGTTGGAGTAGTTGGTGCGGATCATGATCTTGAGCTGCGACAGCACGCGCACGCACTCTTCATCGCTGCTGCACACCACGCTCAGGGCACCCACGCGCTCACCGTAGAGCGAGAAGCTCTTGGAGAAACTGGTCGAGACGAAGAAGCCCACGCCGGCGGCCTGGAACTGGCGCACGGCCTCGCCGTCTTCCTTCAAGCCGAACCCGAAGCCTTGGTACGCCATGTCCAGGAACGGCGTCAGGCCCTTGGCCTTGACGGCCGCGACAACTTCGGCCCACTGAGCCGCGCTGATGTCATAGCCGGTCGGGTTGTGGCAGCAGGCATGCAGCACCACGACGGTGCCCGCGGGCGCGGCATTCAGCGCGGCCAGCATGCCGGCGAAGTTGATGCCTTTGTTGGCTGCGTCGTAGTAGGGGTAGGTTTCGACCGTGAAACCGGCCTGCGTGAACAGCGCGCGGTGGTTTTCCCAGCTCGGGTCCGAGATCAACACCTTGGCGTTGGGGTTGAGTTGCTTCAGGAAGTCGGCGCCGATCTTGAGCGCGCCGGTGCCGCCCAGGGCTTGCACGGTGGCGACGTTCTTGAGTTCGCTGCCGAACACCAACTTTTGAACCGCCTTGTCGTAGGCGGCGATGCCGTCGATGGGCAAATAACCGCGCGGCTTGGGCGCTGCGGCCATGGCGGCCTCGGCTTCGCGCACGCACTGGAGCAGCGGGAGCTTGCCGGCTTCGTCGTAGTACACGCCCACGCCGAGGTTGACCTTGCCCGGGCGGGTGTCGGCGTTGAACTGTTCGTTCAGGCCCAGGATGGGGTCACGGGGGGCAAGGGCGACGTCGGCGAACAAAGAAGACATGTCGAGGTTCCTGAAAGGGCGTTGGCAGGAGGTGGGAGGTCGGGGAACGCGCGCTGCGCTACCCTGCCAGGTTTCGCAGCGCAGCAATTTTGCCCGTGAACCCAGGGAATTCCCCATGCAAGAAGCCTTGAACGCCCCCGCCAGCCCGGAAAGTGACACGGAGCCGCGCAAGGGCGAATTCGTCAGCTTCGAAGGCTCACCATTTCAGCTGTTCCAGCCTTTCCCGCCGGCGGGGGATCAGCCCACGGCCATCGGCCAATTGGTGGAGGGGGTGAATGACGGTTTGAGCTACCAGACGCTGCTGGGCGTGACGGGTTCGGGCAAGACGTTCACGATGGCCAACGTCATCGCCCGTCTCGGGCGGCCGGCCATCATCTTTGCGCCCAACAAGACGCTGGCGGCCCAGCTGTACAGCGAGTTCCGCGATTTCTTCCCCAACAACGCAGTCGAATATTTCGTCAGCTACTACGACTATTACCAGCCCGAGGCCTACGTGCCGCAACGCGACCTGTTCATTGAGAAGGACAGCGCGATCAACGAGCACATCGAGCAACTGCGCCTGAGTTGCACCAAGAGCCTGCTGGAGCGGCGGGACGTGGTCATCGTGGCGTCGGTGTCGGCGATTTACGGCATCGGCAACCCGAGCGATTACCACCAGATGGTGATGACGCTGCGGGTGGGCGACAAGATGGGGCAGCGGGACGTCATCGCGCACCTCATTCGCATGCAGTACACGCGCAACGAGATGGAATTCACCCGCGGCCATTTTCGTGTGCGCGGCGACACCATCGACGTGTTTCCGGCGGAGCACTCGGAATTGGCGATCCGCATCGAACTGTTCGACGACGAGATTGACGGGTTGTCGCTGTTCGACCCGCTCACCGGGCAAATTCGCCAGAAGATCCCGCGGTTCACCGTGTACCCGAGCAGTCATTACGTGACGCCCCGCGACCGCGTCTTGGCCGCGGCGGAGGCCATCAAGGAAGAACTGCGCGAGCGGGTCGGCTTCTTCGTGAAGGAGGGCAAGCTCGTCGAGGCGCAGCGCATTGAGCAGCGCACCCGCTTTGACCTGGAGATGCTTCAGGAAGTGGGGCACTGCAAAGGCATCGAGAACTACACCCGCCACCTGTCCGGCGCGCAGCCGGGCGACCCGCCGCCCACGTTGGTGGATTACCTGCCGCCAGACGCCGTCATGTTCCTGGACGAAAGCCACGTGCTGATCGGCCAGTTCGGCGGCATGTACAACGGCGACCGCGCCCGCAAGACCACCTTGGTGGAGTACGGCTTTCGCCTGCCTTCGGCGCTGGACAACCGGCCACTGAAGTTCGATGAGTTCGAGCGCAAGATGCGCCAGGCCATCTTTGTGTCGGCCACGCCGGGGCAGTATGAGCAGGACAACACCGGTCAAGTGGTGGAGCAGGTCGTGCGGCCCACCGGCCTGGTGGACCCGGTGGTGGAAGTGCGCCCCGCCACTCATCAGGTCGATGACGTGCTGCAAGAGATTCGCTTGCGCGTGGAGGTGAACGAGCGCGTGCTCATCACCACGCTGACCAAGCGCATGGCCGAGCAACTGACCGACTACCTCAGCGACAACGGCGTCAAGGTCCGCTACCTGCATTCCGACGTGGACACGGTCGAGCGGGTCGAAATCCTGCGCGATTTGCGCCTGGGTGCCTTCGACGTGCTGGTGGGCATCAACCTGCTGCGCGAAGGCTTGGACATCCCCGAGGTGTCGCTGGTGGCCATCCTGGACGCCGACAAGGAAGGCTTCCTGCGTGCCGAGCGCAGCCTGATTCAGACGATTGGCCGGGCCGCGCGCAATTTGAACGGCAAGGCCATCCTGTACGCGGACCGCATCACCGAGTCCATGCGCAAGGCCATTGGCGAGACCGAGCGGCGGCGTGCCAAACAAATCGCATTCAACGAAGAGCATGGCATCACGCCGCGCAGCGTCCAAAAACGCATCAAGGACTTGATCGACGGGGTGTACTCCGAAGAGTCCGGGCGCGACGAGGCGAAGTTGCTGGCGGCAGCGCAGGTCGAGGAACTCTCCGAGAAGGACCTCGCCAAACGCATGGCGCAGATGGAAAAGCAAATGCTGGAGCACGCTCGTAACCTGGAATTCGAGCAGGCGGCTCGGTTGCGGGATCAACTGGCTCAGCTCCGCGAGCAGGCGTTCGGTGCCCGTGTTCACGACAACGTCGTGCCCTTGAGTGCGGCGCGATCGGGTGGACCGGGGCGCTGACCGCCAGCTTCGGCAAAGGTTCGGCGTGAATGGCCCTTGAACTCAAGGGGCCACCGTGGGGCGCCACCCAGAAATCCTTTAGTCGAGTAAAATAATCGGAAATGATTTGCTCGGCTATTGTGCCGAGCTCGCCGGGTTAACCCGCAATCATTTGTCCAGGACAAGTTTTGGTCCTGCCATCTCGCAAAGGAGTTTCAGATGCGTCTCACTACCAAAGGCCGGTTCGCAGTCACCGCAATGTTGGACTTGGCGCTGCGCGAGAATACGGGGCCGGTGGCCTTGGCGGCGATCAGTCAACGTCAACAGATTTCGCTGTCATACCTGGAGCAGCTGTTCGGCAAGCTTCGCCGGCATGAGCTGGTCGAAAGCACGCGCGGCCCGGGTGGCGGTTACTCGCTCGGCCGCAAGTCCGAAGACATCACCGTGGCAGACATCATCGTGGCGGTTGACGAGGCGCTGGACGCCACGGGCTGCGGCGGCAAAGAAAACTGCATGGGCGAAGACGCCGGCCGCTGCATCACCCACGAACTCTGGACGAACCTGAACGCCAAGATGATCGAATACCTCGATTCCGTCTCGCTGCGCAAGCTGGCCGACGAGCAGCTCGCCAAGGGCTTCGAGGTAGAAGCGGCGCCGGTCAAGCGTGCCATCTCCAGCCAGCCGGTGCTCAAGCCCATCCGCGTGACGGCGCCCAACTCGGTGTTCGCACTGGGCGGTGCATTCAGCAAGTAAGTCAGAAGAACTCCAACAAGCAGTCGTTCCATGGACATGACCCCGCACTTCCCGATCTACCTCGACTACGGCGCCACCACGCCGTGCGACCCCCGCGTGGTAGACGCCATGATTCCCTGGCTGCGAGAGCATTTCGGCAACCCGGCTTCGCGCAGCCACGCCTGGGGCTGGGAGGCTGAAGAAGCCGTCGAAAAAGCCCGTGTGCAGGTGGCTGAGCTGATCGGTGCCGATCCGCGCGAGATCGTCTGGACGTCGGGCGCCACCGAGTCCAACAACCTCGCGATCAAGGGCGCGGCACAGTTCTACAAGACCCGCGGCAAGCACCTGATCACCGTCAAGACCGAGCACAAGGCGGTGCTGGACACCATGCGTGAGCTGGAGCGCCAGGGCTTCGAGGTGACCTACCTCGACGTGCAAGAGAACGGGCTGCTCGATCTGGAAGCCTTCAAGGCTGCCTTGCGCCCGGACACCATCCTGGCCTCGGTCATGCACGTGAACAACGAGATCGGCGTGATCCAGGACGTCGTGGCGCTGGGCAACCTGTGCCGCGAGCGCGGCGTGATCTTCCACGTCGATGCCGCGCAGGCCACGGGCAAGGTCGAGATCAATCTGGCCGAGTTGCCGATCGACCTGATGAGCCTGGCGTCGCACAAGACTTACGGCCCCAAGGGCATTGGTGCGCTGTACGTGCGCCGCAAGCCCCGCGTGCGCCTGGAAGCGCAAATGCATGGTGGCGGCCACGAGCGTGGCATGCGCTCGGGCACGCTGCCGGTGCACCAGATCGTCGGCATGGGTGAAGCGTTCCGCATCGCCCGCGAAGAGATGGCGTCGGAAGGCGAGCGCATCCGCGCGCTGCACAACCGCCTGGTGCAAGGCCTGTCGGGCATCGAGCAGACCTTCATCAACGGTGACCTGGAGCGCCGCGTGCCGCACAACTTGAACATCTCGTTCAACTACGTGGAAGGCGAGTCGTTGATCATGGGCGTGAAGGGCCTGGCGGTGTCGTCGGGTTCGGCCTGTACCTCGGCCAGTCTGGAGCCCAGCTATGTGCTGCGCGCACTCGGCCGCTCGGATGAACTGGCCCACAGCTCGCTGCGCATGACGATTGGCCGGTTCACGACCGAAGAAGAGATCGATTACGCCGTCAGCGTGCTGACGGATCGTGTCGCGAAACTGCGCGAGCTGTCCCCCCTGTGGGACATGTACAAGGATGGCATCGACCTGTCGACCATCCAATGGGCGGCCCACTGAGCCCGCTAGGAGAGATTCATGGCATACAGCGACAAGGTCGTTGACCACTACGAGAACCCCCGCAACGTCGGCAACTTCGACAAGGGCGATGACGACGTCGGCACCGGCATGGTCGGCGCGCCGGCCTGCGGTGATGTGATGAAGCTGCAGATCAAGGTGAACCCGGCCACCGGGCTCATCGAGGACGCCAAGTTCAAGACCTACGGCTGCGGCTCGGCCATCGCGTCCAGTTCGCTCGTGACCGAATGGGTCAAGGGCAAGAGTCTGGACGAGGCGCTGGCCATCAAGAACACCCAAATCGCCGAAGAACTGGCTCTGCCGCCGGTGAAGATCCACTGCTCCATCCTGGCGGAAGACGCCATCAAGGCTGCGGTGGACGACTACCGCGCCAAGCACAGCAGCTGATATGTCCGTCACGCTGACCGAAGCCGCGGCTCGCCACGTCAAGCGCTACATCGCCAAGCGAGGCAAGGGCGTGGGCGTGCGTCTGGGCGTGAAGACGACCGGCTGCTCGGGCCTGGCCTACAAGCTGGAGTACGCCGACGAAGTGGCGCCCGAGGATGTGGTCTTCGAGGGGCACGACGTGAAGGTCTTGATCGACCCGAAAAGCCTGCCCTACCTGGACGGCACCGAATTGGACTTCGTTCGCGAAGGCCTCAACGAAGGCTTCAAGTTCCGCAACCCGCGCGAGAAGGACCGCTGCGGCTGCGGCGAATCGTTCCGTGTGTGATCACCCGCTGAAATTGCGCGGAGCGCGGCATTGCCGCGCTTTTGCTTTTCATTGACCGCCATGCGCTTGACCGACAACGACTTCCAGCTTTTCGGCTTGCCTGAGACCCAGGCGCAGGACCGCGCGGCGATTGATGCGCGTTGGAAGGCGTTGCAGGCCGAGGTTCACCCCGACCGGTTCGCGGCCGAAGGTGCGGCCGCGCAGCGTGTAGCCATGCAATGGGCGATGCGGGTGAACGAGGCCTACCAGCGCCTGAAGGACCCGCTGAAGCGGGCGGCCTACCTGTGTGAACTGCGTGGTGCGGCCGTTGGGGCCGAGAACAACACCCAGATGCCCGCAGCCTTCCTGATGCAGCAGATGGAATGGCGCGAGGCGCTCGACGAGGCGCGTTCAGCGGCCGCACTCGAGGCGCTGGACGATGAAGCAGCGACGGCCGAGTCTGCTGCATTGGCAGCCGCCGCGCGCTTGCTGGACAACGAAAACAATGCGGCCGCGGCGGCTGCGCAGGTGAGGGCGCTGATGTTCATTCAGCGCTTCCGTGCCGATATTGACCAACGCCTGGCGGCGCTGGATGCCTGACCCCTATGGCTCTTCTTCAAATTTCCGAACCGGGTGCTTCGCCCGACCCGCACCAGCGCCGCATTGCGGTCGGCATCGACCTGGGCACGACGCACTCGCTGGTCGCCTCGGTGCGCCATGGCGTGGCTGAGTGCCTGCCCGACGAACAGGGCCGGGTCATCCTGCCGTCGGCCGTGCGCTACCTGCCCGAAGGCCGCCGACAGATCGGTGCGGAGGCGCTGGCAGCGCAAGCTGACGACCCTGAAAACACCCTGGTGTCGGTGAAGCGCTTCATGGGGCGCACGGTGGCGGACATCGCCAACCGCGATCAGTTGCCCTACCAGTTGGAAGACCGCCCGGGCATGCTCGCCATTGCCACGCGCGACGGCTTGAAGAGCCCGGTCGAGGTGTCGGCTGACATCCTGGCCACCCTGCGCTTCCGTGCGGAAGACAGCTTCCTGGACGACTTGTTCGGCGCCGTGATCACGGTGCCGGCCTATTTCGACGACGCCCAGCGCCAAGCGACCAAAGACGCCGCGGAGCTGGCTGGCTTGAAGGTCTTGCGCCTGATCAACGAGCCCACGGCTGCAGCCATCGCCTACGGCTTGGACAACGCCAGTGAAGGCCTTTATGCCGTGTACGACCTGGGCGGCGGCACCTTTGACATCTCGCTGCTGCGCCTGACGCGTGGCGTGTTCGAGGTGGTGGCCACGGGCGGCGACGCCGCGCTGGGGGGTGACGATTTCGACCGGGCCCTGGCTGACTGGGCGCTGGCAGGGCGGGTGTTGGCGTCGGCCCACGACAAGCGCGCGGTGCTGGTGGCGGCGCGTGCGGCCAAAGAGGCGCTGTCCGATGCTGAATCCACCGAGTTGGTGGCGGCGCTGGATGACGGGGAACTGCGTGTGGCCGTCAGCCGCGCCCAGTTTGAAGAACTCGCGCAGCCGCTGATCGCCAAGACACTGACGGCCGTGAAGCGCGTGCTGCGCGACGCCAAGGTCAAGCCTGCGGACGTGCAGGGCGCCGTCATGGTCGGCGGCTCAACGCGCATGCCGGTGGTGCGACGCGCGGTCAGTGAACTGTTCGGCCGCGAGGTGCTGACCAATCTGAACCCCGACGAGGTGGTAGCGCTGGGTGCCGCCATCCAGGCCAACCAGTTGGCCGGCAATGCCGCCGACGGTGAGATCTTGTTGCTGGACGTGATTCCGCTCTCGCTGGGGCTGGAAACCATGGGCGGACTGGTGGAGCGCGTGATCGAACGGAACTCCACGATTCCGGTTGCCAAGGCGCAAGACTTCACCACCTTCAAAGACGGCCAGACGGCCATGGCCATCCACGTGGTGCAGGGCGAGCGCGAGCTGGTCAGCGAATGCCGCTCTTTGGCCCGCTTCGAGTTGCGCGGGATTCCGCCCATGGCCGCCGGCGCGGCGCGCATCCGCGTCAGCTTTCAGGTCGACGCAGACGGATTGCTCAGCGTGGCGGCCGAGGAGATGACGTCCGGCGTGCAAGCCGCCATCACGGTCAAGCCCAGTTATGGCTTGGCGGATGACGAAATCGCCCGCATGTTGAAAGACGGCTTCTCCAGCGCCGATGCGGACATGGCCGCGCGCAAGCTCCGTGAGGCGCGTGTGGAAGCCGAGCGCATGGTGCTCGCCACCCGAAGCGCGTTGGCTGCCGATGGAGACTTGCTGCCCGAGGCTGAGCGCGAGGCCTTGGAAGCGCGCCTGTCGGCCCTGGCCGCCATGACGGACGATGCCGACGCGATTGACGCCGCCACCAAGGCGCTGGCCGAAGCCACCGAAGGCTTCGCGGCCGAGCGCATGAATCGAAGCATCGCCCGCGCGCTGACCGGCCGCGACGTCTCGGCCCTCTGACCCTTTCGCCCCATGCCCGTCATCAACATCCTCCCTCACGCCGAGTACTGCCCACAGGGCGCCACCGTGACGGCGCCGTCCGGCACGTCCATTTGCGAGGCGCTGCTCGACCACGACATCCACATCGAGCACGCCTGCGACCAAGTGTGCGCCTGTACCACCTGCCATGTCATCGTGCGCCAAGGCGGCCGCTCGCTCAGCGAGATGGAAGAGGGTGAGGAAGACATGCTGGACCGTGCCTGGGGCTTGGAGCCTGATTCGCGACTGTCCTGCCAGGCCATCCTGGGGCAGCAAGACATCACGGTCGAGATTCCGAAGTACTCGATCAACCACGCCAAGGAAGGCAAGTGACCGCGGTGACGCGCATCCTCGGGTTCGAGTCGTCGTGTGACGAGACCGGGGTGGCGCTGATCGAGGTGGAGGGCGGTCGCCCCCCTCGGTTGCTGGCGCAGGCCCTGCACAGCCAGATCGCCATGCACCAGGCATACGGTGGCGTGGTGCCCGAGCTCGCGTCGCGGGACCACGTGCGGCGGGTGCTGCCGCTCACGCGGGAGGTCATGGCCCAGGCGGGCCTGGCGCTGAGTGACGTGGATCTGATTGCGTACACGCAAGGTCCGGGCTTGGCGGGGGCGCTGCTGGTGGGGGCGGGGGTGGCCGTGTCATTGGCCGCGGCGCTGGAGGTGCCAGCTTTGCCCATCCACCACTTGGAAGGCCATTTGCTGTCGCCCTTTTTGTCTGCCGACGCGCCGGAGTTCCCGTTTGTGGCCTTGTTGGTCAGCGGAGGGCACACCCAGCTGATGCGGGTGAGCGACGTCGGCCTGTACGAGATCCTCGGCGAGACGATTGACGATGCGGCCGGCGAAGCGTTCGACAAGAGTGCCAAACTGCTCGGCTTGCCTTACCCGGGTGGCCCGCATCTGGCACGGCTGGCGGAATTCGGCAACCCGCAGGCCTATGCATTGCCGCGTCCCTTGCTGCACAGCGGCAAGCCTGACTTCAGCTTCGCCGGCCTCAAAACGGCCGTGCTGACGCAGGTGAAAAAACTCGGTGACGCGCCGTGCGATCAAGCCAAGGCCGACTTGGCGGCCTCCACCCAGGCGGCGATTGTTGAGGTGTTGGTGAAGAAGTCGCTGCTGGCTCTGAAAGAGTCAGGCCTCAGGCGGTTGGTTGTTGCCGGCGGCGTTGGGGCGAACGCGCAACTGCGGGAGCAACTCAATGCGGTCTGCGCCCGCCGAGGCGTGCGTGTGCACTACCCGGAGCTGTCGCTCTGCACCGACAACGGCGCCATGATTGCGATGGCGGCCGCGCTGCGGGTGCAGCGCGGCATGGCCAAGCCCCGACGCGACGGCGGCTTTGAAGTGCGACCGCGCTGGGACCTGTCAGCGGCTTAAAGCACGGCGAGTTCGCCGCCGTTCTCGGCCACGCGCTTGGCGAGTCGCAGCGACAGCACGCCGTTCTCGAACCGGGCCTCGGATTGGGCGGGCTCGAGCTCCACGGGCAGCGAGAAACTGCGGGCGTAGCTGGCCGCGCGGCGCTCACGGTAGAGCATGCGGGAGCCATCGGTGGGGGCTGCGTGGTCGGCGGTCACGGTCTCGACGTGCACGCGGCGACCGTCGACGCGAACTTTGACGGCTTCCTTGGCCACGCCAGGCATGTCCAGCGTCACTTGGTAGCCGGCCTCGTGTTCGCTGACATCGAGCGCCGGTGTGCGGGTGGTTTCCACATCGAATTGGCGCAGGGCACGAACGACTTGGCGGGGGTGGGTCAGGTAGAACATGAGGGTCAACTCCGTTGGTTTGCGCTGCTGGGCCAGTCGGGAGCAGCACCCGATGGAGCGGAGATAGGGCGGCCGGGCAGGTGGGTCAAGAGGCTGCGCGACAGTCGATTGATGGATGTCACTTAAAAGCGTTGCGCAGCGAAAGGTGCCCTTGAAACGGATTCGTTCCACCCCGATCTCCACGGGCTCGCCTTCGTGCGCCCGACCCATCGACCCGCAGGTGCAGGCTTTGCGCTAGAATCTGCAGGTTGTGCGCCGTCAGGTGTGCGATACCAGCACGGCTCGGGGTGGTTTCCCCCGTGTCCGCAAGTCAACCCTCCGGAAACCGTCTGCGGCAGCATGCTTTTGTGCATCTCGCCCGGCCGGACTTCCGAAACCTTTTGGAACTCAAATGTCCATCGCCGAAAAGAAGGCCGAAATCGTCAAGGCCAATGCACGCAGCGCCAATGACACCGGCAGCCCCGAAGTCCAAGTCGCTCTGCTGACCGCCCGCATCAACGACCTGACCCCCCACTTCAAGACGCACGCCAAGGATCACCATGGTCGTCGCGGTCTGCTGAAGATGGTCAACACCCGCAAGAGCCTGCTGGCTTACCTGAAGCGTGTGGACTCGGCCCGCTACGTTGCGCTGATCCAGAAGCTGGGCCTGCGTAAGTAATTTCGCGTATCCCGCAAGGAGCCTGTCTGGTCCTCAAGCCCAGTACAGGCTCTTTGTCCATCTGCCGGAACCAAGCTGACGTGGTCGCGGATCATTCCAAGACGGCTCGTCGTCGAGTCGCCTTGGAATGGCATCTGGGCCAAACCCAGCCTCGTTTCCGGTGTTCACCGGGCGCTCTGCAAGCGATGCAGTCGCCCACCACAACCAGGAGATGAGCATGTCCATGTTCAACAAAGTCACCAAGTCGTTCCAATGGGGCCGTCACACGGTCGTGATGGAAACGGGCGAAGTTGCCCGTCAATCCAGCGGCGCTGTCCTCGTCAACATTGAAGGCACCGTCGTGCTGGCCACGGTGGTCGCCAAGACCGAAGCCAAGGCCGGTCAAGATTTTTTCCCGCTCACCGTCGACTACCTCGAGAAGACCTACGCCGCCGGCAAGATCCCCGGCAGCTTCTTCAAGCGTGAAGGCCGCCCGAGCGAGCACGAGACGCTGACCAGCCGCCTGATCGACCGCCCGATCCGCCCGCTGTTCCCGGAAGGCTTCTTCAATGAAGTCCAGGTCGTCGTGCACGTGGTCAGCCTGAACCCGGAAGTGCAGGCCGACATCGCCGCCATGATCGGCACGTCCGCAGCGCTGGCTGTCTCTGGCATCCCGTTCAACGGCCCGATCGGCGCCGCTCGCGTGGGCTATGTCAACGGCGAGTACACGCTGAACCCCAGCAAGTCCGAGCTGGTCAACAGCCAGATGGACCTGGTGGTCGCCGGCACGCAAGCCGCGGTGCTGATGGTCGAGTCCGAAGCCTCGGGCCTGTCTGAAGAGGTCATGCTGGGCGCCGTCGTGTTCGGCCATGAGCAGGGCAATGTGGCCATCGCCGCCATCAACGAGTTGGTCAAGGAAGCCGGCAAGCCAGCCTGGAACTGGACCGCGCCCGCCAAGGACGAGGCCTTCATCGCCAAGGTCAACGGCCTGGCCGAAGGCCCGTTGCGTGAGGCCTACCAGATCCGCTCCAAGCAAGCCCGCACGCAAGCCTGCCGTACCGCTGCTGCGAACGTCTTCGCTGCGCTGACTGCCGAAGGCGTGTCCTTCGACAAGGTCGAAGTGGAAGGCCTGCTGTTCGAGATCGAGGCCCGCATCGTCCGCAGCCAGATCCTGGCCGGCGAGCCGCGCATCGACGGCCGCGACACCCGCACCGTGCGCCCGATCGAGATCCGCAACGGCATCCTGCCGCGCACCCACGGTTCGGCCCTGTTCACCCGTGGTGAAACCCAGGCGCTGGTGGTGGCCACCCTCGGTACCGACCGCGATGCTCAACGCATCGACGCACTGGACGGTGAGTTCGAAGACCGCTTCATGCTGCACTACAACATGCCCCCCTTCGCCACCGGCGAGACGGGCCGCGTGGGTTCGCCGAAGCGCCGCGAAATCGGCCACGGCCGTCTGGCCAAGCGCGCGCTGGTCGCCGTGCTGCCGAGCAAGGAAGAGTTCCCGTACTCGTTGCGCGTGGTCTCCGAGATCACCGAGTCGAATGGCTCCTCGTCGATGGCTTCCGTCTGCGGCGGCTGCCTGTCGCTGATGGACGCCGGCGTGCCGCTGAAGGCGCACGTGGCCGGCATCGCCATGGGCCTGATCAAGGACGGCAACCGCTTTGCCGTGCTGACCGACATCCTGGGCGACGAGGATCACCTGGGCGACATGGACTTCAAGGTGGCCGGCACGTCCACGGGCATCACCGCCCTGCAGATGGACATCAAGATCCAGGGCATCACCAAGGAAATCATGCAGGTCGCTCTGGCGCAAGCCAAGGAAGCCCGCCTGCACATCCTGGGCAAGATGGTGGAAGCCATGGGCAGCGCCAACACCGAGGTGTCGCAGTTCGCTCCGCGCCTGTACACGATGAAGATCAACCCCGAGAAGATCCGTGACGTGATCGGCAAGGGCGGCGCCACCATCCGTGCGCTGACCGAAGAGACCGGCACCACGATCGACATCGGTGAAGACGGCACCATCACGATCGCCTCGACGGACGCCGAGAAGGCCGAAATGGCCAAGAAGCGCATTGCCGAGATCACCGCCGAAGTGGAAGTGGGCAAGGTCTACGAAGGCCCGATCGTCAAGATCCTGGACTTCGGCGCCCTCGTGAACCTGCTCCCGGGCAAGGACGGTCTGCTGCACATCAGCCAGATCGCCCATCAGCGCGTCGAGAAGGTGACCGACTTCCTGCAGGAAGGCCAGGTCGTCAAGGTCAAGGTGCTCGAGACCGACGAAAAGGGTCGCATCAAGCTGTCCATGAAGGCGCTGATCGACCGTCCTGAGCAGCAACCTCGCGAAGCTGCTCCGGCCCCTGAAGCCACGCCCCCGGCCGCGGAGTAATCACCGCCCCATGCGCGCGATCGCCATCACCCGCCCCGGCGGGCCCGACGTGCTGGAGCTGGCCGAGCGGCCGGACCCGGTCGCGGGCCCGGGCGAGTGCTTGATCCGCGTGTCGGCGTCCGGCATCAACCGGCCGGACGTGCTCCAGCGCAAGGGGGCGTATCCGCCCCCGCCGGGTGCGAGCGATCTGCCCGGCCTGGAGGTTGCTGGCGAAATCGTGTCGGGCGATGTGCAGGCGCTGGCTGCTCATGGGTTCGCCGTGGGCGACAAGGTCTGCGCTTTGGCGAATGGTGGTGGCTATGCCGAGCTGTGCGTCGTGCCGGTGGGCCAGTGCTTGCCGGTGCCTGCCGGCTGGACGATGGCGCAGGCCGCGAGCCTTCCGGAAACCTGCTTCACCGTCTGGGCCAACGTGTTCGATCGCGTCGGCCTGCAGCCCGGCGAGACGCTGCTGGTGCATGGCGGCTCCAGTGGCATCGGCGTCACGGCCATCCAGATGGCCAAGGCGCTTGGCGCCCGGGTGTTCGTCACGGTGGGCGGTGCCGACAAGGCGAAAGCCTGCCTCGCGCTGGGCGCCGAGCTGGCGATCAACTACCGCGAGCAGGATTTCGTCGCGGAAGCCAAGGCCGCCACGGGCGGGCGCGGTGTGGATGTCATCCTCGACATGGTCGGGGGCGACTACATCGGCCGCGGCGTGCAAGCGCTGGCCGAAGACGGCCGCCTGGCCTTGATCGCCGTACAGGGCGGTGTGAAGTCCGACATCGACGCGGGCCTTGTGTTGCGCCGCCGGTTGACGATCACGGGCAGCACGCTGCGCCCGCGCTCGACCGCCTTCAAGGCTGCGCTGGCGCGCTCGTTGCGCGAGCGAGTCTGGCCGTTGATCGAGGCGGGCCGGATCAAGCCGGTCATCTACCGCGAGTTGCCGGCCGTCCAAGCAGCCGAGGCGCATGCACTGATGGAATCCAACCAGCACATCGGCAAGATCGTGCTGACCTGGTGAAGGAGTGGAGATGAGAAAGAAGCTCGTCGTCGGCAACTGGAAGATGCATGGCAGCCGCGCTGCCAACGCGCAGTTGCTGGCGGGCCTCAAGGAGGCGGGGCCGTGGAACGCAGATGTTGCCGTCTGCGTGCCGTTCCCGTACATCGCTGAAACTGCGCTGGCGTTGACCGGTACGGCCATGGCGTTCGGTGCTCAAGATTGCTCGTCGCATGAGCAAGGCGCCTACACCGGCGAGGTCTCCAGCGCGATGTTGCAGGACATCGGCTGCCGCTACGTCATCGTTGGGCATTCCGAGCGGCGTGCCTACCATGGCGAAAGCGATCAGCTCGTTGCTGACAAGGCAAAGGCAGCGCTCGCCCATGGCGTGACGCCCATCGTTTGCGTGGGTGAGACCCGTGCTGAGCGTGAAGCAGGCCAGACGGAGGCTGTCGTCAAGCGCCAACTGGCTGCGGTGATTCACACCCTGGGTCACTGCTGCGGCGAAATGGTTGTTGCCTACGAGCCGGTTTGGGCTATCGGCACCGGACTGACCGCAACGCCCGCACAAGCGCAGGCGGTGCATGCGGTTCTGCGTGCGCAGTTGCAGGCGGCAACGGATCGCGCGCCGCTGATGCGTGTGTTGTACGGTGGCAGCGTGAAGCCGGACAACGCGATGGAGTTGTTTGCGCAACCGGACATCGACGGTGGCTTGATCGGAGGCGCAGCCCTGAAGGCGGCGGATTTCGCGGCGATTTGCCGCGCGGCCGCGCACTGAGTAGAACGCGCGCCGTCCGACGGCCGCAGATGAGTTTTGATGGAGTGTTTGGAATGCAGTTTTTTGCGAATCTGGTGCTGATTGTTCAACTGTTGTCGGCGCTGGCCATCATTGGCTTGGTGCTGGTGCAGCACGGCAAAGGAGCCGACATGGGGGCTTCGTTCGGCAGTGGTGCCTCCGGCAGCCTGTTCGGTGCGACCGGCAGCGCGAATTTCCTGTCGCGCAGCACGGCGGTTGCTGCCACGCTCTTTTTCGGATGCACCCTGGGGCTGGCCGCTTTGTCGAATGGCCGAGTGACGGGATCCTCGTCGGACAGCGTGTTGGACCGCGCACCCGCTGCGGCCGCGGCAGCTTCCGGCGCGGCCGCGATTCCAGGCGCGATCGTGGCGCCTGCAGCATCCGCACAGCCCGCTGCTTCGGCGGCCGCGAACTGATACCTGATCAAAACCCTCGCTTCTTGCCCGAGAGGGCGTAAAAAGCGGTATAGAATGCGAGGCTGTCTAGCAAGGAAACCCTCCCTGCTTGCTGGGCAAATTGAGTACCTGCCGTCGTGGTGAAATTGGTAGACACGCTATCTTGAGGGGGTAGTGGCGAAAGCTGTGCGAGTTCGAGTCTCGCCGACGGCACCAGAACAATGAAGCGGCCTGTCGCTGCAGCGAGTCGATTCGATTCCAGTGCAGCAAGGTTTCAGGCGGGCGCGATCCGCGAGCGATATCTTAGGATTCGCTGGTGGCGCGCCTGTTTGCTTTTGTGGCCGGCTTTTTCGGCGGCCTCGTTGACGAAGACGTTTTAGTCGACCCGAGAAGGCATCTATGAATCTCGATCAATACCTGCCCGTCATCCTCTTCATCTTGGTCGGCGCGGTGGTTGGGATTGCGCCTCAGGTGCTTGGTGCCCTGTTGGGCCCGAATCGGCCAGATCAGGCCAAGAATTCCCCTTACGAATGCGGCTTCGAGGCCTTTGAGGACGCGCGCATGAAATTCGATGTGCGCTACTACCTCGTCGCCATCCTTTTCATTCTGTTCGACCTGGAAGTTGCCTTCCTGTTCCCCTGGGCCGTGGCGCTCAAGGAAATCGGCGCGACGGGCTTCTGGGCGATGATGATCTTCCTCGGCATCCTCGTCGTGGGCTTTGCCTACGAGTGGAAAAAGGGCGCCCTGGACTGGGAATAAGCGTTCGCCGACACAAGCTGGGAATTCCAAATGGGTATTGAAGGCGTCCTGAAAGAGGGCTTTGTGACCACCTCGGTCGACAAGCTCATCAACTGGTCCAAGACGGGTTCGCTGTGGCCGATGACCTTTGGTCTGGCCTGCTGCGCCGTCGAGATGATGCACGCCGGTGCCGCGCGCTACGACATCGACCGTTTCGGCATGTTGTTCCGGCCAAGCCCGCGCCAGTCCGACCTGATGATCGTGGCCGGTACGTTGTGCAACAAGATGGCGCCGGCCCTGCGAAAGGTCTACGACCAGATGGCTGAGCCGCGCTGGGTGTTGTCCATGGGCTCCTGCGCCAATGGCGGTGGTTACTACCACTACAGCTACTCCGTCGTGCGCGGCTGTGACCGCATCGTGCCGGTGGATGTCTACGTGCCGGGCTGCCCGCCGACGGCTGAGGCGCTGCTCTACGGCATCCTGCAGCTGCAGGCCAAAATCCGCCGCGAAAACACCATCGCCCGCTGAGCCTCGGAATGAGCCACAACCTCGACACCTTGGCCCAAAACTTGGGCACCGTCCTCGGCGATCGCGTCGTTGAACTGAAGAATGCGCTCGGCGAGCTGACGCTGACCGTGCGTGCGGCGGACTATTTCCAAGTGGCGACAACGCTGCGGGATCACGCCGAGCTCAAGCTTGAGCAGTTGGTCGATCTCTGCGGCGTCGACTACAGCACCTACGGCGAGGGTGCCTACGAAGGCCGGCGTTACGCCGTGGTCAGCCACCTGCTGTCGGTCTCCAAGAACTGGCGCTTGCGCTTGAAGGTCTTCGCCACCGATGACGACTTCCCCGTGGTGGCTTCGGTCACGCCGGTCTGGAATTCGGCCAACTGGTTCGAGCGCGAAGCCTTCGACATGTACGGCGTCATCTTCGAAGGTCATAACGACCTGCGCCGCATCTTGACCGACTACGGCTTCATCGGCCACCCGATGCGCAAGGACTTCCCGGTGTCGGGTCACGTCGAGATGCGCTACGACGCTGAGCAAAAGCGCGTGATCTATCAGCCCGTGACGATCGAGCCGCGTGAGATCACGCCGCGGATCATCCGCGAAGACAAGTACGGCGGCCTCTGAGTCTGTAAGCCATGGCAGAAATCAAGAACTACACGCTGAACTTCGGCCCCCAGCACCCGGCTGCACACGGCGTGCTGCGCCTGGTGTTGGAGTTGGACGGCGAAGTCATCCAGCGCGCCGACCCGCACATTGGCCTGCTGCACCGCGCGACCGAAAAACTCGCCGAGCAGAAGACCTTCATCCAGTCGCTGCCCTATATGGACCGCCTCGACTACGTGTCGATGATGGCCAACGAGCACGCGTACTGCCTCGCCATCGAGAAGCTGATGGGCATCGAGGTGCCGGAGCGCGCGCAGTACATCCGCGTGATGTTCGCGGAGCTGACCCGCATCCTGAACCACCTGCTCTGGCTGGGCTGCCACGGCCTGGACTGCGGTGCGATGAACATCCTCATCTACTGCTTCCGCGAGCGTGAGGACATCTTCGACATGTACGAGGCGGTGTCGGGTGCGCGCATGCACGCGGCCTACTTCCGTCCGGGCGGCGTGTACCGCGACCTGCCGGACAGCATGCCGCAGTACCAGGTCAGCAAGATCAAGAACGCGAAGACCATTGCCCAGCTCAACGAGAACCGTCAGGGCTCCCTGCTGGACTTCATCGAGGACTTCTGCCGTCGCTTCCCCAAAAACGTCGACGACTACGAAACCCTGCTGACGGACAACCGCATCTGGAAGCAGCGCACGGTGGGCATTGGCGTGGTCACGCCGGAGCGGGCGCTCAATATGGGCTTCACGGGCGCCATGCTGCGCGGCTCGGGTATCGCCTGGGACCTGCGCAAGACACAGCCCTACGACGTTTACGCCAAGATGGACTTCGACGTGCCGGTCGGCACGAACGGCGACACGTACGACCGCTACGTTGTGCGCGTTGAGGAGATGCGCCAGTCCTGCCGCATCGTCGAGCAGTGCGTGAAGTGGCTCAAGGCCAACCCAGGCCCAGTCATCACCGACAACCACAAGGTGGCGCCGCCGGCCCGTGTGGACATGAAGTCCAGCATGGAAGAGCTGATCCACCATTTCAAACTCTTCACCGAAGGCTTCCACGTGCCGGAAGGTGAGGCTTACGCGGCGGTCGAGCATCCGAAGGGCGAATTCGGTATCTACATGGTCAGCGACGGTGCCAACAAGCCCTACCGCCTCAAGATCCGTGCGCCGGGCTTCGCTCACCTCGCGGCGCTCGATGAGATGGGCAAGGGCCACATGATTGCGGACGCGGTGGCCATCATCGGCACGATGGACATCGTGTTTGGCGAAATCGATCGTTGACAGGCAAGCGATGACGAGCAGCACTGACTACATCCTGAGCGACGCGACTCGCGCCCGCTTTGACCGCGAGGTCGCCAAATACCCCTATGAGCTGCGCCAGTCGGCGGTCATGGCTTGCTTGGCCATCGTCCAGCAAGAAGAGGGCTACGTTTCGCGCGCTGCGGAAGACGTGATCGCGGCACACCTTGGCATGGCGCCGATCGCCGTGTACGAGGTCACCACGTTCTACAACATGTACAACCAGCGCAAGCTGGGCAAGTTCAAGCTGAACGTCTGCGCGAACCTGCCCTGCCAACTGCGTGATGGCCAGAAGGCACTGGACCATCTGTGCAGCAAGCTCGGCATCGAGCAAGGCGGCACCACGGCCGATGGCCTGTTCACGGTCCAGAAGAGCGAGTGCCTGGGCGCCTGCGCTGACTCCCCGGTGATGCTGGTCAACGACCGTCAGATGTGCAGCTTCATGACGAACGATCGTCTGGACGAGCTGGTCGACACGCTGCGCGCAGAAGCCGCCAAGGCCTGAGGAAGACGATGCTGGACCTCTCCAAATTCCAAAGCACCGGCGCCGAGACCTGCTTCCACGGTCGCCACATCAGTCCGCAGATTTACGCGGATCTGAACGGCAAGAACTGGTCGATCAAGGACTATGAAGCCCGCGGCGGCTACGCGGCCCTGCGCAAGATCCTCGGCAAAGACGGTGGTGAAGGTCTGACGCCGGATCAGGTCATCGCTGAGGTCAAGACTTCAGCCCTGCGTGGCCGAGGCGGTGCGGGCTTTCCGACGGGCCTGAAGTGGAGCTTCATGCCCCGCCAGTTCCCCGGACAGAAATACCTCGTCTGCAACAGCGACGAAGGCGAGCCTGGCACGTGCAAGGACCGCGAGATCCTGATGCACAACCCGCACCAGGTCATCGAGGGCATGGCCATCGCTGCCTACGCGATGGGCATCACGGTCGGCTACAACTACATCCACGGTGAGATCTTCGAGGTCTACGAGCGCTTCGAGGCCGCGCTGGAAGAAGCCCGTGCCGCTGGCTACCTCGGCAACAACATCATGGGCAGCGCCTTCAGCTTCCAGCTGCATGCGCATCATGGTTTCGGCGCCTACATCTGCGGCGAGGAAACCGCGCTGCTGGAATCGCTGGAGGGCAAGAAGGGCCAGCCGCGCTTCAAGCCGCCGTTCCCAGCCAGCTTCGGCCTGTATGGCAAGCCGACCACCATCAACAACACCGAAACCTTTGCGGCGGTGCCCTGGATCATCCGCAACGGCGGCCAGGCCTACCTCGAGATCGGCAAGCCGAACAACGGTGGCACCAAGCTGTTCTCGGTGTCCGGCGACGTCGAGAAGCCCGGCAACTTCGAGATTCCGCTGGGTACGCCTTTCGAGAAACTGTTGGAGCTCGCCGGCGGCGTGCGCAAGGGCCGCAAGCTCAAGGCCGTCATTCCCGGCGGTTCGTCCGCCCCGGTGCTGCCGGCCGAGATCATGATGCAGTGCACGATGGACTATGACTCCATCGCCAAGGCCGGCTCCATGCTTGGGTCGGGCGCCGTGATCGTGATCGACGACTCCCGTTGCATGGTGCAGAGCTTGCTCCGCTTGTCGTACTTCTACAGCCATGAATCCTGCGGCCAGTGCACGCCGTGCCGCGAAGGCACGGGCTGGATGCACCGTGTGCTGGAACGCATCTACCACGGCGAAGGCCGCGCGGAAGACATCGACCTGCTCAACTCGGTGGCCGACAACATCCAGGGCCGCACGATCTGTGCGTTGGGCGACGCGGCTGCGATGCCCGTGCGCGCCATGATCAAGCACTTCAAGCACGAGTTCGTGCACCTGATTGAACACAAGAAGCCCCTGGTGGCTCCGACCTGAGCTGCCCAAGGGAAACACCATCATGGTTGAAATCGAACTCGACGGTCAGAAGGTCTCGGTCCAGGAAGGCAGCATGGTCATGCATGCCGCCGAGAAGGCTGGCACCTACATCCCGCACTTCTGCTACCACAAGAAGCTGAGCATCGCGGCCAACTGCCGCATGTGCTTGGTGGATGTGGAGAAGGCTCCGAAGCCCATGCCTGCCTGCGCCACCCCCGTGACGCAGGGCATGATCGTCCGCACCAAGAGTGACAAGGCGATCAAGGCCCAGCAGGGTGTCATGGAGTTCCTGCTGATCAACCACCCGCTGGATTGCCCGATCTGCGACCAGGGTGGTGAGTGCCAGCTGCAAGACTTGGCCGTGGGCTACGGCGCCAGCAAGAGCCGCTACACCGAAGAAAAGCGCGTCGTCTTCCACAAGAACGTCGGCCCGCTGATCTCGATGGAAGAGATGAGCCGCTGCATCCACTGCACCCGCTGCGTGCGCTTCGGCCAGGAGATCGCCGGCGTCATGGAGCTGGGCATGGCCCACCGCGGCGAGCACAGCGAGATCCAGACCTTCGTCGGCCGCACGGTCGATTCGGAGCTGTCGGGCAACATGATCGACATCTGCCCCGTCGGCGCGCTCACCAGCAAGCCGTTCCGCTACAGCGCCCGTACGTGGGAACTGTCGCGCCGCAAGAGCGTGAGCCCGCACGATTCGACGGGGGCGAACCTCGTGGTGCAGGTGAAGAACCACCAAGTCATGCGCGTCGTGCCGCTCGAGAACGACGATGTGAACGAGTGCTGGATCGCTGACCGCGACCGCTTCAGCTACGAAGCGCTGAACAGCGACGCCCGCCTCACCGCCCCGATGATCAAGCAGGGCGGCGCCTGGAAGCAGGTCGACTGGACGACGGCGCTCGAGTACGTGGCCAACGGCCTGAAGTCCATCAAGCGTGACCACGGCGCGGCGGCCATCGGCGCTCTAGGCTCGGCCCACAGCACCGTCGAGGAGCTGCACCTGCTGAGCGCCATCGTGCGCGGCCTGGGCAGCGACAACATCGACCACCGCCTGCGCCACAGCGACTTCGGCAATGCGGCGGCCGCCGGCGAGGCCCGCTGGCTTGGCTTGCCGATTGCCAAGTTGTCCGAACTGGACCGTGCGCTGGTGATCGGCTCCAACCTGCGAAAGGACCACCCGCTGTTCGCCGCCCGGCTGCGCTTCGCCGCCCGCCGCGGCGCCGCTGTGCACCGCGTGGGCGTCAACAACGACGACTGGCTGATGCCGCTCGGCGCCGGCATCTCGGCCGCTCCGTCGGCCTGGGTGCAGACGCTGGCGGACGTCGCGGCCGCGATTGGCGTCGGCGCACCGCTCGCTGGCACCGCAACGGATGAAGCCAAGGCGATCGCCACGAGCCTGGCTTCAGGTGCCAGCAAGGCCATCCTGCTTGGCAACGCCGCAGCCGAGCACCCTCAAGCGGCCAGCCTGCTGGCCCTGGCGAACTGGATTGGTCAGCAGACCGGTGCCACCGTCGGTTATCTGACCGAAGCCGCGAACACGGTTGGCGCCCAACTCGTGAAGGCCCAGCCGGTCTCCGGCGGCCTGAACGCCGGCCAGATGCTGAACGGCTCGGCCCTGAAGGCCGTCGTGCTGCTGAACACCGACCCGGTGCTCGACTCGGCCAACGCTGCAGCGGCCGCGAAGACGCTGGACGCCGCCGAGATGGTCGTTGTGCTGAGCCCGTTCAAGACCGGCATCGAGTACGCCGACGTGCTGTTGCCGATCGCGCCGTTCACCGAGACCTCGGGCAGCTTCGTCAACGCGGAAGGCCGCCTGCAGAGCTTCGTCGGGGTGGTGCGCCCGCTGGCCGAGACCCGCCCGGCCTGGAAGGTGCTGCGCGTGCTCGGCAACCTGCTCGGCCTCGAAGGCTTCAACCAAGACAGCTCCGAACAGGTCCGCGAACAGGCCCTGTCCGGTGACCTGAGCGCTCGCCTGAACAACGCCACGACGGCCGCACCGGTTGCCGGCGCGCGAGGGGCGGGCGTGGAGCGCTTCGGCAACCTGCCGATCTACGTCTCCGATGCGCTGGTGCGCCACTCGACGTCGCTGCAGTTGACGACCGACGGCCGCGAGGCCGTGACGGTCGGCCTGCCGAAGTCGCTGTGGCAGCAACTCGGTCTGTCTGACGGCGACCTGGTGCGCGTCGTTCAGGACGGTGGCGCCGCCCAACTTCCCGCCCGCTTGGAAGCCGGCCTGCCTGACGGCGTGGCCCGCGTGCCGGCCGGTCTGCCGCAAACCGCCGCGCTGGGTGCCGTGTTTGGCACCGTGAGCGTCAGCAAGGTCTGAGGGAGTTTCAGAACATGATCGAGTCCCTCTACCAGAACGGCGCTTCGCTGCTGGGTGGCCTGTGGCCCCTGGTCTGGAGCCTGCTGAAGATCATCGCGGTGGTTGCACCGCTGATGATCTGCGTCGCTTACCTCACGCTGTGGGAGCGCAAGGCCATTGGCTGGTCGCAGATCCGCCCGGGTCCGAATCGCGTCGGCCCCTACGGCCTGCTGACCCCGATCGCTGACGCGGTCAAGCTGATCTTCAAGGAGATCATCAAGCCGACCGCGGCAAACAAGGGTCTGTTCTTCCTCGGTCCCGTCATGACCATCATGCCGGCGCTGGCCGCCTGGGCCGTGGTGCCGTTCGGCCCGGATGCCGCGGTGGCCAACGTGAACGCTGGGCTGTTGTTCCTGATGGCGATCACCTCGCTCGAGGTCTACGGGGTCATCATTGCCGGTTGGGCGTCCAACTCGAAGTACGCCTTCTTGGGCGCGCTTCGCGCATCGGCTCAGATGGTGTCGTATGAGATCGCCATGGGCTTCGCGCTGGTCATCGTGTTGATGGTGACCGGTAGCCTGAACATGACGACCATCGTCCAAGTGCAGGAAAAGGGCACGTTCGCCACGATGGGCTTGAACTTCCTGTCGTGGAACTGGCTCCCGTTGCTGCCCATCTTCATCGTCTATTTCATCTCGGGCCTGGCCGAAACCAATCGCCACCCGTTCGACGTGGTCGAAGGCGAATCCGAGATCGTGGCCGGTCACATGATCGAGTACTCGGGCATGTCGTTCGCGATGTTCTTCCTCGCCGAGTACGCCAACATGATCCTGGTGTCGGCCTTGGCCGTCGTCATGTTCCTGGGTGGCTGGAGCGCGCCGATTTCCTGGAGCCTGCTGGGCATGGACACGCCGCAGTTCATCCAGAACACGATGGCGTTCTGGAACTGGTTCTGGCTGTTCGCCAAGACCTTCTTCGTGGTCACCATGTTCCTGTGGGTGCGGGCCACGTTCCCGCGCTTCCGCTACGACCAAATCATGCGTCTGGGCTGGAAGATCTTCATCCCCGTGACCCTGGTCTGGCTGGTCGTTGTCGGCCTGTGGATGCAGACCCCCTTCAACATCTGGAAGTAAGCGGATGTCCATCAAAGATTTCGCCAAGAGCTTCCTGCTCACCGAGCTCTTCAAGGGCATGGCCCTGACGGGTCGGCATTTCCTGTCGCGCAACATCACCGTTCAGTTCCCGGAAGAGAAGACGCCGCTGTCGCCGCGCTTCCGCGGCTTGCATGCGCTGCGCCGCTACGAAAACGGTGAAGAACGCTGCATCGCCTGCAAGCTGTGCGAGGCCGTGTGCCCGGCGATGGCCATCACCATCGAGAGCGACGTCCGCGCCGACGGCAGTCGCCGCACGACGCGTTACGACATCGACCTGACCAAGTGCATCTTCTGCGGCTTCTGTGAGGAAAGCTGCCCGGTGGACTCCATCGTCGAAACGAATATCTTCGAATACCACGGCGAGAAGCGTGGTGACCTGTACTTCACGAAGGACATGCTGCTGGCGGTCGGTGACAAGTACGAACCCCAGATCGCAGCCCAGAAGGAGGCCGACGCCAAGTACCGCTGATCGCTGAGGCGCCCTTGGCGCCCTGGCGGTCCGGCTCTCTGGCCTGGATACCCATGGACATCACGACCATCCTGTTCTACGTCTTCTCCGGCATCCTGCTGGTGTCGTCGTTCCGTGTCATTACGGCGCGTAGCACCGTGCATGCCGCGCTCTTCCTGATCCTGTCGTTCTTCACGGCCTCCTGCATCTGGATGCTGCTCAAGGCCGAGTTCCTGGCCATCGCCCTGGTGCTGGTCTACATCGGCGCCGTCATGGTCCTGTTCCTGTTCGTCGTGATGATGCTCGACTTGAACACCGACAGCATGCGTGAGGGTTTCTGGAAGCATCTGCCAGTGGCGGCCGTCATCGGCGCGCTGATCGCCTTCGAGATGGGCATCGTGCTGATGGGCGGCTTCCAGTTGTCTGACGCCCCGGTGGCCACGGCCGCCCAGATTAGTCAGGGCAACACCAAGCTGCTCGGCATCGAGATCTATACGAGCTACCTGTACCCGCTTCAGATTGCGGCTGTGCTGCTGCTGGTGGCCATCGTGGCCGCCATTGCACTGACCCTGCGTCGCCGCAAGGACTCGCGTGCCATGGATGCGTCTGAGCAGGTCAAGGTCACGAAGGCGGATCGCCTGAAGATCGTCAAGATGGCGCCGACTGTTGCGCCCGCTGCACCCACCGAAGGAGGCCAGGCATGATCGGCGCCGCTGGACTGACCCTGGGCCACTTCCTCACGCTCGGCGCGATGCTGTTCGCGCTGTCGGTGATCGGCATCTTCCTGAACCGCAAGAACCTGATCGTGCTGCTGATGGCCATCGAGCTGATGTTGTTGGCCGTCAACCTGAACTTCGTCGCCTTCTCGCACTACCTGGGCGACATGGGCGGCCAGGTCTTCGTGTTCTTCATCCTGACCGTCGCAGCGGCCGAATCGGCCATCGGCCTGGCCATCCTCGTCGTGCTGTTCCGCAACCGCGCCAGCATCAACGTCCAGGAACTCGACGCGCTCAAGGGCTGACCGTACAAGGACACAGGCGAACAAGATGTCTGCACAACTTTCCCAGAACCTGCTGCTGACGGTGCCCCTGGCGCCGCTCGCAGGCGCGATCTCAGCCGGTTTCTTCGGCCGCACGATTGGGCGCCGTGCATCGCACATGGTGACCATCCTTGGCGTGCTCGTGGCTTTCATCATCTCGGCGATGACGCTCTACAGCGTTGCTGTCGACGGTGCCCGGTTCAACGCCACCATCTATGAATGGATGGTGCTCGGCCCGTTGAAGATGGAGGTCGGCTTCCTCGTTGACGGTCTGACGGCCATGATGATGTGCGTCGTGACCTTCGTGTCGCTGATGGTGCACATCTACACCATCGGCTACATGGAAGAAGACGACGGCTACCAGCGCTTCTTCTCGTACATCTCGCTGTTCACATTCAGCATGCTGATGCTCGTCATGAGCAACAACATGCTCCAGCTGTTCTTCGGCTGGGAAGCGGTCGGACTGGTGTCTTACCTGCTGATCGGCTTCTGGTACAAGAAGCAGAGCGCCATCTTCGCCAACATGAAGGCGTTCCTGGTGAACCGCGTCGGCGACTTCGGCTTCATCCTGGGCATTGGTCTGTTGGTTGCCTATGGCGGTTCGCTGAACTACGTCGAAACCTTCGCGAAGAAGGATGCGCTGGCGCAGTTGCTGTTCCCGGGCACTGACTGGGCCTTGTTGACGGTGGCTTGCATCTGCTTGTTCATCGGTGCGATGGGCAAGAGCGCGCAGTTTCCGCTGCACGTCTGGCTGCCCGACTCGATGGAAGGTCCGACGCCAATTTCCGCGCTGATCCACGCTGCGACCATGGTGACGGCGGGCATCTTCATGGTGGCGCGCATGTCGCCGCTGTTCGAACTGACCGACACAGCTCTGAATTTCGTGATGGTCATCGGCTCGATCACGGCGCTGTTCATGGGCTTCCTGGGCATCATCCAGAACGACATCAAGCGTGTGGTGGCCTACTCCACGCTGTCCCAACTGGGCTACATGACGGTGGCGCTCGGTGCGTCGGCGTACTCGGTCGCGGTGTTCCACCTGATGACCCACGCGTTCTTCAAGGCGCTGCTGTTCCTCGGCGCGGGCTCGGTCATCATGGGCATGCACCATGACCAGGACATCCGCAACATGGGCGGCCTGCGCAAGTACATGCCCATCACCTGGATCACGTCATTGCTGGGGTCGCTGGCCCTGATCGGCACGCCGCTGTTCTCGGGCTTCTACTCGAAGGACTCGATCATCGAGGCCGTGCACGCCAGCCACTTGCCGGGCGCCGGTTTCGCGTATTTCGCCGTCATCGCCGGCGTGTTTGTGACGGCCTTCTACTCGTTCCGGATGTATTTCCTGGTCTTCCACGGCAAGGAACATTTCCACCACAAGCCTTTCCCGGGTGAGCACGATCACCACGACGACCATGGCCACGGGCATGACCACACGCCGCATGAGTCGCCCTGGGTGGTCACCGTGCCACTGGTGCTGCTGGCCATTCCGTCCGTCGTGATCGGTTTCCTGGCCATTCAGCCGATGCTGTTCGGAGACTTCTTCAAGGATGCGATCGTGGTCAATCTCCACGCCCATCCGGCGATGGAGGAACTGGCTCATGAGTTCCATGGTGCTGCGGCCATGGCCTTGCACGGCCTGTCGACGCTGCCGTTCTGGCTTGCACTGTCCGGCGTGGTGACGGCGTATGTGTTCTACATGGTGGCACCCAGCATCCCTGCGACGCTGGCCAAGGTGTTGCGCCCGGTCATCGTCATCCTCGAGAACAAGTACTTCATGGACTGGTTCAACGAGAACGTGCTGGCTCGCCTCGCGCGTGGCCTCGGTGTCGGCTTGTGGAAGGCTGGTGACGGTGCGTTGATCGACGGTCTCGTGATCAACGGCTCGGCCAAGACCATCGGAGGCGTGGCCGGCTTGATTCGTCGAATCCAGACGGGTTACTTGTACTGGTACGCCCTAGTCATGATCCTTGGTGTGACTGGTCTGATGACCTGGCAGCTCTGGCCCTACATCAAGCCCCAGTTCAGCGCCCTGTTCGGGTTCTGATCGAGAGGCGGAGAACAAGAATGTTGCTGAGTCTTGCGATTTTTCTGCCCATCGTTTGCGGCGCTTTGCTGTTGGCGTTGGGACGTGACGAACAGGCGGGTTCCGTTCGATGGATGGCCCTGACGGCTGCGGTGGCGAGCTTCCTCGTCACGCTGCCCCTCATCACCGGTTTCGACACCACGACCGCTGCGATGCAGTTCGTGGAAAACCAAGCCTGGATTGAGCGTTTCAACATCCGCTACCACCTTGGCGTGGATGGCATCTCGATGTGGTTCGTGCCGTTGACGGCGTTCATCACCGTCATCGTGGTCATTTCCGCATGGGAGGTGATCGAGACGCGCGTGAACCAGTACATGGGTGCGTTCCTGATTCTGTCGGGCCTCATGGTCGGTGTCTTCAGCGCGCTGGACGGCATGCTGTTCTACGTGTTCTTCGAGGCGACCCTGATCCCGATGTACATCATCATCGGTGTCTGGGGTGGTCCGAACCGGGTGTACGCCGCGTTCAAGTTCTTCCTGTACACGCTGGCTGGTTCGCTGCTGATGCTGATCGCGCTGCTCTACCTGTATTACCAGTCGGCGGGCAGCTTCGACATCCAGACCTGGCACAAGCTGCCGCTCGCGGGCGGTGCACAAACCTGGCTCTTCTTCGCCTTCCTCGCGGCCTTCTCGGTCAAGGTGCCGATGTGGCCGGTGCACACCTGGCTGCCTGACGCGCACGTGGAGGCGCCCACGGGTGGCTCGGTGGTGCTGGCGGCCATCATGCTGAAGCTGGGTTGTTACGGCTTCCTGCGCTTCTCGCTGCCGATTGCTCCGGATGCGGCCCGCCAATGGGCGTGGCTGATCATTGCGATGTCGCTGATCGCGGTTGTGTACATCGGCTTGGTCGCCCTGGTGCAGAAGGACATGAAGAAGCTCGTGGCTTACTCGTCCATCGCGCACATGGGTTTCGTGACGCTGGGCTTCTTCATCTTCAATGAACTGGGCGTGTCTGGCGCTATCGTGCAGATGATTTCGCACGGCTTCGTGTCCGGTGCCATGTTCTTGTGCATCGGCGTGCTGTACGACCGCGTGCACTCCCGTGAGATTGCGTCGTACGGCGGTGTCGTCAACACCATGCCGAAGTTCGCTGCCTTTGCCGTGTTCTTCGGCATGGCGAACTGCGGGCTGCCGGCCACGGCGGGCTTCGTGGGCGAGTGGATGGTGATCCTGGGGACCGTGCAGGCCAACTTCTGGCTGGGCGGCATCGCGGCCACGGCGCTGATTTTCGGGGCGGCCTACACGCTGTGGATGGTCAAGCGCGTCTACTTCGGCGATGTGGCCAATGATGATGTCCGGGCACTGACGGACATCAATGCCCGCGAATTTGTGATGCTGGGCATCCTGGCTGTCGCGACGCTGTACATGGGTCTGTACCCGAAGCCCTTCACCGATGTGATGCACACCTCCGTCACCGAGTTGCTGCGCCACGTGGCGCAAAGCAAGCTGTTGGTCGGTTGATGACGCGCTGAGGCACAAGAATGAACGATATGAACTGGCTCGCCATCTATCCCGAGATCCTCCTGCTGGCCATGAGTTGCGTCGTGGCCCTGGTGGATCTGTGGGTCACGGACGAAGCTCGCCGCCCGACCTACTGGCTCACCCAACTCACGCTGCTGGTGGTGGGTGTGATGCATTTCAGCGATTTCAAGGCGGGTGTCACCACGTACGCCATGCAAGGCATGGTGGTTGCCGACCCCATGGGGCATCTGTTGGCGGGTTTCGCCTGCGTGGCCACGATGATCACGCTGGTCTACGCCCGCCCGTACGCGGCGTCGCGTGACATGCTCAAGGGCGAGTTGTTCATCCTCAGCTTGTTCTCGTTGCTGGGCATCAGCGTCATGCTGTCGGCGAACAACTTCCTGGTGATCTACCTCGGTCTGGAGTTGATGAGCCTGTCGCTGTACGCCCTGGTCGCATTGCGCCGTGACCATGCCGTGTCCACCGAAGCGGCGATGAAGTATTTCGTGCTGGGTGCGCTGGCCAGCGGCTTCCTGCTGTACGGCTTGTCCATGATGTACGGCGCCACGGGCTCGCTCAGCATTCCGGAAGTGTTCAACGTCATCTCCAAGGGCGCGCCGAACCGTGGCGTCCTGGTGTTCGGCGTGGTGTTCGTCGTGGCCGGCCTGGCGTTCAAGCTCGGCGCTGCTCCTTTCCACATGTGGGTGCCGGACGTTTACCAAGGTGCGCCCACGGCCGTCACGCTGCTGATCGGCGGCGCGCCAAAACTCGCTGCGTTCGCCATCACGGTGCGCCTGCTGGTCGAAGGCATGATCGGCTTGGCAGTGGATTGGCAACAAATGCTCATCGTGCTGTCGGCCATGTCGTTGATCGTCGGCAACCTCGCGGCCATTGCGCAGACCAACCTCAAGCGCATGCTGGCGTACTCGACGATCGCCAACATGGGTTTCATGCTGCTGGCCATGACGGCCGGTGTGGTGAACAACAACACCCTGTCGGCGGCCAATGCCTACAGCTCGGCCATGTTCTATGCCGTGACGTACGTGCTGACCACGCTGGGCACCTTCGGCATGGTCATCCTGCTCTCGCGTCAAGGCCACGAAGCCGAGGAAATCAAGGACTTGGCTGGCTTGGCCAAGCGCAGCCCTTGGTTCGCGCTGGTCATGACGATGTTCATGTTCTCGCTGGCGGGTGTGCCGCCGACGGTCGGCTTCTATGCCAAGCTGGCGGTGCTGCAGGCACTGGTGTCCACGCATGTGGACGCCTACCTCTACCTCGCCGTGTTTGCGGTGGTGGTGTCGCTGATCGGTGCGTTCTACTACCTGCGTGTCGTCAAGGTGATGTTCTTCGACGAACCGCAAGACCGCTCGCCGCTCACAGCGCCGACGGACGTGCGTGTGGTCATGTCGCTGAACGGTGCCGCCGTGCTGGTGTTCGGTCTGTTGCCCGGCGGCCTCATGGCGCTGTGCGCCCAGGCCATTGTCAAGGCACTGGCCACCTGATGGCCGTTGAGGCGCGTCTGCGGCAGTTCGTACTGTCGCAGTTGGCGCCTCCCGGCGATGTCGCATCGGCCCGTCCTACCACCTCGCGTCATGGATCCTTCGATCGCCGTTTGGCTGGTGCTGCTCACGGCCGTGGTGGCCGCCAATGCGCCGTACCTGAGTGAACGGCCGCTGTGGGTGGGGCGTCGCTCCGGCAAGAAGTCAGGCTGGTGGCGCTTGTTGGAGTTGGCCTTGATGGCCACGCTGACCTGGGCGGTGGGCAGTGCGCTGGAGGCGCGAATCGGCCAAAGGCACCCCCAAGGGTGGGAGTTCTACGCGGCGGGCCTGTGCTTGTTCGTGACCCTGGGCTTCCCCGGCTTTGTGTGGCGTTACCTGCGCCGCGGTGCGGGGGCAGTGGATGGCTGACGACGCGCACCTGCGCGAGTCCCTGCTGTCGACCGACGAGGTCTACGCCGGCAATTTCCTCAAGGTCCGGCGAGACACCGTCGCCTTGCCCGACGGGCGCACCGCCACACGCGAGTTCATCCGACATCCGGGCGCCGTGATGGTGGTGCCGCTGCTGGACGATGGGCAGTTGTTGCTGGAGCGGCAGTACCGCTACCCCATGGGCCGTGTGATGCTGGAATTTCCGGCCGGCAAACTCGATGCGGGCGAGGCGCCGCTGGCCTGCGGTCAACGGGAGTTGACCGAGGAAACCGGGTACCGGGCCCGCGAGTGGGCCTATGCGGGTGTGCTGCACAACGCAATCGCTTACTCGGATGAAGGCATCCACATCTACTTCGCGCGCGGGTTGACCCCCGGCCCTCGTCACCTGGACGATGGTGAATTCCTGGATTTGGTGACCTACAGTCCCGATGCCTTGGATGCGCTGGCGCGCGACGGCAGCCTCACCGATGCCAAGACCTTGATCGGCCTGCTGTGGTTGCAGCGCTGGCAGCAGGGGGCTTGGCCTCTGGACTGGCACTCGGCCTGAACGCCTTTTTTTGCGCGTGCAGACCCGTTCGCCCGGCATGACGTCTGGCGAGGTCATCAAAACCCCTTACGCTCCGCGGTTTTCTGCCGCCGTTCATTTGCCTGAAGAAAGCACCCCATGAAGCGAGCCACGCCTGCCTTGACCGCCCTGATGTTGGCCCTGGCCTTGACGGCCTGCAGCAAGGGGGGCAAGCCCGAGGACGGCAAGGACGCCGCAGCGAAGACGGCGGCGCCGCTGCTGGTGGCGCCCGAGGATGTGCGCCAGGTGACGCAGAGCGGTCTGATCGGTGCGCCGGTGATCACCGGGGCGATCCAGCCGGCGCGCCGCGCGGATTTGCGGGCCGAAGTGGCCGCCGTGGTGCTGCAGGTGGCCAAGGACAACGGCGAGCGCGTGCGCACCGGTGACCTGATCATTCGCCTGGACCCCACCGCGATCCGCGACAGCCTGACCTCGGCCGAGGAGGCCTTGCGCGCCGCCCAACAAAGCTTTGAGCAGACCGAGCGCGTGCTGGCCCGCCAGCGCACGTTGAACCAGCAAGGCATGATCTCCATGCAAGGCCTGGAAGATGCCGAGGTCCGCCGCAATGCGGCGCAAAGCGAACTGGCGGCCGCCAAGGCCCGCGTGGTCACGGCGCGCCAGCAGGTGTCGCGCACCGAAGTGCGGGCGCCGTTCGACGGCGTGGTCAGCGAACGCAAGATTTCGGTCGGCGATACCGTCCAGGTCGGGCGCGAGCTCATCAAGGTCATCGACCCGAACTCCATGCGGTTTGAAGGCCAGATCTCCGCGGACCGCCTGGGCGAGTTGAAGGTCGGCCAGCCCGTGGCCTTCCGCATCAACGGCTTCGGCGATGCCGAGTTCCGCGGCAAGCTGGCGCGCATTGACGCCGCGGCCAACGCCACCACGCGCCAAGTTGAAGTGGCTGCAGAGTTTGATGACCGCAGCAAGGCGCCCCAAGTGGCGGGCTTGTACGCCGAAGGCCGCGTGGAAAGCGCCGACCGCCGCGCCCTGGTGCTGGCCGAGGGCTCCATCCAGCGGCAAGGTGATGCCGCGTTCGTTTGGAAGCTGGCCGGCTCGCAGTTGAAGAAGGTCACCGTCACGCTGGGTGAGCGAGACGACCGCCGGGGGGAGGTGGTCATCACGTCCGGCCTGGCGCTGGGTGACTCGGTGCTGCGCAACCCGTCGGGCAGCTTGGTCGATGGCGCGACCGTTCAACGCGTGGCGGCAGGCGCTGGTGCGGCCTCGGCCGTGGCAGGCGCGACCCCGGCGGCGCCCGTGGCGTCCAACGCGGCCAGCAAATAAGCAGGAGTCGCCATGTTCCTCTCCAACTTCAGCATCAGCCGGCCGGTAGCCACGGTCGTGCTGGTGATCGGCTTGATGCTGGTGGGCCTGCTGGCGCTGTCCAAGCTCAAGGTCAACCAGTTCCCCGAGGTCGAGCCGCCGGTGCTGGTGGTCAACATCACGTATCCCGGCGCGTCGCCCGAGACGGCGGAGCGCGAGGTGGTGAACCGCATCGAAAAAGCGCTGCAAAGCATTTCGGGTGTGGACCGCACGACCTCCACGTCCCGTGAAGGCGGCGCCACCATCGTGATGTTTTTCGACTTCTCGAAGAACATGATCGAGGCCGCCGACGAGGTGCGCAATGCGATTGCGTCGGTGCGCTACAAGCTGCCGACCGAGATGCGCGAGCCCATCATCACGCGGGCCGACCCCGGGGCGCAGCCGATCCTGCAACTGTCGCTGTCCAGCACCACGCTCACGCACGCGCAGCTCAGCCGCCTCGCGGAAGACAAGCTGGCCGAGCGGTTCCGTGGCGTGGCTGGCGTGTCGTCGGTGGGGGTGAACGGTTCGCTCAAGCGCGAACTGTCCATCCTGCTGCGGGCCGACAAGTTGCGCGAGTTCGGCGTGTCGGTCACCGAAGTGCTGAACGCCGTGCGGGCGCAAAACACCACCGCGCCCGTCGGCAAGGTGCGCGGCCAGCTGGAAGACCAGAGCATCCGCCTGCTGGGCCGCCTGGAGTCGCCGGCCGAGTTCGAGCAGATGATCATCAAGCGCAACGCCGGCATGGTGATCCGCCTGGGCCAGGTGGCCGAGGTGCAAGACGGCTTTGCCGAAATGACGGGCTATTCGCTGCGCAACGGCCGGCCCAACGTGGGCATTTCCATCACCCGCTCGCGCGATGCGTCGACCGTCAGCGTGGCCAACGACGCCCGCAAGCTGGTCAAGGAAATCGAGAAAGAACTGCCCAAGGGCACGACGCTCGAAATCACCCAGGACGGCGGCAAGGACGCCGAGAACAGCTTGCACAACGTGACGGACGCACTGGTGTTCGGTGCAGCGCTGACGATCTTCGTCGTGTACGCCTTCCTGAACAGCTGGCGTTCCACGCTCATCACCGCGCTGTCGTTGCCGACCTCGGTGCTGGCCGCATTCATCGCGGTGTGGCTGATGGGCTTCTCGCTGAACTTCATGAGCCTGCTGGGTCTGTCGCTCGCGATTGGCGTGCTGATCGACGACGCCATCGTGGTGCGGGAAAACATCGTGCGCCACATGGAGCTGGGCAGCGACCGCGTGACCGCGGCGCGCGAGGGCACGGCCGAGATCGGCCTGGCCGTGGCGGCCACCACCTTCGCCATCGTGGCCGTGTTCGTGCCCGTGGCCTTCATGGGCAACGGCCCAGGGCAGTGGTTCAAGCCGTTCGCGCTGACGGTGGTGGCCTCGGTCATCGTGTCGCTCTTGATCAGCTTCACGCTGGACCCGATGCTGTCGGCCTACTGGGGGGACCCTCCGGGCTACCACCACATGCCCAAGAAGGGGCTGGGCAAGCTGCTGGAGCGCTTCAACCATTGGTTTGATGGCGTGGCCAACGCTTACGGCCATGTCATCGCGTGGGCGCTGCATCACCGGCGGTGGATGACGGCATTCGCCGTGCTGAGCTTCGTCGGCGCGATTGCCTTGCAGGTGAAGTTCGGGGGCTCCAGCTTCCTGCCACAGGCGGATGCTGGCTTCCTGGTGATCGACGTGCGCAGCCCGGCGTCCAGCAGCCTAGATTACTCCAAGCTCAAGCTCGACGCGGCCGCTGCACTGGCGGCCACCTTGCCGGAATCCAAGGCCACCACCTCGTACCCGAACGCCAGCGGTGGCCGCATTTATGTGGACATCGGCAAGAGCGTGGAGCGCCAACGCACCGCCGCGCAGGTGGCCACCGACCTGCGGGCCAAGGTCGCCCGCTTGGTGGGGGCGGAGTACGTGGTCCTGGACGACCTGAACAACGGCGCGCAGAAGCCGGTGCAGATCCGCTTCTACGGCACCGATTCGCGCAAGCTGCAGCAGATCACGCAGGACTTCCAGAAGACCATGGCCGGCATCAAGGGTGCTGTGGACATCGGCTATTCCGAGCAAGACCCGCAGAACGAGTTGCAGATCGAACTCGACCGGGGCCTGGCCAACCAGATGGGCATCTCCGTCAACGACGCCGCCCAGGCGCTCCGCGTGGCGTTCGCCGGCGTGGAAGCGGGCGACTGGGTGGACCCGACTGGCGAAACGCGCGACGTGTCCATCCGCCTGCACCCGAAGGACCGCGTGGACGCGGCGAACATCGAGCGACTGCCCATTGCAGTTTCGGGCACCAACCGCATGGTGCCGCTGGACCAGATCGCCAAGGTGACGCTGGGCAAGGGCCCGGGCCAGATTCAGCACGGCGACGGCAAGCGCACCATCACGGTCAGTGCCAACGCGCAGGGCCGCTCGCCGGGTGAGATCACCTCGGAAGCCAAGAAACTGGCGGAAAAGATCGACTTCCCGCCGGGCTTTGGCATCGAGCTGGCCGGCGCTGCGCGCGATCAGCAGGTGGTGTTCACCGCCATGATCACGGCGCTGCTGTCGGGCATCGCGCTGATGTACTTCGTGCTGGTCATCCAGTTCAACAGCTTCACGGCGCCGCTGGCGGTGATGATGTCGTTGCCGCTGTCGCTGATTGGCGTGGTGCTGGCGCTGCTGATCACCGGCGGCACGCTGAACCTCATGAGCCTGATCGGCGTGATCATGCTGATGGGCTTGGTGGCCAAGAACGCCATCCTGCTGCTGGACGCCACGCGCCAGGAAGAGGCGGCCGGCATCGACCGCGAAGAAGCGCTGATGCACGCAGGCCGCAAGCGCTTCCGCCCGATCTTGATGACCACCTTCGCGCTGATTGCCGGCATGTTGCCGGTGGCCATTGGCGTGGGGGAGGGCGGTGAGTTCTACCGCCCCATGGCCGTGGCCATCATCGGCGGCACCATCACGTCCACGCTGCTGACCCTGCTGATCGTGCCGACCTTCTACGACAGCATCGAGGTCACCCGCGACAGCGCGCTGGCCAAGTTCCATCGCCGGTCCGAGCGCTTCACGCCGCTGGGCGGCTTCGTGCTGACGCTGCTGGAGGCGGTGCTGACCCTGGTGTTGGTGCGCCTGGTGTTCCGCCTGGTTATGCGCGTGGTGCGGCGGCCGGCCACGTTGCTTCAGTGGCTGACGCTGGGCTTCGCGTTCAAAGCACCCGCCCGGGGTTGAGCAGGTTGAGCGGGTCCAGCGCCCGCTTGATCGAGCGCATCAGCGCCAGTGCCGTCGGGTCCTTGCGGGCGGCCAGTTCTTCGCGCTTGAGGCGCCCGATGCCGTGCTCGGCCGAAATCGATCCCCCCCGGCGCTGCACCGCGTCGTAGACCTGGGCATTGATGGCCGCCTCGTGCGCGGCCAGGAACGCGGCCGGTGCCACACCCTGCGGGGCCTGCACGTTGTAGTGCAGGTTGCCGTCGCCCAAGTGCCCGAAGTTGATGACTTCAATGCCGCGTTGATAGGCGGTCAGCTGTGCGTCCATCTCGGCCACGAAGCCGGGAATGGCCGACACCGGCAGCGAGATGTCGTGCTTGATGTTCAGGCCCGCCTGGGCTTGCGCCAGCGGGATCGACTCCCTCAGGTGCCAAAACGACTGGGCCTGCTGGAGGTTCTGCGCGATGGCCGCGTCGGTCACGACACCCGACTCCAATGCGCCCTCCAGCAGCCGTTCGAACACACCTTGCGCATGGGCCGCGCTTTCCGCGTCGGAGAGTTCCAACAGCACCGTCCAGGCCGCCGCCGGCAGGGGCTGCGGCAGCGCGGGCAACTCACGCGCCACCAGCGCCAGGGTGGCGCGGCTCATCACCTCAAAGCCGGTCAGCGCGTCGCCCGCCGCAGCCCGTGCGCGGCTCAGCAAGGCCACCGCGGCGTCCAGGCTCGGGCAGGCGGCCAGCGCGGTCAGGCGCTCGCGGGGCTGCGGGTAGAGCTTCACGGTGGCCGCGGTGATCACGCCCAGCGTGCCCTCGCTGCCAATGAACAGGTCTCGCAGGTCGTAGCCGGTGTTGTCTTTGCGCAGGCCCGACAGGCCATGCCACACCTCGCCCTGCGCTGTGACCACCTCCAGCCCCAGGCACAGCTCGCGGGCATTGCCGTAGCGCAGCACCTGGGTGCCGCCGGCGTTGGTGGCCAGGTTGCCGCCCAGCGTGCAGGAGCCCTCGGCCGCCAGGCTCAAGGGAAACAGCCAACCGGCCTGTGCGGCGGCAGCCTGAACCTCGCCCAGCACGCAGCCTGCCTCGGCGGTGAGGCTGGCGTTGGCCCCATCCACCGCTCGGATGCGTCGCATGCGCTGCAGGCTCAGCACCAGTTGCTGCCCGCTGTCGTCGGGGGTGGAGCCGCCCACCAGTCCGGTGTTGCCGCCCTGGGGCACCACGGCCACGCGGTGTTCGTGGCACAGCTTCAGCACCGCGGCCACCTCGTCGGTGCTGGCCGGGCGGGCCACGGCCAGCGCTCGGCCGGGGTAGCGCTTGCGCCAGTCGGTTTCGTAGGCGCTGAGGTCGCCGTCCGTCAGGCAGCCGGCCTCGCCGAGGCGGGCCCGAAGCGCGGCGACGAAGGCGTTCATGCGTCGCGCGCGGCGGCCAGCCGCAGCCGAATTTGCGCGGTGCAGGCGGTGAAGGCGATGACGCTCAGCACCACCTCGCCCAGCGCCAGGGCCTGGCCCATGCCCGGCTCGCTGGTGGCGCGCACCAGGCCTTCCAGCACGTACAGCCAGATGGCCAGGGCCACCCAGCGGTAGGTGTACATGCGGTAGCGCCACAGGCCCAGCGGCGCCGGCAGCAGTGGCAGCACCTTCAGCGCCAACGTGCCGCGGCCAGTGGGCGCCAGCCACAACTCCCAGGCCAGGCACAGCGCGATCAGCGCCACCACACTGGCCAGCGCGAGGTTGCGAGACAGGCGCTCGGCGGCGCGGGGTTCGGTTCTTTCGGGGGCGTGAGGCATAGCTGCGGCATCATAGAAGCCATGCCCCTGAACCCGCCGCGCGCAGACAACCCCGACGCGCCTCTGAACCGCAACCCCATTGCCTTCGCCAGCGACTTCCTGACCGAGCTGCTGGCGTGGCCGTGGTGGCAAACGCTGCACACCTTCCGCCAGCGCTTCCGCGAGGAACGCCTGGGTCTGACGGCCGGCAGCCTGACGTTCACCACGCTGATCTCGCTGGTGCCCCTGCTCACCGTGATGCTGGCGGTGTTCACGGCCTTTCCGATGTTTGCCAACTTCCAGGCGGCGCTGGAGCAGTACTTCCTGAAGAGTTTGATTCCTCCCAACATCGCCAAGCCGGTGCTGGCGGCGCTGACGCAATTTGCAGCGAAGGCCAGCAAGCTCGGCGCGGTGGGCTTGGTGTTTTTGGGCTTCACGGCGCTGGCGCTGATGCTCACCATCGACCGCACGCTCAACGCCATCTGGCGCGTGCAGCGCCCGCGGCCGATGGCGCAGCGGGTGCTGGTGTACTGGGCTGCGCTGACGCTGGGCCCGTTGCTGCTGGGCGGCAGCCTCACGCTCACCAGTTACGCCATCAGCGTGGGCCAGGGCCTGTTCACCAAGCTGCCGGGTGACCTGGCGGCCTTGCTGGGCGGGGTGGACATCGTCCTCTTGGGCCTGGCCGTGGCCGGGCTGTTCCATTACGTGCCCAACACCCATGTGCGCTGGCGGCATGCCTTGCTGGGCGGGGCGTTCGTGTCGGTGGGGTTCTCGCTCGCCAAGTCGCTGTTGGCTTGGTACGTGAAACAGGTGCCCACCTACTCGACGCTGTACGGCGCGTTTGCCACGGTGCCGGTGTTCCTCGTCTGGGTGTACCTGGGGTGGGTGATCGTGCTGCTGGGCGCCATCCTGGCGGCCAACACGCCGGCGCTGACCGGCCGGTTGCACCTGCGCCCGGGCACGCCGGGGCAGCCGTTGGCGCTGGCGCTGGAGGTGCTGCGGGAGCTGTGGCGCGTGCGGGAGGCGGGGCAGCATGGCCTGTCGCACCTGGCGCTGGCCCGCGCACTGCGGGTGGACCCGCTGCAACTGAGCCCCATCGTGGACAAGCTGCTCGCAATGGACTGGGTGGGCCGGCTGGAGGAAGAGGGGGCCCAGCGCTTTGTGCTGCTGTGCGCGCCAGAGAAAGCGCCGGCCGAGCGCCTGCTGGCCGAGTTTCTGGCCGAGCGCCAGGGCTTGCTGGCCAACCTGTGGGCCCACACCGAGTGGTCGCAGCTCACGCTGGAGCGGCTGCTGGTGGCCGAAGCCTGATGGATTCGGCCGTGCAGTAACCCGTCAGGAGTGCAGCACCACCAGCAGCGCGGTCGCGGCCGACTTGGTGGCGTTGCGAATCGCGTGCGGGCCGTCCACCGCATAACGGGCGGTCTCACCCGCCTTGAGCTTGCTCGTCACGCCCTGGGCTGACACCTCCAGGCTGCCGGTCAGCACGCTCAGGTGCTCGCGCGAGCCCGGCTCGTGGGCCTGGCTGTCCAGCACGCCGCCGGGTTGAACCGTGAGCTCGTACCACTCGAACTGCCCGGCCAGCTCGATGGGGCCCAGGATGCGCAGCTTGCACAGGCCGTCCGGGCTGGTCAGCCCGGGCGTCGCGTGCGCGGGCACAGTCTCGATGGCGGGTGCCGCGGCACGCTCGCCGCCCAGCAACTCGCCCATGTCCACGCCCAGCGCGTTGGCCAGCCGCCAGACCACGGCGACGGTGGGGTTGGCCTGGTTGCGCTCGATCTGCGACAACATCGACTTGCTGACGCCCGCACGCTTGGAAAGGTCGTCGAGCGACAAGCCCCGGCTGGCGCGCAGTGTCTGCAAGGCCGCGCCGACGCGGGGCGGTTCGGTGTCCATGTTCATGCTTGACGGCGGTAAACGTTTTTCAGATACTGCACGCAAGTTCGATATATCGAACGCGTTCAATTTACCGAATTGTGCACCAGGAGCGGCGCCATGAGCCAAGCGTTCTACCAACACCTGCAAGCCGAACTCGAAGGCATCCGTGCCGCCGGGCTGTTCAAGGCCGAGCGCATCATCACCACGCCGCAAGGCGCCGTGGTGCACACCACCGATGGCCGCGAGGTCATCAACCTGTGCGCCAACAACTACCTGGGTCTGTCGTCGCACCCGCAGGTGATCGAGGCGGCGCACGAGGCCCTGCGCACGCACGGCTTCGGTCTGTCGTCGGTGCGCTTCATCTGCGGCACGCAAGACCTGCACAAGACGCTGGAGCAGCGCATCGCCCGTTTCGTGGGCTGTGAAGACGCCATCCTGTACGCGGCCGCGTTCGATGCCAACGGCGGCCTCTTCGAGCCGTTGCTGGGCGAGCAGGACGCCATCATCAGCGACGCGCTGAACCACGCTTCCATCATTGACGGCATCCGCCTGTGCAAGGCCCAGCGCTACCGCTACGAGCACAACAACCTCGACGACCTCGAGCGCTGCCTGAAGGAAGCCAAGGAGAAGGGCGCCCGCTTCACGCTGGTGTTCACCGACGGCGTGTTCTCCATGGACGGCACCATCGCCCAGCTCGACAAGATTCGCACGCTGTGCGACCGCTACGACGCGCTGCTGGGCGTGGACGAATGCCACGCCAGCGGCTTCATGGGCAAAACCGGCCGCGGCACGCCTGAGCACTGCGGCGTGTTCGGCAAGATCGACATCATCACCGGCACCTTCGGCAAGGCCCTGGGTGGCGCCTCGGGCGGCTTCACGGCCGCACGCAAGGAAGTGGTGGAGCTGCTGCGCCAGCGCTCGCGTCCCTATCTGTTCAGCAACACGCTGGCACCCAGCATTGCTGGAGCGTCGCTGGCGGTGCTGGACCTGCTGGAAGGCTCCACCGCGCTGCGCGACAAGCTGGAAGCCAACACGGCCTACTTCCGCCAGGCCATCCAGGCGGCCGGCTTCGAGATCAAGCCGGGCACCCACCCCATCGTGCCCATCATGGTGTACGACGCGGTGATGGCGCAAAAGCTCTCCGCGCGCATCCTGGAGCTGGGCATCTACGCCGTGGGCTTCTTCTTCCCTGTGGTGCCCAAAGGCCAGGCGCGCATCCGCGTGCAGATCTCGGCGGTGCACGAGCGCGAGCACCTGGAAAAGGCTGTGGCCGCCTTCACGCAAGCCGGCCGTGAACTGGGGTTGGTGAAATGAGCAAGCCCGTCCGCATCCTCATCATTGGCGCCAACGGGCAGATCGGCACCGAGCTGGCTGTCGAACTGGCCAAGCTGCATGGCAACGAGGCGGTCATCACCAGCGACCTGGCCCCCAAGGGCCGCGTGCCCACGCTGGCGCACGAAGCGCTGGACGTGACCGACGCCGGTGCGCTGGCCACCATCGTCAAGCGCCACAAGATCACGCAGATCTACCACCTCGCCGCCGCACTCTCGGCCAACGGCGAGAAGCACCCGATGTGGGCGTGGGACCTGAATATGAAGGGCCTGCTCAACGTGCTGGAACTCGCCCGGCACGAGAAGCTGGACAAGATCTTCTGGCCCAGCAGCATTGCCGCCTTCGGGCCGAACACGCCGGCCGTGGACACCCCGCAAACCACGGTGATGGACCCCACCACCGTGTACGGCATCTCCAAGCTCGCCGGTGAGCGCTGGTGCGAGTGGTACCACGCCAAGCACGGCGTCGACGTGCGCAGCCTGCGCTACCCCGGGCTCATCAGCTGGAAAACGCCCCCGGGCGGCGGCACCACCGACTACGCCGTGGAGATCTTCCATGCCGCCCTCAAGGACGGCCGGTACACCTGCTTCCTGGAAGCCGGTCAGGCGCTGCCCATGATGTACATGCCCGATGCGCTGCGCGCGACCATCGAGCTGATGAACGCGCCCGCCGACGCCGTGAAGCAGCGTGGCAGCTACAACCTGGCGGGCGTGAGCTTCACGCCGGACGACATCGCCGCCAGCATCCGCCGCCGCCTGCCCGCGTTCACGATGGACTGCGTGCCGGACTTCCGCCAGTCCATCGCGGCCAGCTGGCCCCAGCGCATCGACGACACCGCGGCCCAAGCCGACTGGGGCTGGAAGCTCCAGTACGACCTGGATGCGATGGTGGACGACATGCTCGCTAACCTTCAGCGCCAGCTGACGTCCTGAACCGTCGGTGAAAGCCCCCGTCGCGTGGGGCGGACGGCTCGCGGTCAGCCGTCGCTGCTAGGCTGCGTGGCATGACACCGCGTGTTCCACAGATTCTGATGTGCCTGGCCTGCGCAGCGGCCCTGCCGGCTCGCGCACAGCAAGCCGAGCAAGAGCCGGAGACCCAGTCCGCCCGCTACCTGTTGGGCGCTTCGCTGGCCAGCCGGCCGGAGTACGACGGGGCGGCGTCTCGCAAGACCCAGCTCAAGCCTTTGTGGGCCGTGCAGTGGGGGCGCTGGCGCATCAGCACCTCGGGCGGCAGTGCCTTGCTGGGCTTTGGGCGCGAAGGTGTTGGCGCGGGTGCCAGCACCCTGTTGGTGGACAACACCCGGCTGCGCGTGGGCCTGGCCTTGCGCATGGACAGCGGCCGCAGCAGCGGCGACGCCACCACCACGCAGGGCCTGCCCGATGTGAAGCGCACGCTGCGGGCGCGCCTCTCGGCCAGCCTGAACCTGGCGCCCGACTGGACGCTGAGCGGCAACCTCTCCCAAGACCTGTTGGGCCGCGGCGGTGGCCTGACGGCCGGCGCCGATGTGGGCTGGCGCTTCTACCGCAGCCCCACGGTGGAATGGGCCGCGGGCGCGGGCGTGTCGGCCGGCAATGCGCAAAACCTGCGCAGCTACTTTGGCGTGCCGGAGTCGGCCGTGGCGGCCAGTGGCAAGCCTGCGTACGAGCCTGGCGCCGGGCTGCGCGACTTGCATGCCGGCGTGAGCTTCACGCGGCCGCTTTCCAAGCATTGGTTCATGTTCGGCGGGGCGGGCGCCAGCCGTTTGCTCGGCCCGGCGGCTGACAGCCCGCTCGTGCAGCAACGCGACGGCCAGTACGCCAACCTGGGCGTGGCCTGGCGCAACTAGGGCGCCCGGCGCCCCGAGTTCGCCGAGTGGGCCGCGCCGAGCGGCTCGGCGGGTTTACAGCTTCACGCGGCCGCGCCAGATGTCGGCGTACATCACCCAGTCGCCCATGAAGCTGTAGATCGGGTGCTTGAACGTGGCCGGCCGGTTCTTCTCAAAGAAGAAGTGCCCCACCCACGCAAAACCGTAGCCACTGAGCAGCGCGTACAGCACCCACAGCGCGTTGCCCGTGGCCCACAGCTGCCACAGGCACAGCAGCACCAGCGTGCTGCCCACAAAGTGCAGCTGGCGGCAGGTGCGGTTGCTGTGCTCCTGCAGGTAGAACGGATAGAACTCGGCAAAGCCGTGGAAGCGGGCGGGGCTCATGCGCCGATTGCACGCGCGCCGTGCCCACCTCGCAACCGGGCTTGCCCGCAGCGGGGTCAGCCCAGTGCGGCGCGCAACGCGGCCAGCACGGCGTCTGGCGCTTCAGCCATCAGCGCGTGGCCGGCCGGCACGGTGTGGATGCGTGGCTTCAGCAGCGCACCCAGCACGGCGTTTTGCTTGGGGGCGGTCATCTGGTCTTGTGCGCCCAGGATGAAGTGCACCGGGCCGCGCACGCGGGCTGCCGCGGCCTCGCCGCCGGTGTAACGGTCACACACCTGGAAGTCGTTCTCGAACAGATTCACCTCGGTTTGCCGCGCTTGCAGCCGGCGCATCAGCGCCAGGCCGCCGCCGCGCAACCAGGCGCCCGGCCCGGGGTAGCCCGGCTTGGCGCTGGCCACCGAGTGCGAGAACGCGTTCACCATCGCCATCGCGGCCTCGGGGTTGTCGCGCGCGGTGGTCAGCAGCGCTTCCGACACCTTCATCGGGTAGGCCGTGCCCACCATCACCAGCGTGCGGGCGCGGCTGGCGGCTTCCAGTGCGATGAGCGAGCCCATGCTGTGCCCCACCAGCGCCGCCTCGGCCAGGCCGGCGGCGTCCATCAGCCGGTGCAGCCAGGCGCCGATGTCTTCCACCGACGTCAGCGGCCGGCCGGCGCTCCGGCCGTGGCCGGGCAGGTCCACCGCCAGCACGCTGTAGCCGTGGTGCGCGCACCAGCGGGCCAGCAGCGTCCACACGCTGTGGTCGTTCAGCGCGCCGTGAATGAACACCACGCAGGGCAGGGCAGGGTTGAACGGCTTGCCGCCGGTGTAGGCATAGGCCTCGTGGCCATCGACTTGCAGCTTCATGCGGCACCTCCGGCCTTGGCTGCCACTTTGAGCGCGCGCTTCAGGTCGTCGATCAAATCGGCGGGGTCTTCCAGGCCAACGGACAGCCGGATCGTGCCCGGCCCGATGCCGGCCTGGCGCAGCGCGGCGTCGTCCATGCGGAAGTGCGTGGTGCTGGCCGGGTGAATCACCAGCGATTTCGCATCGCCCACGTTCGCCAGGTGCGAGAACAGCTTGAGCGACTCGATGAACGCGCGGCCCTGTTCGCGGCCGGCTTTCAGGTCGAACGAGAACACCGCGCCCGCGCCGCGTGGCAGCAGGCGTTGGGCGAGTGCGTGGTCGGGGTGCGAGGTCAGGCCCGGGTAGTTCACGCGCTCCACCAAGGGCTGCGCAGCCAGGAACTCGGCCACGGCTTGTGCGTTGGCCACGTGGCGCGCCATGCGCAGTGGCAGGGTTTCCAGGCCCTGCAGCATCAGCCAGGCGGTGTGCGGGCTCATGCAGGCGCCAAAGTCGCGCAGACCTTCGCGGCGGGCGCGCAGCAGGAAGGCGCCCACCGTGCTTTCCTCGGTGAACACCATGCCGTGGAAGCCGTCATACGGCTCGGCCAGGGTGGCGAATCGGCCCGAGGCGGCGTGGGCGGCGTCCCAGTCGAACGAGCCGGCATCCACCAGCACGCCGCCCACGGCCGTGCCGTGGCCGCACAGGAACTTGGTGGCCGAGTGGTAGACCAGATCCGCGCCCAGTTTCGCCGGGCGCTGCAGGTAGGGCGTGGTGAAGGTGGCATCCACCAGCAGGGGCAGGCCAGCGTCATGCGCCAGCGCGCTGACTCCGGGAATGTCCAGCACATCCAGGCCCGGGTTGCCCAGGCTTTCGCCGAACAGCAGCCGCGTTTCGGGCCGGATGGCGGCGCGCCAGGCGTCCAGGTCGCGCGGGTTGACGAAGGTGGTGTCAATGCCAAAGCGCCGCAAGGTGTAGTGCAGCAGGTTGTGGCTGCCGCCGTACAGCGCCGTGCTGGCCACGATGTGGCTGCCGGCGCCCATCAGCGTGGCAATGGCCAGGTGCAGCGCGGCCTGGCCGCTGGCGGTGGCAATGGCGCCAATGCCGCCGTCCAGCGCCGCCATGCGTTCCTCGAACACCGCGGTGGTGGGGTTGGACAGCCGGCTGTACACATGGCCCGAGCGCTCCATGTTGAACAGCGAGGCCGCGTGTTCCGCGTTCTCAAAAACGAACGAGGTGCTCAGATGCAGCGGGGTTGCCCGTGCGCCGGTGCCCGGGTCGGGCGCGGCGCCGGCATGCAGGGCGAGGGTGTCGAAACCTGGCATGGTGTTTTCTATGGGGTGGAGTCGCGGGCATTGTGTGCTATGTTGCCCGGGCGTTTTTCCCTCGGAGGCCCCCATGAAAGTCGTCGATATCCTGCGTGTCAAAGGCGGCACCCTGTTCACCGTCGCGCCCGATCAAGCGCTCAAAGACGCGCTGGACGTCATGGCCGAGCGCGACATCGGTTCCCTGGTGGTGATGGAGCACGGCGACCTCGTCGGCATGCTCACCTTCCGCGAAGTCATCCAAGCCGTGGTCAAGAACGGTGGCGCCGTGGGCACCACGGTCGTTCGCACCGTGATGGACGACCACCCGCTGACCTGCACCCCCGAGACCGAGATCGACGAAGTGCGCCGCATGATGCTGGGCCGCCACGCCCGCTACATGCCCGTCATGAACGGCCGAACGCTGATGGGGGTCATCTCGTTCTACGACGTCGCCAAGGCCGTGGTGGACAGCCAAGACTTCGAGAACCGCATGCTCAAGGCCTACATCCGCGACTGGCCGGTGGAAGAAAACGCCGCCGAGGCCGAGCCCAAGCTCTGACGGCCGGCGCAACCCGCGCACCGCACCCCGCGGTTCGCAACCCGACAAGGCGGCCTTTGCGGCCGCTTTGGTGTTTCTGGCCCGCCTAAACTTGCAGGCTATGTCAGGCAGCACCTTCGGCGAACTCTTCCGCGTCACCAACTTCGGCGAAAGCCACGGGCCGGCCATCGGCTGCGTCATCGACGGCTGCCCGCCCGGGCTGGCGCTGAGTGAGGCCGACATCCAGCCCGAGCTGGACCGCCGCCGCCCCGGCACCAGCCGCCACGTCACGCAGCGCAACGAGCCCGACGCGGTCAAGATCCTGTCGGGCGTGTACGAGGGCCTCACCACCGGTACGCCCATCTGCCTGTTGATCGAGAACACCGACCAGCGCAGCAAAGACTACGGCAACATCCTCGACACGTTCCGCCCCGGCCACGCCGACTACACCTACTGGCGCAAATACGGCCTGCGCGACCCGCGCGGCGGCGGCCGCTCGTCCGCCCGCCTCACCGCCCCCATGGTGGGCGCCGGCGCCGTGGCCCGCAAATGGCTGAAGCAGACCTACGGCACCGAGTTCCGCGGCTGCATGACGCAGCTGGGCGAAGTGGAAATCGGCTTCGAAGGCTGGCAGCACGTGGGCGAGAACCCCTTCTTCGCCGCCAACACCAGCCAGATCGAGGCGCTGGAAGCCTACATGGACGCGCTGCGCAAGGCTGGCGACTCGGTTGGCGCCCGCATCCGCGTGGAAGCCACGAACGTGCCTGTGGGCCTGGGCGCGCCGCTGTTCGACAAGCTCGACGCCGACATCGCCTATGCCCTGATGGGCATCAACGCCGTCAAGGGCGTGGAAATTGGCGCCGGCTTTGACTCGGTGGCCCAGAAGGGCACCGAGCATGGCGACGAACTCACGCCGGAGGGCTTTGCCAGCAACAACGCCGGCGGCGTGCTGGGCGGCATCTCCACCGGGCAAGACATCGTGGCCGAAATCGCCATCAAGCCCACCAGCTCCATTCGCAGCCCCAAGGCCAGCATCGACCGCGCGGGCAACCCGTCAGTCGTGGAAACCTTCGGCCGCCACGACCCCTGCGTGGGCATTCGCGCCACTCCCATCGCCGAGGCCATGCTGGCCCTGGTGCTGATGGACCACGCGCTGCGCCACCGCGCGCAGTGCGGCGACGTGGTGCTGCCCATCGGAGCCATTCGCGGGCAGCGCTGAGCGGCGCAGGCTGGCTCAGGCGGGCTTGGTGCCCGGCGTCTGCAGCGCCCGCTCGCGCGAGCGATCAACTGGCCTTGCCGGTAGGCCAAACCCACCGTGGGCGACCCTGCAGCATGTTGTTAGCCCCGTCGAGCAGGCCCAAGCCGCTGTTGCGGCAGCGCGGTCTCAGAAACGGGTGGTTGGCGCATCAACGCAGTATCTGATCTTGCCGGCTTGAGCCACTTTCTAGCCGGCGGATGCCCAAACCCGCCCGCACCATGCCATTGGTCATGGCCGTTGAAATGCGCGCCCTGCGGCGCTTGATCCATGCCCGTTGCATTTCGTCGCCCCACGCGGCGGCCTGACCGTCAACCGGTGCAGCTCAGCCCCCGCAAACCGCGTTTCGTCACAAGCGCGCTGCGCTGTGGAGGCGCGATTTCTAGACTGCAAATGTCTGTTTCAGAAAGTGTTTGGGGGAGTCATGCGCAAGTCGTTCAAGGTGGGTGGCATCGCGGCGGTGGTGCTGTTGGTGGGTGGTGCAGGCTTCGCCGTGATGGCGAGCAAGGGCGAGGCCCCCAAGAAGCCGGGTGAAGAAGCGGCCAAGCCGGCGCTGGAGTTTGTGGCCGGCGAGGTGGTGAAGCCCACGTTGGCGGCCATGCCGGCGGTGGTGGAGTTCAGCGGCCCGCTGGTGGCGCCGGGCACGGTGGTGGTGCGGGCCAAGAGCAACGGCACGCTGCTGAACCTGGCGGTGGGCGAGGGCAGCCGTGTGCACGCCGGCCAACCGCTGGGCCAGGTGGACCTGGAAGAACTGCGCCACCGCGTGGCCGAGCGCAGCGCCAGCATGGAAGCCATGCGCGCCCAGATGGAACAGACCGAGCGCACGCACAAGGCCAACGTGGGCCTGGCAGACAACAACTTCATCGCGCCCACCGCGCTGGAAACCTCGCGCGCCGCGTATGAGGCCGCCCGCGCCAACTGGCAGGCCGCCAAGGCGCAGCTGGAAACCATGCAGGTGACCCTGCGCCAGGCGGCGCTGGTGGCGCCGATCAACGGCATCGTGTCCAAGCGGCATGCGCTGCCGGGCGAGAAGCTGGCGGCGGAGCAGCAAATCTTGACCATCGTCGACCTCTCCAAGCTGGAGCTCGCCGGCCTGGTGGGCACGCACGAGGTGGCGCGCCTGCAGCCGGGCATGAAGGTGCAGGTGAAGGTGGAGGGCACCGACACGCCGGTGGAGGCGCGCATTGACCGCATCGCCCCGGCGGCCGAGCCCGGCACGCGCTCGATTGGCGTGACGCTGGTGCTGCCCAATGCGAAGGAGACCTTCCGCGCCGGGCAGTACGCCGTGGCCAAGGTGGTGTTGGGCGACGACACGCCGCGGCTGACGGTGCCGCTGGCGGCCATCAGTCGCAATTCGGGCCAAGAGCAGGTGTGGATGATTGAGAACGGGGCGCTGGCGCGCCGCATCGTCACCACCGGCCGCAGCGATGCGCGCGAGGGCCGCGTGGAGGTGTTGAGCGGGCTGAAGGCCGACTCGCAAGTGCTGGCCGCGCGCTTTGACAACCTGCGCGAAGGCGACAAGGCCAACCTCGTGGCGGCGAAGAGCGCGCCGGCTGCGTCGTCAGCCGGGTCTGCGGCCGCCGTGAAGGTGGCGGCCGCTTCGGCGCCGGCGCAGCAGTAAGGAGCCGGCCATGTGGATGACCCGCGTTTCCATCCAGAACCCGGTCTTCGCGACCATGGTGATGGTGGCCCTGTGCGTGCTGGGCCTGTTTTCGTACGCCAAGCTGGGTGTGGAGCAGATGCCCGACATCTCGCTGCCCGGCGCCTGGATCGACGTGCGCTACCCCGGCGCCAGCCCCGAGGCGGTGGAGCGTGAAATTGCCAAGCCGCTGGAAGAGGCGATCAACACCATTGCCGGCGTGGACCGCATCCAGTCGCGCAGTTTTGAGGGCCGCGTGCAGGCGAGCGTGGAGTTCACGCTGAACACCGACATGAGCCGCGCCATGCAAGACCTGCGTGACCGCGTGGCGCTGGCGCAGTCGGCCTTTCCGCGGGATGCGAAGCCGCCCACGGTGTCGCGCTTTCAGGGCGACAACGCGCAGCCCATCGTGGTGCTGGCGCTGCTGAGCCCCACGCGCGGCTCGCGTGAGCTGTCGATGATGGCGGACCTGATCGTCTCCAAGCGGCTGGGCCGCGTGGAAGGCGTGGCCAAGGTGGATGTGGGCGGCATGACGACGCGTGAAGTGCGCATCGACCTCGACCCGCTGCGCCTGCGCGCCTACGGCGTGACGCCGGCCGAAATCGCCAAGGCGCTGGCCGATGCCAACACCGACCAGCCCGTGGGCCTGTTGAGCGACACCAACGCCGACGCCATCTTGCGGGTGGAAGGCCGCGTGAAAGACCCCAAGGCCTTCGGCCAGATGGTGGTGGCCCGCCGCGGCAACCTGGCACTGACGCTGAACGACCTGGGCACGCTGGTGGAGCGCGAGCGTGAGCGCGACAGCATCGCCCGCATCAACGGCCAGCCAGCCGTGAGCTTCAACGTCTTCAAGCAGCAAGACGCCAACATCGTGCAAACCGGCGAGGCCGTGAAGGAGGCGATGGAAGAGCTGCGCAAGACGCTGCCCAAGGACGTGGAGCTGCGCCTGATTTACGCCAACTCCGACTTCGTGAAGGGCTCGCTCACCGGGCTGAAGCACACGCTGATTGAAGGCGCGCTGCTGACCGTGGCCATCGTGTTCATGTTCCTGCACAGCTGGCGCTCGACCATCATCACCGGCCTGACGCTGCCGATTGCGGTCATCTCCAGCTTCATTGCGGTGCAGGCGTTCGGCTTCACGCTGAACTTCATGACGATGATGGCGCTGTCGCTGTGCATCGGCCTGTTGATTGACGACGCCATCGTGGTGCGCGAGAACATCGTGCGTCACGTGGGCATGGGCAAAAGCCACCACCAGGCGGCGGCCGATGGCACCAACGAGATTGGCCTGGCCGTGATGGCCACCACCTTCGCCATTTGCGCGGTGTTCGTGCCGGTGGCCTTCATGGGCGGCATCATTGGCCGGTTTTTCTACCCCTTCGGCATCACGGTGGCGGTGGCGGTGCTGGTGAGCTTGTTCGTGAGCTTCACGCTGGACCCGATGCTGTCGTCGGTGTGGCACGACCCGGTGAACCCGCGCGTGCGCCAGTGGCCGGTGCTGGGCCACGCCATTCGTGCCACCGACTGGACGATGGACCGCCTGCACAACGGCTACGAGCGCCTGATCGACTGGGCGTTCTCGGGCCGCCGCTACCGCGTGTTCGTGCCGCCGGTGCCGGCCTACGGTCGCCCCTTCCTGGCCAACGGTCAGCGTGACAAGAGCGCCCGCCGGGTGTGGCGCTTCGCCACGCTCACGCCGCGCGGCCTGGTGATGTGGGGTGCGTTCGCGAGCTTCGTGGTGGCGCTGATGCTGGCGCCGCTGGTGGGCAGCGAGTTCGTGCCGGAAACCGACAACGGCTTCACGCAGATCAACCTGCGCATGCCGGTGGCGTCCAGCGTGGAGCGCGGCAGCGCCAAGGTGGCGCAGATTGAAGAAATCTTGAAGGGCTACCCCGAGATCAAGACCGTGTCCACCGTGGTGGGCAGCACCGGCGAAGGCATGGCCACCGGCCGCAACCAGGCGTCGCTGAACATCTCGCTGGTGGAGCGCAGCGAGCGCCGCCGCACGCAAAAGGAAATTGAAGACGCGATCCGTGGCGACATCTCGCGCATTCCGGGCGTGGAGGTCAGCGTGGGCTTCAACCGTCCGATCTGGATCACGCTGCTGGGTGCGGACTCCGAACTGCTGACGCAGAGCGCGAACGACTTGGTGGAGAAGATCAAGAAGATCCCGGGTGCGGTGGACGTGGACACGACCGTGAAGCCCGGCGTGCCGGCCTACGCCGTGCGCTTGAAGGACTCCGCCATTCGTGAGCTGGGCCTGACTGCGCCGCAAATTGCCGCGTCGCTGCGCGCCTACGTCAACGGCGAGGTGGCCACCTACTGGACCACGCCGGACGGCAACCAGGTGGAGGTGCTGCTGCGCCTGCCGCGTGAGCAGCGCGAGCACATCGAGCAAATGGCGCAGTTGCCAGTGGCGTTCTCGAAGGACGGCAGCCCGATCGCGCTGGACCAGGTGGCCACCATCCAGCCGGTGTTCAACCCCGAGGTGATTCGCCGCGAAAACCTGCAGCGCCGCGAGGCCGTGTTTGCCGGCGTGCAAGGCCGCCCGGGCGGTGATGTGAACGCCGATGTGCAAAAGCTCATCAAGGCCACGCAGCTGCCCCCGGGCATCAGCTTCAAGGTGGACGGCGCCGGCAAGCAGCAGGCCGAGGCCTTCAACGGCCTGCTGGCAGCCATGGGCCTGGCGGTGATCTTCATCTACATCGTGCTGGCCAGCCAGTTCGGCAGCTTCGTGCAGCCCATTGCCATCATGGCCTCGCTGCCGCTCGCGCTGATTGGCGTGATGCTGGCCCTGCTGCTGTGGCGCTCCACGCTGAACGTGTTCTCGATGATTGGCCTGGTGATGCTGATGGGCTTGGTGACCAAGAACGCGATCCTGTTGGTGGACTTTGCCAACCACGCCCGCAAGGCCGGCGCCACGGTGGCGGAGGCGCTGCGTGAGGCGGGTCTCATCCGGATGCGACCCATCATCATGACGACCGCCGCCATGGTGTTCGGCATGCTGCCGATGGCCATTGCGCTGAACGACGGCGGCGAAATCCAGGCCCCCATGGGCCGGGCCATCATCGGCGGCGTCATCACCTCCACGTTGCTGACGCTGGTGGTAGTGCCGGTGCTGTACAGCTACCTCGTGCGTGACAAAAAGGCCACCGCGCCGGCTGCGGATGCCGCCGGCAGCGTGCTGCCCGTGCACGGCATGCCCGGCGCCATGCCGGCAGACAAGGACTGAGCTCACAGCCACCCATGCCGCGGCGTCCAGCCGCCTCTGAATCTCCCTCGAGCGCGCTCCTGCGCTTTGGCCGACCCAACCGGGTCGGCCATTTTTCTTTGTGGTGTCTGTTGCACTGCAACAAGCGGCTGGGCAGCGGGTATCCCTAGTTTGGTGTCGGTTGGCTTTACACCACGCCATCGGAAACCAGATGTTTCATAGGGAAGGTGGCGCTTGGCCTGGGAATTGCATACCCTGCGTCATAAATCACCGGAGACGGACATGCAGTTCAAAAACACCCTCGTTGGCCTCGCCCTTGCCGCCACGGCGCTGGTTGCCAGCGCCGCGCCTTCCTTGCTGATGCGCGGCGTGGGTGGCGTGGACCTGAACAACCTGGTGCTGGGTCAGGCGTTTCAGGTGGAAGTGGTGCTGCAAGGCTTCACCACGCCGGGCGAAGTGGACGGTGGCGGTTCGGGCGGCGGGCTGCTGACGCAAGATGGCTCCCCGCAACTGACGCTGCAGAACTTCGTGCTGGGCAACTTCGTGAACGCCAGCTGGGACACCGACCCGTCGTTGTTCCTGCTCGACTTCACCGCCGATGTGGCCGGTTCTGGCACCGTGGAAACCACCGGGCAATGCCTGAACTCCAACCTGCAGAACTACGGCTGCAACTTCGCCAGCGGCCCGCTGGCCTTCACCGTGCGTGACCCCAACGCCGTGCCGGAGCCGGCCAGCGTGGCGCTGGTGGGCCTGGCGCTGCTGGGCTTGGGTCTGGCTCGCCGCCGCGCCTGAGACCGCGAGCGCGCAGCGCAGTTCACTGACAAGGCCCTTCGGGGCCTTTTTTGTTGCCCGGGCTTGGCGAGCGCGGGCGAATGCCTGCAGAATCGCGCCCGCTCCGGGGTGCTCGGGCGTGGCGAAAGCCAAGCCCAGACGCTGAGACGGTCACCGACCGAACCCGTGAACTTGAACCGGCTAGTACCGGCGTAAGGAGAGCGCATGCCATGAGGCGTGCAGGCGTGGGGCCACCCGCGCCCTGCATCCACAGGCGGCCACGGAGCAAACGCAACCCTTTGCTCCAGGAGACCGCTGCTGTGAATGCCCCCGACCCCATCCTCTCGTTCGCCGACCGCCTGTCGCTCACGCGGGAGCCGTTTCCCGCCTCCCGCAAAACCTTCATCACCGGCAGCCGGCCCGACCTGCGCGTGCCCATGCGCGAGATCGCGCTGACCAACGGCGAGACGGTGATCGTGCACGACACCTCCGGTCCCTACACCGACCCCGCCGCCACGCTGGATGTCCGCCAGGGCCTGCCCGCTGTGCGCGCCACCTGGGTGGCCGACCGGGGCGACACCGAGGCCTACGCCGGCCGCCCCCGCGTGGCGCTGGACGATGGCGGCAAGCATGAAGACAACGAGCGCATCGCCGCGCTGCGCGCCGAGGCCGCAGCCCTGCAACGCCAGCCGCGCCGGGCCAAGGCCGGCGCCAACGTGAGCCAGCTGCACTACGCCCGGCGCGGCATCGTCACGCCCGAGATGGAGTTCGTGGCGCTGCGCGAGAACGGCAAGCGCGAGTGGATGCAGGCCTACCTGTCCGACGCCGAACGCGAGCAGCGCTTGAAGGGCGATGCGCTGGGGGCGGCGATTCCGGACGTCATCACGCCCGAGTTCGTGCGCGACGAGATCGCCCGGGGCCGCGCCGTCATCCCGGCCAACATCAACCATACCGAACTGGAGCCGACCATCATCGGCCGCAACTTCCTTGTCAAGGTCAACGCCAACATCGGCAACTCGGCCGTCACCTCCAGCATCGAGGAGGAGGTCGAGAAGCTGGTGTGGAGCATCCGCTGGGGGGCCGACACCGTGATGGACCTCTCCACCGGCCGCAACATCCACACCACGCGCGACTGGATCGTGCGCAACTCGCCCGTGCCCATCGGCACCGTGCCCATCTACCAAGCACTCGAGAAGGTCGGGGGCATCGCCGAAGACCTGACCTGGGCCATCTTCCGCGACACGCTGATCGAGCAGGCCGAGCAGGGGGTGGACTACTTCACCATCCACGCCGGGCTGCGCCTGCCGTTCGTGCCCATGACCACGAGGCGCCGCACGGGCATCGTGTCGCGCGGCGGCTCCATCCTGGCCAAGTGGTGCATCACGCATCACCAAGAGAACTTCCTTTACACGCACTTCGAAGAGATCTGCGAAATCATGAAGGCCTACGACGTGACCTTTTCGCTGGGCGATGGCCTGCGACCGGGCAGCGCGGCTGATGCCAACGACGAGGCCCAGTTCGCCGAACTGCGCACACTGGGCGAGCTGACGAAGGTGGCCTGGAAGCACGACGTGCAGACCATGATCGAAGGCCCGGGCCACGTGCCGCTGCACCTCATCCAGGCCAACATGGCCGAGCAGCTCAAGCACTGCCACGAGGCGCCGTTCTACACGCTGGGCCCGCTGACGATTGACATCGCACCGGGCTACGACCACATCGCCAGCGCCATTGGCGCGGCCATGATCGGCTGGATGGGCACGGCCATGCTCTGCTACGTGACGCCCAAGGAACACCTGGGCCTGCCCGACCGCGACGACGTGAAGCAAGGGCTCATCGCCTACAAGATTGCCGCCCACGCGGCCGACATCGCCAAGGGCCACCCCGGCGCCCGTGCGCGCGACGACGCCATGAGCAAGGCCCGCTTCGAGTTCCGCTGGAACGACCAGTTCGCGCTCGGCCTGGACCCGGACACCGCCCGCAGCTATCACGACGAAACCCTGCCCAAGGATTCGTCCAAGGAGGCGCATTTCTGCTCCATGTGCGGGCCGAAGTTCTGCTCGATGAAGATCACCCAAGACGTGCGCGACTACGCCGAGCAAGGCATGGCGGCCAAGTCGGCCGAGTTCAAGGCGGGCGGCGGCGAGTTCTACGTCCCCATCCACCCGGCTTGAGCGCCATGCCGCTGGACATTGCGATGGCCGGCGCCGGCGTCATGGGCCGGCTGCTGGCTTGGCAGCTGGCCCGGGCGGGCCACCGCGTGCGCGTGGTGGACGCGGCCAGCGGCCCGCGCGACCCTGCGGCGGCGGGCTTCACGGCCGCCGGCATGCTGAGCCCGCTGGCCGAGCGCGAGCACGCCGAGCCCGACATTGCCGAACTGGGCTGGCGTTCGCTCACGCTGTGGCCGCAGATCGCGCAGGCGCTGGGCCGGCCGGAGCTGGTGCGCACCTCGGGCAGCCTGCTGCTGGCGCATGGCAGCGACCTGGGCGCGGCGCAGCGGGTGCTGGCGCGCGTGCAGCCCGATGACGGGCCCGCGCCCCAGGCGCTGGACCGTGCGGCCTTGCGTGCGCTGGAGCCTCATCTCGCGCCCGACCTCAAAGCCTGGCAACTGCCGGGCGAAGGCCAGGTGCTGCCCCGCGACATGCTCGCTGCGTTGGCGGAAGACGCCTCAGGGGTGGACTGGCGCTGGGGCCGCCGTGTGGCCCGCGTGCAGCCGAACCGGCTTGAACTGGACGACGGCCACGTGCTGGACGCCGACCTCGCCATCGACACCCGGGGCCTGGGTGCGCAGCCCGACCTGCCGCGCCTGCGCGGTGTGCGCGGCGAGGTGGTGTGGCTGCACGCGCCCGGCGTGGTGCTGCAGCGGCCGGTGCGCTTGATGCACCCGCGCCACCGCGTGTACCTCGTGCCGCGGCCGGGCGACCTCATCGTGGTGGGCGCCTCGGAGGTGGAAAGCGAAGACCGCTCGCCCGTCAGCCTGCGCAGTGCCGTGGAGCTGATGGCCGCGGCCCACAGCGTGCTGCCTGGCCTGGCCGAGGCACGCATCGTGCACCTGGACACCCAGCTGCGCCCGGCCTTGCCGGATCACCGCCCCGTGCTGCATCACGAGCCCGGCCTGCTGCGCATCAATGGCCTGTACCGCCACGGCTGGCTGCTGGCCCCGGCGCTGGCCGAGAAAGCCCTCTCATGCCTGAGTTCACCCTGAACCACCACCCCCAGCCGTGGCGCGCTGGCCTGACCGTGGCCGCGCTGCTGGCCGAGCAGGGCCGTGCGCCGAACGACGTGGCCACGGCCCTGAACGGCCGTTTCGTGCCCCGAGCCCTGCGCGACTCGACGCTGATCGAGCCGGGCGACGCGCTGACCTTGATTCAACCCATCACGGGCGGATGACCATGTCCTTCACCTTGTATGGCCGCGCACTGCGCAGCCGCTTTTTGCTCGGCACCGCCGGCTACCCGTCGCCTGCGGTGTTGGGTCAGGCCCTGCAGGCCAGTGGCGCCCAGGTGCTGACCGTGGGCCTCAAGCGCACGCTGGCCGCGGCGGGCGACAACGGCTTTGTAGCCACCATCCGCGCGGTGCTGCAGGTGCAAGGCGGCCACCTGCTGCCCAACACCGCCGGTTGCCGCACCGCGCAAGAGGCCATCACCCTGGCCCACATGGCGCGTGAGCTGTACGACACCGCCTGGATCAAGCTGGAGGTGGTGGGCGATGAGTACACGCTGCAACCCGACCCGTGGGAGCTGGTCACCGCTGCCGAGGCGCTGGTGAAGGACGGCTTCCAGGTGTTTCCGTACTGCACCGACGACCTCGTCACCTGCCGCCGCCTGCTGGATGTGGGCTGCGAGGTGCTGATGCCCTGGGGCGCGCCCATCGGCTCGGGTCAGGGGCTGCTGAACCCGTTTGCGCTGCGCACGTTGCGCGAGCGCCTGCCCGGCGTGCCGCTGATCGTGGACGCTGGCATTGGCGCGCCCTCGCACGCGGCCCAGGCGATGGAGCTGGGGCTGGACGCAGTGCTGCTGAACTCGGCCGTGGCGCAGGCGGGCGACCCGGTGCGCATGGCGGCCGCGTTCGCGCGGGCGATCGAGGCGGGGCGGCTGGGGTATGAGGCGGGCGTCATGGCGCCGCAGGCCATGGCCGTGGCCAGCACACCGGTGGGCGGTCGGCCGTTCCTGATCGCATGACGCCGCCTCGCATGAAGCCCCCCATCGTGTGGAGCGTGGCCGGGCTGGACACCGGCGGCGGCGCGGGCTTGAGTGCCGACCAGCGCGCAGCCGATGCGGCCGGCGTGCACCTGTGCCCCGTGGCGGCCGCACTGACCGCACAGAACAGCGTGGCGGTGCAAGCCGTGTGGCCGGTGCCGCCCGAGCAGCTGGACGCGCAACTGGCTGCGCTGGCCGACGACCTGCCGCCCGTGGCCGTCAAGACCGGGCTGCTGGGCGGCGTGGCGCAGTTGCGCGTCGTCACCCGGTGGGTGGACCGCTTGCGCGAGCGCGGCCCGGTGGCCCTGGTGGTGGACCCGGTGCTGGGGGCCACCACGGGCGCCTCGTTTGCCACCGAGGAACTGCTGCGCGCCTACCGCGAGGAGTTGCTGCCCCGCGCCACGGCCGTCACGCCCAACCGCCGGGAGGCCACGCGGCTGGTGGGCGAGGGCAGCGCACCGCAGCAGGCGGTGGCGTTGGGGGTGGAGACGGTGTGCATCACCGGCGGCGACGAGCCCGGCCCGCTGGCGCTGGACTGGTTGCACAGCCCCCACGCCCAGGGCTGGCTGGGCTTGCCCCGGCGCAGCGCGCAGCACCACCACGGCACGGGCTGCTGTTTCGCCACCGCCCTGGCGGCGGGCCTGGCGCGCGGCTTTGTGCCCGCCGACGCCGTCGTGCTGGCCAAGATGCTGACCGCCTCGGGCTTGCAGCCGGACGCGTCGTTCGGCACGCCGCCGGGTGCCGGTGCGGGGCCGGTGCGGCCCCGTGGCGCCTTCATCACCGACCCGGCGTTGTTGCCGGGCTTGTTTTCGCACGCGCCGAGTTCTTGGCCGGGTCGGGCGCACGCCCCAGCTGCGCCTCCGGCCGTCGAGGGCGTGTACGGCATCACCGACCGGGGCGCGCACGCCGCCGCGTTGTTCGAGGCTGGCCTGCGCACCGTGCAGCTGCGCATGAAGCGAGGCGCGCAGGAACCCGGCGCAGCCTGGCGCACCCGGCTGGCGGCGGAGGTGCAGCCAGCGCGCGACGCGGCCCGGCGCTTGGGGCGCACCTTGATCTTGAACGACCACTGGCGCGCGGCGCTCGCGCTGGGCGTGGACTTCGTGCACCTGGGCCAGGAGGATTTGCTGGCCCTGGACGCGGCCGACCGGGCCGATCTGGCCCAGGCCCGGGCGCAGGGCCTGCGGCTGGGCTTGAGCTCGCACAGCCTGTGGGAACTGGCGCGCGCCGTGGCCTGGGCGCCCGACTACGTGGCCTGCGGGCCGGTTTGGCCCACGCTCACCAAGGACATGCCCTGGCACCCGCAGGGGCTGGGCAACCTGGCGTGGTGGGCGGCCATGGCGCCCATGCCGGTGGTGGGCATTGGCGGCGTGCTCGCGCCAGAACAGTTGGTGCAGGTGGCCGCCACGGGTGCGGCGGCGGGCTGCGTGGTGCGGGGCTTGCTGAGCACCCCGGTGGCCGACTGGCAGGCGGCGTGGCGCAGCGGGGCCGGCATGCCGCTGACCCCTGAGCCCGGCTGGCCGCGGCCCACGCTGGCGGGTTGACCCGGGCGGATGGCGAGGCGCCGCTGGCCGGTGCGGCGGTCAGCGCAGCAATTCGTCGCAGCGGCTGCGCAGGTGCGCGATGACGCGGTGCAGCGCCGGGCTCAGCCGGTGGCGGCCCACGGCCATCCAGTGCAGGGGCGCGGGCTCGCCCAGCCAGTCGGGCAGCAGGGGCACCAGGCGGCCGGCGGCCAGGTCGCTGGCCACATCCAGCCGGCTCTTGTAGGCCACGCCCAGGCCGGCCAGGGCCCATTCGCGCACCAGGCCGCCGTCGTCGGCCACGCGGGGGCCGCGCACCTCCACGGCCACGGTGTCGCCCGTGGGGCTGTCAAACCGCCAGCGGCCGTGCACGCTCTCGCCCAGCACAAAGCGCAGGCAGGCGTGGTGGGCCAGCTCGTTCGGGTGTTGCGGTGCGCCGCAGCGGGCCACGTAGGCCGGGCTGGCGCACAGCACGCGCCGGTTGGCCGGCGCCAGGGGCAGGGCGATGAGGGTGGAGTCGGGCGGGGTGCCGTAGCGCACGGCGTGGTCCACCGGGTCTTGCACCAGGTCGGCCAGGCGGTCGCTGAGGCGCACTTCCAGTTGCAGGTCGGGTTCGCCCTCGCGGTCGGCCGCGGCTTCCAGCCAGTGCCACAGGTGCTGGCGGCCCAGGTCGCTGGGCAGGCTCAGCCGCAGCCGGCCGGCCAGCGGGCGGTCGCCGCCGGCGGCGTCGCGCAGGGCGGCCTGGCCGGCGTCCCATGCGGCCACCAGGGCGCGCGCATGCGGCAGCCAGTGTTCGCCGGCCTCGGTCAGCCGCAGGCGCCGTGTGCTGCGCTCGAACAGGCGCACGCCCAGCTCGCGCTCCAGCCGAGCGATGGTGGCACTGGCCTGCACGGCGCCCAGGTCCAGCCGCCGCGCGGCGGCGGAAAAACTGCCGGCATCGGCCACAGCCAAAAAAAGTTGCAGCGGGGCCAGGCGGTCCATCTTCATGTAAAGCGTGAAACTGAATTGCTCAGCATAGGCTTTTTGATGGCAATGCGGGCGGCCACCATGAGCGCCCTTTCGCATCTGGACGGAACCATGCACGCTGTTGGCTACCTGCAATCCCTGCCGGCCTCGCACCCCGAGGCCTTGTTGGACCTGACCCTGCCCGAACCCCCGCTGCGCCCGCACGACCTGCGGGTGCGGGTGCAGGCGGTGTCGGTGAACCCGGTGGACACCAAGGTGCGCCGCAACCGCGCACCGCAACCCGGCCAGCCCGAGGTGCTGGGCTGGGACGCCGTGGGCGTTGTCGAATCCATCGGCCCCGCCGTGACCGGCTTCGCCGTGGGCGACCGGGTGTACTACGCCGGCGCCATCGACCGCCGGGGCAGCAATGCCGAGCTGCACTGCGTGGATCACCGCATCGCCGCACGGGCCCCGCGCGACGCCACCGATGCCCAGGCCGCCGCCTTGCCGCTGACGGCCATCACCGCGTGGGAGTTGCTGTTCGACCGCCTCGGCGTGCCCGAGGGCGGCGGCGCGGGGCAGACGTTGCTGGTGGTGGGCGCCGCCGGAGGCGTGGGGTCGCTGCTGGTGCAACTGGCGCGGCAGCTGACGCAGCTGCGCATTGTGGCCACGGCCAGCCGGCCCGACACGCAAGCCTGGGTGCGGGAACTGGGCGCCCATGCCGTGGTGGACCACCACCAGCCCCTGCGCGCCCAACTCGCCGCGGCCGGCGTGCCCGAGGTGCACCACGTGGCCAGCCTCACGCACACCGACCAGCACTGGGCACAGCTGGTGGAGGTGACCGCGCCGCAGGGCCGCATCGCGCTGATTGACGACCCCACCGCGCCGCTGGACGTGATGGCCCTGAAGCGCAAGTCCATCTCGCTGCACTGGGAGCTGATGTTCACCCGCTCGCTGTACGGCACGCCCGACCTGGCCGAGCAAGGCCGCCTGCTGGCCCGCGTGGCTGACTTGGTGGATGCCGGCCAATTGCGCAGCACCGTGACCGAGGTGCTGAGCCCGATCAACGCTGCGCAACTGCGCGCGGCCCATGCCCGACTGGAATCGGGGCAGATGCGCGGCAAGCTGGTGGTGACGGGCGGCTGGGGCGGCTGAATCGGTTGAGGCGGCCGGGGCTTCAACTCACCACTTGCAGCCCTTGCCGCGCGCGGCGTCCAGCGCCAGCGGCAGGGCGGCGAGCAAGCCCGCCTCGGCGTAGGCCTTGCGGCAATCGGGGTTGGCGGCGTTCTCCAGGCTTTGTTCGAGCTTGGACTTGCGCTCGGGCGGCTGGGGCAGCAGTTCCATCAAGCCCGGCCCACGCCGGGCCGCGATGGCGCTGCCCCGGGGCAGTGACAGGTTCAGTGGCGCACGTGGCGCGCTGGCGGACGCCGAGGGCGGCACGGCCAGGTCGGGCCCGAGTTGGGAGCCGGCATCGGGCGACCCGGCCGACGCCCGGCTGGCCGTGCTGCCCGACGCGGGCACCTCGCCGCGAAGCGCGGCTTGTGGATCGCCCTGCGCCGGTCCGGCTGCGGCCGCAGGGGCTGCAGCTGCCGAGGGCGCCGTCACGGCACCGGGCAGGTTGCGGCTGAGTTCCGGCACGGCCGCCGCCGCGGCGCTCGGGGCCGCCGTGGGCGAGACCGCGTTGGGCGCCGGCAGGCGCGTCACCGCGGCGGCGCCCGCGTCCGCCGCTTCCAGCCGCTGCACCGGGGCCGGCAGGTCGCGCGCGCTGGGCAGCTCCACCGGGGCTGCCGGCGTGGCCGCACGCAGGTTGGCGCTGGCGCGGGGCAGGGCGGGCACGGGGCGGGTGTCCGTGCTCGGGGCTTCCAGCCGCTGCACCGGCGCGGGCAGGTCGGTGGGCGTGGGGGCGGGCGTGGCCGGGGCCGGCGCCGCGGCGCGCAAGTCGGCCGGCTTGGGCAGCGCGGCGGCGCGGGCCGGGGTGGCGGGGGCGTCCAGGCGGTTCACCGCTGCCGGCAGTTCGGTGCTGGGCGGTGGCGTGACGGCGGCGCGGGGGGCGGGGCGCAGGTCCGCCGGGCGCGGCAGGGCGAGGTCGCGCCGGTCGGCGGGCGTGGCGTCCAGACGGGCCACCGGCGCGGGCAAGGTCAGGTCGGGCGGCAGGGCGAACGTGTCGGAAGGCCGGGGCGTGGGCCGCAGCGTGGCCGGGGCCGGCAGGGCGGCGCGTGGCGTGTCGCTGCGGGCTTCCAGGCGTTGCACGGCACTGGGCAGGTCAGCCGGCAGGGCGGTGGGCAGCGGCGCGTCGGCCTCCGGGCGGGCGGCCGGGACGGGCACGGTTTCGCGTTGCAGGGCCGGGCTGCGCTCTGGTGCAGTCAGCGTGCGGGTGGGCGGCGAGGGCACCGGTGGCGGGGCGGGCTGCGGCTCTGCCGGCTGCGGCGAGAGCTCGTCGGTGGTGGCGGCTTCGGCCGGCACCGGTTGCGGGTTCCAGCGGCCCAGGGTGGCGGCGCCCGGCGGGCCCGGCGGTGCGGGTTCATTGCGAACCTGGCCGCCCTGGCGGGTCTGGGCGCCGTCGCCGGGCGCGCCGTTGTGTTCCAGCGCGGGGCTGGGGTCACCGGGCGGGGCGTTGCTGTCGCTGCCGATGCGGCCCAGCAGCTTCACGGTCAGGCTGCCCCACACGCCCTGGCCCGGCGCGGCGGTGCCGGTGGCGTTGCCAAACACCAGCACCAGCCACACGTGCAACAGCCCGGCCAGCAGCAGGCAGCGCTGCAGGAGCTTGGGGTCCGGCGCGTTGCGGCGGTGGAGGGTCAGGGCAGACACGGCGGCCGATTGTGGCCCGAGCCTGTGTCGCTGCCGGGTGCCGAGCGTGAAGGTTCAACGCGGTGGCGTTTCCTGTGTCCCTACAGACGAGGCGCCTGCGGGGCCGCCGGCCATTCCCGTACGCGAGGCGGCGTGGCTTGGCGTGGGCTTCTGGGCCTGCGTCAGGGAGAACCGCTGCACTGAGCCGCCCGTCACGGCCAGCCCGTCACGGCCAGCCCGTCAGGCGGATGCGGCGGGTGGCCTGCTCGCGGCCATCGGCGGCCAGGGTGCGCTCGTGAAGGTGCAACTGACCGTCGTCCAACAGCACCAGGACCGTCGAGCAGCGGGTGCCGTAGACCGCGAGCGCGGGTGGCGGGAGCTGCGGCATGCGCACGAATCGCGGGGCCAGCGCGCGTTCGCGCTCCAAGCCCACGCCGGTGTCGGGCAGTTCAGCATCGGGCACGGGCGTGGCGTCGGCCAGGTCGTCCATCAATTGGGCGATCAGGGCGTCGACATCGGGCGCGGTGGCGAGGGCGCGGTGGAGCGCAGCCGTCAGCCCCCGGGTCTTGGGCCAGGGCGTGTTGAGGGCAGCGTTGGACAGGCCATGCACGCCCGCCGCCAGGCGCTGGGGCTGGGCGCTGCGGTTGCTGACCCAGTGCCAATCTCCGTGGCGCAGATCTGCAGTGATGAGGTTGAAGCCGTTGTAGCCCTGGGGGCCGGCAGGCAGGCCAGCGGCAAAGGCCTCGGCTGATTCGGTGCTGGCCAGCCACTGCGTGATCAATGCGCCGCGGGAAGGGGCGTCGGGCCGCTGCAGGTGGGGCTCGCGCACATTGGTCAACAGGCCGAGGCGGCCGTTGCGGTGAAGGCCGAACCAGGTGCCGCCGGCGTGCAGGTCACGGCCGGCCAGCACATCGGGGGCGTCGGCCCACCAGTCCAGCGGCGCGGCCGGCCGGGCAAAGAACTCGTCGCGGTTGGCCGCGATGACGACCGGGAAGCGCGGGTGCGCGTGGATCGCGAAGGCGGCCAGGCACATGTCAGCGCTGCCGGATCAGCACTCGACGATGTTCACCGCCAAGCCGCCGCGGGCGGTTTCCTTGTACTTGGTCATCATGTCGGCGCCGGTGTCGCGCATGGTCTTGATGACCTTGTCCAGGCTCACAAAGTGCGTGCCGTCGCCGCGCAACGCCATGCGGGCGGCGTTGATGGCTTTGACGGAGGCAATCGCGTTGCGCTCGATGCACGGAATTTGCACCAGGCCGCCGACCGGGTCGCAGGTCAGGCCCAAGTGGTGCTCCATGCCGATCTCGGCGGCGTTTTCCACTTGCTCGGGCGTGCCGCCCATGACGGCACACAGGGCGCCGGCGGCCATCGAGCAGGCCACACCCACCTCGCCCTGGCAGCCGACCTCGGCGCCGCTGATGGACGCGTTTTCCTTGTAGAGGATGCCGATGGCCGCAGCAGTGAGCAGGAAGTCGATGACGCCGTCTTCCGTCGCGCCGTGCACGAAGCGGGCGTAGTAGTGCAGCACCGCCGGCACGATGCCCGCCGCGCCGTTGGTGGGCGCCGTGACGACGCGGCCACCGGCGGCGTTTTCCTCATTCACGGCCAGCGCGTAGAGGTTCACCCAGTCCATCACCTGCAGCGGGTCGCGCAGGGCCTGTTCGGGGTTGGCCGTCAGGCTGCCGTAGAGGCTGGACGCGCGGCGCTTGACCTTGAAGCCGCCGGGCAGGATGCCTTCGGTCTTGCAGCCGCGTTGCACGCAGGCCTGCATCACGTTCCAGATCTTCAGCAGGCCGGCGCGCGTTTCGGCCTCGGGCCGCCAGTGACCCTCGTTGCGGCGCATGACCTCGGCGATGGACAGGCCGAACTTGCGGGTCAGCGCCAGCAATTCGTCGCCGGTCTTGAACGGGTAGGGCAGGACGGTGGTGTCCGGCGCGATGACCTTCTGCTTGCTGCCGTCCGCCGCCACCTCGTCGCTGACGATGAAGCCGCCGCCCACCGAGTAGTACACACGGTTGGCGAGTTCGTTGCCGTCGGCATCGAAGGCCAGGCAGCGCATGCCGTTGGCGTGGAAGGGCAGGCTTTCACGGCGCTTGAAGACCAGGTCTTTCGCCTCGTCGAAGCCGATGGACTTCTGGCCGACGAGGTTGAGGTCTCCGGCGCGGATCGCATCGAGCAACGCAGGAATCGCTTCGACGTCCACGGTGTCGGGCTCATGCCCGGCCAGGCCCAGCAGCACCGCCTTGTCACTGCCGTGGCCCTTGCCGGTGGCGCCCAACGAGCCGTACAGGATGACCTGCACGCGGGCGGTTTTGTCGAGCAGCCCGTCGTGCTGCAGACGCAGGCCGAACAGCCGTGCAGCCCGCATCGGGCCCACGGTGTGCGAGCTGCTCGGGCCGATGCCGATCTTGAAGAGGTCGAAGACGGAGACGGCCATGACGACTATCGCTTTCCAAACAGTTCAACTGCGTTGCAAGACGCCGATACCGATGACAAACGCGCCGGGGACTCCAGCAAAGGCGATTCCTGCTAGAAGAACGAGGATTCGTTGCCACCTCTGATAGTCCTGCAGCAGGCCGGGTCGCGCCCAGGCTGCGCCTGACGAGAGTGCCTCGGAGACAAGGCGGAATTCTTTGGGTACGCGCTTTCCCATTCGCTTGAACAGGGCCTGAGCCTCTTTGCTGTACCGATCGGCGCGATTGCCTGCCAACCAAGCTGGAAACACTGAGACCAGGAACAGCAATCGAACCGACTGAAAGCCGCTGTACTGAAAGCCGTAGAAAAACCAGGCCAGGAGGCAGGCGCCAATGCCTGCCCCGATGGCAAAGAGCGAACCCAAGCCCATCAGTCAGCGCTACTCAAGCTTCTTCGTATTCCGACAGCGGCACGCAGGAGCAGAACAAGTTGCGGTCGCCATAGACGTTGTCCACGCGGCCCACCGGCGACCAGTACTTCTGGCGGCGCAGCGAGGGCAGCGGGAAGGCGGCGGCTTCGCGGCTGTAGCCGTGGGTCCACTCCGAAGCGCTGACCACCAGGGCGGTGTGCGGCGCGTTCACGAGCGGGTTGTCCTCGCGGCTCATCTTGCCGGCCTCGACGTCGGCGATCTCGTGGCGGATCTGGATCATCGCGTCGATGAAGCGGTCCAGTTCCGCGCGGCTTTCGCTCTCGGTGGGCTCGACCATCAGCGTGCCGGCGACCGGGAAGGAGAGCGTCGGGGCGTGGAAGCCGTAGTCGATCAGGCGCTTGGCCACGTCTTCGGCGCTGATGCCGGAGCTGTCCTTCAGCGGGCGCAGGTCCAGGATGCACTCGTGGGCCACGCCGCCACCCTTCACGCCGGCAATGCCGCCGCTGAAGTGGATGTCGTAGTGCTCCGACAGGCGCGCCGAGATGTAGTTGGCCGACAGGATGGCCACTTCGGTGGCCTTCTTGAGGCCCTCGGCACCCATCATGCGGATGTACATCCACGAGATGGGCAGCACGGCCGCGTTACCCAGTGGGGCGGCGGACACAGCACCGATGTTGCTGTCTTTGCCGATGCCGGCCGTGCGGTGCGCCGGCAGGAAGGGCACGAGGTCTTCCACCACGCAGACGGGGCCGACGCCCGGGCCGCCACCGCCGTGCGGGATGCAGAAGGTCTTGTGCAGGTTCAGGTGGCTGACGTCACCGCCAAACTCGCCCGGTGCTGCCACGCCGACGAGCGCGTTCATGTTGGCGCCGTCCACGTAGACGCGGCCGCCATGGGCCTTGACCACCGCACAGATCTCCTTCACGTGCGTGTCGAACACGCCGTAGGTGGAGGGGTAGGTGATCATGATGGCGGCCAGCTTGTCAGCGTGCTGCTCGCACTTGGCCTTGAGGTCGGCCAGGTCGATGTTGCCTTCCTTGTCGCACTTGGTGACCACCACGCTCATGCCGCACATCTGGGCCGAGGCGGGGTTGGTACCGTGGGCGCTTTCAGGGATCAGGCAGACGGTGCGCTGGTGGTCGCCGCGCGACTCGTGCCAGGCCTTGATGGCCAGCAGGCCGGCGTACTCGCCCTGCGAGCCGGCGTTGGGTTGCAGGCTGATGCCGGCGTAGCCGGTGGCCTGGCACAGCCACTGCTGCAGCAGCGCGTCCAGCTCGGCGTAGCCGGCCAGTTGGTCTTGCGGGGCGAAGGGGTGCACGCCCGCGAACTCCGGCCAGGTGATGGGGATCATCTCGGCCGTGGCGTTGAGCTTCATGGTGCACGAGCCCAGCGGGATCATGCTGCGGTCCAACGCCAGGTCCTTGTCCGACAGGCTGCGGATGTAGCGCAGCATCTCGGTTTCGCTGTGGTGGGTGTTGAACACCGGGTGCGAGAGGTAGGCGCTGGTGCGGCGCAGGGCGGCCGGAATCAGGCTTTCCACGCCGGCGGCGTAGTCGGCCACCTTCAGCGTGCTGGCCGGGGCAAACCACGACCACAGAGCTTCCACATCGGCGCGGGTGGTGGTTTCGTCCAGCGCCACGCTGACGACGGTGTCCGACAGCTTGCGCAGGTTGGCGCCGGCAGCCAGGGCGCGGCCCATCACGGCGGCCACATCGCACTCCACGCTGATGGTGTCGAACGCGGCTGGCGTGACGACCTTCAGGCCCAGTTTCTTCAGACCATCCGCCAGGATGGCGGTGAAGCTCGCCACGCGCTCGGCGATGCGCTTCAGGCCCTGGGGGCCGTGATACACGGCGTACATGCTGGCCACGACGGCCGGCAGCACTTGGGCGGTGCAGATGTTGGAGGTGGCCTTCTCGCGGCGGATGTGCTGCTCGCGGGTTTGCAGGGCCAGGCGGTAGGCCGGGGCGCCTTGCGCGTCTTTGCTGACGCCAACCAGGCGGCCGGGCATGGAGCGCTTGAACTCATCGCGGCAGGCCAGGAAGGCGGCGTGCGGGCCGCCAGCGCCCATCGGCATGCCGAAACGCTGGGTGTTGCCCACCACGATGTCGGCGCCGAATTCGCCCGGGGCTTGCAGCAGCGTCAGCGCCAGCAGGTCGGCGCAGACGATGAAGGCCGCTTGCACGCCGTGGGCTTGGTCCACGTAGGCCTTCAGGTCATGGATGAGGCCGCTGGTGGACGGGTACTGGCAGACCACGGCGAAGTAGTCGCCGTCCTTCATCAGTTCAGGGGCGAAACCGACCTTCACGGTCAGGCCCAGCGGCTTGCAGCGCGTCTGGATGACCTCGATGGTTTGCGGGTGCACATCGCCCGCCACGATCAGCGTGTTGCTCTTGCTCTTGACCGAGCGCTTGGCCAGCGTCACAGCCTCAGCGGCCGAGGTGGCCTCGTCGAGCATGGAGCCGTTGGCGATGTCCATGCCGGTCAGGTCGCACACCATCGTCTGGAAGTTGATGATGGCTTCCATCCGGCCCTGCGAGATCTCGGCCTGGTAGGGCGTGTAGGCGGTGTACCAGGCGGGGTTCTCGAGGATGTTGCGCAGGATGACGCCCGGCGTGTGCACGCCGTGGTAGCCCTGGCCGATGAAGCTCTTGTAGAGCTTGTTCTTGCCCGCGATGGCCTTGAGTTCGGCCAGCGCCTGCGCCTCAGTGACGGGGGCGGGCAGGTTCATGCCGGCGGAGCGGCGGATCGCGGGCGGCACGACCGCGTCGATCAACGCGGTGCGGCTGGCCACGCCGATGGCGGCACACATCAGGGATTCATCGACCGCATCCGGCCCGATGTGGCGGGCGTGGAATTCGGTGGCGTCTTCAAGGATGGAAAGCGGCGTCGGCATGGCAGGGCTACAGCGGCAGGAGGTGGATCAGAGCGTCTTGAGCAGGGCGTCGTAGGCGGTGGCGTCCATCAGCGGGTCGAGTTGAGCGGGGTTGCTCAGCTTGACCTTGAAGAACCAGCCTGCCTTCAGCGGGTCGGAGTTGGCCAGCGACGGGTCGTCGCGCAGGGCTTCGTTCACTTCGGTGATCTCGCCGTCGACGGGCATGTAGACGTCGGCCGCGGCCTTGACGGACTCCACCACGCCGGCAACTTCCTTCTCGGCGTAGGTCTTGCCCACTTCCGGCAGGTCCACGAACACGACATCACCCAGGGCGTCCTGCGCGTGCACGGTGATGCCGACGGTGGCGGTGCCGTCGCCGTGGACGTCGATCCATTCGTGGTCGGGGGTGTACTTGATGCTCATCGTTCAGGCTCCGAGTGGATTAGCCGCGGTAGTAGCGGTTGGGGGTGAAGGGGGTGGAAGACACGACCATGGGCGTGCGCTTGTCGCGCACGATGGCAAAGAGTTCGGTGCCCACGGCGGCGTGGGCGGTGGCCACGTAGGCCAGGGCCACCGGTTGGTTGACCGTGGGACCCAGCGTGCCGCTGGTGACGACGCCGATTTCGGTGCCATCGGCGGTGACGATCTTGGCGCCTTCGCGCACGGGCATGCGCTCCTTGCCGACCAGACCGACGCGCTTGCGTGCCGGGCCGTTGGTCAACTGAGCGTCGATGACGGCCGCACCGGGGTAGCCGCCGGCACGTGCGCCACCGGCGCGGCGCACTTTCTGAATGGCCCAGGTGATGCTGGCTTCAACCGGCGTGGTGGTGGTGTCGATGTCGTGGCCATACAGGCACAGGCCGGCTTCCAGGCGCAGCGAGTCGCGAGCGCCGAGACCGATCGGCTTGACCTCGGCATGGGCCAGCAGCTTGCGGGCCAGGGCCACGGCGTCGTCCTCGTGCACCGAGATTTCGTAGCCGTCTTCGCCGGTGTAGCCCGAGCGGGTCAGGAAGGTGTCGATGCCGTCGAGCTGGAAGAAGCCGCCGGTCATGAAGGTGAGCTTGGCGACCTCGGGGTTCAGGCGCGACAGCACGGTCACGGCCTCGGGGCCTTGCAGGGCGAGCAGCGCACGCTCGGGCACCGGGATGACCTCGCAGCGGCCGGCCAGGTGCTTTTGCATGTGGGCAATGTCCTGGTCCTTGCAGCCGGCGTTCACCACCACGAACAGGTCGTCCGGGCGCTTGCACACCATCAAGTCGTCCAGCAGGCCGCCTTGGTCATTGGTGAACAGGGCGTAGCGCTGCTTGAAGACGCCCAGGTCCACGATGTCGACGGGCACCAGGGTTTCGAGCGCAGCGGCGGCGTCGGCGCCCACCAGGCGCACCTGGCCCATGTGCGACACATCGAACAGGCCGGCGGCGGCCCGGGTGTGCTTGTGCTCGGTCATCACGCCGGTGGGGTATTGCACGGGCATGTCGTAGCCGGCGAAGGGCACCATCTTGGCGCCGAGTTCGACGTGCAGGGCGTGAAGCGGGGTTTTCAGCAAAGAGGACATCAAGAGCTCCGACGGAATTCGGGTTTGGATGTCCTCGCTGTCCGGGGTACCTGAGAGATTGACCTGGCGGTTTGCAGTCCGCGCCAAGCTTGCCCCTTCGGTGGACCGACTCCAGGGCCGGCCTCTCTCCAGTGAGGAACGTCGAGAGTGTCGGCCACCGGAGGCGGCCACTCAAGACGCTTGTCAGTCCTTTTGCCTGAGCGTTCGGATCGCGGCATCACCGCAACCCTGCGCCTTCGGCGGCCCCCAACTGCACCGGGGCGCTCTCCTGACGGCGCGCATTCTAGCGGGGTGAGGCCTCTTCGAACCGGTCCACGGTGCGAATGCTCGTGAATCGCCAACTCCACAGGCCCACCACGGCCAAAGTGCACAGGGCGCCGCTCACCGCCGCCGGCACTGCGCCCAGCGCGTGCGCCGCACTGCCGGCGCGAAACTCGCCCAACTCGTTGGAGGAGCCGATGAACAGCATGTTCACGGCGTTGACACGGCCGCGCATGTCGTCCGGCGTGGAGAACTGCACCAGCGCGCCGCGGATGTACATGCTGACCATGTCCGCCGCGCCGGCCACCGCCAGGGCGGCCAGTGACAGCCAGAACCAGTGCGACAGCGAGAACACCAGGTTGGCCACGCCGAACACCGCCACGGCCCAGAACATGCGGCGACCCACGTGACGGTCGAACGGCCGGGCGGCGAGATAAAAGCCCGTCACCACCTCGCCCAGGGCCATCGCGCTGCGCAGCGCACCCAAGCCCGTGGGGCCGACTTTCAACACTTCATGGGCGTACACCGGCAGCAGGGCCACCACGCCGCCCAGCAGCACGGCGAACAGGTCCAGCGAGATGGTGCCCAGGATGATGGGCCGCGAGCGGATGAAGCGGATGCCCGCGCCGAAGCGCTGCCAGATCGTGCCCTGGGCAGCCAGCAGCACGGTGCGGGCCACGGGCACACGGGTCAGCAGCAGCGTGGCCAGCGTCAGGCTGATGGCGCAGACCCCGTAGGTCAACGCGCCGCCACCGGCCGCGTACAGCAAGCCGCCCAGAAACGGCCCACCGATGCTTGCCACCCGCAGCAACATGCTGTTGGCCGCCAGGGCCTGGGCCAGTTGCTCGCGCGGCACGATCTGCGGCAGCAGGCTTTGCAAGGCCGGCGCCGAGAACGCCCGGGCGCAGCCGAACACCACCAGCACGGCATAGATGCTGCTCACCCCGGCCTGGCCGTGGCCCGCCAGCCACCACAGGGCCGCGGCACAGGCGGCGTTCACAGCCCAGGCGGCAATCAGGATGGGCTTGCGGCTGTAGCGGTCGATCAGGTCGCCCGCGGGCAGCAGCAGCGCCAGCATCGGCAGAAACTGCGCCAGGCCCACGTAGGCCAGCGCGATGGGTTCGCGCGTCAGGTCATACACCTGCCAGGCCACCACCACGGCCTGGATTTGCGTGGCCAGCACGCCCAGCAGGCGGGCGATCAGGAACTGGGTGAAGCCGGCGTGGCGGTAGACGCTGGCACCGGCGGACGCGGGCGCGGCTGAAGCAGATTCAGACAAGGGAATTCAGAACACAAAGGGGGCCGGGGGGCAGGGGCGCCAGTGTAGGCAGCCCCTGCTGGCCGTGCCGGCGCAGGGTCAGTCGCCGTTGCCGTGGCCGTGCGCGGCTTCCAATGCCTCGGTGTCGATCGGCATGCCAGCCGCCCCCGCGCCTTCGAAGAACAGCGGCTTGCGGGCCTTAGCCACCGGCGCGACCTGGTTCATGGTGGCGGCTTCGAACAGGCGGCCGTTCTGCATCACGAAGCGGATGCGATCGGTCTGGCGAATGTCCGCCAGCGGGTTGCCGTCGATCACCACCAGGTCGGCCAGCTTGCCCGGCTCCAGCGAGCCCAGGTCCTTGTCCATGCCGAAGTTGCGCGCAGGGTTGATGGTGGCGGTGCGCAGGGCCTCCATCGGCGTCATGCCGCCCTTGACGAACATCCACATCTCCCAGTGCGCGCCCAGGCCCTCACGTTGGCCGTGGGCGCCGATCATGGTGTTGACGCCGGCGCGCTGCAGCTCGGTGGCGGTGCGGGCCACGCGCAGGATGTTGAAGTCCTCCTCGGGCGCCGTCAGGCGGCGGATGGAACGCGGCTCCAGCACGGCCTTGGGCACGTAGCGGCTCAGCAGCGGGTGCTTCCAGACGTCGGTGCGGGCGTACCAGTAGTGCTCGCCGTCCAGGCCGCCATAGCCGACGTTCAGCGTCGGCGTGTAGCCCACGGCGTTCTGGCCCCACAGCTGCTTGACGTCGTCCCACACCTCGGCGATGGGCAGGGCGTGCTCCACCGTGGTGTGGCCGTCCACCACCATGGTCATGTTGTTCTGGAACAGCGCGCCGCCCTCGGGCACCACCATCATGCCGGTCTGGCGTGCAGCCTCCAGCACCTGCTGGCGCTGGTCGCGGCGGGGTTGCTGGTAGCTCTTGACGCTGATCGCGCCCTCGGCCTTCTGGCGGTTGAGGTGGGTGAGCGCGTCGTCCAGGTTGTTGACGTAGGACGAGAACGGCGTGCGCGCGCCGTACAGGATGCTGCCTGTGGAGTAGATGCGCGGGCCCACCACCACGCCGGCGCGTTGCATCTCGGCCTGCGTGAAGATGGCCCAGTTCTGGTTGCTCGGATCGTGGAAGGTGGTCACGCCGAAGGCCAGCGAGGCGAGGTTGACCCAGCTCTGCTGTGGGATCAGGCCGCCATCGGCCATGGCGCCGTGCCAGTGGGCGTCGATGAAGCCCGGCACGATGGTTTGGCCGCTGGCGTTGACGCGCTTGGCGTCGGCCGGTACGGCCACATCCTTGCCCACGGCCACGATGCGGTTGCCGTCCACCACGATCGTGCCGCCTTCGATGACTTCGTCGCCCTTCATCGTCACGATGCGGGCGCCGGTGATCGCTACCTTGCCGGCGGGCTTGTCGCTGGCCTGCTGGAAGCCAATCTTCTGCGCGGTGGCCTTGTCCTTGCCATTTACAGCGGCGGTGAACAGCTCGTCGCCCAGCGAGAAGCGCAGCTGCTGGCTGTCGGCGCTCCAGTGCAGGTCGTGGCCGGCGTTCACGTCGAGCTGGCGCACGGGCAGGGCGTCCATCTTGCTGCCCACCGTCAACACCTTGCCCGATTGGCCCTGCACGTTGGGCAGCGGCGTCACGTAGGCGTGGAAGCGCTCCACAAAGCCCAGCCACTGACCGTCGGGCGACACGCTGTACTCGCTGGCCGAGTCGCTGCGGGCGACTTCGGTCTCGCTGCGGTCATGCAGGTTCACGCGGAACAGCGCGTAGCGCTGCTCGACCTCGCTGGTGCTGCTGACGCGGGTGAAGAAGAGTTCGTCGGAACGGGCGCCGAACTGCGCGCCGCTGCCGTCCTTGGTGAGGCGCTCGGTCTTGCCGGAACCGTCGGCCGCGGCGACGTAGACGCCCGTGTCCAGGCTGTGCCAGGGGCTGGTCAGCGCGCCACCCTTGACCTTGCGGTAGACAACCTGCTTCCCGTCGGGCGACAGGCGCGGCTCCAGGTACTTGCCGGGCTCCTTGATGAGCACGGTTTCCTTGCCGGTGGCCACGTCCAGCCGGCGGATGGTGCCCTGGGTGTCGTCGCGCCAGGTGGCGTAGACGACGCTCTTGCCGTCACGCGACCAGCTGGGTGCGAACTCGAAGGCCTCGGTCTGCGTGGTCAGGCGCTTCGGCGCGCCGCTGGGCAGGTCTTTGATGTAGAGCGAGCCGAGCGCCGAGTACACGACGCGCTTGCCATCGGGCGAGGCCTGCACGCTGCGCAGCTGGCGCACGGCGAACTTCTCGGGCGCCACCTCCTGCGCGTAGCGCATGGGTTCGCGCAGCTCGCGCGTGTCCTTCACGTGGAAGGGAATCTCGGCCGCACTGCCCTTGAACGGGTCCACGCGCCAGATCTTGCCCTCGGCCCACACCACCAGTTCCTTGCTGCCCGGCATCCAGGCAAAGCTGGGGTACACGCCCCACATGGCCCAGATCTCCTGCAGGTCGCGCGACAGGCCGCCCCAGGCGGCGAACTCGCGGCCGGTGGCCAGGTCCTTCAGGAAGAGCGTGCTCTGGTTGCGGATACGGCGCACGAAGGCGAGGTACTTGCCGTCGGGCGAGGGCGTGGGGCGCACCGCGCCGCCGGGGCCTTGCACGAAGGGCTCCACCGAGCCGTCGCTCAGGTCTTGCCGGAAGATGGTGTAGATGCCGGCGGTGCCGTCTTTGTTGTACTCAAAGACGCGGCCGGGTGTCGTGTCCTGGCTGTAGTACAGGTACTTGCCGTCCGGCGAGATGGCCGGCTCACCCAGGTCCTTTTGCCAGTTGGGCTTTTCGTTGAGCTGCACGCCCTTGTTCTTGGCGGCGTCGGCATCGGCCGCAAACAGCCAAATCTCGCCGGAGCCCGCGCTGCGGGTGCCGGTGTAGTGCTTGCGGGCCAGCAGGTACTTGCCGTTGGGGTGCCAGACCGGGTTGTTCAGCAGGCGGAAGTCTTCCTTGGTGACCGCTTTAGCGCCGCTGCCGTCGGCGTTCATCAGCCACAGGTTGTCGCCGCCGGCGGCATCGCTCAGGAAGGCGATCTGCTTGCCGTCCGGCGAGAAGCGGGCCTGGTGTTCCCACGCGATGGAGTGCGTCAGCGGCTTGGCCTCACCGCCGCCGATGGGCAGGGTGTAGAGGTCGCCCAGCAGGTCGAACACCAGCGTCTTGCCGTCGGGGCTGACGTCCAGGCTCATCCAGGTGCCGGTCTTGACGTCGATGTTGATCGTCTTGGCCACGCCGGGCGGCGTGTTGACGTTCCAGGCAGCGGGGGCGGATGCGGCGGACGAGGCGGATGAAGCGGGCTTGGGCGCTTCTTGCGCGTTCGCGGCCAGCGCGGCGGCCAGCAGCAAGGCGGGGGCGGCGTTCAGGGCGGCGTGCAGACGGGGCATGGACGGTGTGGGGAAGATCCAAAACCGTCGATGCTAGTCACGGCGTGGAGCCCGCCCGTTCGTCACGCCCGGGTTTGCCCCAGGCGCCGGAGCTGTGGCATCAGGGCCAGAGCCACCACACGAGCAAGCCGCCGAACACCACCCACTGGATGCCGTAGTAGGCCAGGCGGCTCTTGACCTTGATGCGCTTGCCGAACAGGCGCACCTGCTGCACGTAGGCAAAGGCCTTGTTGATGCCGCCGGTGGCGTCGGAGTCCGAGTTGGGCGCCGCGGCTGAGCGGATCAGGGTGTGGCTGATGAAGCGGTTGAACGCGCGGGCCAGCGGGTTGTTCAGCGGGCGCTCGACGTCGCAGAACAAGATGATGCGCATCTGCTCCGATTGGTTCTCGGCGTAGTGCAGGTAGGTCTCGTCGAAGATGACGCCCTGGCCGTCGCGCCAGGAGTACTTCTCGCCGTCGACCGAGATGTAGCAGCGGTCGTCGTTGGGCGTGACCAAGCCCAGGTGATAACGCACCGAGCCGGCGAACGGGTCGCGGTGGGTGACCAGTCGGCCGCCCGGGGGCAGGGCGGCAAACATCGCCGCCTTCACGGTGGGAATGCGCTGCAGCAGCTCGGTCGTCACCGGGCAGAGCTGGCGGGCCGAGGGGTGGGCGTCGCCGTACCACTTGAGGTGAAAGCGCGTCCAGCCCGTTTTGAAGAAGCTGTTGAAGCCGGCGTCGTTGTACTTGTCGCTCTTCTTGATCTCACCGGCCTCGGCCAGTTTGAAGGCTTCGGCGCGGATGTCCTGCCAGTGGTCTTGCAGCAACTGCAGTTCCGGGAACCCCGACACCGGCAGGTAAGGCTTGGCCGGCAGCCGCGAGAACAGGTACATGAAGCAGTTGATGGGCGCCATGAAGGTGGAGTGGTCCATCAACTGGCGGAAGAAGCGTAGGCGCACCCGGCCGCGGAAGTGCACGTAGACCGTGCTGGCAACGAAGACCGCCACGATGGCGATCTTGATGTAGGGAATGTCGTGGGTCATCGAGCGTAGAAATCAGCCTCGCCGGGCGGGCGCGACTTGAAGCGCTTGTGCAGCCAGAAGTACTGGTGCAATTGTCGACGGGCCTGAGCTTCGATCACCGCGTTCATGCGGGTGGCATCGGCCACGAGGTCCTGGGTGGGGAAGTTGTCCAGCGGCGGCTCGATCACCAGCGTGTAGCCGTCGGCCTCGCGCCGGGGGTAGCAGGGCAGCACCACCGCCTTGGTGACGGCTGCCATGCGCGACAGCCCGCCGATGGTGGCGGCCGGCACACCGAAGAAGGGCACGAACACCGAGTCGCGGTGGCCGAAGTCTTGATCGGGCAGGTAGTACAGCCGGTAGCCGTCCTTCAGCGCCCGCAGCGTGGGGCGGGTGCCTTGCTGGCGCGCAAAGATGATGCCGGTGCCAAAGCGCAGGCGCTTGGCGCGGAAGAAGGCGTCCAGCCACGGGTCTTTCTGCACCGAGTAGATGCTGACCAGCGGCGTCTCCAGCGACACACGCAGGCCGGCCAGGTCCAGCCCGGTGAAGTGCGGCATCATCAAAATGACGTTGTGGCCGTCCAGCGCGCGCAGGTGTTCCAGCCCCTCGATGCGCATCAGGCGCTTGAGCCGTTCTTGCGACGCGAACCAGCCGTAGCCGTACTCCAGCAGCATCTGCACCATGGCCACGAAGTGCCGGCGCAGCAGCCGGCGGCGCTCCGGGGCGGGCATGTCGGGCAGGCACAGGCGCAGGTTGACCTCGCCGATGTGCCGGCGAGAAGTGGGCAGGGCGTAGATCAGGCTGCCGAGCACCCAGCCCAGCCCTGAAATCACCCGAAATGGCAGCCAACTCAGCAGCCAGACCACCCCCACCAAGAGCTTCAATCCCACCGGTGCGCCCCCACGGAAATTTGTAACAACATGCCCAACGTCCTTGCGTTTCCAGGGGCGGCATCGTAGTGGCTTGCCGGCATTTGCGGCGGTGCAGCACGATTGATCCAGAGCAAGGCACCCGGCGTGCGGCCTGCCTACGCTGCAGGCATGACGAATTCGCCTCGACGCATCCTGATCCTGCAGGGCCACCCGGACGCCTCGACACCTCACCTGTGCCATGCGCTGGCCCAGGCTTATGCCGAGGGCGCCGTGGCCGCCGGCCACACGGTGCGCACGGTGGAGGTGGCCCGGCTGGACTTCCCGCTGCTGCGCAGCCAGCACGAGTGGGAGACCGGCCCGGTGCCGGCGGATTTGCTGCCCGTGCAAGCCGACCTGACCTGGGCGGAGCATGTTGTGCTGTTCTTCCCGCTGTGGCTGGGCGACATGCCGGCGCTGCTGAAGGCGTTTTTGGAACAGGTGGCGCGGCCCGGGTTTGCCGTGCCCCGCGCGGGCAGTGAGGCCATGGGCACCAAGCTGCTGGCTGGCCGCTCGGCGCGTGTGGTGGTCACCATGGGCATGCCAGCGCTGCTGTACCGCTGGTACTTCCGGGCGCACAGCGTGCGGTCGCTGGAGCGCAACATCCTGGGGTTTGTGGGTTTCGCACCGGTGCGTGAGACCTTGATCGGGCTGGTGGACCGGCTCGGCGCGCCGGGCGTGGCGCAGTGGCAGGCGCGCCTGCGCAAGCTCGGCGGGCAGGCGCAGTGATGCGGCGGGCCTACCTGAGTGCCGCGGTGGCGGTGTTGGGCGTGGTGGCTTACCTCGTGCTGCCGCGCTGGTGGGGCGGGGCGGTGCCGGCGGTGGCTGTGACGCCGCAAGACCTGGTGCGCACCGTGGTGGCCACAGGGCGGGTGGAGGCGCCGCATCGGGTGGATGTGGGCTCGACCCTGGTGGGCACGGTGGCCCGCGTGCCGGTGGCCGAAGGGCAGACGGTGGCCGCTGGGGCTGTGTTGATCGAGCTGGACGACCGCGAGTTGCGGGCCAGCCTGCGCGCGGCTGAAGGCGCCGTGGCCCAGGCGCAGGCCCGCGTGCGGCAGTTGCAGGAGGTGCAGCGCCCTGTGGCTGCCCAAGCCCTGCGCCAGGCTCAGGCCACGCTGGAGACCACGCGCGCCCAGCAACGCCGCCAGGAAGAACTGTTTCGCCAGGGCTATGTGGGCCAGGCGGCGCTGGACGAAGCGCGGCGCGCCGCCGAGTTGGCCGACGCCCAGGTGGCCGCTGCCCGCCAGCAACTGGACACCACCTTGGCCGGCGGCAGTGATGAGGCCGTGGCGCTGACCACCCTGGCCCAGGCGCAGGCCAATGCCGAAGCCGCCCGCGCGCGCTTGCAGCACGCCACCGTGACCGCGCCGGTGGCTGGCGTGTTGATTAGCCGCGATGTGGAGCCCGGCGATGTGGTGCAGCCCGGCAAAACCTTGATGGTGCTGTCGCCCACCGGTGAAACGCAGTTGGTGGTGCAGTTCGATGAAAAGAACCTGGGTCTGCTGGCAGCCGGCCAGCGCGCCCTGGCCTCGGCCGATGCCTTTGCTGACCAGCGATTTGCCGCCGAGGTCGTCTACATCAGCCCCGGGGTGGACGCCCAGCGGGGCTCCGTGGAAGTGAAGCTGCAGGTGGCCCAGCCGCCGGCCTACCTGCGGCAGAACATGACCGTGTCGGTGGACGTGGAAGTGGCGCGCCGCAACCGCGTGCTGGCCGTGCCGCTGGACTGGGTGCACGACGCTGACACCTCGCAGCCCTGGGTGCTGAAACGGGTGGACGGCCGTGCCCAGCGCCAGGCGGTCACGCTGGGCCTGCGCGGCGGCGGGCGCGTGGAGGTGATGGACGGCCTGAAGGCCGGCGACGAACTGGCCCCCAGCGGCGTGCGCGAAGGCGCGCGACTGGGGCCGCACGCCGGCCCATGAAAACCTGGCAGCCGTTCGAGTGGATCGTTGCGTCGCGGCTGCTGCGCGACGGCCGCTGGCAGACCGTGTTCATCATCGGTGGCGTGGCCATCGGCGTGGCGGTCATCGTGTTCATGTCGGCCCTGCTCAGCGGATTGCAGGCCAACTTCATCCGCCGGGTGCTGACGGCGCAAGCCCACATCCAGCTGCTGCCCCCCAAAGACGTGGTTCGCCCTCTGCGCCCCATCGTGGCGGGTGAGGTGTCGGCCGCCACGGTGCAGGCGCCGCTGCAGCGGCTGAAATCCATCGACCAGTGGCAGGCCGTGGCCGCGCAGATTCGCGCCATGCCCGAGGTGGTGACGGTGTCGCCCACGGCCGCGGGGTCGGCGCTGGTGGTGCGGGGCGAAGCCAGCCGGGCCATCACGATTGCGGGCATCGAGCCGGCGCTGTACTTCCGCATCGTTTCGCTGGCAGACAAGCTGGTGCAAGGCAGCACGCGCCTGAACGCGAGCGACATCCTGATTGGCACCGAGCTCGCCTCGGATTTGGGTCTGGCCGTGGGCGACAAGCTGCGCGTGACGGCCAGCACCGGCGCCGACATGGTGTTCACCGTCAGCGGCGTGTTCGACCTGGGCAACAAAGGCGCCAACCAGCGCACCACCTACGTGGCCCTGCATACGGCGCAAAGCTTGCTGGGGCTGCAGGGCGGCGTGTCGAGCCTGGACGTGACGGTGCGCGACATCTACGCCGCCGACACCGTAGCCCACCGCATCACGGCCCGCACCGGCGTGCAGGCCGACAGCTGGATCCAGACGAACGCGCAGTTCTTCAGCGCGGTGCAAGCGCAGGTGAGTGCGAACACGGCGATTCGGTTCTTCGTGGGCTTGTCGGTGGCGTTTGGCATTGCCAGCGTGCTGTTCGTGTCGGTGGTGCAGCGTTCGCGGGAGATCGGCATCCTGCGGGCCATGGGCGTCACGCGGCAGCGCATCCTGCGGCTGTTTCTGCTGCAGGGCGGCTTGCTCGGGCTGGCAGGCTCCATGGCGGGCTCGGCCGTGGGTGCGCTGGCCCTGGTGCTGTGGCGCGAGCTGGCTCGCGGGCCGGATGGCCTGCCTCTGGTGCCGGTGACGCTGGAGTTGCCGCTGTTTGTGATCGCGCTGGCGCTGGCCACGGTGACCGGCGTGCTGGCGGCCATGGCGCCGGCGCTGCGCGCGGCCCGGCTGGACCCGGTGGTGGCGATTCGTGGCTGAGGTCAGAGATTTATCAGCCGCGTTGGCCGATGCAGTGCGGGCGGCATCTGTACGCGCAGCGAGTTCGGGCGGCTCACGGCCTGTCGGCGGGCGGCCCTTCACAGCAAGGAACTGGCATGGCCGGTGATGACGTGGTGGTGCGCCTGCAAGGCGTGCGCAAAGCCTTCAACCCGGGCTTGCCCAGCGAGGTGGAGGTGCTGCACGGCATCGACCTGCAACTGCGCCGCGGCGAGTTTTGTGCGGTGGTGGGCCCGTCGGGCTCCGGCAAGAGCACGCTGCTCAACCTCATCGGCCTGCTGGACCGTCCGACCGCCGGCACGCTGGCCGTGTGCGGGCAGGACACCACGCACATGGACGACGCCGCCCTCACGCACCTGCGAGGCCGCAGCATTGGCTTTGTCTTCCAGTACCACCACCTGATCGGCGCCTTCACGGCGCTGGAGAACGTGATGATGCCCATGCTGGGGGATGCGGGCTTCCCGACGCGCGCCATGCGAGAGCGGGCGCTGGAATTGCTGGGGCGCGTGGGGTTGAACCACCGCTGCGACAACCTGGCCACGCACCTGAGCGGCGGCGAACAACAGCGTGTGGCCGTGGCCCGCGCGCTGGCCATGCGGCCGGCCGTGCTGCTGGCCGACGAGCCCACGGGCAATCTGGACACGCGGTCCGCTGAAGTGGTGTTCGGCCTCTTGCGCGATGTGAACCGCGAGCAGGGCACGGCCGTGCTGTTCGTGACGCACAACCCGGCGCTGGCCGCGCGCTGCGACCGCACGCTGGAGGTGGTGGATGGCTTGGTGAACCCGCAGGCGGCTGTGGCCGGGTGACGTGCCTCGATGGGTTGCCGAGCGGCGCTCGGCTCAGTCCAACGCCAGCGTGTGGGCCTGGGTGCCGCGTTGCACCTGAATGCGCGTGCCGTGCACGGCGCGCCAGGCCAGCAGCGCAGTCACCAGGTCGGCGGCTGAGCCCACTGGTCGGCCGTTCATGGCCGTGATCACGTCACCCGCCTTGAGCTGCAAGCGCTCGGCCAAGCTGCCCTTGGGCACCGAGAGCACCAGGGCGCCGCTCGCGTCGCGGCGACCCGCTTGCCAGGCGGCCAGTGGGGGCACGTCATCAAACAGGGCGCCCAAGCGCGGGCGGGCGCTGGCGCTGCCGTCGCGCTGAATCTCGTCGGCGATTTGCTGCACGAGGTCGATGGCAATGGCGAGGCTGGCGCCCGGCGTGCCGGCCGGCCCGACGATGGTGCGGGCATTCATGCCGACGATGGCGCCGGTGGCGTCCAGCAGCGGGCCGCCCGAGTTGCCCGGGTTCAGCGCGACATCGCTCTGGATGAACATCAGCTCGCCGTCGTCCCCAAAGTGGCGGTCTTTGCCGCTGACGATGCCGGCCGACGCCGATCGCTCCAGGCCGAAAGGCTCGCCCACGGCCAGCACCCAGTCGCCCACGCGCACACTGCCGGGCGCTGCGAACACCGGCTGCACGCCGGGTGCCGGCGTGATGCGGAGCACGGCGATGTCGGTGGTGGCGTCCTGCCCCTCCACGGTGGCGGCCACAAGTCGCCGGTCGGGCAGGGCGGCGATGATCTGTTGGGCGTCCGCCAGCACGTGCGCCGCCGTGGCGATGCGGCCTTGTGCGTCCAGGAAAAAGCCGGCGCCGACGCGAGGTTCGTCTTCACCTGCGGCATAGATGTACAGCCCCACGCTCCACGCCGCGCCGCGTTGGAAGGCGTCAGCCAAGCTGTGCGCCGCGGCCCGGGGCGCTGGGGTTGCCGCAACGGCGCTCGGTGCGGGACCAATGACCAGCCCGGCGCAGACGGCCCAACTCAAGACCCAGCGGTGGGCCGATTGGCGGGCCCGGTGCACCCCGTGGAGCGGCCGTCCAGAGCTGCGAAAGGCGCCGTTGGCGGGCTGCGCCTTCCGCTGCGTACGTTCTCGAAATCCATGCATGCCGCCACGCTAGCGCAAGCCGCGCATGGGCGGCTTGATGGCAGTCAACCGCGGGGTCAGTGCGCCATCAGCACAGGCACGGTCATTGACTGCAGCAGCGTGCGCGACACGCCTCCGAACAACCGCTCAGCCCAGCGGGCGTGGCCGTAAGCCCCCATGACGATGAGGTCCGCGCCCAGGTCGGACGCGGCATTCAGCAAGGCGTCACCCACCGCCAGCGCAGTGACCTCGTCACGCACCGTGGCCTCCACGCCTTGGAACGCGAGCCACTGGCGCAGGCTGGCCAGCGCCGGCTGGGCGCTGACGTCGGCCGGGTCGGCACGCCAATGCACCAGCGTGACGTGCGTGGCCCGACGCAGCAGCGGCAGGGCGTCGGTCATGGCCCGCACCGACTCGCGGCTGCCGTCCCACGCCACCACCACGCGGCGCACGTGCAGCGGGTCCAAGTGGGTGTACGGAATCAGCAGCACCGGGCGCGCGCTGGTCAGCAGCAGGTCTTCCAAGTCCTTGAGGGCTTGGCGGTAGTTCGGCAGCGAAGGGTCCGGCTGGCCCATCACCAGCAGGTCAGCCGCCTGTGCGTGGCGCGCCAGGGTGTCGGGCGAGGGTTCGCGGTCGGCCACGGCTTCGAACGATGCCAGGCCGGCGTCACGGCACTGGAGGTGGAACTGCTGGGCCAAGTCTTCCGCCCGACCCAACAAGGCGGTGGCTGCACCGGCCACGTAGCCGTCCATCGCGGCCGCCGTCTGGAACGACTGAACCGCCTGACTCGTCACCGGCGCCAGGCCGATCAGGTGCGCGTCAAACGCTTGGGCGAGGGCCTGAGCAATGCGAGTACGGGCCGTGTTGGCCGGCGTGGCGTCCAGCGCCACCAGCAGCGAGCGAAGAGTCATGGCAATTCCCTGAGCATGGATGTCGTTTGAAGCGAGCCGCAGCACAGGTGCCGCAGACAGTGCCTGCAGGGTAGGTGTGGCTGCAGAGATCCGCTTTGCGGCGCGTCAAACGGACGCGGTTCAGGAGTCGGTGAATGTGGTCGGCACCGCGTGCCGACGCGCCATCACGGGCCTTGCTGGATGGCGAATTGCAGGTGGAGCTCCGCCGGGTTCTTGCGGCCGGGCGAGACGTTCACGCTGCCTCTACTGACGCGCTTGCCCAGCTTCCATCTCGCGTAGCACTTGTCGCCGTTCGCAAGTTCGCCCTTGCCGAAACGTTGGCTCAAGACTTCATACAGGGCGTCGCAGGTTGCAGGGGTTTGCAAGACGATGTGGATCAGCCCCAAGGGGCCGGGGACCACCGACATGCGAAGGACACCCTCGGCCGGTGGGCAGGCGACGGAACCGTTGTTGGCGTCTCGGAAACAGCCGGCTGGCAACAGGGCGCGGATGGCCGGCCAGTCTTGGGTCAGCACCTCGCGGTGGTTGGCCAACGCTTCAACCAGCGGGGCCATTCGCGTTTGGAAACGGGCACTGGCGCCTCATTTGTGGCCACGCCTTGTGCCGAGCAAGTGAACGCGACGGTGAAGAGGCCAAAGGCACCGAACGAGCGTCTGGCAATGGCCTTCAGTGCGTTCAGTGCTGCCTTCAGGCCGCGTTCAGAAGGCTCAGTGGCTTACTTTGTTTTGGCGACACCAGGAGTTTTCGGCAAGCGTTCTGCAAGCTTTCGGCTGTCCTCTGCGGCAAGGATCTTTCGCTGCTCGGCTTCTTTCATGGTTGTGTGGAAAGTAGCGGCCGGACCTTTGATGTATCTGTAATACCCATGGAAAGGTTGTGGAATGATGACATCATCATTTCCAAAATATATTTTTCTCGTTCCAGAGAACAATCCGCATTCGCCGTCGTAGTTTGGGGCTGCTGATTTTATTTCTTTCATCCACATGGTCTTGGTCCACGTGTTGGGGTCGCTCTTGAGGTTGGTGATTAGGTTGTTCCTGAACTTGTCGTAGCCGCCGGTATCTTCGACCTCTTCCCAGTTGTCGAACTTGATTTGGCTTTGTCGGTCAGGGGTTGTCAGTCTGGCGTGGCAGATGTGATCGTTAACGATCAGCAAATCGCCATCGATCGTGATGAAGGTGACGTCGACTGCCGTATGGGTAGGCGGGTCAACCTTGAGGCGAGTGGGTGGCCTTTTTGGATTGCTTGGGGAAAATCTTGCCAACCAATAGGTCTCGGCCCATGCATGGCTGCACAAAACAAGCTGAATGATGGCAATTGCTATACAGCGGCGCATCGTTGAGAGCTTGGTATCGTCGTTGGTGTTGTGTGCATCGCCCTCTATTTCCCGCAGCGGGGCGCATTCCAGCCGGTCTGCCGGTGGCGTCATGGTCGATCGTCGGCTTCCTTTGCGCAGGCGCCAGCAATCACATATCCCTGACTGTCCGCCGGCGTCGTACGCGGCTTCAGGCACTCTTTTGAGAGGCTGCGAAAAGGCACGGGCCCAATGGGCTCGCATTCGAAAGCATGCGCTCCACCAGGTTTCACGCGCGTGCAAGAGAGTTCCATTGGCACGGCTTTGCCTTCTTCTGTCGCGATTGCCTGAATTGTCATGCCCGCGATGAATACGACGCGCATCTGCAATTCAAGCGCTGTGCCATCGATTGACCAAACAGATTGGCAGCCTGTGAATGTCGAAGTTATTGCTGAAGGCGCCGGATGCACGCGCGTGGGGACCGCCATGAGCACATCAAATCCGGCCGAATCTGGCGGTTGAGCGATTTGGCAGGTCGGCGACTTGCCTGACGCAGCGGCAGGTGTCGCAGCGGCACATCCAACGAGGCAGGCGAGTAGCCCAAATATTGAGATGCGAAGGCGATTTGTGTTGACGCTGCGGCTCACGTCGGTTTGTATTTCGTCCCACCAAAGTAGATCGTGCGCCAGTCTGTCAGGCGGCTGGTGTCGTAGTTGAAGTGCGCGACCGAGTCATGGGCGAAGGTATCAAAGAAGACCTGCACCTGCTCAGGAAGCTCCGAGTCGTCATCCCAAGCTTGAAGCAATGTTCGGTCACGCAGACCGAGCTGTTTGCCCTCCGCTCGCCATCGCCGCAGTTCCGCAATGTCACTCAGGAACTTGCGTTCTTCTTGCTTGAGGTCTTTGAGTGCGGACTCTGCTTCGTCGAGATCGTCGTCATGGGCTTTGACCTCCTTGCGCAGTGCGTCGAGGCGGGCTCGAGTGTCCGGGTCGAGGTACTCGGGCATGCCAGGGTCTTGCCAGCCGACCGAAGCGATTAGAGCGGCTTGTTTGGCACGCGCCTCGTTCCGCAGGCCTCGGGCTCGGTCCCGTTGTGCTTGAAGCCTCTGCACCGAACCCAGTGCCACCTTGGCCAGCGCGCGCTTCTTGTGCCAGCGGTGCAGCATGAGCATGTGGGCGGCCTGCACCTCCTCCATCGGCCCGGTCTTGACCGGCACGGCATCTATGTAGGCGTTGTAGGCCTCACGCAAAGCTGGGTCGGACTTGTTGAACTCGTCTTGCAGACTGGGGTCAAGGGCTTCTATGCGGTTGAACAGCACGCCACCGGCGAAGGCCAGGTCGAACATGTGGTTCAGCGCAAAGCGCGATATGCCGTTGTTGCGCCCCTGAAACTGCGGGGCATAGCCGCCGCCCACATCGGAGTGCACGCCGGGATACCAAATCTCGACCGTGTTGTCGGGGTAGCGCGCATCGATGCGGGTGGAATCCAGCGGGAAGCGGCGGCGCTGCTCATGCGCGGCATTCATGTGGACGGACTGCTCGACCATGGGTGGCAGCGTCATCCCGGCTGCCCAGCCGTTGTGGCCACCGTTGCTGGTGGTCATTGCACTGATCAGGCTGTCGTAAGCCGAACAGACCGTATCGAACAGGCCGGCAAAGGCCACACGGATGGGGATACCCTGGTACTCGTAGGCCTCGTCCTTGGTCTCGCATTTCTGGGCAAGATCACGTACGAACGCGCGGGCCAAGGCCGCGCCGCGCGAGAAGCCAAACACCGTGAGGTTGATGAGCAAGACCTTTTGCTGCTTGGGCACCTTGGCGAGTTCTTCATCCAGCAGTTTCAGGGCCTTCTTGATGCGGGGCTCGCCGCCCTTGCCGATAGCGTTGCCAAGCATGCCGCCGCTGTCGCCGATTTCGGCGTAGGGGGTGCCGAGGCCGGGGACGTAGCGGCGAACAATGTCGCGATCTTCCTGGTGGGCAGCCCAGAGCTTTGCGACGTTGCTCAATGCGCGCTTTTCCGCAGGCTTTGCCATTTCCTCGTTGCGGTTGTTGCCCGTGCCGTCAAAGAACATGCCGAAGTGCAGCACCTTCGTGCATTGGCACATTGCCTCCTCCTTGGTTGGCACGGTCGCGCCCAGCGCCAGTTGCCGCTGCTCCCGCTCCTTGGCGGACAAGGATCGTTGTCCTGGGGCCCGCCGGGCCGTCTGCGCGCCCTGGGCTCCGGAAACGGGTTCGGTCAGGCCAGGCTGGGAATCGACCTGGTTCTCGATGTAGCTGGGGTCAAGGTTCTTCATTGACGGCTGTTTCGGTGGTACCCCGGGGGCTTGGGGATTCGGCGCTTGATTTGGTCAGCTTCAAGCTCGGCTTCAACGCGTCCATCCGGATAAAAGTGCAGAACGAGGTAGTTGGGGTTGGGCGGGTAGGGCCAAGAGACCGGAACTTCCGTAGAGAACTCTTCCTCGGGCAGTCGCGAATACGTGTTGGAGGCGATGTCATAGAGCCCGGAAAGACGCCACTTCACTTTGACCACAACCTTGCGATTCGGGTTGGCAGGGGCGAGGAGGCCTTCCACGCGATTGCCGTCGCCTCCAAAAGCGTCGGCAGCACCGACCCAAACGCCGTCAACCCACACATCGCCGATGTAGCGATCCGTGTAATTAATCACCACCGCAGTCACCGACCGACTCCTCGGCTGCGCCTGCGCGCAGCCGCCCAGAGCAGTCAACCCGAGCCACTTCAACCAATTGCGTTTCATGTCGTCAATCATGGGGCTGCTCAACGGTGATAGCCCGGCGGTTGAGGAACTCGGCGCTTGGGTCGGTCGGCTTCAAGCTCGGCCTCGACGAGGCCGTTTGGGTAGAAGTGAAGGACGAGGTAGCTGGGGTTGGCCGGGTACGGCAAGGAGACGGGAACGTCCGCAGCGAACTCTTCCTCGGGCAGCCGCGAGTAAGTGTTGGAGGCGATGTCATACAACCCGGATAGACGCCACTTCACTTTGAGCACGACCTTTCGATTTGGGTCGGATGGCGCCAACAGCCCCTGTGCAAGGCCGCCGCCGCCTCCGTAAGCATCGACGCTCCCGGTCCAAGCGCCATCCACGACAACATCGCCGATGTAGCGGTCCGTGTAATTGAACTTGACCGTACTCACCGAGCGGCTCTTGGGTTGCGCTTGCGCGCACCCACTCACCGCAGCTAGCCCGAGCCACTTCAACCAATTGCGTTTCATGTCGTCAATCATGCTGTGCCTTGAGTGCCTGTTGCAGCGTGATCTCGCCGCGTTTGACCCGGCTTAGCAGCGTAGGCCAGGCACCTTCTTCGTCAAAGCGCCTGCCGCGTGTCAGGGTTAGCGTGCAGTACAGCACGGCGCTGGCGCCGCCTTCAATCCCGTAGGCCGCAGCCCGCTGCAGGGCCTGCGAGAAGTGGCTGTAGCGCTGGGCGGGCAGGAGGTCATCCAGCAGTTCGGGGTCGGTCTGCTCGAAGTGCTCGATCACGGAGTAGGGGTAGCAGGCATCCACCATGTGGGCTTGCTGGCGCGCGTCCAGGTGAAGTGGACCGCGATACGGATCATCAACCTGGAATTCACAACTCAATGACTGCCAACGGTGCTCGTGGCTCACCACCCACCACTGCCGGGCTACAGAGAAAAACGCCTCGCGCTGTGCGGCCCCGAGGCAGGCATGCAGGTGCGGCACCACCCGCGCATCAAAGAAGCGGTTGATGCAGGCGAACTCGTCTGGAAGTTCCGCGTCGAGCCTGTGCTGCAGGCGCGCGGCCAGCGTATCGATATCGAGTGGGGAGACCAGCCAAGCCAGGGCGCCATAGAAGCGGCAGTGCGAGGTCAGTGCTGAGCCTCGGTGATCGATCAATGCACTGGGCTCGCGCAGCACGACGAGGTGAGGCGTGGCATCCGCGCGTTCGTGCGAAATCGGCCTGCCGTGCAGGGGGCGCTGTTCGGCGATCCCGAGCCAGCGACTCAAATAGCGGCTGTATTGATCGACCTGCGCTGCATCCAGCAACAGGTAGTGCCGCTCCCCCTCGCGCACTGCCGCGAGCGGAGGCATGCCCATCGCCTGCCAGGCGCTGGCTTGCTCTCGCGGTTTTTTGGTCCAACTGTCCATGCGTCAGGCCTTGGGCGAAAAAGGCGCTGCCGACTTAGCGGCGGCCAGCAGACACGCCACACAGACCTGACTCGGCAAGGTCGGCATCGCGTAGTCCACCCTGCCGCCACGCTGGAATTCCTTCTTCCCCGCCTTCACCGTCAAATTCCCCGGGCACTCAAAGTTGATCCCACCGCTATCGATCGTGAGGCTGGCCCCACCGCCGACCTTCAGCACGATCTTCTTGGCTGCCGCCAAGTCGATCCCGGCTGATTGGCTGCCCACGGTCACGTCCTTCATGGCGGCGAGGGTGAGCGTGTCGCTTTGCGCCTGAACCTGCACGTCCTGCTGGCCGGCGATCAGGCTGATGCCGGTTCCTGCGGCGCCGGAGCCGGCTTTGATCAGGCCGGCAGTCACGGCCAGGGCCTGGCCGGTGTGGATGCGCAGATCGCCGCCCACGGCTTGCTCGATGTGTTGGCCGGCGGCCTCGGTGATGGCATGGCCTGCGCTGTGCACGTGGTCCAGCGCGGCAATGGCCGCGATGCCGGCTTGGCCCTGCAGGTGCAGGGCGCTGGCTCCCGTTGCGGGCAGCCTTGTGTCGTTCACGGAGGTGCTGCGCTGTGCAACGTCTCCCTGCGCTTGGGCGAAATCGGCGGCATCGGCAGCGCCTTTCAGCGAGGTGAGTAACGCCGGCACGGGCCCTTCGGGCTTGGCGCCGGCCATCACGCTGAAGGCCGCCTTCGTCGTGCCTTGCTGGGCGGCCAAGGTCGGTGTCTTGTGGGTGTTCGCAGCTTGGTCAAACGATTGGGCCAACTGCGCAAGTTGCTTGCCCAGGGCGATGCCGGGTGTGTTGTCCTGGGCGGGCTCTTGCGCCGGCGTCATGGCCGTGGTGATCAGCAGCCCCTGACCAGCGCGCAGCGCGCCGTAGGCGTCGGTGCGCAGTTCAAACCCTGTGCCTCTGAAGCTGCCGCGGTGGTTGTCGGCGGTGTGGATGATGTGGCCGAGGTTGAGCTGGCTCGTGTGTTGGGTGGAGGCGAGTTGCACGCGCAATTGCGTGGGCGCATCGTCAAACACCAGTTGGTTGTAGCCCGCACCGTCCCAGGCCTGGCTGCGCAGGCCCGTGATGCCGGCGGCGTTGCGGTGGCCGTCGTCCGTGGCGCTGGCGCCATGCCAGACGGGGCTGTGGCCGTCACGCGCGAGGTTGTCTTGCGCGCTGCTGCGGTGGTCGTGGCTGGACGCAAAGGCTTGGGCATCGGCGCTCTCGGGTGCGTCACCGCCTGGGGTGCGCGGCACGCCACCCACGCCACGGCCGTCGTACACGCTGGCGACGACCACCGGTTGTTCGATATCGCCGTGGAGGCATTGCACGAGCACGCGCTGGCCCAGGCGGGGGACGAATTGCGCACCGTGCCCGTCGCCGGCCCAGGCCTGGGCCACGCGCACCCAGGGTGAGCTGCGGGTGGTGCTGCCATCGGCGTCCAGCCCTTGCTGGAAGTCGAAACGCACGCGCACACGGCCCAGGGCATCCATGTGGGCCGCCCGGTCGTCCGTGCCGCTTCCGGCTGCGTCCACGATGGTGGCCAGCAAGGCGCCAGGCAGGTCTTGCGCTCGGGCGCCTGCCTTGAGGTACAGCGGCTGCCCAACCGGCACCGCGCTTGCCGGAATGAGGCGCTTCCAGTCGTCAGGCCAATGGCCTGCTCGGGTCTGGGCCACGGGCTGAACCGCGCTGGTGCTGCTCGCATGCGGGTGCAGGTCTTCCAGTGAGGCGGGCAGGCGGTCCTGAGGGGCCGCCAGGCTGGGTGCGCGGTCCACATCCTCAGGGGCCGCGTTGGCGAAGTAGGCCATGCCGCAGGGCGCGCACCGCCAGGGCACACGGGTGCGCGTGGCGGCGAAGCGATTGGCATAGCCACTCTGCGTGGCCTGGCGGCGCAGGGCGGGGCTGATCCATTCGGGCAGCACGCGGGCGGCGGTGCGCTGGCGCCGGCTGGGTGTGCCTCGGGCCGGTGTGTTCGCGTCGTCGCGCAGTTGCACGAGGTCGGGGCTGAGGGAGCCGGGCAGGTTGTTCAGGCCCACGGCAATCACGCCGGTCAACAAGAATTCGCGCAGCCCCTTCGGGTCGGCGCCGGGAAGGGCGAGTTGGGCGTCCAGCGGGCTGCCGGTCAGCGTGAAGCGGGTCCCCGGCGTGAAGCTGCGCACGCCGCTTTGACCGATCCAGCTCTTGAGGTGGGCTTGGATGCCGTCGGCAGTGAGGTCCAGCGCGCGTTCCAGTTGCTCGACCGTCGCGCCTTCGTGCGCGGGCGACGCTGGGGCATAGCCCTCGAGCGGGGTCGGGTCCAGGTCTGCACCGTGCGTGTCGTCGGCCAAAACCACGGCGGCCGCCAAGCTTTGGCCGCCGCGTGTGGCGCTGGCCAAAGCGCTCAGTCGCCCGAGGCCCAGTTGCCTTTGCGCCCCGAGTTGTTGCACCGTGTCGCTGTCCTCAGTGGCGTCGGCGCGGTGAAAGCGCAGTTCGCCCCCGAGCGGCGCAGCGCTCATGTCCAGGGGTGTGCTGTCGGCTGAAGTGGTGTCTGCCAGGATGACCAGGGTGTCGGTGTCTCGCTCGAAGCGGGCCACGAGTCCTTCCTCGCGCAGCAGGCGCTGAACAAAGGCCAGGTCCGACTGACGGTATTGCACGACGTAGGGGCGGGTGCAGCCGTCGGTGCCCAGGAAGGGGCTGCGATCGAGGTGGGGTGCGACGCAGGCCTCGTACCGCCAAGTGGCGAATGGGGCATAGGCGCTGAAGACGTCGTCCAGGATGGTGGTGAGCGATTCGTCTTGCCAGGCGCGGCTGTGCAGGCTGTTGCGCAGCAAGGCGAACCAAGGCCCCAACTGCAAGCGGTACCGGGGCAGGCCGTGCGTGGCGTCCTCGCTGGTGGCGCCGAGCACCAGCGCGTTGCGGGTGAAGCTGCTGCCATCGGCCAGCACCGTGTGCAGTGCGACAGGGGAGAGCAGAAGTGCGTCCAGGTCGAGCGACGGGTCGGGGCACAGGGCTGACAGCTCCAGCGACCAAGGCTCGTTGAGCACGGCTTGCTCAGCCCAAGCCTCGACCAGAAGTTGGTCGCAAGGGGCGCTGCCTTCCAGGCGGTACAGCCGCTGTGCGTCGCTCAGCAGCGCGGCGCGGAGTTCGTCCATCAGTTGATTCAAGTCAGGCATGGCAATCAGGCCCGGGGCCCGGCGGGAGAGTTGCTGCTGTCAGCGCGTGTGCCCACTGCGGGGCAGGACTTGATGCGACCCGTCATGCCATGAGATTGGCAGGCGTCCGCTCGGCAGGCGTCGCGTGCTGCGGTGTTGCTGGCGTGGCGTTGTTGGCAAGAGCGAAGCTCGCCAGCGAGTCGGTTGCGGTCGGCGGCGCTGACGGGCAGGCCTGCGGCGGGCTGGGTGCCGCTGGCCGGCAGCGTGACCTCGCGGCCGGCATCGGCGTTGGCGATGAGGGCCGCCACGAGCTCGGCGTCGCGGTCTCGCGTGGGTGAGGACAGCTGTGCCGTCGTGGGCGTTGCTGTCGGCTTGGCGTTGGTGCTGCCGGGCGCAGGCCGCGGTGACGGCCTTGCTTGCGCGGCGGCCTGTGCCGCCTTGGGCGGGCTGGCCTCGGACAGGCGCTCGAATGGGTTGGTGCTGTTGGCAGAGGCGGCAGCTTCAGCGGTCGGCGTCGCAAGAGCACCCGGTGCGGAGGCCGCCGGTTCGGCGGGAAGGGCTGGTGCAGGTGTTGCCGCATCCATGACCGGGGTCGGGTTTGGCAAGGTGGCTGCAGCTGGGGTTGTGGCGATCGACGCGTCAGTGCGCGCTTGCCAGTGCCGCACGCCAGCCCACGTCAGCAAGGCCGCCAATGCCGCCCCCACCGCCCACATCGCGTAACCCGCCGCCTGAAAGCTGGCGCTTCGCCCCCTTGGACGTCGGTCGCGGCGTGGCGCTGGTGCGCCGTGGGCTGCCGACAGGATGCTGACGCTGAAGCCCTGGTCGTCTTCCGCGGTGTTGCCGCCGGCAGCGAGGAGGCTGGGACGGCGGTGTGGCAGAGGGCGGGGCGCCGCGGGATGAGAAGGACGGTCCATGCGAGGGCGGGGCGCTTTGGTCAGCGAATCTGAGTGCGTCCCCCGAACCGATGGCTGCGGTGGCGCGTGAGTATGTGCTGTTGGCCGTGGGTGCACGGGCAGCTCGTTTGGAAGGAATTTAATTTTAGGTGGGCGCGATTGCCTGGGTGTTTTTCTCCCCCCGTTTTCGCGGGGGTGCTTTGATTATTGATTGGTCTCGACTGCGTTTATTTGGTCCTGGTTCGATGGTGAGAGTTGTTCGCGTGTTGGCGCCGATACGGTGCAGAAAGAGCGATGTAGACGACGTTGCTTGCTTATCGCCAGCTCTTGTTGGGTGGTGATGCACGACTTTCAATGGTTTTCCATCCCTAATTCAAACTGGGGCTGATGTTTGATAATCAATTCAGCGTTTTAAGTGCTGCGGGTAACGATGGAAACAAATGTTTCTTGATGTAGTTATTGTTATTGGGTTGTATTTTTTGTTGGCAATCTCACTGTCCGCGTTGTGTTTCATTCCTGGCGTGCGAGCACGTGCGGTGCGCATGTGGATGCAGGCCCGTGGTGCTGCGGCAGGGAGTGGAGCGCAGGGGCTGGTGGTCCTGCGTCGTGCGCACTCGGCAACCAGGGGCATCGGGGGGGCGCTGCGCGCGAAGTGGCTCTCGCGCGGACGGGCGGGGGCGGTGGTGCTCGTTGCTTTGGCGGCGGTGCCGTTGGCCGCGTACTGGCTGCGGCAGGCCGCGCCGCCTGAGCTGTACGACCACACCCGACAGCGCCCCGGCAACGCGCAGGTGGCGGCCCTGTTGGAGGGGGAGCAGTTGGTGCCGCCGCCGTCACTGCCTCCCGAGTTGTTCTTGCAAGCCGAAGTGCAAAGCGCACGTCCGTTGATCGGCTCGGCGAACCGGGAGTGGGCGCTGCTGGATGCTGAATTCCGTCAGCGGCTGCTGGCGATCTTTCGGCTCATGCAAGAGCGCCACGGTTACGAATTGGTGCTTCTGGAGGGCTACCGAAGTGCGGAGCGGCAAGCCGCATTGCAGGCGCTGGGGCCCACGGTGACCCTGGCCGGCGCCAACGACAGCTACCACCAGTACGGGCTCGCGGCGGACATCGCATTCGTGCGCGAGGGGCGCATCGTGCTCAGTGAACGCGACGCGTGGGCACTGCGTGGCTACGAGCTGTACGGCGCGCTGGCGCAGGAGTTGGGCCTGACCTGGGGCGGCACCTGGACCCGGCTGCGAGACCTGGGCCACATCGAACTTCCGCGCGCAGGCGTGATTCGCGGGCGCTGACTGTTGAACTGATTGAGAGGAAACATTGTGGGCAAGCCATTCATCGTTCTTGGGGACAAAACCGACCATGGCGGCGTCGTGCTGGAGGGTTCGCCAGTCAGCACCGTGATGGGCAAGGCCATCGCGCGTGTGGGCGACAAGGTCAGCTGCCCGAAGAAGGGGCACGGCGGCACCACGACGATCGTCAGTGGTGACCCCACCTGTTTGATCGATGGCAAGCCGGCCGCGCGGCATGGCGACAAGACGGCCTGTGGCGCGACCTTGTTGGCCACCCAAAGCGTGAGCTTCGATTGAGCGGCGAGCGCGATCGAAAGGGGCAGCGGTGACGGTGGTGTTCCGGGCCTTGGCCCTGCTGTTGCTGGTGGTTTGTGCGGTCTGGCTGCCGGTGTTGTGGCACTGGCAACACAGCCGGCGCGACGTGTCCACGGCCGACGTCGTGTACTGGCTGGTGGTGCTGCCGGCACTGCTGTTTGCCGCGTGCGTGTTGTTGCGCTGGGCGTGGCGGGCGGTCGTGCTGCCGGGCATGGCGCAGGCCTCACCCAACGCAAGTCCTGCACCGGCGCAGGCGCCGGGGCCGAATGCGCCTGCAGACGCCAGAGCCGGTTCTCGCCCCGCTCTGCTGCTGGCCAGCGCGGTGCACCTGCCCGGGGCCACCGGCGTGGAGGCGCTGGACGAGGCCCTGCGAGAGCAAACGGTGCAGCCGGGGCCCGATGCGGAGTTGACCAACCACGAGGGGCTGCCGTTGCACACCGCACGGTGTGAACTTTCCATGGACGTGGTGGCGCATGACCCTGCCATCGCGCAAGCCTCGCCGCGCACCGCGCGGGCACTGGCGACGTTGATGTCCGTCATGCAGGACCTCGCGGCTGGGTGGCCCGTGCGCCCTGCAGCCGAGGGCGACCTCCCTGCGGTGAGACTGCTGGTGCACCTGCCCGACGAGGTGGCCGGTGCCGAGCGCGAGTCGGCCCACGCGTGGCTGCAAGCGCAGGCGCCGGCCTGGCTGGAGGGCATTGCACGAGTGGTGGAGGTGTGGCTGCACGGCGGACCTGGCGTGGGCCTGTGGCAGCACGCCGAGTCGGTGCTTGCGGTGCTGGAGCGCGAGCGGCGCCCTGACTTGCTGTTGGTGGCGGCGGCCCAGAGTGAGCTCGACCCCGACTTGCTGGACCGCTGGGACACCGAGCAGCGCCTCTTCGATGCCCAGCGTGCACCGCGGGGCCGGATGGCCGGCGAGGGGGCTGCCGCGTTGCTGGTGGCGTCCGCAAGTTGGGCGCGCCAAGGCGGGGTGCGGGGCGAGGCGTCAAACGCGTTGCTGGAGCCAGCGTCGGCGGCGGTGCTCGCGTGTCTTCACCGTGCGGTGCGCACCGAACGCAGCCAGCCGGTGGATGCGCCGGGGCGCGTCAACAGCGAGGCGCTGGAGCGCACCATGTCGGCGGTTCTGGCGGCCCAAGGCTTGCCGCCTGAAGGGGTTCAAGCCCTGTGCTGCGATGTCGACCGCCACGGCGTGCGCAACGGCGAGTTGTTCGCCGCGGTCATCGCGCGCTTGCCGCACCTGGACGCCATCCAAGACGTTCGCGCGCTCGCGGCGGGCTGCGGCCACCAAGGCACGGTCGGTCTGCTGGCGAACGTGGCGCTGGCGGCGCATGGCGTCGCGCAGTCGGGCGCGGACGACAGCGACCGGCCCTCGCCGTGCCTGGTGTTGCACCTGGACGATCCTCGATGGCGGTTGGGCCTGCTGGTCAGTGCGCCCGAGCCATCCCCTGTTTCCGTTTGATTTGAGTTTGAGCGGCGCATGCCATGAAGCTGTTTCTACGTTTTCTGTTCGACGTTCGCGTCCTGAGCGTCCTGGGCCTGCTGGCCTTGGCCATCTTTCTGTTCTTGGGGGCGGACGTGCTGCGCCTGAGCCTGATGTGGGCGGTCGCGTTGCTGCTGCTGGCCGTGCTGGCTTACGGCGGCGTGTGGCTGGGGCGCAAGCTCTGGGCGGCGCGCGCCGCACGGCGCCTGGCCGCCGGGCTGGACGAGGCCGATGCGGCCGATCGCGCTGCAGACGAGCGGGACCGCGCCGAGGTGGCCCACCTGCGCGCCCGGCTGGACGAGGCGGTCAGCACCATCACCACTTCCAAGCTCGGGCAGTCGGTGGGCAAGGCCGCCCTGTACGAGCTGCCTTGGTACATGGTGATTGGCAACCCGGCTGCGGGCAAAAGCACCGCCATCGCCAACAGCGGCTTGAACTTTCCCTTTGCCGACAAGCAAGGCGCGGCCGTGCAAGGCATTGGCGGCACCCGCAATTGCGACTGGTTCTTCAGCACCGATGGCATCCTGCTGGACACCGCGGGGCGATACGCGGTGCATGAAGAAGACCGTCGCCAATGGCTGGGCTTCCTGCGTCTGCTCAAACGCACCCGGCCGCTGGCGCCCATCAACGGCATCCTGATTGCGGTGAGCATCGCGGAGCTGAACTCCGCGTCGGCCGAAGCCGCCAACCTGCTGGCCAAGAACCTCCGGCAGCGGGTGCAAGAGCTGACCGAAACGCTGGAGGTGTTCCCACCGGTGTACGTGGTGTTCACCAAGATGGACTTGGTGGCGGGCTTTGTCGACTTCTTTTCTGACCGTGACACGGACGAGCGCGAGAAGGTGTGGGGCGCGACCTTGCCCTACAAGCTTGACGCCTCGGTCGATGCCGTGGCCGCGTTTGACCAGCATTTCGATGAGCTTGCTGATGGGCTGAAGGAGTCCACCCTCGCGCGCATGTCGCTCGCCCGGGGCCAGGCGCTGCCGGTGGGCGTGCTGAGCTTCCCGCTGGAATTCCAGGCCTTGAAGCCTGCCCTGCGTGCCTTCGTGGCCACTTTGTTCGAGGACAACCCCTTCCAGTTCAAGCCGGTGTTCCGGGGCTTTTACTTCACGAGTTCTGTGCAGGAAGGCGAAGCTCAAAGCCATGCCAGCGCAGATGTCGCGCGCCAATTCGGCCTGCAGCCCCCCCGGCTGACCGGCAGCGCCACCATCCTGTCAGGCTCCGGCTACTTCCTGCGCGACCTGTTCCGGCAGGTCGTGTTCGCAGACCGCGGGCTGGTCAAGCAATATGCCAGCCGCAACAAGCAGCGCCTGCGTTTGGCCGCGTTCGGCGGCAGCGTCGCGGTGTTGGCCCTGATGCTCGGCGCCTGGGCGTGGGCCTACCAGGGCAACCGGCAGCTGATGCAAAGCGTGGAGGCCGACTTGCGCAAGGTGGTCAGCCTTCAGGCCGAGCGCACCGATCTGGCCTCGCGCCTCGAGGCGCTGGAACTGCTGCAGCAGCGCATCGAGCAACTGCAGGCCCTGCGTGACAACCGGCCGGTTGGACTGAGCTTGGGGCTCTACCAAGGCGAGGCCATCGAGCGGAAGCTCCGGCTGGAGTACTTCGAAGGGGTCCGCCAGTTGCTGCTCAAGCCAGTGCAGCAAGGCATCGAGGGCTACCTGGCCGAGGTCAACCAGAACGCATCCGCCTTGCAACCCGTGGTGCGTGCACCGATGAGCGCTGCGCCCGAAGCCGCCGCCGCTGCGGGCACCGCGGCATCCGGTGCAGCAGCCGGCTCACCGGTGGCCGCTGTGACCAGCAGCGCCGTGCGCTCCCGCTTCACCGACCTGTCGCCCGGCAACACCGAAGAGGCCTACAACGCCCTCAAGAGCTACCTCATGCTCGCCGAGCGCAATCGCATGGAGCAGTCGCACCTGGCCGACCAGCTGACGCGCTTTTGGCGTGTGTGGCTGGACGAGCACCGGGGCACGCTGCCACGCGAGCAGCTGCTGCGCAGCGCCGAGCGCGTGCTGGCCTTCAGTCTGGCCAATCTGCAGGACGAAGCCTTTCCGGTGATCGCTCCGAACCTGGGCCTGGTGGACCAGACGCGTGAAAACCTGCGCCGGGTCATGCGGGGCATGCCGGCCCGCGAGCGCGTGTATGCCGAGATCAAGGCGCGCGCAGCCACCCGGTTCCCGACGATGACCGTGGCTCGCATCCTGACCGAGGCCGGTCAGGCGCCTGAGGTCGGCAGCACGCCGCCGCTGGCGGGCAGCTACGCCATCTCGGGCACGTTCACGCGGCAGGCCTGGGAAGGCTATGTGCAGGGCGCCATCAAAGAGGCCGCCACCGCCGAGTTGCAGCGGGTGGACTGGGTGCTGAACGCCGCGCAGAAGGACGATCTTTCGCTGGAGGGCAGCCCGGAGCAGATTCGTGCCGCGCTCACCGAGCTCTACAAGACCGAGTACGTCAAGGAGTGGCAACGCTTCCTGCAGGGCGTGAGCGTGGCTGGGTTTGCGGACTATGCCGATGCCGTGCGTCAACTCAACCGGCTGGGCGAGCCCCGGAATTCGCCGCTGAAGGCGCTGTTCAACACCTTGTTCGAGCAGACGTCGTGGGACAACCCGTCACTGTTGAACGAACGGCTGGGCAAGGCGCAAGCCGGCATCGTGGAGTGGTTCAAGCAATCGGTGCTCAACCTGGCGCCGTCCCGCGTGGAGGTGGGCGTCAACGTCAGCGGCGCCGCGGCCAAAGAGATCCCGATGGGGCCGGTGGGGCGAGAGTTCGCCGGCTTGACCCAGGTCATGCTGGCACGCGATGGAAAGCCTACGGGTCTCGAGGAATATCTCAAGCAACTGTCCACGGTGCGCGAGGCGTTCAACACGCTGAACAACCAGGGCGACAAAGGGCCGGGCGCTGCCGCCCTGATGGCCGCCACGCTGGAGGGGCAGAAATCTCCGCTGGGTGAAGCGCTCAACCATGTGGACAGCAGCATGTTGGCGGCCATGCCGGCCAGCCAGCGCAATGCCTTGCGGCCATTGCTGGTGCGACCGTTGATTCAGGCCTACGCGGTGCTGATTCCCAGCGCCGAAGTGGACTTGAACCGACGCTGGGAAGCCGAGGTCTACGGCCCGTTCCAGCGCAACCTCGCGGCCAAGTACCCGTTCAATGCGGCCGCCCGCGTGGAGGCCGGCGCCGAAGAAATCGCCGCCGTGTTCGGCCCTGCGGGGGCGATTGCCAAGTTCGGCACCGACACCTTGGGCCGCTTGGTGAACCGGCGCGGCCCCATGGTGGATGCCCGCACCTGGGCGGAGCTGGGCATCACGCTGCGGCCGGAGTTCGCCCAAGGCTACGGCGGGTGGGTGGCGCCGCTGGATGGGGCGGCCGCGGGCACCGGCACGGCGTCTGCGGGTACGTCTGGCGCCGCCGGGGCAGCCGGCGCAGCCGCGCCGGCTGCGGCACAAACGGCCTTCCAGCTGCTGCCGCAAGGCGCGCCGGGCTTGCTGGAGTACACGATCACCGTCGACGGTCAGTCGCTGCGCTACCGCAACACGGCGGCGACCTGGACAGACATGGTCTGGCCCAACCCCACGCCGCAGCCCGGTGTGCGCATCACCGGCGTCACGCTGGAAGGCAAGCAGGTCGAGTTCCTGGATGAACGCGGCGCGTTCGGCATGAACAAGATGTTCGATCAGGCCAAGATCCGCAAGCTGCCGAATGGCGACAGCGAGCTGAGCTGGTCTCAGGGGCCACTCGCGGTCACGGTGCATCTGCGCCTGCTGAAGGCGCCGGGTGCCACGCCCACGCCGGCCGCGCCGGGGGCGGCGGGCACCAGCGGCGCTGGCGTGCCAGTGGGTGGCGTGGCTGCGTTGCGCGGGCTCAAGCTGCCGCCACTTGTGGTGGGAACCGATGCCACGCCGCCGGCCGCAGCCGGCACCATGAACGCGGCAACGGCCGCACGCAATGCGGCGTCGGCTGCTGGGGAGAAGCGCTGATGAGCAGCTCACAACAACAAGTGCAGCTGATGCACTTCGGCAAGCTCCCGGGTCGGGGCGACTTTGTTCGCAGTGCCACGCACACAGGCTTGGTTCAGATCTTTGACCGCTGGTTCAGCGGTGCGCTGGACCTGCTGGCGGCGGATGCCCGCTGGAAGGAGTTGTACGACGGCGCAGAGCCACTGCACTTCGCGGTGCTGGGCCCGCGGCGGCCGCACGTGGTGGCCGGCCACATCCGCCCGAGTGCGGACGGGTCGGGCCGCCGGTTTCCGTTCCTGGTGGCGGGCATGCTGGAAGTGGATGACCCGGCCTCGTTCATGGGGCGCGCGCCCCTGGCCCTGAACCGGCTCTGGACCCAATGCGACCAATGGGCCCGCCGGGCGCAGCAGGAGGCTGATCCGACCTCGGTGCTGGCTGCGTTGGGCCAGCACCGGGTGGAGGTGAACACGGCGGCTGCGGCCTACGACGCGCCGACGGCTGACTTCACCGACATGCAGACCGTGGGCAGCGCCCAGGCTTTGCTCAACCATGCGGCGCGGGAAGTGGATTTCGCGCGGTGCGTGCTGGGCTTGGGCGTGCTCTTGCAGCCCGTGCCGGCCAGCGGCAGTGCCCGGCTGGACACGGGCGTGCGCTTGCCGTTGCCGATGGACCCGCTCTACCGCCCCTACATGGCCAGCTGGTGGCTCGACCTGGTGCGCGGCTTCCTGGCGCGGGCGGACTTTGAGGTGTTGCTGCTGCTGCCGCAGTCGCCCGAGGCGCCGGCTTCCATCGCCATCGGGTTTGCCGGCGGCAGTGCGCCTGCTCTGGCAGCCTACCTCGGACGCCGCCCACAGGAGGCGCCCTACGTGGACCTGCTCAACCCGGAATGGGCCGACGAACCGGCCCAGCAAGACCCCGCCGTGCGCAAGCTTGCCAGCTATCTGCAGCAGCAAGGGCTGTCTCTGGCACAGGTGGGGCGCACCTTCCGCGAAGCCTTCTTGGGGGAATGACATGAACACAAGCAAGCCATTCGGCGCCGCGTTGCTGTGGGCTGCGGTGGCCGTGGCCCACGGGCCGGTCGTGGCGCAGCCGGTGACTGCGGGCGCCAAGCCCGTCGTCGTGTCGGGCACCGTGCCAGACGAGGCCACGCGAAGCGCCATCCTGCAGCGGGTGCGCGAGGTCTACGGCACCGACCGGCAGGTGGTGGACCAACTGGCCATTGGCAAGCTCAGCGCGCCGGCCAGTTGGGCGCCGCAGGTGGCGAAACTGATCACGCCCGAACTGCGGCAGGTGTCGCAGGGCGAGTTGCGGGTGAGCGGCACCACCATCGACATCGAAGGCCAGGTCGCCAACGCCGGCGTTCAGCAAAAGCTGGGCAGCCAGCTCAACGCCGCCCTGGTGAACACCACGTACAGCGTTCGCAACGGGCTGCGCGTGGGCGGCGGCCAGGCGCAGCTGGATGCGGCCTTGGCCGATCGCATCGTCGAGTTCGAGCCGGCCAAAGACACGCTGACGCTGGAAGGCCAGCGCATCCTGGACGAGTTGCTGCCGGTGCTGCAGCAGTTCAACGGCCGGCGCTTTGAGGTGATCGGCCACACCGACAACGCCGGGGTGCGCGAAGCCAATGTCGCGCTGTCGCAGGCACGCGCCGAGGCGGTCAAGCGCTACCTGGTGGAGCGCGGCTTGCCCGCCGCCAGCATCGTCACGCGCGGTGCCGGGCCCGACCGGCCGATCGCTGACAACGCCAATGCCCAAGGCCGCGCCCGCAACCGCCGCATCGAGTTTCGTGTGCTCGCGTGACGCGGCGCACCGCCAGGCGCCACCGCACGCTCGGCTTCCACCGTCGCAGCCCACCTTGCCGCTCGCCCGCCTGACCGCGGCGGCTTCCTCTTCACCTGATTGCCAATGACCCTCCCATGACCGGTATCGCTGACCTTGTTCATGTCCTCTCGCCCGACGCGCCCTCGGGCGTCGACCTGTCCCTGTCGCCGGAATTCGACGCGATTGCCGAGCTGCGGCGCGAAGACGACGCCACGCTCGCCCAGGGCGAGTGGGTCACCGCGTTGAAGGTGGCCGACTGGCCGGGCGCAGCCGCAGCCTGCGAAGCGCTGCTGAAAAGCCGCACCCAAGACCTGCGCGTGGGGGCCTGGTGGGCAGAAGCCCGCTCGCATGTGCAGGGTCTGCGCGGGCTGGCCGATGGCTTGGGGCTGGTGGCAGCACTGCTGCGCGAGCAGTGGGACACGGTGCATCCGCAGATGGAAGGTGGTGACCCGGATGAGCGCGTTGGCGCGCTGAACTGGTTGCTGATGCGCGTGGCGCCGCTGACCCAGCAAGCGGCCGTGCTCACGCTCAACCGGCGCAAGGTCACGCTGATGGAGGTCGATCAGGCCCGCCAGCGCCAGCGCGAGGGCACGCCTCCGCCCGAAGGGCAACCCGCGCTGGATGCTATCCAACGGGCGCTGGCCCAAGGCGGCCACAGCAGTTTCGAGGCCTTGATGAACGCGGCCTCGGCGGCCCGCGCCGCGCTGCACGACCTTCAGGTCGAGGCGGACCGTCGGTTTGGGGATGACGGCCCGGCGTTTTCTGCGGCCCACAAAGCGCTGGAGGCTGCGGCGGAGAGCTTGCAGCGGCTGGGGCGCGACAGCGGGCTGGGTGCCGCACAGCCGACGACGTTGGCCGCCGGTTCGGAGGATGCCCATGCTGGGGAGGAGGGCTCGACAGCTCCGTCCGCCACCACCTCCGCTGCGGCCTCCGGCGTGTTGCAAAGCCGCACACAGGCGTTGCAGCAGCTGCGGGATGTCGCGGCTTACTTCCGCCGCACCGAGCCGCACAGTCCGGTGGCCTACCTGGCCGAAAAGGCCGCCAAGTGGGGCGAGTTGCCCTTGCACGCGTGGCTGCGCCAGGTGCTCAAGGACGAGGGCAGTTTGTCTCGGCTGGACGAGCTGTTGGGCTTGGAGCCTTTGGGCGGCGAGTCGTGAACGCGGCCGAGGCTTGATGAAGCCGCTTTAAAGCCGCGTTAAAGACGCGTTGATGGCATCGCTCGCCACTTGCGCAGGCCTCATCCACACCCCAGCAAAAGGGCGCCCCACGGGGCGCCCTTTGTCATGCCGGGGTGCCCGGCGGGTGACCCGCTTCAGCCTCCACGCATGCGGCGACGGGCCGTAGCCAGGGCCGCCAGGCTGGTGAGTGCCAGCGCCAGGCCGGCGGGCTCGGGCAGGTTGCCGGAACCCACGTCGAACGTGAGTTGGCCCGAGGTCCACACGCCGTCCAGGCCGCCCGCCTGGGCGTCCACGAAGGCTTCGCTGAACTCCAGGCGAAGCAGGCCGTCGGCGCCTACGCTCAGGCCGTAGCCGGACAGGTCGACCGAGCCGGCGTATTGACCCGTGCCACTCAGCGCGTCGGCCATGCCGGGGGTGAGGGTGACTTGATCCAGCCCGCTGGAGCTGCCGAAGCTGACCTGCATTTCCGACAGCAAGCTGGGTGTGAAGGCTTCCAGCAGCACCTGCCAGTTCAGGCTGTTGAGCACGGCGTTGGCGCCCACGTTGACCAGCCACACGGTGTTGCCCGCATCGCCCAGCAGGCCACGGCTGGCCGCACCGGACACGTCCACGGCGACCGGAGCCGCCTGTGTGTGAAGGCCGGCCAGGGCCAGGGCCGCTGCGGCCGCGAGTTGCTTGAACTTGATCATCAGTTGTCCTTTCAGAGGGCCGCAGCCGGGCGTGCCACGAACACGACGGCGGTGCGTGCGGGCAGGGTGAAGGTGCCGGTGGCGCTGTTGAACCGGGCTTGGGCGGCTCGCTTGTCGGCCGCGTCTGGCGCGGTGTGAACGGGGTGCAGGCCGAGCGCATGGCCCGCCAGCGACGGCAGGGTGAGCTGCTTGTCGGCCTTGTCGACGTTGATCAGGTAGACCAGCTCGCTGAAATTGGCGCCGGCGTAGCCGTTGCCGTCCAGCCGGCCGACCAGCACCGTGGGTTCCTGGGCCGAACCGGTGTTCAGGAAGCTCAGGCGCGCCTTGATGTCGTCGGCCGTGCGCAGGCGCAGCAGCGTGCTGCTCTTGCGAATCTTGAGCAGGTCACGGAAGGCGTCGCGCGTCCAGGCGATGTCCGCCGCGGTGGGCTTGATCAGCGGGTTGGCCAGCAGCGGGCGGGCGTAGGCCCAGTTGTCGCCGTTGTCACGCGCCGGGGGCAGGCCCACACCGAAGTTGTTGTCCTGGTAGCTCCAGTCCAGGCGGTTGAACCAGTCGCCGCTGTCGTAGCTGTTTCGGTCCAGGCTCTTGCTGCGCAGCGTGTCCACGCCGGCGTGGAAGTACGCCACGCCCTGGCTGAACGCGTTGATGGCGCTGGCCAGGATTTGCACGCGGGCGCGGTCTTCACGGCTGGTGCCGGTGGGCAGGCGGAAGGCGTTGTTGTCGAACAGGGTGAGGTTGTCGTGGTTCTCCACGTAGTTCACGACCTCGCCCGGCTCCAGCACCCAGCCTGCGGGAATGCCGCCCACGTCGATCTGGTCCAGGCGCAGTTGCGCGTCCCAGCTGGTTTGCATCTGGAAGCTGCGAATCGAGCCTGCCAGCGAGGCCTTGATGCGGTCGGCCTGCCACATCAGCTCACCGCGGCTTTGGCCCGAGGCGTTCGCGTTGGCGTCATAGAAGAAGCCGTTCACGTAGCCCTGGCTGGCGACGATGGCGTTGCCGGTGTCGCAGCAGCCGCCGCCCCGCACCGCGTCGCGGATGATGGGGTTGAAGCTGCCGATGCCCGAGCCGTTAAGTGACAGCATCTCGGCCTGCACGAAGCGGGCGCCGTTGGCGACTTCACCGAAGTTCCAGCCTTCACCCACGATCTGCACCTTGCGGCCGGCAGCCGCTTCGACGCGGGCCTTCAGCGCCTCGATGACTGAGCGCGGGTGGTGGCCCATGATGTCGAAGCGCAGCGAGCTGATGCGGTAATCGCGCACCCAGGTCACGGCCGAATCGATCATGAGCTTGCCCATCATCAGGTTCTCGGCCGCGGTGTTTTCGCAGCAGGTCGAGCGCTCGATGCCGCCGGTGTCGTTCAGGCGGTAGTAGTAGCCCGGCACGATCTTGTCGAGCACCGAGTTCGGGTTCTGGCCGGACGAGGTGGTGTGGTTGAACACCACGTCCATGCCCACGCGCAGGCCAGCCGCGTTCAGGGCCTGCACCATGCGGCGGAACTCCACCACGCGGGCCATCGGGTCGGCCGAGCTGCTGGCGTAGCTGCCTTCCGGCGTGGTGAAGTGGTAGGGGTCGTAGCCCCAGTTGAAGCAGTCGGTGCCGGCCGTGGCGGCCACCGTGGCTTGCTGAGACTCGCTGTCCGGCGCGCCGGACGGGGCGGGCGTGACGCAGCTCTTCTCGTTGACGCTGGCCAGGTCGAACACCGGCAGCAGGTGCACGTCGGTCAGGCCGGCGGCGGCCAGGGCGGCCAGGTGCTTCATGCCGTTGGAGCCGGCTTCCGTGAACGCGCCGTACTTGCCGCGCTTGGCGGCCGGCACCGTCGCGTCGTTCATCGAGAAGTCACGGACGTGCAGCTCGTAGATGCTCAGGTCCGACGGTGCAGCCACCGTGGCGGGCGGCGCGCCGAGATCCCAGCCGGCGGGTTTGGACTGCGGCGATTGCAGGTCCACCACCACGCTCTGCTGGCTGCCTTGCGTGAGGCCCAGGGAGTAGGGGTCGGTCACCAGGTTCTTCACAAGGCCCGTGCCCTTCACGAACACCTGCACCTGGAAGCGGTACTGCGTGCCCTGCAGGTTGCCGGGCTTGGCCAGGCTCCAGACGCCGGTGGCGACGTCGCGGGTCATGGGTTCGGTGGAGGTGCGCGTCAGGCCGGAGTTGCCCAGCGGCGTGGTCAGCACGGCCGACACGGCTTGGGCCGTGGGCGCCCACACCTTGAAGCGCGTGCTGCCGTTGGCCACGGTGGCACCCAGATCAGGCACGTTGGCTGCGGCGGTGTAGAGGTCATCCAGGGCGCCGGCCACTTGGGCGGTGGTGGCGTTCTGGACCTTGCCGTTGGCGTCTTCCTGCACCAGCACCAACTGCTGCTGGTGCAGCGACGGCAGGCGGGCGAGGTCGGCGGCGCGCACGGTGAACACCGCGCCGCTGGCCACGTACTTGAAGCGCAGCGCGTCAGCGGCCGGAACCGTGCCGCTGAAGGCATCGAGGGTGATGAAGCCGTCAGCACCTTGCACCGGGGCATCCAGCGCGACGCTGATCTGGCCGGTGGCCGAGTGGTACAGGCGCACGGTGCCGGAAGCCGTCACGCGCGGCCACTTCACGAGGCTCTTGTTCAGCCACACCGCGCGGGCGTCGGTTGAGGACACCTGGCGCAGGTCGGGTGCCGACGTGTAGACCGTGGCGTCTCGCTCCACCATCCAGATGTGACCGATCTGGTTTTGGATGTTCAGCGCGGCGAACTCCACGCGGATGTTGTTGGGCCGGCCGTCCTTGTCGTTTTCGTTGGGCGGCATGCCGTGGATGATGAACTCCAGGGCCTTGCGGTTCACATCGCCTTGTGGGTTGAGCACGGGGATGTCGAACACCACGTCGCCGTTGTCGGGCGTGTAGTTGGCCATGCTGCTCAGCTGCACCGGCTGGCCCCATTGCTCGATGGCCACGCCGGCGGGCAGGGCGGAGGCGTTCAGGCCGCTGCCGTTCCACAGGTGCAGGCCCCAGGCGCTGTAGTTGCCGTCAAAGCGCTTGTAGTGCACGCGCAGGGTCTTGATATCCGGCACGGGCAGCAGCAGCGGGTTGCTGGTGTAGCTGTTGCTGTCACCCTGCAAGCGCCAGATTTCGTTGGCCCCCGACTGCAGCACGTAGCTTTGGTCGGCGCCGCCGTTGTCTTTGTTGTCGCCGTTGTGCAGCAGGAAGCCCACCGTGCCCGAGCCCGAGGCCAGGGGCACGTCGTAGTAGACGCCGAAGTCGTCGGAGCCCGCGGCATTCCAGCCGCCATTCCAGTTCGGGCTTTGGGCGGCGTTCCAGGTGTGGATCTGCCACCCGGCATGGTTTCCGTCCGCACGGCGGTAGTGCACGCGCAGCGAGGTGGCCGGGGCGCCGGGCGTGGCCACGGCGGCCGCCTTGACTCGGGGAGCTGCACCGGCGGCTGGCACGCCGGCCAGCAGTTCGACGTCGCCGTCGGCCGACGCGGCGCTCACGCTGGCACTGGCTTGTGCCCCGAGTTCCGGGGCGTTGCCGCCGCCACATCCGGCCATCAGGCCGCTCAAGCCGAGTGCTGCAGCACCCAGCCACCGCCGCGCGTGTCGCGCGAACTCAATCGTCCATGCTGTCATGTCCGAGTCTCCTTGGAATTGCGCGCATGCTAGTGAAGTAAAACTACATTGGTTAGTTGGTGGAATCCCGGTGCCGTCAGCCAAGTTCTTCACGAGCTCATGGCGTGATTCTGTGCGCGCCGCGCATGTTTACGCCAAATTTGAGTTTGGATGTAGTTTTGCTTCTGCTTGAGCGAAGGCGCTAGGCCGCGTGGAATGACTGAGGACACCCACGGCGACCAGGGCTAAGCTCCCGTGCAGGAGGTGCGCCATGCACACACACAGATTGCTGCGCAGGCTGTTGGGGCTGTTGCCGTGGCTGTTGGGCGGTTTGGGACTGGGCGGCTGCGCCACGCCGCCATCCACTGGCGCAGTGGCGCAGCCGCCGGTCGGCGTGTTTCTGGATGCGGCGTTCCGCCCGCCGCGTGCGCCCATCGATGCGAGCGCAGCGCTGGCGCTCAGCCCCGCCATGGAACGTTTCGCGGAAACCGAAATGGCCGCCGAAATTCGCCGCAAAGGCGTGCGCGATGGTTTGATCGATGCGCTGTACAGCCGCGCCCAGTTGCAGCTCGACTACGACAGCGACATCACCCGCACTGCGGCCGAGGCCTTCGAGGCCCGGCGGGGCAATTGCATGTCTCTGGTGCTCATGACGGCGGCTTTTGCGCGCCACCTCGGCCTGCCGTTTCGCTTCAACAGTGTCTACACGGAAGATAGCTGGACGCGTGCCAACGGCATCTACTTTGTGGCCGGTCACGTGAACATCACTTTGTCTCGGGCGTTGTCCACGCGTGCGCAAACGCTGTTTGGCGAGCCGGACTACCTGACCATCGATTTCCTGCCGCCCGATCAGGCCCGAGGCTTGCGCAGCCGGGTGATCGAGGAGAGCACCCTGCTGGCCATGTACCTGAACAACCGCGCAGCCGAGGCGCTGGGGCGTGGTGAGGTGGATGAGGCGTACTGGTGGGCGCGCGAGGCGATTCGCTCAGACGCCCGATGGCACGCGGCCTACAACACGCTGGCCGTGCTGTACCGGCGCAAGGGCCTGCAGGAGCGCGCCGAGTCCACGCTGCAATGGGTGTTGGCGCGTGAGCCGGCCAACGTGCAGGCGCTGTCCAACCTGATGTTGGTGCTGAACGATGCGGGTCGGAAGGCGGAGGCAGATGTGATTGGCCGGCAGCTGGCGCAACTGCAGCCGGTGCCGCCGTACAAGTATTTCGATGAGGGCTTGGCCGCCATGCGCGCCGGGCAGTACGCGGCAGCGCGCCAGCTGTTCCGCCAGGAGCTGGACCGGGCCGCCTACGTGCCGGAATTCCACTTCTGGCTGGCGCTGGCCAATTTTGGTTTGGGCGATGTCAGTGCGGCCCGGAGCGCCATCGCCAAGGCGCTGGAGAACAGCGCCACCACCAAAGACCGAGAGGTGTACAGCGCAAAGCTTGCCTGGCTGAACGACCTGCGGGATCAGCAGCAGCGGTCGCGCAGCTTGTTGCGGGGCAGTGCGGGGTCTTGATGGGGCCTTGGGCGGGGTTTTGAGCAGGGCTTTGAGCCAGGTGCGGCGTCAGAGGGGAGCAAGCCCGTGCCTGGCGCGGGCGCGGTTGCAGGCGTCGTCGGCCAGCCCCATCGGTGCGCGCTCGCCGAACTCGCGGCACGGCGAGGGCCGCCATTCATGGATGCCGCAGGCGGTTTTCACGCCAACTTGCCCGCTGAGCGCGGCGCAGCGCGGTCGGGCGTGGTCGGTGCCGCGCATGCGAACCAGGCGGCCCGTCACGGGTACGGCCAGCCCATCGGGCACGCGGCCGCCTTCGCTTTCGAGTTCACTGCAGTCGAAGTCCACACGAAAGCTGGCGCAACAGGCGCCACAGGTCAGGCAGGGGTTCGCACTCATTGGGTCAGTGTAGGCAGGGCTCGACACTGGTCGGGTCAAGACCAAGGAGATGTGATGCGTCAACTGTTCATGGCCCTGGCCTGCGGGCTCAGCAGTGCGGTCGTGTGGGCTGCCGATCTGTCCGTGACGGTGCTCGACCGCCATGGCAAGCCGCTGGCAGATGCCGTGGTGCTGGTGGACAGCGCCGTGCAAGGCGCGCGCCCCGCCACACTGCTGGAGGCCACCATCACGCAAGAGAAGCTTCGCTTTGTGCCGGCGGTGACGGTGGTGGGCCTGGGCGCCAAGGTGAACTTCAGCAACCTGGACGGCTGGGACCACCATGTGATCCTCGGGCTGATGGGCGCGGGTGGGGTGTTTCTCGATCCCGGGCAAAACACTCAGTTCCGGCTTCCTGCGCTCAAGGGCGCCAAAGCGCCCGCGGTCGAGAGCAAGCAGCTCTCGCAACCCGGCGCTTACTTGCTGGGTTGTCACATCCACGGCTCGATGCGAGGCCACATTTATGTGGCCGACACGCCGTGGGCGCGTCTGGTGGGGGAGGACGGCAAGGCGTTGCTGCAATCCGTGCCCGAGGGGCCGGCGCGCATCCGCATCTGGCATCCGGATCAGCTGGTGGATGGCGCGCCGGTGACAGTGCAGGTGCAGGCCGCGGGCTCGGCCATCTCGGTGCCCACCCAAATCAGCCCGGCACGCAAGAAGCGGCCGGCGGGCGACCCTTACTTCGGCGGCTGAGCGGGCACGCCCGGCGCGCGCCCACCCATGGGCTGCGTCAGCGCAGCAGGCCCGACTCGAAACCGTGTGCCGGCAGCTCCACGCGGGGTGCGGGCGTCCAGCCGGCCTTGCGGTGCTCGGCCACGACGTTGGTGTAGATGCCGCCGCGCACGTACCACTTGGCGGTGATGCGGATGAAGCGCGGGTCGGTCACCTTGACGATGTCGTCCAGGATCTTGTTGGTGACCTTTTCGTGGAAGGCGCCTTCGTCGCGGTAGCTCCAGAAGTACATCTTCAGGCTCTTGAGCTCCACGCACAGCTCGTCCGCGATCATGTCGATCGTGAAGTGGGCAAAGTCGGGCTGACCGGTCAGCGGGCAGTGGCAGGTGAACTCGGGCACCTGGAACTGGATGACGTAATCCCGCTCCGGGTTGGGATTGGGGAAGACGAGGATGTCTTTGCTGGGCTTGGACGGCGGGTTCTTCGGCACCTCGCGCATCTTGGGCTTGCTGTTCTTCTTGGCGGGTGCGGCAACGGCGGACTTCTTGGTGGCCATGGGAATGCGTCTTTCAGAGAGGGGGCGAATGCTATCATCCGCCCCCGTCGAAGCGCCTGTGAAGGGCGCTTTTCTTTAGCCAAATCAAGGGCTTACGTCCAAGCTTCATGCGGCTGAATTCGATCAAACTGGCCGGCTTCAAATCCTTCGCTGAACCCACCACCTTCCAGTTGCCCGGGCAGTTGGTGGGCGTCGTGGGGCCGAACGGCTGCGGCAAGTCCAACATCATGGACGCCGTGCGCTGGGTGCTGGGCGAAAGCAAGGCCAGCGAGCTGCGTGGCGAGTCCATGCAGGACGTCATCTTCAACGGCAGCGGCAACCGCAAGCCGGCGGGGCGCTCCAGCGTGGAGCTGGTGTTCGACAACAGCAGCGCACGCGCCGGTGGCCCCTGGAACCAGTTCACCGAGATTGCGGTCAAGCGCGTGCTGACGCGTGACGGCACGAGTTCCTACTTCATCAACAACCAGCCGGTGCGTCGCCGCGACGTGCAGGACGTGTTCCTGGGCACGGGCCTGGGGCCGCGTGCCTACGCCATCATCGGCCAGGGCACCATCTCGCGCATCATCGAGAGCAAGCCCGAGGAGATGCGCCTGTTCCTGGAGGAAGCCGCGGGCGTCTCCAAGTACAAGGAACGCCGCCGCGAGACGGAAAACCGCCTCAAGGACACCCGCGAGAACCTCACCCGCGTGGATGACATCCTGCGCGAGCTGAACACCAACCTGGAAAAGCTCGAGCGCCAGGCCGAGGTGGCCGCCAGCTACCGCCATTTGCAGGATGCCGGCACGCTCAAGCTGCACCAGCTCTGGTTCCTGAAGCTGCGTGACGCCGGCAACGAGGCCACCCGCGTGAAGCTGGCCCACGCCGAGGCACTGACCGCGCTGGAATCCCGCACCGCCGAGCTGCGCGCCGTGGAAGCCGAGTTGGAAGAGGTGCGTCAGCAGCACTACGCGGCGGGCGACGAGCTGCATGCCTCGCAAGGCCGCTTTGCCGAGGCACAGCTGGAAGTGAGCCGCCTGGAAGAGCGCATCCGCTTCGTGGTGGAAAGCCGCAACCGTGCGCAGCAGCGCCTGGCTGAATTGCATGCGCAAGACCAGCAATGGCGCGAACGCGTGGAGCAATCGGCTGCGGAACTGGAAGGCATTGCCGAGCAGATCGCTGGGGCCGACGAGCAAAGCGAGATCCTGGCCGCGCAGGCCGAGGAACAGCAGGCTCAGTTGCCACTGGCTGAAGACGCGCTGCGTGCCGCTCAGGCGCGGGCCAACGAGCAGCGCGCGCTGGTGGCGCAGGTGCAGCAGCAAATTCAGGTGCTGGCCGCCGAGAGCCGCAGCGTGGACGAACAGGCCCGCGCGCTGCGCCAGCGCGAGGACCGTCTCACGGCCGAATCGCGTGCACTGGGTGCGCCTGACGACGAAGCCCTGGCGGGCTTGCGCGAACGCAGCGCGGCGGCCGACGAGGCCCGCGACCTGGCCGACGCCCGGCTGCAAGAACTGGCCGAGCAACTGCCCCAGTTGGAGGAACAGCGCCGCACCCTGCAGCAAGACGCCAACGCGCAGCTGGCCAAGCAGTCTGAGCTGACGGCGCGCCTGGAGGCCCTCAAGGCTCTGCAGGAAAAGGTGCAAACGGAAGGCAAGCTCAAGCCTTGGCTGGCCAAGCACGGGCTGGATGGTTTGCAAGGCCTGTGGACGCGGCTGCAAATCCGCCAAGGCTGGGAAAACGCGCTGGAAGCGGCCCTGCGCGAACGCATGGGTGCGCTCAGCGTCGGCCGGCTGGACACCGTGCGCGCGTTCGAGGCTGACGCGCCGCCGGCTCGACTGGCGTTCTATTCCACGCCTTCCGGCGCGATTGCGAACGCGCACGAAACCCTGCCCAAGCTCAGCAGCCTGCTGACGCTGGACGACGCCGGGCTCACGGCACTGCTGAACGACTGGCTCGAAGGCGTGTACACCGCCACGAACCTGGACGAAGCCCTGGCGGCCCGCAGCCGGCTGACGCATGGCGAACTGATCCTCACGCCGCAGGGCCACGCGGTGGGCCAGTTCTCGGTCACGTTCTACGCACCCGACTCGGAGCAAGCCGGCTTGCTGGCCCGCGCGCAGGAGATCGAGCAGCTGACCACCGCGCAGCGCGCGCAAAACCTGATCGCCGACGAAGCCCGGGTGGCGCTCACCCGCATCGAACACCAGTTCAACGACGCCAACGGCCGCCTGGCCGCCCTGCGCCGCGAGGCCAGCGAGGCGCAGACGCGTGCGCACCAGATCCAGGTTGAGCTGCTGCGTTTGACCCAGCAGGCCGAGGCCAGCCAGCAGCGGCGCAGCGCGCTGGATGCGGAGCTCGCCGAGATCGCCGAACAGCAGGAAGCGCTGCAGGAACGCCGCGCCGTGGGCGAGGCCCGCTTTGAAGAACTCGACATCCAGTTGGGCGACGCCCAGCAGCGCCATGCGGAGTTGGAGGACGGCACCATCGCGGCCGAACGCAAGCTGGCCGACGCCCGCGAACAGCTGCGCACGCTGGAGCGCCGCTCGCAAGAAGCCCGATTCGCCACCCAGTCGCTGGCCGCACGCCGTGGCGAGTTGCAGCGTGGCATCGAAACCGCGCAGGCGCAGATCGCCACCGTCGCCAGTTCCGCCGCCAACCTGCAGGCCGAGTTGGACACCTTCAATGACGCCGCCGCACAAGCCGGCTTGCAAGACGCGCTGGCGTTGAAGCTGGAGCGTGAGCAGGCCCTGGCCGCCGTGCGTTCCAGCTACGACGACCTCAGCTTGCGCCTGCGCAAGGCGGACGAGCAGCGCATGAGCTTCGAGCGCAGCCTGGACCCGCTGCGCGAGGCCATCACCAAGCTGCAGCTGGAAGAGCAGGCCGCGCAGCTGGGCGGCGCGCAGTACCGCGAGCAGCTGGAAGCGGCCGAGGTGGACCTGGAATCGCTGGGCAAGTCGATTGAAGACGGCAACGTCAAGCTCTACGGTCTGCAGGGCGAGATCGACCGCATCAACCGCGAGATCGCGGCCCTCGGCGCGGTGAACCTGGCCGCGCTGGACGAGCTCACCGCCGCCCGCGAGCGCAAGACCTTCCTCGACTCCCAGTGCACCGACCTGAACGCGGCCATCAAGACACTGGAAGATGCGATCCACAAGATCGACCTCGAAACCCGCGACCTGCTGGGCTCGACCTTCAACCAGGTCAACGACCACTTCGGGCGCATGTTCCCGGAGCTGTTCGGCGGCGGGCAGGCGCGCCTCGTGATGACGGGCGAGGAGATTCTGGACGCCGGCGTGCAGGTCATGGCCCAGCCGCCGGGCAAGAAGAACAGCACCATCCACCTGCTGTCCGGTGGCGAAAAGGCGCTCACCGCCATCGCCCTGGTGTTCGCGATCTTCCAGCTCAATCCGGCGCCTTTCTGCTTGCTGGACGAAGTGGACGCGCCGCTGGATGACGCCAACACCGAACGTTATGCGCGCCTGGTCAGCAAGATGAGCTCGGGCACGCAATTCCTCTTCATCTCGCACAACAAGATTGCGATGGAAATGGCTGAACAACTGATCGGCGTGACCATGCAGGAGCAAGGCGTCTCCCGCATCGTCGCCGTGGACATGGACAAGGCTTTGGCCATGGCAGAAGCATGAGCACCAGCTTGACGCAATTGCTGGCGATTGCCGGCGGGCTGGCCCTGGCCGGTGTGGTGGCGCACGGCGCCTGGGCAGCGCGCAAGGCGGGCCCCAAGCGGGCCGCGCCGCTGCAGGAAGAGCCGCATTTCGGCGGCCAGGCCGAGCCCACGCCGCAGGCCGCCGACGGCACGCCGGAAGTGGTGCTGGACGCCATGGACGCCACGCTGCCCGCCGTGGCCCGGCCGGTGCGCCGCCCGTCGGCCCGCATCGACGCGCTGATCGACGCGATCGCCACCATCACCATCGAAGGCCCGGTGGCCGGTGAATTGGCGTTGCAGCACCAGCCCGGCAGCCGCCGCGCCGGCACCAAGCCGCTGCAGATCGAAGGCCTGAATGCCGCCACAGGCGATTGGGAACTGCCCGCGCCGGGGCAGCGCTACGGCGAGTTCCAGGCCGGCCTGAAGCTGGCCAACCGCAGCGGGGCGCTCAACGAGATCGAGTACTCCGAGTTCGTGCAGAAGATCCAGGCCTTTGCCGACGGCATTGGCGGCTTCGTGCAGTTCCCGGACATGCTGGACGTGGTGGCGCGGGCGCGCGAGCTGGACCAGTTCGCCGCCAGCCATGACGCCCAACTGGCGCTGCTGCTGCGCGCCAAGGCCACGGCTTGGACGCCGGGCTTCGTGCTCCAGTGCGCGGCGCGCCACGGCTTTGTGGCCGGCGCCTTGCCTGGGCGGCTGGTGCTGCCTTCGGCCGAAGAGGGCGCGCCGCCGGTGCTGACCCTGCAGTTCGACGCCCAAACCGCTCTCGCGGAAGACCCCGAGGCCCTGTCGCTGCGCGAACTGACGCTGGAGCTGGATGTGCCGCAAACCCCCGCTGAGGCCGAGCCGTTTGCGGCCTGGCAGGAAGCCGCCCGCGCGCTGGCGCGCGACCTGGAAGCCGACGTGTGCGACGACCGGGGCCAAGTGCTGGGCCTGCACGCGTTCGCGGCCATCGACGTGGAGCTCAAGAAGCTGTACGAAGCGCTTGCCGCCCGCGACCTGGCGGCCGGCTCGCCCGCTGCGCGCCGCCTGTTCAGCTGAGCCCCAGCCGCGTGACATAGGGCTCGCTTCCTGCGGGCTCGCGCGCCGGCTTTTCGGCCTGCCGCGCCTACAGTCGCTGCGCGGCGGCCCTCAACGGGGCCGCCCAGCGATTGGATGGGCAGCGGCGTTTTCCTCTTTTTCCCCCGAACCCCAGTGACCGACGGGCGCCGCCCGCCGGTGTGGGTGGCGCGCTTCGCCCCAATCGCCGCGCTGTGCTGCGCGTTGGCCCTGCTGTCGGGCGATGCCCGAGCGGTGCCCGCGTCCGCTTTGGCGCGGCAGGTGGAAGCCATCGAGGCGGCACACGGCAACGAGCCCGCCGAGGTGGTGGCGCGCCTGGCGCCGCTGGAGGCGCAAGCGCGCACCGCCGGGGGCGACGCGCTGCGGGTGTTTCTGGCCGCGTGGGGCTACGCCCACGGTGCGCTGGACCGCATGACCGTGGCCGACACGGCCACTGCCGAGCTCATCAGCCTGGGTGAGCGCGAGGGCAATGCCAGTGCGATGGCGTCGGCCTTTGCGCTGCGGGGCACTTTGCTGCAGTTGTCTGGGCGGCTGGGGGCGGCGCATGACTGGATCTCGGCGTCGCTGCCTTGGGTGGAAAAGAGCACCGACGAGCCGCTGCGCTACTGGGTGTTCATGACCGGTGGCAACGTGGCCCTGGCGACCGGGCGCCTGCAGGAGGGCTTGCGCTTGTACGAGCAAGCCCTGGTGTCGGCGCAGGCCCAGCACAACCCGCGACGCGCCGCTCAAGCCAAGCTCGGCATGGCGCCGGTGCGCCTGGCCCTGCGCCAGGTGGACCGGGCGCGGTCGGAGGCACAGGATGCCTACCGCCTCGCCACCGAAGCCCGTGTGCCTGGCCTGCAATTGGCGGCCAAGCTGCTGGAAGGCTTGACCGAAGAGGAGGCCGGTCGCCTGCCCGAGCGGGACCGCGCCCACACGCAGGCACGGGCGTTGGCGGCGTTGGTGGACGCTGGCAGCCCGGCCGCCAGTGCAGCCGCCAGCGGCACGGAGGTCAACCCGGTCACGGGCGGGCCGGCTTGGTTCAACACGCAGGCGGAGGTGGTGCAGGAACTGGCCGACTTGCACCTGAGCGCCCGCAACTTCGCGCTGGCGCGGCGCTATGCCGAGCGGGCGCTGGGCCATGCACAGCGCGAGGCTGACCCGGAAGGGCTGGATCTCGCCACCATCAGCCTGGGCCTGGCGCGTTTGGGCGGCGGTGAAGGCGCCGCGGGCCGGGCCCAGGTGACGCAAGGCTTGCAATCGCTGGAACGCCGGGGCAAGCGCATTCGCCTCATGGAGCAGTTGAACCGCTACGCGCAGCTGCTGGAGGAGTTGGGTGACGCCGCGGGGGCGGTGCGCGAGTCTCGCAAGGCCTTGGGGCTGGAGGCCGACCTGGTGCGTAACGACCGGGTCAGCACCGTGCTGGACCTGCAGCGCCGCTCCAGCTTCGAGCAAACCCAGCGGGCCATGGACGCCCTGCGGCACGACAACGAATTGCAGGCCAGCCAGTTGGCCCGGCATCAGAGCGAATTGCGCCTGTCGCTGGGCTTGGCGGCGGCGCTGGGCGGCGTGTTGCTCTTGGCCGTGGCACTGCAGCGCCGCACGCGGCGGGCCAATCTGGCGCTGCAGGCGCACAACGACGAACTGGCCCGCGTGAGCCTGCACGACCGTGTGACGGGCCTGCCGAACCGGCGCGCGCTGGAGTTGCGGGCGGAGGTGCTGCAGCACGAAGGGTTCATCGGACTGGGCATCGCCATCAATCGGTTCAGCCGCATCATGGCCAGCCTGGGCGCCGCGGCGGGTGACGAGTTGCTGTGCCAGGTCGCCGCGCGGCTGCTGCCGCTCGTGCAAGCTGCGGGCGGCCGGCTGTACCGCATGGACGGCCTGTCCTTCGGCGCCGTGCTCCCGCGTGCAAGCGACACGACCGCGCTGCCCGAGCTGCTGGACGCCTTGCTGCTGGCCATCAAGCCAGTGTTCGAGGTGCAGCACCAGCAGCTGGCGTTGACGCTCAGCATTGGCGCCGCGGACTGCGCCCCGGGCAGCGCGCGCATTGCCGACGTGGGCAAGGCGGTGCAGCTGGCGATGCGGGCGGCGCAGAAGCAGCCGGGCAACAGCGCGGTGGTCTACACCGATGACTTGCTGGTGCGCGAGCGGGACCGGCTGCAGCTGGAGGCGCGCCTTTCCCAGGCGCTGGAGCGGGGTGAGCTGGAGCTGTTCTACCAGCCGCAATGCACGCTGAGCGACCGGCGCCTCACCGGCTTCGAGGCGCTGCTGCGCTGGTGCAGCCCCGACGGGCTGATCCCGCCCGACCAATTCATTCCGCTGGCCGAGGAGTCCGGCTTGATCGTGCCCATCGGGCGCTGGGTGCTGCAGCAGGCCTGCCGGCAGGCGCAGGCCTGGCAGGTGGCGGGCTATGGCCAGCCGGTGGTGGCCGTGAACATCTCGCCGCGGCAGTTGCAGCACCCGAGCTTCATGGCCATGGTGCGGGACGTGCTCCAGTCGACCGGTGTGGACCCGTCCAGCCTGGAGCTGGAGATCACCGAAAGCGCCGTGATGGACGACGCCGAGGGCACGATTGCGACGCTGTCGGCCCTGCGTGACCTGGGCCTGCAGTTGGCCATCGACGACTTCGGCACCGGCTATTCCAACCTCGCGTACTTGCGGCGCTTTCCCATCCACCGGCTCAAGATCGACCGCAGCTTTGTGCGCGACCTCGGGCGTGATGCCAGTGCCGCCGCCATCGTGCGCGGCTTGATCCAGCTGGCGCACAGCCTGCAACTGTCGGTGGTGGCGGAAGGCGTGGAGGAGCCGACCCAGGAGGCCTGCCTGCGCGACTGGGGTTGCGAGCTGATGCAGGGGTTTGGCTTTGCCCGGCCCATGCCGGAGCCGGATGCCACGATGTTCCTGCGCGCCCGACCGCCGGTGGTGCCGTTCACGCCGGCCCGCCCCGCGGCATAAACTGGCCCGGTCTCGGCCACCGGAACCCGCGTTTGACCACCAGCCTGCTGCTGATTGCGGCGCTCATTGCGGCGAGCGCGTTTTTCTCCATGGCCGAGCTGTCGTTGGCGGCGTCGCGCCGGCTCAACCTGCAGCAGCGCGCCGATGCCGGTGACCACCGGGCGGCCAAGGTGCTGGCGGTGCAGGCCCACCCGGGCGATTACTTCACCGTGGTGCAGATTGGCGTGAACACCGTGGCCATCCTGGCCGGCATCGTGGGGGAGGGCGCGTTCACCCCGCACTTTGAATCCCTGTTCGGGCTGGTGATGCCGTCGGAACAGGCCGCCACGCTGGGGTTTGCGGCCTCGTTTGCCAGCATCACCTCGCTGTTCATCGTGATGGCCGACCTCGTGCCCAAGCGCTTGTCGATGAACGAGCCAGAGCGCGTGGCCATGGCGCTGGTGGGGCCGATGCTGGCCCTGTGCCGCGTGCTGCGGCCGTTGGCGTGGTTGTTCAGTGGGCTGACGGAAGGGCTCATCCGCCTGCTGGGGCTGCCTGCGAAGCGCGACGAGACCATCAGCCACCGCGACATCCTCGCGCTGACCGAGGCCGGCTACCAGGCCGGCGTGGTGGCGGACGAAGAGCAGCAGGTGATCGAGAACGTGTTCGAACTGGACACCCGCACGGTAGAGACCGTGATGACCACGCGCGAGCGCATCGTGTTCTTCTCCCGTGACGATGACGATGTGTTCATCCGCAGCCGCATTGCCGATGCGCCGCATTCCACCTACCTCGTGTGCGACGAGGGCGACATCGACCGCATTGCCGGTTACGTGGACGCGACCGACCTGTTCCAGCGCGTGCTGCGGGGCGAGGCGCTGAGCCTGGCGGGCGAGTTGGTGAAAAAGGTGCTGATCGTGCCGGACCGGCTGACGCTGTCGGAAATGCTCACGCAGTTCCGCGAGGCGCATGAAGACTTTGCCGTCATCGTCAACGAGTACAGCCTGGTCGTGGGCGTGGTGACGCTGAACGACGTGATGAGCACCGTGATGGGCGCCCTGGTGGCCCCGCACGACGAAGAGCAGATCGTGCGCCGGGAGGACGGGTCTTATCTGGCCGATGGCATCACGCCCATCCCGGACGTGGGCCGCGCGCTGGGCGTGGACAGCTGGCCGCAGGCCGGCACCTACGACACGTTGGCCGGCTTCCTCATGGTGATGCTGCGCCGCCTGCCCCGCCGCACCGACGGGGTGGAGTGGGGCGGCTGGCGCTTCGAGGTGGTGGACGTGGACAGCTACCGCGTGGACCAGGTGATGATCACCGCGGTGGCGCCCACGTCCTCGGTCGGTGCGGTCAGAACTTGAAGTTGCCGTCCGAGCGGGACTGCGAGCCGCTGGCGCAGCTGGTGAACTCGCGGTTGCCGCTGGTGGTGGTTTGGTTGCTTTCCCACACGGCCGTGCTGCCGTTCCACTTCACGTACTTGTACTGAATGGCGGTGCCGGCCGGCAGGCTGACGGTGCCGCTCCAGGGCACGTTGGCGCCTGAGCCCTGGATGGTGAGCGCGAAGCCCGAGGCCGGTGCCCAGCTGCCCAACCCGCTGACGCTGCCCACCACACGCAGGTTTTGGCCCACGGTGGTGTTGGCGTTGGCGATGGTGAAGGTGACCGAGCAGGTGCTGGCTGTTCCGCTGACCTTCTGGCCGGTGTAAATCGCCACCGCCGGGTTGCCGCCGCTGTTGTTGGCGGGCACCGTGACGTTGGCATTGCCGCTGGCGTCCACCGTCACGCTGTCGCCGGTGCAGCCGGTGCCCGCGGCGTTTTTGGTGCCGTTGATGACGTTGCAGTAGGTGCCCGCCGGTAGGCCCGTGGCGAAGCTGCGCGTCCAGGCGCTGCCGCTGTTATTCAGCGCCACGAAGCCCACGCTGCCGCGGCTGAAGGCCACCTGGTTGCCGTTGTTGCCCACGGTCCAGTTCTGCTGCGCCTGGCCGATGGCGGCGTTGCGGAAGGCCACCATGTTGGCCAGCGGCGTCCAGCGGTGGGCAAAGTCCCAGTTCACGTTGATTTGGGGCGTGCCGCCGCTGTAGGGGCTGGCCGTGGGGCGGTCGGCGTTGGTGTCGCTGAACTTGTAGCCGGAGTACAGCTGCGCTTCACCGTAGCCCTGGGCCAGCATGAAGATGTTGGCCAGCGTGTAGCGTTGGTTGGCGCCGTCGTTGCTCAGCTGGTTGTTGATGTTGAGCGAGCCACCATTGCGCTCGGTGTCCCAGTTGGTGATGAACACGGTGGCGTTTTGCGGCTGGATGAAGCCCCAGGTGCCGCCCCAGTTGCCCCAGGTGCCCATCACGGTCGGGATGCTGGCGAGGTTCAGCCCATTGGCATTGCGAAACACATCGCGCATGGCCGAGGTGAACTGGAACTCGTTGAGCGTGCCCACGGGGAAGTAGGCCGGGCGGTCCACTTCGCCGTCGTTGATGATTTCCTGCGTCACCCAGATCGGCTCACCCTGCAGCGTCTTGGGGTAGGCCGCCTTCACGGTGTTCATGATGGACGTCCAGGCCGTGGCGGGCATGTGCTTGGCGGCGTCAATGCGGAAGCCGTCCACCCCCATGGCCAGCAGCGCCTTCAGGTAGTTGGCGATCTGGCCCTGCACATAGGCGCTTTCGGTGGCCAGGTCGGGCAGGCCGCCGAGGCGGCAGTTCTGCACGTTGCTGCGGCCGGCGGGGGAGTTGTAGTCGGCGTCGTTGATGTTGCAGTTGGCGTGGAAGTCGCTGGCGCTGAAGTAGGGGTAGGTCAGCGTGGCGGCGTTCCAGGTGGAGCCGTCGGTGGCGGTGCCGCTGCCGTCGGCCATCTGGTTGACCACGATGTCGGCGTACACCCGCACGCCCGCTGCGTGGCAGGCGTTGATCATGCTTTGCAGCTGCGCCCGCGTGCCCATGCGGCTGGTGAGGTTCACGTAGTTCACGGGCTGGTACACGCCCCACCAGCCGTTGGCGTTCTTGCTGGCGCCGGGCGGCGAGATCTGCACGCCGCCAAAGCCCTTGGGCCCGAGCCACTGGGTGCATTCGGTGGCCACGTCGTTCCAGCCCCACTGGAACATCTGCACCGAGGTGCTGTTGGGGTTGAGGGCGTGAGCTGGGCTGGCGAAGCCCATCAGCGCCGTCATGGCGGCGGCCGAAGCGGTGGCGGTCAGGGCGTGGTTGAGCCGGCGGCTCAAAGGCAGCAAGTGCATGCGGTGTCTCCGGTGGTTGTGAAACCGCCCTCTGTGGGGCGGCTGGTCCGGCCAATCGACTGCATGCCCTGGCCGCCTGTCCCGGCTTGGGAAGGTGGGCGCACTCTATCGACTTAGAAACTCGCGGGAGCGTAGGAAAACTACTTAATGGATGCCGGCATCCCTAGAAACATCGGCTAGCCTCTTGTGGGATGTCACGAATGGTCGCGCTCCACTGAACTCTGAGCATGTAGTTGAATAACGTTTGAGTCGCCGGGTAGGCGATTTGCGCGGCGTTTGCAGCGGCTTTGATCCGCATCAAGGGCGGCGCGGGCCACCTCGCCGAGCATGCGGCCGCTCAAGGGTTCGCCATGCTCGCTCCATTCAACACCGCTCAGTTCCTCCGCACCCAGCCGTTGTTTGCCGACGTGGACCAAGCGGCCTTGCAACGCCTGGCGGCCGCGTGCCGCCTGCTGCAGGTGAACCGGGGGCAGCCGGTGCTGTGGGCCGGCCAGGCGTGTGACGCGTTCTTCATCGTCGTGCGCGGTCAGGTGCGGCTGTACATGACGGCGCCCAATGGCAACGAGAAGGTGATCGAGATCGTCAACGCCGGGCAAGCCTTTGCCGAGGCGCTGGTGTTTCTGGAGCGGCCGTGCCCGGTGCACGCCCAGGCCCTGTGCGACGGGGTGGTGTTGCAGGTGCCGCGCCAGGCCTTGATGGCGGAACTGCAGCTCGACGCGCAGTTCGCGCTGCGCATGTTGTCCGGCATGTCGCGCCGCCTGCATGGCCTGGTGCAGGACGTGCAAGCCAGCGCCTTGCAGTCAGGCCAGCAGCGCGTGGTGGGCTACCTGCTGCGGGATGTGGACCCGGCCCAACCCGGCCCTGCGGTGGTGAGCCTGCCGGCGGCCAAGGCCACGGTGGCGTCCTTGCTGTCGATCACGCCAGAGTACTTCTCGCGCGTGCTGCACGACCTGGAAGACGCGGGGCTGTTGGCCATCGACAAGCGCGACATCCACCTGCGCGACCCCAACGCCCTGGCGCGCCACGTGGCGCACCCGGGCTGAGGCCGCGGCGGTCAGGGCAGGGCGAGCACCCAATCCAGCGCGGCCTTGAGGTCGGCGTCGGCCATCTTGTCGGTGCCGTGGGGCGGCATGGGAATCGGGCCCCACACGCCCTTGCCCCCCTTGCGGACCTTGTCGGTCAGCGTGGCGGAAGCGTCCTTCTGGCCTCGATACTTGGCCGCAATGTCTTTGAATGAGGGGCCGACAAGCTTTTTGTCCTGCGCATGGCAGGCCACGCAGCCGGCCTTGGCCAAGGCATCGTCGGGGCCAGCCCACGCCGTGCCCAGCGGGGCGAGTGTCAGCGTCAGCACGCTGGCGGTGATGAGTGCAATTCGCATGGTGTGTTCTCCTGGCCGATCTCCGCAGGGCTGCCGCCGGTGCCTTGACCGGCGGCAGCGGCCCTGGGGTCCGCCGATGGTCCGTCGACGGTCAGTAGATGTCGTGCTGGGTGTTGTTGACGTTGAAGTGGCCGGTGGGCGTGATCAGGCGCGGGTCCTTGATCACGGCCTTGAGCTTGAGCGTCTTGTCATCCACCACCACGAGGGCCGATTGCTTGTCCTTGGCCGACCAGACCGAGAACCAGACCTCGTCACCCGCCTTGTTGAACTCCGGCTGCACCACGCGCTTGGCGCCGTCGTCCGTCAGGCCGGCCCACTGGGCGATGGGCAGCACGGTGAAGCCCTTGTCCAGCGCCTTGATGTCGTACACCGCCACCGACTGGGCCACGGCCGAGTCGGGGTTGAGCGGCGTGTCCACATACAAGTGCTGGCTCTTGGGGTGGCTCTTCAGAAACAGCGAGCCGCCGCCCTGGCCCTTCAGCGTGGCCACCACCTTGAAGGCTTGCGCCGGGTGCTTGACGGGGTCGGTGCCGATCAGCGAGATCGTCTCGTCGCCCAGGTGGCCGGTGCTCCACACCGGGCCGAACTGCGGGTGCGTGAAGTTGGCGCCACGGCCCGGGTGGGGGATCTTGCCCACGTCGATGAGCTTGGCCAGCTTGCCTTCCTTCAGGTCCACCGCGGCAATCTTGTTGCTCTGGTTGGCGGCCACCATGAAGTAGCGGTGGGTGGAGTCCAGCCCGCCGTCATGCAGGAAGCGCGCGGTGCCGATCTCGGTGACCTTCAACGCATCGATGTTGCTGTAGTCCACCAGCAGCGTCTTGCCGGTTTCCTTCACGTTCACCACCCACTCTGGCTTGTAGTGGCTGGCCACGATGGAGGCCACGCGCGGCTCGGGGTGGTACTCCTGCTTGTCCACGGTGTTGCCGCGGGTGGAGACGATCTTCAGCGGCTCCAGCGTGTCGCCCTTCAGGATGGTGTACTGCGGCGGCCAGTAGCTGCCGGCAATCACCAGCTTGTCTTCAAAGCCCTTGTACTTGCTGGTCTCGACCGAGCGGGCCTCCAAGCCCACGCGCACTTCGGCCACGTTGTCGGGCTTCTCCATCCACAGGTCGATCATGTTGATCTTGGCATCACGCCCGATCACGAACAGGTAGCGCCCCGAGGCCGACGTGCGCGAGATGTGCACCGCATAGCCGGTCTTGACGATGTTGATGATCTGCTTGGTGTCGCCGTCGATCAGCGCCACCTCGCCGGTGTCGCGCAGCGTGGTGCTGAAGATGTTGTCGATGTTGAAGTGGTTCAGCTTCTTCTTCGGGCGCGCCTCGGGCGGCACGATGACCTTCCAGGTGGCCTTGGTGTCGGCCATGGAGTACTCCGGCGGGGTCGGCGGCTCGTGCTGGATGTAGCGGGCCATGACGTCGACTTCCTGCTCGCTCATCTCGCCACTGGTTTGCCAGTTCGGCATGCCGGCCGGGCTGCCGTAGGCGATGAAGACCTTGAGGTAGTCGGTGCCCTTGCCAATCGTGATGTCGGGCGTGAGCGGCTTGCCGGTGGCGCCCTTGCGCAGCACGCCGTGGCAGCCGGCGCAGCGCTCGAAGTAGATGCGGCGGGCCACATCGAACTCGGCCTGCGTCATCGGCGGGGCCTTGGGGTTGCGGCTCTCCACCATGGGCACGCCGGCCAGCGGTGAGGGGCCCGAGTGGTACTTCACATCTGCCGGCAGCACATCCTTCTTGGCGGCATCGGCCGAGGTCTGAGACAGCGCAGCCAGAGGCCAGGCGAACAACAGGCTGGCAGCCAGTGCGGCCACGCGGGGGAGGGCAGTTCTCATGAAAGCTCCTTTCGGTAGGGATGCCTGCATGCTTGCGACAGAGCGCCTTGCGATCCTTGAACCGGTTCAAGTTTTGCGCCCCGGTGCGGTGCGTGTTGATGTGCGTCAAACACGGTGCGAACAACACCGATCGGCCCCGCAGGCTTGAACTCGATCAAGGCGCGGGCGGCCCCGGCCCGCGACGCTGCCGGCCATGAACACCCCCCTTCCCCTTCCCCTTCCCCTTCCGTTCGGTGTGTCGGCACTGGCTGCGGCCTGCCTGGCCGGGCTCGCCGCAAGCCACGCCGCGCACGCAGCCGATGTCGAAACCCTGCCGCGCACTGTGGTCAGCGCCACGCGCCATGCGGTGCCGCTGGCCGATGCGCCGGCGGCCATCACCGTGGTTGACGCCGAGACCGTGGCCGAACGCGGCACCGACAACCTCTTGCAAGCCCTGCGAGTGGAGCCTGGCGTCACCGCCTTCGGCCGGCCGACGGGCGGGCGCAAGGCCTTGTCGCTGCGCGGCATGGACCCGCGCCACACCCTGGTGCTGGTGGACGGCCAGCGCATCGCCGCCAGCGACGGGCTGGTGGGGTCGTCCGACTTTCAACTGGACTGGACTGGTGCGGTGGACATCGCCCGCGTGGAAGTGGTGCGCGGGCCGATGTCGGTGCTGTACGGCGCCGAGGCGCTGGGCGGCGTCATCAATGTGATCTCCGAGCCGCTGACGGGCGAGTTGCAGGCCCGTGCCTTCGTCGAGGGCCGCAGTGGCCAGCACGGCGGCGACGGTCACCGGCTGGGCGCTGCGCTGCGGGGCAACTTCGGGCCGGCGCTGAACTTCGGCCTGTCGCTGAGCGACGCCCGCCGTGAATCCACCCCCACGGTGGCTGATGCGCGCATCACCGCCGTTGAGGGCCGGCAACCGCGAGAGGCCGCGCTGAAGCTCGACTGGAAGGCCGCGACAGGCCAGACCGTGGCACTCGACAGCCGCCACACTGACGAACAGCGATGGCTGGACGCCCGCGAGCGATCCGGCCTGAAGCGCTACCACCAAAGCCTGCACCACCTCGTGCGTGACCACCACGCCGTGCAATGGGACGGCGACTGGGGCGAAGGCCGCCAAACCCTGCTGCGCGCGTACGAAAACCGCCTGGCTGTCAGCAACGTCAAGACCAACGGCGTGGCCTCGCTGCGCCCCAACACGCTGACCGACCGCGTGCTCGAAGGCCAGGCCAGCCAACCCGTCGGCGCCACCCAATTGCTCACCACCGGCTTCGAGTTGCGCGACGAGCAGTTGGACAATGCCGGCCTGCCCGGCGGCCATGCCGGCGCCACGCACGCGGGCGTGTACGTGCAAGACGAAGCGCGCCTCAGCCCCACGCTGAGCCTCACCGCCGGCGCCCGGGCCGACCATGCCAGCCGCTTCGGCACCGAGGTCAGCCCGCGCATCTATGCGGTGTGGAAACCGGCGGCTGGCTGGGTGCTGAAGGGCGGCGTGGGCCATGGCTTCAAGGCGCCCACGCTCAAGCAGATCAACCCGGATTACAAGGAAGACGAAGGGCCCAACACCTACGTCGGGCAGGCCGGCCTGAAGCCGGAGACCAACGACAGCGCCGAGGCCACGCTGGCCTGGGACACCGCCGCGGCTGGGGCGTCGCTCACCGCGTACCGCAACCGCATTCGCCACCTCATCTTGCCCGTGCTGCTCAGCGGCACGCCGGCCAGCGGCACCTACCAGTTCCGCAACATCGACGCCGCCGTGCTGCAAGGCCTGGAGGGTGCTGCCGGCTGCCGATTCGGCAGCTGGACGGTGCAGGCCCAGGCCGGCCTGCTCAGCGCCCACGACGGCCACGGCGTGTGGCTGGAAAAGCGTGCCCGCCGCACCTGGGGTGTGCGCGCGGACTGGGCGCTAGGCCCCTGGCGCGCGGGCGGCGACGTGACCACGCAAAGCGGCCTGCGCCTGGCCTCCACAGTGGCCGGCCAGCCGCCGCAGGGCGTGCCCACGCTGACGATGCTCAATCTGCACGCCAGCGTGGCCCTGGGGCACGGCCTGACCCTGCGCGCCGGGGTGGACAACGCCACCAACCTGCGCCTGACTGTCAAGTCGCCGCTGTTCAGTTGGGAAGAATTGCCACGCAATGTGCGCGTGGCGCTGGAAGGGCGCTGGTAAGGGCCCGAAAACCACGCTGCTGCGACTACCATGGCCCTGAAGTCATCGACTGCAAGCCAGCCATGCGTCTGTCGGAACATGTTCTGAACCGTGCGGAGATCGAGAAATCGGGCCTGGGGCAACGCATCCAGAGCCTGCACAGCATCTTGCTGGCGCGTTACCCCTTCCTGGGCCGCATCGCGCTGGCGCTGTACGACCCCGAAACCGACCTGCTGAAGACCTTTGCCAGCAGCAACCACGGCGGCCCCACGCTCGTGCGCTACGAGGCCACGCTGGCCAGCGTGCCCGCGCTTCAACAACTGCGCCTCAGTCGCAGTGCCCGGGTGGTGGACGACATCGACGCCACCTTCCCGGTGGCCAGCGAGCACACCGGTTGGCTCAAAGCCCAGCACTACCGCAGCAGCTACACGCTGCCGATCTTTCGCGGGGAGGAGCTGTCGGCCTTCCTGTTTTTCGACTCCACCGAGCGGGCTGCGTTCTCGCCTGAGGTGACGCTGGTGCTTGACCAGTTCGCCGACATCATTGCCCAGCTCTACCTGCTGCGGCTTTCGGCCGTGCACCACCTGATTGGGGCGGTAGACATTGCGACGGGCCTCGCCCGCATCCGTGATGTGGAGACCGGACACCACCTGGAGCGCATGGCGAAGTACTCACGCCTGATCGCCCGGGGTGTGGCGGCGCAGTACGGCCTGAGCGACGAGACCGTGGAATACATGCACCTGTTCGCGCCGCTGCACGACATCGGCAAGGTGGGCATCCCCGACGCCATCCTGCTCAAGCCCGGCAAGCTCGACGCCGACGAATGGCGCCTCATGCAGCAGCACGTGGCGATCGGCGAGCAGTTGGTGGATCACATCATCAGCGACCTGGGCCTGGCCGGGGACGGGGCGGCCTTGATCATGCGGCAGGTGGTGTCCGGCCACCACGAGCGGGGCGACGGCAGCGGTTACCCGCGCGGGCTGGTGATGGCGGACATCCCCGTGCCCGCGCGCATCGTGGCGGTGGCCGATGTGTATGACGCGCTGTCGTCCGTGCGCCCATACAAGGCCGCCTGGGACGAGCCGGCCTGCGCGGCCGAGTTGCACAGCCAGGTGGCCCGCGGGCTGCTGGATGCCGCCTGCGTGGAAACGCTGTTGGCCGACGCGGCCGCCCGCCAGCACATCCGCGAGCAGTTCGCCGACTGAACCAGGCCCTCGGCGGCATGCGTCGGGTGCACATTTGAGGCGCCATGCCCCGCGACAATGCGGCCATGACTGCACCCGCCGACGTTGCCCAGCGCGCTGCCGCGCTGCGCGCCCAGCTGAATCACCACGCCCACCTGTACTACGTGCTCGACGCGCCCGAACTGCCGGACGCCGAGTACGACAAGCTGTTCGCCGAGCTTCAGGCGCTGGAAGCCGCGCACCCTGAGCTGCTGACGGCCGATTCGCCCACGCAACGGGTCATCGGCGCCGTGTTGCCGGGCCTCACGCCGGTGCAGCACGTGGTGCCCATGCTGTCCATCACCACCGAAACCGACACGACGGAAGGCGGCGCCATCGCCTTCGACGGCCGTGTGCGGCGTGAGTTGGGTCTGGGCGAGCTGGACCCGCCAGTGGAATACGCCGCCGAGCTGAAGTTCGACGGCCTGGCCATGAGCCTGCGGTACGAAAAGGGCGTGCTGGTGCAGGCCGCCACGCGCGGCGATGGCGAAACGGGCGAAGACGTCACGCAAAACGTGCGCACCATCGGCCAGATCCCGCTGCGCTTGCGCACGGAGGCAGCGCCTGCCGTGCTGGAAGTGCGCGGCGAGGTCTACATGCGGCGCGACGAGTTCGAGAAGCTCAACGAGCGCCAGCGTGAGAAGGGCGAAAAAACCTTCGTCAACCCGCGCAACACCGCCGCCGGCGCCATCCGCCAGTTGGACCCGGCCCTGGTGCGCCAACGCCCGCTGTGCTTCTACGCCTACGGCCTGGGTGAGGTGCAGGGCTGGGACATTCCGGCCACGCATGCCGGCCTGCTGGACGCGCTGGCCGCCTTCGGCCTGCCCGTGAACAGCGACCGCGTGGTGGCGCAGGGCCACGCCGGCCTTGTGCAGTTCCACCAGGCCATGGCGGCCAAGCGCGATGCGCTGCCGTTCGACATCGACGGCGTGGTCTACAAGGTCAATTCCCGCGCGCTGCAAGCCCAGCTGGGCTTCAAGACCCGCGAACCCCGTTGGGCCGTGGCCCACAAGTACCCGGCCCAGGAGCAGGTGACCACACTGCTGGCCATTGACGTGCAAGTGGGCCGCACCGGCAAGCTCACGCCCGTGGCGCGGCTGGACCCGGTGTTCGTGGGCGGCACCACGGTCAGCAACGCCACGCTGCACAACCTGTTCGAGATGCGCCGCAAGGGCGTGCGCGTGGGTGACAAGGTCATCGTGCGCCGGGCGGGGGATGTCATCCCCGAAGTCGTGGGCCGCGTGCCCGGCGAGCGCCCGCAGTACGTGCCCAACTTCCGCCTGCCGCGCGAGTGCCCGGTCTGCGGCACCGAGACCGCGCGGGAACGTGGCGGCATGGATTACCGCTGCACCGGCGGCGTGTTCTGCCCTGCACAGCGCAAGCAGGCGATGCTGCACTTTGCCGGCCGCCGCGCCATGGACATCGAGGGCCTGGGCGACAAGCTGGTGGAGCAGTTGGTGGACGCCGGCATCGTGACCAGCCTGCCCGGCCTCTACAAGCTGGGCGTGGCCAAGCTCGCAGCGCTGGACCGCATGGCCGAAAAGAGCGCGCAGAACATCGTGGACGCGCTGGAAAAGAGCAAGACGCCCACGCTCGCGCGCTTCCTGTTCTCGCTGGGCATTCGGCAGGTCGGCGAGACGACGGCCAAAGACCTGGCCCGCCACTTCGGCACGCTGGACAAGTTGATGGGCGCCAGCGTCGAGCAACTGCTGGAAGTGCCGGATGTGGGCCCCATCGTGGCGGCCAGCATCCACACCTTCTTCGCCCAGCCGCACAACCGAGAGGTGGTGGAGCAGCTGTTGGCTGCCGGCGTGACGCCGAAGGAAAGCGCGGGCGAGGCGGACGACCGGCCCCGCCCGCTGCTGGGCAAGACCCTGGTGCTGACCGGCACGCTGCCCACGCTCAGCCGTGACGAGGCGCAGGCCTTGATTGAAGACGCTGGCGGCAAGGTCAGCGGGTCGGTGTCCAAGAAAACCAGCTATGTCATCGCCGGGGAAGAGGCGGGCAGCAAGCTGGAAAAAGCCCGCACGCTGGGCGTGCCGGTGCTGGACGAAGCCGGACTGCAGGCCCTGCTGCAAGGGCAGCCCGCGTAAAGCGAGCGTCGAAAACACGCCTGGCGGCAGGCGGGGCAGCCTCGTCAGGCCTTGGCTGGCAGGCTCAGCAGCGCCGCCTTGGCCCACTCGGGTGTGGTCTCGAACAGGTGGTCGATGAAGGCCCGCGTCTTGGCCGGCATGAGCCTGCGGCTGGCGGTCAGCAGGTGCACTGGCAGGGGCTGGTAGCTCCAGTCCGGCAGCACCGGCACCAGGGTGCCGGCCGCCACATCCGGCGCCACCATGCCGAACGGGAAACTGGCGATGCCGCCGCCCGCGCGGGTCATGGACAGCACGAGGCCGATGGAGTTGGCCTCCAGCGGCCCCTTTTGCGTCACCTCGACCGTCTGCTTGCCGTTTTGCAGCGTGCGGTACATGCCCTTGGCCTGGCTCAGCACGACGAAGTCATGGGCTGCCAGCTCCGCTGGTGATTGCGGCGCGGGGCGCGCCTGCAGGTACACGGGGCTCGCGTACAGGCCGCGCTCCAGCACCATGAACTGGCGCGCCACCAGGTCCGGCTCGTCCACGGGCCCCATGCGAATCGCCACGTCGTAGGGCTCGTTGAAGAGGTCCACGCGGCGGGGTGTGGTGTCCAACTCCAGCTCCACCTTGGGGTAGCGGCGCACAAAGCGCGCAAAGCTCTCGGCCAGCACCAGCATGGCGAACTCCGCCGGCACCGACACGCGCAGCCGCCCCTGCGGCGTGGCCTCGCGGGAGGCCAGCCAGTGCCGGGTTTCGGCAATGTCGTCGTCGTGCCGCGCGGCGCGTTCGGCCAGTTGTTCACCCAGTTCGGTCAGCGTGAGGCGGCTGGCGCCGGGCACGAACAGCCGTGCGCCCACCGAGGTCTCCAGCGCCGTCAGCCGGCGGCTCAACGTGGCCTTGGGCAGGTCCAGCTGACGGGCCGCCTCCGACAGCGATCCCGCCCGGTGCACTTGGGCCAACAGCAGCAGGTCGTCGACTTTCATCTCGTTTTGTCTCGTTTCGTTTCTGGAACAGTGCGTTTGGAATTTGCGCCTATGCACCGCAAATGGAACTGTCTACAGTCGCGGCCACGATGTCAACGCCCCGTCTGCTTCAACCCCAAACGCACCGCATCGGCGCCGGCTTTTTGGCCGAAGGCTGGCGCGAGCCGTTGGCGCTGCTGGACCCGTTCATCATGGTGGACCACTTCCGCATGCGGGAGTCGGTGTTCGCCCCGCACCCGCACGCAGGCTTCTCGGCCATCACCTACCTGTTCGACGACTCTGCCACCGGCATGGTCAGCCGTGACTCGCTGGGCGGTGAACACGAGATCTTGCCCGGCGGCCTGCACTGGACGCTGGCCGGTCGTGGCGTCATGCATGACGAGTACCCGCTGGAGCCGGGCCTCGAAGCGCATGGCCTGCAGATTTTTCTGAACCTGCCGGCCGAGCAAAAGCTGCGCGAGCCGACGGTGATGCGCTGGCCGGCGGAGCAGATGCCGCACCGCTCCGGCGACGGCTGGCGCGCGGTTCAGGTGTTCGGCCCCCGGGCCGACGTCGCCTTGCCGTGGCCGGCGGCGCTGAGCATCGTGGACCTGGCCCCAGGCGCGAGCTACACGCCGGACCTGGCCGAGGGCGAGCAGGGCTTTGCCCTCGTCATCACCGGCGAGGGGCGCGAGGCCGGCGGCCTGCCGCTGTCGGTGGGCCGGGCCCTGAGCCTGCCGGCCCCGGGCAGCGCACGACTGCTGGCCGCGAGCCCCTTGCGGCTGGCGGTGTTCAGCGGCCGGCCCTTGCATGAGCCCCTGGTGCGCCACGGCCCGTTTGCGATGAGCGACGAAGGCCAGATCGTGGCCGCCCTGCAGCGATTTCAATCGGGCGGCATGGGCCGCCTCAGCCCCCGACCCCACCCCAAACACACCCAAGCCCCTTCAAAGGAAGCCTGACATGAACGCACCTCAAGACAACGCCGCCACCAAGAAGAGCGGCCCGCCCGTGCCCCTGCTGATCGTGGGCGCCTTGCTGCTGATCGGCGGCGTTGGCCTGGGCGGCCGCATGTGGTGGCGCAGCCAGCACCTGGTGGAAACCGAAAACGCCTTTGTGGCCGGGCGCATCCACCCGGTGGCCACGCGCGTGGCCGGCGTGGTGACCGAAATGCGCATGCAAGACAACGCGCTGGTGAAGGCCGGCGATGTGCTGCTGCGCCTGGACCCGGCCGACGCCGCCGTGCAGATCGAGCGCCTGAAGGCACAAATCGCACAGGCTGACGCCGCCATTGCCACCAGCGCTGCGCAAATCGCCCAGGCCAAGGCCCAAGCGGCCGCCACCGGTTCGCAGGTGGCCCAGGCCGAAGCCGTGCTGGCCCGCACCGAGCTGGACGCCAAGCGCAGCCAGTCGCTGTTCGGCGCCGAGCTGCGCGCCACCAGCAAGCAAGAGCTGGACGCCGCCCTGGCCGCCCGCGACGTGGCCCGCGCCGACCTGTCGGCCCGCAAGGCCAGCGCCGCCGCCGCCAAGGAAGCCGTGACGGCTGCCGAAAGCGCCCGCCTGTCGGCCCAGGCCCAAAAGGCCGCCACCCAGGCGCAGTTGAAGGACGCGCAGAACCAGCTGGGCTACGTGGAGTTGAAGGCGGCCAGCGACGGCCGCATCGGCAAGCGCACCGTGGAAGTGGGCCAGCGCGTGACGGCCGGCCAGCAGCTGGCGGCCATCGTCGAGCCCGAGACCTGGATCGTCGCCAACTTCAAGGAAACCCAGCTGGCCAAGATGAAGGTCGGCCAGAAGGTGCACGTGAAGGTGGACGCCTTCCCCGGCCAGGACTTGCTCGCCAAGGTGGACAGCTTCGCGCCGGCCTCGGGCGCCAGCTTCGCGCTGCTGCCGCCGGACAACGCCACTGGCAACTTCACCAAGATCGTGCAGCGCGTGCCGGTGAAGCTGGTGTTCGATGCCGACAGTCTGAAGTCGCTGGGCGAGGCGGCGAACCGCATCGTGCCGGGACTGTCCGTGCAGGTCGAGGTCGAGATCGCCGAGTAAGCGGCCATGGGCAACGAAAACTACCTCCCGCCGCCCCCGGGCGAGCGGGTCAGCGGGCGCACCTGGCTGGCCGTGCTGGCCAGCCTGCTGGGCGCCTTCATGGCGGTGCTGGACATTGCCATCACCAACTCGTCGCTGCGCGACATCCTGGGTGCGCTGTCGGCCACGCAGGAAGAGGGCAGCTGGATCTCCAGCGCCTACCTGGTGGCCGAGATCGTGGTGATTCCGCTGGCGGGTTTCCTGTCGGTGGTGTTTTCCACGCGGCGCTACCTGGTCTGGAACGTGGCGCTGTTCCTGCTGTTCAGCACCTTGTGCGGCATGGCCTGGAGCCTGGAATCCATGATCGCCTTCCGTGCGGCCCAGGGCTTCACCGGCGGCGTGATGATTCCGATGGCCATGACCCTGGTCACGCGCAAGCTGCCGCTGAAAAAGCGCCCCATCGGCCTGGCTCTGTTCGGCATGACAGCCACGCTCGCGCCCACCTTGGGCCCGACGATTGGCGGCTACCTGACCGAGCTGTACGGCTGGCCGAGCATCTTCTACATCAACTGGGTGCCCGGCGTGCTGCTGATGCTGGGCGTGTCCATCGGCCTGGAGAAGGAGCCGATGAACCTGAAGCTGCTGCGGGATGTGGACTGGTGGGGCATCGCCTTCATGGCCATTGGCCTGGGTTCGCTCACCGCCATGCTGGAAGAAGGCAACGCCAAGGACTGGTTCCAGAGCCGCTTCATCATCACGGCGGCCGTGCTGGCCATCGGCGGCATCTATGGCTGGGCCTGGCGCGGGCTCACGCGCAAGAACACCTTCATCGACCTGCACATCCTCGGGCGGCCCAGCTTCCTGATCGCTGGCGTGATCGCGTTCACCACGGGCATGGGCCTCTACGGTTCAGCGTTCATCCTGCCGCTGTATCTGGGCCAGATCGCCAACTACACGCCCATGCAGATCGGTCTGGTCATCATGTGGATGGGCCTGCCGCAGCTGTTCATCATGCCGTTCGCGGCCAAGCTCTCCACCAAGCTGGACAACCGGGTGATGATGAGCCTGGGGCTGATCCTGTTCGCCACGTCGTGCTTCATGAACACCCACATGAGCGCCGACACGGCCGGGCCGGAGCTGATTGCCGCGCAGGTGGTGCGCGCCCTCGGTCAGCCGCTGATCATGATCACGCTGACGAACTTCGCGGTGAGCGGCATTCCGCCCAACCTGCTGCCCAGCGCGTCGGGCATGTTCAACATGATGCGCAACCTGGGCGGCTCGGTCGGCATTGCCACGCTGGCCACGCTGCTGACCAACCGCGAGCACCTGCACAGCGCCCGCATCGGCGAGGCGGTGACGATGTACGACCCCGCCACGCAAACGCGCCTGGACACGCTGGCCCAGAACTTCGCGAGCAAGGGCTTTGACCTCACCACCGCGCAAGACATGGCCGCCAAAGCGCTGGACAACGTGGTGCGCCGCGAGAGCTTTGTGATGGCCTACAACGATGCCTTCCTCATCCTGGGCATCGCACTCATCAGCTGCGTGGCCATTGTGTGGATGAGCAAGAAAGTGATGGGCGGTGCGGCCTCGGCCGAAGCCGCCCACTGACTTCCCCCGACATGCTGTGCGTGCCCCCTCGCGGGGCGCTGCCAGCGGGCCGGCGAAGCCGGTTCCGCGGCACCTGCTGGATCGAACGCTCTGATTCGGAGATCGACATGAATGCCAAGTTTCTTCTGACCCTGACCCTCTCCGCGGCCCTGGCCGCCTGCACGACGTTGGGCCCCAACTACCAGGCGCCCGCCGCCAACGCACCGGCCGCCTACCGCGCACCGGCTGCGACAGCGGGTGCCGAGCTGCAACGCGACTGGTGGCTGATGTTCGGCGACGCGCAACTCAACGCGCTGCAAGCCCAGGCCCTGCAAGCCAGCCCGACGCTGGCCGCCGCCGCCGCCCGCGTGCAGCGTGCCCGTGCGGTGTTCGGCGCCACCCGGGCCGATGAGCTGCCCCGCGTGGACGTGGGCGCCAACGCTGGCGGCCTGCGCACTTCGGGCCGTGCCACCACCACGCCGGTGCTGCAAGGCCACCCCGTGGTGTTTGACGGCGAAACCTTCGGCCTGTCGGCCAGCATTGGCTGGGAGCTGGACCTGTGGGGCCGCGTGAAGCGCCAAGCCGAGTCGGCCCAAGCGCAGCTGGACGCCTCGACGCTGGACGCTGCGGCCGCCCGCGTGGCGCTGACGGCCGATGTGGCGGCCGCCTACTGGCAGTGGCGCGCGCTGGCCGATGAAGCCGCCGCGCTGCAACGCCTGCGCGACAGCCGGGCCCAGGCCTTCCGCGTGGCGCAAACGCGGTTTGATGCGGGTGCCTCCACCACGCAAGACCTGGAGCGCGTGCGCGCCGAACTCGCCGCGGCCGATGCCGACGTGGCCGACCTGCCGCGCCGCCAGGCTTTGGTGATGAACCAACTGGCTGCGCTCACCGGCCAGCCCGCGTCGGAGCTGAAGTTGCAGGCCACGGGCACCTTGCCGCTGCCGCCCGCCATTCGCGCCGGCCTGCCGTCGGAGCTGCTGCAGCGCCGCCCGGATCTGGCGCAAAGCCTGGCCCAGTTGCACGCGGCCACGGCGCAGGTCGGCATCGCCGAAGCGGCGTTCTACCCGTCCATCCGCCTGACCGGCAGCTTCGGCTACTCCAGCGAAGACCTGGGCTCGCTGCTGTCGGCGCCGGCACGCCTCTACAACGTCGGCCCCAGCCTTTCGCTGCCGCTGTTCGAGGGCGGCCGCAACAAGGCCAACCTCGCAGCCAGCAAGGCGGCCGTGGAAGAGTCGCTCGCCGCGTTCCGCGGTCGCATGCTGCAGGCGCTGCGCGAGGTGGACGATGCGCTGGCCGAACTGCAAGGCCGCGCTGCGACGATGGACGCCCAGAACCGCACCCTGGCCTCCAGCAGCCAGGCCTTGGCCGTGGCCAAGAGCCGGTACGACAAGGGCGCCGTCAGCTACCTGGACGTGACCGAGGCCGAGCGCACCCCGTTGGCCACCGAGCGCGCCTTGGCCCAGCTGCGCGGCGCGCAGTGGGCGGCCACGGCCCAACTCGTGAAGGCCCTGGGCGGCGGCTGGGCGCCGGCTACAGGCGGTTGAGCCCGGTGAATCGAGCCGTGCGGCTGCAATACTCGGGCTCCCGCAAGGAGGCCCTCCCGATGAAAGCAGCTGCTGCCCTGAGCCTGTCACTCGCCCTGCTGTGGCCCGCCATGCCGAGCGTGGCGGAACCCGCGCCGCGCATCGAACTCGCGCAGTTGGAAACCATGTTCGCCAACATGCGCGCCCGCACGCCGTGGAACGTGGATGGCCCCTTGCTCTGGGGCTATTTCTTCTTCGATGCCGACGCCGCCAAGCTGCGCAGCCTGTCCGCTGAACTGCGCAGCCAGGGCTACAAGCTGGTGGCCTTGAGCCCCGTTGAGGGGCAAGCGCTGCACCGACTGCATGTCGAGAAGGTGGAAGCCCACACCCCGCAGTCGCTGCACCAGCGCAACCAGCAGCTGGAGGCGCTGGCGGCCAAGTTCGGCGTGGCGTCTTACGACGGCATGGACGTGGGCCCCGTGGTGCCGGCCCGCTGATCGGCGTTCACCCGATCAGGCGCTCAGACGCTCAGGCGCGCATCAGCGCCAGCACAGCATCTGCCATGCGGCCCGCCGCGCCGCGGTGCGCCGCTGAAAAGGCCAGCGCCTGCTGGCCCATGGCGGCGCGGTCGCCTGCGTTGGCACACAAGCCCAGCCCCGCTTGCATCGCCTCGGCGAGCGACGCGTAACGGCGTGCGGCGCCCGCGGCCACGGCCAGGTCGGTGGCTTCCGCGAAATTGAAGGTGTGCGGCCCGGTCAGCACCGGGCAGCCGCAGGCTGCAGCTTCAATCAGGTTCTGCCCACCCAGGGGCTCGAAGCTGCCGCCCAGCAAGGCGACTGTCGCCAGGCCGTAGTACAGCGGCATCTCGCGCATCGAGTCGCCCAGCCAAACATCGGCCGCCAGCGCCTCGGACTGCGGCAAGTCGGTCCAGCCACTGCGCCGTGCGAGCTTCAGCCCGGTGGCTTCGATCAGGCCGGCAATCTCGTCGAAGCGTTGCGGGTGGCGCGGCACGATGGCCAGCAGCGGGCGGTTCGCGGCGGGTGGGGCGGCGGGTGTGGCCTGCTGCCGCCAGGCGTCCAGCAAGGTTTGCTCCTCGCCCTCGCGGCTGACCGCCAGCATCAGCACCGGTCGGCCCACGGCAGCGGCCCAGGCCTGGCCGCGCGCGATCAAGGCCGGATCCACGGCCATGTCGTACTTGAGGTTGCCTGCCACCACCACGCGCGCCGTGCCCATGGCGCGGATGCGCTCGGCGTCCGCCTCGGTCTGGGCCAGCGCCAACGTCATGCGCTGGGCCGCGGGGCGCAGCAGGGCGGCAAAGCGCCGGCCTTGGCGCAGGCTTTTTTCGGACAAACGGGCATTGGCCAGCACCATCTTGACGCCCGCCGCCTCGGCCTCGCGCTGCAACGTTGGCCACACCTCGGTTTCCATCAGCACGCCGAGCCGCGGCTGCCAGTGCCGCAGGAAGCGGCGCACCGCGCCCGGCGTGTCGTACGGCAGCCAGGCAAGGGCATCGCCCTCGCGCAGCAGGGCCTGCGCGGCCTCGCGCCCAGTGGCGGTGGACTGGGTCAGCAGGATGCGCAGCCCCGGCTCTCGCTCCCGCAGCGCAGCAATCAACGCGCTGGCAGCGCGCGTCTCGCCCAGCGATACGGCGTGAATCCACAGCCGGCCGGGGTCGGTGGGGCCGCTGAAAAAGCCAAGCCGCTCAACCAGCGCCTGCCGGTAGAGCGGCTCTTGCTTGCCGCGCCGCCACAGGCGCAGCAGGTAGAACGGGGTCAGCAGCCGCAGCAGCGCGGCATAGACCCAGAGCGCCATCAGTGGCCTGCCGCGAACGTGGCGTCGGGCTTCACACGCTTGAGTTGCGCCAGCACGTCGTGCTGGATGCGCTCCAGCGCCTCGGGCGTGTGGCCCTCGAAGCGCAGCACCAGCACCGGCGTGGTGTTGGACGGGCGGATCAGGCCGAAGCCGTCGGCGTACTCGAAGCGCATGCCGTCGATGGTGTTGATTTCCAACGCGCCGGGCAGGTCGGCCAGGGTCACCAGCTCCTTGAGCTTCTTGACGACTTCGTGGTGCTCGCCTTCGGCGCAGGGCACGTTGATTTCCGGCGTGTTGAAGCTGTTGGGCAGGGCCTTGAGCACGGCGCTCGGGTCCTTGGCGCGCGACAGGATCTCCAGCATGCGGCCGGCGGTGTACATCGCGTCGTCGAAACCGTACCAGCGCTCGCTGAAGAAGATGTGGCCCGACAGTTCACCCGCCAGCGGGGCGCCGGTTTCCTTCAGCTTGGCCTTGGCCAGCGAGTGTCCGGTCATCCACATCAGCGGCTTGCCGCCGTGCTTCTTGATCCACGGGGCCAGGCGCTGCGTGCACTTGACGTCGAAGATGATCTGCGCGCCCTTGTTGCGCTTCAGGATGTCGGCGGCCAGCAGCATGATCTGGCGGTCGGGCATGATCATTTCGCCATCGGCGGTCACGATGCCCAGGCGGTCGCCGTCACCGTCGAACGCCAGGCCCAGCTCGGCGCCGGTGGCGTGCACGATGCGCTTGAGGTCTTCCAGGTTCTCGGGGCGCGACGGATCGGGATGGTGGTTGGGGAAGTCACCGTCGACCTTGGAATAGATGTCGATGACCTCGCAGCCCAGCGCCCGCAGGATGGCCGGGGCCGACGCACCGGGGATGCCGTTGCCGCTGTCCACCACCACCTTCATCGGGCGGGCCAGCTTGCAGTCGCCCACGATGCGGGCGGCGTACTCGGCGCCGATGTCCATCTTGGCCACGCGGCCCTTGCCCTTGGCGTAGTCCTCGGCCTCGATGCGGCGCTTCAGGCCCTGGATCTGTTCACCGTACACGGCGGCGCCCTTGAGCACCATCTTGAAGCCGTTGTAGTCCTTGGGGTTGTGGCTGCCGGTCACCTGGATGCCGGAGTTGCAGCCGTGCGCGCCGCGCGTGGCGGCCACGTAGTACAGCATCGGGGTGGTCACCGCGCCGATGTCCACCACGTCCAGGCCGGTGGACTTCAGGCCGCGCACCAGCGCAGCCACGAGACCCGGGCCCGACAGGCGGCCGTCACGGCCCACGGCCACAGCCTTCTCGCCAGCGGCCTTGGCTTCGGTGCCGAAGGCGCGGCCCAGATGCTCGGCGAGCTCCTCGTTCAAGGTCTGGCCGACGACGCCACGGATGTCGTAAGCCTTGAAGATGGATGCGTGAACCTGCATGAATGCCTCGAATGGTCGGGTTTGAAAAGCGGGCCGGATTGTAGGCAGCGGGTTTGACGATTCGTTCGTCGGCCGTGCTGTCGATTCGTCGCTGTAACCGGGGGCAGGGCGGGGCGCGTTCCTACACTCCGGCTCCATGACGTTCAAGGAAGAGTTCGCCCAGGCCCTGCGCCACCAGCGCGTGCTGATGAAGCACCGGCCGGGCCGCTGGCAGTTTCAAGCCCTGATCTATTTGGTTTGGCTGGTGGGATTCGGGCTGTTCTTCGCGACCGTGAACGGCGTGATGAGCGGACGGCTGGGCACGCCGGTGTGGTGGCGGGGCGAATTGCCCGGCCACATGCTGGTCAGCGCCTGCGTCACGTTCTCGTTCTTCGTCGGGTTCCGTGGCTTTGAAAAGCTGGCGCCGCAACGCTGGCTGGACACCATCACCGCGTGGCGCGATTGGCGCTCGGGCGTGTTCTTCTCGGGGTTGTCCATCACGTGCTCGCTGGTGGGCGTGGTGGTGGGCATGGCGCTGGTGGATCGCATCTGGCTGCAAGGCGACCTGGTGCGTCTGCTCACGGCGCCGGCGTTCTGGCGCGAGTTCGTGACGGTGTCAGCCCTGATCACCTGCCTGATGAGCCTGCGCTACCGCTCGCGCTGGAAGCAGGAGGCCTTGCAAGCCCGCATCACCGAGGCCCAACTCAAGCTGCTGCAGGGCCAGATCGAGCCGCACTTCCTGTTCAACACGCTGGCCAACGTGCAAAGCCTCATCGACTTCGACCCCGACCGGGCCAAGCTGATGCTGGAACGCTTCACCGACTACCTGCGCGCCAGCCTGGGCCAGCTGCGCGGCGACAGCAGCACGCTGGCGCAGGAGTTCGCCATGCTGGAGGCGTACCTGGGCCTGATGCAGCTGCGCATGGGCGAACGACTGCGGGTGGACCTGGACCTGCCGGCCGAGTTGCGCGCCGTCGAGTTGCCGCCGCTGCTGGCGCAGCCGTTGGTGGAGAACGCCATCCACCACGGCCTGGAGCCGCAAATCGCGGGCGGCACCGTGCAGGTGCGCGCCTGGTCGGCCGACGGCCGGCTGCATCTGGAAGTGGCCGACGACGGTCAGGGGCTGGACGCCCCCAAGCGTCGCCCCGGCAACGGCCTGGCGCTGGGCAACATCCGCGCCCGGCTGCAAGCCCGCTTCGGCCCCAACGCCAGCCTCACGCTCAGACCCCGGGTGGGCGGTGGCACCTCGGCCCGCATTGAATTTCCGATTTCCGTCACTGCACCTGCCTCCTCAACTGCTCCCTCACCATGACCACTGCGCTGATTGCCGACGACGAACCCCACCTCGCCCAGTACCTCAAAGCCCAACTGGCGCAAGCCTGGCCGGACCTGGACATCGTGCAGGTGGCCGCGAATGGCGTGGAAGCTGCCGAGGCCATTGCCCGGCTGGAGCCGGACCTGGCGTTTCTGGACATCCAGATGCCAGGGCTCACTGGCCTGGAAGTGGCGCAGGGCATCGAGGGCAGCACCCGCGTGGTGTTCGTGACTGCGTATGACCAGTACGCCGTGGAAGCCTTTGAGGCGCGTGCGGTGGACTACCTGCTCAAGCCCCTGAAGGCTGACCGCCTGGCCGCCTGCGTGGCCCGGTTGCGTGAGGCGCCCGCGCAGGACGACGGCGCGTTGGCCGCCACGCTGAAGCGCCTGCTGCCGGCCGCGGCTGCCCCAGCGCGCCTGCGCTACGTGCGGGCGGCACAAGGCGAGCTCATGCACCAGATCCCGGTCGGCGACGTGCTGTTCTTCCATGCAGACGACAAGTACACCGTGGTGCAAACCGCCACGGCAGAGCACCTGATCCGCACGCCCATCGTGGAGCTGGCCGCGCAGCTGGACCCCGACCTGTTCTGGCAGGTGCACCGGTCCACCATCATCAACCTCGACCACCTGGCCGGCACGCGCCGTGACGAGCAAAGCCGCCTGTTCGTGCGGGTGCGCGGCCATGCCCGCGAACTGCCCGTCAGCCGGGCGTACGTGGCGCTGTTCAAAGCCATGTGACGGTGCTGCGGCCCCGGCGCCAGGGGCATGTCCGAAAACTGCCAGTTCTGGGCGCCCCCGCCACCTAGACTGGCTGCATGTGCCCTGACACCCTGCCCCCGGATGCCGCCTACGCCGCCCTGCAGGCGCGCGATGCGCGCTTTGACGGGCGCCTGTATGTGGGCGTCACTTCCACGGGCATCTATTGCCGGCCCGTGTGCCGCGTGCGGCTGCCGCGGCGTGAGAACTGCCGGTTTTTTGACAGCGCTGCGCAGGCCGAAGCCGCGGCGTTTCGGCCTTGCCTGAAGTGCCGGCCCGAGCTGGCGCCGCGCGCGTTGCCGTGGTCCACCGCCGACGCGTCGCGCACCCTGGCCCAGCAAGCCGCCGTGTGGCTGGACGCCTGTGACGATGCCGGGGCCAGCGTGGAAGACCTGGCCGCGCACCTGGGCATCACCAGCCGCCACCTGCGCCGCATCTTCCAAGCGGAGCATGGCGTGGCACCGCTGCAATACCTGCAGACCCGCCGGCTGCTGCTGGCCAAAGCGCTGTTGACCGACAGCACGCTCCCGGTGCAAGACGTGGCCCACGCCGCCGGTTTTGCGAGCCTGCGGCGGTTCAACGCGGCATTCTTGGCGCATTACCGGTTGCAGCCCAGCGCGCTTCGGCGTGCCGGCCGGCCCGATGCCACGCGGGCGGACGCCCCAGCCTCGCGGCTGCGCCTGAGCTATCGCCCGCCGTATGACGCTCCCGGCGTGCTGGCCTTCCTGGCGCCACGCGCCGTGGCCGGGGTGGAGGTGGTGGACGCCGGCAGCGTGACCCGCAGCCTGGCGCTGCAGCACTGCGGCCAGCGGCACGCCGGCTGGCTGCGCGTGACCTTGAAGCGGCAAGGGGAGGTGGCGGTGGAGCTGTCGCCCACGCTGTGGCCGGCGGTGGGCACGCTGCTGCCCCGTTTGCGCCAGTGGCTGGACCTGGATGCCGACCCGCAGGCGATTGCTGCCGCCTTGGGCGAGGGCGCCGTGCCCGGGCAGCGGCTGCCGGGCTGCCTGGACCGTTTCGAGCTGACCGTGCGCGCGGTGCTGGGCCAGCAGGTGACGGTGGCCGCGGCGCGCACGCTCGCCGGGCGTTTTGTGCAGCGGTTCGGCGACGAGTTGCCCGCCGCGCCGCCGGGGTGCGAGCGGCTGTTCCCCACGCCCGAACGCATTGCCGCGGCGAGCCGTGACGACATCGCCTCGCTGGGCATCATCGGCCGCCGGGCCGACAGCCTCATCGCGCTGGCGCAGGCCTGGCCCCAGTTGGCGTTCGCCCAGCGCGAGGGCACGCCCGAGGCCGCCGCGCTGCAACTGACCGAGATTCCCGGCATCGGGCCCTGGACGGCGGCCTACATGCTGATGCGCGGCTGGAGCTGGCCCGACAGCTTTCCGCCCGGCGACGTGGTGCTGCGCAAGGCGCTCAGCGGCACCGGGCCGCTGCTCTCGCCCAAAGCCTACGCAGCGGCCGCCGAACGCTACCGGCCCTATCGCAGCTACGCGGTGCTGCACCTCTGGAGACACGCATGAAGCCCCACCATCACATCCTGCAGCGGCGGCTCGACACGCCCTTGGGGCCGGTCACGCTGGCACGCAGCGCGGCAGGTCTGTCCGGCCTGTGGTTTGACGGCCAAAAGCATCACCCCGGCCCGTTGCCGGCGCCGGTGGACGAGGGGCGCGACCCGGTGCTGGCTGCAGCGGCCCAGGCCTTGCAGGCGTACTTCAACGGCCAGCCGTTCACGCTGCCGCCGCTGGACCCGGCGGGCACGGCCTTCCAGCGCGAGGTGTGGCAGGCGCTGCTGGCCATCACACCGGGGCAGCCGGCCACCTACGGCGCCTTGGCCCAACGGCTGGGCCGCGCCACGGCCGCACGGGCCTTGGGTGCCGCGGTGGGCCGCAACCCCATCTCGGTGCTGGTGCCCTGCCACCGCGTGGTGGGGGCGGGCGGGGCGCTCACCGGCTACGCCGGGGGCTTGCACCGCAAGCAGGCACTGCTGGCCCTGGAGGGCGGGGCGGCATGAAGGCGTTTGACCTTGGAGAACTGGTGTTGCTGGCGGCGCTGTGGGGCGCGTCCTTCCTGTTCATGCGGCTGGGCGCGCATGAGTTTGGGCCGGTGGTGCTGGCGGCGGTGCGGGTGGGCCTGGCCAGCGTGATGCTGGTGCCGCTGCTGGCGTCGCGCGCGGGCTTGGGTGAGTTGCGCACCCACTGGCGCGGGTTGCTGGTGGTGGGCGCGCTGAACAGCGCGATTCCGTTTGCGCTGTTCTCGTTCGCGGCGCTGTCCATCACGGCCGGCTTGTCGAGCATCGTCAACGCCACCACACCCTTGTGGACGGCCGTGGTGGCTTACCTCTGGCTGCACCAGCGCCTCACTGCGCCGCGCGTGCTGGGCCTGGTGATCGGCTTTGCCGGCGTGGCCTTCTTGGCGTGGGACAAGGCCAGCTTCAAGCCCGGGGCGGACCACAGCGGCCTGTTCGCCGTGGCCGCCTGCGCCGGGGCCACGCTGTGCTACGGCCTGGCGGCCAACGCCACCAAGCGATATCTGGCCGGGGTGTCGCCCCTGGCCGTGGCCACGGGCAGCCAGTTCGCGGCCGCGGTGTTGTTGGCCGGGCCTGCGGCGGTGTTGTGGCCAGCCACGCCGCCCAGTGGCGTGGCGTGGGGCGCAGCGCTGGCGCTGGCCGGGCTGTGCACGGCGGTGGCCTACATCCTGTACTTCCGCCTCATGAGCCGGGTGGGGCCGACGAATGCGGTGTCAGTCACCTTCCTCATTCCCGTGTTTGCGATGTTGTGGGGCGCCGTGTTCCTGCATGAAACGGTCACGCCGCAGATGCTGGCAGGCGGCGGCGTCGTGCTGGTGGGCATTGCCCTGGCCCTGGGCCTGGTGGGGGCGCGGGCGAGGTGAGGGCAGGTTGATGGCGGGTCTGCGCCGCTAGACGAGCGCCGTTGGGTGCGGCGGGCAATCCGCGTGGCCGCTTTGCGCGATTCATGGTAGCGTTCCCAAAACTATTGGTAGCGCTACCCAAATTGCATTCAGGCGCCGCCCCAACACTGGAGACCGCATGCCTTCCCCGTCATTCCCCCACCGTTGGATCACAGCCCTGGCCAGCTTGGGGTTGCTGGGCGCCTTGGTGTTGACCTTGGCCCTGGCCACCTCGGCCGCCTGGGCCCAACCGTCGGGCGGGCCTTACGGCCCGGTGGCGCAGAGTTACCCCGTGCCCAAGGCCGCCCACGTGTACTTCGTGGCGCCGGACGGCCGCCCCGAGGCACCGGGCACGACGCTGGCCCAGCCGACAACGCTGGAAGCCGCGGTGGCCCGCGTGGTGACGGGAGACGCCATCGTGCTGCGAGGCGGCACCTATCGCACCGGGGGGCTGCAACTCAACCAGGCGGTGACCCTGCAGCCCTACCTGAGCGAAGTGCCGGTGCTGAAGGGCACCCGGGAGGCGACCGAGTGGGAGGCGCTGGGCCACAACGTGTGGCGCACGAAGTGGACCCGCCTGTTCCCCGCCCAGCCGCTGGGTTGGTGGCGTGCCGACCGCGAGGGCATGCTCACGCCGCTGCACCGGTTCAACAACGACATGGTGTTCATCGACGGCGAGCCGCTGCTGTCCGCCGGCTGGCCGGGCGAGGTGGGTGCCCAAGGCTTTTTCATCGATTACGCGCAGGGCTACGTCTACATCGGCACCAACCCGGCGGGCCGTCTGGTGGAAATCACCGCGCACGACATCGCGCTGCATCGCCCCTCGCGTGAAGTGCATGGCAAGCCGTCGGACCGCCGGGGTTACACGCTGCGCGGGCTGACCTTCACGCAATACGCCTACCGGGCGCTGGACATCGAGGGCAAGAAGCCGTCCGCCCGGGTGTCTGAAGAGCCCACGGACGACCCCGTCGGCCCGACGCCCGAGGCCGAGCATGGCAAGGAGGTGGTGGGCACGGTGCTGGAGCACGTGACCATCACGCACTGCTCGCGCGTGGCCGGGTTCTTCCGGGGGGATGGGCTCGTCATCCGGAACTCGCTGATCAGCGACACCGGCACCGAGGGCATTTACGTCATTGGCTCTGCCGATGTGCTCCTGGAGCGCAACCTCATCCGCCACAACAACGTGCGTCAGCTCACCGGCTACTACCCCGCGGCCGTGAAGATCTTCAACCAGTCCAATCGCGTGACGGTGCGCGACAACCTGCTGATCGACCACCCGCACTCCAACGGCGTCTGGTACGACGTGGGCAACCGCGACGGGGTGTTCATCCACAACCACGTGGAAGGCACCCAAGCCGGGTTGTTCTTCGAGATCTCCCACGGCGTGACGGTGGCGGGCAATGTGTTCGTGAACAACCAGCAGGGCATTCGGGTGTTGAACAGCGCGGGCGCCCGGGTGCTGCACAACACCTTCGTGAACTCGCCGGTGCTGATCGACCGGAACGAGCGCAGCGCGCAGGGCGACCATTTCGGCTGGCACCCCCAAACCGGGCCTGACGTGCACCAGCGCGTGGGCCATGTGTTCGCGGCCAACCTGCTGGTGGGCGATGCCGCCCTCAAAGGGCCGCTGCTGCGCCTGGAGCAAGCGTCTGTGACCTGCGGCACGGTGACGGCACCCATGGTGGAGCGGCTGGACGGCAACGTCTACCTGCGCGCCGGCCGCGGCCAGCCGCTGGTGACCTGGGCGCCCGTGCCCGGCGCCGCCTGCCAGGCCACCTTCGCCGACTTGGCCCAGCTCCGCCAATCGGTGCCGGGCGTCGAAAGCACGGGCCGTGACGCCGTGGGCGTGACGGGGTCCATCTTCCGCAGCCCGGAGCTGCGCCGCTTTGAGCTGGCCCGCGTGCCCGAGGGCGTGAAGCCCATTGCGGTGGCTGAGCCCCTGCGCAAGCTGCTGGGCTGGCAGGACGCAACGCACCTGCCCGGCGCGCTGCGCTGAGGCGCGTTACCGGAAGATTTGCACCGAGCGGGTCAACGTGCCCGCGCGGCCCTGCAAGGTCTCGCTGGCGGCTGCGGTTTGCTCGGCCAGTGCGGCGTTTTGCTGCGTGGCCTGCTCGATCTCGCTGATGGCGCGGTTCACCTCGCCCACGCCGCCGGACTGCTCGTGCGCGGCCTGGGTGATCTCGTGCACCAGCGCGGTCACGTCGGTCACCGAGTGCACGATCTTGTGGATCACCTCGGCCGCTGAAGCCACGTTGGCCGAGCCCTGCGCCACCTGCTGCGTGCTGTTGCCGATGAGCTGACGGATCTCTCGCGTGGCCTCGGCGCAGCGGCCCGACAGTGCACGCACCTCGGCCGCCACCACCGCAAAGCCCTTACCGTGCTCGCCCGCGCGGGCCGCCTCGACGGCCGCGTTCAGCGACAGCAGGTTGGTTTGGAACGCGATCGCCTCGATCACGCGAATGACCTCGGCCACGCGCCCGGAGGCGGAGTCAATGGCCTGCATGGTGGCCACCAGTTCGCCCACGCTGTGTCCGCCGTGCGTGGCTCGCTCGCGGGCTGACGTGCTGGTGGCCGCCACACGTTGGGCGGTTTGCGCGGTTTGCTGCACGACGGAGGTGATCTGCTCCATGGCCGAGGCAGTGCGCTCCACGCTGGCCGACTGCTCCTCGGTGCGCTGCGCCAGGTCCTGGCTGCCGGCGGCAATCTCGGTGGCGGCTTCCACCATGCCCGCCACTTCGGCGCGCACGTCTTCCACGATGGCCTGCATGTTCAGGTTGATCAGCTTCACGTTGCGCATCAGCTGGCCCACGGGGTGGCGCATGTCGTAGTCGATGTCGCCCTGCAGGTTGCAGCCGGCAATTTGCGCTGTCAGGTTCCAGCAGCGGGCCAGCGGCCGGTCCACCGAGCGGTGAAACCACGCCAGCAAACCCACCCCGCCTCCAAGCAGCAACGCGCCCAACACGCCGGCCGCAGCGCCCAGGGCCGCTGCGCTGAATACCAGGCCCAGCCACGCGGCCAGGGCCACGCCCAAGCGTTGGGTGAGCGTGAGGCGGAACACGGCGCGGGGCCAGTCGCGCCAGCCCACGCGGCGCACGCCGCCCGCATGCAGCTTGAAGCTCGGGCGCGAGCCGCGCTCGCGGCTCATCTGGGTGTACAGCGCTTGCGCCGCCGCCACCTGGGCGCGCGTGGGCTTCTGGCGCACCGAGATGTAGCCCACGTTGCGGCCCTCGCGCATTACGGGCGTCACGTTGGCTTGCACCCAATAAAAGTCGCCGTTCTTGCAGCGGTTCTTCACCGTGCCCGACCACGGCCGGCCGCGCCCCACCGTGGCCCACAAATCCCGAAAGGCTTCGGGTGGCATGTCGGGGTGGCGCACGAGGTTGTGGGGCTGGCCCAGCAGCTCGCTGTAGTCAAAGCCGCTGATGGCCACGAATGCGGCATTGCAGTGGGTGATGCGGCCTTGGGTGTCGGTGGTGGAAACCAACATCACGCCATCCGGCAGGACGACCTCTTGGGCCGTCACGGGGGTGTTCAATCGCACAAACTGTCCTTGGGCTGGCGGCGGCCTCATCGTGGGAGCCCGCCCGTCGTTGAGCGCCACTGTCCGGCACCCGCGCCCGCGGCGCCTTGACCTGCCTCAACGGCGCCCGGAAGCAGCCGCTGGCCCGCAGCAGCGCGTCAGCGCGTCAGCGCTCGGCGCAGGCCAAAGCTCGCGCCGTCCACACACGCCACCAAGCCCAGCATGGCGATCAAGACCGTGGCGGTCTTGTCCATCTGGAACAAGCCCATGTGGAACATCAACAACTGGCCCAAGCCGCCGGCACCCACCACGCCCAGCACGGCGGCAGCGCGGATGTTGTTCTCCCAGCGGTACAGCGTGTAGCTGAGCAGTTGCGGCAGCACCTGGGGCAGGGTGGCGTAGGCCAATACCCGCCATGGGCCTGCGCCCTGGATCTGCAGCGCGGCGGCGGGCCCCGGCGGCGCGTTTTGGAGGGCTTCGGTGAACAAACGGCCCAGCACGCCGCTGGTGTGAATGGCCAGCGCCAGCGTGCCGGGCAGGGGGCCCAGCCCCGCAGCAATCAGCAGCAGCGATGCCCACACCAGCTCAGGCACCGAGCGCAGCGCGTTCAGCAGCCAACGCACCGCACTGCCGCGCAGGCCCGGCCAGCGGCTGGCCGGCACCGCCAGCGCCAGCCCGCCCACAGCGGCCATGCCCGTGCCCACGGCCGACATGGCCAGCGTTTCCCACGCGCCCAGTGCCACCTTGTGCACAAAACCTGCGCTCAAGTCCGGCGGTACGAACTCCGCCAGAAAGCGCCCCATGCTGGCCAAGGCCTCGCCCGATGCGAAGCTCGCCAGGTGCAGGTCCAGCGACGCAAAACTGGCGGCCACCAACACCAGCACGCCCACCAGCAACCAGGCCGCCCGGCTGCGCGCGTGAAAGAGCGGCGGCGGCAGCCGATATGGCCGGTTGGCGGCACGGGCCGCAGGGTTGATGGGGCGGTTGTGGCGCGTCATCCCAAAGCCTTGCGCAGCGCGGCGCTGAATTGATCGGCCAGGGCCACCAAGGCCACGAACACCAGCAGCATCGTCATCACTTCGCCACCGGCAAACATCTTCATGGCGCTGTCCATCTGCTGGCCCAGGCCGCCCGCGCCCACAAATCCCAGCACCACGGAGCTGCGGATCGCGCACTCCCAGCGGTACACGGTGTAGCTGGCCAGCTCGGCCGCGTTCTGTGGCAGCAATCCGTAGGCAAACGCCTGCAGCCGCCCCGCGCCGTTGCGCAGCAGCGTTTGCGTGACCTGGGTGTCGCCGCTTTCCAAAATCTCGGCGTACACCTTGCCCAGCATGCCGCCGTAGGTGAGGGCGATGGCCAGCACCCCGGCGGCCGGCCCCAGGCCCACCACCCGCACGAACACCAGCGCCCACACCAGCTCCGGCATGCTGCGCAGCACGATCAACAGCACCCGCACGGCCTGCCGCACCGCCCAGGGCAGCGCAGCCATGCGGCCCGTCAGCGCCGACACCGACAGGCTGCGCGTGGCCAGCAACGTCAGCGGCACGGCCAGCATCAAGCCCAGCGTGATGCCGGCCGTGGCCATGGCCACCGTGCGCCAGGTTTCGCGCGCCAGCATCCAGAGAAAGTCCGCCCCCACCGCCGGCGGTACAAAGCTGGCGAGGAAGCGGCCGGCCACGCGCAAGGCGTCAGGCTCCAGCAACTGCCAAGGCTTGAACTCCGCCGCCACCAGCAGCGGCCACAGCACCACCGCCACGGCCAGTGCAGCGCTGACCCGGCCCAGCCAGGCGGGGTCTCGGCGGTGGGCGGCGCCGTGTGCGGTGCTCATCGGCACTGCATCACCACGGGCGGTGCGGGTGCCGGCGGCTCATCGGCCGGCGGGGCACCGCGCAGTTCGTGCTCGTGGGCGGCGTACAGCTGGGCGAGCTTGTCGGGCGTGACTTCGCTGGCCGGCAGGTCGAACATCAGTTGCCCGTCTCGCAGGCCCAAGATGCGCGGGAAGTGCGCCAGCGCCACGTCCACCTGGTGCAGCGTGGCCACCAAGGTGACGCCACGGGCTCGCGCCTGTTGCACCAGGGCCGACACCGCGCGCTGAGCGCGGGCCGGGTCCAGCGCCGACAGCGGCTCGTCCACCAGCCACAGCTGTGCGGGCGACACCAGCGCTCGGGCCAGGCCCACCCGCTGACGCTCGCCGCCCGAGAGCCGGTCCACCCGCTCGAAGAGCTTGTCGCTGAGCTCGAAGGCCTCCAGCGCCTCGTCGGCCGCGGGGATGTCCACCGGATACGCCAGCGAGCGCAACGCGCGCCACAGGCTCCACTGCGGCAGACGCCCCGCCAACACGGCCGTGACGACGCGCTGACGCGGCGGCAGCGGCGGCACCTGCGGCACCAGAATCAACTGGCCGCGCAAGCGCTGCAGGGCGCGGCGGGCCAGGCGCCAGGGCGCTTGGTCGTTCAGCTTGAACTCACCGGCTGCCGGCGGGCGCGCGCAGGCCAGCACCTCCAGCAGCGTGGTTTTGCCAGCGCCCGAGGGGCCGATGACCGCCAGTTGCTCGCCCGAGTCGATGGCCAGGGTCAGGCGGCGCAACGCATCGGGCGCGCCACGGCGGGCCGTGGGGTGGCGGGCGGTGAGGTCAGCGAGGGAAATCTTCACGGGCTCCACTCTAGCGGCCTGGGGCGAGCGTGGCCCGTGCGGGGCCGCCGAGATCAAGCCGGTTGCGGCCGGCTCAGCAGCACCTCGTGGTGCCCGGCGCCGGCAGGAATCATCGGAAAGCAGTTTTCCAGCGGCGCCACGCGCACATCCAGCAGGCAGGGCCCGGGGCTGTGGAGGCATCGGGCCAATGCGGCGTCCAGCTCCGCGCGGTCCGTCACGCAGTCAGCTTGCCAGCCGAAGCCGCGTGCCACGGCCACAAAGTCGGGCATCGCCTCGTTGTAGCTGTGGCTGTAGCGCTCGCCGTGGATCAGCTCTTGCCACTGCCGCACCATGCCCATGTGGCCGTTGTTGCACAGGATGACCTTGACCGGGGTCCGGTGCTGGCGCGCGGTGGCCAGCTCCTGGATGTTCATGAGGATGGACGCATCGCCGCTCACGCACACCACCAGGCGGTCGGGGTGCGCCACCTGGGCGCCTATCGCGGCGGGCAAGCCGTAACCCATGGTGCCGGCCCCGCCCGAGGTCAGCCAGCGCCGTGGCCGCTCGAACCCCAGAAACTGCGCGGCCCACATCTGGTGTTGGCCCACGTCGGTGGACACGATGGCGTCGCGGCCCTGCAGCGCCGTGTTCAGCTGGGTCATCAGCGCCTGCGGCAGGATGGCCGGGCCCGTGTCTTGAAACGCCAGGCAGCGCTGCGCCTGCCACGCATGGATGCGCTGCCACCAGGGGTGAAGGCGTTGTGCCTGCGCCAATCCATCCACCGGCGGCAGGGCGGCGAGCAGGGCGTCCAGCCAGGGCAGGGCGTCGCCCGCACAGGCAATTTCGGTGGGCACGACCTTGTTCAAGCTGCGTGGGTCGATGTCGATGTGCAGCACGCGCGCACCGGGCGCGAAGGCGTCGAGCCGGCCGGTCACGCGGTCATCGAACCGTGCCCCCACGCAAACAATGAGGTCGGCATTGTGCATGGCCAGGTTCGCCTCCAGGGTGCCGTGCATGCCCAGCATGCCCAGCCACGCCGGATGGCTGGCCGGCAGGGCGCCCAGGCCCATGAGGCTGAGCGTGCAGGGGGCGGCCAGGCGCTCCACCAAGGCGGTGAACCGCTGGCAGGCCGCCTCGCCGGCCTGCACGAGGCCACCGCCGCCATAGAACACCGGGCGCTGGGCGCTGAGCAGGGCTTGCACAGCCCGCTGCACCGTGGCGGGATCGGGTGACGGAGTCTGCGCCGGGCTGCGATGCAGAACAGGCGCCGCCTCGCACACGGGCAACGCCTTCGTGCCATCCGCATGCAGTCGCTGCGGCGCACGGGCCAATTGCAAGTCTTTCGGAAAGTCCAGCAGCACCGGGCCGGGGCGGCCCTGGGTGGCCTGGGCGTGTGCCTCGATCACCAGGCGCTGCACGTCGGCCGCGTCCCGCACCTGGGCATTCCATTTGGTGACGGGGCGTGAAATGCCCAGGGCGTCGCACTCCTGAAAGGCATCGGTGCCGATGGAGCCCGTGGCGACCTGCCCGCTGATGCAGACGATGGGGGTCGTGTCCGACAACGCGTCCAGCAGGCCGGTGGTGGTGTTGCTCATGCCCGGGCCGGAGGTCACCAACACCACGCCCGGCCGCCCGGTCACCCGCGCATAGCCCTGCGCCGCGTGCACGGCGGCTTGCTCGTGCCGCACCAGCACGTGGCGCAGGCGCGGTTGTTGGTAGAGGGCGTCGTACAGCGGCAGCACCGCACCGCCGGGGTAACCGAACATGGTGTCCACCCCCAGCGCCAGCAAGGTGTTCAACAGAACTTCAGCGCCGCAGGGCAGGGCGGGCGCCGTGGAATGGGGCCGCGCACGGGTGTGCGGATCAGGCGAAAAACAAAGGGCTTCTTGCGGTGCGTTCATGCAGAAAGTTTCGTTTCATGGCCGCAAAAAGCTTTGCTGTATTTCTTCGTGGATGGATGATTGGCGGCAAAGTAATCTGCCAATCAACCATGTCTCAAGAAATATCACTGGACAAGTTCGATCTGGCCATCCTGCGCGTGCTGCAGCGCGACGCACGGGCCAGCCTCAATGAGGTGAGTGCCGAGGTGGGGCTGAGCAACTCGCCCTGCTGGACGCGCATCAAACGCATGGAGGCCGCCGGGGTGATTGCGGGCTACACGGTTCAGGTCAACGCCGAGGCGGTGGGCTACCCCGACCAGTTGATCGTGCAGCTGACCCTGGACGCCCACACCGACGACGCGCTGCACGCCTTCGGCCAGCAGTTGGCCGCCATTCCGGAGGTGCTGGAGGCCTACCTAGTGTCTGGCGACTACGACTACGTGCTGCGCATCGCCGTGCGCGGCACGCGGGACTACGAACGCCTGCTGCGGGAGCGGCTGTACAAGATTCCGGGCATCCGCCACAGCAAGTCCAGCTTCGTGCTGCGCACCATGAAGCAGGGCGCTTTGCCGCTGTGAATCGCCGTGCCGATATGCTGGCCGCATGAACACGCCTGCTGCATCTGCTCCATCTGCTTCGACGCCTGAACCCCGGCTCACCTCGCTCTCGCACGGCGGCGGCTGCGGCTGCAAGATTGCGCCAGGGGTGCTGTCTGAAATCTTGAAAGGCACGGCGGCCATGCCGCTGCCCAAGGAGTTGCTGGTCGGCATCGAGACGTCGGATGACGCCGCCGTCTACCAGTTGAACGACGAGCAGGCGCTGATCGCTACCACCGACTTCTTCATGCCCATCGTCGACGACCCGTTCGACTTCGGGCGCATTGCCGCCACCAATGCCATCAGCGATGTGTACGCCATGGGTGGGCGCCCCATCCTGGCGCTGGCGCTGGTGGGCATGCCGATCAATGTGCTGTCCACGCAGACGATTGGGCGAGTGCTGGAAGGCGGCGCCTCGGTGTGCCGCGCGGCCGGCATCCCGATCGCCGGTGGACACACGATCGACTCCGTAGAAGCCATTTACGGCCTGGTGGCGCTGGGTCTGGTGCACCCGAAGCGCGTGAAGCGCAATGCCGATGCCCGGCCGGGCGATGTGCTGGTGCTGGGCAAGCCGCTGGGTGTGGGCGTGATGAGCGCCGCTCTGAAGAAAGGCGCGTTGGACGCGGCGGGCTACGGCTGCATGATCGACACCACCACGCGTCTGAACACCCCTGGGCCGGACCTCGCCGCCCTGGACGGCGTTCACGCGCTGACCGACGTGACCGGGTTCGGCCTGGCCGGGCACGCGCTGGAGTTGGCGCGGGGTGCGGGCTGTACCGTCGAGATCGACTGGCCGGCAGTGCCGGTGCTGCCCGGCGTTCAGGCGCTGGCGCAGCAGGGCTTTGTGACCGGCGCGTCTGGCCGCAACTGGGCGGGCTATGGGCGCGATGTCAGCGTGCCGGCGGGTTTCGCGGCGGAGCATCAAGCGCTGCTGACGGATCCGCAAACCAGCGGCGGTTTGTTGGTGTCGTGTGAGCCGAGTACGGTGGACGCGGTGCTGGCCACGTTTGCGCGCCATGGCTTCGAGGCGGCAGCCGTCATGGGCCGGGTCGTGAGCCGCGACGCCGAAGCGGGCGGCGCGATGTTGCGCGTGGTCGGTTGAACGGCTTGGTCCAGCGGGCGCAGCGGGGGCGCATTAGGCATGTGCACGCTGGCCCGCGGGGAGATTCGCTTACGACATCTCATCGTCTCTGTTGGTTGACATAATGCACATTGTCGATTGTTCGGATGGATGCACCGACGACGATGTGCCCAAGCCGTACCACCGCGCACAGCTAGGATGCCGCCATGAAAAAGTTTGCGACTTGGAACGTCAACTCCCTCGCGGTGCGTTTGCCGCAGGTGTTGGACTGGCTGGCGGCGAATCCGGTGGATGCGCTGGTGCTGCAGGAAACCAAACTGACCGACGACAAGTTCCCGGCCGCTGAGTTCGCCGCGGCGGGCTGGCAGGTTCAGTGGTTCGGCCAGAAGACCTACAACGGCGTGGCACTGATCAGCCGTGAGCCCGCCACCGACATCGCCAAGAACATCGCCGGCTTTGCCGACGAACAGGCCCGCGTGATTGCTGGCACGGTGGGCGGCGTGCGTGTGATTGGCGGCTACTTCCCGAACGGCCAGGCACCGGACAGCGACAAGTTTGTCTACAAGATGGCGTGGCTGGACGGCCTGCGCGCCTGGTTGCAGCAGCAATTGGCCGAGCACCCGCAGTTGGTGCTGATGGGCGACTTCAACATCGCCCCCGAAGACCGCGATGTGTACGACCCGGTGGCCTGGGCTGGTCAGATCCATTGCACGCCGCAAGAGCGCGAGCATTTCCAGCAGCTGGTCGGGCTCGGCCTGACGGACGCGTTCCGTCTCTTCGAGCAGCCCCCGAAAAGCTGGAGCTGGTGGGACTACCGCAACCTGGCGTTCCGCAAGAACCAAGGGCTGCGCATCGACCACATCCTGGTCAGCGACGCGCTCAAGCCGCGCGTCACGGCCTGCGAAATCGACAAAGCCCCGCGCCGCAACGAGCGCCCGAGCGACCACACGCCCGTGGTAGTGACGCTGGACCTTTGAGCGCGGGCCGGCTTGGGCGTCAGGGCTTGCTGCGGCCGAACAAACGGCGCATGACCCCGCGGACAACGGCAGAGCCGATCAGCGCCGCCACGCCCAGCAGCCCCACCCATTTCGCCACGCTCGCCGCCGCCAAAACCAGCCGCGGCAACCAGAGCCACAGCGCATCGCCGGGGGCGTCGGTCAGCCACCACAGGCACAGGGCGCTCACGCCGTCTTCCACCAGGTCGGCGCCCACTGCCAAGGGCAGCGCCCAGCCAGCACGGTTGAGCCAGCGCGAGGGCGTGTTGCCCAACGCAATCAAACCCGCGTGATGGGCGAACGCCCGGCACACCCCGGGCGCCAACAGCGCGGTGTACAGCCCAATCAACACCGCATCCATGGCCAGGGCTCGTGCCGGATGGACCCACTGGCGTGGGGTGCACGCCCAGCCCACCTCGCCGGGCCAACCGAACTGCCAGTACTGCAGCGCGGCATTGGCCTGCAGGGCCTGACCCCACACCGTCGGGTCGAGCCAGGAGCCGGTAGGCGGCACCAGTTGCAGGCCCATCAGCACCATCCAGCAGGCAAGTACAACCCAGCCCGCCAACTGCCAGCCCACGGCGCGTGGCTGCCATGAAGCCCAGACCGTGTGCGTGGGGTACGGAAACTTCCAAGCGAGCACCGACGGGTGAACGCTCATGGCCGTGGGGCGCGGCAGCGCTTCGGTGTCGACCGCGGCGTGGCGCGTGTCGCGCACCTTCAGGCCGGTCAATGCCCACAACGGGTTGGCGTGGGTTTCGCTGTGAATGCACGGCCCCAAGCGCTCGGGCGGGTGCGGGTCCAGCGTCGGCAGAAAGGCCAACACGTCGGCCTCCGTGCGGAGCACCGGCTCCCCTGCCCTGGCGGGCAACTCCAGGCCACAAGCCAGCGCTTCGCCGAGCATCCATGCAAAGGGTGCCCGCGACAACTCGCTTTGCGCGTACGGATTGCCGCCGCCCACATCGCAATGCGAGCCGCGAAACCAACACTGCCGAACCGTCCCGGTGCCGCCTTGCGCCATGCGGAACTCGCCATCGTCTTGCTCATAGGCGCGGGGCAGGAACTGCGCACGCTGCTCGTCCAGTGCCAGCGCATGGCGCACATGCCGGAAATGCTTGCCGGCCAAGTCCGGCTTGGCGGTGATCTTCAGCCCGAACGGCGGCAAACCCACGCTGGCCACGGTGTCCCACACGCCCACGAAGTGGATTTCAGGCCACTGCTGCGGCGCACTGCCCTGCCCAAACAAGCGAGCCGCCTGCGCCGTGATGGCCTGCCGCTCGGGCGACGGGTGTGAAAAGTAGGTGGCCACGAGGCTGGACACCAGCGTGTCTTGCTGGCTGTCGATGATGCCGAAGGCATTCACCAAACCCGCAATCGACCGCGCCGTGAAAGCGCCGCGCGAGAAGCCGAACACAAAGATCTGGTCGCCCGGGCGCCAATGCGCCATGAGGAAACGGTAGCCCTCGGCAATGTTGTCGTACAGCCCGCGCCCGAAGGCCAGGCCGTCGATGCGGTCCAGCGCCCGGCGCACCTGGTCGGCCACCGTGGTGCCGGGCAGCTGGCCGGGGTTGCCCACGCCCGGGTCGTAATACACCAAGCGCTGGTCCGACGGGTAGCGGCGCAGCAGTTCAGCCAGCAACACGACGTGCGTGTCGGCATGGCGGCCGCTGAGGTTGTTGTTGGTGCCGTCACACAGCAGCACCAGTTGGCGAGGGGTGGTCATGGGGTGGGTCTCCGGGCGGCGGCAGTCTTGCACCCTGTCACCCCCGTCACAACCTCATTTCAACGGAGGTGCAGCGCAGCGAGCACGCGCTCAGCACCTGCGCCCGCCGCAGGTTCACACCGCGTCGAGCAAGGCCTGAAAGTGCTCAAAGAACTCGCCCACGTGCACGCCGTCGCACAGGGCATGGTGCACATCCACCGCGACTGGCATGAGCAAGCGGCCGCCCTGATCGGTGAAACGCCCGAAGGCCACCTTGGGCCGGTCGTCGCCCTGCCCTCGCGCATGCGTGAAGGCCGTGAACGGCAGCCACGGCAAGGCGGTCATGTGCACCAGCGTTTCCACGCGCACCTCGCCGGGGTCGTCGCCGGCAAACAGGTCACCGCTGGACTCACGCACCCGGGGCAACCGGGCGCGGGCATCGCTGGCAAACCGGGCCAGGTCGGGGGCGCGCGGGAGCGTCAAAAACCCGAAGCTGCCGTCCTGGCGCAGCACGGTTGTGCTGGCGTGGATGGCCGCAAATTCACGCACCGCCGTGCCGTCGTGGATCAGGCCCTGCCGCATCGGCGCCACGCGGTTGGCGGCTTCCAGCGCGGCATGGTGGTAGGCCAGCCACGGTGTTGCACCGCGCGCCGCGGCGCGTTCCCGCAGGCCAGTCACATCCACCGGCACCGTGACGCTGAACGCCGGCTGCGCCATGTGCCGAAAGTGCGCCAGCGCGGCGCGGCGGGGCCAGGTGTCGAGGGGAATCAGGCGGTCTTGCATGGCCACATGCTCGCACGGCCGAGGCACAAAAAAGCCCGGAACACCGAAGCGCCCCGGGCCGACAGGAGTGATGGGGAATCGCCTGCCTCAAACAGGTTCGGGCTGCCGCATCCCGAAGGCCACCAGCGCACGCATCAGCTCAGCCGCGCGGTCTGCTCCCATGTCAGCCGTCAGCCGGTGACTGGGGGCACCGCGAATCTGGCCGATCAGGTTGTAGCCCAGGGTCTTGGCATGCGCCAAAGTCCGCGGCGCCAACGTCAGGCAATCCACCGGCGCGTGATCGGCCAGGCTGAGCAGACGGGCGTAGGTTTCGGCGGAGATGGACACAGTCTTGCTAGTCATCCGAATCGGCTAACGGACCGCATTAAGCGAGCAGCCCGCAAAACCCGAGGCGAGTAGATGGGAGCAAATCAGCCCCCAAGGCGGGGAAGACCGAGCGTCTCTAGGATGATTTGGAAGAGGGTCATGTCGGGCCTATGAGTCAACAGTCAAGCTATGGTCAGACTGTCGCTCCTTTTGCCCCCCTAGAAACCTAGCAAGTCTTCTAGGTTGCCGGATTGACTGTTCATAGAACACCAGCAGCGACGCACCGTAGCACGGCTTGGTGTTTCGACGTGACTCCCAACTTTCGCATGGCGTTACCCAAGTGAAAGTTGACCGTCTTTTCACTCATTCCAAGGATGATGCTGACTTCCCAAGCTGTTTTTCCTTGCGAAGTCCAACCAAGGACATCCATCTCGCGCTTCGTCAAATGAGGTAAAGCCGAGCCGTTTGTGGCCGGCGTCAATAGCCGATCAGCCGCTGTCAACGCATGAGCCGCTAGCAATTGCAAGCCGGCAATCATCTGCATCAACTGCGGCCCGGCGGCAGGCAGCGCCTCATCTCGATCGACCCCAAGGAGGAAATGGCGGTCGCCAGGAAGATGAAGCTTCACAGCGATGCCAGTCTTGTACCCATACGAGGCTTGCAAGTCCCACAAGTCTGAAACGCCAGAGCGAACGTAAGTACTTTGATCGTAGGTAACCGGAACCAACTGGGTCATGAGACTCGACATCACCGGATCTCTGCGGACATCTCCGAGGTCTTTTGCAGCCTGAAGATAGCCCTTTGGCGTGTTACCGAGCGAAGTAATCTGGACCGTAGGGTCGTCGAACTTGCCCCGCGTCAATACGCCCGAAATCAGCGGAAACCCCATCGCATCCGCCGTCGCCACGAGGCGGCGCTCAAAGCTGGCGAAATCCTCGCTCAGCCCGACGTCGATGAGTTGCTGGTAGTCCATTGGGGCGCGCACGATACCTGACAAGTCTGCCAGCTTGTTCGAGAAGTGCCGTAACCAGAGACTTCCTTCCCATCCCCTGCCAAGGATTGAGAGGAGACTTCATGCCCCATCTGATTCGCCTGCCCGTGGGCAGTGTTTGCTGGCCCGCGTCGGCGCTGTCGAGCGAAGCGCTGGATGTTCGCTATGCCCAAACCAGCACGCATGCGGGGCGTGCCAGCGATGGACGCTTGAGCGGCTCCACCCGGTGGGAGCGCGTCTATGCCGACGCCCGGGCCTGGGTGGAGTGGGACTGGGTGGAGATGACCGAGGGCACCGTGGTGCAGGCCGACCCGTTGAACGTGCGGTCCAACGTGCTGCTGGTGGACGAGCGGGGCCGGCCGCTGCTGTCGTCACGCCGCCGCGCAACGCTGGCCACGCTGGTGTACCTGTTGCCCTGGCAAGGGCCGGTGCTGGATGCGTTGCGGGCCGGGGCGCGCAGCGCGGCGCGTATGCCGGAGCAACGGCTGGCCGCCTGACCGGAAGCGGCGCTCATGGCGCGTCAGCCGCTCCGGGGCGGTCTGAGCGGTCTGAACGGTCTGAGTGGCGCCTGTGCGTTACGGTCCAGGCGCCGCAGCGCCGGATGCAACCGGCGCCCGCTTCGCAACAACCTCGCCTCAGGGGCAAGGCTTCAGCGCAGGGCCGAGGCTTCGCGGGCGAGCTGCGTGATGCGGCCCCAATCCTTGGTGTCCACCGCGTCTTGCGGCGTGAGCCACGAGCCGCCGCAGACCTTCACGTTGGGCAGCTTCAGGAATTGCGGTGCCGTTTCCAGCGAGATGCCGCCCGTCGGGCAGAACGCCACGTCCGGGAACGGTCCGCTCAAGGCTTTCAGCAGATTGATGCCGCCCACGGCCACGGCGGGGAACAGCTTCAGGAAGTGGTAGCCGGCGGCGTTGGCTTGCATCACCTCCGACGCAGTGCTGACGCCGGGCAGCAGCGGCAGGCCGGCGGACTGGCACGCGCCGGCCAGCGCATCGGTGAAGCCCGGGCTCACGCCGAACTGGCAGCCCGCGTTCTTGGCGTTGATGGCGTCTTGCGGGCTGCGCAGCGTGCCGGCGCCGACGATGGCGCCCGGCACCTTGGCCATGGCTTCCATGGCCTGCAGGGCCACCGGCGTGCGCAGCGTCACTTCCAGCACCTTCACGCCACCAGCCACCAGCGCTTCGGCCAGCGGCACGGCGTCTTCCAGGCGTTGGATGACGATGACGGGAATGACGGGGCCGAGGCTGGCGAGGCTGAGGGTGTCGAGCATGAGGTTTTCCGTGTTCACAACCAGGTGCAAGCGCCCTCTTCGGCGCTCAGGACGTTGCGGCGCATGCCGGCAAACAGGTCGCGGCCCAGGCCGTGGGCGTTGACGAGGGCTTCGGCCGGATCCAGCGTGGCCACCGGGCGCGCAGCCCAATCGGCCTCGCTCACCAGCGCGGTCAACTGACCGGTGACGGCGCACACCCGCACCACATCTCCGTCCTGCAGGCGCGCCAACGGGCCACCCGCCAGCGCCTCGGGGCTGACATGGATGGCGGCCGGCACCTTGCCTGACGCCCCGCTCATGCGGCCGTCCGTCACCAGCGCCACCTTGAAGCCCTTGCCCTGCAGTACGGCCAGCGGGGGCGTGAGTTTGTGCAGTTCAGGCATGCCGTTGGCGTGCGGCCCCTGGAACCGAACCACCACCACCACATCACGCTCCAACTCGCCGTTTTTGAAGGCGGCGAGCATGGCTTCCTGCGTGGTGAAGATGCGGCACGGGGCTTCCACCGTGTGGCGATCTTCCGGCACGGCCGACACCTTGATGACGGCACGGCCCAGGTTGCCGTCCAGCAGCTTCAGGCCACCCGTCGCGCTGAACGGCGCGGTGGCCGTGCGCACCACGGCGTCGTCGCCACTGGCTGCGGGCAGCGCTTCGCGCACCACCTCGCCGCCCTGCCCCACGGCCTGGGGCACCCAGGTGTAGGGGCGCAGCGTGTCGCCCGCAACGCTCAGCACGTCTTCGTGCATCAGGCCGGCGTCCAGCAACTCACGGATCACGAAACCCGGGCCGCCAGCGGCCTGAAATTGGTTCACGTCGGCGCTGCCGTTGGGGTACACGCGGGCCAGCAAGGGCACCACGGCCGACAGGTCGGAGAAATCCGTCCAGTTGATCAAGATGCCGGCCGACCGCGCCACCGCCACCCAGTGGATGAGGTGGTTGGTGGAGCCCCCGGTGGCCAACAAGGCCACCATGGCGTTGACGATGCAGCGCTCGTCCACAACGTGGCCAATGGGCTTGGCCGCTTGACCCGCCACACGGCCGCTGATGTTCAGCGCTGCCGCCACGGCCTCCCGCGTGAGGGCGCCGCGCAGGTCGTCGTGCGGATGCACGAAGGCGCTGCCCGGCACGTGCAGGCCCATGGCTTCCAGCAGCATCTGGTTGCTGTTGGCCGTGCCGTAGAAGGTGCAGGTGCCGGCGCCGTGGTAAGCCGCGGACTCACTCTTGAGCAACTCATCTCGCCCCACCTTGCCCTGCGCGTACAACTCGCGCACCTTGGCTTTCTCGCTGTTGGAGATGCCGGAGCTCATCGGGCCGGCAGGCACGAACACGCACGGCAGGTGGCCGAAGTGCAATGCGCCGATCAGCAAACCGGGCACGATCTTGTCGCAGATGCCCAGCAGCAGGGCCGCGTCGAACACATCGTGCGTCAACGCAATGGCGGTGCTCATCGCGATGGTGTCGCGCGAGAACAGGCTCAGCTCCATGCCCGGGAGGCCTTGCGTCACGCCATCGCACATGGCCGGCACACCGCCCGCCACCTGCACGGTCGCGCCCAGCCGGTGCGCCTCGGCGCGAATCTGCGCGGGGTAGCCTTCGTACGGCTGGTGGGCCGACAGCATGTCGTTGTAGGCCGTCACCACCGCGAGGTGCGGTGCTTTCTCGGCCACGATGCGCAGCTTGTCGTGGGCCGGCAGCGCTGCCACAGCGTGGGCCACATTGGCGCAGCCCATGCGCTCGAACCCACGCTGGCGGTGGGCTTGTTGGTCGATGCGGGCCAGGTAGTCACCCCGCAGCTTCGAGCTGCGCTCGCGGATGCGTGCGGTGACGTCTTGGAGGATGGAATGCATGTCTGTGTCTCCTGAGCCTTGCTGTCGTAACTGGCTCTTGCGGATTTAAGTAACCATATTACTTCCCTCCTGGGGTGTGCGGGTTACGGGCTGGGTACTGCCGTGCCAACATGGCGCGATGTCATCGGCCCATGCACTCATGCTTCAAGGGGCGGCCCGCAGCGCCCGATTGCTGGAAGAAACTCAGGCTCAATGGCGAGCCAGCGGCGACGATTTGCTGCTGTTTGCCTATGGCTCGCTCATCTGGCGCCCAGATTTCGAGGTGGAACAGGCGCTGCCGGCACGCGTGCAGGGCTATCACCGGGTGCTGCGCATGCGCTCCCGGGTGAACCGGGGCTCACCCGAGGCGCCGGGCCTGGTGCTGGCGTTGGTGTCGGGCGGCAGTTGCCGGGGCTTGGTCTACCGCGTGGCCCGCCACGACGCCGAAGCTGTGCTGACCGCCCTGTGGGCCCGCGAGATGCCCACCGGTGTGTACGACCCGAAATGGCTGGTGTGCGACACGCCGCATGGCCCGGTGCGGGCGCTCGGGTTCACGCTGTCGCGCCGCAGCGCGAACTGGTGCGGCGCGCTGAGCGACTCGGAGTTGCTGCACATCTTTCAGCACGCGCGTGGCCGCTACGGCACGACGCTCGACTATCTGCTGAGAACGGTGGACGGCTTGCGCGCCCACGGCATCCGAGACCGGGAGTTGGAGCGACAGGCTCGCCTGGCGGCCGCACACGGCTTATGCACGCCGACGATCTGAAGCCGCGCGTCAACGCCTCAACGGTCGAGCCAGTCAGCCGCGCAGGCGCGCAAGGTCTTCCACGGTGTCCACATCGATGTGCACGCCGGGGTCGTTCACCGGGATGGCCTGGGCCGCGTATCGGGCCACGATGCGCCGTGCGCCTTCGTCGCCTTGCAGGGCGGTGAGTTCGGAGTACAGCTCGGTGCCGAAGCCGACCGGGTGCCCTTGCATGCCCCGGTACTGCGCGTAGCACACCGGATAGCGCGCCAAGCCCTCCGCCACGGCCTGCAAGGTGCTGGGCTGCACGAGCGGCATGTCGGCCGGCAAGATCAACCAGCCCGCCGCATCGCCTGCCGCCCCGACGCCTGCGGCAATGGAATGCCCCATGCCGATGGGCTGGGGGCGGCCTTGGGCGTCCCGGTCCGCCAGCACCACCACGTCCCGTGCGGCCACCTGCCGGTAGACGACAGGCGCGAGGCTCGGCGTGGTGACCACCACCACCGGCAGGCGTGAGGCGATGGCGTGCGCCAAGGTGCGGCTGAGCAAGGTGTCACTGCCGGACGCGTGGCCCAGGGCCTGCTCCAGCTTGTGGCCGGCGCCTCGAAAGCGAGATCCTCGGCCGGCGGCCAGAACGACGACGGCGGGGCGTCGTGGGGTCATGTGCAATCAATCCCTTCCAAAAAACCACTGGACGCAGCGGTTTCCGGTGTTTGCTGCAGTGCCACAAGCATGCCCAGTGCCCCTGCGCTTGAAACTGGTACGTTCACCTAGGGGAAGGCCTTTAGGGGAAGGTCTGCATACTGTGGCCCCATGAGCAAACTGAGTGACTTTCGCAAGAGCTACGAGTTGGGCGAACTGGACGAGGCACAAGCCGCGAACGGCCCACTCGCGTTGTTCCAGCAGTGGATGGACGAAGCCATCGCGCATGACGTCTCCGAGCCCACCGCCATGACCTTGGCGACCGTGGGCGCGAACGGGCGCCCGTCCACGCGTGTGGTGCTGCTCAAGGGCTGCGACGCACGCGGCATGGTGTGGTTCACCAATTACGAAAGCCGCAAGGGTGAGGAGTTAGCGCACCTGCCCTTTGCCGCGCTGCAGTTCCACTGGGTGGAAATGGAGCGCGTGGTGCGCATCGAAGGCCGCGTGGAAAAGACTGCGGCTGAAGAGTCGGATGCGTACTTTCAAAGCCGCCCGCTGGACTCCCGCCTGGGCGCCTGGGCCTCGCCGCAAAGCCAGGTCATCAGCACCCGCGCTGTGCTGGTGGCGAATGCCGCCAAAGCCGCCGTGCAGCACGGCCTGAACCCCGAGCGGCCGCCACACTGGGGTGGCTACCGCCTGGTGCCGGACCGCTACGAGTTTTGGCAGGGCCGTCGCTCTCGCCTGCATGACCGCCTGCGCTTCACGCTTGAAAACGGTGAATGGGTGCGTGCCCGGTTGGCGCCCTGACTCCTGCACCACGGTGCGACGACCTGCGCGCGGCCCCGACGCCGCCTGCGGCGCGTTGCGTCAATTGACGGGGCTGCCGTCTTCCACGCGGTAATACAAGCCGTAGGGGTCGTCCGTCAGCACGGCCAGCGTGCCCTCCACCACCACGGGTTCCAGCGTGTAGCGCACCGGCTTGCGTGTGCGCACCTCCACCAAGCCCTCAGGGCCGGCCGGAACGCAGAACGAGCAGCTCGTGGGGACCGACGACAGCAGGAAGTGCTGCTGCTTGTCGCCCGCCTCCAGCGGCATCATGAAGCCCTGCACCTTGACGGTCTTGCGGTCGAGGGCCTGCACGGCGGCGGGAAAGGTCGGCACGATCTTTTTCTTTTCGGCCCGAGCGGTGACCTGCGACAGCAGCTTCCACGACACGATGTCCGCGCGCTCCTCCAGTGGCTTGAACGGGCTGCGCGGATCGTGATAACCGGGCCCCTGGCCGATGCTGGGCGCCACCTGCGCATGACCCAGCGAGGCCACTGTGGCGAGCATGCACACCGCAGCGCGTGTAGCCCGGCCCGCCTCGCGCGTCAAAAAATGGAAGTTGAACGTCATGCGCGGATTGTCGAACTTCAGCGCGGCGCTTGCAGCAGCGTGGTCACATCTAGCCGATAGGCCCGCCAAGCGGGCCAGGCCGCCGCCAGCAGCGCGAGGCTCAGCGCCGCCATCGGCACCCACAGCTCGGCCTCGCTCCAGCCCAGTGGGCCCAGGCGAAGCGACTGCTGTTCGGTCAGCACCCAGCCCAGCACCTGCACCAGCGCATGCCCGGCCCCGAGGCCCAGCACCGTGGCCAGCACCGCCAACAGCAGGGCTTCCAGCCCAATCAGCAGCGCCACGCGCCAGGCCGGCGCGCCCAGCATGCGCATCATGGCGAGGTCGCCCTGGCGGGCGCGAACCGCGTGAATCAGCGCCACCCAGACCGACAAGCCCGCCGCCAGCAGCAGCACCCCGCCGAAGCCCTTCAGCACCTCCACGCCGGCACCCATCAGCCGCATCAAGCGGGCGGTTTCCAGCGCCGGCGCGGCAGACTGCAGCCCGTCTTGCGCATTGACCCAGCGCGGCAACATCACCGCGGCCAGCGGGCTGCGGTAGCGCACGAGCACCAGCGTCGTCTCGCGGTCGTCGTCGTGTTCGCCATGCGCGTCGTGAGGGCCGGCCGCGGCAGACCCTGCAGGCTTGGCCGGCGTGCCGTGCCCCTCATGCAAGGCCCAAATGGAACGCAGGTCGGTCAGCACCAGGCGGTCCAGCACGGTTCCGGATGGCGCCAGCACACCCACCACCAGGAAAGGCCGCTCGGCATGCTCGCTGCCGCCCGCGCCCAGTCCGTGACTGCCGGCGAAGCGATCTCCCGGTTTGAGTCCGGCGGCACGCGCGACGTCGGCGCCCAGCACCGCCTCCAGTGGGCCGCTCCAGAGCGTGCCGGTGGCCAACTGGCCGCCATACAAGCCGAGGTAGTCCGGCGATGTGCCCACCACACGAAAGCCGCGGAACGTATCCCCGAGCGAGAGCGGCACGGCCAGCCCCACCAGCGGCTGATGGCGCAGCTTGTCGAGCGTGCTCAAGGGGATGTTGCCGGTCGGGCTGTCCAAGTGAAACACGCCGGCGAGCATCAGCTGCATTGGACTGCCCTTGGCGCCCACCACGAGGTCGATGCCCGCCAAATCACGCCGCAGGCCCGCTTCCACCTGGGCGCCGGCACGCAGTACGAACGTCATCGCCGCCAGCCCCAGGGTCAGCAGCAGCAGATTGAGCCCGGTGGTCAGCGGGCTGGACCACAGGTATCGCCACGCGAGCCGGATCATTGGGACGCCTCGTCTACCCAGTAGGTGGTGCGGTCACTGGAATGGCGGGTGTTTTCCACCGCCTGCGCGCTGCCGTCAGGAGCGGCCAACACGAGTTCGCTCACGTCATCCCGCACGCTCAGGGCCTCGGTCACACGCGCGTCGTGGCTGGCGATGACGAGCGTGCAACGTTCGCGCTCGGCGGCATCCAGCAACAAAGCCAGCATGTGCAGCGCATGTTCGTCGTCCAAGCTGGCGCTGGGTTCGTCTGCCAACAGGATCTGCGGCTTGCGCATCAGTGCGCGAGCCAGGGCCACACGCTGCGCCTGCCCCACGCTGAGTTGGTGCGGCCGCCGCTGGGCCAGGCCGGACAAATCCAGCGCGTCCAGCAGCGTGCGCGCCCGCTCCGGCAGCGCCGGCTGGCCCGCCGCCAACGCCGGCAGCGCCAGGTTCTCGGCCACCGTCAATGCCTCACTGAGGTGCAGGCGCTGCGGCACCACACCGAGCGTGGCGCCGCGCCAGGCATCCAGCGCTCGGGCCGGCATGCCGTGCAAGGCGGTGCCCGCCACGTGCAACTCGCCCGCCTGAACCCGCAACAACCCCGACAACAGCGCCAACAAGGTCGACTTGCCCGCGCCTGACGCGCCGCGCAACAGCAGGTGGTGGCCCGGCCGCAGGCTGAAGTCGGGGTACGCGATGGCCGCGCTGCGGGGGTACGCGTATCGAAGCCCGCGCCAAGCCAGCATCACTTGACCAGGCGCTTGAAGCTGGCGAGGAATTTGTCCACCTTGCCGGCCACCACGAAGGCGCAATAGCCTTGGTCGGGGTTCCGGGCGTAGTACTGCTGGTGGTACGCCTCGGCGGGGTGGTAGTTGGTTTCGGGCAGCAATTCGGTCACAACCCGGCCGGCGTGATGGGCGTTGACCTCGGCCAGCACCTCAAGGGCCAGGGCTTCCTGCGCCGGCGTGTGCCAATAGATGCCCGAGCGGTATTGCGTGCCCACGTCCGCCCCCTGCCGATTCAGGCTGGTGGGGTCATGAATGGTGAAGAACACTTCCAGAAGTTCCCGCAGCGACACGACCTGCGGGTCGAAATCCAGCCGAACCACTTCAGCGTGGCCCGTGTTGCCGCTGCACACCTGCTCGTAGTTGGGCCGCAGGTGCTGGCCGTTGCAATAGCCGCTCTCCACCCGTTCGACGCCCCGCACCCGTTCAAACACGGCGTCCAGGCACCAAAAGCATCCGCCACCGAGGGTGATGCGCTCCAGCGATTGTTCTGACATGTCGTTCCCTCTTTCTCGACCAAGCCTCAGCAGCCCGCCGGGCATGGTGGGACGCGGCGGGCGCCCACTCAGGAGCTGCCACGCGAGCGTCCGCTCACTGGGCCAGATTATTGGGTCGGCGATGATGCCCCCGTGATGCCGATTGACTATGCCGCATTCAAGTCCTTCCTGCTGGCCGCAGCACTGCCGCCGGCCCCACTGATTCTGCTGGCCGCTTGGGGTGGGTTTCGGCTGCGCCGGGGGCGCCGCGCAGGCCTAGCCATGCTGGGCGTGGCGCTGCTTGGGCTGTGGTTCTCGGCCACCGACGCGGCAGGCGAATTGCTGAGCCGCGCCGTCGGAGCGCCACCCGCGTTGACACGCTCGGAGGTGGCTCGATGGCGGGGGCAGCCTGGCGGCGCCGTGCTGGTGCTGGGAGGCGGCGTGCGCCGGCAAGCGCCGGAGTACGGCGAGGCGGTGCCGAACGCCATCACCGCGGAACGGCTGGCCTACGGGGCGTGGCTTGCGCGGCAAACCGGCTGGCCGCTGGGTTTTTCGGGCGGTGTGGGCTGGACGGCAACCCAGTTGAAGCAGCCAGAGGCGCTGGTTGCGGGGCGCACGGCGGCAACGCTGTATCAATTGCCGCTGACTTGGGCCGAAGGGCGTTCGCGCGACACCCGGGAGAACGCGGCGCAGACGCTGCCGCTGCTGGCCGCATCCGGCGTGAAGCATGTGCTGCTGGTGACGCACGACACCCACATGCGCCGCGCGCTGCGGGCTTTTCAGGCCGCGGCCCAGCCGCTGGGTGTTGAGGTGGTGCCGGCGCCCGTCGGCGCTCGGGTCGACGCACTGAGCAGCCTGGACGACTGGTGCCCGTCGGTTGAAGGTTTTGGCCGGGTGCGTTACGTGCTGTACGAACAGTTGGCCTGGTGGGCGGGGCGCTGAACCTTCAGACACGCGCAGGCCAGCAGTCGCCGGAAATAGAAACCCCGCCGGGCTTGCAGGCCGGGCGGGGCGGGTGGCGAGGCCACCGTGGGGCTCTGCGGGCGAATGCCGCAGGGCTCCTGGCGCGCAACGATTGCGCCAGAGGAAGCGCCTGAGTAGGCCTTGAAAACTTAGGCGACGCTGGTCAGGCTTTCAAGAAGATTTTTTCGAACAAGGCGTCGGTGCGGGCTTGGATGTCCGGAGTCATCTGGATGCCGCGGCCCCATTCCCGACTGGTTTCGCCCGCCCACTTGTTGGTGGCATCCAGCCCCATCTTGCCGCCCAGGCCGCTGACCGGTGAGGCGAAGTCCAGGTAGTCGATGGGGGTGTTGTCCACCAGCGTGGTGTCGCGCACCGGGTCCATGCGCGTGGTGATCGCCCAGATGACTTCCTGCCAGTTGCGCGTGTCGATGTCGTCATCCACCACGACGATGAACTTCGTGTACATGAACTGGCGCAGGAAGCTCCAAATGCCGAACATCAGCCGCTTGGCATGCCCCGGGTATGCTTTTTTGATCGACACCACCGCCATCCGGTAGCTGCACCCTTCCGGCGGCAGGTAGAAGTCGACGATCTCCGGGAACTGCTTTTGCAGGATGGGCACGAACACTTCATTCAGCGCCACACCGAGGATGGCCGGCTCGTCGGGCGGCTTGCCGGTGTAAGTGGAGTGGTAAATCGGGTTCGTCCGCTGGGTTTGCCGGGTGATCTCGAACACCGGGAACCAGTCTTGTTCGTTGTAATAGCCGGTGTGGTCGCCATAAGGGCCTTCCAGCGCGTGCAGGTAGCCGCCCTTCTCTTCCAGCGGCACGCCGTGCGCGCTGGTGCCGGCGTAGCCGGCCGGCGCAGGCGGAATGTGGCCTTCCAGCACGATTTCCGCGGAGGCGGGCGCCTGCAGCGGCTGGTCTTTACCCACGGCGGTATTCACCAACTCCGTGCGCGAACCCCGCAACAGGCCGGCGAACTGGTATTCCGACAGTGAATCCGGCACCGGCGTGACCGCGCCCAGGATGGTCGCCGGGTCGGCCCCCAAGGCCACCGCCAAAGGGAATGGCTGGCCTGGGTTCGCAAGCGCGAATTCCCGGAAATCCAGCGCCCCACCGCGGTGGGCGAGCCAGCGCATGATCACCTGGCGCGGCCCGATGACCTGTTGGCGGTAGATGCCCAGGTTTTGCCGGCTGCGGCCCGGTGCCCGGGTGATGACCAAACCCCAGGTGATGAGTGGCGCGGCGTCTTCGGGCCAGCAATGCTGGATGGGCAGGCGACCCAGATCGATCTCGTCACCCGACAGGATTTCGTCCTGGCACGGCGCCTTGCGCTGGACGGAGGGCTTCATGTCCCACAGGGCTTTGGCCATCTGCAGCAACTTGCCGGCGTCCTTCAGCCCCTTGGGTGGCTCCGGTTCTTTGAGGCTGGCCAGCACCCGCCCCACTTCGCGCAACTCGGCCAGCGATTCGGCCCCCATGCCCAGCGCCACGCGCCGCGGGGTGCCGAACAGGTTGGTCAGCGCAGGCGTGTTGTAGCCGGTCGGGTTCTCGAACAGCAGCGCCGGCCCGGCAGCGCGCAGCACCCGGTCACTGAGCGCCGTCATCTCCAACTTGGGCGAGACCGATTCGCGCACGCGGCGCAGTTCACCCAGGCGTTCAAGCCCGGCCATGAAGTCCCGCAGGTCGCTGTATTTCATAACCAAAAGTAATGTTGGAGAGGTCAAGCAACCTTGACTGGTTATCTTGACCCCGTAAAATTCGATCGTTCGGGTTTCCACTGAACCCGAGTCGGCAAGGTCCTCCGAGCGAAACGTCGCCACAGACCGCCCAGCACGTGCCGAGAAATTATCACTGTCGCCCTCGACGGCGCCCCATCCCAGGGGCTTCCGAACAGCGGCGTGACACAAGGAGTCGCATGACGACACGTCAAGACATCATCGATCTGGCCACGCAGGCACGCGCCTGCGCCTCGTTGTTCGTGAAGGACATCGGGAACGGCTTGCTCGTGGTGAGTCACAACACCCTGGCGCTGGTGGGGCTGACCGTGGTGTCCGTGCTGTTGGTGTTTTTCAGCCAGGCGGGCCTGCGTGACCGGGTGGAGTCGGCCACCCTCGGCTGGCTCAACGCGCGGCACGAGGCCCGCGCTGAAGCGGAAGGCAACACCTTGCTAGCCCAGGCCGAGCCGGACGCCATCGCCCGTGCCACCGCCACCGACCCCCGTGAGCTGAACCGCCAGCAAGCCGCCGTGGCGCACTGGCTGGCGCGCCGTTACAGCGTGGCACCCGAGCCCATCAGCCGCCTGGTGCAGGAAGCCTGGGCCGTGGGGCAGCGTGCCAAGGTTGAGCCCACGCTCATCCTGGCCATCATGGCCATCGAGTCGCGCTTCAACCCGTTTGCGCAGAGCGCAGTCGGCGCACAAGGGCTCATGCAGGTCATGACCCGCGTTCACGACGACAAATACGAGGCCTTCGGCGGCACGCTCGCCGCGTTCGACCCCGTGACCAACTTGCGCGTGGGCGTGCAGGTGCTGAAGGAATGCATCCAGCGCGCCGGCAGCCTTGAAGAAGGCCTGCGTTATTACGTCGGGGCGGCCAACCTGCCCGAAGACGCCGGCTATGCCGCCCGCGTGCTGGCCGAGCATGACTTGCTCAAGTCGGTGGTTTCGGGCCGCAGTGTGCCAGCCACCAGCGTGGCCCGCCCGTTGCGCGAAGCCGCGTCGGCGCCGGCCGCCGAGGCGGCGCAAGTTGCGTTGCTGCACTGAACCCTGCACTACACTGGGGCTTCACGCGACTGGCGATCAGGGGCACCCGCTGCCCTGAGGTGGGCCACCACCGGGGAGCGTGAGGCGGTTCTCGCGAATCGCTTTCAGCCGTTCGCCTGGGCAGCCTGGTTTGTCACGCCCGCTCGTGAGCGCCCGGGATTCACCGCCTGACCTTCGGAAACACTGCCATGTTTGACCGCACCACCTCCACCCTCGCCCTGGTCGACCCGGAACTCTGGACCGCTGTCCAGAACGAAACCCGCCGCCAGGAAGACCACATCGAATTGATCGCCAGCGAGAACTACACCTCGCCGGCCGTGATGGAAGCCCAAGGCAGCCAGCTCACCAACAAGTACGCCGAGGGCTACCCCGGCAAGCGTTACTACGGCGGCTGCGAATACGTGGACGTGGCCGAGCAACTGGCCATCGACCGTGTGAAGCAACTGTTCGGCGCCGAGTTCGCCAACGTGCAGCCCAACTCCGGCTCGCAAGCCAACCAGGGCGTCTTCTTCGCGCTGCTGCAGCCTGGCGACACCATCATGGGCATGAGCCTGGCCGAAGGCGGCCACCTGACGCACGGCATGTCGCTGAACATGAGCGGCAAGTGGTTCAACGTCATCAGCTACGGCCTGGACGCCAATGAAGCCATCGACTACGACGCGATGGAAGCCCTGGCCCGCGAGAAGAAGCCCAAGCTGATCATCGCTGGTGCGTCTGCCTACTCGTTGCGCATCGACTTCGAGCGTTTCGGCAAGATCGCCAAGGAAATCGGCGCCTACTTCATGGTGGACATGGCCCACTACGCCGGCCTGATCGCCGCGGGCGTGTACCCCAACCCGCTGCCGCACGCCGACGTCGTCACCTCCACCACGCACAAGAGCCTGCGCGGCCCGCGCGGCGGCATCATCCTGACGAACAAGGAAGACATCGCCAAGAAGATCAACTCGGCCATCTTCCCCGGCATCCAAGGCGGCCCGCTGATGCACGTCATCGCCGGCAAGGCCGTGGCCTTCAAGGAGGCGCTGACGCCCGAGTTCAAGGCTTACCAGGAACAGGTGGTCAAGAACGCCAAGGTGCTGGCTGAGACGCTGATCGAGCGTGGCTTGCGCATCGTGTCGGGCGGTACGGAAAGCCACGTCATGCTGGTCGACCTGCGCCCCAAGAACCTGACGGGCAAAGAAGCCGAGGCCATCCTGGGCGCCGCCCACATGACCTGCAACAAGAACGGCATCCCGAACGACCCGCAAAAGCCCATGGTGACCAGCGGCATCCGCCTCGGCACGCCGGCCATGACGACGCGCGGCTTCAAGGAAGACCAAGTGCGCGCCACGGCCCACCTGATCGCCGATGTGCTGGACAAGCCGCACGACGAAGCCAACCTGGCTGCGGTGCGCGAAAAGGTGGCGGCCCTGACCGCCGCGTTCCCGGTCTACCGCGGTTGATCGGCTGAAGCACCCGCGCCGTGCGTTGCCCCTTTTGCTCTCACACCGAGACCCAGGTCGTTGAAACCCGGGAATCGGATGAGGGCGACGTGGTTCGGCGCCGGCGCCGGTGCTTGTCTTGCGACAAACGATTCACCACCTACGAGCGGGCGGACATCGCCCTGCCGTCGGTGGTCAAAAAAGACGGCCGCCGTGCCGACTTCGATGCGTCCAAACTTCGCGCCTCCATGCAATTGGCGCTGCGCAAGCGCCCGGTGAGCGTTGAGCAAATCGACGGCGCTATCAATCGCATTGAAGAAAAACTGCTGGCCTCCGGCGCACGAGAAATCGCCTCCACCCGGCTCGGTGAGCTGGTGATGCGGGAACTCAAGCGCATCGACAAGGTGGCCTATGTCCGCTTCGCGTCCGTCTACCGGAGCTTTGAGGACGTGGACGAGTTCCGTCAGCTGATCCGCGAGATCTGACTCCGGGGAAACCCTTCCCACCTTCGGGTGATCCGCCGGGGGATGCCGGCTGCCCCTCCCCCTCCGTCTGTGTCGGCCCACCGCCCTCCGGGGGAGAGGCATGTGCGGCGGCGATTTCTACAGTGCGTTCCACAGTCAACGAACTCTGGAACGCCGCATGAACACCGCCCCTCAACACCGACGCCAACGCGGATTCACGCTCGTTGAAGCCTGCAGCGCCATGGGCATCTGCGCGGTGCTGGCGAGCCAGGCGCTGCCGTCGTTCGCGAAGTTCCATCAACAGCAGAAGCTGCGCACCACCGCCGAAACGCTGGCCACTGACCTGCGCTATGCCCGCGCCGAGGCCGTGCGGCTGGGCCACCCCGTGCACTTCCGGGTGAGTGGCAAGGGCGCCAACGCCTGCTACGTGATGCACACCGGCACCAAGGGCGACTGCGATTGCACGGGTGGCCGCGCCGTTTGCCAGTCCAGCAGCAGCGCGGTGCTGCGGGCGGAATGGCTGGGCAGCGGCCACCCCGTGCAATTGAGCAGCAATGCCGAATCGCTGGAGTTCCAGCATCGCCAGGGGCTGGTCACGCAAACCGGTTCCGTGGAAGCTCGCTTGGCCGATGGCAGCGGCATCCGCCAGGTGGTGGCCATCACCGGCCGCGTGCGCAGCTGCTACGTCGGCGAGCGCCTGGCCCGCCTGCCCAAGTGCGCATGACAAGGAGCTGCCCCGTGTCGACGCCCTCGCCCGCCCGCGCTCAACGTGGCTTCACCTTGGTGGAGCTGATGCTCGCCACCGTGATTGCCGCGGTGCTTGCCGCCGTGGCCTACCCCGCCTACAGCGCCCAGGTGCAACGCAGCCGCCGCGCCGATGCGCTGGCCGCCCTGACCACCATCCTGCAGGCGCAGGAGCGATACCGCAGCAACGCGCCGGCCTACGCCAGCTCGCTCCAGAACGACCTGAAGCTGGACATGGCCCGGCTCACGTCCCATTACCAAATCACCCTCACGGGCGCCGGGGCCAACGGCAGTTTCGACACAGGTTACATCGCCGTCGCCACGCCAACCGCGGGCGGGCGTCAAGCCAGCGACCGCAGCTGCCAGCGCTTCACCCTCACCGTGGTGGGCGCCATCCCCAGCTACACCGCCACCGGCGACCCGGACGGTACCGGTCAGTCGCGTGACACCACGGCGCTGTGCTGGCCGAAATGAGCACGGGAGTTGCCCAGATGTCACTCCAGGCTCCAGCTCACCGCAGTCGCACGCCCGGCCTCGATCAGCGCGGCATGGGGCTGGTAGAGCTGATGATCGGTCTCACGGTGGGGTTGCTCGTTGCTGTGGGCGCGGTCGCCACGGCCACGCGTCAGATCCATGAGCATCGCCGCCTGATGCTGGAAGTCCAGCTTCAACAAGACCTGCGCACCGCGGCCGAATTGCTGCAACGCGACTTGCGCCGAGCCGGCTTTCGTGGGGTGGCTGCCAATGGCGTGTGGGCGCCGCCGCACCTCGTGGCTGGCCAACCGCAACCCGCCCGGCTGGCCCAAGCCAGTCCCTACGAAACCTTGCAAACCCTGGCCGGCGGCACCGAACTGCAATACCGCTACGCCCGCGCCGTGGGAGCCGCTGCGATGAACGGGACCAATGTGGTGGCCGCCAACGAGGAATTCGGCGTGCGGCTCAACAACCGTACCCTGTACCTGCAGCTGGGTGCCGCCAACGGGCAGCCAAACTGGCAGCCCATCACCGACCCGGACCTCGTGGTCATCGACGCATTCACGGCACAGGTGGACAGCCAACCCGTACCCCTGGATGACCTGTGCGCTTGCGATGCCGGCACGCCCTGCCCCCAATCGGCCGTGCGCCGGGTGACATTCACGATCAAAGCGCACGCTGCGGCTGACGCTGCACTCACCCGCACCGTGACGGTGTCCGAGAAGTTGCGCGCGGATGCCATCGGCGGGAGTTGCCCATGAAGCGCACACCCAAGCCTCACGGCGAACAACACGGCCTGGGCACCCTGGCCATCGTCATCGGGCTGTTTCTCGTGATGGGACTGATCTCGACGTTCGCCGCCAGAACGTTGATGCTGGAACAACGCATGGCCGGCCACCACTACCGGGGCGCGCTGGCCGACGAGATGGTTGAAGCTGGCATCGACTGGGCGGTGGCCCTGCTCAATGCCGGTGCGATCGACAGCCAATGCAAGCCCGCCCTGCAAGGGCAGCGTTTCGTGGACCGGTACCTGACGGTCTCCGCGGCTAACCGGCGCACCGAACCCAAGGCGCCCGCCGGCCAATGGGTGGTGGACTGCACCCGCACCGCTGCGGGGCTGGAGTGCCGCTGCCCGGCACCCGGCAGCCGAACGCCCGCGGCCGCCGCGGCCGCTGGCGCGGACTACACCCCCAGCTTCGCGCTGGCCCTGGGTGTGGATCAACCGAACCCTCACCTCGGCAGCTGGATCATCGAGTCCTGGGGGTGCACCGAGGCCGCTGCGGATGCCTGCCAAGCGTCAGCGCAAACGCGCAGCGAGTCCGCGTTGGCCGTGAGCCGTCAGCGGGCTGCCGTGGGGTTTGTGGCTGCCGTGCCGACGCCGCCCAACGTGCCGCTGACGGTTCGCGGCCACCTCACGCTGAAAGCGGGCGCCAGCCTCGCCCTGCAAAACACCGACCCGGCCGGCTCCGGTCAACTGGTGCTGTCGGGCCAGTCGTCTCCCGCGCTGGACGACAGCCGCCTTGCAACCCGCCCTGGGATGACCGTGGCGCAGGGCAAACGGTTCAGCGATGGGGCGGTGTCAGCGCTCACGGTGGACCGCCTCTTTCACGGACATATGGGCTGGCTGCCGCAGCGCTACCGGCAGCACCCCGCGCTGCGCGAGGTGGCATGCCCCGTGACCGATTGCGCCGCAGCGCTGCATGCCGCCGAAGCGGCAGGATCTCGCATGCTGTGGGTGGACGGTCCGCTTCGCTGGACGGGCGGCGGCGTGCTGGGCACCTCTGCAGCGCCTTTGGTGCTGGTGGTGGCCGGCGATGCCCACCTCACCGGCCCGCTGCAGTTCAACGGGTTGCTGGTGGTGCTGGGTGATGTGCACTGGAGCAACCTCGGCCCAGCACCCGCACAGCTGAACGGCATGTTGCTGGCCCTGGGCGACATGCACCTGGAGGGGGCTGCGCAGTTGCAGTGGAATGGCCCAATCGCCGACGCGCTGCGCAACCAAGTCGGCAGCTACGTGCGTGTGTCCGGTGGTTGGCAAGACCTTGAAACCCAGTGAGACGTTGATGCCCCTTGCCCGCAATTCAACCGCCGTGAGCCGCAGCCCCACCCAGCAGGGGGCGAGCCTGGTCGAAGCACTGGTGGCGCTGCTCATCATGGCCGCCGGCATGCTGGCGCTGGTGGGCCTGATCACCGGCGCGCGGCATTCCACGGAAGTGGCGCGCCAACGCAGCGAAGCCCTGACGCTGGCGCGGGCCGAGTTGGCCACGCTGCGCAGCTTTGGCGTGCTGTCGCGCACGGCCGCCACCCCGCCCGGAACCCGCGCCTACGCCGACATCACCGACCAGTCCCAGCCGCTGCCCGTGACGCCCCCCGACTCCAACACCACATTCCACGTGCAGCACACCGTGATGCCCCTGCCTACCGCGGGCCGCGGCCGCCTGGTGCGCGTGGGCGTGCGTTGGACGGACCGGGCTGGCACGCCGCAGCAGGTGCAACTGGATGCGGTGATTGCCGAGGTGGACCCGATCTTTGCCGCCGCACTGGCCGTCGCGCCCTCGCCCGCGCCCTGACGACGCAGCGCTTGGCGCAAGGGCATCGGCCGCACCGCAGGCGCCCTGGCTAGACTGCCGGGATGCTGTTTCCTCCATTGCAGGCTGCGCTTCAACGCGCCCTGGCCCTGGCCGAAGGTGCCATCGGCCTCACCGACCCCAACCCGCGTGTCGGCTGTGTGATCTTGGCGCCCGACGGGCGGGAATTGGGCAGCGGCCACACCCAGGCGGCCGGGCAGGCGCATGCCGAGGTGATGGCGCTGCGCGACGCCGCAGCACGCGGGCACGATGTGCGCGGCGCCACGGCTGTGGTGACGCTGGAGCCCTGCTCTCACCACGGCCGCACGCCACCCTGCTGCGATGCACTCATCAACGCCGGCATTGCGCGCGTGGTGTCCGCCATTCAAGACCCCAACCCCGCGGTTGCTGGCCAGGGCCTGGCTCGCCTGCGCGCCGCCGGCGTTCAAGTCGACGAAGCCGACCCGGCAATCGCCACCGCGGCGCGCGAACTGAACATCGGCTTTTTCTCGCGCATGCAGCGAGGCCGGCCGTTCGTGCGGGTCAAGTCGGCCGTATCGCTGGACGGCCGCACCGCTTTGCCCGACGGGCGCAGCCACTGGATCACCGGTGATGCGGCCCGGGCCGATGGCCACGCCTGGCGGCGTCGTGCCGGTGTCATCCTGACCGGGATGGGCACGGTGCTGGCCGACAACCCGCGCCTGGACGTGCGCCTGGTGCCGACTGCGCACCAACCCTTGCGCGTGGTGCTCGACCCGCACGGCCAAATGCCCACCGATGCCCGTGTGCTGGAGGCTCCGGGCCAAGCCCGGGTGCTGGGGCCTGGCCACGTGGACTTGGCGCAGTTGATGCAGGATCTCGGCGCCGAAGGCATCAACGAAGTGCATGTCGAAGCCGGCGCTCGGTTGACCGGGGCCGTGCTCGCCGCCGGACTGGCCGACGAATTGCTCATTTACATGGCGCCCCTGCTGATCGGCCCCGGCATGCCGCTGGCGCATTTGCAGGAACTGGCCGGGCTTGACACGGCCACACGCTGGCAATTCCTGGAAGCCACACCCATCGGCCAGGATCTGCGGCTTCGCCTGCGTCCAACCTAGGGTCGCCACCTACAATCACTGGCTATGCCCATCTCCCCCATTCCAGAGTTGGTCGCCGACATGGCGGCCGGTCGCATGGTCATTCTTGTGGACGAGGAAGACCGCGAAAACGAGGGCGATCTCGTGCTCGCCGCCGATTGCGTCACGCCTGAAGCCATCAACTTCATGGCCAAGTACGGGCGCGGCCTGATCTGCCTGACCCTGCCGCGCGAACACTGCGAACGCCTGCAACTGCCGCCCATGACGCGCCGCAATGGCACGCAGCACGGCACGGCCTTCACCGTGTCCATCGAAGCCGCCACGGGCGTGACGACCGGCATCTCTGCCGCAGACCGCGCTCGCACCGTGCAAGCCGCGGTGGCGCCGGGCGCCAAGGCGGCCGATCTGGTGCAGCCGGGCCATATCTTCCCGCTGCAAGCGCAGGACGGCGGCGTACTGATGCGCGCCGGGCACACCGAGGCGGGTTGTGACCTCGCCCGCATGGCGGGGCTGTCCGCCACGTCGGTGATCTGCGAAATCATGAAGGACGACGGGACCATGGCCCGTCTGCCCGACCTGGAGGTGTTTGCGCAGGAACACGGCCTGAAGATCGGCACCATCGCCGACCTGATCGAGTACCGCAGCCGCAACGAAAGCCTGATCACCCGGGTGGCCGAGCGTTCGCTGACCACGGCCCAAGGCGAATTCCAGTGCCAGGTCTTCACGGACCGCACGGGCGGAACCCACCTGGCCCTCAGCCACGGGGCTTGGCAGCCCCATGACGAAGTGCTGGTGCGCGTGCACGAGCCGCTGTCGGTGCTGGACCTGCTGGAAGCCGGCAGCTGCGGGCACTCCTGGGGCTTGCCGGCCGCGCTGGCAGCGCTCAAGGCCAGCCCGGCGGGCGTGGCCGTGCTGCTGAATTGCGGCGAGAGCCCGGCGGGCGTGCTGGCCCGTATCCAGAGCAGCGATGCGGCACCAGCCGCCAAGGGCGCCATGGATTTGCGCACCTACGGCGTGGGCGCACAAATCTTGAAGGCGCTGGGCGTGCACCGCATGAAGCTGCTGGGCAGCCCCCGTCGCATGCCCAGCATGACCGGCTATGGCCTGGAAGTGACGGGCTTTGTCGCCTCTCCCACCTGCTGATTCGGAGCACCCCATGCAACACGCAGAACAAGGCATGCCCAGCTTCGAGGGCGCACTGGACGGAAGCGAGCTGACCGTCGCCATCGTGCAGGCGCGTTTCAACGACGCCATCACTTCCGCGCTGGCCAGCGCCTGCCTGGCCGAACTGTCGGTGCTGGGCGTGCCGGCAGAAGCGATTCGCCACGTGACCGTGCCCGGCGCCCTGGAAGTGCCGCTGGCCCTCCAGGCCTTGGCCGAGAGCAATGACTACGATGCCCTGATCGCCCTGGGTTGCATCATCCGCGGCGAGACCTACCACTTCGAGTTGGTGGCCAACGAAAGCGGCTCGGCCGTGACCCGCGTGGGGCTGGACCACGGCATTCCCATTGCCAATGCCATCCTGACCGTGGAAAACGAGGCGCAAGCCTGGGCCCGCGCCGAACCCAAGGGCCGCGACGCCGCACGGGTTGCCGTGGAAATGGCCAATTTGCTGAAAGACATCGAGTGAACGCACCCAAGACCGCATCCAAGACGGCCGGCCAGCCCGGCGCCAAGCGCGCACCGGTGAAATCGGCGCGCCGCCGCTCGCGGGAAGCCGCGCTTCAAGGCCTGTACCAGTGGCTGCTGACCGGTGAAGACATCGGCGCCATCATTGCGTTGGGCCGCGAACAGGAAGGCTATGCCAAGCTGGACCTGAAGCACTACGAAGCCTTGATGGGCGGCTGCGTGCACGAAGCCGCCGACCTGGACGCCATCCTGGCCCGCCACGTCGACCGCAAGACCACCGAGCTCTCGCCCATCGAACACGCCGTGTTGATGATCGGTGCCTACGAGCTCAAGCACTGCCTGGACGTGCCCTACAAGGTTGCGATCAACGAAGCCGTGGAACTGGCCAAGTCGTTCGGCGGCACCGACGGCCACAAGTACGTCAATGGCGTGCTCGACCGCGCCGCCGTCGACCTTCGCCCGCTGGAACTCGCCGCCAAGCGCTGAACCTGCCCGTGAAGCTGGCCTCGCGGCTCGATCGAATCGAGCCCTTTTACGTGATGGAACTGGCCAAGGCCGCTGCCGAGATGGCGGCCGGGCCCTTGTGCGACCCGGCGCGCGGTGGGCGCCGGATGATCCGGCTCAACATCGGCGAGCCTGATTTCGGCGCGGCCCCATCCGTGCGCGAGGCCGCAGCCCAAGCCGCCCTCGGCCCCACGCCTTACACCGACGCCCTGGGCCTGCCCGCCCTACGTGAAGCGATTTCGCGCTGGTACGCCGAGCGCCACGGCCTGAACGTCGCGCCAGAGCGCATCGTCGTGACCGCCGGTGCTTCCGCCGGCTTGCAGCTGGCCTGCCTCGCGCTTTTCGAGCGCGGGGACGAAGTCTTGATGCCGGACCCGTGCTACCCCTGCAACCGGCACTTCGTCAGCGCGACCGACGCCACGCCCCGCTTGCTGCCGACCCATGCAGCCGGCCGCTTTCAGCTCGACGTCGACCAGGTGCGCCGCGCCTGGACCCCCGCCACGCGCGGCGTGCTGCTGGCCTCGCCCAGCAACCCGACCGGCACGTCCATCGCGCCTGAGGTACTGCAGGACATGGCGCAGGCCGTGGCGGAACGCGGCGGCGCGCTGGTGGTGGATGAGATCTACCTGCCGCTGAGCTATGACGACCGCTTCGGCCACACGGCGCTGGCCCTGCCGAACGGGCTGGGCGACGAGGTCATTTCGGTCAACAGCTTCTCCAAATACTTCGGCATGACCGGCTGGCGCCTGGGCTGGCTGGTGCTGCCGCCGGCGCTCGTGCCCGCGGTGGAGCGGTTGGCGCAGAACTTCTACATCTGCCCGTCCACACTGGCCCAGCGGGCGGCCTTGAGCTGCTTCGAGCCGGCCGCGCTGGAAGAGTTCGAGCGGCGCCGCCTCACGCTGCGCGCCCGGCGCGACTACATCGTGCCGGCGCTGCAGTCGCTGGGCCTGCACGTGCCGGTGCCACCGGATGGCGCGTTCTACGCCTGGATGGACGTCTCCGCCCGCCACGCCGACAGCTGGCAGTTCGCGCACGACTTGCTGCAGCGCGCCCAGGTCGCGCTCACGCCGGGGCGCGACTTCGGTGTGGCCGACCCGCAGCGGTGGATGCGCCTGTCCTTTGCCTCCGCACAGGCCGACCTCGAGGAAGCCATGGCGCGCCTTCGCGAGGTGCTGGCGTGAACTTCGAGTTCTCGATTCGCGTGTATTGGGAGGACACCGATGCCGGCGGCATCGTGTTCTATGCGAACTACCTGAAATTCTTTGAACGCGCCCGCACCGAATGGCTGCGCGCCGCCGGCGTGGAGCAGCAACAGCTGCGGGCCGACACCGGCCTGATGTTTGTGGTGACGGGCACCGAGCTGCGCTACCTCGCCCCGGCCCGGCTGGATGATTTGCTCACCGTCACGGTCGAACCCGAGCCGCTGGGGCGCGCCAGCCTCGTGGTGCGCCAGCGGGCATGGCGGGGCGACACCCTGCTGTGCGAAGGTGAAATCCGCATCGGTTGCGTGCGCGACCATGACCTGAAACCCCAACGTCTGCCCCCGGCCGTGCTGGCCGCCGTGGGCAGCCCGAGTGCATCCGCATGAATCAAGACCTGTCCATCGTTTCCCTCATCCTGCACGCCAGCTTCGCGGTGCAACTTGTCATTGCCGGCCTGCTGCTGGTGTCGCTGGCCAGCTGGAGCGTGATCTTCGGCAAGCTGATCGGGCTGGGCCAGATCAAGCGCCGCAATGACGCCTTCGAGGCCGAGTTCTGGAGCGGCAAGAACCTCAACGACCTCTACCAGGCCGTGGGCAACCGCACCGACGGTGCGCCGCTGGAGCGCATCTTTGCGTCCGGCATGCGCGAGTTCCTGAAGCTGCGCGAGAAACGCGTGGCCGACTCCGGCGCCCTGCTCGACGCCGCCCGCCGCGCCATGCGCGCCAGCTTCCAGCGGGAACTTGACGCGATGGAAAGCAACCTGTCCTTCCTCGCCTCGGTGGGCTCGGTGTCGCCGTATGTGGGCCTGTTCGGCACCATCTGGGGGATCATGCACGCGTTCGTGGGCCTGTCCAACCTGACGCAGGTGACGCTGGCGACCGTGGCGCCGGGCATTGCCGAAGCCCTCGTGGCCACGGCCATCGGCCTGTTCGCGGCCATTCCGGCGGTGCTGGCCTACAACCGCTTTGCGCGCCAGATCGACCGCAGCGCCATCACGCTGGAGACATTCATCGAAGAGTTCTCCAACATCCTGCAGCGCAACGCCACGCAGGGTCACTGACATGGCCGCCACCGTCAGCCGAGGCGGCGGGCGCCGCCGCCGCACCATGAATGAAATCAACATGGTGCCCTTCATCGACGTGATGCTGGTGCTGCTGATCATCTTCATGGTCAGCGCGCCGCTCATCACCACCGGCTTGGTGGACCTGCCCAGCGTGGGCAAGAGCCGCCAGCAACCGGAGCATGTGATTCAGGTCATCGTCGGGACTGACGAAAAGATCAAGATCAAGATCGACCAGTTGGAGCCCGAGTCCATCCCGATGAACCGGCTGGCCGAGCGGGTGAAGAAGGGCCAAGGGCAGGACGCGACCAGCCCGGTCGTGATCTCGGCCGACAAAAACGTCAAGTACGAAGCGGTGGTGCAGGTCATGGACACCCTGCAGCGCGCCGGCATCCAGCGCGTCGGCCTGGCCGTGAAGAGCGGCGCGGCGTCCAACGGATGACGGCTGCTGTTCTGCGTCCCCCCGAGGCGGCTGGCACGGGCCGGGGCGTGGCCCTGGCAGTGCTGGCCCACGGCCTGCTGGTGCTGGCCCTCAGCTACGGGCTGAAATGGCGAAGTGACCCGAGCCCGGCGTTCGAGGCCGAGCTGTGGTCCACCGTGCCGCAAGTCGCTGCCCCGCGTGAGGAAGCGCCACCCGAGCCCGAAGCACCGCCCCCCAAAGCCGCCCCCGAGCCGGACCTGAAGGCCGCGCAGCAGCGCGCCGCGGAAGAAGCCGCGGCCCAGCGCGAGGCGGAGATCGCGATCGAGAAGGCCCGCAAAGTCAAAGAGGAGCGCGAGAAGGCCCGCGAAGCGGCCGCCAAGGCCGAACGGGAAAAAGCCGCGAAGGACGCCAAGGAGAAAGAAGCCAAGGAAGCGCGCGAGAAAGAAGCCCGCGACAAGGCCGCTAAAGACAAGCTGGCCAAGGAAAAAGCCGACAAGGCCGCCAAAGACAAGGCCGCCAAGGAAGAGGCTGACCGCAAACAGGCCCAAGACGCCAAGGCGGCGAAGGAAGCCAAGGAGGCGGATGCACGCCGCGAGGCCCTGCGGCAGGAGAACCTGCGCCGCATCCAGGGCATGGCCGGGGGCACGCCGGGCTCCACGGGCACCGCGGCTCAGAACGCGGCCCCGTCGGCAGGCTACGCGGGGCGCATCAAGGGCAAGATCCGCCCGCTCATCATTTACGCCGATGAGGGCAGCGCCAACCCGACGGCCGAGGTGCAGGTCACGCTGGGGCCTGACGGCCGCATCCTGGGCACCAAGGTGCTCAAGCCCAGCGGCGACGGCGACTGGGATCGCGCGGTGCTTCGTGCCATCGAGAAGGCCGAAACCTTGCCGCGCGATGTGGACGGCCGGGTGCCGCCCGTCTTGATCCTCAGTTTCCGGCCCCGCGAATGACGCGGTCGGCTGACCAGCGGCCCGCGCCCCACAAGGCAATCGCCGCGGCCAGCGTGCCCCACAGCGCGTGCTGAGCCAGGGCGGCGGGAGACAGGTCATCCGCCGTCAGCGACAGCACCGCCATCAGGTTGACGACGAACAGGCCTGCGCCTGCAAAGCGGCCGGCCAGGCCCAGCACCAGCAACACGGGCAGGGCCAGTTCGCCGGCTGTGCCCAGGTAGGCGGCAGGCACCGGGGGCAGCAAGGGCACTTGGTAGACGTCTTGGAACAAGGCCAGCGTGGACGACCAGTCTCGCAGCTTGGTCAGCCCGGACGCGAAGAACACCTGCGCCACGTACAGGCGCGCCGCCAGCAGGGCCAGCGATTGCAGGTGCGACTGCACCCGCTGCAGGGGCGCAGGCAAGGTTTGGATGTCGAGGCCGGGATCGCTGGCCAGGCGCCAGGCGGTGGTGATGAAGGCTTTCATGAAGGGTCCGATCAGGTGGCAGGAGTGACACGCACACCGCACAGCCACCCTTCTTGGAGGGCCGCTTGCAGCCAGGCGCTGAAGTCAAAGTCGGTGCAGCCAGCCAAACCTTTCACCTGGGGGGCAGCCGACGCGCTCGCCAATGCACTGGCCAGGGTCGCTCCGGTCAACACCGCCCGAAAGAACACAGCCTCGCCGACTTCCAGTTCGCGCGTGCGGGCCCGAAAGCCCAGCCGCCACACCAACACATCGCCGGTCTGCTGCGGCACCACACGCAGGCCCGGCCGCAGCGCCAGCATGAGGCACTCCGCCGGCGTGTCGCCCAGGCGGTGCAGCGACGCGGCATCGAACACGCCATCGACGGCGCGTTCACAGGCGTGCAACGCCCAGTCCAGCCGGGCCAGGTCCGGCAGGCCCGAGCCCTCCCCGGCTCGCTCGGCCAGGAACTCTGGCAAACGCTGGCCCCATTCGCCGAGGTCACCGTCGACGGGCGGGTCGTGTCGCCAAAAAGTCCAGGCCAGCGATGCGAAATCGGCCTCGCCCAAGGCGGCTTTCAGGCGGCCGAACGACACGGCCAGGGCCTGCGCCGCCAGCGCGGCCAAGTTGCCGCGGTACACCGGCAGGCCCCGCTCCGAGTTGCGCAGGCTGTGCGGGGCGGCGCCACGCCCAAGCAGCGCGTCCAGCAGCGCCTGCTGTTCGGCTCGGGCGTCAAACGACATGACCACCCCGTGCAGCGCGCCGGGCTTGCCCCAGCAACACGTCTAGAGGCGGCACATCGGTGTCCCACTCGATCAGCGTGGCCACAGGGCCGCAGCGCTCCAGCGCATGGGCGTAGGCCGTCCAAACCGCATCAGGCACCAAGCTGCCGTGGTCGTCGATCACCAAACCATCGGGCCGCACGGCGTGGCCGGCCAGGTGGACTTCGCCCACGATGCCGGGCCGCAGGGCGTCGATCCAGGCCATGGCGGCACGCGCAGCAGCGTCCGGTGATGCCCCCTCGTTGCGGGCATTCACCACCAGGTTGTTCACATCCAGCAGCAAGCCGCAGCCGCTGCGCTGGGTCAGCAGGTTGAAGAACTCCGGCTCCGCCAGGGTGTCACCGGCCCAGCCGACGTACGCGCTGATGTTCTCCACCAGGATGCTGCGGCCCAGGCGCTCTTGCACCTGTTCCACGTGGCGGGCCATGTCGGCCAGCGTGGTGTCGTCGAAACGCACCGGCAGCAAGTCGCCGGCATGCAGGCCCGTGCCCACCTGGGCGAAGCAGGCATGGTCGGACACCCACGCGGGCTCGATGCGTTGCACCAGCCGCGCTAAGCGGTCCACATGGTGGGCGTCCAGCCCCGCGGCAGAGCCGAGCCCCAGACCCACGCCGTGCAGGCTGACCGGGTACTTCGCCCGGCCGGCCTCCAGCACGGCCAGGCTGACGCCGCCTTCCGCAAAGAAGTTCTCGCTGTGGACTTCCAGAAAGTCCACGGCCGGAAGCTCGGCCAGCACCGCCTCGTAGTGAGGCTGGCGCCAGCCGATGCCCACCGCACCGGGCCGCGGCGTGCCCGGCGTGTGAAGAGGCTCCGCCAACAACTTACTTCTTGGCCGGCGCTTGGGTCTTGCCGCCTTCCTTCTCGCAGGTGCCCTTGGCCACGAACTTCCATTCGTCGGGCAGCTTGTCCGCCTTGGCCTGGCCGGCGCACGAATGGCTGCCGCTGGCGCTGGCGCAGTCGTTTTGGCCCGCCTTGGCGATGCCGTAGCACTTCTCCTTGCCGCCTTCAGCAGCTTGCGCGTGGGCCACGAGGCCGAGCGACAGGGCGGTGGCCAGGGCGGTGGAGACGATCGTGGGGTTCTTCATGGGACGGTCCTTGAAAAGGTTGACGGGGGTTCTCGGCGGCGCATGATGCGTCGCGCCACCTTCGGTCGCAAGCGGTGGCGAAATCCTTACACTGCGCCGCGCCATGACCGCGCACACCGAGTTTGCCCGCCAGATTGAAACCCTTCGGCCCGTGCTGATGAAGTACGCCGGGCTGCAGCTGCGAAACCCGGCGTGGGCGGAGGATGCGGTGTCCGACACCCTGCTGGCCGCCCTCGAAAAGCCCCAGGCCTTCACGGGCGCCAGCCAGCTCAAGACCTGGTTGATTGGCATCCTGAAGCACAAGCTGATCGACCAGATTCGCAAGAACAGCCGCGAGGCGGCGCTGCCGACGTCGGACGAAGACGAACAAGACCTGGACGACCTGCTCTTCGGGCCCGACGGCCACTGGCGTGACGCTCCGCACGACTGGGGCCGGCCGGACGACGCCTTGCGTCAGGTGGACTTCATGAAGGTGCTGGAAGCCTGCGTCGAGAAGCTGCCCGGCCAGCAAGGGCGGCTCTTCATGCTGCGCGAGTGGCTGGAGTTGGACACCGACGAGATCTGCAAGGAATTGGCGATCTCCTCGACCAACCTGTGGGTGATGCTGCACCGGGCACGCTTGCGCTTGCGCGAGTGCCTGCAGCTGAGTTGGTTCGACAACCTGCCGGCAGGAGGCGTGAAGTGAAGGGCTGGATGATCACGTGCCGCGAGGCCACGCGCCTGGCGGTTCAGGCCGAAGACCGCAGCCTGCCGCTGACGCAGCGGTTGTCCATGCGCCTGCACCAGCGTGTGTGCCGCAACTGCCGCGCCTTTGCTCGGCAACTGGCGCTGATGCAAAAGGCCAGCGCCCGCTGGCGGCAGTACAGCGGCGACTGATCAGGCCGTGGGCGCGCCTTCGTCCGCGCCCCGCCCTGCCGGCACCTCCACAGCCCCCACCGCCACGGCCACGGCGAGCCGGATGGCGTCGATTTGCGCGCTCAAGCCCATGCTGGGTACCGACGGGGCCGCCCGGGCGGCCTGCTCCGGCAGCGCGGGCACGTGGATGAACCCGCTGCGCCGCCCCTGCCCGGCCAGCGCATGCTGCAGCTCAAAAAACACCTGGTTGCACACAAACGCCCCGGCGGTGAGTGACAGCCCCGCCGGGTGTCCGGCCGCACGCAGCGCGTCACGCATGGCCTTCACGGGCAGCGTGGAGAAGTAGGCGTCCGGCGCGCCCGCGCGCACGGGCACATCCTGCGGGCGGTCGCCGCCGTTGTCGGGAATGCGCGCGTCAATCAGGTTCACGGCCACGCGCTCGATGGAGATGTCCGCCCGGCCGCTGGCCAGACCCAGGCTCACCGCCACCTGCGGCCGGAACCGCAGCAGCGCATCGTGCAGCGCCTGCGGCGCGCCCTGGAAGCGCGTCGGCAGGCAGCGCGCATGCACCGTGGCGCCCCCGATGACCTGCCCGTGCAGGGCGCGGGCAATTTCCCATGACGGGTTGATGGCGTCGCCGTCGAACGGCTCGAAGCCGGTGAGCAGGATGTTCATGGCTGCGCATTCTCCGAACTCTGACCCTTGCGCGAGCTCAAACGCCCGCTTCAAGGCCGGCGCAGCGTGTGTTTTTCAGCGGCTGAACTTCAGGCTCGGCCTTCATAATCGAACGCAAGTTCTTGCCGCAGTTCATGATCGACCCGTCCCAGCCCCTGCCCTGGCCCCATGCCGACACCCCGACGCCGCCCGCGTCGGGTGAGGTCACTCTGGACGGTTTCGCGTGGCCAAGCCCGCCGTATGCGGCCTACCCGCAGCCGCAGGTGCAGCGCCAACCTGAGGCCTGCGAGATCCTGGGGCTGAACAACAGCCGAAGCCTGGGTCAGCTGCTGTCGCTGGACACGGCGCAGCGCACGGTGCACATCAACGTGCCGCCGGCCCGCAACAGCATGCCGCTGAAGTTCAGCCAGTTTCGGGCGATCAAGCTGCAGTTGCCCATCGGTGTGCCACCGCGCGACCCGGCGGACCTCGGCTCGCCGCTGAGCCTGGACCACCGGCCCCGTGCGGACTTCCGGGTCACGTTCAACGGCGGGGGTGAGCTCAAGGGCGTGACCATCGGCCACCACCACGACGCGCTGGGGCTGTTCCTCTTCCCCCCGCTGTCCGACACCGACGACAGCGTGCGGCGCGTGTTCATTCCACGCGAAGTGCTGCAGCACTTCGAGGTGGGCGAACGCCTGGGCGACTTGCTGGTGAAAGAAGCCCTGGTGTCGCCCGAAGTGCTGGACGACGCGGCGGCAGAGCAGGCGGCGCTGCGCCAGCGACGGGTGGGCGACATCCTGGTGGACCGGCAGATCGTGACTGCCGAGCAACTGTTGCTGGCGATTGAGCAGCAGGCACGCATGCCCATGGTGCGCATCGGCGAGGCGCTGCTGGCGCTGGAGCTCGTGACGCCAGAACAGCTGGAACTGGCGCTGGAACAGCAACGCGACGACCGCTCGGTGCCCTTGGGCGAACTGCTGGTGCGCCGGGGCGTGATCAGCCGCGCGCAGTTGCAATCGGCCCTGGCCCGCAAGATGGGCTATCCGGTGGTGGACGTCGAACGCTTCGCCATCGAGCCCGACGCGGTGCGCAAGCTGCCTCATGCCGTGGCCAAGCGGTTGGAGGTGCTGCCGCTGGTGCTGCGCGAAGGCCGGCTGATCGTGGCCATGGAAGACCCCACCCGCCGCGATGCGCTGGACGAGGTGGAGTTCATCACCCAGCTCAAGGTGGTGCCCACGCTGACCAAGCTCGGCACCTTGCAGTTCGCCATTCCCTCGGCTTTCGACCGTTTCGGCGCCGAGGCGGTCAACCGCAGCAACACCGACACGCTGCCGGACTTCCAGCCCGACTTCGCGCTGGACACCTCGAACAAGCTGATCGAAAGCCTGGAGCGCGACAGCAGCGACCGGGGCCACAAGGAAGAAGAGTCGTCGATCGAGCAGAGCGACAACTCGCTGGTGCGGCTGATCAACACCATGATCATCGAAGCCCACGGCCAGGGCGTGTCCGACATCCACATCGAGACCTACCCGGGCCGCGAAAAGCTCAAGATCCGCTTCCGCCGCGACGGCGTGTTGCAGCCCTACCTGGAGCTGCCGCACACCTACCGCAACGCGGTCATCGCGCGCATCAAGATCATGTGCGACCTCGACATCTCCGAGCGCCGCAAGCCGCAGGACGGCAAGATCAACTTCGCCCGCTTCTCGGCCCAGCACAAGCTGGAGCTGCGGGTGGCCACCATTCCCACCAACAACGGCCTGGAAGATGTGGTGATGCGCCTGCTGGCCAGCAGCAAGCCCATGCCGCTGGACCGCATCGGGCTGACGCCGGCCAACTTTGCTGCGCTCGGAGCTGCGGTGGCGCGGCCCTACGGCATGGTGTTGTGCGTGGGCCCCACCGGCTCGGGCAAGACCACCACGCTGCACTCGGCGCTCAGCCACATCAACACGCCCGAGCGCAAGATCTGGACGGCTGAAGACCCGGTGGAAATCACCCAGGCCGGGCTGCGCCAGGTGCAGGTGAACCCCAAGATCGACTGGACCTTTGCCAAGGCGTTGCGCGCCTTCCTGCGCGCCGACCCCGACGTCATCATGGTGGGCGAAATCCGCGACCAGGAAACCGCCGAGATCGCCGTCGAGGCCTCGCTGACCGGCCACCTGGTGCTCTCCACCCTGCACACCAACAGCGCGCCGGAAACCATCACGCGCCTGCTGGACATGGGCATGGACCCGTTCAACTTCGCCGACTCGTTGCTGGCCGTGCTGGCCCAGCGCCTGGTGCGCCGCAGTTGCACGGCCTGCCAGACCAGCGTGCCCATGACGGAGGCGGAACTGGGCGAGCTGCTGGATGACTATGTGCACGTTTTCCCCGCCGATGCACGCCCCAGCCGCCTCGCGCTGATGGCGGAGTGGATCAAGAATCACGGCCAGCAAGGCCGACTGATGAAGCACACCAGCCCCGGCTGCGGCACCTGCGGCGGCACAGGCTACAAGGGCCGCGCCGGGCTGCACGAGCTGCTGTCGGTCAGCAAAACCCTGCGCCGGCTGATCCAGACCGGCGCCCGCGCCGAGGAACTGCAGCAGGCCGCGCTGGCCGAGGGCATGCGCACGCTGCGGCAAGACGGCATTCTGAAAGTGCTCCAGGGCATCACCACCATCGCTGAAGTTCACGCCACCAGCAACACATGACGGACACCGCCGAGACCGCCGCCGCCCCCCGCCCCAAGTTGCGCCTGGGGGACGTGCTCGTCGAGCAGCAGCTCATCTCCGCCGATCAACTCACGCAGGCACTGGAACTGCAGCGGGCCACCGGCAAGAAGCTGGGGCGCATCCTGATCGAGGCCAACCTCATCACCGAGGAAGCCCTGGCCCACGTGCTGGCGCGGCAGCTGCGGGCCCCGTTCGTGAACCTCAAGACCTTTCCGCTCAAAACGGAACTGGTGCGGCTGCTGCCTGAAACACCGGCCCGGCGCTTTCGCGCGCTGGTGCTGGAGGAGCGCGGCGACACGCTGCTGGTGGCCATGGCCGACCCGCTGGACCTGTTCGGCTTTGACGAGCTGGCCAAGGTCCTGAAGCGCCGCCTGGCCATGGCGGTGGTGGCCGAAAGCCAGTTGGCTGCGGTGTACGACAAGCACTACCGCCGCAACGACGAGATCTCCGGCCTGGCCAAGGCGCTGGAAAAGGACATCGGCGATGCGGTGGACTTTGGCACCCTGCAAGCCAGCGTCGGCCAGGAAGGCGCGCCAGTGGTGCGCCTGCTGCAAAGCGTGTTCGAAGACGCCACGCGCGCCGGCGCGTCAGACGTGCACATCGAGCCGCAGGAAGGTGAACTGCTGATTCGCAACCGCGTGGATGGCCTGCTGCAAACCATGACGCAGGCTGACAAGCGCATCGCCCCCGCGCTGGCCCAGCGCCTGAAGCTGATGGCCGGCCTCGACATCTCGGAGAAGCGCCTGCCGCAAGACGGCCGCTTCACGCTGCGCCTGAGCGACCGCACGCTGGATGTGCGCCTGTCCACCATGCCCAGCCAGTACGGCGAATCCGTCGTCATGCGCCTGCTGGGCCAGGGCTCGGCGCTGCGCCGACTGGGCGACATCGGCATGCCCGACGACATGCTCAAGCGCTTCCGTGAGCTGCTCGGGCGCGACGCCGGCATGATTTTGGTGACCGGCCCTACGGGCTCGGGCAAAACCTCCACGCTGTATGCCGCACTGGCAGAAATTGACGCCGAGCAGCAGAAGATCATCACGGTGGAAGACCCGGTCGAATACCGCTTGCCCGGGCTGACCCAGGTGCAGGTGAACGACAAGATCGAGCTGGACTTCGCCCGCGTGCTGCGCGCGGCCCTGCGGCAAGACCCGGACGTGATCCTGGTGGGCGAAATGCGCGACGCCGAGACCGCTGAAATCGGCCTTCGCGCCGCCATCACCGGCCACCTGCTGCTGAGCACGCTGCACACCAAAGACACGCTCTCCACGCCCTTCCGGCTGCTGGACATGGGGGCGCCGCCCTTCATGGTGGCCACATCACTGCAGGCCGTGCTGGCCCAGCGCCTGTTGCGCGGCGTGTGCAAGCACTGCGCCGAACCCCATGTGGCCACGCCGCAAGAGCAGGCCTGGGTCAACGAGGTGCTGACGCTGAACGGCGAAGCCCCCGGCCCCGTGCCCAGCGTGAAGGGCGTGGGCTGCTCGGAATGCAACGGCACGGGTTACCAAGGGCGCCGTGGCATTTACGAGATGCTGGAGATCGACCCCGACATGGCCCTGGCCATCCAGCGCAGCGATGCGGGCGACTTCCTGGCGGCCGCGCGCCGCTCGCTGCGCGGCAAAACGCTGGCCGACCGCAGCCTGGCGCTGGTGCGCGCCGGCAAAACCTCGCTGGCCGAGGCCGTGCGCATCAGCGTGGATACCGAATGACGCGTGCTGCCGGCTCGACCTACCGCACTGAGGTTGCCGCATGAACTACGCCTTCAAGGGCCGCAACGGCCGGGGTGAACTGGTGCAAGGCGTCATGGACGCCGTCAACGGCGACGCTGTCGCCAGCCAGCTGCTGGCGGGCGGCGTGGTGCCGGTCAGCATCGAAGCCACGCAGGACGTGGCGGGCCCGGTCACGCAGGGCGGCTGGCTGGAGGCCCTGCTGGCCCGCCCCGTCAGCGCGGAAGACACGCTGGTGCTGACGCGCCAGCTCTACACCCTGCAAAAGGCCGGCGTGCCCATCCTGCGCTCCTTGGCGGGGTTGGAGGCCTCCACCTCGCACCCGGGGCTCGTCCGCCTGCTGCAAGACGTGCGCTCCAGCCTGGACCAAGGCCGCGAGCTGGCCACCGCCTTTGCGCGCCATCCGGCGGTGTTCAGCACGTTCTACGTGGCCATGACCCGCGTGGGCGAACTGACGGGCCGGCTGACCGAAGTGTTTCAGCGCCTGTCGTCGCACCTGGAGTTCGAGCTCGACATCCGTGCCCGCATCAAACAGGCGCTGCGCTATCCCATGATGGTCATCATTGCGATGGGCATCGCGCTGATGGTGATCAACCTGTTCGTGTTGCCAAAGTTCGCGGACGTGTTCGCGCACTTCAAGACGGACCTGCCGCTGATGACCCGCATCCTGCTGGGTTTCTCATCGTGGACGGTGCGCTGGTGGCCGGCTGTGCTGGCGGGTGCAGGCGCGGCCGTGTATGGCTGGAAGCACTGGGTGGGCACGCCGGCGGGCCGCTACGCCTGGGACCGCTTCAAGCTGCGGCTGCCCATTGCCGGCAACATTGTGCTCAAGGCCACGCTGGCGCGCTTTGCCCGCAGCTTTGCGCTGGCCAGCAGTTCGGGCGTGCCCATCAGCCAGGCCATGACGGTGGTGGCGCAGACCGTGGACAACGCCTACATCGGCGCTCGCATCGAGCAAATGCGCGACGGCGTGGAGCGCGGCGAAAGCATTTCGCGCTGCGCCACGGCCACTGGCGTGTTCACGCCCATCGTGCTGCAAATGATTGCGGTGGGCGAAGAAACCGGCGAGCTCGACACCCTGATGACCGAGATCGCGCAGATGTACGAGCGCGAGACGGACTACGCCATCAAGGGGCTGTCTGCCGCCATCGAGCCCATCCTGCTGGCCATCATCGGCGCGCTGGTGCTGGTGCTGGCCTTGGGCGTGTTCTTGCCGCTGTGGAACTTGGGTCAGGCCGCCATGGGCAAGTGACGTGTGTGGCGCCGCGTGTGAAGCCTGCAACGGATTGCAGCCGAGCGGCAGCCTGTCACGAAACGCGTGCGCAATTCACTTGGAGGGCGGTTGTGGCTGGCCGATAGTTCAGGCACTGCCCCAGCGGGGCGTTTCGCAACTGCGCAGGAAGGTCTTCATGAACAAGTCCCAACAAGCCGGCTTCACCCTGATCGAACTCGTGATGGTCATCGTCATCCTGGGCGTGCTCGCCGCCGTGGCGCTGCCCAAGTTCGTCAACGTGGACGACGACGCCAAGCAAGCCGCCGTAAACGGCGTGGCTGGCGCGCTGAGTTCGGCTTCTGCAGTGAACTACGCCAGCCGCAAGGCCAAGGGCGAAACCGGCAACGCCGCCACCAACAAGACCGTGGCTGTGGCCAACTGCACCGATGTGGCCAACGCCTTGCAAGGCGGCCTGCCGTCGGGCTACACCATCACTGCTGCCGCCATCGCGGCTGACGCCACCACCACCTGCACCGTGACGGGCGTGAGCGCCAAGACGGCCACCTTCACGGCCACCGGCATCTCCTGATCCATGCGGAGCCACCCGCGCGCTGACGCGGGCTTCACGCTGGTCGAGCTCATCCTCGTCATCGTGATCACAGCCGCCCTCGCGGTGTTCGCCCTGCCCAAGGTGCTGGACACCACGATGTGGCGGCTGCGCTCATTTGGAGACGACCTGCAGGCGCGCCACCAGGGCATGCTGCGGCTGGCCTTGCAGCAGCGTCGGCCCATCGTGGCCACCCTCACCGGCTCTGGCGTGAGCTGGGCCTACAGCAACGGCACCGCCCTGGGCACGCTCAGCTGCCCCAGCACCGAGTCGCCCTGCATCGCGGAAGGCGGCAGTCGCACCGTCACCTTCAACAGTGGAAACACCGGCGCGGTCGTCACCAGCACCGGCACGGCACTGGTGGCCACGGTGGCCTACGGCAGCTACAGCCAGGCCTACCGCATCGAGGCCGATACCGGGCTGATTTATCCGACTCCTTGAGCCTTTGCCCATGCACCGCTCGGCTAGCATCCGGCCCATGCCGGCTTCGCACCGCAGGCTGCGCGAGCACGGCCTGACCCTGATCGAACTGTTGCTGTTTGTGGTGGTCGTGGGCATCGCCCTGTCGGCCATGCTGCGCGTGTTCACCACCGCCACGCTGGCCAGCGCCGACCCCATGATCCGGCGCCAGCAACTCGCCATCGCTGAATCTTTGCTGCGTGAAGTCGAGCTCATGCCCTTCACCTGGTGCGACCCGACCGACGCCAACGTTGAAACCGCCACATCTGCATCCGGCTGCGCCACGCTCGCCGAAAGCAGCGGGCCAGAGGCCGGTCAGACACGCTACGGTCCCACCAATTACTTCAACAACGTCAACGACTACGCGGGCTTTTCCATGACGGGCATCCGCGACGCGGCCAACACCGCCGTGGCGGGACTCAGCGGCTACAGCGCGTCTGTAGCCGTTGCTGCGGCTGCGCTGGACACCGTGGCGTCCACCGACGCCCTGCGCATCACCGTCACGGTCACCGCACCTGACAACTCCACCCTCAGCCTGCAAGGCTGGCGAACCCGCTATGCGCCCAATTCGCCGGATTGAGCGCCCGCGCCCCTGGGCGCTGCAGCGGGGCTTCACGCTGATCGAGGCGGTGATGGTGATCGTCATCACCGGCATCGTCATCAGCGTGGTGTCGGTGTTCATCCTGCCGGCCACCAACGCGTATTTGTCCAGCAGCTCGCGGGCTCAGCTGGGCGACCAAGCCGACACCGCCCTGCGCCGCATGGCGCGCGACCTGACCCTCGCCCTGCCCAACAGCGTGCGCGTGTCGGCCAGCGCGCAGGCGGTGGAGCTGATTCCGGTCAGCGGCGGCGCGCGGTACGCCACTGAGTCGGGAGACACCCTGCAGTTCGGCACCTCGCCGGCGGACACCAGTTTCGATGTGATCGGCCCACCGCGCAAGCTCAGCCATACCAGCCAGCAGCTGGCCTGGTTCAACCTCGGTGCCGGCATTGCCGACGCCGACGCCTACACCCTCGCCAACGTGCGCACCGCCACAAGCGCGGCCGGCAATGCCAGCAACGTCACGTTCACCGGCGCGGCCCTGCCCAACGCGTTGATGGCGCCACCCTACCGGGTCTACGCCATCGAGCCGCCGGTCACCTACCGATGCAACACCGCCGCCGGCACGCTGACCCGCTACACCGGCTACGGCTTCAGCAGCACCCAACCTGACCCGCCAACAGCGGGCACCAGCGCTGTGCTGAGTCGCGACGTCAGCGCCTGCACATTCACCTACAGCGCCGGAGCCGTGGGTGCCCGCTACGCACTTGCGTCGCTGCAGATCACGCTGGCGCGCAACGGCGAATCGGTGTCGCTGTATCACGCGGTTCACGTGGACAACCTGCCATGACGCGTGCCCTGCCCCACCCCACCAGTGGCCGCCATCGCGCCCATGGTTTCACCATGATGTCCATGCTGTTCATCTTGGTGGTGCTGGCCGCCTTGGGCACGGCGCTCGCGCAACTGAGCCAGCGTCAGCAGCTTGGCTCCGCGGGCGAGCTCGCGGCCGCCAAGGCCTACCAAGCCGCGCTGGCAGGGCTGGAGTGGGGCAGCTTTCAGGTGCTCACGGCCACCTCGCCGCCGGCCTGCCCGGCCACGAAGAGTTTCCAGTTGCCCGGCCAGTTGGCCGACTTCACCGTCACCGTCACCTGCGTGCGCACCCCCAGCTCCGGCACCGTGAGCGACGGTGGCACCGCGTTGGTGTTCTACGAATTGTTGGCCACGGCCTGCAACCTGCCCGCGGGCGGCGCTTGCCCGAATGCGGCGTCCAACGAACCCACCTACACCGAACGCCAGCTCAGCCGGAGCCTGGCGCGATGAGCCCATCATGAACTTGCTGCTGCGTTGCCTGGTCTGGTGCGTTGCCGCGCTCGGCGCCGCCTGCTGGCCTGCCGTCAGCTGGGGGCAGGACGCCCCGGGCGTGCGCGTGGAGTATTTCAACTACACCGGCAATCCACCCAGCTCCGTGCCGGCTTCGGGCGCCGTGGTGGACCGGGTCGAGTCCAACATCGCCGTGTTGCGCTCCACCGCTTCGCCCGCGCCTGGCGTGGGCAGCGACAACTACTTGGCGCGCTACACCGGCAGCATCCTCATCCCCAGCACCGGCGCCTACACCTTCCAGGTGGAAGCGGATGACGGCGTTCGCTTGAGCATTGATTGCAACGGTGACGGCATCTTCCAGGCCGGCGAGCTGTTGCTGGACCGCTGGGTGGACCAGTCCACCACGGCCTACCAAGTCAGTTGCAGCAACAACCTCACCGCCGGCACGCGCTACAAGTTCAAGCTGGAGTACTACGAGCGCGGCGGCGAGCAAAGCGTGCGGCTGAGCTGGGCCGGGCCCTCGCCGGTGGGCAGCACCTTCGTGGTGGTGCCCAAGGGCAATGCCACGCAAGGGCTGTACAGCGGCGTGATCGACACCACGCGGCCGACCATCAGCTCCGCCCAGTTGGCCTGCGGCGCCACCAGCCAGATCCTGGTCACGTTCTCGGAAACCGTGGACCCCACCACGGCCCAGACTGCCGCGAACTACAGCCTGTCAGGCGGCCACACCATCACCAGCGCGGTGCTGGCGGGCGACGGTACCGCCGTGGCCTTGACCATGACGCCGGCCATGACCGCCACGCGAACGCTGACGGTCAACAACGTCAAAGACCTGGCGGGCAATGTCATCCTCGCCAACAGCACGCAGTCCGTTCCGTTTGCGCCCACCACTTTGGCCGGCGGCCTGGTCGGTTCCTACTACAACCAAAACGGCGTAGCGCGGGCCTACTTTGGTGGCACGCAGGTGGACCGGACCGACAGCACGGTCGACTTCGACTGGGGGGGCGGTACGCCGGGCGTCACCAACATCGGGGCCGACGACTTTTCGGTCCGCTGGACCGGCTTGATCCTCGTGCCCACCACCGGCAACTACGTCTTCCGCACCCAGTCGGACGACGGCGTGCGTCTCTACATCAACGGCACCAACGTCATCGACAACTGGACCGACCACAGCCCCAGCTATGACGTCAGCAGCACCGTGACGCTGAACGCCGGCAGCTACGTGCCGGTCACGCTGGAGTTCTTCGAACGTGGGGGCGGTGCTGTGATCCGGCTTCAGTGGGCCACGCCCGGCAGCAGCAGCTACGTGGCCATCCCGGCGTCGCAGCTGTTCCACTGCGTGCCCGCCACCGTCGCGAGCTTTGCAATCAGCGGCACGGGTTCCGCGTCGACCTGCGTGCCCCAAACGCTCACGATCACGGCCCGAGATTCGACGGGCAGCACCATCACGAACTACACGGGCACGGTGAACCTGAGCACGTCCACCACCGACGGAGACTGGACAGCTGGCCTTGCCCGGGCGCCGCAAGGCACGTTGACGCCAGGTGCCGCGAACAGCGGACTGGCCAGCTACCAGTTCGCCGTGGCCGATGCGGGCTCGGTGCAATTGCGTCTGAGCCACAGCCTGGCCCAAAACCTGACCTTCACGGTGGTGGACCCCACCGTGCCCAGTTCCAGCACCACGTCCGCAACGATCAGCTTCCGAGACAACGCCTTCGTCTGGGCCGAGGACCTGAGCAACCGCATTGCGGGCAGCAACGTGGTGGTCGCCGGTCGACCGCACGACATGCAGGTGTCGCTCATCAAGAAAGACCCCACCACGGGCAGTTGCGGCGTGGCCACCGACTTCACCGGCACACGCAACCTGAAGCTGTGGCGCACCGACAGCGGCGGTACCTGGGCCGCGCCGACCGTGGTGAGCCCGGCGCTGACGATTCCCGCTGCGCGGCCAGCAAGCAACAACCTGGCCCTGTCGTTCAGCGCCGGCGTGGCGAGCTTGAACCTCGGCACCACCGACATCGGCAAATACACGCTCAACCTCGACGACGACTCCCTCACCTACGCCGCCACCACGGTCAGTGGCTCCATCGGCGACCTGATCGTGCGGCCGTTCACGTTGGCCATCAACAGCCTGGTCATGTCGGGCGTGGGGAACCCGGGTGGCAGCCTGGCCACCGATGCCGTGTTTGGCAAAGCCGGCGCCGCCTTCACCGGCCTGGTGTCCGCCTACCGCTGGTCCAGCACGGCGGACAGCAACAGCGACGGCATTCCCGACGCCGGTGCCACGCTGGCCCAGGTGTCCGCCTCTGGCTTGACGCCGAGTTACGGCACGGCGGTGTCCCTCACCGCACTGGCCGGGTCGCAAACGCCCACGGCCGCCGTCGGCGGAGTGCTCGGCACGTTCAGCAGCGGCGTCATCACCAGCCAAGGCTCGGGCACGGTGTCGTTCATCAACCTGAGCTACAGCGAGGCGGGCAGCTTCCAGTTCAACACCACGGGCGTGGTGTCCAACTTCCTGTCCAGCGGCCTGGCGCTGGACGCCACCGTGTTCAACGCCAGCGGCGCGCAGGTCAACCGCGTGGGCCGTTTTGTGCCGGCCGGCTTTGCGGTCAGCGGCGTGAGCACCGTTCACCGCAGTGCGCAAAGCTGCACGCCGGCATCCAGCTTCACGTACCTGGACGAAGATTTCACCGTCGGCTTCACCCTCACCGCACAAAACACAGCCGGCGGCACGACGAAGAACTACACCGACACCTTTGCCAAACTGGGCCTGACGACGCCAGCCAACTTCAACTTGGCCGGCATTGGCGGCACCACCATGTTCAAGTCTGGCGGACGGCTGAGCACCTCGGCCAGCACCGGCGCCTGGGCCACCGGTGGCAGCGCCGGCACCGCGGCCGTGACCCTGACCGCCAAGGCTGCGCGCGCGGCCACCGCCGACGGGCCTTTTGACACGGCACAGTTCGGCATCGCACCGTTGGACGCTGACAACGTGGGCATGCTGAGCTTCAACCTCGACACCGACTCACCGGCAAATGGGACGGACCGCACATTGCTGGGGCAAATCCCGCTTCGGTACGGTCGGCTGCGCCTACAAAATGGCATGAGCGCGGCCAACCGGCCGTTGACGCTGCTCTTGTCGGCCCAGTACTGGAACGGCACTGCCTTCATCACCAACCCTCTGGATGCCTGCACCCGCGTGACCGCTGCGAACCTGAGCTTCGGCAACTTCCGCAAAACACTGACCGCGGCCGATGCGGTCATGAGCCCCAGCACGGTCACGGTCAACCCGAGTGGCACCAGCGCCATCACCCTCGCCGCCCCCGGCGGCGGTCGCGTGGGAAGCCTGGACCTGGCGATTGCGCTGGGCGCCGGTGCGCCGCCGACCGACCAGTCTTGCCTCAAGACCTCCGCCGGCTGGGCGGCCACCACCGCAGCCACCACGGGTGCCAATGCCACCGCATTGCGCGGTGCATGGTGCGGCAGTGCGGCCACCAGCGACCCCAGCGCTCGCGCGGTGTGGGGCTTGTACCGCGGCAGCAATGGCGTGATTTACCAGCGGGAGAACTATTGATGCGCTGGCCTTGGTCGCCCCGCCGCAGTGGGCAACGCCTGGTGTTGCGTCGCGTGGGCGAGCAGCACGCCTTTGTCTTGACCGACGGCGCACCCAACGGGCAACCCGCTCAGGTGCTGCGTTGGGGGTTGCTGCCTGAAGCTCGCGCACTGGCTGCCGGTGAAGCGATTGCCGTGCTGGACCTGCCGCATTACCAGATCCTCAAGGTCGACACGCCCAACGTGCCTCAGCAGGAGCTGAAAGCCGCCGCCCGCTGGCAAATCAAAGACATGGTGGATGTAGACGGCACCGAACTGACGCTGGACGTGCTGCACGTGGGCGGTGATGTGGATCGCCCGCAGCGCCAGCTGTTCGTGGTGGCGGCCCGCAACCGCGCCATCGAGGCGCTCACCACGGGCGCCGCGGAAGTGCACCCCGAGATCTCCATCGTCGACATTTGGGAGACCGGCCTGCGCAACCTGCTGGCCGACCAAGCCCGCCGCGACGAGCTCAGTGCGCGCGCCTGCGCCGCTGTGCTGATTGACGACAGCCAATGCCTGCTGGTGGTGTGCGCGGGCGACGAACTCTTCTACACCCGTCGCATGGAAGCCGACCCCGGCCTGTTGGCCCGCGCCCGCGGTGAAGCGCCGAGCACCAGCGCGGCCGAAGTGCCGCTCGGGTTCGAATACCAACCCGGCGGTGACTTTGAAGCCGCCAGCCACCAGGAGTCCCCCCTGGTGGTGGAGTTGCAGCGCTCCATTGATGTGTGGGAGCGCAGCTGGCCCGAACTGCCGCTGGCGCGGCTGTACGTCGTCACAGCCGACCACGGCGCGGCCGTGGCCGCCTTGATTCAGCGCGAACTCGGCCAACGTACCGTGGCTCTGGACCCCTGGGCCGCGTTCGCGCCTCAAGCGCCAGCGCCCGAAGGTGATGCGCGCGCCGCGCTTGCGGCCTGCCTGCCGCTGCTGGGCGCCGCCCTGCGCACTGAACACCGGGCCCTCTGATGGCACAGCAGATCAACCTCCTCACGCCCATCCTGCTGGCACCCAAGCGCTACTTCTCGGCGCTGACGTTGCTGCAGGCTACGGCCGTGATGCTCGTGGCCGGCGTGGCTGCATCGGTCTGGCTGCAGCAGCGCGAGCGCCACACCGAAGCCGAGCACCAAGCCCTGATGGCCCAGTGGGCCCAGCAGCGCCAGCAGTTGCAAGTGGCCCAAGCGGGTCTGCCACCGCCGCAGGACGCCAGCGCCTTGCAACAACAACTGCAGCAACTTGAAACCGGCAACGCGCAGCGCCGTGCGCTGCTCACGAGCCTAGGCCGCGATGGCGCCCACGCCGCAGGGCTCAGGCACTCTGACCTGCTGGCCCTGCTGGCCCGCAGCGCGCCCCATGCCGCGTGGCTGACTGAAGTGCGCTACACCCCCGGACGCCTGGAACTCGCCGGTGGCACCTTGAACACAGCGGTGCTGCGCCCTTGGTTGAGCCAACTGGCCGTGCACCCGCTGATGGCAGGTCAGGAGCTGACCGCTCTGCGCGTGGACCGCGTGGGCGCTTCGCCCGCCGATGCCAACAACCTGTTTGACCGAAATGCCGGTGCCTTGCCGGCTGCCTTGCCGGTGTGGGGCTTTCGCGTCGTGAGCGCGCCCGCGGCAGCGGCCTCGGCACCGCAAGGAGGTGCGCGATGAAAGCCCAAACCCGCATCGACCGGGCGCTCCTCACCCGGCAACTCGCCCCGCTGCAAGCGGCGTGGGCGCGCCAGGCGCAGCGCATCGACGCATTGAGCCTGCGCGAGCGCGGCATCCTGTTCCTGTGCCTCGTGGCGGTGCTGGCTGCGGCGTTTGACAGCTGGGTGCTGTCGCCCATGGCTGCCCGGCAGCAGGCGCGCATTGACCAACGCCGCCAGCAAGACACCGAGATCGCTCAGCTTCGCGCGCAGTTTGTGGCGGCAAGCCAAAACACCGGCGACGCCACCCTGCCCTGGCGCCAACAGCTGGAGGCCGCACGGGCCGAACGCAGCCGGTTGGACGACGGCCTGCGCGACACCGCTGCGGTCAGCTCGGCGGAGGGCTTGTCAGCCGTGCTGCAACGTCTGCTGTCGCAGCAACCCGGGCTTGTGCTGGAGCGCCTGCGCCTGCTGGAAGACGCCCCGGTCAGCGCGCCCCCGGCGTCCGGCCCCGCCGCGCAGCCCGGCCAAAACGGCATGCCGTTGCTGCCCGGCATGAGCTGGCAAGGCGTAGAGCTGCAAGTGCAAGGGCCCTACCCCGCCGCGCAGCGCTACGTGCAATTGCTGGAGCGCGAACTGCCCGGCCTGCGCTGGGGTGAACTCACGCTCACCGCGGGCGCGGGGCAGGAGGCGCCGCGCATGCAAGTGCAAGTCTTTTTACTGAAGGTGGCACCATGAAGGCCGGTGTTGGGCTGCTGTGTGTGGCCGCCGTTTGCGCGCAGGCGCAGCAAGAGGCCCGCGACCCCACCACGTGGCCCAGCGCGCTGCGCAGCGCCGTGGCCGCCGCGCAGGCCGCATCCGCAGCCTCGGGCGTCGATGGCCCTGCGCCGGCCGCCGCCGTGCGGCAGGTCATGCTCGTGGAGGGCCGCGCGTTTCTTGTGCAGCGCGGCCGCCGCTACGCCGTGGGCGAAAGCCTGGACGGCGCGCGCATCGAACGCATCACCGAGCACGCGGTTTGGCTGCGTGAGCCCAGCGGCACCGTGCGCCGCGAATCGCTGTACGGCGGCGTGGAGAAGCGGCCCGACAGCGCCGCTGCCACGCCCAGCCCGGTCGCCTCAGGCGTCAAGAAATCCAAGGAGAAGCCATGAAGGCCCCCGCCCCCCGTCTGCTGTTGCTCAGCACCGCGCTGTTGCTGGCGGCCTGCGCCGACAAGCCCCTGCGCTTGGCCCAACCCAGCCAAAGCCTGCGCGATGAATTGCAAGCCCAGCGTGTGGCACCCGCAGCGCCCGGTGCCGTCGCGGCGGCGGCGTCGGCCGCAACCGTTGCCCCGGTCGCAGCAGCACCTGTTGCGCCCGTCGCGCCTGCGCTGCCGCCCGAGCCCCGCTTCGATCTGGTCGTGAACGGCGCACCCGCACGCGACGTGTTCTTGTCTCTCGTGACGGACACGCGCTACAGCATGCTCGTGCACCCGACGGTGCAGGGCCAGCTGTCCGTCACGCTCAAAGGCGTGACCGTGCGCGAGTCGCTGGACGCGATCCGCGAGGTCTACGGCTTTGACTACACCATCGACGGCCGACGCATCACCGTGTTCCCGCCGGCCCTGCAAACCCGCGTGTTCACCATCAACGCGCTGGCCCACCAACGCTCGGGCCGCAGCGAAGTTCGCGTCAGCTCCGGCGCTGCACCGGCCAGCAATGGCACACCGGGTGCGGGCGCACCTGCATCCGGCGGCGCCAACAACACCGTGCTGCAGCAGGAAAGCAGCCAACTCAGCACCAAGGTGTCTGGCGACTTCTGGACCGAAACTGCCAACGCCCTGAAGGCACTGGTGGGTGCAGGCGAAGGCCGCACCGTCATCACCAGCCCGCAAACCGGCACGGTCGCGGTGCGCGCCATGCCCGACGAACTGCGGCACGTGGAAGCCTGGCTGAAGGCCACGCGCGTAGCCGTCGAACGCCAAGTCATGCTGGAAGCCAAGATCGTCGAGGTGGAACTCCGCGAGGGCTACCAAAGCGGCATCGACTGGTCCCGCGTGGGCGACCGGGGTGCCATTGGCCAAACCAGCGTCAACCCGTCCATTCCCAGCGGCGTGGGCTCCATCATCAACCCGCTGGTCAGCAATTCGCGCGGCTTGCCGACGCTGTCCACCGGCACCCAAAGTCCCGCGTGGCCCGATTTGATCCCCCTGCCCTCTGCGGGCGGCGGCACCTTCGGCCTCGCACTGGCCCGGGGCGGTTTCCAGGCGCTGCTGAGCTTTGTGGAAAGCCACGGCGACACGCAAATCCTGTCCAGCCCGCGCATTGCCACGCTCAACAACCAAAAGGCCGTGCTCAAGGTCGGCACTGACGATTACTTCATCACCGGCATCAGCGGCAGCAACTCCGGCAGCACCAACAACTCCGGCACCAATGGCACCACCAACCAAATTCCGACGCTCACGCTGACGCCGTTCTTCAGCGGCATTGCGCTCGACGTCACGCCGCAAATCGATGCGGCGGACATGATCACGCTGCACATCCACCCCTCGGTGTCCAGCGTGACAGAGAAGGTCAAGCAGGTGGACCTGGGCTCGGTGGGCAACTTCCGCCTACCGCTGGCCAGCGCCAGCGTCAACGAAAGCGACACCGTGGTGCGCATCCCCGACGGGCACATCGTCGCCATCGGCGGCCTGATGCAGATGGAATCCACCCGCCGCGGCTCTGGCCTGCCAGGCGCCGACAGCAACGCCCTCACCTCCACCCTGTTCGGCAACCGCGCCAACAACGGCCGCAAGCGTGAACTGGTGGTGCTGATCAAACCCAGCATCATCCGCAGCGCCGAAGACTGGGAGCAACACAACCGCCTGGTCAGCGAATCCCTGCAAGACACCGAAGGCCGCGCGCGCCGGGTCATTCGCCTGGATGGGCCGACAGCGGCGCCGAGCAACAGCCGCTGATCGTCAGGCTTCCCCCGCCGAAATAGGTCGACTCTGCCGCAGCCCAGCGGCGCGGGCGTTTACTCCGCTACGCCATATTTCCCGATTGCCGAGGTGCAGGTGGCTCGTTGCAGGTCGTGCCCTATCGCCCCACCTGCGTTCGCTGCAAGACTCGCTTGGGAATCTGCGCGGACTGGCCGGCTTGCTGCATGAGCGCGACGTACTGTGTATAGTACCCGGCCGCCTGCGCGTCTTTGCTGTTGCGCCACAGCGCGTCGGCCAGGTTCAGGTAGGCCGCCGTGCGCTTCGGGTCGCGCCGGATCACGTGGGCCAGCATGGCGACCACGCCTTGCTCGACGGGCTTGCGCTGGTTTTCGAAGCCAAGGGCTTGCTGCGCGTCCTCTGGGGCCATTTGGTAGAACGCGAAGTCGTTGATCATCGCCGTGTAGTCGGGCGATTTGTTCTCGGGGTCAATCTCGTCGAACGGGAAGGTCTCGAAGAAGGCGTGCAGGTCAAACACGCCCAGCACTTGCTTGGTGCCTCGGTCTTCGCGCTTGATCGCGGACTTGCCTTCTTCGTAGGACTTCTTGGCACGCCCGTACATCGCCAACCCCTCGGCAAAGTACGGCCGCCAGTCCAGGCCGAAGGGCTCGGGCTTGAGGTCCCATTGGATGCGTTGGTCGGCAGGACGAATGACTTTGCTGACGGAGTCAGGCGTATTGCAAGCGTGCTTTTCAACAAGATTTCGAATCGGGGTCTCCTCGTTTTCAGTGCAATAAGTGACGGTACGAAAAGCTAGCACTGGCGCGGAGGTGGTGTTGGTAGATCGTTGATTTCATTGACTTTCCTGTTCACTTTCAAATCTGCGATTCGTGGCG
>NZ_JBIGIB010000006.1:0-375041 GCF_043555935.1 Pelomonas baiyunensis | reverse complement strand
CGAACTCTTGACGCTGAGACACGGTGCTCTTCTCCATCCAGACCATGGGCTTCTTCCGGGGCTTCGAAACCCCGAAAGCGTTACCCATGTGCTGGCACACCCGTTACCCATGTCTCCGGTCTAAACACTGCGCCAGAAGAAAGTCACCAAAGAAGAGGCGCTGAACCGCACACGGCCACTGGCCGGCGACGGACATCGCGCGAGAACGGGCGGTGGGTTGTGGGTACGAAGCGAGCCGCTGCGCTCTCGCCGCTGTCCTTGTCACGAGCCCGATGCATCCACCGCTCGTGCGCCTAACGTCGGCTGAACGCCGAACTCACGACTGGAAAAGAAGCGCCGTCGACGGCGCGTCGCGGCGGAAGCTGCATTCATTGATGAGCCCGGCGTGCAGCCGGCGTTAAGCGGCTGAGCGGCGCGGGTTGTGGTGCTCGTGACAAGTGGGCGGCGAGAGCGCAGCGGTTCGCTTCTACGCGTCAGCCGAGCGGCTGTTCTCGCGCGCGAGCCTCACCCGAGGCCCGATGGTGTGCGGTTAGCGCCTCTCTTTTGGTGACTTTTCTCTGGCAAGACAGAGAAAAGTTACTCGCCCGCCGGGGCGAACTCCCGGCTCGGTGCACCGAACGCAAAAGGCTCCCCGCAAAGGCCCCAACGCGGCCCCCTCGGGCCAAGGCCGATCAGCCCCGCCCTTCCGTCACCCACGGCCCCGTGATCCCATCCAGATCACAGTCCCACAAGGCCTGGGCATCCATCTCGTCCACCACGCCCTCGCCATACACCTTCAGCGCCAGGCTGCGCAGCATGATCACCATGCCCCGCACGAACGCGGCGCGGCCCGCTTCGCCTGCCACGCCCAGCAGCACCGAGGCGTCGAGCTTCACGTAGTCCAGCCCCGCCTGGTACAGCCGCTCCACCTGCGCCAAGCCCGCGCCCGCGTGCTCCAGGCCCAGCTTCACGCCCAGCGGACGCAACTGCTGGCCCAGTTCCAGCAGGCGGTCGAAGTGCTCGGTGGCCGCGGCTTCGGTCAGGTCCAGCAACAGGCCGCGCGCGGCCTGGGGTTGATGCTCCAGCAAGGCGCGCAGCTGATGCAGGAACACCGCATCTGCCAGCGAAGCCGGCGCCACGTTGATGCAGCGCGCCTGCCCGTCGTCCTCGATGGCGTCGAGCGCCAGGCTGACGGCGAACAGGTCCAGCTGCGCCGTCAGCCGCGCCCGCACGGCCAGCGGCAGCCACACCGCGGCCGGCTGGTAGCCGCCTTCGAGTGCCAGCTGAAGCGGGCATTCCAGATGCAGCACACGGCCCGCGCGGTCTTTCACCGGGTACTCGGCCAAGCGCCCGCGGCGGGCCGACACTGCGGCCTGCAGCTGCGCGCGCCACAAGCCTTCGCCTTGCTCGCGCCCCAGGCCCGGGTCGGCCACCACCTGCACCACGAAGCCACCGCGGGCTTCGCCCTCGTGCTCGGCGCGGGCCAAGGCGGCATCAGCCTCGCCCAGCCAGACACTGCTGGGCCGGTCACGCGCCAGCTCAATGGCGCCCAGCGCCACCTGCACGCCCGACCCATAAGCCGGCAAGCTCGCCCGCAAGGCGTCCGCCAACGCATGGGCAGTTTCTGCGGCCACGCCCTGCGCGGGCAGCCACAGTGCAAAGTCGCCGCCGTTCAGGCGCCCGACGCGGCAGCCCGACACCGAGGCCGGGTACGCCTGCAGCGCACTCACCACGGTCAGCAGCACATCGTCCACCCCTGCGCGGCCCAGCCGTGCATTCAGCCCGGCCACATCGCGCAGCCGCACCAGCACCAGGCCGGCGGCGGGCGGTCCATCGTCGCGCTGCAACGCAGCTTCCAGCTCCGCCAGGAAGTGCCGGCGCGTGGCCACGCCAGTCAAGGGGTCGCGGTGCACCTGGTCGCGCAGCACCAGCAACTGGCCGGCCTGCGCCTCGAACAGGTCTTTCACACGCTGCACCATGGCATTCATGGCGCGGGTCAGGCGTTGAAGTTCAGGCACGCGCGGCTCAATGACCTGGCCGTAGGTGCCGGCCAGCACGCCCTCGGCCTGCGCCACCGCAGCATCCAGCGGGCGGCGGATGCGCCGCAGCGCGCCCCAGGCCACCACCGCCGCGGCCATGCCCACCACCAGCAGCCAGGCCACCAGGCGGCGCACGCTCAGCCACAGGGCATCGTGGGCGTAGCTGGAGTGGCTCTTCAACTCCACGGTGCCAATCGCATTCCAACCGCTGGACACCTGGGCCACGCCCACATCGGCGTCGATGGGCAGCAGCGCCTGGAACCAAGCCGGCGCCTGGCCGGCCCGCGGCGGCTCGACCCGCTCGAACCGCACGTCGCCATTGGCCGCACGCCAACGCACGAACTGGTAAGCCCCGGTGTCGAACTGCGCCGACACCAGCAGCTGGATCAGCTCCGCATCGCCCCGTTGCTGAGACAAAGCCAGCGCCAGGGTCTGCGCGTTGTCGGCGTTCTTGAGGCCCAGCTGCGTGCGCATCAACTGCTGGGTGCTCAGGGCCGACAAGCCCACCGCCCCCACCAGCGCCGCCAGCACCACCCCCAGCACCAGCCAGGCGACTTGCCGCATCAACGACATGGCGCATCCTCCATCACAAGAACCCCTCTGCTTTGACCTTGGCCACGAGATCGCGCCACACCGACAAACGCGCCATGGGATCTCCGGCCGTCACGGTGCCCGCGCCCTGCCACAGCCCCTCGGTGTTGAAACTGAACACGGGCGTGAGGTCCGGGCGCTGCGAGGCCGGAAGCACCTCGGCGCGCAGGTTGTCCAGGATCAGCGGCTCCGCGGCGGGCTGGGCATAGTAGGCCAGCACCATGTGCGCCAGTGATTGCCCCTGCAACCGCGCCCGCACGTACACCATGCGCAGCCGCGCCGTGGGCACGCCCGAAGCGGCCAGGCTGAAGTACTTGGCGATGGCGTAATCCTCGCAATCGCCCGCGCGCTTTTCCAGGCTTTCCAGCGGCGACGCCCAGTAGTCCGGCACACCCCACACGACCTGGTCGTCTTTGAACGCCAGGCGCCGGTTGAAGAAGTCGTTCACTTCCTTGAGTCGCACCGCTTCGTCTTGCGCGCTGGTGCGCTCGATCAAATGCACGAGGGCCTGGGCTTGTTCCACCACCTTGGGCCCGCGGGCCGCGGCGGCCTCCATCACGCGGACGGCGTCGTAAGCCGCTGCCGCCAGCCAGGGCACCGACGCCAACGCCAACAGCCACAGCCACCGGGGGCCTGGGGCACCCCACCGGCGCGGTAGCAAGACGGCGAGCAAGGAAGTGGGCAAGATTGACGGCAGTCAAGAAGTCGTTTCACTGTACCTGCCCCCAGCGCACCTAAGATTTTCGGATCATGCAGAACCCGGCACCTTCTCTCACGCCCCGCACCCAGCAGATCCGCGACGACCTGGACCAATCCCGCCGTCGCGGCGGCCTGCAACAGATCCAGATCCCTCCCTGCCCGGCCCTGCTCAAGGAGCTGCAGGAAGCCATGAGCGGCACCGAGCCCGACCTCAACGCCGTGGCCCGCATCGCCTCCAGCGACGTGGCCATGGCCGCCACGCTGCTGCGCATTGCCAACGGGCCGCTGTTCAAGCCCGTGGGGCTGCCGTGCACGACCGTCGGCCAGGCCATGACGCGCATCGGCCTGAACGAAAGCGTCGCGGTGATGACCGGCTTCCTGGCCCAGCACGCCATCCCGGTGAACGCGCCGCAGCTGGCCCGTTTCTGGGAACGCAGCACCAAGCGCGCCATGGCCATGGCCTGCATCGCGCAGCAGCTGCCGGGTTTGTCTGCCGACCTGGCCCACAGCTTCGGGCTGTTCCTGCACGTCGGCATTCCGGTGTTGATGCAAAGCGTGCGGGGCTACGCCTCGACCATGGTGGAAGCCGCCGCCCGCATCGACCGCCCCTACATCGCGACCGAGAACGCCAACCACAAGACCGACCACGCCGTGGTGGGCGCGCTGGTGGTGCGGGTGTGGAACCTGCCCCCGGTGCTGATGGCAGCCATCCGCCTGCACCACGACTTCGCCGCGCTCGGCCACGCCGACATCGACCCCGAAGTGCACACCCTGGTGGCCGCCGGCCTGATTGCCGAGCACATCATGCGCCGGCACGAGGGCCTGCCCGAAGATGCCGACTGGGCCGACCACCACCAGGATGCGATGGACTGGCTGCACATCAGCTGGGACGACCTCGCGCACTGGGAAGAAGCCATCGTCACCCAGTTCGACGCGGCCTGAGCACACGATGCGCCGGCCCCGCCTGCGCGTGCTGGTGCTTGCCGCGATGGTGGTGGGCACGGTGGGCACGCTGGCTTGGTGGATCTTCGGCCCGGCGGGCGTGCGGGTCGAGCTGACCCGCCGCAGCTGGCGCATGGAAATCGTGGTGGAGCGGCTGCGGGCGGAATCCGGCTCAGACTGGTGTGACGAGCTGCCCGCCGGCGCGTTCGACATCAGCCGGCGTGTCATTCAAGACCCCACCGGCCGGCGGGCCGAGCCCGGCGAGCATTGCCGCTACAGCGTGCTGGCGTGGCGGCGCAGCTGGATCGTGAAGCAGGAAGGCGGCCCGGACGACCGGCCCACCTGGCCCAGCCCGCCCTTGCGCCTGGCGCCACCCGGCGAGCCCGGCAGCGAGCGGCTGGGCGCGCGCGAAGCGTTCTATGAAATCGAGCTCAGCGACGGTGGCGACCACCTCTGGACCTGCCGCCTCGACCCGGCGCGCTGGCGCGAACTGCGGGTGGGCCAGCGCTACCGCATCCCCGTGGACCGCTTCGGCACCGCCGACTGCCCGCGCATGTATCCGTCGCGGATTTGAGGCTTTCAGGCCTCAGTCATCCGGTTCTAGTGCATCAGGTGCCAGACACCCACCAGCACATTGCCCCACACCGTGATGTTGAAGCCCAGCAGCGTGAACACGCGCAGGTAGTTCCAGAGCGTGCGGGCGCGGTCCAGCGCTTCATCTGCGCCGGTGAACACATACACGCCCATGAACACCGCCGACGGAACGAGTGTGGCGGCCATGACCAAAGCCATGAATCCGTAGAAAAAATTCATGGGCGCATTGTGGCGAGAGGAAATGCCCCCTTTTGGCCGGCCCGCGGTCGTTCAGATGTGAAAAAGGCCCGGAACCTTGTCGGTTCGGGCCTTTTGGGCAGTTCTAGGGCAGGAATTGCCGCGTTTCGTGCCGGATGCTGCCGGTTCGCGCGGGTCGGCCCAGGGCTGACCCGGCGCCTCACTTCTTGCGGGCGGGCGGCACGTCGGTGCAGGAGCCGTGCGCCACCTCGGCTGCCATGCCCAGGCTTTCGCCGAGCGTGGGGTGAGGGTGGATGGTCTTGCCGATGTCCACCGCGTCGGCGCCCATCTCGATGGCCAGCGCGATCTCGCCAATCATGTCGCCGGCATGCGTGCCGACGATGCCGCCGCCGATGATGCGGTGGCTTTCCTCGTCGAAGATCAGCTTGGTGAAGCCCTCGTCGCGGCCGTTGGCAATCGCACGGCCCGAGGCCGTCCAGGGGAACAGGCCCTTGGTGATCTTGATGCCCTTGGCTTTCGCTTCGTCTTCGGTCATGCCCACCCAGGCCACTTCGGGGTCGGTGTAGGCCACGCTCGGGATCACGCGGGCGTCGAACTGGCTCTTCTTGAGCTTGTCGTCACCCAGGATCTCGCCAGCGCACACCTCGGCTGCCACGTGGCCCTCATGCACCGCCTTGTGGGCGAGCATGGGCTGGCCGACGATGTCGCCAATGGCGAACACGCTGGCGACGTTGGTGCGCATCTGCACGTCGACCGGGATGAAGCCGCGGTCGCCGACGATGACACCGGCGTTCTCGGCACCGATCTTCTTGCCGTTGGGCGTGCGGCCCACGGCCTGCAGCACCAGGTCGTAGCGCTGGGGCTCCTTCGGGGCGCCTTCGCCTTCAAAGGTCACGTAAATGCCGTCGGGCTTGGCTTCGGCCGCCACCGTCTTCGTGTTCAACATGATGTTGTCGAAGCGGTGCTGGTTGAACTTCTGCCAGACCTTGACGAGGTCGCGGTCGGCGCCGGTCATCAGCGTGGGCAGCATCTCGACCACATCCAAGCGCGCGCCCAGCGTGGAGTACACCGTGCCCATTTCCAGGCCGATGATGCCGCCACCGACGATGAGCATCTTCTCGGGCTTCACGCCCATTTCCAGCGCGCCGGTCGAATCAACGATGCGCGGGTCGTTGGGCAGGAAGGGCAGACGCACGGCCTGCGAGCCGGCCGCGATGATGAGGCGCTTGAAGGCCACGGTCTGCACCGCGCCCGTCTTGGCCTGGCCCACAGCACCCTCGGTCGCTTCGACCTTCAGGTGTTGCGCGTCCAGCACCGTGCCAACGCCGCGCAGCACCGTCACCTTGCGCATCTTGGCCATGGCGGCCAGGCCGCCGGTCAGTTTGCCGGTGACCTTGTTCTTGTGGGCGCGCAGCTTGTCGATGTCGATGGTCGGCTCGCCGAACACCACACCCAGGTCGGCCATGTGGCTGGCTTCGTCCATGACGGCGGCCACGTGCAGCAGCGCCTTGGACGGGATGCAACCCACGTTCAGGCACACACCGCCCAACGTGGCGTAGCGCTCGACGATGGCGACCTTCAGGCCCAGGTCCGCCGCGCGGAACGCAGCGGAGTAACCGCCAGGGCCGCCGCCGAGGACGACGAGGTCGAAAGCCTGGTCAGCACTGCCGCTGTAGGTGGCAGCAACCGGTGCAGCGACCGGGGCTGCAGCAGCAGGCGCAGGAGCCGGGGCTGCAGCGGCTGCCGCGGGGGCCGGCGCCGCAGCGGCGTCCGACTCCAGCGACACGATGACCGAGCCCTTGCTGACCTTGTCACCCAGCTTGACCTTGATCTCCTTCACCACGCCCGCGGCGCTGGACGGAATCTCCATCGAGGCCTTGTCGCTCTCGACGGTGATCAGGCTCTGCTCCACTTTGACGGTGTCGCCGGCCTTGACCAGCACCTCGATGACGCCGACTTCGTCGAAGTCGCCGATGTCGGGAACTTGAACTTCAATGAGTGCCATGAGTTCAGCTCCCGATCACAGCGCAATGCGGCGGAAGTCCGCCAGCAGCGACGCGAAGTAGACGTTGAAGCGAGCCGCGGCCGCGCCGTCGATGACGCGGTGGTCCCAGCTCAGCGACAGCGGCAGGATCAGGCGCGGCACGAAGGCCTTGCCGTCCCACACCGGCTCCATCGAGCTCTTGCACACGCCCATGATGGCCACTTCCGGCGCGTTGATGATGGGCGTGAAGTACTTACCGCCGATGCCGCCGAGCGACGAGATCGAGAAGCAGCCGCCGCTCATGTCGGCCGGGCCCAGCTTGCCGTCGCGCGCCTTCTTGGCGAGGTCCGACATCTCCTGGCTGATCTGGAAGATGCCCTTCTTGTCAGCATCCTTGATGACGGGCACGACCAGGCCGTTGGGCGTGTCCGCCGCGAAGCCGATGTGGAAGTAGCTCTTCAGGACGAGCGTGTCGCCGTCCAGCGAGCTGTTGAACTCAGGGAACTTCTTCAAGGCCGCCACGGCCGCCTTGATCATGAACGCCAGCATCGTGACCTTGATGCCGGCCTTCTCGTTTTCCTTGTTCAGCTGCACGCGGAAGGCTTCCAGCTCGGTGATGTCCGCGTCGTCATGGTTGGTGACGTGCGGGATGACCACCCAGTTGCGGTGCAGGTTGGCGCCCGAGATCTTCTTGATGCGCGAGAGTTCCTTGCGCTCGACCGCGCCAAACTTCTCGAAGTCCACCTTGGGCCAGGGCAGCAGGCCGGGGAAGGCACCGCCCGTGGCGGCAGCTGCGGCCGGCGCGGCGGCCTTCTGGGCGGCGGTTTGCACGGCGCCCGACATCACGGCCTTCACGAAGCCCTGCACGTCGCTCTCGACGATGCGGCCCTTGGCGCCCGAGCCCTTCACCTCGGCCAGCGGCACGCCCAACTCGCGGGCGAGCTTGCGGATGCTGGGTGAGGCGTGCGGCAGCTGGCCCGTGGGGGCCGTGGGCTGGTGGGCCGGCAGGGCCGCAGCCGGCGCAGCGGCGGCTTGGGCAGGCGCGGCCACCGGTGCAGCGACAGACGCCGCGGCAGCCGGCGCCGCAGCGCCGCCTGTGGCGGGTGCAGCAGCCGCAGCGGCCACGCGGGCCAGGGCCGTGCCCTTGCTGACCTTGTCGCCGATCTTGACCAGCAGCTCTTCGACCACGCCGGCGGTCGACGACGGAATTTCCATCGAGGCCTTGTCGCTCTCGACGGTGATCAGGCTCTGCTCCACCTTGACGCTGTCGCCGACCTTGACCAGCACTTCGATGACCGCGACTTCGTCAAAGTCGCCGATGTCCGGCACGACCACCGTGACCGAGCCGCCTGCCGGGGCCGCAGCCACTGGCGCGGGTGCCGCCACCGGGGCCGGGGCGGCCGCTGCCACCGCAGGTGCGGCGACCGGTGCCGGGGCGGATGCGGCGGCGCCTTCGGCCTCCACCAGCACCAGCAGGCTGCCTTCCTTGACCTTGTCGCCCACGGCGACCTTGATCTCCTTGACCACGCCGGCGGTGGACGACGGAATTTCCATCGACGCCTTGTCGCTTTCCACAGTCACCAAGCTTTGCTCGACCTTGACCGTGTCGCCGACCTTCACCAGCACCTCGATGACGCCGACTTCGTCGAAATCGCCGATGTCGGGAACCTTGACTTCAACCAATGCCATGTCTTGTCTCCCTCGGCTTTACGCGTACAGAGGATTGATCTTGTTGACGTCGATGCCGTACTTGGCAATCGCCTCGGCCACGCGCTCCATCGAGATCGCGCCTTCGTCGGCCAGCGCACGCAGGGCGGCCACGACGATGTAGTGGCGGTTCACCTCGAAGTGGGCGCGCAGCTTGGAGCGGAAGTCCGAGCGGCCGAAACCGTCGGTGCCCAGCACCTTGTACGAGCGGCCCTTGGGGATGAAGGCACGGATCTGCTCCGCGTAGTTCTTCATGTAGTCGGTGGAGGCGATGACCGGGCCGGTCGTGCGACCCAGTTGCTGCGTCACGAACGGCACGCAGGCCAGCTCGGTCGGGTGCAGCAGGTTCCAGCGCTCGGCGTTCTGGCCGTCACGGGCCAGTTCGTTGAAGCTCGGGCAGCTCCACACGTTGGCGCTGATGCCCCAGTCTTCTTCCAGCAGCATCTTGGCCACCTGGCTCTCGCGCAGGATGGTGCCCGAGCCCAGCAGGTTCACGCTCAGCGGCTTGGCCGCGTCGGCCTCTTCCAGCAGGTACATGCCCTTGAGGATCTGCTCCTCGGTGCCGGCCTTCAGGCCCGGCATCGGGTAGTTCTCGTTGAGCAGGGTGATGTAGTAGAAGACGTTTTCCTGGTCTTCCACCATGCGCTTGAGGCCGCGGTGCATGATGACCGCCACTTCGTGCGCGAAGGTGGGGTCGTAGGAGATGCAGTTCGGAATCGTGCCGGCCAGGATGTGGCTGTGGCCGTCTTCGTGCTGCAGGCCTTCGCCGTTCAGCGTGGTGCGGCCCGAGGTGCCGCCCAGCAGGAAGCCACGGGCCTGCATGTCGCCCGCCGCCCAGGCCAGGTCGCCGATGCGCTGGAAGCCGAACATCGAGTAGTAGACGTAGAACGGGATCATGATCCGGTTGTTCGTCGAGTAGCTCGTGGCCGCAGCAATCCAGCTGGCCATGCCGCCGGCTTCGTTGATGCCTTCCTGCAGGATCTGGCCGGCCTTGTCCTCGCGGTAGTACATGACCTGGTCCTTGTCGACCGGGGTGTACAGCTGGCCCTTGGGGTTGTAGATGCCGATCTGGCGGAACAGGCCTTCCATGCCGAAGGTGCGGGCCTCGTCAACCAGGATGGGCACCACGCGGGGGCCGATTTCCTTGTCGCGCAGCAGCTGCGTCAGGAAGCGGACGTAGGCCTGGGTCGTGGAGATCTCGCGGCCCTCGGCGGTCGGGTCCAGCACGGCCTGGAAGGTCGTGAGGTCCGGCGTCTTGAACTGCTCGTCGGCCTTGGCACGGCGGTGCGGCAGGTAGCCGCCCAGCGCCTGACGGCGCTCGTGCAGGTAGCGCATTTCCGGCGTGTCGTCGGCCGGCTTGTAGTACGGGATCTTGGCGAGCTCGCTGTCCGGCACCGGGATGTTGAAGCGGTCGCGGATGTACTTGATGTCGTCGTCGGTGAGCTTCTTGGTCTGGTGGACGGTGTTCTTGCCCTCACCGGCCTTGCCCATGCCGTAGCCCTTGACGGTCTTGACCAGCAGCACGGTGGGCTGGCCCGTCTTGTTGTTGTGGGCACGCTCGAAGGCGGCGTACACCTTCTCGGGCTCATGGCCGCCACGGCGCAGCTCGAAGATCTCGGCGTCGCTCATGTGCTCCACGAGCTTGGCGGTTTCGGGGTACTTGCCGAAGAAGTTCTTGCGGATGAAGGCGCCGTCGTTGGCCTTCATGGCCTGGTAGTCGCCGTCCAGCGTTTCCATCATCAGCTGCTTGAGCTTGCCGCTCTTGTCGCGCGCCAGCAGCTCGTCCCAGCCCTTGCCCCAAATCAGCTTGATGACGTTCCAGCCGCTGCCGCGGAACTCGCCTTCGAGCTCTTGAATGATCTTGCCGTTGCCGCGCACCGGGCCGTCCAGGCGCTGCAGATTGCAGTTGACGACGAACACCAGGTTGTCCAGGCCCTCGCGCGCCGCCAGGGCGATGGCGCCCAGGCTCTCGGGCTCGTCCATTTCACCGTCGCCCATGAAGGCCCAGACCTTGCGGTTCTCGGTGTTGGCAATGCCGCGGGCGTGCAGGTACTTCAGGAAGCGCGCCTGGTAGATGGCCATCAAGGGGCCCAGGCCCATCGAGACGGTCGGGAACTGCCAGAAGTTGGGCATCAACTTCGGATGCGGGTAGCTGGACAGGCCCTGGCCGTCCACTTCCTGGCGGAAGTTGTCGAGCTGGGCTTCGGTCAGGCGGCCTTCCAGGAAGGCGCGGGCATACACGCCGGGCGCGCTGTGGCCTTGGATGTAGAGGCAGTCACCGCCGTGGTTTTCGCTCTCGGCGTGCCAGAAATGGTTGAAGCCGGCACCCAGCATGGAGGCCAGCGACGCGAAGGAGCCGATGTGGCCGCCCAGGTCGCCGCCGTCTGCCGGATTCAGGCGGTTGGCGCGCACGACCATGGCCATGGCGTTCCAGCGCATGTAGGCGCGCAGGCGCTTTTCGATCTGGATGTTGCCCGGGCAGCGGGCTTCGGCTTCCGGCGGGATCGTGTTGACGTAGCCCGTGGTGGCCGAGAACGGCAGATCGATGTTGTGGTGGCGGGCGTGCTCCAGCATCTCCTCGATCAGGAAGTGCGCGCGCTCGGCGCCTTCACGGTCGATGACGGCGGACAGCGCATCCAGCCACTCCTGGGTTTCCTGCGGGTCGGCGTCGTGCGGTGCGGCGCCTGGAAGTTCTTGCGGCTGGGCGGACATGGCCGGTCTCCTAAAACGGGCTCGCCTCTTCGGGCGGCGGACTGAGTTGCAGACGTGATCGATCCGGGCGGACTGCCCCGGGGCGCGGCGCAGTGTCTCACAAGCTCCCGATTTTTTCCAAATGGCGCGACATGATTTCATATTGCGAATTTTTGACAGTGTCGGCGGCCCAGATAATTTCGCCATGCCCCCCGCCTCCGTCACGCCCAAACGCAGCCAACGCTGGATTGCCACCCTCCGCCGCGTGGTGGCGACGTGGTGGGTCCGGCAATCGCCCTCCCGCCAGGACCGCCTGGCCACGCTGGGGCCGCTGATCTCGGTGCTGCTGTTCCTGGCGGCCATCATTTCGGCCTTCTGGTACCTGCGGAACGAGGAAATCGAGCGCGAGACCGAGTCCGTCAAGCGCGACACCGAAATCGCCCAGCAGCAGATCCGCCTGCGCCTGATCGAGAACCAGGAGCAACTGGTGCGCATCGCGCGCGAGGTGGTGACGCGGCAGATCGACGCCCACGAGTTCTCCGCCCAGGCCCAGGCCTTCGCGCGCGAGCGCCCGGAACTCACCCACGTGACCTGGCTCAGCGCCAAGCGCGAGCGCCGCAGCAGCGTGGGCGCCGCGGGCTTCCAGGCCGACGGCCTGATGTCGGTGAACGGGGACGACCCGTCCATGCCCATGCCCAACCAGTCGAACGCGGCCGAGATCGCCTTCGAGGCGGCCAAGGAGCGCCGGCAGCCGGTCTACTCGCCACCGTTCTCGGACGTGAACGGCACCACGGTCTTCCAGCTGCACATCCCGCTGATCGACCGCGGCGGCTTCGCCGGGGTGTTGATCGCTGAGTACACCGTGGAAGCGCTGCTGCGCTACTACGTGCCCAGCGAAGTGGCCACGCGGCACAGCATTGCGGTGCTGGACGCACGCGACCAGATCGTCAGCAGCACCGTCACGCCCATGCCCGGCCAGGGGCTGCGGCGCGCATCGCTGCTGCACGACGTGCCGCTGGCGCCCGCGCTCAACGGGCTGGTGCTGCGCGGCCAGGGCTGGCGCACCTCCATCGGCCTGATCAACAACGCCCTCTTCTGGCTGGTGCTGGCCCTGGCCGGCATGACGGTTTGGATGCTGCTGGGCACCTGGCGCCACATGCGCCGCCGCACGCAGATCCAGAACGCGCTGACGCTGGAAACCAACTTCCGCCGGGCGATGGAGAACTCCATGCTGACCGGCATGCGCGCCATGGACATGGACACGCGCATCACCTACGTGAACCCCGCCTTCTGCGCGATGACCGGGTTCTCGGAGGCCGACCTCGTGGGCCGCACCCCGCCCTACCCCTTCTGGCCCACCGACCGGCGCGAAGAGAACGCCCGCCTGCTGCAGCAAGAGCTGCAAGGCCGCAGCCCCTCGGGCGGCGTGGAAGTGAAGATCCAGCGCAAGGACGGCAGCCAGTTCGACGCCCGCGTGTACGTGTCGCCCCTGGTGGACACCAAGGGCAAGCAGACCGGCTGGATGACCTCGATGACCAACATCACCGAGGCCAAGCGCGTGCGCGACCAGCTCAGCGCCTCGCACGAGCGCTTCACCACCGTGCTGGAGGGGCTGGACGCAGCGGTGTCGGTGCTGTCGGTGAACCCGCCCGAGCTGCTGTTCGCCAACCGCAGCTACCGCCTGTGGTTCGGCGCCGACCCCGCTGGGCACGCACTGCTGGCCGGCGGTCAGCTGATGGGCACCACCAGCCGCCGCGGCGGGCTGGACGACGGCGACCCCGAGTTTGACGAGGTGGACGACTACTCCGGCCTGCCCGCTGAAGCCCTGACCGACATCGGCTCCGACCCCCGCGAGGTGTATGTCGAGTCGCTCGCGATGTGGTTCGACGTGCGCGCCCGCTACCTGCAGTGGACCGACGGGCGCCTGGCGCAGATGCTGATCGCGACCGACATCACCATGCGCCGCCACGCCGAAGCGCAGGCCGCGCTGCAGGCCGAAAAGGCCCAGGTCACCAGCCGTTTGATGACCATGGGCGAGATGGCGTCCAGCGTGGCCCACGAGCTGAACCAGCCGCTGACCGCCATCACCAACTACTGCAACGGCATGGTCAGCCGTGTGCGCAACGACAGCATCGACAAGGAAGCGCTGATGGCGGCGCTGGAAAAGACCGCCAAGCAGGCCCAACGCGCCGGCCAGATCATTCACCGCATCCGCAACTTCGTGAAGCGCAGCGAGCCGCAGCGCCAGCCGGCCTTCGCCACCGACATCGTGGAAGACGCGGTGGAGCTGGCCGGCATCGAGCTGCGTCGCCGCAACGTGGCCATCCACACCTACGTCGCGCAGCGACTGCCGCAGATGATGGTGGACCCCATCCTCATCGAGCAGGTGCTGATGAACCTGCTGAAGAACGCGGCCGAGGCCATCGACAACGCCTCGCTGCCCACCTCGCGCCGGCACATCGAACTGCGCGTGGTGCCCAAGCACAGCGCCGAGCTGGGCGGGCAGATCGAGTTCTCCGTGACCGACATGGGCCCGGGCCTGCCGGACGAAGTGCTGGCCCGCATGTACGAGGCGTTCTTCTCCACCAAGGCCGACGGACTGGGCATCGGGTTAGGGTTATGCCGGTCTATCGTCGAGTCCCACCAGGGCCGGATAAAAGCCGAGAACCTCTACAATGGATCCCTTGTCGTTGGCTGCCGATTCGCCTTCACGATCCCGGTCACCATCACCTCAGAACAACTGCGTCAGGAAGCCGTTCAAGGCACTCCCGGCAGCGCTCAGCGAACCGAACCCACAGCACCATGAGCCTGATTCCGAAGAAGGGCAACGTCTACGTTGTCGATGACGACGAAGCGGTCCGCGACTCCCTGCAATGGCTGCTCGAGGGCAAGGACTACCGGGTCAAGTGCTTTGATTCCGCCGAATCCTTCCTCGCCCGCTACGACCCCCGCGAAGTCGCCTGCCTGATCGCCGACATCCGCATGGACGGCATGACCGGCCTGGAACTGCAGGACCGCCTCATCGAGCGCAAGAGCCCGCTGCCCATCGTCTTCATCACCGGCCACGGCGACGTGCCCATGGCCGTGCAGACGATGAAGAAGGGCGCGATGGACTTCATCGAAAAGCCCTTCAAGGAAGAAGAACTGCTGGCCCTGGTGGAGCGCATGCTCGACCAGGCCCGCGACGCCTTCTCCAGCCACCAGGAAGCCGCCAGCCGCGACGCCCTGCTGGCCCGCCTGACCACCCGCGAAGCCCAGGTGCTGGAGCGCATCGTCGCCGGCCGCTTGAACAAGCAGATCGCCGACGACCTCGGCATCAGCATCAAGACGGTGGAAGCGCACCGCGCCAACATCATGGAAAAGCTCAACGCCAACACCGTGGCCGATCTGCTCAAGATCGCATTGGGTGCCACGGCAAAGGCCTGAGACCCACCCACCCCCGAAAGCCGCTGAACCCTCAGCGGCTTTTTTGCTTTCTGATTTCTGGAGTTGCACATGACCGCCCAACTGATCGACGGCCTCGCCCTGGCCAAGCAAACCCGTGCCGATGTGGCCGCCCGCGCCGCCGCCCTCACCGCCCAAGGCAAGCGCCCGGGGCTGGCCGTGGTGCTGGTGGGTGACAACCCCGCCAGCCAGGTTTACGTGCGCAACAAGGTGAAGGCCTGCGAGGAAGCCGGCATCCACTCGGTGCTGGAAAAGTACGACGCGACCATGACCGAGGCCGAACTGCTGGCCCGCGTGGACGCGCTGAACAACGACCCCACCATCCACGGCATCCTGGTGCAGCTGCCGCTGCCCAAGCACATCGACGACCACAAAGTCATCGAAGCCATCGCACCCACCAAAGACGTCGACGGCTTTGCGGTGGAGAGTGCCGGCGCGCTGATGGTGGGCGAGCAAGGCTTCAAGGCCTGCACGCCCTACGGCTGCATGAAGATGCTGGAGAGCATCGGCATGGGCAACTTGAAGGGCAAGCACGCCGTCGTCATCGGCCGCAGCAACATCGTGGGCAAGCCCATGGCCATGATGCTGCTGGCCGCCAACGCCACGGTCACGGTGTGCCACAGCGGCACGGCGGACCTCGCCGCCATGACGCGCCAGGCGGACGTCATCGTCGCCGCCGTGGGCAAGCGCAACGTGCTGACGGCCGACATGGTCAAGCCCGGCGCCGTGGTCATCGACGTCGGCATGAACCGCAACGACGAAGGCAAGCTCTGCGGCGATGTGGACTTCGACGGCGTGAAGGACGTGGCCGGCTGGATCACCCCGGTGCCGGGCGGCGTGGGCCCGATGACGATTGCCATGCTGCTGGTCAACACGCTGGAATCGGCCGAACGCGCCGCGGGCTGACCCCCCACCAGCCGGCGACGCGGCGCCACTCGAAGACGGCGCGGCCCGTGGCCCGGCACAGCTGGCTTCGCGGCGGCCGCAGCCGCGGCCGCGCGAGGGCCGGCCAGCCTGGCGGCCGTGAAAAGCAGCCGTGCCGAGCGGCCGGCTTGAAATTGGAAAGAGACCCAACACATGGCTGAGATGACCAACCCCCTGCTGTCCACCGCCGCCCTGCCCGACTTCGCGGCCATCCGCCCCGAGCATGTGCAACCGGCCATCACCGAACTGCTCGCGGCCGCGCAGGCTGCACTGGATGAGGCCGTGAAGGCCGACACCCCGGCCGACTACGACGCACTCTCCGCCATCCTCGATGCCGCCACCGAACGCCTGGGCACGGCCTGGGGCGCCGTCGGCCACCTCAACGCCGTGGCCGACACGCCGGCGCTGCGCGAGGCCTACAACGCGATGCTGCCCGCCGTGACCGAGTTCAGCACGGCCATGGGCGCGAACGAAGCCTTGTTCGCCAAGTACAAGGCCGTGATGGCCGCGCAGGGCGATGCACTCAGCCCGGCACGCCGCCAGGTGCTGAAGCACGCGATCCGCAACTTCGTGCTGTCGGGCGCCGAGTTGCAGGGTGCAGCACGGGAGCGCTACGCGGCCATTCAGGAGCGCAGCGCCGAACTGCAGCAGCAATTCAGCGAGCACGTGCTGGACGCAACCGATGGCTGGAGCCACATCGCCACGGCGGATGAACTCGCGGGCGTGCCGCAGGACGTGCTGGACGCAACCCGGCTGGACGATGGCGGCCACAAACTGACGCTGCACTTCCCCGTCTACCTGCCGGTGATGCAGTACGCCGTGAACCGGACGCTGCGCGAGACGCTCTACCGCGCCTACGTCGCGCGCGCGAGCGAACAAGGCAAGCCCGAGTGGGACAACACCGCCGCCCTGCGCGAAATCGTCGCGCTGCGGCAGGAAGAGGCTCAGCTGCTGGGCTATGCCAACTTTGCCGAGGTGTCGCTGGCCTCCAAGATGGCCTCGTCGCCCGCCGAGGTGACGACCTTCCTGCGCGACCTCGCCCAGCGTGCGCGCCCCTTCGCGGAGAAAGACCTGGCGGAGTTGCGCGAGTTCGCCCAAGGCGCGCCGCTGGAAAGCTGGGACGTGTCGTACTGGAGCGAAAAGCTCAAGGAGGCCCGCTACGCCTTCAGCGACCAGACGGTCAAGCAGTACTTCACCGCCACGAAGGTGGTGCCCGGTCTGTTCTCCATCATCGAACGGCTGTTCGATGTGACCGTGACCGAAGCCCACGCCTCCGTCTGGCACGACACGGTCAAGTTCTACGAACTGCACCGCCACGGGCAACTCGTCGCGCAGTTTTATCTGGACCTGTACGCCCGCCCGGGCAAGCGCCCCGGCGCCTGGATGGACGAGGTGCGCAGCCGCTGGCTCAAGCCCTCCGGCGACCTGCAAACCCCGGTGGCGCTGCTGACCTGCAACTTCGCTTCCCCCGTGGGAGGCAAGCCGGCGCTGCTGACGCACGACGACGTCATCACGCTGTTCCACGAGTTCGGCCACGGCTTGCATCACATGCTCACGCAGGTGAACGACCTGGGCGTGTCTGGCATCTCGGGCGTGGAATGGGACGCCGTCGAGTTGCCCAGTCAGTTCATGGAGAACTTCTGCTGGGAGTGGGACGTCTTGCAGCAGCTCAGTGGCCATGTCGACAGTGGCGAGCCGCTGCCGCGCGACCTGTTCGACAAGATGACCGCGGCCAAGAACTTCCAGAGCGGCCTGCAGACCCTGCGCCAGATCGAGTTCGCGCTGTTCGACATGCGCCTGCATGGCGAGCCGGGCTCGGAAGCCAACGTGCAGCAGGTGCTGGACGCCGTCCGCGCGGAAGTGGCCGTGCTCGTTCCGCCCGCCTTCAACCGCTTCCAACACAGCTTCTCGCACATCTTCGCCGGCGGCTATGCAGCGGGTTACTACAGCTACAAGTGGGCCGAACTGCTCAGTGCCGATGCCTGGAGCGCCTTCGAGGAAGAAGGCGTGTTCAACGCCGCCACGGGCCAACGCTTTCTACATGAAGTGCTGGAGCAAGGCGGCGCACGCGATGCCATCGACAACTTCAAGGCCTTCCGCGGCCGCGAGCCGACGATCGACGCGCTGCTGCGGCATCAGGGCATGAACTGATCGGCCGGCCGCCCGCAGTCGTCGAGACTGCGGGCATGCCCATTCCCCGACTCCTTGCCACCGCCGCCCTGCTCTTGCTGGGCGGCGGTTCTGTTTTTGCCCAGGCCTTGCTGGTGCACAACGCGAGAGGCCTCACGCTGGACGAGCGCGGCCGCGTGATCCGCTTCGATGCGATGCAAATCGGGGTGGATGGCCGCGTGCAGGCCATCGGCAAGCTGGGCGAGTTGCCGCCCGGCGACCTGCCGCGCCTGGACGCGGGCGGCCGCGTGCTCATGCCGGGCCTGATCGACGCCCACGGCCACGTGCTGTCGCTTGGTGCCGCGCGTCGGCGGCTGCAGTTGCGCGACACGACCGACCTGCCCGCCGCGCTGGCCGCGGTTCGCGCCCACGCACAGGCCCGACCGCAAGCCGCCTGGCTCACCGGCGGCGGCTGGAACCAGGCCACCTGGCAGCTGGGGCGCTTCCCGACGGCAGCTGAACTCGACACCGCAGAAGCCCAGCGGCCGGTGTGGCTGACCCGTGTGGACGGCCACGCCGGCTGGGCCAACAGCCGCGCACTGCAGCAGGCTGGCATCACCCGCACCACGCCCGACCCTGCCGGCGGTCGCATCGAGCGCGATGCGCAGGGCGAGCCCACCGGCGTGCTGGTCGACGCCGCGATGGGCCTCGTCGAGCGCCATGTGCCCGGCGACGACCGCCAAGAACAAGCGGCGCAGCTGGACGCCGCCGAAGCCGAGTTGCTGGCGCTGGGCATCACCACCGTGCATGACGCGGGCATCTCCAGCGACGCGGACGACCTGCTGCGCGAACGCGCCGCCGCCGGCACGCTGAAGCTGCGCGTGTACGGCATGGCGCGCGGCAGCGACGGCGCCCTGATGGCTCGCCTGCGCAGCACCGGCCCGCAACTGGACGCCGGCGGCGCTGACCACGGCCCGCTGGGGGGCCACTACGTGCTGCGCGCGGTCAAGCTGTTTGCTGACGGCGCCCTAGGCAGCCGCGGCGCGGCATTGCTCGCACCGTACAGCGACGCGCCGGAGTCACGCGGGCTGCTGTTCCGCAGCGACAGCGAATTGCTGGGCCAGATGCGCGCGGCGGCACAGGCTGGATTCCAGGTCAACGTGCATGCCATCGGCGACGCGGCCAACCGCCAGGTACTGGCGGGCTTTGAAACCCTGGCGCGGGAGATGGGCGCGCGCAGCACCCGCTTGCGGCACCGCATCGAACACGCGCAGGTCGTGGCGCCGAGCGACCTGCCGCGATTCGCCCGCGCGCAGGTCCTTGCGTCCGTTCAACCCACCCATGCCACGTCGGACATGAACATGGCCGAAGAGCGCGTGGGCCCGCAGCGAATCCAGGGCGCGTACGCCTGGCAACGCCTGATCAAGGCAGGGGCCCGGTTGGCCTGCGGGTCGGACTTTCCGGTGGAGGAGCCCAACCCGTGGGCCGGGCTGCACGCGGCCCTCACCCGCGAAGACGCGGCGGGCAAACCCATCGGGGGCTGGTACCGCCAGCAGACCCTGCAACCGGTTCAGGCGCTGGACTGCTTCACCCGCGCCGCCGCCTACGCCGGGCACGCAGAAGCCGATCTGGGCTCGCTCACCCCTGGCCACCGAGCCGACTTCATCCTGCTGGACCGCGACCCGCTGACCGCCTCGCCGGCGGCGCTGCTCAAAACCCGCGTGCTGCAAACCTGGGTGGGCGGCCGCCAGGTTCACCGCCTGGAGCCCTGACATGCGCTACGTGGCACTCTGGCGCGGCATCAATGTGGGCACGGCCAAACGCCTGGCGATGGCCGACTTGAAGGCGCTGCTGACGGGTCTTGGCGCCACCGATGTCCACACGGTGCTGAACAGCGGCAATGCGGTGTTCGACCGGGCCAGCCCGCCTGACGCCACCGCCTTGCGAGCCGCCGTTCGCGCAGAACTCGGCGGCGATGCAGCCATCATCCTGAAGACAGCCCAACAATGGGCAGGCATCGCGGCCGACCCGGCACTGCCGCAGGCCACCGACCCGAGTCGCCTGATGGTGGCCATCGCGGCGGATACGCACGCGCTCGCCGCGCTGCAGACATCGGCTTGGCCTGCCGACCCGGTGGCGCGATGGACCCCGCAGGCCGGCTACCTGTGGTGCCCGGAGGGCGTGCTCGCCAGCCCCGCGGCTGTCGCGTGCCTCAAAGGCCACGGCGATCGAGTCACCACCCGCAACTGGGCCACGGTCCAAAAACTGGCGGCCTTGGCGGCGCGCTGACTTCCACGCGGCTCCGCATCACTGCCCCAGGGTCGACGGTCTCGGACCTCGGGGCGTCGAGGGCAACAAAAAAGCCGCTCCAAGGAGCGGCTTCTTTATCGTGACAGCAGCCTCTCGGCCGCCCCTGCGATCAGACCTTGGCGCGGCGACGGGCCACGCCCGCACCCAGCAGAGCCAAACCGGCCAGCGCAACCGAGGTCGGCTCCGGCAGTTGTTGGCCACCTGCGTCGACGTAGGTGCGGAAGTTGATGTCGTAGTCAGCAGCCGCGAACTGTTGGCCGTTCAGGTAAACCGCGCCATCGGTGTACTCGTCACCGGCCGTACCAGAGAACGAGGGATCGAAACTGTCGGCGTTGATACCCGTCAGGCCGATCATGAACTGGTCGCCCGCGTTCAGCATGATGCCAGCCGACGACACATCAATCACATTCCAGCCCACGCTCAGCGTGTTCAGCTTCGCGAAGAAGTCGTTCGTGTCCGCTTGCCAGCCGCTTCCCAGGTTGACGAAAACCGTGGTGCCCTTGCTGAGCTGATCGCTGGCAGAAAAGTTGAAAGCAATCGCGGTCAACTTGCCGGAAATGCCAGCCGTCACAGACTGCTGCCAAGTGAGGGACGGATTGCCACCGTTGAACGCCACCCCGCCAATAACGTCGTTGGCTTGATCAATCACCGGTGCTGCGACAGTGCTCGAAGCGAGCGTGAGTGCGGCGACTGCGGTAGCGGCTTGGACAGCCAGGAATTTGCCGAATTGCATGGGGCGCTCCAGGGAAGATGCCCTAGCGAAAGCACACAACGTGCCAAGCCAATGTTCCAGCTTGAAAATCAAGCACTTACTTCATCAACCGAGGGAAACTTCGGCCTGCTCTGTAAATTTTGTAAATTCGACCGACACCCGACGCGCGCCCGGAATCAGCGCGGTGCCGACGCAGGGGACGAAACTGCCGGCCCCTCCTCCAACCACTGTTCCAACCGGTCGCGGCCGTGCCGCCGTTCGATCTCGGCCGACATGACCTTGTTGTAGCCCTCGACAAACGCTTCGGCCAGCGGGGGCGACTCTCCCGTCTTGCGAACCCAGGTCACCCCGTACTTGGACTTCAGCGCCTGGGCGCGCGCTCGCTCGGCGGCCGTGGGTGGCTTGTCCGGGCCGCGGAATTGCAACTGCAGCAACCCGGCCTCCAAATCCACTCGGGCGCAGGCTTCGCCACGCGCCAAGGCGCCGGCGGGGTTGCCGATGCGCAGGTCGACCGACGCAATCAGCTGCCGCTCGGATTCGGCCGACGGCGTCAACACGCCAAATCGGTTGAACAACCCGAACACCACGCCAGCAGACAAGAGGCTGCACAGCACCGCCACGCCGTGGATGGGGCGGAAGCGGCGCCCCGGCATGGGCGGGCGGTCGGGCAGGCTGGGAACAAGGCGATTCATGGCATTCAATGGGACGAGGAAGACGGCGACGGTGCGAGCGACAGCGGCGCCAAGGCGCCTTGAACCCGGGTTTGCCAATCGGCGCGCTCGCTGGGCGGCCAATCGGCCCAGTGCGGCGCATCGGCTTCCAGGGCATCGGCCAAGTCCTGCAGGGTCGACTGGCCGGTCACCTGCGCGGCCAGCGTGAGCCTGGCCACCCATTCCTGGATTTCTCGCACCGCCGGGTAGGCCTGGAACAGCCAACGGGCCACGTCCGGGCGGTGCTGCCAGTCGGCGCTGTCAAAGCGCTGCAGCGCCTGCGCCGTCAAGCGCTGGCCGGCGCCCAGGCAGTCGAACGCGACACAACCCGGAAATCCTTGGTCCGCCAGCTGCGCATGGATACCGCAGCGGTGGTCGGCACACAGGTGCTGGCAGGCCGTCTCGGCCGGCTTGTCGAAGGCGAAGCCCTGCACCGCATCGAACGGCGGGACGACGCAGCACAGCGCAGCGCAGGCGCTGCAGTCGGCTTTGAGGCGGGCGGGCAAAGTGGGAAGAGGACGGCTCACGGGCGGATTGTCCGCCAGGGCTCCGGCCGTCCCTGGCCGCGCGCCCTGTCAGCGGAAGTCACCCGCCGTGGAGATGATGAAGCCGTCGGCGCGGATGTGTTTGCGCCAGGCCGCATTCACCTGCTCCACCGTCACGGCGGCCAGCGCGTCGTCGCGTTGCTGGGCGTAGGCCCAGGTCAGACCGCGCTCGGCCAGGCCGGCCAAGCCGCCAGCGATGGCGCCGAGGTCGGCCCGGCTCTGACGGCGGCCTTCCAGGATGTCGTGCTGGGCCCGCTGCAGTTCGGCGGCCGTCACCCCATCGGCCGTCAGCCGGGCGAACTCTTCCTGAATCACGGCAATGACCCGTTCCCGCTGCGCCGGGGCGAAGCTGGCCTGCACCGAGAAGCTGCCCGCATTGCCCCAGGCGCTGCTGGAGAGGCTCGCGCCGATGCCGTAGGTCAAGCCCTCCCTCTGCCGCACCCGGGCCGACAGCCGGCTCTCCAGCCCGCCGCCGCCCAGGATGTGCACGGCCAGCTCCAGCGCGGCCTGGTCGGCGTCGTCGGCGTTCACGGCCAGCGGCTGGTGCAGGCGCACGATGGCGTTGGCTTTGTCCCGCGCCACCGCGTCAAACCGCGCGGCCGGCACCGCCACATGCGTCGGCACATCGCGCACGAAGCGGGGCGCGGCGGGCTTCTTCCAGTCGCCGAGCAGGGCGTCCACCTCGGCGGCCAAGCCGTCGGGCAGCGCGCCCACCACCTGCACCTGGGCCTCGTTGGCGCTCCAGTAGTCGGCATAGAAGCGCTTCACATCGTCCAGCGTGGTGGCGCGCAGATTGGCCAGCCGTTCGTCCACGCTCATCACGTAGTCGGGGTGCCCCAGGCTCACGCCGCGGGCGAGGTTGTAGTGGGCGCGCGTGGCCTCCTGGCGCAGCACGGCCGGCTCCTGGCGCGAGGCCTCCAGCCCGGCCAGCGTGGCCTTGACCTCGCGGTCGAACGCGTCCTGCGGAAACAGCGGCCGGCGCAGGGCATCCACCACCACGCGCAGGGCCGGCAGCAGCGTGTCGCGCTCGGCGCTCAGCACCACGGTGGCGCCTTGGTCGCCACTGCTGACGTTGAAGCTGGCCCGATGCTGAATCAGCGCGTCCTGCAGCTGCTGGCGCGTGAAGCCCGCGCTGCCCTCGTCCATCAGCGCCCCCACCAGCCCGGTGCCGTTGCGGGCGAAGGTGGCGTTGCGCTCGCCCCAGCGCAGTTGAATCTGCATCACCACCGTGTTGCCGCGGGTCTGCTTGCGCAGCGTGTGCAGCTCGATGCCACTGGGCAGCCGGAGGCGTGTGGTGCGCGCCTCCAGCACCGCCGGCACCGGCGCCAATTGCTCGCCCTCCTCCACCTGGGGCGGCGGCTTCAGCGACGCCAGCCGCTGCGCCAGCGGCGGTGCTGCAGGAATTTCCACCCGCTCCACCTGCTCGGCGGGCAGGTAGCGCCCCAGCGTGCGATTGGCCGGCTTGAAGTAAGCGCTGCGCACCCGCTCCACATCGGCCAGCGTCACCTGGGGCAGGTCGTCCATCAGCTGGAACAGCAGCCGCCAGTCGCCCGCGGCGATCAGGCCGGAGATTTGCTGAATCAGCGCCTCGGGGTTCTTCATCTGCTGGCGGTAGCTGTTGACCGCGATGTCGCGCACGCGGGCCAATTCGGCCTCGGTGAACGCCGGCGCGCCGCGCCCTTCCACCAGATCCAGCAACCGGGCTTGCACCCGGTCCACGTCAGCCCCGGGCGGCAGAACGGCATACGCCGAGACCGTGCCGGGGTCCACGCCGCCCACACCAGCCACGCCCGCGGCAAGTGCCAGCTTGGGCTCCACGATCTGCTGGAACAGCTGACCGCTGGGTTGCAGGCTCATCAGCAAGCCGTACACGATGAGCGCGGCTGTGTCCGGGTGCGTGATGGCCGGCACGTGGTACGCCGCCAGCAACAGCGGCTGCCCGCCCACCCGGCGCACCACCACCGTCCGTTCACCGTCTTGCGCGGGCTCCACCGTGTAGGGCTGGGGCACAGGCGTGGCCGGTGCCGCCACCGGGCCGAAATGCCGCGCCACCGCGGCCAGCGTGGCGGCCTTGTCGAAGGCGCCGGCAATCAGCAGCGTGGCGTTGTCGGGCCGGTAAAAGCGCTTGTAGAAGGCCTGCAGCTTCTCGATCGGCACGTTCTCGATGTCGCTCTTGGGGCCGATGGTGGCCCGGCCGTACGGGTGCCACGCAAAGGCCGCCGCCGCCACGCGCTGGTTCAGCACCGCAAACGGTTGGTTCTCACCGCGCTCGAACTCGTTGCGCACCACGGTCATCTCGGTGTCGAGGTCGGCCTTGGCCACGCGGCTGTTCACCATGCGGTCGGCTTCCAGCTCCAGCAAGAAGGCCAGGGTGTCGGCATTCGCGTTGAACGACGCGAAGTAGTTGGTGCGGTCCACCGTGGTCGTGCCGTTGAAGCGCACGCCGCGCTGCGCCATGGCCCCCGGGATGTCGGTCTGCCGCGCCGTGCCCTTGAACAGCAGGTGCTCCAGCAGGTGCGCCATGCCGTACTCGCCGGGCGCCTCATGCCGGCTGCCCACGCGGTAGGTGATGTTGACCGTGGTGGTGGTTTGCGTAGCGTCGGGCAACAACAGCACCTGCAGGCCGTTGGGCAGGCGGTATTCCTCGATGCCGCCCAAGGCCCGCACCGCCTGCGGCACCACCGGGCCTGTTGCCGCCTTCTGGCGCGAAACGGCCGCGGGCTTGGGGCTCGCCGCAGTCGCCTGCGCCTGCGCGCCGCCCAAGCCCAAGGCCCACAGCGCCAGCGCCGCCGCCAGTGCGGCGCCCAATCCACGCGTTCCTGGCGCGCTTCGGCGCACCAGGCCAAGAGGGGTGTTCATTCGGGGTGTCTCCATCGCTGTGTTCTGAGGTCGGCGCGATTCTGCGCGGGCGGCGCTGCAGCAGGCGCTGCGGTCAAAGTTTTCGGGCCGGCCATTGCGCCAGCAACAGCACCGAGGCCATGAGCCACATCGGCGCGGCCAGGGCCGTGGCCATCGCCAGCACCCCGAAACCCACGGGCATGGCCACTGTGGCGCCATTCACCGTCAGCATGCGCAAGCCCAGCGCCTGCCCGTGGCGCTCCGGCGGGGTGGCGCGGTGCATCATGGCCAGAATCATGGGCTGCACCGACCCGAGTGCCGTGCCCAGCAGGGCCGAGCCCAGCATCAAACCCGGCGTGCCCGGCAGCCACGCGTAAGCCATGAACGTGAGCGTGGCCAGCGCCATGGCGGCGCGCAGGGCGCGGGCTTCGTCCACGTCGTCACCAAAGCGCACGATGGCCAGGCGCACCACGGTGGCCGCCACCGCAAAGCTGCCCAGCACCAAGCCAATGCTCGCAGCCGACAAGCCCCGCGCGTGGCCCACCACCGGCACCACGAAGCTGTGCGCGTCCCACCCGGCCGACAGCGCGAGGTTCACCACCAGCAAGCGGCGGTACGCCGGCAGCCGAAACAAGTCCCACGCCGCACGCTCGCGAAAACTTCGCGTCAACACCTGCGGCGGGTTGCGCGGCACGTGCCGCGCCAGGGCCCACGCCACCACCGGCAAGGCCGCCGCCAAACCGAACGCGGCCGACACGCCGATGTGGTCGATCAACAAGCCCGCCACGATGGGCGACAGCGCGTTCGACAGCGCCGGGCCCAGCGCCATCCAGCTGAAGATCTTCTTCAGCTCGCCCGGCTCCTCGGCCATCAGGCCCGCCTCCCGCTGCATGGCCACCGCGGCCACCGCCACCGCGCCGCCGCACAGCAGGCAGCCCGCGGCAATCGCCCACACCTGCTGCACCACCAGCGCCAATAAAGCCCCAGCCAACGCCAGCGCCACGCCCACGCCCACCGGGCGGTGAAAGCCATGCCGGTCGGCCAGCCGGCCCGCCCACAGCGACAGCGCAATCGGCGCCACCGCAAACAGGCTGAGCAACATGCCCACCGACGCCTCGCCGTACCCCTGGTTCAGCACCCACAAACTGGCCGTGACCCGCGTGGTGGCCATGCAGGCGTGCACGCAGATCATGGTGGCGATCAACCACGGGAAGGCGTGGCGCAGGTTCTTGGGCGCCGGCGCGCCGGGGCCGGCCAGGGTCACTCGGCGTCCTCGCCCAGGCCCACGCGCAGCAGTTGCTGCGCGGCCTCATCCGGCAGGGCCTCCACGCCCTTGAGCTTGCGCGTCATCGCGCGGGTGCGCACCTCGGCGGCGTCCAGCGTGTTGCCGGCTTCTTCCAGCTTTTTCTTGGCCTTGGCCAGCACGTCGCCGAACTTGCCGAACTCGGTCTTGACGGCGCCCAGCACCTCCCAGACCTCGGCGCTACGCTTTTCCAGCGCCAGGGTGCGGAAGCCCATCTGCAGGCTGGTGAGCGTGGCCAGCAGGGTGGTGGGGCCGCAAAGCATGACCTTGTGTTCGCGCTGCAGGCCTTCCAGCAGGCCGGGGCGGCGCAGGGCTTCGGCGTACAGGCCCTCGGTGGGCACAAAGAGGATGCCGAAGTCGGTGGTGTGGGGCGGCGCGATGTATTTCTCGCGAATGGTTTTGGCCTCCAGACGCAGACGCGTTTCGATGGCTTTGCCCGCGGCCTCGGCCGCCGGCGCGTCTGCGCGCTCCTGGGCCTCCAGCAGGCGCTCGTAGTCCTCGCGCGGGAACTTGGCGTCGATGGGCAGCCACAGCGGCTGGCCGTCGTCGCGTTGGCCCGGCAGCTTGATGGCGAACTCCACCCGCTCGGTAGAACCCGGCAGCGTGGCCACGTTGGTGGCGTATTGCTCCGGCGTGAACACCTGCTCCAGCAGGCCGGCCAGCTGCACCTCGCCGAACACGCCGCGTGTTTTCACGTTGGTGAGCACGCGGTTGAGCGACCCCACGTCGCGCGCCAGGTTCTGCATCTCGCCCAGGCCCTTGTGCACCTGCTCCAGCCGCTCGGCCACCTGCTTGAAGCTTTCGCCCAGGCGCTGTTCCAGCGTGGCGTGGAGCTTCTCGTCCACGGTGGCGCGCATCTGCTCCAGCTTTTTCTCGTTGTCTTGCTGGATGGCCGTGAGCCGCTGCTCCACCGTGAGCCGCAACTCGGCCAGGCGCTGGTCGTTGGTCTTCGACAGGGCCTGCAGTTGCTCGCGCATCGCGTCGCCCAGCTTCTGCATGGATTCGGCCTGCACCTGCGCGCTTCGCAGCGCGGCGGCGTCCTGCGCCTCCCGCGCGGCCTGCGCCTGGGTGGCCAGCGACTGGTTGCTGCCCTGCAGGCCCTGGGTCAACGCCTGCTGGAATTGCGCCAGGCCCTGCATCAACTCCTGGCGCGTGCCGCTGGCGCTGCGGCCCAACTCATCGCGCAGTTCGCGCTCCAGCCGTTCATTGCTTTGAAGCAGCTCCGGCGCCACACCGGTCTGCGGTTTCTGGCGAGCCCAAACCAGGATCAGCAGCACCAGATTCAGGGCCAGCAGGCCCAACAACATCAACTCAAACAGCCTCATGCCGGGCATTGTCGCCCGCACCGGGCGGCGGGCCAGGGTGCCAAGGTTTCAGGGCGCCACCAGCGCGGCAACGGCCTTGGGCAGCTCCGCGCTGATCAGTCCTTCCAGCGCCTGCAAGCGCTGCTCCGCCGTGGTGGCGGCCCAGGGGTTGGCGGCGTTGGCGGCCGCCACCGGCAGGCGGGTGGCCACGGCCAGCGACTGCTCGCGCTTGAGCTTCAGGTCGCTCAGGTCGATCAGGGCCACGCGGATGGACACGTAGGGTGCGAACACCGGCAGGCCGCCTTGGCCGTCGAAGCCGATCTGGCCGCTGGGGCGTTGGTCCAGCACGAAGCCCGGCCCTTCCAGCGGGGCCAGGATGCGCGCCGGCAGCGCGGCGGCCAGTGCCGGCTCTTGCCGGCTGCGGGTCACCAGCAGCAGCTTGGCCGCGCCGCTTTGGCGCACGGCTTCGCCCAGCTTGCCGGGCAGCGCGAGCTTGCCGTCCACAAAGAGGCTGGCCGGGTCGCCGAACAGGCTGCGCGTGGTGGAGGTGTAGAGCTTGGCTTCACGCTTGGGGCCGCTGGCCTGCACGGCGTCGTTCAGCGCTTGCAGCACGGTGTTGTCCAGCTTGCCGGCGGGCGTGGCCGTCCATTCGCCGGTTTGCACGGTGTCCCCGCGCGCCGGCGTCAGGCTGAGCAGTTGCACGCTGTCGCCCAGCAGCGAGAGCACGGCGAACTTGTTGGCGTCGCGCGGGGTCTTGTCTTCCACCACGGGTGGCGGGGCGGGCGCGGGCTCGGGCTTGGCCTTCGGGCTTTGCGCCAGCGCCGGGGTCAGGACGGTGAGGGCCAGCAGGCCCAGGAAGCGACGGTTCATGCGGAGAGGACCTGCGGGTTCAGCGGCGTGGGGGGCGAGCCGCCGGTCAGGGCAGCGATCAGGTTGTCGGCCGCGAGTTGGGCCATGGCCAGGCGGGTGGGCAGCGTGGCGCTGGCAATGTGCGGGGTGAGCACCACGTTGGGCAGGGTCAGCAGCGCGGGGTTCACCTGCGGCTCGCCCTCGAACACGTCCAGCCCGGCAGCCGCCAGGCGCCCTTCACGCAGCGCAGCGGCCAGCGCATCTTCATCGACGATGCCACCCCGGGCCACGTTGATGAGCGTGGCGGTCGGCTTCATCAACGCCAGCTCGGGCGCGGCCATGCAGTGGTGAGACGCAGCCGAGTACGGCAGCACCAGCACCAGGTGATCGGCCTCGCGCAGCAGGGCCTCTTTGCTGAGATAGCGGGCCCCCAGTTCCGCTTCGGCTTGCGCCGGCAGGCGCGAGCGGTTGTGATAGACCACATTCATGCCAAAGCCGAAGCGGCCGCGGCGTGCGATGGCCTGGCCAATGCGGCCCATGCCCAGGATGCCCAGCGTGCTGCCGTGCACCTCGGCGCCGGCCAGGAAGTCCCAGGCCCAGCTCTTCCAGCCGCCGGCGCGCAGCAGGCGCTCGCCTTCGCTCATGCGGCGGGCGGTGGCCATCAGCAGCGCAAAGCCAAAATCGGCGGTGGACTCGGTCAGCACATCGGGCGTGTTGGTCACCAGCACGCCACGCGCGGTGCAGGCATCCAGGTCGACGTGGTTGTAGCCCACAGTCATGGTGCACACGGCCTTGAGCGTGGGGCAGGCGTCCAGCAAGTCCGCCGTGATGCGCTCGGTGCCCGTGATGTACACGCCCACCTTGCCCCGCAACCGCGCCTGCAACTCGGCCGGCGCCAGCGGCACCTCGCCGTCGTGCACATCCAGTTCGAACCGCGCAGCCAGTTTGTCCAGCACTTGTGCCGGCGCGCGGCGGGCCACCAAGATCTTCATCGCATCCATATCCACGACATCACCCACAGCAAGGGAAGCAACACGGCGCCTGACCAGAGGAGGTACCCCCCAAAGCTCGGCATCTTGACCCCGCGGTCTTCGGCAATCGCCTTGACCATGAAGTTGGGCGCATTGCCGATGTAAGTCATCGCGCCCATGAACACCGAGCCGCCCGAAATTGCGGCCAGCACGGTGGCGCCCTCGCCCATCAAGCGCTGCGCATCCCCACCGGCCAGGTTGAAGAACGCGAGGTAGGTGGGCGCGTTGTCCAACACCGACGACAAACCGCCTGCCAGCCAGAAATAAGCCATCGGGCTGGGCTCGCCGTGCGCGCCCGACAGCATGGCAGCCACCGGCGCAAACACGCCGGCCGCCCCCGCTTTGAGCATGGCAATCACCGGCACCATGGTCAGAAAGATGGCCATGAACAGCTTGGCCACCTCCTGCATGGGTGCCCAACTGAACTGGTTCTTGGCGCGCACGCCCGCCGGCGTGATGGCCAGCGACACCACCGTCACCGCCACCAGGCCGAGATCCCGCACCAAGGCCTGCAGCGGCAGCGGGGTCCCGAACACATCCAGGACAACACCCGGCTTCCAGGTGCCGCTGAGCAGCACGAAGCCAATCGCTGCGGCCAGCGGCAGCAGGTTGATGGCGCCTTCCAGGCCGAGCGTGGGTGTATCGGGCGTGGGGTCGGCGCGCGTCACGCCTTCCTTGCGGTAGAGCCAGCTGTCCAGCAGCCAGAACACACCGAGCAGCCCGGCCAGCAGGAACAGCGTCTCGGGCCAGAGGTGGCCAGCCGTCCAGAAGAAGCTGACGCCTTGCAGGAAGCCCAGGAACAGCGGCGGATCACCCAGCGGCGTGAGCGAGCCGCCCACGTTGCTGACGATGAAGATGAAGAACACCACCACGTGCGCGTTGTGCAGGCGGTTGTCATTGGCCCGGATGAGCGGGCGAATCAGCAGCATGGACGCTCCGGTGGTGCCCATGAAACTCGCCAGCACCGCCCCCAGGCCCATCAGCCCGACATTCAGCGTAGGACTGCCATGCAGGTTGCCGCGGATGTAGATGCCGCCGGCGGTGGTGTACAGCGCGGCAAGCAACACGGTGAAGGGCAAGTACTCCTCGATCACCGTGTGCAGCACGACCCCGCCCGTGGCCCCCAACCCGAAGGTGGCGGCAAAGGGCACCAGCAGCAAGGCCGCCCACGCGGCTGCGATCTTGCCGAAGTGGTGGTGCCACACCCCCGGCGCGGCCAGCGGCATAACCGCGATCGACAGCAACAAGCCCGCAAACGGCGCGGCCCACGCCAGGCCCAGTTCAGCGCCCGAGAACGTCATGCCGACAAGAACCGCGCGAACTCAGACACCGGGGCGCGCTCGGTCACCAGACCGTTCTCGACCGCGTTCGGATCGGCGAAGCCCAGCGACATGCCGCACACCAGCATCTGCTCGTCAGCGAGTTGCAACTCCGCGGCAATCAGCCGGTGGAACTGGGTGAACGCCGCCTGCGGGCAGGTGTGCAGGCCGCGCGCACGGGCGGCAATCATCACGTTTTGGATGAACATGCCGTAGTCCAGCCACGAGCCTTGTTGCATGACGCGGTCGATGGTGAAGAACAGGCCGACCGGCGCGTCGAAAAACGTGAAGTTGCGGCCGTGCTGGTGCTGCATGCGGGCCTTGTCGGTCTTGGCGATGCCCAGCAGGCCGTACAGGTCCCAGCCCACCTTGCGGCGGCGGTCGATGTAGGGGCTTCGCCACTCGTTCGGGTAGTAGGCGTATTCCTCTTTGTGCGCCGCGTTTTGCTCGGGGTCAAGGTAGGCCGCCTGGATGCGGCTGCGCACGCGGTCCAGGGCCGCATCGGTCAGCACATGCACCTGCCAGGGCTGGGTGTTGGTGCCCGAGGGCGCGCGCGACGCCACCGTCAGCAGGTCCTCCAGCGTCTGGCGCGGCACCGGCGTGGGCAAAAACGCCCGCATGGAGTGGCGGCTGGTGATGGCGGCGTCCACCGCCGCGGTCTGCTCGGGGGTGGGCAGGTCGAATCGGCTCATGAAGATTCCTTGGAGTTCGGGGCCTTCAGCGTGCTGAGGGCCTGCAGATAAGCCTCGGGCAGCGCCGCCACGGGGCGGCGGTGCTCGCGGTCCACGTACACATGCACAAAGTGCCCGCGTGCGGCGCAGCGGTCGGCGCCCTGGGCGAACAGTCCGATCTCGTAACGCACGCTGGAGCGTCCCTGGTGGGCCACCCGCACACCCGCGTCGATGGCCTGCGGAAACGCGAGCGACTCGAAGAAGTTGCAGTGCGTCTCCACCACGAGGCCGATGACCTCGCCGCCGTGCAGGTCCAGCGCGCCCGCGTCGATCAGCAGGCGGTTCACGGCGGTGTCGAAGAGGCTGTAGTAGACGACGTTGTTCAGGTGTCCGTAGACGTCGTTGTCCATCCAGCGGGTGGTCAGCGGCACGAAGCGGGCGTAGGCGTCGCGGGTGTCGGGCTCGGGGCGCAGGCTCATGCGGCCGATTCTTTCATGCGCTGCCCGCACGCCGCGGCGCCCCAAGCCGCCCACGACTGCGCCGCCAGCTCCACCGTCTGCACCTGCGCCTGCACGGTGGTGCGCAGGTCGTGCCCGTAGCCGCCAGCCATGCTCAACGCCACGGGCACGCCCCAGTCGCGCAGCATGCGCAGCACCCGCTCGTCCCGCGCGGCCAGGCCCGCGTGGGTCAGCTTCAGGCGGCCCAGGCGGTCGCCCTCGTGCGGGTCGGCGCCGGCCAGATAAAACGCCAGACCCGGCGGGTAGGTCACCAGGCGGCGGCGGATGTCGTCCAGCGCGGCGTCGAGTGCGGCCAGGTAGTCGGCGTCACCGCAGCCGTCCGGCAGGCCCACGTCCAGATCGCTGGGCTCTTTGCGGAACGGGAAGTTCTTCTCGCCGTGCAACGAGCAGGTGAACACGGTGTCGTCGTCACGAAAGATGGACGCGGTGCCATTGCCCTGGTGCACGTCCAGGTCGATCACCAGCACCCGCAGCAGGCGCCCTTGCGTGCCGGCGGCTTCCGCCTGCATCTGCCGGGCCGCCACGGCCACGTCGTTGAACACACAAAAGCCGGAGCCCTTGTCGGCGTAGGCATGGTGGGTGCCACCGGCCAGGCTGGTGGCCACGCCTTCCGCCAACGCCGCACGCGCCGCCGCCACGGTGGCCCCCACCGAGCGCAGCGAGCGCTCCACCATCGCCTCGCTCCACGGAAAGCCGATCTCGCGCTGCGCCGCCGAGCTGAGGTGGCCGTGCAGCACCGCGTCCACGTAGTCCGGCGTGTGGGCCAGCAGCAACTCGCCCTCGGTGGCCGCGGGCGCCACGGTCAGCCGCAGCGGCCCGGGCGTGTGCAGGAAGTGCTCCCGCAACATCCGGTACTTGGACTGCGGAAACCGGTGGCCGGGCGGCAGCGGCAACACATGGTTGTCATAGTGAAAGGCCAGCATGCGCCCACGATAGCGGCAGCGCCGTTCCCCGGTGCGGCACGGGCAGGAATCCCTAGTTTTGCTGCACCGCACAAAAAGTGCTTGCAATCCGGCGCGCGGCCCCTATCATTCGAGTCATGTTGCAGTGCAGCAAAAGAAGCACCGCCAACGGTTCCACCACCTGACATCGGAGTCCCACCATGCTGACCGCTGAACAAGTTCTCGCCGCCCACAAGGCCAACGTTGAAACCCTCTTCGGCCTGACGAACAAGGCGTTCGAAGGCGTGGAAAAGCTCGTCGAGCTGAACCTGCAAGTCGCCAAGACCGCGCTGAGCGAAGCCGCCGACACCACGGCCGCCGCCCTGTCGGTGAAGGACGCCCAGGAACTGCTGACGCTGCAAGCCGCCCTGCTGCAACCGTCCGCCGAAAAGGCCGCTTCCTACAGCCGCCACCTGTACGACATCGCCTCCAGCACCGGCGCCGAAGTGGCCAAGGTCGCCGAGTCGCAAATGGCTGACGCTCAGAAGGCCTTCGCCTCGGTGGTGGACAACGCCGCCAAGAACGCACCGGCCGGCACCGAAAACGCCGTCGCCCTGGTGAAGTCGGCCGTGGCCGCCGCCAACAACGCGTTCGAGTCGGTGCAAAAGGCTGCCAAGCAAGCCGTGGAAGTGGCCGAGTCCAACTTCCAAGCCGCCACCACGCAAGCCGTGAAGGCCACGCAAACGGCCAGCCGCGCCAAGCGCGCCGCCTGATCGCCGCGACCCCTCGCTGAAAAGCCCGACGCCCACGCGTCGGGCTTTTTTCTTTTGCCAGATCGGCACTGCAGGCAAGCTGACGTCCTACAGCCGCGGATGCGCACAGCCGCCAGCATGGCGCGCATGCGTTCTTCTCCACTCCGCCCCACCGGCGGCCACGCGGCCGCCTGGCCGGTGTTCCAGATGCTGCGCCTGACGGTGCAGGGATTCATCGACGACCACGCCGCGCGCATGGGTGCCGCTCTGGCGTACTACACGCTGTTCTCGTTGGCGCCGCTGCTGCTCATCGTCGTGTCGGTGGCCGGCCTCGTGTGGGGGCCAGACGCCGTGCGGGGCGAACTGTTTGGCGAGCTGCACAGCCTGCTGGGCAACGCCAGTGCCGCGGCGGTGGAGCAATGGGTGGCCGCGGTGGCCTGGCCTGCCGGCGGCTGGTGGAGCACGGCACTCGGCCTGGGCTTGATGCTGCTGGGCGCCACCACGCTGTTCGCCGAACTTCAGTCGGCGCTGGACGCCATCTGGCGCGTGCCCCACGCGCCGCCGGCCGGTCGCTGGGCGTGGCTGCGCGCGCGGCTGTTGAGCTTCGGGCTCATCCTGGGGCTGAGCTTCCTGCTGCTGGTGTCGCTGGTGCTGGACGCGGCGCTCGGCGCCGTGCAGACCTGGTGGAGTCCGTGGTTCGGCGGCTGGCTGCGGGTGGCCTCATTCGCCAACGTGCTGGTGGGCCAGGCGTTGGTGGTGGCGGTGTTCGCGCTCATCTTCAAGTGGATGCCGCGCGCCCACGTCGCCTGGCGGGATGTGGCGCTGGGCGCGCTCGTCACCACCGGCCTGTTCAACCTGGGGCGCGCGGGCATTGCTGCCTACTTGCAACACAGCGCCGTGACGTCGGGCTTCGGCGCGGCGGCCTCGGTGGTGGTGCTGCTGGTGTGGGTGTACTTCTCTGCGCAAATCCTGCTGCTGGGCGCGGAGTTCACCTGGGCGTACGCCCGCGTGCTGGGCTCCAGGCGGCCGGCGGCTGGGGCACACTCGCGCGTCCTCGCTCCAGCGGAACTGCCATGACCACCACCACCACGGCCGACGACGGCCGCCTGCTGCACCTGCGCCACTGGCCCTTGCCGGGCGAGCGGCGCGGGCAGGTGCTGCTGGTGCACGGCCTGGGCGAACACAGCGGCCGCTACCAAGCGGTGGCCGCCGCGCTGAACGCCGCCGGCTGGCAGGTGCACGGCTGGGACCACCGCGGCCACGGCGCCAGCGACGGCCCGCGCGGCGACATCCCCGAACCCCACGCCCTGCTGCGCGACACCGCCCGGGTGATCGACGCGGTGCGCGAGCCCGGCCGCTTCGTGCTGCTGGGCCACAGCCTGGGCGGGCTGGTGGCGGCCCGCTTCGCCGCCGAGGCGCTGCAAGACCGCCCCGCCGCCTGGAGCCGTCCGCTGGACGCCCTCGTGCTGTCGTCCCCCGCGCTGGACCCCGGCCTGAATGCCGGCCAGAAGCTGGCCCTAGCCCTGGCCAGCCGCTTGGCACCGGGCCTGGCGGTCAGCAACGGGCTCAAGCCGGACTGGATCTGCCGCGACCCGGCCGTGGTGCAGGCTTACGTGAACGACCCGCTGGTGCACGACCGCATCACCGCGCGGCTGACCCGTTTCATCGTGGACGCCGGCGCCGAGGTGCAAGCCGTGGCCGCCCGCTGGCAGTTGCCGACGCTGCTGATGTGGGCCGGCGCCGACCGCTGCGTGGCGCCCGCCGGCAGCCAGGCGCTGGCCGACGCCGCCGCCGCCACGGGGCAACTCACCGCCCGAGCCTGGCCCGGCTTGGCCCACGAAATCTTCAACGAACCCGAACGCGCCCAGGTGCTGGCGGCCCTCACGGCCTGGCTGAACCGCTGAGCGCCTCCAGGCGATCCACCACCAGCTCCAGTCGCAGCAACGGGCTGTCCAGCGCCATCAAACGCTGCCGATCGGCGGTGGGCATGGGCAGCAACTCCGCCCAGCGGTTGGCCAGCCAGCCGGCATCGCCCCAGCGCAGCGGCGGCTGCACCGGCAACTGCTCCGGTGCCACCTGCCGGCTCCAGCCGGCCAGCAGATCGCGCAACTGCTGCGCGGCCTGCCGCAAGTCGTCCGGCACGGGCACCTCGGCATCGTCGGGCAGCCGCTGCATCGCGCCCACCCAGAGCCCATGGCTCAGGCAGCGGCGCGATTGCAGTTGAAACCGCTGGCCGCCCTGGCAGCGAATCTCGATCAATCCGGCCTGAGCCGGCTGGAAGTGGACGATGTGCGCCAACGTGCCCACGTCATGAAACGCCTCGGCCTGAAAACCGGCACCGTCGCGGCGCCGCACTTCGTCGCCCTCGGTCAAGGCCACCACACCAAAGGGCTCGCCGCGCGCGTGGCAGCGCTGCACCAGGTCCAGGTAGCGGGGCTCAAAAATGCGCAGCGGCAGGTGGCCGCCGGGAAAAAGCACCGAGCGCAGCGGAAAGAGCGGGGTTTCGGCGCCGTCCATCACAGCCCGGATGAACCTGCCCGGCTGAGGCGTGGAGCGCGCGGCTCCATGCCGGCAGCATCGCCGCCGCCTCGGGAGCGCGGCCCAGGTTGGCCGGGGGCGAGGGGCTTCACGGTCAGCGCGTTTTCTCGGCGATGCGCTGGCGCAGCAGCGGCACGAGCGCCTGTGCGGCTTCGCGGCCGGCCTGCACGGCCCGGCGGCGGGCGGTGAAGTCGGCGCTGCCCACGCCGTCCAGGCGCGGGCGGATCACCACGTCAGCGTCGCGCAGCTCGAACATGTTGATGCTGCGGCCCATGATGGAGAAGGTCTGCATCAGCATGCGAAAGGCATCGCCCGGCGGGTCTTTCTCAGGCGGCGAGGTGATGTCCACCGCCACCACCAGCTGCGCCCCCATCTCGCGGGCGAAGCGCACCGGCACGGGCGACACCAGGCCGCCGTCCACGTACTCGCGCTGGCCGATCTTGACCGGCTGGAACACCGCCGGCACCGCGCTGGACGCCCGCACCGCCGTGCCGGTGTCGCCGCTGCGGAACAGGATGGACGAGCCGTCGGACAAATCGGTGGCCACGATGCCCAGCGGCAGGCTCATCTGCTCGATGGCCTTGCCGCCGGTCTTGTCACGGATGAACCGCGCCAGCGCTTCGCCACGAATCAGCCCCCGCAAGGGGAAGGACCAATCGGTGATGGCGCCTTCGTCCATGGTTTCCGCCAGTTGCTGCATCTCCTTGCCCGACTTGCCCGAGGCGTACAGCGACGCCACCAGGCTGCCGGCCGAGGTGCCGGCCACCAGGTCCACCTTGATGCCGGCTTCTTCCAGCACCTGGATGACGCCGATGTGGGCGAAGCCCCGCGCGGCACCGCCCCCCAGCGCCAGGCCGATGCGCGGTGGCTTGGGCGCGGGCTTGACGATCGGCGGCTCGGGCGGCGTGGGCACCACCAACGGGGGCTGGGCCGGCGGCTGCGTGGGCACCACCGAGCACGCGGTCAACAGGGCCAGCAAGGCCAACGTGGCCAGCCGCGCGGTGCGGCGAAAGGTCTGTGAAGTCATGGCAATCGTCAGGGAAGGCGGCGCGCACGATACCCGAGCGGCCCAGGCCTGGTGGGGCTTCAGCTCAGCTTGTAGCTCTGCAAATGGATGGAGGTTTCGGTGCTGGCGATGCCCTTGATCAGCCGCACCCGCTCCAGCACCTCGGCGAGCTCGTTCAGGTTGGGGCTGCGGATCTCGGCCAGCAGGTCCCAGCGGCCGTTGGTGTCGAACAGGCCGGTGATGCCGGGCTCGCCCAGCAGGATGGACACCACCTCGCGGGTGCGGTTGCCGTCCACCGTGATGCTCATCCACGCCGTGATTTCATCGGGCACCGAGTCGGGCCGCAGCCGCACCGTGTAGCCGGTGATGACGCCGGCGTCTTCCAGCTTGGCAATGCGGTTGGTGACCGTGCCGCGCGACACCTGCAGCTTGGCCGCCAGTTGCGCCACGCTGGCCCGGGCGTCCACGCGCAGCAGGGCCAGCAGTTGTTGATCCAGAGCGTCCATATGTGCAAAACGTCAATTTCAACTGCCATTTTGCCAATAGATGCTTCATTACGTGGCAGGAATTGCGCTTCTGTTTGGCACGCCGCCTCGGAAGAATGAGCTTCACCGATTCACAGGAGACAGCCCATGACCACCGTTCTGACCCCGCAAGACGTCGCCCACCTCGTGCAGCGCGTGGGATTGCCCGATTTAATGCGGCGCCTCGTGAGCTACCTGGAGGCCGACTACCTGCGTTGGCCCGAGTTCGACAAAACCCCCCGCGTGGCCGCGCATTCGGCCGACGGCGTGATCGAGCTGATGCCCATCGCTGACGCCAGCAGCTACAGCTTCAAGTACGTCAACGGCCACCCCAAAAACCATCGCTTCGGCTTGCCGACGGTCATGGCTTTCGGCGTGCTCGCAGATGTCTCGACCGGCACACCCACGCTGCTGTCCGAGCTGACCCTGACCACCGCCATGCGCACCGCCGCCACCTCCGTCATGGTGGCCAAGCGCCTGACCCGCCCCAACAGCCGCGTGATGGCTTTGATTGGCAACGGCGCGCAAAGCGAGTTCCAGGCCCTGGCCTTCCATCACCTGCTCGGCATTCGCGAACTGCGGCTGTACGACATCGACCCCGCCGCCACCGCCAAGCTGGTGGGCCACCTGCAGGGCACGCCTGGCCTGACGCTGACCGTCTGCGCCAGCACCGCCGAGGCGGTGAAGGGCGCCGACATCGTCACCACCGTCACCGCCGACAAGACCAACGCCACCATCCTGACGCCCGACATGATCGAGCCGGGCATGCACATCAACGGCGTGGGCGGCGACTGCCCCGGCAAGACCGAGCTGCACCCGGGCGTGCTGCAGCAGGCCCGCGTGGTGGTGGAGTACGAACCGCAGTCGCGCATCGAAGGCGATGTGCAACAGATGCCGGCCGACTTCCCCGTCACCGAGTTCTGGCGCGTGCTGGCCGGGCAAGCCGCCGGCCGCGAGACGGACGCGCAGGTCACCGTGTTCGACTCCGTCGGCTTTGCGCTGGAAGACTTCTCGGCCCTGCGCCTGCTGCGCGACGTGAGCCTTCAGCTCGGCCTGGGCGCGCCGCTGAACCTCATTCCGCAGATGGCCGACCCCAAAGACCTGTTCGGCCAGCTGCGCTTGAGCGGCCATCGCCAAGCGGCCTGAATGCGTGGCCTGAACACTTGGCCTGAACACGTGGCCTGACATCACGGCCACGCGCGTTCTTCAAGACCGGCCGCGACGGCCGAGGCCAGCCATCCGCCGCGACGGCGGGTGGCCCGCGCGTAACGTCCGCTGACATCGCTCACACACCCCGGGCGCCGTCCGTCGGGCGTGGGCGTTCCAGTCCTACAGAGCGGCTGCGGGCGCGCATCGACCATGAGCCGTGGCGACAGCGAAGTCGCCCATCGCCAAAGCCGCCCCTGCGGCCGTGGCGCTCCGATGAACGCAGCTTGAAGAAGGCAGTACCCGATGAAGAAAACCGCGATCACCCTGGCCGCCCTGTTCCTGGCCGTCGCCGCCAAGGCCCAAACGTCCAACCTCAGCACCGCAGCCCACAGCTACGGCCTGCTGTCCCTCGGCCAAGGTCACCTCAACACCCGTTGCGACGGCCTGCAGGCCTGCGACCGAAACGGCACCGGCGGCAAAGCCGTCGTGGGCTACGCCTATGGCAACGGCTTCTCGCTGGAGGGGGGCTATTCCCACTTCGGCAACTTCCACGCCTCTGAAGGCGGCGTGGGCTTGTCGGCACGCCCGGAGGCCCTGTCGTTGAGCGGCGCTTTCACGGCCAACCTGACGCCGGAGCTCGGCCTGGTCGGCCGTGCCGGCGTGGCGCGCGTGCGCACCAAGCTGCACGCCGAAGTCGGCACGCTGAGCGGCAGTGACAGCGAGAACAGCACCCAGCCCATCGTCGGCCTGGCCCTGAACTACGCGCTGACGCCCAACGCCCGGGTCGAGCTGGGCGTGGACGCGACCCGTGCGCAGTACCAGGGTGAGCGCAGCAACGTGCGCCTGGTGTCGCTGGGCGCACGCATGGCGTTCTGACGCGCTTCACTGCTCAACACCAGCCATCCGCAGGATGGCTTTTTGCACCCCTAAAGAAAAACCATTCGACCAGCAGAAGCCCACTGCTTGCAACGTTAGCATGCGCCAGCCCATCAAGGGCGCCGTTGGCCGACCACCAGACCGGCCCTTCCAAGTCACAGGAAATCTCTCATGAAGAAGAAAGCTATCGTTCTGGGCGCACTGGTTGCCGCGACCGCCGCTCAGGCCTCCGAGCCCGCCACCAGCCCGTTTTACGTCACAGCCGCTGCGGGCACGACCCGTCTGAACGCCGACTGCGCCGGCACCACGTCCTGTGACAACACCGGCGCCGGCGGCAAGCTGGTCTTCGGCTACAACCTCGGCAACGGCTTCAGCCTGGAAGGCAGCTACATCAACTTTGGCAAGGCGCACGCCAGCACGCCTCCCATCGCCGGCACGCCTGCCGGCACGATCACGTTGAAGCCCTCAGCCCTCGTGGTCGGTGGCGCCTACGCGCTGCCGTTGGGCGGCGACTGGGGCATGGCGGCTCGCCTCGGCGTGGCGCAGGTGAAAACTCGCACCAACTTCTCCTATGGTGTCCAGAACGGGGATGCAGCTGAGAGCGAAACCCGACTGGTGGCCGGCGTCAGCGTCAGCTATGCGCTCAACGGCAACGTCAAGCTCGAATTCGGTGTGGACACCAGCAAAGCCCAAATGCACGGGTTGAAGGGCAACGTGCGCCTCGTGTCGCTGGGCGCCTCCTTCGCGTTCTGATTCGACGCCCGCCCCGACCCAAGGCCGCGTCAAGCGGCCTTTGTCGTTTCTACACTCGCGCTATGAACTACGCCCCGCTGATCAAGGAACTTGGCCGTGGCGCCCGCGGCGCGCGCGACCTGAGCCGCGACCAGGCCGAGCAGCTGTTCGGCCAGATGCTCGACGGCCAGGTGCCCGACATGGAGCTGGGCGCCCTGCTGATTGCGCTGCGCGTGAAGGGGGAGTCGGCCGATGAGGTGGCCGGCTTTCTGGCCGCCCTGCAGGCCCGCACCGCCGCCATGACCGCCCCGGCTGGCCCGCGCACCGTGCTGTTGCCCAGCTTCAACGGCGCGCGCAAGCAGGCCAACCTGATGCCGCTGGTGGCCGGGCTGCTGGCCCGCCGGGGCATTCCGGTGCTGGTGTTCGGCCGGCACGATTTCGACAGCCGCGTCAGCCCCTTCGAGTTGCTGGACGCCTTGGGCTGGACCGCCAGCCGGAGCCTGGCCGCCGCGGAACAGGTGCTGGGCACCGAACGGCCGGCCGTGCTGCCTTTGCAATTGCTCAACCCGGGCTTGAACGCGCTGATGGCCCTGCGGCCCCGGATGGGCGTGCGCAACAGCGCGCACAGCCTGGCCAAGTTGCTCAACCCCTTCCCGACCGACCGCGCCGTGCGCGTGGTGGCTGTGACCCACCCGGAGTACCTGGACAGCATGGGCGCCGCCCTGCCCGGCCTGAGCCAGGGCGGTGGGCGGGCGCTGCTGATGCGCGCCAGCGAGGGCGAGGCCTACGCCCACCTGCGCCGCAAGGCCCACCTGATCGGCTTCCAGGACGGCGAAACCGCCCCCTTGCACCCGGCCGACACCGCCGACCTGGACTGGCCACTCTCCCCGGCCTGCGCCCCCGCCGAGAACGCCGCCCTGGTGCAAGCGCAGCTGAACGGCCAGGAGCCGGTACCGCCGCGCATCCTGGAGCAGGTCGCCGTCCTGCAAAAACTCGCCACAAACTGAGGTTGCTTATTCAGCCTGGGCATATAGGCCGAAAAATTAAATCGTTTTGCGGCGCCGCAACATTCCCTAGAGTCGCGCCCTCGGGTGGCATGGCGCCGCCAATTGGAGTTTTTGGGTGTTGGACAGCATTGCAATCGCGAGCGGCTTGGGTGTCGGCCTGATCGTCGGCATCACCGGCGTGGGCGGCGGGTCGCTGATGACGCCGCTGCTGCTGTCGGTGTTCAAGCTCAACCCGGCGGTGGCCATCGGCACCGACCTGTGGTTTGCCTCGCTCACCAAGATGAGCGGCTCCGTGGCCCACGCCCGGCACGGCCACGTGAACTGGCCCATCGTTCGCCGCATGCTGGCCGGCTCCATCCCGGCCTCCATCGCCACCATCGCCCTGATGCACCAAACCGGCATCACCAAGGGCTGGGCGTCGGCCCTGACGCTCTCATTGGGCATTGCGCTGCTGCTGACCGCGGTGGTGGTGGCTTTCAAAAAGAGCTGGCAGGCCCTGGGCCTGCGGCTGGAGCGCTGGATTCCTGAGAGCCGCAAGCCCGCGCTCACCGTGGCCAGCGGCCTGATCCTGGGCGTGCTGGTGTCGCTGTCGTCCATCGGCGCCGGCGCCATCGGCGCCACGCTCATCCTGTTGATCTACCCCCGGATGCAGGCGCGCGACATCGTCGGCACCGACATCGCCCACGCCGTGCCGCTCACGCTGGTGGCCGGCATCGGCCACGCGAGCCTGGGCAACGTGAACTGGGAACTGCTCGTGTCCCTGCTCATCGGCTCGCTGCCTGGCATCTGGCTGGGCGCCCAATTGACCCGCCGCCTGCCGGACGGCGTGGTGCGCAGCTTGCTGTGCGCCTCGCTGTTGATGGCCGGCTGGAAAGTGATTCACTGAGACCTACTTCGATGTACCAGTACACCGACTTCGACCGCCGCTTCGTCCGCGCCCGCGCAGCGCAATACCGCGACCAGTTGGAACGCCACCTGGCGGGCACGCTGGGCACCGACGAGTTCCGCGCCCTGCGACTGCAAAACGGCTGGTACATCCAGCGCCACGCCCCCATGCTGCGCGTGGCCGTGCCCTACGGCGAGCTAAACAGCCGCCAGCTGCGCCAACTGGCCCGCATTGCCCGCGAGTACGACCGCCAACCCGACGGCCCGTTCGCCGGCCAGGGCGGCTACGGTCACTTCACCACACGCCAGAACCTGCAATACAACTGGATTCCGCTGAAAGACAGCGCCACGGTCATGGACCTGCTGGCCGACGTCGACATGCACGGCATCCAGACCAGCGGCAACTGCATCCGCAACATCACGGCAGACGCGTTCGTGGGCATTGCGCCGGACGAAATCGTCGATGCCCGCCCCTACGCCGAGGTGCTGCGCCAGTGGAGCACGCTGCACCCCGAGTTCGCCCACCTGCCGCGCAAGTTCAAGATCGCCGTCAGCGGCGCCGCCGAGGACCGCGCCGCCATCGGCTGGCATGACATCGGCCTGCAGCTCAAGAAAAACGCGGCCGGCGAGGTCGGCTTCCAGGTGTTCGTGGGCGGCGGCATGGGCCGCACCCCCATCCCGGGCACCGAAATCAACGCCTTCGTGCCCTGGCAGCAGATCCTGGTCTACATCGAGGCCATCGTGCGGGTCTACAACCTCGCCGGCCGCCGCGACAACCTCTACAAGGCCCGCATCAAGATCCTCGTGAAGGCCGAAGGCCAGAAGTTCTTCGACGCGGTGAACGAAGAGTTCGCCCGCATCCTGGCCGACGACCCGGCTGGCCACGAGCAGATCATTCCGCAGGCCGAACTGGACCGCGTGGCCGCCTGCTTCGTCGACCCCGCTGGCGTGAAGCCCGAAGCTCCCGTGCAGTTGGACAGCAGCGACCCGGCCTTCGCGCGCTGGCTGCAACGCAACGTGCACGGCCACCGCGTCAGCGGCTACCGCGCCGTCACGCTGAGCCTCAAGCGCGTGGGCATCGCCCCGGGCGACACCAGCGCTGACGTGATGGACACCGCCGCCGCGCTGGCCGACCAGTTCAGCCACGGCGAGCTGCGCGTGTCGCACCGCCAAAACCTCGTGCTGCCCTGGGTGCGCGAGGCCGACCTGCCCGCGCTGTTCCAGGCCGCCCGCGCCGCCGGCTTCGCCACCGCCAACGCCGGCCTGCTGACCGACCAGATCGCCTGCCCCGGCGGCGACTTCTGCGCGCTGGCCAACGCCCGCTCGCTGCCGCTGGCCGCCCAGATTGCCGAGCGCTACCAAGACGCCGACGAACTGGAAGACCTCGGCGAAATCGACCTGCACATCAGCGGCTGCATCAACTCCTGCGGCCACCACCACAGCGGCCACATCGGCGTGCTGGGCGTCGACAAGGACGGCACCGAGTGGTACCAGCTGACGCTGGGCGGCGGTGACGGCACCCAGCTGGCCGGCGGCACCGTGGCCGGCAAGGTGATCGGCCCGAGCTTTGCGGCTGACGAGATTGCCGACGCGATCGACGCCGTCATTGAGACCTTCAAGCGCGAGCGCCAGGCGGGCGAGCACTTCATCGACGCCGTGAAGCGCCTGGGGCTGGAGCCGTTCAAGACCGCCGCGAATGCTGTTCGCGTTTCGACTGCGAAGGCCTAAGAAAGGAAGCCCCCACGCTCGCTTCGCTCACTGCTCCCCCCCGCGGGGGCGCCAGTGAGTTTGGGGCGGCCCGGCACTCACTGTCATGAAATTCATCAACGCCACCACCTGCCCCTGGAAACACGCCATCGGCGAAGACGGCCCCAAGCCCGATCCCGATCCGGCGCCGAACCGTCTGCTGAGCCTGGAGCAATGGCACGCCGTGCGCGCCCACTGGCCGCAAGACGTGCAAGTCGCACTCGAGTTCCCGAACGACGCCGACATCCACCAGCTCGCCCCCGACATGCACCGCATCGCGCTGATCGTGCTGGACTTCCCGAAGTGGACCGACGGCCGCGCCTACAGCCAGGCCCACCTGCTGCGCATCCGGCACAAGTTCACCGGCGCCATCCGTGCGCGGGGCGAAGTGCTGGTGGACATGATGCAGCTGCTGGCCCGCACCGGCTTCGACGAAGTGGTGCTGCGCGGCGACCAGTCGCAAGCGGCCGCCCAGAAGGCGCTGGACCTGTTCGCGCCGGTGGGCTTCTACCAGGGCGACGTGGCCGAAACCCGCCCGTGGTTCCAGCGGAGCGCCGCGTGAGCGCCGAAGCCAGCGCCCTGCCCTGGGCGAGCGCCCCGGCCGCCGGCAACGCCATCGGCCTGTACGCCCGCTGGACGCCGGCGCTGGACGCCAAGATCGAAGCCGCCGTCCAGGCGCTGCGTGACGCGAGCATCCAGCACGGCGCCGGCCTGCTGCAAAGCAGCAGCCTGGGCGTGGAAGACATGGTCATCACCGACCTGATCGCCCGCCACCGCCTGCCCATCGACATCGCCACGCTGGACACCGGCCGGCTGCACGCCGAAACGCTGGCGCTGATCCCGGCGGTGCAGGCCCGCTACAGCCGCGAGGTGGCCGTGTTCTCGCCCGTGGCCGAAGCCGTGATCACCTTCGTTCAACGCGAGGGTGACGACGCCATGTACAAGAGCCTGGACCTGCGCAAGGCCTGCTGCGGCGTGCGCAAGATGGAGCCGCTGGGCCGCATGCTGGCCGGCCGCTCCGCCTGGATCACCGGCCTGCGCCGCGAACAAAGCGGCGCGCGTGGCGAGGTTGCCGTGGATGAGGACGACGGCAGCGGCACGGGCCGCCGCAAGATCAGCCCGCTGGCCGACTGGACCTGGGCCGAGGTCTGGGCCTATGTTCAAAAATACGAGGTTCCCTACAACCCGCTGCATGACCAGTTCATGCCCTCGATCGGCTGCGCGCCCTGCACGCGCGCCATCGCGGTGGGAGAAGACTTTCGCGCGGGCCGCTGGTGGTGGGAAGACTCCACCAAGGAATGCGGCCTGCACGCCAAATCATGAATGCTGCTGTGAAACCCGAACCCATGATTGCTGACGTCGATCACGCGCACCTGGATGCGCTGGAAGAAGAAGCCATCTTCATCCTGCGCGAGGTGGCGGCGAGCTTCGAGCGCCCCGCCCTGCTGTTCTCCGGCGGCAAGGACTCCTGCGTCGTGCTGCGCCTGGCCGAGAAGGCCTTCAAGATGAAGAACGCCGCGCACCCGAGTGGCTACTCGGGCTCGCTGCCCTTCCCGCTGGTGCACATCGACACCGGGCACAACTTCCCCGAGGTCATCACCTTCCGGGACCAGCGCGTGGCCGACATGGGCGAGCGCCTGGTGGTGGGCCACCTTGAAGACTCCATGGCCCGCGGCACCATCCGCCTGAGCCACCCGCTGGAAAGCCGCAACGGCCACCAGACGGTGACGCTGCTGGAGACCATCGAAGAGCACAAGTTCGACGCGCTCATCGGCGGCGCCCGCCGCGACGAAGAGAAGGCCCGCGCCAAGGAGCGCATCTTCAGCCACCGCGACAGCTTCGGCCAATGGCAGCCCAAGGAGCAGCGGCCCGAGCTGTGGACGTTGTTCAACACCCGCATCCGCCCGGGCGAGCACTTCCGCTGCTTCCCGATCAGCAACTGGACGGAACTCGACGTGTGGCTCTACATCGCCCGCGAGAACATCCCGCTGCCGCCGATGTACTACGCCCATGACCGCCAGGTCATGCGCCGCAAGGGTCTGCTGGTGCCGCTGACCGACGTGACCCCGCCGCTCGAAGGGGAAACCGTAGAGACGGTGCAGGTGCGCTTCCGCACCGTGGGCGACATGACCTGCACCTGCCCGGTGGAGAGCCCCGCCGCCAACGCCACCGAGGTCGTGGCCGAGACGCTGACCGTCACGGTGAGTGAGCGCGGCGCGACGCGCATGGACGACCGCACATCGGAAGCCTCAATGGAAAAACGCAAGAAGGAAGGCTACTTCTGATGAAAGCCCTGAGATTCCTCACCGCCGGCTCCGTCGACGACGGCAAGAGCACGCTGATCGGCCGCCTGCTGTTCGACGGCCAGGCCATCCTGGCCGACCAACTCGACACGCTGGAGCGCCGCGCCGCCGGCCGCCCCATCGACCTGAGCCTGCTGACCGACGGCCTGGAGGCCGAGCGCGAGCAAGGCATCACCATCGACGTGGCCTACCGCTACTTCGCCACCAAAACGCGCAAGTTCATCATTGCCGACGCCCCCGGCCATGAGCAGTACACACGCAACATGGTCACGGCCGCCGCGGGTAGCGACGCCGCCGTCGTGCTGGTGGACATCACCAAGCTGGACCTGACCCAGGACGAAGTCGTGCTGCTGCCGCAGACGCGCCGCCACTCGCTGCTGGCCCAACTGCTGCGCGTGCCCAGCCTCGTGTTCGCGATCAACAAGATCGACGCGCTGGACGACCCGGGCGCAGGCTTCGCCAAGGTCAAGGCCGCACTCGACAAGTTCGCCGCCGCTGCCGGCCTGAACGTGGCCGCCACCGTGCCGGTCAGCGCGCTGCGCGGCGACAACGTGACGCAACCGCTGGACGCGCCCTGGTGGAACGGCGAAAGCCTGTTGCAGGTGCTGGAGCGCCTGCCCACGCTGAGCGAGCGCACCGATGCCCCGCTGAGCCAGCCGGTGCAGTACGTGCAGAAGGACGCCTACCAATCCAACGGCACCGGCGTGCAGCCGCGCGTGCTGTGGGGCCGCATCGCCCACGGCGGCGTGAAGGCGGGCGACACCATCGAGGTGCTGCCGTCGCGGCAAACGGCCGTCGTCGTTGAAGTGCGCCTGGCCGGCGAGACCGTCGCCAGCGCCCAAGCCGGTGACTCGGCCGGCCTGGTGCTGGACCGCCAGCTGGACGTGAGCCGTGGCGACTGGATCGTCACCCCCGGCTCTGCCACCGCCACCAAGACCTTCCCGGCCACGCTGGCCTGGCTGGACACCGAGGCCGCCAAGCCCGGCCGCAAGTACTGGGTGCGCCACGGCAACCGCTGGGTGCAGGCGCGCATCTCGGCGATCGACTCGGTGCTGGACATCCACACCCTGCAGCCGCAGGACGCGCATGAGCTGCCGGTCAACACCATCGGCCGCGTGCAGATGGAAGTGCAGCACGAATTGCCGGTGGAGCCCTTCAAGGACAACCGCGTCGGCGGCGCCTTGATCGTGGTCGACCCCGCCAGCCACCGCACCAGCGGCGCGCTGCTGGTGGACGTGCAACCCGCCACCACCGAAGAAGACTGGTGATGGCACGGGGCAAGGTCATCTTCGTCAGCGCTGGCCCCGGCGCCGCCGACCTGATCACGCTGCGCGGTGCCCGCGCGCTGGGTCAGGCCGACGTCGTGCTCGCCGACGCGCTGGCAGACCCGGCCCTGCAAGACCTCGCCCCCCAAGCCCGCTGGATGGAAGTGGGCAAGCGCGGCTTCGAGCATTCCGCCAAGCAAACCGAGATCAACGCGCTGCTGGTGAAAGCCGCGCAGGAGCATGCCCTCGTCGTGCGCCTGAAGGGCGGCGACGCCAGCGTCTTCGGCCGGCTGGAAGAAGAGTTGATCGCCCTGGCCGACGCCGGCATCGACAGCGAAGTGGTGCCCGGCGTGACCGCGGCGCTGGCGGCTGCGGCCCAGGCCCAGCGCCCGCTCACCCGGCGCGGCCGGGGTCGCTCGGTCAGCCTCACCACGGCCATGACGGAGCTGGGCGAGCTGCGCGCGGCCCGCTCGGCCGACACCGAAGTCTTTTACATGGCCGGCCGCCAACTGGCCGCGCTGGGCCGCCAACTGCTGGCCGCCGGCTGGCCGGGCGACACGCCCACGTTGGTGGTCAGTCGCGCGGGCTGTGCCGACGCCATCACCAGCGAGCACCCGCTGGCCGACCTGGCCGCCGCCGCCCTGCTGCACCGCGGCCGCCCGACCGTCGTCACGGTCGGGACAGGCGCCAGCCTTGTCGGCGGTCAGCATGCGGCCCGGCCGGCGTCCAATAAAATCATCGTTTCGCCTGAAATCTGCCCGACCCAGGCGCCCCTTACTGCCAAGAGCTGCCCATGACCCACGTCGTCACCGAATCCTGCATCCGCTGCAAGTACACCGATTGCGTCGATGTCTGCCCGGTGGACTGCTTCCGCGAAGGCCCGAACTTCCTCACCATCGACCCGGACGAGTGCATCGACTGCGCGGTCTGCATCCCCGAGTGCCCGGTCAATGCCATCGTGCCCGAGGAAGACGTGCCGGGCGACCAGATCCACATGATCAAGCTCAACGCCGAGCTGGCCAAGAAGTGGCCCAGCATCACCAAGCGCAAGCCCGCGCTGCCAGACGCCGAAGAGTGGAAGGACAAGACCGGCAAGCTGGGCGAACTGATCAAGTAAGCCCGCCGCCCAGCTGTGATCGAGACCGACGCCCTCGTCATTGGCGCGGGCCCGGTGGGCCTGTTCCAGGTGTTCGAACTCGGCCTGCTGGGCATTTCGGCCCAGGTCGTCGATGCGCTGCCCCATGTGGGCGGCCAGTGCATCGAGCTCTACGCCGACAAGCCGATCTACGACATCCCCGGCGTGCCCGTGTGCAGCGGGCGCGAACTGGTGGAGCGCTTGCAGCAGCAGGTGCGGCCCTTTGCGCCCACCTTGCACCTCGGCCAAGAGGTGTCGGCCCTGCAGCCACAGCCGGACGGACGCTGGCAGTTGCGCACCAGCACCGGTCAAGCGTTCCTGGCCAAGACGGTGTTCATCGCCGCGGGCGTGGGCGCATTCCAACCCAAGCGGCTGCGCCTGGAGGGGGCTGAGGCCCTGGAGGGCCGCCACATCCACCACCGGCTCGACAGCCTGCCAGCACACGGCCAGCGCGTGCTGGTGCTGGGCGGCGAAGCGCCGGCCGTCACTGCCGCCCTCGAACTGGCTGAAGCCGGCGCGGCCGCCCAGGTGACGCTGCTGCATCGCAAAGATGCGTTCAAAGCGCCGACCGAGTTGCTGGCGCGCCTGCAAGCCCTGCGCGATGCCGGCCGCATCCAGGTGGAAGTGGGACAGCCGCTCGCACTGCGCACCGCGGATGGCGGCCTGCAAGGCCTCGACATCCTCGACGCCGCCGGCCAGACCCGCCCCGTGGCGGCCGATCACCTGCTCGTGCGTCTGGGCCTGAGCCCGCGCCTGGGCGCGCTGGCCGACTGGGGCCTGGCGCTGGAGCGCAAGCTCGTGACGGTGGACACCGCACGCTTCGAGACCTCGCTGCCCGGCGTGTACGCCGTGGGCGACATCAACCACTACCCCGGCAAGCGCAAGCTGCTGGTGAGCGGCTTCCACGAGGCCACGCTGGCCGCATTTGCCGCCGCGGAACGCGTCTTCCCCGGCCAGCCCATTCACTTGCAGTACACGACGACCAGCCCGAAGCTGCACGAGCGGCTGGGCGTGAGCGCGCCGACGGGCGACTGAACCGCCGAGCCCGTCGCATCAGCGGTCCGAATCGCACGGCCCATGTCGCGCACGGTTTGCTTTTAAACTGCACGCCGCTGCTGGCCCTGTGCCGGCAGCTCTTCGCTAGGGGTGTTGCGCCGGCCACGGCTGAGCGCGACTGAGACAGTCCCTTTGAACCTGATTGAGGTAATCCTCGCGCAGGGAAGCAGCCGATCAGCAGGGCTCCATTCGCTTCGTCTCCGGGCCCGTCGCGTTCTCGTTTGCCGACCTGCCATCGCTTTGCATTTCCGATGGCACTCCTGACCCGTTCCCTCCTTGGCGCCGCTGCGGCGCTTTGTGTCGCCCAACTCGCGGCCGCCCAGTCACTGCCCGCCGTCAGCGTCAGCGGCAAGGCCACCGAAGCCGCGCCTGGCTTGGCTGGTTTCTCGGACCCACCCGCTCGCCTGCCGCTGCAAACGCTGAGCCTCAGCACCGACCGCTTGGCGGACCTGGGTGTGACGCAACTGGCGGGCATCACCAAGCTCGACGCCTCAGTGTCCGACAGCTACAACGCCACCGGCTACTGGAGCACGGTGAAGGTGCGCGGCTTCGAGCTGGACAACCGCTTCAACCTGCGCCGTGACGGCCTGCCCATCAGCGGCGAAACCGCGCTGTCGCTGGCCAACAAGGCGGCCGTGGAAGTGCTCAAGGGCGCCACCGGCATGCAGGCCGGCACCAGCGCGCCGGCGGGCCTGGTCAACTTCGTGGTCAAGCGGCCGCTGGCCGATGACGCCACCTCGCTGATGCTCGGCGCCATCCAGGGCGGCACGGTGCAAGCCAGCGTCGACCACTCGCAACGCCTGGGCGCACAACGCGAATTCGGCGTGCGCGTGAACCTGTCGGCGGCCCACCTGTCGCCCCTGCTGCGCGACAGCCGCGGCAACGCCCACACCGCCGCGCTGGCGACCGACTGGCGCCTGAGCCCCGACACGCTGGTGGAGGCCGAGGTGGAGTTCAACCACCAAAGCCAGCCCAGCCAGCAGGCCTTCAGCCTGACCGGCAGCCGCCTGCCGGACGCGCATCAGGTCGACCCGCGCATCAACCTCAACAACCAGCCCTGGAGCCAGCCGGTTGTGTTCGACAACACGCACGCCTCGCTGCGTGTGCAGCACAAGCTCAGCGCTGACTGGCAGGCCCAGGCCACGCTGGGGCTGCAACGCCTGCGCACCGACGACCGCCTGGCCTACGGCTACGGTTGCTCGGCCGCCGACGGCAACTACTACGCCGACCGCTTCTGCCCCGATGGCACCTACGACCTCTACGACTTCCGCAGCGAAGGCGAGCACCGCGACACCACCGCGCTGGACCTCTCGGCGCGAGGCCCGGTGCAACTGGCCGGCCTGCGGCACGACCTCACCGTGGGCGGACTGGCCAGCCAGTTCAAGAGCCGTTTTCGGCGCCAGGCCTACAACTACGCCGGCACCGGCAACATCCAGGGCACGGCCATCACGCCAGCAGCCCCGGACCTGACCGACGAGAACACCAACCGCGACGAACGCAGCCAAGAGCTCTACCTGCGTGACCGCGTGGCCCTGAGCGCCGACACCACCGCCTGGCTGGGCCTGCGCCACACGCAGCTGCACCGCGAAAGCGTGCGCACCGACGGCTCGCGCCGCACCGACTACGGCCAAGGCGTCACCACGCCGTGGCTGGCCTTGAGCCACGCCATCGCCGCCGATTGGCTGGTCTACGCCAGCTGGGGCCAGGGCGCCGAAAGCGAAGTCGCGCCCAACCGCTCCCGCTACCGCAACGCCGGCCAGGCCCTACCCACGCTCAAGAGCCGCCAGACCGAACTCGGCCTGAAGACCGGAACCCAGCGCGTGGAAGGCGCACTCACGGTGTTCGACATCCGCCGGCCGCTGTGGCGCGACGTGGGTGCCTGCGATGTGGCCCAAAGCTGCGAGCGCCGCGCTGACGGTCAGGCGCACCACACGGGCATCGAAGCCAGCGCCGACCTGAAGTGGAGCGGCGGAGGCCTGACCGCGAGCGCGATGCACCTGCGCGCGCGCCGCGAAGGCAGCGCCGATGCGTCCCTCAACGGCCTCACACCGCCCAACGTGCCGCGCAACACCGTGAAGGCTCAGCTCCGCCAGGACCTGCTGCCCGGCCTGCAAGCCCAAGCCGGCTTGACCTACGAAGGCGCGCGCTTCGCCACGCCGGACAACAGCGTGCGCGTGCCGGGCTGGGCCACGCTGGACGCGGGCGTTCGCTACCTGCAGACCATGGGCCAGCAGACCTGGATCTGGCGTGCCGCCGTCGACAACCTGGCCGACCGCCGCGCGTGGCGCGAGGCGCCCTGGCAGTACGAACACAGCTACCTCTACCCCCTCGCGCCGCGCACCGTGCGAGCAAGTGTTGAAGTTCGCTTGTGAAGCTCATAAAAATAGGTCTATAATCATTGGCTCTGTTCCTCGATAGCTCAGTCGGTAGAGCGCCGGACTGTTAATCCGTAGGTCCCTGGTTCGAGCCCAGGTCGGGGAGCCACAGAATCTCGTCGAAAGACGACAAGACGCACGCTGCAACCGCTTGGCGTGCCGACATAGAAGTCAATTCCTCGATAGCTCAGTCGGTAGAGCGCCGGACTGTTAATCCGTAGGTCCCTGGTTCGAGCCCAGGTCGGGGAGCCAAATCAAAAGCCTCGTTGCGCAAGCAGCGGGGCTTTTTTCTTCACCGCACGAAAGCCCACCGCATGAGCACCCTGCCCGCCTGCCCCCAGTGCCAGTCTGCGTACACCTACGAGGACGGCGCCCAGCTGATTTGCCCGGAGTGCGGGCACGAGTGGCAGGCGCAGGCTGCGGAAGCCACGGCTGAGGCCGAGCGCGTGATCAAGGACGCGGTGGGCAACGTGCTGCAAGACGGCGACACGGTCACGGTCATCAAGGACCTGAAGATCAAGGGCTCGTCGCTGGTGGTGAAGGTGGGCACCAAGGTCAAGAACATCCGCCTGACCGATGGCGACCACGACATCGACTGCAAGATCGACGGCATCGGGGCGATGGGGCTGAAGTCGGAGTTCGTGAAGAAGGCCTGAGCGCCCGATCAGCGGTTCACCCCGCACGCGTCGCGATGCGGGCACGCCAAGAAAAAACGCCGGGCATGCCCGGCGTTTGCACATCAGCGCATCAACGTTTCAGCGCATCAACGTATCAGCGCCAGGGGCTGGCTGCCCCGGCGGTCACAGCGACTTGAGGAAGGCCAGCAGCGCCTCGCGGTCGGTCTTGGGCAGGGCTTCAAAGCGCTGACGCGACTTCTCGGCTTCACCGCCGTGCCACATCACCGCTTCGGTGAGCGTGCGGGCGCGGCCGTCATGCAGGTAGCCGACCTTGGCGGCATTGCCCATCACCTTCTCCGTGTACCCAATGCCCCACAGCGGCGAGGTGCGCCACAGGCTGCCCGTGGCCTGACCTTCCACGTAGCCGTCCGCCAGGCCGGCGCCCATGTCGTGCAGCAGCAGGTCGGTGTAGGGCTTGATGGACTGGTTGCGCAGTTCCGCGAACAGGTGGCCCGGGCCGGTCTTGAAGTCGGTGGCGTGGCAGGCTGCGCAGCGCAGGGTCTGGAAGACCTTGGCGCCGGCACTCACCTGGGCCGGGTCGACACGGTGCTCATCCATCGGCGTCACCCCCTTGGGGAAGCCGCTGGCCAGGCTGCGCTGCGCGGGCACGCCCACCAGCGCCAGGTAGCGCGCCACTTGCTGCAGGTCGGCTTCCGAGATGCCCGGCTCCGCCTTGCCGGCCGAGCAAGCCGCCGGCCCGTTGTGGCAGGCGCGGCTGGGGTACACGGGCGAGGTGACGGCCATGTCCTGCAGCAACGCAGCCGCAGTTTGGTGGCGCAGCGAGGCCTTGCCGGCCTTCCAGCCAAAGCGGCCCAAGCGCACCGCACCGGTCTCGGGGTCGAACACGTAGTTGGGGATGCCCTTCACGCCGTCTTCGTCCGGCGTGGTGCGGGCGCGGGCCAGGATGTCCGCCTCGGCGATGGCTTCCAGCAAGCCGGTGCCGATCATGGGCTGCGCGGCGCGCAGCGACACGGCAGCAGGCACCGGGCCGTCAAACGCCAGCGTGGGCTTGCGCAACTCCACCACCGTGCCGTCGGCCAGCTTGGCGGTGCGGGTTTCAAAGCCCGCCACGCGCACGCCGGTGCCCCAGTCCTGCGGCGCACCGGTGGCCGAGAACGCGTTCATCTGCACCGCAGCGCCGTAGCGTGGGTGCGGCACCTGTTGGCCGTTGGCATCCAGCGCCGCGGCACGCACCGACATCGCATCCAGCCGCTGGTTCAGCGCCGTGGGTGCCGGGCTGCGGCCGTTGTTCACGTGGCAGCCGATGCAGGCGGACTGGTTGAATCGCGGCCCCTGCAGACCCACCGCGGCGGTGTAACGGTCGTTGCCGGGCTCGTTGTGGTCGCCCGTGGTGAAGTTGGTGTGCACCAGGCGCCGCCCTTCCACGAAGCGCTGCATGTTCTGCATGCCGATGTGGTTGTGCGGCTGCTGGAACATGTACAGCCCGTTGTCGGAGTAGTTGTAGGAGATGGAGCCCTCGCCGCCCGACAAGGTGGCCGTGGGCAGCGGTGCATTCATCAGGCGCGGCTGCACGCCGTACCAAGGGCGCAGGCCGGTGCCGACGACGTAGGTGACCTCGTTCGTGTAGTACCGGAACGCGCCGCTGTCGCCCACCGCGTCCATGGACGGCCGGTTGGAGAAGAACGAGCCCGTGAACTCGATCGCGTCGCCCAGCTTGAGCGCTCGTGACGGCACGTTGGTGCTGGTGGGCACCATCACGCCGTTGGCGTTGGCGGCGATGTCTTTGTGGCCGGGCATGTTGTCCAGCACGACGCTGCAGCCATCGTTGGCGCCACGAATGCCCGCGTAACCGGCCGCGGGCGTGAGCAGCGCGGTTTGCGGCGGCTTGGGCACCACGGGGCAGGCGGTCACGTCCGTGAAACCGGCGGTGTAGGTGCTGTTGTCCAGCAGCCGGCCGGGCGACATCCAGCCGTAGCCGGTCACGCCCGGGTCGTCAAAGCGGCGGAAGAAGGCGTGGCCACCGCCCCGCTGAGCCTGCTGGTAGTACTGGTTGATGACCAGGGTCGGCTTGGTCACGCCGGCCACCCGGCTGTTGTCGATGAACTCCACGCCCCAGGTGCGGTTCTTGAAGTAGTTGGGCACGAAGTTCAGGTGTGCGCCCGGGCCCTTGTCTTGCGGGTTGCCGGCGGCGTCGACCGTGTCGTTCGGGCCGAAGCCGATTTCGTTCCAGTCTTCCCCCCGCTCACGCGCGTGGCGCGAGCGGCCCACCATGCCAAAGCGGGTGACCAAGGTGCCATCGGGCAGCGTGAACTGCAGCGTTTCCAGCGGCTGGGCGGCGCTCGGCAACGGCTGCAGGCCGGCGCCGTTGGCCGGGAAACGGAAGGCGGAGGTGGCGGCGTCCGCCAGCGTGTTGTCGCTGCCCGGCGTCTTGAACTCCGCCTCGAACAGCGAATAGCCGTACTGCGTGGCCCGTGCCACGCCCTGCAGGCGCAGGTAGCGCGCGTTCATGCCGAGGTTGAAGAACTCCTCGGTGCCGCCGCGGCCGTTGCTGACGTTGCGCAGTTCGGTCCAGGTCTGGCCGTCGTCGGACACCCGCAGCGAGTAGGCCTTGCCGTACGAGTTCTCCCAGGTGAGCTTGAGGTAGCCCACGGCGGTTTTCTTGCCGAAGTCGAACTGGATCCAGGCACCGTCTTCAAACGCGCTGGCCCAGCGCGTGCCGGGCTTGCCGTCGATGGCCATGGCAGCCGAATTGGCGGGGTTCTCCAGCGCCGACGAGGTGGCGGCCACGGGCTGCACCGGCTGCCCGGGTTGCGTGAGCCCGCCCGGCACCGGTTGCGGCGCGGGGGTGGGCGCGGGCGCCGGGGCCACGCCGGTGAAGGCCTGGATCTCGAAGATGGAATAACCGTAGCCCGACGAGCGCTTGAGGCCCTTCATGCGCAGGTAGCGGCCCTGGCCGGACAGCCCCGTCCAGTCTTCGCTGCCGCCCTGGCTGGCGGTCACGGCCTTCAGCGTGCTCCAACTGACGCCGTCGGTCGACACCTGCAGTTCGTACTGCGTGGCGTGGGCGCGTTCCCAGTCGATGTGCACCCGCGTGAAGGCCACGGTCTTGCCGTAGTCCAGCGTCAGCCATTGATCGTCGGTGAAGCCGCTGCTCCAGCGCGTGGTGTCGTTGTGGTCGATGGCCTGGGCCGGGCCCAGATCGGGCCGCTCGGACGCGCTGGCCGTGGCCGCCACCGGCGTGAGGGCCGTCTCGGTGGCCGTGGCCGTGGCAGCCAGCGCCTTGACGAGGGTGGCCCCCTCGCCCGTGGCCGCCGTGGCTGCGGCCGAAGGGCCGGCATCGCCCGTGCCACCGCCGCAGGCGGCCAGCATCAGGCTCAAGGCCATGGGCAGCCCATGGGTGGAAAGGTGGTGTCGTGCCCGTCGTTGCATACGTCCCTCGTCGGCGGTGGCTTGTGATGTCGGATGCGGCCTTGAAAGCGCATTCACCCGCGAAGGCGCGATGCTGCCCAGGCGGGGCGGGGCGGTCTATCGATGTCACCGTTCGGGGGGCAACTCTTGCGCGCCGTTACAAGTTGGGGATGTGGCGCAGGCTGTGCGTCGCACCGCGACCGAACGGCCTTGGCAGCGCTATCGTTGGGCCATGAGCGAACCCGGCGCCCTGCCCCTGTCGCCCCCGCCGTCCACTTTGCCCCCGCCTGTGCCGCCCTGGGCCTCGGCGGCGGGCGACGCCGCCGCTGCGCCGCCGCTCGACACCCCGCCCCTGCTGGACCGCAGCGCGCCACGCGAATGCCGCGTGCTCGGGGACTGGACCGTGCTGTCGCTGCGCGAGCAGTACGGGGCGCTGCAAGCCGCGGTGGCCGACACCACCGCACAAGCCAGCGACACCCTGTGGGACTTGCGCGCCGTCGGCCGGCTGGACACCGCGGGCGCCCTCACCCTGTGGATGGGCTGGGGCCGCAAGCCGCCGCGCCGGCTGCTCTGGCTGCCCGAGCACGTGACGCTGTTCGCCCAGTTCATGCAGCCCGGCGCCCTGCCCCAGCGCCGGCCCCGCCTGGGCCCGGGCTTGGCCCTGGCGGGCGACCGGTTGCGGGGCTTTCTGAGCCACGCGCACGACCTGGTCGCCCTGCTGGGGCAGTTGCTGCTGGACGGCCTGCGCATGGCGCGCCAACCGGGCTTGATCGGCTGGCGGGAAATCTCGGCCAACGTGTTTCGCGCCGGGGCGCAGGCGCTGCCCATCACGGCGCTGGTGGGCTTTCTGGTGGGGCTGACTTTGTCGTACCTGATGTCGCGCCAACTGCGCGCCTACGGGGCCGACATCTTCATCACCAACATCCTGGGCCTGGCCGTGCTGCGCGAGCTGGGGCCGCTGCTGGCGGCCATCATCGTGGCTGGCCGTTCGGGCTCGGCCATGACGGCGCAAATCGGCGTCATGCGGGTCACGCAGGAGCTGGATGCGCTGTCGGTCATGGGCATCTCGCACACCGTGCGGCTGGTGGCGCCCAAGGTGGCCGCGCTGGCGGTGGCGCTGCCGCTGGTGGCGCTGTGGACGAGCGCACTGATGCTGCTGGGCGGCATGGCGGCGGCACACAGCCAGTTGGGGCTGGACCTGGCCACCTTCGCCCACCGCCTGCCCGCCGTGGTGCAACCGGCCAACCTGTGGCTGGGCTGGGCCAAGTCCATGCTGTTCGGCGGGCTGATTGCGCTGCTGGCCTGCCATTTCGGGCTGCGGGTGCGCCCCAACACCGAGAGCCTGGGCCAGAGCGTCACGCAGTCGGTCGTCACGGCCATCACCCTGGTCATCGTGGTGGACGCGGTATTTGCAGTGCTGTTCTCGGAGGTGGGCTTGTGAGCGGTGACACCCCCGTCATCGAGGTGGACAACGTCACCACCGCCTTTCACGGGCACGTGGTGCACCGTCACCTCCATCTCACCGTCATGCCGGGCGAGGTGCTGGCGCTCATCGGCGGCTCGGGGTCGGGCAAGACCACGCTGCTGCGCCTGCTGCTGGGGCTGGAGGTGCCACAGGCCGGCACGGTGAAGATCTTCGGCCACCCGCTGGGCCGCTGCGCGCAGCGCGACCTGGAGCGCGTGCGCTACCGCTGGGGTGTGCTGTTCCAGAACGGCGCGCTGTTCTCGGCGCTCAGCGTGTTCGACAACATCGCCCTGCCGCTGCGCGAGTTGGGCAGCGTGCCGCGCGACCTGATCACGCCACTGGTGATGCTCAAGCTCGCACAGGTGGGGCTGCAGCCGGAAGATGCGCTCAAGCGCCCGGCGGAACTCTCGGGCGGCATGGTCAAGCGCGTGTCGCTGGCCCGTGCGCTCATCCTGGACCCGCCGCTGCTGTTCCTGGACGAACCCACCGCCGGGCTGGACCCCGACAGCAGCAAGCAGTTCGTGAAACTGCTGCGCCGCCTGCGGCAGGAGCTGGGCCTGACCGTGGTGATGGTGACGCACGATGTGGACACCCTCTTCGCCGTGGTGGACCGCGTGGCCGTGCTGGCCGACCAGCACATCCTGGCCTGCGGGCCGCTGGCGGAGGTGGCGCGGCTGCCGCACCCCTTCGTGCGCAACTTCTTTCTGGGCCATGTGGAGCGCTGCGCGGAAGACGACCTGCGGCGCTTTCGCCTCAGCCTGGACGACACCTCCGACGACGGCGGCGTGCCCGCCGTGCTGCGCGAGGAACACTCGCTTTGACGCCTGCCTGAACCTCCATGGAAAACAAAGCCTACGCCTTCGCCGCCGGTCTGTTCCTGTTGCTGCTGGGCCTGGCCCTGGCGGCCAGCGTGGCTTGGTTCCAGGGCGACCGCACCGAGCGCGTGCACTACACCGTGGTGGCCCGCGCCGGCGTGCCGGGGCTGAACCTGAAGGCGCCGGTCAAGCTGCGCGGGGTGGAGGTCGGCCGGGTGGACGGCATCGGCTTCGACGCGGCGGACCCGCGGCAAATCCTCGTGGACATTGCCGTGGACGTGGCCGCCCCGGTCACGCCCACCACCTATGCCCAACTCGGCCTGCAAGGCGTGACGGGGCTGAGCTTTGTGGCGCTGGAAGAAGCCCAGCCGGATGCCCCGCTGCAGCGCGCCGCGGCCGGCACGCGCTTGCCGCTGCGGCCCAGCCTGCTGGACCACCTGGCCCAGGCCGGCCCCGGGCTGGTGGCCGCCTTTGCCGAAACCGCCACGCGGCTGAACGCGCTGCTGAGCGACGAGCACCGCGCGCAGTTCGGCGCCACGCTGTCCGGCCTGCAAGCCGCCGCGCAAGACACCAGCCGCCTCATGACCACGCTGCGCCCGAGCGCCCAGCAACTGCCCACGCTGCTGCGCGACGCCGACGCTGCCGCCCAACGGGCCGACGCCGCCCTGCGGCGCATCGAAGCCATGGCGGCCGAGGGCGAGCAACTGGCCCAGGCGCTGCGCAGCCGCACCGCGGTGCTGGACCGCCTGGACGCCGCCGCGGCCCAGGTGCAGGCCACCAGCCGCCACCTCGAACTGGCCCTGGTGGGCGACAGCCCACCCCGCACCCAGCCGCTGGTGGCCGACCTCAGCGCCGCCAGCCGCGCGCTGGAACAGGCCGCACGCGAACTCACCGCGCAACCGCAAAGCCTGGTGTGGGGCCGCACGCCGCGCCCGGCCGGCCCCGGCGAGCCGGGCTACACAGCGCCCAACGCAACCTCGGCCAGCACGGCAGGAGCCCCTCGATGACCCCCGCACGCCTGCACCGCCTCCCCGCCGCGGCCGCCGCGCTGGCCGCCGCCCTGGTGCTCAGCGCCTGCGCCCTGCCCGCCACCGCGCCGCCACAACGGGCCTACGACCTGGGCCCCGGCCCCGCCGCCACGCCTCGCCCCGACGGCAGCCTGGCCTGGCGGCTGGCGGGTGTGACCGCGCCGCCGTGGCTGTCCAGCGAGGGCATGGCCTACCGTCTCGACACCCCGGCGCCCAGCCGGCTGGACCACTACCGCGACAACCGTTGGCTGGCCCCACCTGCCGCGCTGCTCACGCAGCGGCTGCGCCAGCAGTTGCTGCAGCAACCGGCCTGCCCCGCGCGGCCGCTGCCCTTGCTGGCCCTGCACCTGGACCGTTTCGAGCAGCAGTTCAGCAGCCCCACGCAGAGCCAGGGCGTGGTGGCCCTGCAAGCCACGCTGTGGCCGCAAGGCGCCGACGGCCCAGCCGTGCAACAGCACTGGCAGACGCAGGCCCCCGCCCCCACGCCCGACGCCGCCGGCGGTGTTCAGGCCCTCACCGCAGCCACTGACGCGCTGCTGCCGGCGGTGGCCCACTGGGTGGCCACGCAAAGCTGCCGCTGAGCGAGGACCGGACTTCAGCCCGCCCGGCACCGGCACACACACGCGGGCGGGTCAGTGCCCGCGCTCACCCCTCACCGGCCCCCAGGCCTCGCCCATCACGCGGCGGAAGTTGCCGCCCAGCAGTTTGTCGATGCGCGCCGCCCCATGCCCGCGCGAGGCCAGCAACTCGGCCAAGCGCGTGAACTGCGTGGGGCCGCACAGGTCGGGCAGGAACAGGCACACATCCGGCCCCTCGCCCGGGGCGCCAATGCCCATGGCGCGGCGCAGCTCGGTCTCGGCGGCCAGCTGGGCGCGGTAGGCCGCCATGTCGTCGATGGCCGTAGTGCCGCCGTCGGTGCCCAGGCCCACGTGGTCTTCGCCGCACACCTGCCAGGCATGCTCGATGTGGGCGATCCAATCCGCCGCCAGCGGCTGGCCCGCCTCGCGCAGGTAGGGCATGGCGTAGATGCCCACCACGCCGCCGCGCTCGGCCAGCCGGCGCAGCGTGGCGTCACTCTTGTTGCGGGGGTGGTCGGCCAGCGCCCGGCAGCCGGTGTGGGTGATGGCCAGCGGCCGCTGCGCCAGGGCCAGGGCGTCCAGCCCGGTGCGCTCGCTGCTGTGGCTCAGGTCCACCAGCACGCCGTGCGCCTGCAACTGCTGCACCACCTCGGCACCGAAGGGCGTGAGCCCGGTGTCCTGCGCCACCGTGGCACCGCAGCCCACGGCGTTGCGGCCGTTGTAGGTGAGCTGGATCACCCGCACGCCCAGCCCCGCGAACACGCCAATGCGGCCCAGGTCGGCGCCCAGCATCTCGGTGTTCTGAAAGCCGTAGATCACGCCCACCTGCCCGGCCGCGCACGCGGCGTCCAGGTCCGGCGCGCTCAACACCGGGCGCAACGCCTCGGGGTGGCGGCGCAGGCAGTCGTTCCAGCCGGCGATGTCGGCCACCGTGGCCTCGAACGGTTCGGCCGAGCCGGCCACATGGCCCAGCGTGAGGTTCACCGCCGTCAGCCCGGAAGCGCGGGCATCGGCCAGCGAGCGGGCGTCCACGTTCTGCCCGGTGCTGCTGTAGGCCATGGCCTGGCGGTCGCCAGCGCTGGGCTGAATTTGGAGGTTGGGGTTGTCGAGCACGCCCAAGGCGTTGATCACATGGCGCATGACACAAAGGGGCGGAACGGCGTCGCCGGCATTCTGCGGGCGCCCACCCCTTCACGGCCGGACGGGGTAAACCATGCACCCGAAATTGAACCGGCTGAGCTATCTTTATTGAACCGTTGTTTCATTTTTTGAGCGTGACTTCATCTTCCATGGCCGGCTCCCGGCCCGTGTCCATCGCTGCGCTGGGCGAATGCATGCTGGAGCTGCAAGGCCCTGCCTTCGGCGCCCTGCGCCAGAGCTTCGGCGGCGACACCTTGAACACGGCCGTCTACCTCAGCCGCTGCGGCGGGGCGGACCTGCGTGTGCACTACGCCACCGCGCTCGGGGATGACGCCCTCAGCAGCGGGCTGCTGCAGCGCTGGGAGTCCGAAGGCGTGCGAACCGGTCTGGTGCAGCGCCTGCCCGGGCGCCTGCCGGGGCTGTACCTGATCGAGCTGGACGCGGGTGGCGAGCGGCGCTTTCATTACTGGCGCGGCCAGGCGGCGGCCCGGGCCTACTTCGACACGGCCACCACCGCGCTGGAAGAGCAAGCCGACGCGCTGGACGCGCTGTACCTGTCGGGCATCAGCCTGGCCATCCTGCCGTCAGCGGGCCGAGAGCGGGTGCTGGCGCTGATGGCCCGCATGCGCGCGGCCGGCAAGGTGGTGGCGTTCGACAACAACTACCGGCCCCGGCTGTGGGAGACGGTGGCCGACGCGCGCTATTGGTACGGCCGCGCGTTCAGTGCGGCCAGCGTGGCCCTGATCACGGCGGACGACCACCAGGCGCTTCACGGCCTGCCCGACCTAGACGCGGCCGTCAGCGCGGCGCAGGCCTTGCAGGTGAACGAGATCGCCATCAAACGGGGTGCCCTGCCCACGCTGGTGGGTGGACGCCATGGCGACGGCGTGTGGCACGCCGTGCCCACCGAGCCCGTGCCTCAGGTGGTGGACACCACCGCCGCTGGCGACTCGTTCGCGGCCGGCTACCTCAGCCAGCGCCTGCGGGGCGGCACCTGCGCCGACGCCGCCGCCTTCGGCAACCGCGTGGCCGCCCGCGTGATCCAGCATCCCGGGGCGCTCATCCCCCGCGACGCCATGGCCGACCTGCTGGGCTGAGCCATGTGCCGCCTGCTGCTCACCGGCCTGGCCACCGTGGCGCTGGGCCAGCCGCTGCAGCCCGCCGCGGCAGCGCCGGCTGACACCGCGGCGCTGCACCCCGCCACCTACGTGCACGCCGGCTGGGCCCAAACCACCGGTGGCCAGGGCGGCCCGATCCTGCGGGTCACCACGCTGGCGGCCGACGGCCCCGGCAGCCTCAAGGCCGCGCTGGACACCCCGGGCCCCCGCATGGTGGTGTTCGAGGTGGGCGGCGTGATCGACCTCGGCGGCAAGAACTGGAAGCTGCGCGAGGGCCATGTCACGGTGGCCGGCCAGACAGCGCCCGACCCCGGCATCACGCTCGTCAAAGGCGGCCTGGAGGTGTTCACGACCGACGTGATCCTGCAGCACCTGAGCATCCGGCCGGGCGCCTACGGGCGCCCGAAGCGCAGCGGCCACGACCAAGACGGCCTGTCCACCGGCGATGGCGCGGCGCGCGTGATCGTGGACCACTGCACCTTCTCCTGGGCCACCGACGAAAACCTCTCCGCCAGCGGCCGCCGCTTCGAAGGTGCCACGCCCGACGACTGGCGCGCCCACACCTCGCACGCCATCACCTACAGCCACAACCTCATCTACGAGGGCCTGGGCGAGTCGGTGCACCTCAAGGGCGAGCACAGCAAGGGCAGCCTCATTCACGACAACGTGACGCAGATCCTGCTGCTGGGCAACGTTTACGCGTCCAACCGCGAGCGCAACGCACTGTTCAAGGGCGGCGTGTGGGGTGCGATGGTCAACAACCTCATCTACAACCCTGGCGCCCGGGCGGTGCACTACAACCTGGTGGCGCATGAGTGGGTGGGCCGCCCCCACCAAACCGGCCGCATCACGCTGGCCGGCAACGTCTACCGCGCCGGCCCCGGCACTGAACGCGGCCTGCCTTTGTTCACGCTGGGCGGCGTGGGCGATGTGCAGCTGTTCGAGCAAGACAACCTCGCGCTGGACCGCCAAGGCCAGCCCTTGCCCCTGACCGGCCGGTACACCGCCAGCCCGGCGCAGATCATTCCGGCCCGCGAGCCCTACCTGCCGGCCGGCTTGACCTGGCTGGCCCCGCGCGAGCTGGAGCGGGTGTTGCCCACCTGGGTGGGCGCACGGCCCTGGGCCCGCGACCCGTTGGACTTCAAACAGCTGTCCGACATTGCCGAAGACCGCGGCCAGCTGATCGACGACGAAACCCAGAACAACCCCGACGGGCTGCCCCGCCGAGCCCCCACACGGCGCCGCTTCGTGGAGGCCGACTGGAACCTGGCCGACATGTCGCCCAAGGCCGGCTGGGCGTCGCTGTTCACCCAGGTTTCGCGATGAGCGTGGGCCGGCGCCGGCTGCTGGCCAGGTTCACCCGGTGGGCCCTGCTCGCCGCACCCTCCGCATGGGCTGCGGCCGACTGCAGCGACGCGCCGGGCCAGCCCTACCTGCCGCCTTGCCGCCCCTGGCCGCGCGGCATCGAGCACCAACGCCAGGCCGATCTGGGCGACGGCCGCTACCTCAACCCCGTGCTGGCCGGCGACCGGCCCGACCCCAGCGTGCTGAAGGACGGGGGCGACTACTACCTCACCCACTCCAGCTTCGACGCCGTGCCCGGCCTGCTGATCTGGCACTCGCGCGACCTCATCCACTGGCAACCCCGGGTCCATGCGCTGCACGAAGCCGTGGGCAGCGTGTGGGCGCCGGACCTGTGCCGCCACCGGGGGCGCTACTACCTCTACCTGCCCGTCAAGGCGAGCCCGAACGACATCCTGGTGACCTGGGCCGACCGCATCGACGGCCCCTGGTCACCGCCCCAATCGCTGGGCCTGCCTCGGCACATCGACCCCACGCACGTGGTGGGCGAGGACGGCCAGCGCTGGCTGTACCTGTCGGGCGGCGACCGGGTGCGCCTGAGCGCGGACGGCCTGCGCACGGTCGGCCCCGTCGAGCATGTGTACGACGCCTGGCGCTACCCCGATGACTGGGACGTGGAGAGCTTCTCGCCCGAGGGCCCAAAGATGCTGCGCCACGGCGGCTGGTGGCACATGCTGCTGGCGGTGGGCGGCACAGCCGGCCCGCCCACCGGCCACATGGTCATTGCGGCCCGCAGCCGCAGCCTGGACGGCCCCTGGGAGCAGGCCCCACACAACCCGCTGATGCGCACCCGCTCGCCGCGCGAGCGCTGGTGGTCCCGCGGGCACGGCAGCCTGGTGCAAGGCCCGGCGGGCGACTGGTGGATGCTGTACCACGGCTACGAAAACGGCTTCCACACCCTGGGCCGGCAGATGCTGCTGGCACCGGCGCGCTTCAGCGCCGACGGCTGGTTTCATGTGGACGCAGACGACGGCGAGCCCCTGCCCAAGCCCACGGGCGGCAGCGCCGTGCCGCATGGGCTGGCGCTGTCCGACGACTTCGCCGGCCCCACGTTGCGAGCCCACTGGCAGTTCCTCAGCGGCAGCGGTCAGGCGCCGCGTGCCCGCGTGGCCGACGGGCAACTGCACCTGCGCGCCACCGGCCGCACGGGCCCGGGTGACAGCCCGCCCCTTGGCTTCATCCAGGGCGACCCGGCCTTCGAGATCGAGTTCGATCTGGCGATGGACGACGGCGTGCAGGCCGGCGTCGTCATGTTCTACAGCCCACGCCTGTACGCCGGCATGGGCGCCAACGCCCAGAGCCTGCAGCTGCACCGCTACGGGCAAGACCTACGCGCCGTGCCCAAGCCCGCCGGGCTGAAGGCATCGCCGCTGCGCATGCAGCTGAAGCTGCGCTGCGTGCGCCATGTGCTGACGTTGTTCAGCCGCGCTGATGCGAGCCAACCCTGGGCCAAGTTCCCGGTGCAGATGGACGTGAGCGGCTACCACCACAACACCGCGGGCGGCTTCGCCAGCCTGCGCCCAGCGCTCTACGCCTGCGGCACGGGCGAGGCGCGGTTCGCCCACCTGCGCTACCGCGCGCTGACGTGACCGTGCGCCGGAACGCCCCATGAGCACCCGCCGTCAGGCCTTGTGGAGCTTGGCCAGCCTCACCGGGCTGACCCAGGCCGACCCACTGGACGCCACCCTCGCCCACGCCCAGCAGCGCTGGCAACCCCGCTTGGCCGGATGGGCCGGATGGGCGGGAGACGGCGGCCGGGCCCAGGCGCTTGCCAGCGCCCGCCGCTGGATGCTGCGCCCGGGCGACGACGGCGGCGCGCTGGCCGCCGAGGTGCGCGCCGAACAAGCCCGCGAGGGCCACCAAGCCCAACACCTCAGCCTGCGCGGTGCGCTGGGCGACCGCGTGCCCGCGCTGTACCTGCGGCCGCACGGGCCGGGGCCGCACCCGGCCGTGTTGCTGCTGCACGACCACGGTGCGCGCTTTGACCTGGGCAAGGACAAGCTGATTCGCCCGATGACCCCCAGCGCCGCGGCCGAAGCCTGGGCTGCGCGCTACTTCGACGGCGCCTTCGTGGGCGAGACCCTGGTGAACGCGGGCTTCGCCGTGCTGGCCATCGACGCGCTCGGCTGGGGCGAGCGCAGCCGGCCCGCCTTCGCCAAGGACGACCAGCAGGCCCTGGCCAACCACCTGATGCAGCTGGGGCACAGCTGGGCCGGCGTCATCGCCAGCGATGACCTGCGCGCGCACCGCTGGCTGCGAGAACAGCCGGAGGTCGACCCGACACGCGTGGCGGTGCTGGGCTTCTCGATGGGCGCGCTGCGGGCCTGGCAACTGGCCGCCGTGTGCGACGAGGTGGCCGCCTGCGTGGCCGCCCACTGGATGTGCACCCGCGAGGGCTTGCTGCGGCCCGGCGAGCACACGCTGCAAGGCCAGTCGGCCTTCAGCATGATGCACCCGGGCCTGGCCGCTGAGTTGGACCACCCGGACGTGGCCGCACTCATCGCACCGCGCCCGCTGCTGCTGTTCGGCTCCCCGCAAGACCGCCTGTTCCCGTGGGACGCGGTGCAGCACGCGTGGCAGCAACTGGGCCGCGCGTGGCCTGCGCGCGGTGCGCTGCGCACCGAGGTGTCGGCCGACGGGCACCGCTTCGGACGCGCGGCTCAAGCCCAGGCCACCGCCTGGCTGCAGCAACAGCTGCGTTGAGCTGACGGGCTGTGAGCTGACGGGCTGAGCCGATCAGCCCCCCGGCGCCTTGGAGACCTGTGAGGCCTGATGCAGCCGCCAGCAGGTGCGCGCATTCGTCACCGCCAGCACCAGCTCCAGCAGGCTGCCGCCGATGGAGCCCACGCACAGGTTGTTCACCAGCCACAGCAGTGTGCCCCCCAGCATCAGCAACCGCATGCGCAGGCCCTGCAGGAAGAACAGCGCGAAAGTGCCGATGCAGCTGGCTGCAATCGGCAACAGGCTGAGGGCGCCGTGCATGAACACCCCCCCCAATGCCAGCGACAGCGCCATGAAGCTCAAGCCCACCCGCGGCCCGCGCCACCGCAACGCAGCCAACGAGCGCAGCAGGGACACGCTGGTGCTGGCCACTGCCGTGGGTTGGCCCAGCAGCAGAAAGTGGCCGATGTAGGCGGCGCACTCCCCGGCCATGAAGAGCTTGAAGCGCCGGTCGTTGCTTTGCGCAAAGCAGGCCACACCCAGCGCGAACGCCAGGTAGCCCAGCCACTGGGCGGGCGACGTGAACGCCGCCATCACGGGCGCAGGGTCAGCGCCGTGCGCAGCTCGGGCTTCAGGGCCAGCAGGCCTTGCAGCACCAGGTCAGCAAACCGCTCGGCGCCCCGCGGACCCAGATGGGTGCGGTCAAAACGCGGTGGCGCTTCGGCCAGGGTGTCGGCCTCGTCGGGGCCTAGGGCTTGCACGAGCGCAGCACTCTGGGCGTTCAGGTCCAGCACCGGCACCTGTTCGGCCTCGGCCACGCGCAGCACCACCTCCGCCCAGGGTCGCAGGTCGTTTTGCAGCACGCCGTCTTTGAAGCTGCGGCGGGTCAGCGGCGTGAGCAACACGACCTCGGCACCAGCGGCCCGCACGTCCTGCACATAAGCCAGCAGGTTGGGGCCGTACTCGGTGGCCAAGTCGGTGGAGCGGCCCGGTTTTCCGGGTTGGTCGTTGTGGCCCAGTTGCAGCAGCACGAGGGTGCGTTGCTGCGTGTCGCCCGGGCCGCGCTCGCGCAGCACGGCCAGCACCGTGTTCCACAAACCTTCCTCGCGGTAGCTCTTGGTGGAGCGGCCGCCGCGCGCCAGGTTCAGGCAGGCCACCTGTTGCAAGCGCGCGCACAGCGCATTGCCGTACCCGCTGCGCGGCGCCAGGGTGGAGTCGCCCACCAGCACCACGCGCGGGCCGGCGGGCGGCTGGCCTTGCGCGGCCACGCCGATGGCGGCGGCCACCAGCAGCCCGCCGCTGCACCAGGCCCGGCCACGGCCGCGCAGAAGGGTCCACACGCACACGCGCGGCCTCGGTCAGAACTTGTAGCGACCACCCACGATGAACTCGCGGCCGGTGTAGTTGTTCACCACCACGTTGTTCATGGCGCGGGAGATGAACTGGTCGTTGGGCTGGTTGGTGAGGTTGGTGGCCTCGAAGGTCAGCTCCAGCTGGGGGCTGAACTTGTAGCCCACCGACAGGTCCACGTTGAAGGTCTTGTTCTTGCCCGCCACGTCCTGGTTGTTGCCCGCCGGGATGGTGGTGAGGAAGGCCGCGCGCGCCGAGCTGGAGATGCGACCGCTGAGCGTGCCGTCGTCGTAATAGAACGAGAGGTTCCACGAGCGGGGCGACAGGTTCACCAAGTCCTCACGCACCGTGCCGGCGCCGATGGCGGCGGACAGCACGTAGTCCATCTTGCTCTTGACCTGCGTGTAGTTGGCCAGCACGCCGAAGTTCTTGCCCCAGCCGGGCAGGAAGGTGAAGGGCTGCTGCACGTTGATCTCGAACCCGCTGAGCTTGCCGCCCTGCGTGTTGATGGGCGCGCTGACGGTGAAGATTTCCTCGCCCGTGAAGTTGCTGGGCAACAGCGCCATGGGCAGGCCGGTCTGGTTGTAGGGCACGTTGCGGCCCTGCGTCAGCACGAAGCTGCCGATCTTCTTCTCGAACAGCCCCAGGCCGATGAACGCGTTCTTGGCGTGGTACCACTCGGCGCTGAGGTCGTAGGTGGTGGCGCGGAACGGGTCCAGCGCCGGGTTGCCGCCGGTGTAGCTGAGCGTGCCGGTGGTGGAGAGCGTGCCGCCGGGGTTCAGGCTCTGCAGCGGCGGGCGCGACATGACCTTGGCCGCTGCGGCGCGCAGGATCAGGTCTTTGGTGAGGCCCAGCGAGACGTTGCCCGAGGGCAGCCAGTCTTTGTAGACGCGCTCGGCCGTCACGGCGCTGCCGCCGCCGGTGGCCAGGTAGCCGCTGGCGCTGATGGCCGTCTTCACATAGCGCGTGCCCAGGTTGCCGCGCAGCGGCATGGTGCCCAGGCGGCTCTCGAACTCGGCCATCAGCCAGCTGCCGGTGTCGGTCTCGGTGATGGCGCGGTTGCCACCGCGGGCGTTGCCGTTGGTGATGGAGGTGAGCGTGTAGTCGCCCGGGCCGCCGGCCGGGCCGGTCTTCAGGCAGTTGCAGTAGATGTCGTAGGCCTTGGCGATGGCGTCCAGGTTGGGAATGACCCAGGACGTGACCGAGCCCGCCGGCAGGCTTTGCCCCTTGCCGAAGCCCGACAGCGTGGTGACCAGGCTGCTGGCATCCACACCGGCCGGCAGGGTGTTCATGGTCTCCACCGTGCGGCGGTAGTCGTAGCTGGTGAACTTGAACTGCTTGTAGCTGACGCCGCCCTTGACCGTCAGGAAGTCGGGAATCGCTTCCCAGGCCAGGTCGGCCGTGGCCACGTCTTGCCGGTTGGTCACGCCGTTGGGGCGGATGCGCACCTCGCTGGGCGTGAAGTTGGCAATGCTGGTGGCGCCCACCGGCACGCCGTAGATCTTCAGCCCGCTGGCGTCGCTGGTGTTGAGGTTGCCGTAGCTGATGAGCGGTGCGCGGTCGTTGGCTCGGGCGTCGAACACGTAGCCGTTGACGTTGGGGGCGTCCAGCGTGGTGGTGGTCTGGATGGGGTTGTTGAAGCGCGACTTGGCGCGGCCGCCGCGCACCGTGAGCTTGAGCGTGTCGCTCAGGTCCTGCTCCACGGTCAGCGTGGGCTGCGTGAACTCGGTGCTGAGCTTGTCAAAGCGCGACTCGGAGCGAACGTCCACGCCGTTGAACTTGCCGTACACCATCTGGCCGGCCGCGTTGTACTGGGCTTCCAGCACGCTGGTCTGCTGCTTGCCACCGGCCGACAGCGCGCGGCTGAAGGAAATCGCTTCCAGGAAGTCTTCCTGCCGGGTCGCGTCGAGCTTGGAGTACAGCATGTCGAACGTGATCAACAAGCTGTCGGCCGGGCGCACCTGGATGGAGCTGGTCAGGCCCAGGCGCTCCTGGTCGTGCGTGAGGCGGCCGTAGCGCGGCAGGCGGGGGTGGAAGTTGGTGGCCTTGCTGGCCTCGGTGTAGGCGGCCAGGTTCTCGGGCGTGTTGGGCAGGCGGGCCACACCTTGCGCGGCCGGGCCGCAGGTGGTGGCCGTGGAGCCGGTGGGCAGGTTGGTGGTCACGCCCTGCGGCGGGCACCAGCCGCTGAAGCTGTTGCCGCTGGAGGGGCCGTTGTCCCAACGCACGGTGCTGAAGCCTTCCTCGTACACCTCGCGCTTGGAGTAGGCGCCCGACAGCAGCACGCCGATCTTCTTGTCAGCCAGCGTGTTGGACACGAGGAAGGAGGCCTTGGGCGTGGCCTTGCCGCGGATGTCGTTGTAGGTGCCCTTGACCGACACCGCGGCCACGAAGGTCTTGAGGTCGAACGGTCGCGCGGTTTGCAGGTCCACCGTGGCGCCGAGCGAGCCTTCGTCCACATCGGCCGAGCTGCTCTTGCGCACCGTGAGCGCGTTGAACAGGTCGGCGGCGAAGACGTTGAAGTCAAACGCGCGGGTGCGGTTGGCGCCGCCGGAGCTGTCGGTGCCGCCGGTGGTGGCCAGCGCTTCGATGCCGTTGATGCGGGTGCGGGTGAAGTCACCGCCCAGGCCGCGCACCGTGATGTTGCGGCCCTCGCCCGCGTCGCGGTCGATCACCACGCCCGGCACGCGCTGCAGCGACTCGGCCAGGTTGGTGTCCGGGAACTTGCCCATGTCCTCGGCCTTGATGACGTCGACGATGCCCTTGTCCTGCCGCTTGGCGTTGAGCGCGCTTTCCAGCGACGCGCGGATGCCGGTGACGACGACGGCCCCCAACTGGTTGGTGGGCGCGGCGGCGTCCTGACTCCAGGCGGGCGTGGCGGCCAAGGCCGTCAGCGCGGCGGCAAGCGCCACGGGCTGCAGGACGGGACGGGGGGCGGAACGGAACGTGGGCATGGGTTGTCTCCTGGTGCTGGCCGCCTGGGCGCACGCGGGCGCTGGCAGCTCTCAAAGGGTGCGGGGGGCTCAAGGCCCAGGGGCGCACGCAGGGCACCCGTCGATCGTGAAGCGGGCGTCGCTGCAGTGCGAGCACCCACCGCGCCGGCTCGGCTACAGGTAGTCGTCGCGCCGGGGGGAAAACTGGTCCAGCAAGGTGGCGCCGTCGTCCAGTGCCACCACGCCGTGCGAGGTCAGCCGCGGGGCGATGAAGGCGTCACCCGGGTGCAGCACGCAGGTTTCGCCGCCCACCTGGCACTCGAACCGGCCCGACACGACGTAGGCGATCTGGTCATGCGCGTCGTGCGCATGCACCGTGCCGACCGCACCCCGGTCGAACTGCACAAGCACCGACATCAGCTCGGGGGTGTGCCCCACGATCTTGCGGCGGATGCCGTCGCCGAGTTCGGTCCAGGGGGTGTCTTGGTGGCGGAAATAGTGGCTCATGGCGGCTTGGAGCGGCTGGATTGCGGTGCATGATAGAACCGCAATTCATTTTTCGGAACAGCGGTTCACTAATTAGAAACCATGATTCCGCAGCCTGATCGTGACGCCTAAAGTCGCGCCAAACAGGAATTGGAACCGCGTTTCAATTTCACCCCTCTCCACGACGAGGCCCGCCGCTCGGCCTCCACTTCAGGACAACGCCATGGTGCTTCCTTCCTTCCAACTTGCCGGCAAAACCGCCATCGTCACCGGCTGCAACACCGGTTTGGGCCAGGGCATGGCGCTGGCGCTGGCGCAGGCCGGGGCTGACGTGGTGGGCGTGAACGTGTCCGAGCCCACCGAGACACAAGCCGGCGTGCTCGCCCTGGGTCGCCAGTTTCTGGACCTGCGCGCCAACCTGGGTGACACGGCCTGCATTCCGGACCTGGTGGCCCGCGCCAAGGGGTTGAACGGCGCCGTGCACATCCTCGTGAACAACGCCGGCATCATTCGCCGCGAAGACGCCATCAAGTTCTCGGAAGCCGACTGGGACGACGTGATGGACCTGAACCTGAAGTCGGTGTTCTTCCTGTCGCAAGCGGTGGCCAAGGTCTTCATGGCGCAGGGCAGCGGCGGCAAGATCATCAACATCGCGTCGATGCTGAGCTTCCAGGGCGGCATCCGCGTGCCGTCGTACACCGCCAGCAAGAGTGGCGTGATGGGCATCACCCGGCTGATGGCCAACGAGTGGGCCTCGCACGGCATCAACGTGAACGCCATCGCCCCGGGCTACATGGCCACCAACAACACCGCACAGCTGCGGGCCGACGAAAACCGCAACGCCGCCATCCTGGAGCGCATTCCGGCCGGCCGCTGGGGCAAGCCCGAGGACCTGGCCGGCCCGGTCGTGTTCCTGGCGTCCACCGCGTCGGACTACGTCAACGGCTACACCCTCGCCGTTGACGGCGGCTGGTTGGCTCGGTGATTCGGCCCACCCCCTACGCGCTGACGCGCGCCCCCTCGAGGGGGCAAGCCAGCGACCCGGCGGAGCCGGTTCCGCGGCTTCGCTGGATGGCCCGCCTCGCTGACGCGGCGGGGCTCTGAGAATCACCGACGGAGACACGGTGAGATGTACGAAAACAAGAGATTAGGCTTCCTGTTCGTGCTGCCCTTCGTGCTGGGCGTGCTGCTGTTCAAGCTCTTCCCCTTCGTGATGAGCTTTGCCCTCAGCTTCACGCAGTACGACCTGATCGACCCACCGGAGTGGGTGGGCCTGCGCAACTACGAAGAGATGCTGACCGGCGACCCGCTGTTCCGCAAATCGCTGGGCGTCACCCTCACCTTTGCGCTGCTGGCCGTGCCGCTGCGCGTGGGCTTTGCGCTGGTGGTGGCGCAGGTGCTGAACTTCCGGCTCAAGGGCATCAATGCCTTCCGGGCGGCGTTCTACATCCCGTCCATCCTCGGTGGGTCGATCGCCGTGGCGGTGCTGTGGCGCTTCGTGTTCGCCAAGCACGGGCTCGTCAACATCCTCCTGGGCCAGCTGGGCTTCGAGCCCATCCCGTGGTTGGCTGACGAGCATTACTCGATGTGGACCATCGTGCTGCTCTTCACCTGGCAGTTCGGCTCGGCCTGCGTGATCTTCCTGGCCGCGCTGCAGAACGTGCCGAAGTCGCTCTACGAAGCCGCCGAGATCGATGGCGCCAGCGTCAACCAGCAGTTCTGGAAGATCACCGTGCCGCTGATCACGCCGGTCATCTTCTTCAACCTGATCATGCAGATGGTGCATGCCTTCCAGGAGTTCAACGGCCCCTACCTCATCACCGAGGGCGGCCCGCTGCATTCCACCTACGTGCTGGCGCTGTACATCTACGACCAGAGCTTCCGCTTCTTCAACCTCGGCTACGGCGCAGCGCTGAGCTGGGTGCTGTTCGCCCTCGTCGCCGGGCTGGCCGCGATGTCGTTCTGGAGCAGCAAGTTCTGGGTGTTCTATGCGGGCGAAAAGGACAAGAAATGAGCGCCGCCGCTGAACTGAACGAACGCGCCGTGGGCGACGACGGCAAGACGCCCTGGCTGCGCTATCTGCTGCTGGCGGCCACCGCCATCGTCATGCTCTACCCGTTGCTGTGGCTGGTGGGCGCGTCCTTCAAGAGCAACAGCGAGATCTTCACGTCGGCCGGCTTCTGGCCCAGCAAGTTCTCGCTGGACGCCTACGCCAAGGGCTGGAAGACCAGCACCGAGTACACGTTCGCGACCTACTTCCTGAACAGCTTCCTCATCACCATCCCGCGCATCATCGTCACGGTGATCTCCTGCGTGCTGGTGGCCTACGCCTTCGCGCGCTTCGAGTTCTGGGGCAAGAAGATGCTGTTCAGCATCATGGTCGGCACGATGATGTTGCCGCTCATCGTGCTGCGCCTGCCGCAGTACCTGGTGTTCCGCGAGCTGGGCTGGCTGGACAGCTACCTGCCGCTGATCGTGCCCTCGGCGTTCGCGACCGACACCTTCTTTGTGTTCATGCTCGTGCAGTTCCTGCGCGGCATCCCGCGCGACATGGAGGAGGCCGCGCTGATCGACGGCTGCAACGCGCTGCAGCTGCTCTGGCACATCATCGTGCCGCTGCTCAAGCCGGCCATCATCAGCGTCATCGTCTTCCAGTTCATCTGGACGATGAACGACTTCATGGGCCCGCTCATCTACCTGGCCTCGGTCGAGAAGTACCCCGTGAGCCTGGCGCTGAAGATGAGCATCGGCGCGACCGAGGAGGTCGAGTGGGCCAATGTGATCGCGATCTCCGTCGTCGCCCTGATCCCGTCCGTCGCGGTGTTCTTCGCCGCCCAAAAGCATTTCATCGAAGGCGCCACCAGCAGTGGCGTGAAGGGCTGACCCCATGGCCGCAGTGAGCTTGCGCAAGGTCGAGAAGACCTACCCGAATGGTTTCAAGGCCGTGCACGGCGTCGACCTCGACGTGCGGGACGGCGAGTTCATGGTGTTCGTCGGCCCGTCGGGCTGCGCCAAGTCGACGCTGCTGCGCATGGTGGCCGGGCTGGAGTCCATCACCGGCGGCGAGCTGCACATCGGCGGCCGCGTGGTCAACGACATCGCGCCCAAGGGCCGCGGCATCGCGATGGTGTTCCAGAACTACGCGCTCTACCCGCACATGACGGTCTACGACAACCTCGCCTTCGGCCTGAAGCTGGCCAAGACGGGCAAGGCCGAGCTGGACCAGCGCGTGCGACACGCCGCGCAGCTGCTGGAGATGGAACACCTGCTGGAGCGCTACCCCAAGCAGCTCTCGGGTGGCCAGGCCCAGCGCGTGGCGGTGGGCCGCGCCATCGTCAAGAAGCCCGAGGTCTTCCTGTTCGACGAGCCGCTGTCCAACCTCGACGCCAAGCTGCGCGCCGCGATGCGGGTGCGCCTGACCGAGCTGCACCGCTCGCTGCGCGATGCCGGCCAGCCGGCCACCACCATTTACGTCACGCACGACCAGACCGAAGCCATGACGATGGGCGAGCGCATCTGCGTGCTCAAGGCCGGCGTGATCCAGCAGGTGGACACGCCCACCGCGCTGTACGACCGCCCGGCCAATGCCTTCGTGGCCAGCTTCATCGGATCGCCCGAGATGAACATCGTGCCGGCCCAGCTGCGCGACGGCGCGGTGGAGCTGGGCGGCGTGCGCCTGGCCCTGCCGGCGGGCCGATTCCAGCCCCACGCCGAAGGCCCGGTGCAGTTCGGCCTGCGCCCCGAGCACATCGGCCTCATCGCCAAGCCTGGCAGCGTGCCGGTGCAGGCCACGCTGAAGTTCTGTGAGCACATGGGTGCCGAGGTCTTCACCTATGTCGATGTCGGCGGCGTGGCCCTCAGCGCCCGTGTGCCCGCCGAGGACGGCGCCGCCCTCACCCCCCTGCCGCGCGGCTCGGCCGTGACGCTGCACTTCCACATGGCACACGCCCACCTCTTCGTGGCGGACGACCACGGCGCGAGCTTGCTGAAATGACCTTGAACCGCCGCAGCCTCCTCGTCAGCGGCGCCGCCCTGGCCGCGCCCTGGGTCCATGCCAACTCCAAACCGCTGCGCTTCGCGTGGTGGGGCGGCGCAGGCCGCCACCAGGCCACGCTGGCGGCGCTCAAGGTGTTCGAGCAGCGCCATGGCGTGAAGGTCAAGGCCGAGTACATGGGCTTCTCGGGCTATCTGGAGCGGCTCACCACCCAGATCGCCGGTCGCTCCGAGCCCGACCTCATGCAGATCAACTGGGCGTGGATGGCCATGTTCAGCAAGCGCGGCAACGGCTTCACCGACCTGAACACGCTCAGCAAAGAACTGGCGCTGGACCAATTCACCGACGACGACCTCGCCTACGGCCGCGTGCAGGGCAAGCTCAACGCGCTGCCCTCGTCTTTCAGCGCCCGGGTGTTTCTGTGGAACCAGACCGCCTTCGCGCGCGCCGGCGTGAAGCTGCCTGAAACCTGGGACGAACTCTTCGCCACCGGCCCCGCCTTCCGCGCCAAGCTGGGAGACAGCGCCTACCCGCTGGACGGTGAGCTCTACGACATGATCCTGCTGTCGCAGAGCTACGTGCAGCAAAAGCACGGCACGCCCTTTGTCGACCCCACCCAGGCCCGCGTGGCCATGAGCCCCGCCGCCGCGCTGGACTGGGTGAAAACCTACAAGCGCCTGGTGGACTCGCACGTGGCCACGCCGCTGCCGCTGCGCGCGTCCTTGGGTGGCGCCGAGAAGCCCACCGAGCAGCAACCCGACTGGGTGGCAGGCCGCTGGGCCGGCAACTACACCTGGGACTCCACCATCGGCCTGCGCAGCTCCACGCTGGCGCCGGGCGAGAGGCTCACCCTGGGCGCCTTCCCCACGCTGGACGGCAGCCGCGAGAGCGGTCTCTTCGGCCGCCCCACGGTCATGTACACGGTCGGCCGCAACAGCACCCAACCCGAGCTGGCCGCCCGGCTGATGAACTTCCTGCTGACCGACCCCGAGGCCGCGCGCATCTTGGGCCGCACGCGCGGCCTGCCCAGCGCCAAGAGCGCGCTGGCCGTGCTGCAACAAGCCGGCGGCCTGCCCCCGCTGGAACTGGCCGCGCACGACCAGATCCAGGCCCAGCGCGACGCCGGCCGCCTCATCCGCCCCGCGCCGCTGTTCGAGCACGCGCGCTTCCAGAAATTCATGCGCGAGGTCTTCGAGACCGTCGCCTACAACAAGACCACCGACGGCGAGGCTGCCCGCCGCCTCGTCGAAGAAGGCAACGCCCTGTTGCAGAGGATCCAGTGATGAAAGCCACCGAGCGCAAATTCAACTTCGTCTCGCACGAGGACCCCGACACCGGCGCCCGCGTCACCCGCCTGACGCCGCCCGACGTCACCTGCCACCGCAACTACTTCTATCAAAAGTGCTTCACCAATGACGGCACGAAGTTGATGTTCGGCGGCGAGTTCGGCCCCCAGCCCAGCCCGAACTGGAACCTGCATCTGCTGGACCTGCCCTCGCAGACGGCCCTTCAGCTGACCGATGGCGCCCGTGAGAACACCTTCGGCGCCTTCATGAGCCCGGACGACCGCTTCGTCTACTTCGTGCGCGGTGACCGCCACCTCATCCGCCTGGAGCTCGCCACGCTGAAGGAAGAGGTCGCCTACGTCGTGCCCGACGGCTGGGTGGGCTACGGCACCTGGGTGAGCAACAGCGCCTGCACCAAGATGGTCGGCATCGAGATCGCCGCGGCCGACTGGTTCCCGCTGAACACCTGGCAGAAGTTCAACGACATGTTCCACAAGAAGCCGCTGTGCCGGCTGTTCAGCGTGGACCTGCAAACTGGCCAACGCAGCGTCATCCTGGAGCAGCGCGGCTGGCTGGGCCACCCGCAGTACCGCCCGTTCGACGACCACACCGTGGCCTACTGCCACGAAGGCCCGCACGACCTCATCGATGCCCGCATGTGGTTCATCAACGAAGACGGCACGAACCGCCGCTGCGGCAAGGAACACACCGACGGCGAAAGCTGCACGCACGAGTTCTGGGTGCCCGACGGCAGCGCCATGATTTACGTGAGCTACAACGCCAACGCCCCCGAGCGCTGGATCTACAGCCTGGACCCCGTGACGCTGGAGAACAAGCTGCTCACCGCCATGCCGCCCTGCTCGCACCTGATGAGCAACTTCGACGGCACGCTCATCGTGGGCGACGGCTGCGGCAAGGCCAGCGCCGGTGACAACGAGATGCTGGTGGGTGACCCCTACCTGCACCTGTTCGACCTGAAGGCCGGCATCACACGCCCGATCGCGCGCCACGACAGTGGCTGGGACGTCTACAAGGACAGCCGCCAGGTCACCCACCCCCACCCCAGCTTCACGCCGGACGAAAAGCAGGTGCTGTTCAGCTGCGACAAGGAGCGCGCGAACGGCGTGGAGCCCGCCCTCTACCTGGCGGACTTGTGAAGGCTCGACTCGGGCCGCTCGTCGCGCTGGCGCTCACGCTGGCGGCCAGCGTGAGCCCCGCCCAGACCCGCCCGCAGCTGACGCCCGAACAGGCCGCCGCCCACACCCTGGCCGCCTACCTGGGCGACTGGACGCCCGCGCCGCTGGCCGACCTCGGCGCCACGCCGCCGGACTTCGTGGTGAGGCCCGGCGAGTCCGTTCAGGCCGCAATCGACCGCGTGCCGGCGCCCACCCCAGGCGATACCAAGCGCTGGGTCATCCAAATCCAACCGGGCACGTACCGCGGCCCGGTCTGCATCCAGGGCAAGGCGCCACTGGCCCTCATCGGCTCGCCGCTGGACGCCGCCGCCGTGGTGCTGGTGGACGGCCGCTTTGCTGGGCAACCCAAAGCCGAACACGAACCGGCGCACCCCTGCGTGCCAGAGTTGGGCAAAGCCACCATCGGCACCGGCGGCAGCACCACCGTGCTGGTGCAAAGCGCCGACGTGCAACTCATCGCGCTGACCATTGCCAACGATGCGATGGACGCCGTCCATCTCGGCCAGGCCTACCCCGCCGGTGCTGGTGAAAGCGGTGGCGCCCAGGCCGTGGCGCTGACCCTGGCCGGCGACCGCATCCAGCTGGAGAACGTCCGCCTGCTGGGCCACCAAGACACCCTCTTCGCCCGCCGCGCGGCGCCCGGCCAGCCCGCCCGGCAACTGATTCGCCACAGCCTCATCGCGGGCGACGTGGACTTCATCTTCGGCAACGCCGTGCTGGTCATCGAGCACAGCACCCTCCTGACCCGTGCCCACCGCCGCGCGCCTGGCCATGGCGGCATCGTGCTGGCGCCCAGCACCGCGCCGGAGGTGGGGCAAGGCTTCCTCGTCACGCACAGCCGGTTCCTCGCGGAACCCGGCATCGCGCCCGGCGCCACCGCGCTGGGCCGGGCCTGGGATGCCGGCGTCAAGCCTGGCACCTGGGTGGCGGGCACCAGCCCCAACGGCCTCGCCGTGGTGCGCGACAGCGAGATCGGCGCCCACATCGGCCCCTGGCAGGCCAGCACCTCGCGCCGGCCCTTCAACGCCGCCACCCACCGACTCCACGAATTCAACAACCGCCCATGAGCCTGCACCGCCGCCACGTCCTCGCCGTCGCCGGCCTGTCCGCCTTGAGTGCCTGCGCCACACGGCCGGCCCTTCCGGCGGACCGCCCGGCGCAAGCGCTGTTGGGCTGGGCCAGCGTGGGCCCCACGACGGGCGGGGCCGGGGCGACAGCCGCCCATGTGTTCGACGTGCACGACCGCGCCGGGCTGGACGCGGCACTGCGCGCGGGCGACAAGCCCAAGATCATCCGCGTGCACCGCTTCATCGACCTCTGCCCCGCCGGCATCGAGGCCTTCATGGAGCCGGGCTTCAGCTTCGACGCGTTCGACCGTGCCTACGACCCCGCCACCTGGGGCCGAGACGACCCCACCGGTCCGCTGGAAGACGCCCGCAAGCGCTCCGCCAAGCGGCATGCGGAGGTCGCCCAGGTGCGGCTGCCCTCCAACACCACCCTGGTGGGCGTGGCCCCCGGCGCCGGATTCCATCGCGGCGGCTTCATGCTCGAGCGGGTGAGCAACATCGTCATTCGCCACCTGCGCTTCTCGGACGCCTACGACTACTTCCCCGAATGGCAGCCGCGCGACAACGGCCATGGCGAGTGGAACTCGGCGTACGACAACGTCTCGCTGCGCGGGGCCGAGCGCGTGTGGGTGGACCACTGCCATTTCGACGATGGCCAGCGGCCCGACAAGCTCGAACCCATCCGCCTGGGCCAGCGCGTGCAGCACCACGACGGGCTGCTGGACATCACCAACGGCAGCGACCTCGTCACCGTGTCGTGGTGCCGCTTCCAGGCGCATGACAAGACCATGCTCATCGGCAGCGGCGACGGCAAGACCAGCGACGACGGAAAGCTGCGCGTCACGCTGCACCACAACCACTTCCACGGCTGCAAGGAGCGCACGCCGCGGGTGCGCTTCGGCCGCGTGCACGTGGTGGCCAACCTGTTCAGCGCCGACGCGGCCGACGACTTCGCCTACTCGCTGGGCGTGGGCATGCAGTCGCGCCTGTTCAGCGAACACAACCGCTGGGAGTTGCCCGCCAGCGTCACGCCAGACCGGCTCATCCGCCGGCTCAAGGGCACCGCGTTCCTGGACGAACACAGCCAGCTCAACGGTCGCCCGGTCGAGATCCTCAGCGCCTGGCAGGCCGCCCACCCCGCGGAGTCGCTCTCAGCAGACATCGGCTGGCGCCCCGACGACTTCTACGACGCCGCCGCGCTGCGCCCGCAGCAACCAGGACTCCTCAGCCAGCAGATCCGTGCAGGCGCCGGCCCGCAACTGCGCTGAGGCGGTGCTGAGCGAGAATTCACGCCTCTCTTGAAACAAGCGCCCGAAAGAATCAAAACGATGGATGACGACATTGGCGACTCCAAGCAGCCGGAGTCGGTTGCTGCGGTACTCAAGGTGTTCGCCATCCTCAATGCGCTCGGCGAACGCAACGACATCGGCATCACCGACCTCTCGGTGCGCCTGGCCATGCCCAAGGCCACGGTCTACCGCTTCTTGCAGACCATGAAGAGCCTGGGCTACGTGCGCCAGGAGGCCGACAGCGAGCGCTACGGCCTGGCCATGCGCATGTTCGAGATCGGCGCCAAGGCCCTGCCCTCGCCCGACCTCGTCGACCTGGCCAAGCACCCCATGCAGATGCTGGCCGACGCCACCGGCGAAACCGTGCACCTGGGCAGCCTCATCGACAGCGAAATCATCTACATCCACAAGGTGGACTCGCGTCACATGCTGGGCATGTACTCGCGCGTGGGCCGCCGTGCGCCGCTGCACTGCACCGCCATCGGCAAGGTGCTGATGGCCTGGGAGCACCCCGAGCGCCGCGACGCCATCCTGGACGGCGCCGAGTTCAAGCGCTTTCGCGACAAGACCATCACCGAACGCCCCGCGTTCCTGGCTGAACTGGCACAGGTCAAGGCCCAAGGCTTCGGCGAAGACCGCGAGGAATTCGACGACCACATCCGCTGCCTGGGCGTGCCCATCTTCGACCGCCTCGGCCAGCCCATCGCCGGCCTGAGCGTGTCCTTCCCCACCTTCCGTTTCGACGAGGCCAAGGCGCCCGCGGTGGTGAAGATGCTGCAGAAGGCCAGCCGCGACATCTCCGAGAAGCTGGGCTGCACGCAGTTCCCGCTGCCCATGGCGGACTGAACCCACGCGACTGGAAAAGCACGACCGTGCTTTTCTGTCGCCGATGGGACGCGACGCGTGCGCCGGCCCATGCTTCAATGCCCTCCGCTGGCCGGGACGCCCCCGGCCCTGGAGACCCGCATGAGCACCACGAACCGCCAAATCGTCCTCGCCTCCCGCCCCAAGGGTGAGGTCACGCCCGACAACTTCCGCCTCGTCGAAACGGCCCTCAGCGACCTGGCTGACGGCCAGGTGCGCGTGCGCAACCACTTCCTGAGCCTGGACCCGTACATGCGCGGCCGCATGAACGACAGCAAGAGCTACGCGGCCTCGCAAGCCATCGACGAGGTCATGATCGGCGGCACCGTCGGCGAGGTCGTCGAGTCCAAGAACAGCCATTTCGCGGTCGGCGACAAGGTCGTCGGCATGGGCGGCTGGCAGGAGTACCAAACGGTCGACGCCAGCCAGCGCGGCGTGCTGCAGAAGGTGGACACCACGCACATCCCCCTGTCGGCCTACCTGGGCGCCGTAGGCATGCCCGGTGTGACCGCCTGGTACGGCCTCGTGAAGATCATCAACCCCAAGGCCGGTGAAACGGTGGTGGTGAGCGCCGCCAGCGGCGCGGTCGGCTCGGCCGTGGGTCAGCTGGCCAAGGCCCGTGGCGCCCGCGCGGTGGGCATTGCCGGCGGCGCCGACAAGTGCCGCTACGTCGTCGAGGAACTGGGCTTTGATGCCTGCATCGACTACAAGCAGCACGGCGATGTGAAGTCGCTCTCGGCCGCCCTGAAGGCCGAGTGCCCGAACGGCATCGACGGCTACTTCGAGAACGTCGGCGGCTACATCCTCGACGCCGTGCTGCTGCGTGCCAACGCCTTCAGCCGCATCGCCATGTGCGGCATGATTTCCGGCTACGACGGCCAGCCCATCCCGATGGCTGCGCCGCAGCTCATCCTGGTGAACCGCATGAAGGTCGAGGGCTTCATCGTGTCGGAACACATGGAAGTGTGGCCCGAGGCGCTGAAGGAACTCGGCACCTTGGTCGCCACCGGCAAGCTGAAGTACCGCGAGTCCGTGGCCAACGGCATCGCTGCCGCGCCCGAGGCCTTCATGGGCCTGCTCAAGGGCAAGAACTTCGGCAAGCAGCTGGTGAAGCTGGTCTGATGCACTGGCAGTGCACGCCCTTCGCCGATCTCGGCGTCGAGGCCCTGTACGACCTGCTGGCGCTGCGCTCGGAGGTGTTCGTGGTGGAGCAGCAATGCATCTTCCAGGACATCGACGGGCTCGACCGCCACACCTGGCACCTGCTGGGTCGCCAGAGTGATGGCACGCTTGGCGCCTACGCCCGCTTGATTCCTCCCGGCTTGAAGGGCGCTGACGCCCTGATCGGCCGCGTGGTCACGGCACCCAGTGCACGCGGCAACGGCAGCGGCCGCGCCCTGATGACCGAAGCCCTGGCCGCCTGCGAACGCCTGTGGCCCGGCCACCCCCTCACCCTGCACGCGCAAGCGCACCTGCAGGGCTTCTACGCCAGCTTCGGCTTCACGCCGGTGGGCGACACCTACATGGAAGACGGCATCGCGCACATCGAGATGCGCCTGCCCAAGGAGACACACGCATGAAGAAAACCGCCGTCATCACCGGCGCTGGCTCCGGCTTCGGCCTGGAGGCCGCCCGCCTCGCCGCCCAGCGCGGCATGAATCTCGTGCTGCTGGATGTGCAGGCCGACGCGCTGGAGAAAGCCGCCGCCGAATTCACCAACGTCGAGGTGCTGCACCGCGTCGTGGACGTCGCCAAGGCCGACGCCATGGAGGCCCTGGCGGCCGACGTGCAGCAACGCTTCGGCGCGCCGCACTTCGTGTTCAACAACGCCGGCGTCGGCTCGGGCGGCCTGATCTGGGAAAACGCCACCACCGACTGGGACTGGGTGATGGGCGTGAACGTGATGGGCGTGGTGCACGGCGTGCGCCTGTTCGCCCCCATGATGCTGGCCGCCGCCAAGGCCGACCCGAGCTACGAAGGCCACATCGTCAACACCGCCTCCATGGCCGGGCTGCTGGTGCCGCCGATGTCCGGGGTCTACAACGTCAGCAAGGCGGCCGTGGTGGCCCTGACCGAAACCCTGCACCACGACCTGCGCCTGGTCACGAACCAGGTGCACGCCGCCGTGCTGTGCCCGTTCTATGTGCCCACCGGCATCAGCCAGAGCCACCGCAACCGCCCCAGCGACCTGGCCGGCGCCAAGCCCACGCGCAGCCAGCTGGTGTCCCAAGCCCAGACCGACAAGGCCGTGGCCTCCGGCAAGCTCACCGCCGCCGATGTGGCGGCCATGGTGTTCGACGCCATGGACCAGCACAAGTTCTGGATCTTCAGCCACCCCCAGGCCCTGGCCGGCGTGCAGACCCGCATGGAAGACGCCCTGCTGCAACGCAACCCGACCGACCCCTACGCCGCCCGACCGGACATCGGCGAGGCGTTGAAGGCGAAGTTGCAGGGCTGAGTTCCGCACCGCACGGACAATCGGGGCATGAGTTCCCCGATTTCCCAAGACGCCATCGCCATCATCGGTGGCGGCCCGGCCGGGCTGATGGCTGCGGAGGTGTTGGCCGCCGCAGGCCACCCGGTCACTGTGTTCGATGCCAAGCCCAGCGTGGGCCGCAAGTTCCTGCTGGCCGGCAAGGGCGGCCTGAACTTGACGCACTCCGAGTCGTTCGCGCCGTTCGTCGGCCGTTTCGGCGCGCGTGCGCCGCAGATCGAGCCGCTGCTGCGCGCGTTCGACGCCGACGCCCTGCGCACCTGGGCGGCCGAGCTGGGCGTGCAGACCTTTGTGGGCACCTCCGGCCGCGTGTTTCCCACTGACCTGAAAGCCGCGCCGCTGTTGCGGGCCTGGCTGCACCGGCTGCGCAGCGCAGGCGTGAAGTTCGCCATGCGCCACCGCTGGGCCGGCTGGGCCGATGACGGCGCGCTGCGCTTTGACACGCCGGAGGGCGAGCGTGTCGTCACGCCGCGAGCCACGCTGCTCGCGTTGGGCGGCGCGTCATGGCCGCAGCTGGGGTCGGACGGGGCCTGGGCGCCCTGGCTGGCCGCGCGGGGCGTGGACGTGGCGCCGCTGCAGCCCGCCAACTGCGGCTTCGATGTCGGCCCCACCGCTGCGCACGCGGCGGCACCGGGCTGGAGCGAACGCTTCGCCTCGGAATTTGCCGGCCAGCCGGTCAAGCCGGTGGCGCTGAGCACCGCAGGCTTTGACGGCCGACCGGGGGAGTTCGTGATCACCGCCACGGGCATTGAGGGCTCGCTGGTGTACGCCGCCAGCAGCGCACTGCGCGAGCAGATCGCCCGCGAGGGCCAGGCCACGCTGCACCTGGACCTGCTGCCGCAGTTGACGCCCGAGCGGGTGCAGGCCGAGGTGAGCCACCCGCGCGGCAGCCGCTCGCTGTCATCGCACCTCAAGAGCCGCCTGAAGCTGAGCCCGCTGAAGATGGGCCTGCTGCACGAGTTGCTGACCCGCGAGCAGATGCTGGACAGCCGCACGCTGGCCGCGGCGCTGAAGGCGCTGCCCTTGACGCTGACCGTGCCACGCCCCGTGGCGGAGGCCATCTCGACGGCAGGCGGCGTGCGCTTTGAAGCCCTGAACGACGGGCTCATGCTGAACGCCGTGCCCGGTGTGTTCGTGGCGGGCGAGATGCTGGACTGGGAGGCGCCGACCGGCGGCTACCTGTTGACGGCCAGCATGGCCAGCGGCCGTGCGGCGGCCCGGGGTCTGGCGGCCTGGCTGGGCCGCGCCGCCTGAGGCGGCTGTGGCGTCTGAGGGGATTCAGGGCCCGGCGGTGCGGGCCAACTGGCCTTCCAGCTGGCTCACGTCGCGGCTGAACTCCGCAAGGTAGCGGTTGCGCTCCTCGCTGGTCCATTCCGCGTCGGAAAAGCCCTTGAGCGGGTAGGTGCCGCTGCGGTGCACCACGCCTTCCCGGCGCGCGAGCATGGCGCGGTCGGGAAAGCGGTCTTCCATCAGCAGAAAACCCTGCAGGTCGCGCAGGCGCAGCGGCATGGCGGGGGCGCCGTCGCGCAGCAGTTTGCCGAAGAGGCGCAGCCGGGCCACTTGCGGCCCCGCGCCCAGCTCATCGTTGAAACTGACCAACGCAAACGGCTCGCCCCGGGCGTCGTCCACCCGGGCGCTGACGACGTAGCGGCCCGCCCGCTTGACGTTCAAGCCGACGTTGAAATCCAGCGAGCCGTCCGCCACGCGTTCGGTGATGGCGCCCCACTCGGCGGGCACCAGCGGCTGGTAGACCACATCGAAGTTCACCACGCCCTGTCGGCCGTCCTGGCTGAGCGTGACCTGCAGGCGCAGCGTACCGGCAAAGTCGGCAAACGCCGTGCGCGAGGGTTGGAATTGGGTGCTGTACACCCCGTCGCTGCCGGCGAAGTCCAGCGCCAGCTGCGGCCGGCCGGCGGCTTGGCGCGGGTCCGGCAGGTCGAACGCCACGGCGCGCGTCACCAGCAGCGGCAGGGTCTGGCCGGCATCGTCTTGCGCCGTGACGCTGACCTTCACCACCTCCTCGCCGCTCATGAACACGCGGTCTTGCGTGGTCAGGATGCGCACGCCAGGCACGGCCGCCTTGGTGCCCGGAAATCGCAGCGGCAGGCTCTCGCGGATGGGGGCGAACGGGTGCACCTGGTCCGGGTGCTCGGCGATGGGGCGGGACTCGTGCGGGTAACGCGTTTGCTCGCGGTAGGTGGCCAGCGTGACCTTGGCGCGCTCCAGGCGCTGCAGCAGCGCCTGGCGCTGGCTCAGGCGCTCGCGCAGCGCCGCGTCGGTGAACGGCGAGCCCTGCGGCCGCGAGGCGGCCCCCGATGCTGCCGCCAAGGCCAGGTGCGCTGGGGCTGCCGCGGGCTGCGCGGGCGCGGGGGCTGCCGCGTCTTGCGGCCACACCCACCAAGCCAGCACCCCGGCCAACAGGGCGCCGGCCAGCCCCGCAGCGCGCTTCACTTGGCGTTGTTCACCATGTCTTGGCGCACCAGGCCCACCGTGCCTTGCCAGTTGCCGTTGGTGTAGTGGTTGTAGGCCTCGGCATCGTCACGGAACACCACGCTGTGGTTGCTCCACTTGGCCTTCCCGCCTTCGGCCGGGGCGGTGCCCAGGGTCAGGTCGTTGCAGAACCAGTCGCTGGGGTTGCAGTAGCTGGCGCCGCCCGAGCCGGAAATGCCGCCGGCCGAGTGGTAGGCCACGGCTTCGTCGTCTTGCCCCGGCAGCACGAAGGAGTACAGCGTGCCCTTGGAACCCGCCCACATGTAGAACATCTTGGCGCGGGTGTTGTTGTGGTCGTACAGCGCGCGGGCGGTGCCGGTCTTGAGGTCGCTCACCAGCGGCTCGCTCAAGGCCCAGTCGCCCGCATTGGCCAGCTCGCTGCCGCCGCCGGCGCCGGCCGCCACGTTCACCCACTTGATGTTCCAGCCGGTCTGGGTGCTGCCGTCGCTGTTGGCGCAGCTGCCGTCCGGCCCGGGGGTGGCGTTCTTCTTGTAGCGGGTGCTGCCGCCGTACAGCGACAACGTGTAGCCGATCATCAAGTCACCCGCGCTGTGGGCGGCCACGTAGCACCAATTGGTGCCGGTGCAGTAACAGTCCAGCGCGTTGCGGATGAGGTAGTTCTGGTCGGAGATGTGGTTGTAGCCGTCCCAGTTGACGGCCTTTTTGTTCACACCGGCCGCCGTGCTGGCGGGGCCCCAGTAGGTGAAGTCGGCGTAGTTGCCGGCCACGCCGCCGCCGGTGCGGCCGTTGATCCAGAGCGAATAGTTGGTGGCAAAGGCTGCGCCCACCAGCGCAGCAGCGCCGAGGACGACCAGCGGGAAGCGTCGCGAGAGGAACCTGCGCATCGTGTTGTCTCCGTTGTTGTGGTGTTGTCGGTACTGCGGGGCGGACTGTAGGAAGCTCCACCCCTGCGGCAAACCCGCAGTAACCCGTGGGAATCGTGTTTCTCCCTGACATGTGCGAGCCCGCCGCCGCCCTAGACTGACCTGACTCCCACTCCTGAATTCCTCGCCTCCCATGCGCCGGCGTCAACTGCTGCTGCCCCTCGCTGGCCTGCTGAGCACGCCGGCAGCTTGGCCGCAGGCCCGCACGGTGGTGGTGGGGGCGGAAGACGACTGGTTTCCCTACTCGGCGTTGGTGGACGGCCGGGCCCAAGGCCTGACGGTGGACCTGGTGACGGCCGCCTTCGCGGCGGTAGGCATCACGGCGCGCATGGAGCCGCTGCCCTACGCCCGCTGCATGGCGCAAACCAAGTCGGGCAGCCTGGCGGCCTGCTTCAACACCACGCGCACCGAGCAGATCGAGAAGGACTACCTTTGGACGTCTCGCCCGATGTTCGAGGAGCGGTTCCTCATCTGGGGGCTGGTGGACGACGTCGTCACGCGCCCGGGCGGGCTGATGGTGCGCGACCTGGAGGGCCAGCAGGTGGCCGTGACGCGCGGGTATGAATACGGCACCGAGTTCGACGGCAACCCGCGCATCGTGCGCGTGGTCACCGGGCAGGACGAAAAAAACTTCCGCCTTCTGCTCAAGAGCCGGGCGCGATACACCCTATCGCCCGACGCCAACGCCCGCCTGCTGTTCCAGCGCCACCCCGAGCTGGCCGGCCGGTTCAAGGTGGTCGGGCAACTGGATGCCTTTGGCATCTACACCGCCTTCTCGCGGACGCACCCGCTGGGCACGGCCCTGCGCGCCGCCTTTGACGATGGGCTGCGCATCATCCAGGCCAACGGCACGGCCCGCGCCATCCACGACCGTTGGCGGCAGCGCATCCAGGGCCGCTGAACCCGAGCCGGGCGCCCACAGCGCGTTTGGCAGAATGCGGGCCCCGCGTGTGACTCCGGGCGCCTGTCGCGGCGCCCTTTGTATTTGTGGACCCCATCGTCTCCCAGATTGCCGCCGAACTGATGGTTCGGCCCGCCCAGGTTCAAGCCGCCGTCGACCTCCTGGACGGCGGGGCCACCGTGCCCTTCATCGCCCGTTACCGCAAGGAAGCCACCGACGGCCTGGACGACATCCAGCTGCGTGAACTGGACGCTCGCCTGGCCTACCTGCGCGAACTGGCCGAGCGCCGCGAGGCCGTGCTCAAGAGCATTGCCGAGCAAGGCAAGCTCACGCCCGAGCTGGAAGCCGCCGTGCGCGCCGCACCCACGAAGCAGGAGCTGGAAGACCTCTACCTGCCCTACAAGCCCAAGCGCCGCACCAAGGGCATGATCGCGCGCGAAGCCGGCCTGGAGCCGCTGGCGGACCAGTTGTTCGCCAACCCCGCGCTCGTGCCGATGGACGAGGCCGCCAAGTTCATCAATGCCGAGGGCGGCTTTGCCGACGCCTTCGCCGTGCTGGACGGCGTGCGTGACCTTCTCAGCGAGCGCTGGGCCGAAGACGCCGTGCTGGTGGGCAAGCTGCGCGAATGGCTGTGGGAGGAGGGCCTGTTCCAAAGCAAGCTGATGGACGGCAAGAACGGCGAGCTGCCGGACCACGCCAAGTTCCGCGACTACTTCGACTACGCCGAGCCCATCCGCACCGTGCCCTCGCACCGCGCGCTGGCCGTGTTCCGCGGCCGCACGCTGGAGCTGCTGGACGCCAAGCTGGTGCTGGACGAAGAGCCCGTGGCCGGCAAGCCCGGCCTGGCCGAGGGCCGCATCGCCTCGCACCTCGGCTGGCGCCATGCCAACCGCCCGTCGGACGAACTGATCCGCAAGACCGTGGCCTGGACCTGGAAGGTCAAGCTCTCGCTCAGCTTGGAGCGGGATCTGTTTGCGCGCCTCCGTGAGTCTGCCGAGGCCACCGCCATCAAGGTCTTCGCCGAGAACCTGCGCGACCTGCTGCTGGCCGCACCGGCGGGCAAGCGCGTGGTGATGGGGCTGGACCCGGGCATCCGCACCGGCGTGAAGGTGGCGGTCGTCTCCGACACCGGCCGCGTGCTGGACACCGCCACCGTCTACCCCCACGAGCCCCGCCGCGACTGGGACGGCGCCTTGCACACCCTGGCCAAGCTGTGCGCCACGCACGGTGTGAACCTGATTGCCATCGGCAACGGCACCGCCAGCCGCGAGACCGACAAGCTGGCCGGCGAGCTCATCAAGAAGCTGCAGGCGCTGGACGCGAGCGTGAAGATCGAGCGGGTGGTGGTGAGCGAAGCCGGCGCCTCGGTCTACTCGGCGTCCGAGTTCGCCTCCAAGGAACTGCCGGACCTGGACGTGAGCCTGCGCGGCGCGGTGTCCATCGCCCGCCGCCTGCAAGACCCGCTGGCCGAGCTGGTCAAGATCGACCCCAAGAGCATCGGCGTCGGCCAGTACCAGCACGACGTCAACCAGAGCGAGATGGCCCGCGCGCTGGACGCTGTGGTGGAAGACTGCGTGAACAAGGTGGGCGTGGACCTGAACACGGCGTCGAGCGCGCTGCTGGCCCGCGTGTCCGGCCTGTCGGCCTCGGTGGCCGCCAGCATCGTGCGTTGGCGCGACGCGCACGGCGCGTTCAAAAACCGCCAGCAGCTGCTGGACGTGACGGGCCTGGGCCCCAAAACTTTCGAGCAGTCCGCTGGCTTCCTGCGCATCCGCGGCGGCGACAACCCGCTGGACTTCTCCGGCGTGCACCCCGAAACCTACCCACTGGTGGAAAAGGCGCTGGGCCTGCTGAAGCGCCCGGCGGACGAAGTCATCGGCCGCAGCGAGGTGCTGCGCACGCTCAAGCCCGAATTGCTGGCGGACGAGAAGTTCGGCCTCATCACCGTGAAGGACGTGCTGGCCGAACTGGAAAAGCCCGGCCGCGACCCGCGCCCGGACTTCAAGGTGGCGCGCTTCAACGACGGTGTGGAAGACGTGAAGGACCTGCAACCCGGCATGCTGCTGGAAGGCACGGTCAGCAACGTGGCGCAGTTCGGCGCCTTCGTCGACCTGGGCGTGCACCAGGACGGGCTGATCCACGTCAGCCAGCTGAGCAACAAGTTTGTCAACGACGCCCGAGAGGTGGTCAAGACCGGCGACATCGTCAAGGTGAAGGTGCTGGAGGTCGACCTGGCCCGCCAGCGCATCTCGCTCACGATGAAGCTGGACGCCCAAGCCCCGCGCGGCCCCAAGACGGACAACGCCTTCCGCCCGGCCGCTCGGCATGAGCGCCAAGGCGGTGGCGGTGGGCGCGACGTCCAGCCGGCCGGCGGCAACGCCATGGCGGCGGCCTTCGCCAAGCTCAAGCGCTGACGCAGCTCGCTTCCGAGGGTGCCGGTGGGAATCTGACCTTCGTCACCGTCACACCACGCTGTCATGATCGCGGCCCGCGCCCCGGGCTGTCGATTGACGCCCCGGAAACGGCAACTGGTCGCACACCAGATGCGCGCACCCCGCCGCGCCGCTACGCTGCCGGCCGCATCGAACCCTCGGAGTCCTGTTCTTGAAAACCACCGCCCTCGCCTCGCTGCTGTTGCTCAGCCCTGCCTTGGTTCTGGCCCAGCAGGAGGTGGACCGCGCCACCAACGCCGCCCCAACGCCCAGCAACCAGCAGCTGGAGCGCGTGTCGGTCACGCGCCAGCAAACCGACACCGACCTGCGCCGCCGCGAGCCGGTGGCCAAGCAGCTGTACGGCCGCGAGGAGCTGGACAAGTTCGGGGACTCGCAACTCAGCGACGTGCTCAAGCGCCTGCCGGGCATCAATGTGTCGGGCGGCCAACTGCGCATGCGCGGCCTGGGCGGCGCCTACACGCAGATCCTGGTGAACGGCGAGCCCGCGCCCCCGGGATTCAGCCTGGACAACCTGAACCCCGCACAGGTGGAACGCCTGGAGGTCACCAAGGCCCCGACCGCCGACCAAAGCGCCCAGGCCATCGCGGGCACGCTGAACATCATCCTGAAAGATGCCCCGCGCATCGTGCAGAAGGACCTGCGCCTGGGCCTGGCCTATGCCAATGAGAAGCCGGTCATCAACGGCGGCTTCACCTACGGCAACCGCACGGTGGGCGGCCTGGGCTTTGTGCTGCCGGTGTCGGTGTACCAGTGGGACAACCGCAACCACACGGACGGCGAGCGCCTGCGCGACGGCGGCCTGACGCGCCTGAGCAGCACCGGCACCGACCACAGCCACGGCCGCGGCGCCAACGTGTCGCCCCGCCTGAACTGGAAGTTGGGCGACGACGAAACCCTCACGCTGCAGGGCTTCTTCGTCACCAACCGCTTCTTCAACGATGGCGACAACACCACGACCGAAGTGTTCTACGACCCGGTCAAGAGCGTGCGCCCACGCAGCGTGCTGGACACCACGCACAACCGCGGCACGTTCAACGCGCAGCGCTTGAACCTGCAATACAACAACCGCTTCGACGAAGACAAGCGCATCGAGCTGCGGGCCGGCGCCGGCAGCGGCGGCGCGGACTTCAACTTCGACTTCCTCGGCCGCGACAAGAACGGCGTGCAAACCGTGGCCCGCAGCACCACGGGCGAGAATCGCAACCGCAACGCCACGCTGGCCGGCAAGTACAGCCAGTACGCCGGCGAAGCCCACACCGTGACGGTGGGCAGCGAGCTGGAACGCCGCACCCGCGACGAAACCCGCCGCACCACCGAAAACGGCGTGGACCTGCTGCCCGGCATCGAAGGCCAACCCTTTGACGCCACCATCACCCGCAGCGCCGTCTACGCGCAGGACGAGTGGGAAATCAGCAAGCAGTGGTCCGCCTACTTCGGCATGCGCCACGAGCAGATCAAGACGGTCAGCGCCGGCGTGGGCAGCGACTTCAACAGCACCAGCAAGGTCACCACCCCGCTGCTGCACCTGAACTACAAGCCCGATCCCAAGGGCCGTGACCTGGTGCGCGCCAGCCTGACGCGCAGCTACAAGGCCGCCGATGTGCAGCAGCTCATCGCCCGCCCGACCATCAACACCGACTACCCCGCCACCGGCCTGAACGCGCGCACCAACACGCAGACGGCGCCCGACCGCGTGGGCAACCCCAACCTCAAGCCCGAACTGGCCACTGGCCTGGACGCAGCCTGGGAGACCTACCTGCCGGCCGGCGGCATGGTGTCGGTCGGTGTGTTCCACCGCCGCATCACCGGCCTCATCCGCAACGCGCTGGCCCTGGAAAACAGCGTCAGCTGGTCCAGCCAACCGCGCTGGGTGGCCAAGCCGATCAACCTCAGCAAGGCCACCACGGAAGGCCTGGAGCTGGAGGTCAAGGGCCGCGCCGCCGAGCTGTTCCCCAGCCTGTTCGAGCCGACCACGGCGCTGAGCCTGCGGGCCTCGCTGAACCTCTACCGCTCGCATGTGGCTGACATCCCGGGCCCCGACAACCGCCTGGAAGGCCAGCAGCCCTGGCAGTTCAACTTCGGTGCGGACTACCGGTTCAAGGCCGTGCCGCTGAGCATGGGCTTCAGCGCGCAGATTGCGCCGAAGTTCACCGTGCAGCAGACCGCGCTGCAAAGCCAGGACAGCCTCGCCTCCCGCTCGCTCGATGCATTCGCCGCGATGCAACTCAGCAAGCAAGACAGCGTGCGCCTGAGCGTGAATGGCCTGTTCCAGCCCAAGCAGGGCACCCGCGTGCTGATTGCCGGCCTGCCGGACTACAACCTCAGCGAACGCAAGCCCGTGGCGTGGTGGTCCGCGAACTGGGAACACAAGTTCTGAGTTCACGGCGAGTGGGGGCTGACGTCGCCAGAGCAGCACGCAGCCGCCCGGTGCTCGGCTATGGTGTCGGGCAATGACTGCTCTTGCCCTTCAACTCTTTGCCGGCCCGGCCGCCCGGGCCCGCTTGGCCGAGCGCGGCCTGCGGCCCGAGGATGTGGGCCTGATCCCCGCCGCCGCGGGCGGGCCCAAAGGCTTGATCCTCAACGGGCTGGACCGCCTGATATTTGGCGACTGGCTCGCCCAGAGCCGCCACACCGTGCACCTAGTGGGCGCCAGCATCGGCGCCTGGCGCATGGCCACGGCCGCCCTGGCCCACCGGGGCGTGGCCCATGCGTTCGAGGTGATGGCCGAGGCCTACGTCACCCAGGAGTACGACGTGCTGCCGGGCGAAACCCGACCGCGCCCGGAGGGCGTGAGCCGGCGCTTCGGCGAAATCCTGGCGGAGATCTTCGAAGGGCGCGAAGCCGAGGTGCTGGCCCACCCGCGCCTGCGCCTGCACATCGTCACCTCGCGCGGCCGCGCCGGCCTGCTGGCCCGCGAAGGCAAGCTGCGCACGCCGTTGGGCTACTTGGGCGCGTTCGCGGCCAATGCGATGTCGCGCCCGCTGCTGGGGCGGTTCCTGGAGCGGGTGGTCTTCTCCGATCCGCGCGACCGGCTGCCGCTTGGGCTGAACGACTTCACGAGCCGCGAGGTGCACCTGTCACGGGCCAACCTGCGTGGGGCCTTGCTGGCCAGCTGCTCCATCCCGTTCTGGCTCCAGGCCCAACACGACCTGCCGGGCGCGCCGCGCGGTGCCTACTGGGACGGCGGCATCACCGACTACCACCTGCACCTGGACTACCGCGCGCTGCAGCAGGCCAACGCACCGCTGGTGCTGTACCCACACTTCCAGCGCCAGGTCGTGCCCGGCTGGCTGGACAAGGCGCTCAAGCACCGCCACCGGGCAACCGCCTTCCTGGACAACGTGGTGCTGCTGTGCCCGTCGCCCGAGTGGATTGCCAGCCTGCCCGGGGCCAAGCTGCCCGACCGCAACGACTTCATCAAGCTCGACGCCGAGGAACGCCGCCGCCGCTGGCGCACCGCCGTGGCGGCCAGCCAGCGGCTGGCCGATGATTTCGCGGCGCTCACGCGCCAGGACACCATCCAGGCCCTGAGCCTTTAGAATCCGGGCTCCCTCCCCTCACAAGAGCGAGAAAGGCACCCTGGTTATGACACCGCGAACTACGACCACCTTCACCGGTACCTAGTCGGCCGCGGCTCGTCACGCCTGCCTTCGGGCAAGAAACCAAGCGCGGCAAGTGGCCGCGCTTTTTCATTTCTGCCCCACGAACGGAGCACCCCATGATTTCCATCCAACTGCCCGACGGCTCGCGCCGTGAATTCCCTGCCGCCTTGACGGTGGGCGAGGTGGCCGCCAGCATCGGCACCGGCCTGGCCAAGGCGGCCCTCGGCGGCAAGGTCGACGGCAAGGTCGTCGACCTGTCGCACGTCATCGACCGCGACGTGCAACTGTCCATCGTCACCGACAAGGACGAAGACGGCCTGGACATGATCCGCCACTCCACGGCCCACCTGCTGGCCTACGCGGTGAAGGAGCTGTACCCCGACGCCCAGGTCACCATCGGCCCGGTCATCGAGCACGGCTTCTATTACGACTTCGCCTACAAGCGCCCCTTCACGCCGGAAGACCTGGCCGCCATCGAGTCCAAGATGACCGAGCTGGCCAAGAAGGATGAAAAGGTGGTGCGCCGCGTGCTGCCGCGTGACGAAGCCGTGGCGCACTTCAAAGCCATGGGCGAGGCCTACAAGGCCGAGATCATCGAAAGCATCCCGGCCGACCAGGATGTGTCGCTGTACGCCGAAGGCAAGTTTGAAGACCTGTGCCGCGGCCCCCACGTGCCCAGCACGGGCAAGCTCAAGCACTTCAAGCTGATGAAAGTGGCCGGCGCCTACTGGCGCGGCGACCACCGCAACGAGATGCTGCAACGCGTCTACGGCACGGCGTGGGCCAGCAAGGACGACCTGCAGAAGTACCTGACCATGCTGGAGGAGGCCGAGAAGCGCGACCACCGCAAGCTCGGCAAGGAACTGGACCTCTTCCACATCGACGAGCACGCCCCGGGCGTTGTCTTCTGGCACCCCAAGGGCTGGACGGTGTGGCAGGAGGTGGAGCAGTACATGCGCCGCGTCTACCGCGACAACGGCTACCAGGAGGTCAAGGGTCCGCAGCTGCTCGACAAAACGCTGTGGGAAGCCACGGGCCACTGGGACAAGTACCGCGACAACATGTTCACGACCGAATCGGAAAAGCGCGACTACGCGCTCAAGCCGATGAACTGCCCGGGTCACATCCTGATCTTCAAGCACGGCGTGAAGAGCTACCGCGACCTGCCGCTGCGCTTCGGCGAATTCGGCCAGTGCCACCGCAACGAGCCCACGGGCGGCCTGCACGGCATCATGCGCGTGCGCGGTTTCACGCAGGACGACGGCCACATCTTCTGCACGGAAGACCAGATCCTGCCCGAGTGCGTCGCCTACACGGCCTTGCTGCAGAAGGTCTACCAGGACTTCGGCTTCACGGACATCATCTACAAGGTCGCGACGCGGCCGGATGCCCGCATCGGCTCCGATGAAATCTGGGACAAGGCCGAGCATGCGCTGATGGAAAGCCTGCGTGCCTCGGGCGTGGATTTCGTCATCGCCCCGGGTGATGGCGCCTTCTACGGCCCCAAGATCGAATACACGCTGAAAGACGCCCTGGGCCGCCAGTGGCAGTGCGGCACGATGCAGGTCGACTTCTCCATGCCGGGCCGCTTGGGCGCCGAGTTCGTGGACGAAGACGGCCAGCACAAGAACCCCGTGATGCTGCACCGCGCCATCGTCGGCAGCCTGGAGCGTTTCATCGGCATCCTGATCGAACAGCACGCCGGCGCACTGCCCACCTGGCTCGCTCCGACGCAGGTGGTCGTGGCCAACATCACCGATTCCCAGGCCGATTACGTCGCGGAAATCGTGAAATCGCTGCAAAAACAAGGGCTTAGGGCTCAGGCCGATTTGCGCAACGAGAAGATCACCTATAAAATCCGTCAGCATTCCATGCAAAAGCTGCCGTACATCCTCGTCGTGGGTGACAAGGAAAAGGCGAACGGCAGCGTTGCGGTACGCGCCCGTGGCAACCAAGACCTTGGTGTGATGCCCCTGCAGGACTTCCTCGACCGGATCTCCGCAGACATCACCAACAAAGTCTGACCGCCGTCCGGGCGCGATTCGTTTTTGTTTGGGCCCTCGCCTGGGCCCCTTGAAAGGTCCACACCATCGCTACGTTTGCCGACCGTCGTGCGATTCCAGAGCGCAAGCACCGCCTGAACCGCGAAATCATGGCTCCCGAAGTCCGTCTGAACGGCCCCGAGAATGAACCCATCGGGATCGTCAGCATCCAGGAAGCCCTGCGCATGGCGGGCGATATGGATGTGGACCTGGTCGAGATCTCTGCCACCGCCAACCCGCCGGTCTGCCGGCTGATGGACTACGGCAAGTTCAAGTACCAGGAACAAAAGCGCGCTGCGGAAGCCAAGGCCAAGCAGAAGATCATCGAGATCAAGGAAGTCAAATTCCGCCCGGGCACGGACGAAGGCGACTACCAGATCAAGATGCGCAACCTGCGCCGCTTCATCGCTGAAGACGGCGACAAGGGCAAGGTCACGCTGCGCTACCGGGGCCGCGAGATCACGCACCAGGACATTGGCATGCGCCTGCTGGAGCGGATCCGCGACGAACTGGCGGACGTGGCGGTGGTTGAAAACATGCCGAAGCTCGAAGGTCGGCAGATGATCATGGTCCTGGCGCCCAAGAAGCGCTGAGATCGAAGCAGGTTTAACCCGTCGGTTTGGTCGCTGGCGGGTTCACAAGTCTCCTGAGGCCAACAAGTGTGTCGGAGTCTCCGGCACCGCCCCAGGGACATACTTAAAAGGAGCATTCACATGCCCAAGATGAAGACCAAGAGCAGCGCGAAGAAGCGTTTTCGCGTTCGTCCGGGTGGCACCGTCAAGCGCGGTCAGGCGTTCAAGCGCCACATCCTGACCAAGAAGACCACGAAGAACAAGCGTCAGCTGCGCGGCGCTGTGAACGTGCACGAAACCAACATGGGCCACATGGCTCAAATGTTGCCTTTCGCCGGCCTGTAATCCACCAAGACTAGAAGGAGAAACATATGCCTCGCGTCAAACGTGGTGTTACCGCTCGCGCCCGTCACAAGAAGGTCCTGGCCCTGGCCAAGGGCTTCCGCGGTCGTCGTAAGAACGTTTTCCGCATCGCCAAGCAGGCGGTGATGAAGGCGGGTCAATACGCCTACCGTGACCGCCGCACCAAGAAGCGCGTGTTCCGTCAGCTGTGGATCGCCCGTATCAACGCCGCCTCGCGTGGCCTGGGTCTGTCCTACAGCAAGTTCGTGGCAGGTCTGAAGAAGGCCCAGATCGAGATCGACCGCAAGGTCCTCGCCGATCTGGCCGTCAACGACCCGGCTGGTTTCGCCAGCATCTTCGCCAAGGTGAAGGCCGCGCTCGCCTGATTGCGACCCGCTCCGGTTTGCGCCGGAGCACGCAAGCTTTGAGGGCCGGCCCACCAGGGTCGGCCCTTTCTCATTCCAAATTCCCGATGTCTGATCTCGACGCCCTCTTGGCTGCCGCGCAAGCGGACTTTGCCGCTGCCCCGACGCCCGCCGAACTGGAAAACGCCAAGGCGCGCTTCCTCGGCAAGTCCGGCCGCGTGACCGAACTGATGAAGGGCCTGGGCGCCCTCAGCATCGAAGAAAAGAAGACCCGCGGCGCCGAGATCAACCAGACCAAGGTGGCCATCGAGGCCGCCCTGACCGCCCGTCGCGACGCGCTCGCCGCCGCAGAGCTCGAGAAGCAGCTCAAGGCCGAGGCCCTCGATGTGACGCTCCCCGGCCGCCAACGCGGCACCGGTGGCCTGCACCCGATCACCCGCGCCATGGAGCGCATCGAGGCCATCTTCGCCTCCATGGGCTTCGACGTGGCCGACGGCCCCGAGATCGAGACCGACTGGTACAGCTTCTCGGCGCTGAACAACCCCGAGAACCACCCCGCCCGCTCCATGCAGGACACGTTCTACGTCGACATGAAAGACGAGAACGGCAGCTGGCTGAACCTGCGCCCGCACACCAGCCCGATGCAGATCCGCTACGCGCAGGCGCACGCCAAGCGCTACGCCGGCCAGGAAACGATGCCCGAGATCCGCGTCATCGCGCCGGGCCGCACCTACCGCGTGGACAGCGACGCGACCCACTCGCCCATGTTCCACCAGGTCGAAGGCCTGTGGGTGGGCGAGAACATCTCGTTCAAGGACCTGAAGGCGGTCTACCTGAATTTCATCACCGCCTTCTTCGAGACCGACCAACTGCAGCTGCGCTTCCGCCCCAGCTACTTCCCGTTCACCGAACCCAGCGCCGAGATCGACATCATGTTCGAGAGCGGCCCGCTGAAGGGCCGCTGGCTGGAAGTCTCTGGCTCCGGTCAGGTGCACCCGCTAGTCATCCGCAACATGGGCCTCGACCCCGAGCGCTACATCGGTTTTGCCTTCGGCTCTGGCATCGACCGCCTGGCCATGCTGCGCTACGGCGTCAACGACCTGCGCGCCTTCTTCGACGGCGATCTGCGCTTCCTGTCGCAGTTCAAGTGATCCGCCCAGCCTTCTAGTTCACGAGTCATCATGCAATTTCCCGAGTCCTGGCTGCGCGAGTTCTGCAATCCGTCGCTGTCCACCGCCCAACTGGCTGAACTGCTGACCATGTCTGGCATGGAAGTGGAAGAGCTGCGCCCGGTCGCGCCGCCCTTCCACGGCATCGTCGTGGCCGAAATCCTCGAAGCCGAACAGCACCCCAACGCCGACAAGCTGCGCGTGTGCAAGGTCAACGCCGGCGCCGCCTTCAACAACGGCGAACCGCTGCAAATCGTCTGCGGCGCACCCAACGCCCGCGTGGGCATCAAGGTGCCCCTGGCCACGGTCGGGGCTGAACTGCCGCCGGGCGCCGATGGCAAGCCGTTCAAGATCGGCGTCGGCAAGCTGCGCGGCGTGGAGAGCTTCGGCATGCTGTGCTCGGCCCGCGAACTGAAGCTGAGCGAAGACCATGGCGGCCTGCTGGAGCTGGCCGCTGACGCCCCGGTCGGTGAAGACATCCGAAAGCACCTGGCGCTGGACGACACCCTGTTCACCCTCAAGCTCACGCCCAACCTGGGCCATTGCCTGAGCGTCTACAGCATCGCACGCGAGGTGTCTGCGCTGACCGGCGCGCCGCTGCTACAGCCCGAGTTCCCGGCGGTCAAGCCGACGCTGGGCGACAAGCTCGCGGTGCGCGTGGAAGCCCCGGACCTGTGCGGCCGCTTCTCGGGCCGCGTCGTCAAGGGCATCAACACCACGGCGGCCACGCCCGCGTGGATGGTGCAGCGCCTGGAGCGTTGCGGCCAGCGCTCGGTCACGGCGCTGGTGGACATCTCGAACTACGTGATGTTCGAGTACGGCCGCCCCACCCACATCTTCGACCTGGACAAGATCAGCGGCGACCTGGTCGTGCGCTGGGGTCAACCTGGCGAACAGCTGAAGCTGCTCAACGGCAACACCATCACCGTGGACGAGAAGGTCGGCGTCATCGCGGATGCGCGCGAGGTCGAGTCCCTCGCCGGCATCATGGGCGGCGACCACACCGCCGTGTCCGACGACACGAAGAACGTCTACGTCGAAGCCGCCTTCTGGTGGCCCGAGGCCGTCATGGGCCGCGGCCGTCGCTACAACTTCAGCACCGACGCCGGCCATCGCTTCGAGCGCGGCGTGGACCCGTCCAAGACCGTCGAACACATCGAGCGCATCACGCAGCTCATCCTCGACATCTGCGGCACGGCGGACACCCAAGTCGGCCCAATGGACGACCAGTCGCCCAACGTGCCCGTGGCCAAGCCCGTGACGCTGCGCGTCGCGCGCGCCGCCAAGGTTATCGGCATGCCGGTCACCCAGGCGCAATGCGAAGGCGTGTTCACACGCCTGGGCCTGCCGTTCACCGCTGCTGACGGCACCATCACGGTGACCCCGCCGAGCTGGCGCTTCGACATCCAGATCGAGGAAGACCTCATCGAGGAAGTCATCCGCGTGCTGGGCTACCCCACGCTGCCCTCCACTGCGCCGCTCGCGCCCATCGTGGGTCGCACCGGTTCGGAATCGCGCCAGGCCAAGCACGCACTGCGCCGCGCCGTGGCTGCGCGCGACTACTTCGAGACCATCAACTTCAGCTTCGTCGAGGAACGCTGGGAGCGCGAGCTGGCCGGCGTCACCGACCCGATCCAGCTGCTCAACCCCATCGCCGCACCGCTGTCAGTGATGCGCACCAGCCTGATCGGCAGCCTCGTGCAGGTGCTGCGCCACAACCAGGCCCGCCGTGCGACGCGCGTTCGCGTGTTCGAACTGGGTCGCGTGTTCAAGCGCGATACGTCCGTCGCCAACGGGCCGCTGTCCGTCGCCGGTATCGACCAGCCGCTGCGCCTGGGTGGCCTGGCCTGGGGCCCGGCCGAGCAACAGCAGTGGAGCCAGAAAGACCGCGCCGTCGACTTCTTCGACGTCAAGGGCGACCTGGAAGCCCTGTTCGCCCCGCAGGCCTTGACCTTTGAAGCCGCCGAGCATGCTGCGCTGCACCCGGGCCGCAGCGCCTGCGTGCGCCTGAACGGCACGCCCATCGGCATCGTCGGTGAACTGCACCCGCGCTGGCGCCAGGCCTACGAAATCACCGGCGGTGCGCCCGTGGTTTTCGAACTGGACCTGGACGCTGCCCTGACCCGCACGCTGCCGCACGGACAGCCGCTGCCGCGCCAACAGGCGGTGCAACGCGACTTGGCCTTGGTGGTGAAGGACAGCACCTCCCATGACGCGCTGATGGCCGCCATCACCACCGCCGGCGGCGCCCTGCTGCGCTCGGCCAAGCTGTTCGACGTCTTCAAGCCCGCGGCCGGTGCCACCACCGACCTGCAAGCGGATGAGCGCTCCTTGGCCGTTCGCCTGGAACTGCTCGACGACGAGACGACCCTGACCGACGAGCGCATCGACGCCGCCGTGGCGGCCATCGTGGCCGCTGCTGCGAGCCAAGTCGGCGCCCGGCTGCGCGGTTGACCGGAGATTTCATGGACGCCCACGACACCAAGAAGGACGCGGCCGCTGTCGTCATCGGCAGCCTCGAGACGCCCACGCTGACCAAGGCCGAGTTGTCGGAACTGCTGTTCGACAAGCTCGGCCTGAACAAGCGCGAGTCCAAGGACATGGTCGAAGCCTTCTTCGACATCCTGCACGACAGCCTCGTCAAGGGCCAGGATGTGAAGCTGTCGGGCTTCGGCAACTTCAACATCCGGCGCAAGGCCTCGCGGCCCGGCCGCAACCCGCGCACCGGGGAATCCATCCCCATCAAGGCGCGAAACGTGGTCACCTTTCACGCCAGCCACAAGCTCAAGGGCCAGGTTCAAGGCGACGCGCCCGCGACCGAAGACTTCGAGTAGAGTCCGAAGTCCCCTCGGCAAACCTGTTGATTTGCAATGGAAAAGGCGCTTCCCGCCATCCCCGCGAAACGCTACTTCACCATCGGTGAGGTGAGTGAACTGTGCGGCGTGAAGCCCTACGTGCTGCGCTACTGGGAGCAGGAGTTCACGCAGCTCAAGCCCATGAAGCGGCGCGGCAATCGGCGCTATTACCAGCACCACGAAGTGCTGTTGATTCGCCGCATTCGCGACCTGCTGTACGACCAGGGCTTCACCATCAGTGGTGCCCGCAATCAACTCAGCGAAGGCTTGGCGGCTGCCTCCGCGGCCCAGAACTTTCGCGATGAGGCCCACGCGGCAGCCTCGCTGGCCGACAACCTCGACGATCTGCCCGATGAGGACGACGACGGCGAATCGGGTCTGGCTGCTTTGGCGTCGCGGGTCATGCCTGTGAAAGCCGCACCCACTCCTCAACACGCGCGCCCGTTGAAGGCAGCCGAAGCGTCGATCACGCTGCCCGTGCTGGCCGCGGAGAACATCACCTCCCTGGAGCAAGTGCGCGCCGAACTGCTGGCCATTCGCTCCACGCTGCTGACCTGACGCACGAATTGCTCGCCGGCCCTCAAAATCCGGTTATACTTACAGGCTCAGTCGGGGCGTAGCGCAGCCTGGTAGCGCACTTGCATGGGGTGCAAGGGGTCGCGAGTTCGAATCCCGCCGTCCCGACCATTTTATCGAAGTAGATCAACGGGTTACGCCGCAAGGCGTGACCCGTTTTTCGTTGCCGGATCGCGTTCATGAACATCATCTCGTCCTTCTCTCGCCGCCGCCTAGCCCGTTTGAACCGCCGCCAGCGCAAGAAGCTCTGCGTGGGCGAATTCCAGCAAGTGGGATGCTGGATCGAACTGAGCTTCACGCAGCCCCTGGACGAGCAGGGTCTGGATCAACTGCTGGAAGCTGCTGAAGGCCTGACCTCGCCGCTGGGTGTTCAATTGGGCGGTCTGGGCGGCGCCCTGCCGCTGTCGCAGACCGAAGCCTTCCTCGGCGGGGTGAACGGTCAGTCGGTCACGCAAGAGGAGCGCGACGCGATGCTGGCGGGCCTGAAGGCGCTGCCCCAGGTGGCGCAAGTGCGCGTGAGCGATTGGATCGACGTGTGGCACCCGGGCACCGTGCCGGCGTCCCTGCAAACCGTCTGAGTCCACGGCGCCGGGCGGCTGGCCGCCGAGTCAATCGCCCGGGCCCAAGCCCACCTCAGCCTCCAACGGCGCCAGCAAGCGTTCCACATCCGGGACGCTGAATTTGGTGAGCGCACTGCCGTCATCCGCCCCGAGCAGACCATCGGCCAACGCCCGCTTGCGGGCCTGCAGTTCCAGCATGCGCTCTTCGATGCTGCCCTCGGCCACCAGCTGGTAGGCGAACACCGGCTGATCTTGCCCGATGCGGTGGGCCCGGGCGCTGGCCTGGGCTTGTACGGCGGGGTTCCACCAGGGGTCGACATGGATGACCGTGTCGGCCGCCGTCAGGTTCAGCCCCACGCCGCCGGCCTTCAGGCTGGCCAGCAGCACCGGCACCTCGCGCGCCTGGAAGCGCCGCACGATGTCGCCGCGCTGGGACGCAGGCGTGTCGCCGGTCAGGCGCAGATGCGGCACGGGCACCTCGGCGGCAATGAGGTCCAGCATCTCGGTGAACTGCGAAAACACCAGCACACGCCGGCCTTGCGCCACCAGCGCCGGCAGGTGCTCGCGCAGCCATTCGAGCTTGGCGCGCTCGGTGTGCGGCGCCATCTCCACGCCCTTGACGAGGCGCGGGTCGCAGCAGACTTGGCGCAGCTTGAGCATCGCGTCCAGCACGCTGATGAGGCTGGTGGGCGTGAAGCCGTCGCGCTGCAGGATGCGGCGCACCATGTGGTCGGCTGCGACGCGCACGCTCTCGTACAGCTGCTTCTGCTGGCCGACGAGCGGCACGCGCTTGACCAGCTCGGTCAGCGGCGGCAACTCGGTGGCCACCTCGGTCTTGAGCCGGCGCAGGATGAAGGGCCGCACGCGCGCCGCCAGCAGCCGCGCGCGCGGACCGTCGCGGTTGACCTCGATGGGCTTGCGCCAGTGGCGCCCGAACGTGCGCGAGTCGCCGAGGAAGCCGGGCATCAGCAGGTCGAACAGCGACCACAGCTCGCCAAGGTGGTTCTCCAGCGGCGTGCCTGTCAGCGCCAGCAGGTGCCGCGCGTCCAGCCGGCGCAGCGCGCGCGCGGCGCGGGCCTGCGCGTTCTTCACGGACTGGGCTTCGTCGAGGATGAGCAGATGCCAGGGCCGGGCCGACAGCGCGCGCAGGTCGCGCCAGACGAGGTTGTAGGTCGTCAGCACGAGGTCGGCGTCGGCGAGGTCGACGCCTGCGCGGTCCGGGCCGTGCCAGGTCTTGACGCGAAGTCCTGGCGCGATGCGCGCGGCTTCCTGCTGCCAGTTGAACAGCAGCGAGGTGGGCACGACCACCAGCGCCGGGCGGTCCAGCCGGCCCACCTGCTTTTCCGCCCACACATGGGCCAGCGCCTGCGCCGTCTTGCCCAGGCCCATGTCGTCCGCCAGGATGCCGGCGACGTGTTGCTCGCGCAGGTACTGAAGCCAGGCCAGGCCGTGCAGCTGATACGGCCGCAGCGCCAGGCCCAGCCCGGGCGGTTGCTCGAACGCCACCGGCGCGCCGGCCGCCAGCAGCCGCCGGCCCAGCGCCTTCAGGCCGGCATCGCCGTGGATCTGCCAGCGACCGCGCGATTCGTCCTCGATGACACGGATGCGATCCGCGTCCCATTCGTTCAGCTTGAGCGGCTTGCCCTTCTCCAGCTCGGCGGGCTTCAGCAGGTCCAGCAGCGCCAGCATCATGGCCTTCAGCGGCGCGGCGACGGCGTGATAGCGCCGCCCGCCCGGCGCGCGCAGCGACACGATGGCGTCATCCTCGATGGCGCCAATGGCCACGGCGTCCAGCCAGCGCTTGTCGCGGCGCAGCAGGTTGGCGATCAGCGGGGCCAGGTCCAGCGTCTTGCCGTCCACCTCCATGCCAAGGCTGACGAGCCAGGCGCCCGTGCGGCGCTCCAGCGCCAGGCCTTCGACGCGGCGGCTGGGCTTGGGTTCTGCTTCGGTATCTTCGGTCAGCCCCAGCTGCCAGCCGCTGACAAACTGGCTGTGGTGGGCAAAGCCCGGCTCGGTCGTGATCTGCCAGCCCAGCGCCTGCAGCGCCGGCACGGCCTCGGCGTGGAAGTCGCCGAAGAATTCTTCCTGGACCAGTGTCCAGAGGGACTCACCTCCCAGCACCAGCGGTGAACCGCGCCATTGCAGCAGCGCGGGATCGAGGGCGATCAAGCCGTGCTTGAGGAGGATTTGCTCGGCGTCGGCATCTCGCCGCGCCAGCGTTGCCACCGTCACCTGCTCGCCGCGCGGGCCGAGCGGGCCGCGTGGGCGCAGGCCCAACAGGCCATCGCCGCGCGTCAGTGTGCGCAGCGTGAGGTGGGGTGGAGCAACAGACATCGCGACAGTCTCGCAGCCCGCGAGACCGTCGCGAGGATCGGATCCTCAGGCCAGGACCGACTTGATGTAGGAAGCGATGGCGTCGTCCTGGCAGTTCGTGAAGAACAGCTCCTGGAACTTCTCGCCCGACACGGCGGCCTTCAGCAGGTCCTGGTCGACGCTCTTCAGCACGGTCAGCATGTCCTTGCACGAGGCGGCCTTCAGGTCCTTCAGGATGCCGCGGTTCTTGGCCATGATGGCAGCGCGCTCCTTGGGATAGCCGGCGCCGCGCTCGTTCTCCAGCAGCTTGCGGTAGCAGTCCTGCAGGTTCAGCTCGGCGGCCCAGCCGAAGCCCTTGGCGTAGGGCATGGACATGGCGTTGCCGTCGTTGATCTGGCCGAACAGGAAGGCGTCGGTCGGGTCGATGACCAGGCCGCAGAACACGCCGGGCATGCTGTTGCAGGCCAGCATGGAGCCCATGCCGGTGCCGCAGCCGGTGATGACGAAGTCGGCGGCCTTGCTGTTCAGCAGGATGCCGGCCAGCAGGCCGTTCATCACATAGGTCAGCGAGGCCTTGTCTTCCGGCGTGTACATGCCGTAGTGGTGGACTTGGTGGCCCAGCGGCTCGGCCACGGTCTTGAGCGCGTTGTGGACGATCTCGGACTTGGCGGCCTGGCTGTTCTCGATGATGAGGGCGATCTTCATGGCGGGTGGCTTTCGGGGCGAATCGGGACGAGGGCGAAGGGCCGGCCGCCCGCGGCCAGAGGGGCCGAGAGCGCTGACCGTCATGCCAGAGACGTGCCCCCGAGCGGGGTGCCGGACGGCAGGGTCCGGGTCGCCACCTGGCCAACCGCGCACCGCAAGGTGCTGACGCGGGCCCCATTGTGCCGCGTTATTGGAACGCCGTTTCAGAAAACCACGATGCGCCGAACCGGGCGTGGTTTCAGCCCGCGTCCCCGGCTGCCACGAGTGGCGTGGCCGGCGTCAGCTTGTTGAGCTTGCGCCCTTGCGTGGGCAGCGCCTTGAGGTACTTGAAGGTGCCCGTGGCGTGAGCGCACAGCTGGCCGTCGCCCCCAAACACCGAGCCCTCGCAGAAGGCCATGGTGGTGGAGCGGTGCAGCAGCTTGGCGTGGCAGCGCAGCTCGCCTTCGCCGGGGCGCATGAAGCTGGTCTTCATCTCGATGGTGACCACGCCCGGCCCCATGCCGGGGTCGTGGCGGTGGATGCTGCGTGCGGCGTGGGCCATGGCCACGTCCAGCAAAGTCATCAACACCCCACCGTGCGCCACCTCCCACGAGTTGAGGTGGCCTTCCTGCAGGTCGACCCGGATCTCCGCCTCGCCGTTGCCCAGGCTGTGCAGCTCCAAGCCCAGTTGCTGGACGAACGGGATGCGCACCGGGAAGTGCAGCGGCGGGGCGGGTCGTTGGCTCATGAGCGGATTGTCGGATCAGCCACCATGCACGGCGCTGACACCGCCATCCACCGCCAGGATCTGCCCGGTGATGTGCTTGCCGGCCTTGGACGCGAACAGCAGCGCGGCACCCTTCAGGTCTTCGTCGTCGCCCAGGCGGTTCAGCGGCGCGTGTGCGGCCAGCTTTTCTTCGCCGATGGCGGCCAGCAGGCCCTTGGTCATCTTGCTCGGGAAGAAACCCGGCGCCAGCGCATTCACGGTGATGCCGTAGGCACCCCACTCGCCGGCCAGCGCCCGCGTGAAGTTCACCGCCGCGCCCTTGCTGGTGTTGTAGGCGATCGTCTTCATCGCGCCCAGATTGCCCGACAGCCCGGCGATGGACGCCACGTTGATGATGCGACCGGACTTGCGCGGAATCATGCTGGCCTTGGCCACGGCCTGGGCGAACACGAACAGGCTGCGGATGTTCAGGTCCATCACCTTGTCCCAGGCCTCCAGCGGATGGTCTTCGGCCGGGGCGCCCCAGGTGGCGCCGGCGTTGTTGACGAGGATGTCGATGGCGCCCAGGCGCTCCATCGTCTCGGCCACCACACGCTGCACGTCGTCGTCCTTGGCCGCATCAGCCGCAATCCAGCGGGCATCGATGCCGCGCGCTTGCAGGTGGGCCGCGGCCTCCTCCAGGTCGGCTGCCTTGCGCGAGGTCAGCATGATCTTGGCGCCGGCTTCGCCGAGGGCCTCGGCGATCTGCAGCCCCAGCCCGCGCGAGCCGCCCGTGACGAGGGCCACCTGGCCGGTGAGGTCGAAGAGGTCTTGGACTTTGGTGGTCATGGTGTTGTCTCTCAGAAGTATTCGGTTTTGATGTCCCGGCACAGCGGCTCGCGGCGGGCGACGACGTCGAGCCACGCGCCGATCTTGGGCAGCTCGTAGGCGAAGAAATAGCGCGCCGCGGCCCGCTTGCCGTGGGCGAAGTCGGTGTCGGCTGCCACCGCCAGCGCCACGTCCAGCCACAGCCAGGCCAGCACGGTGTGGCCGAAGGCTTGCAGGTAGGGCACGGCGTTGGCCAGCGCTTCTTCCGGCTCGCCGGTGCTCCACGCCTTCTTGGTGGCGCCGCCCACCTGGGCCAGCGCCGCAGCCAATTGGTTGGCCTGGGGCGCCCAGTCGGTTTGCATGGCGCGCTCGATGGTCTGCTGCACGCGCGCAGCCAGCGCAGCCAGCGACGCCCCGCCCTGCTGCACCACCTTGCGGCCGAGCAGATCCAGCGCCTGGATGCCGTGCGTGCCCTCGTGGATCATGTTCAGGCGCTGGTCGCGCCAGTACTGCTCCACGGGGAAGTCCCGCGTGTAGCCGTAGCCGCCCAGCACCTGGATGGCCAGCGAGTTGGACTCCAGGCACCACTCGCTGGGCCAGCTCTTGGCGATAGGGATGAGCACGTCCAGAAGCGCCTGGGTGCTGGCCTTGTCGTCCCCGGTCGCCAGTTCGTCAACCAGGCGGGCGCAGTACAGCTCCAGCGCCAGGCCGCCTTCGACATAACTCTTTTGTGCGAGCAACATGCGGCGCACGTCGGCGTGTTCGATGATGGGCCGCTGCGGGCTCGCGGCGTCTTTGCCCGCGGCCGTCATGGGCCGACCTTGCGGGCGTTGCTTGGCGTAGTCCAGGCTCGCCTCGTAGCCGGCGTAGCCCAGCATCACCGCGCCCAAGCCCACGCCGATGCGGGCCTCGTTCATCATGTGGAACATCGCGCGCAGACCCTCGCCGGGCTTGCCGACGAGGTAGCCGATGGCGCCCTTGCGACCGCCCGGCGTGAAGCGGCCTTCGCCGAAGTTCAGCAGGCAATTGGTGGTGCCGCGGTAGCCCAGCTTGTGGTTCAGGCCCGCGAGGCTCACGTCGTTGCGCTCGCCCGTCAGCTCGGCGCGCTCGTTCACCAGCTTCTTGGGCACGATGAACAGCGAGATGCCCTTGGTGCCTGGAATCAGCTTGCCGTCCGGCCCCGGCACCTTGGCCAGCACCAGGTGAATGATGTTCTCGGTGATCTCGTGCTCGCCGCCCGAGATCCACATCTTGTTGCCGGTCAGGCGGTAGCGCGGCCCGAGCACATCGGACTCGTCCTCCAGTTCGGCGCGCGTGGCGATGTCGGACAGCGACGACCCGGCCTGCGGCTCGGACAGGCACATGGTGCCAAACCAGCGGCCCGCGAACTCGTTCTTGGCAAACACCTCGCGCTGCAGCGGCGTGCCGTGGGCCATCAGCAGGCTGGCGTTGCCCGAGGTGAGCATGGCGTAGCCGCCCGTGGCCACGCTGGCCTTGCTGAAGAAGGCATTGCCTGCCATCTCGATGACGCAGGGCAACTGCATGCCGCCCACGTCGTAGTCTTGCGCCGCGGCCAGCATGCCGGACTCGGCATAGGCCAAGGTTGCGTCGTGCGTGGCCTGCGGCAGGTGCACGCGCTCGCCGTCGAAGTGCGGCTCCTGCGTGTCGGCCAGGCGGTTGAACGGCGCGAATTTCTCGCGGGCGATCTTTTCGCAGGTGTCCAACACGGCCGAGAAGGTCTCGGCGCTGTGCTCGGCAAAGCGCTCCCGCGCGGTCAGCTCGCCGGCTTTCAGCCAGTCGAACAACAGAAAGTCCAGCGTCTCACGCATGGTGGGACCTCATCGAAGGAATGAACGCACCCGGCCAGCGGCCGGTGCGGGGTCGTCAGTCGTCGCCCAGGCCTGCGCGCACGATGGTGCCCTGGGCCAAGGCGCACAACTTCTCGGTGCCGCCGCGCACGGCGAACACCTCGCAGCGGCACACCGCTTGGGTGCGGCTCACGGCCTGCGCTTCGGCGCGGGCAATCAGCCGCTCGCCCACGGCGGGGCGCACGTAGTTGATCTTGAACTCGGATGTCAGCACCGGCACACCCATCGCGGTGCCGCCAGCGTAGGTGAGCGCGTTGTCCGCGAGGTAGCTAACGGCACCGCCATGGGCAAAGCCGTTTTGCTGCATCAGCTCCTCGCGCAGCGGCAGGTGCAACTCCACCTGCCCCGGCGCCAAGGCCGCCAATTCAGCACCCAACAGCCGGCTGAACGGCTGCTGGGCCAGCACCTCCCGGCCCATGGCCAGAAAGTCTTCGGGGCTGATGGACACGCTCACCGCGCCGCGCTCACAGCACCTCGAACACGCCGGCCGCGCCCATGCCGCCGCCGATGCACATGGTCACGCACACCCGCTTGGCGCCACGGCGCTTGCCTTCGATCAGCGCGTGGCCCGTCAGGCGCTGGCCCGACACGCCGTAGGGGTGGCCCACCGCGATGGCGCCGCCGTTGACGTTGAGCTTGTCCATCGGGATGCCCAGCGTGTCGGCGCAGTACAGCACCTGCACCGCAAAGGCTTCGTTCAGCTCCCAAAGGTCGATGTCGGCGACCGTCAGGCCCAGCTTCTTCAGCACCTTGGGCACCGCGAACACCGGGCCGATGCCCATTTCATCGGGCTCGCAGCCGGCCACGGCGAAGCCGAGGAAACGGCCCAGCGGCTTGAGGTTGTGGGCCGAGGCGTACTGCTCAGACACCAGCGCGCAGGCGCCGGCACCGTCGCTGAACTGGCTGGCGTTGCCGGCCGAGATCAGGCCGCCCGGGATGGCCGAGCGCAGGTCCTTGATGCCTTCGTAGGTCGTGCCTTCGCGCAGGCCTTCGTCGGCGCTGACGGTCACTTCCTTGCTCATCAGGCCCATGACCTTGTCGGCCACGCCCATGGTGGCGGTCACCGTGATCAGCTCGTCAGCGAACTTGCCGGCGGCCTGGGCGGCGCAGGCCTTTTGCTGGCTGCCCGCGCCGTAGTGGTCCATGCGCTCGCGCGAGATGTTGTAGCGCTTGGCCACGTTCTCGGCGGTCTGCAGCATGTTCCAGTAGATCTCGGGCTTTTGCTTCATCAGCGCCGGGTCCACAAGCATGTGCTTGTTGGCTTCCTGCTGCACGCAGGAGATGCTTTCCACGCCGCCGGCGATGTAGACATCGCCCTCGCCCGCGATGATGCGCTGCGCGGCCATGGCGATGGTCTGCAGGCCGCTGGAGCAGAAGCGGTTGATGGTGACGCCGCTCACCGTGATGGGCAAGCCGGCCTTCAGCGCAATTTGGCGCGCGATGTTGCTGCCCGTGGCGCCTTCCGGCGTGGCGCAGCCCATCAGCACGTCTTCGATGGCGCCCGCCTCAATGCCGGCGCGCTCGACGGCCGCGGCCACGGCCCAGCCGCCCAGCGTGGCACCGTGGGTCATGTTGAACGCGCCCTTCCAGCTCTTGGTCAGCGGGGTGCGGGCGGTGGAGACGATCAGTGCGTTGCTCATGTCTTGATCCTTGTTCGGTGGTGCTGCGGCTTTAAGTGAAGGACTTGCCTTCAGCGACCAAGCGAGCCAGCAGCGGCGCCGGCTTCCAGAATTCGCCGTCGTCCATCGGGTTCTTGGCAAAGCGGTTCATCGCCTGCACGACGTTGAAGAGGCCCACGGTGTCGGCGTAGCACATCGGGCCGCCGCGCCAGATGGGGAAGCCGTAGCCGGTCAGGTAGACCATGTCCACGTCGGATGCGCGCTGGGCGATGCCCTCTTCCAGCAGGTGCGCGGCCTCGTTGACGAGCGCGAACACCAGGCGGTGCACGATCTCTTCGTCGCTGATGTCGCGCTTCTTGGCGCCAATGGCTTCGCGGTGCTTGGCCAGCATCTCGTCCACCACGGGCGACGGGATCGCATCACGCTTGCCGGCTTGGTAGTCGTACCAGCCCGCGCCGGTCTTCTGGCCGAAGCGGCCCAGCTCGCACAGGCGGTCGGCGCTGGCCGAGTACTTCATCGTGGCGCGTTCGACCGCGCGGCGCTTGCGGATGGCCCAGCCGATGTCGTTGCCGGCGAGGTCGCCCATGCGGAACGGGCCCATGGCGAAGCCAAACTTCTCGACCGCCTTGTCCACCTGCTGCGGCGTGCAGCCTTCATCGAGCAGGAAGCCAGCTTGGCGGCTGTACTGCTCGATCATGCGGTTGCCGATGAAGCCGTCGCAGACGCCGGACACCACCGCCGTCTTCTTGATCTTCTTGCCAATGGCCATGACCGTGGCCAGCACGTCCTTGGCGGTTTCCTTGCCGCGCACCACTTCCAGGAGCTTCATCACGTTGGCCGGGCTGAAGAAGTGCATGCCCACCACGTCTTGCGGACGGCCGGTGAACGAGGCGATCTTGTCAACGTCCAGCGTGGACGTGTTGGAGGCCAGGATGGCACCGGGCTTGGCCACGGCGTCCAACTGCTTGAACACCGCTTCCTTGACGCCGATTTCCTCGAACACCGCTTCGATGATGAGGTCGCAGTCCTTCAGGTCGTCGTAGCTCAGCGTGGTGCTCAGCAGCGCCATGCGTTGGGCGTACTTGTCTTCCTTCAGCTTGCCCTTCTTGACCTGGGCTTCGTAGTTCTTCTTGATCGTGGCCACGCCGCGATCCAGCGCTTCCTGCTTGGTCTCCAGGATGGTGACCGGCAGGCCGGCGTTCAGGAAGTTCATCGAGATGCCGCCGCCCATCGTGCCGGCGCCGATGACGCCCACCTTGGCGATGGTGCGCAGCGGCGTGTCTTCGGGCACATCGGCAATCTTGCTGGCCACGCGCTCGGCAAAGAACAGGTGGCGCAGGGCCTTGGACTCGGGCGTCTGCATCAGGGCGGCAAAGCCCTCGCGCTCGGCGCGCATGCCGTCGTCGAACTTCAGCTTGACCGCACCGGCCACCGCCTCCAGGCAGCGCAGCGGCGCGGGGTAGTTCTTGCTCATGCCGCCCACCATGTTGCGGGCGAACTGGAAGTACGCGTCGGGGTTGGGGTGGCGGGCCTTGAGGTCACGCACCTTGGGCAGCGGGCGCTTCTCGGACACTTCTCCCGCGAACTTGATGGCGGCGTCCAGCACGTCGGCGTCCACGACCTTGTCGAACAGCTTCTGGCCCGGCACCATGGCCAGCATCTGGGCTTCGACGAGCTCGCCGCTGACGATCATGTTCAGCGCGGGCTCCACGCCGAGTGCGCGGGGCAGGCGTTGCGTGCCGCCGGCGCCGGGCAGCAGGCCCAGCTTCACTTCCGGCAGCGCCACCTTGGTGCCGGCTTGGGCCACGCGGTAGTGGCAACCGAGGCTGAGCTCCAAGCCACCGCCCATGCAGACGCTGTGAATGGCGGCCACCACCGGCTTGCTGCAGTTCTCCACCACGGCAATCAGGCTCAGCAGGTTGGGCTCGGCCAGCGCCTTGGGCGAGCCGAATTCCTTGATGTCCGCCCCACCCGAGAAGGCCTTGCCGGCCCCGGTGATGACGACGGCCGTGACGGCCGGGTCGGCCTCGGCACGTTCCACGCCGGCCGCGCAGGCCGAGCGGGTGGCGAAACCCAGACCGTTGACCGGCGGGTTGTCGAGGGTGATCACGGCGACGCTGCCGCGAACTTCGTAATGGGCTGTCATGGGCACGACCTCGGTTGAAGGGCCGTGCCGCGTCTCCTGCAGCCGGCCCAGAAATAGAACGACCGTTCGATTCTAGGCAGCGGCTTTGACGCCGTCTTGTCCCGGCAGTGACAAGGCGGCGACGCGGGTCACTCGCCCCGCTTCAGCACCACGGTGTCGCGGAAGCCGCTGTTCTGCGGCTTGGGCGCCGCCGGCTGCATCTTGGACTCGGCGTACAGGCGCGCCGCCTCGGCCGGGTCGACCGCAGGCTCCGGCGCGGGCGCGGGGCGCGGGGCAGGCCGCACCACCAAACGCAGCTCGTGGTTCTCGCGCTGCAGCTGCTCGATCTGCTTGCGCGCCTGCGTGACTTGCTGCGCCGACAGCTGGCGCGCCTGCTCCACGTGGTGCAGCCGGTCACGCTCGCGCTTGACCTGCGCTGAGAACCAGGCAAACACCCCGGCCGCCCCCGCAGCGGCGCCCATGGCTGCAGCACCCAGCATTGGCAACAGTTGTCCGTCGTCCATTTCTTCTCCCTGAGGTGGTGACTGTTTGCAAATGTAAAGCGCTCCGGCGACGGCAACCAAGCGGCCTGCGCCGTGTGGCTCGCGGCCACCACAATCGCGTCACGATGCAGCAGTTTTTCTCCTGGGCCACTGCCCCCGCCCGCACGCCCTGGTGGCGCGCCGCTCTGGCCGCGCTGACCGTGGTGATCACCACCCTGGCGTTGATACCCCACCCTCCCGCACAAGCCACGACCGGCTGGGACAAATCCAACCACGCGCTGGCCTTTGCGTCGCTGGCGTTTTGCGGGGTGTGGGCGCTGTGGCGCGAGCCCCGGCAGTGGCCGGCGCTGGCGGGTGCCGTGCTGGCCTATGGCGGCGCCATCGAGGTCGCACAAAGCTTTTTGCCCCCCCGCTCGGGCGAATGGGCCGACCTGCTGGCAGACGCCTTGGGCATCGCCCTGGGCTTGGTGGCTGCCGCCACGGTGCGCCGGGTGGCGCGGACTTAACTCAGGCGCAAGTCAGGCGCGCCATGGGCTCGAGGCGAGCGAGGCGCGCTTGCAGCGCGGGCCGGCTCAAATCGCCAGCCGCTCCCGCACGCCGTCGGCCTTCATGTCCGGGCCCCGCCCGCGCATGACGATTTCGCCGCGCTGCATCAGCAGGTACTGGTCGGCCAGCTGTTCGCAGAAGTCGTAGTACTGCTCCACCAGCACCACGCACAAGCCCTTGTTGTGCGCCAGGTGCCGGATGACGCGGCCGATGTCTTGAATCACGTTGGGCTGGATGCCTTCGGTCGGCTCGTCCAGCAGCAACACCTGCGGCCCGGGCGCCAGCGCTCGCGCAATGGCCAGCTGCTGCTGCTGCCCGCCGGACAGGTCGCCCCCCCGGCGGCTGCGCATCTGGTTCAGCACCGGGAACAGCTGAAACAGCTCGTCCGGCAGCGGCGTGCCCGCGGGCTGGCTGGCCAGGCCCATCTGCAGGTTCTCCATGACGGTGAGCCGGCCGAAGATCTCCCGCCCCTGCGGCACGTAGCCCAGGCCGGCGCGCACGCGCTGGTGGGTTTTCAGTTTGTCGATGGCCTCGCCCGCCAGCGTGATGCGGCCGGAAGTGACCGGCACCACACCCATCAGGCTCTTGAGCAGCGTTGTCTTGCCCACGCCGTTGCGGCCCATGACGACGGTGATCTCGCCCGCCTTCAGCTCGAAGCTCAGGCCGCGCAGGATGTGCGAGCCGCCGTAGTGCTTGTGCAGGTCTTCGACCTTCAGAAGATCATCGGCCAAGGTACACCTCGATCACTTTTTCATCCGCTTGAACGGCCGCCATCGTGCCCTCGGCCAGCGTCTTGCCTTCATGCAGCACCGTCACCGTGCGGTGCGCGCCGGCCAGCGTGGCCACAAAGCTCATGTCGTGCTCGACGACGACCAGCGAATGCTTGCCTTCCAGGCTCAGAAACAGCTCGGCGGTGCGCTCGGTTTCCTCGTCCGTCATGCCGGCCACAGGCTCGTCCAGCAGCAGCAGCTTCGGGTTTTGCGCCAGCAGCATGCCGATCTCCAGCCACTGCTTCTGGCCGTGGCTCAGCAGCCCGGCGACGCGGTACTGTTCGTCGGCAAGGTGCACCGTCTTCAGCAACTCGGACAGGCGATCGCGCTGCTCGCCGCTGAGTCTGGCGCGCATCGCGAAGCGGGCGCGGCGGTCGCCGGCCAGCGCCAGTTCCAGGTTCTCGGTGACCGACAGCGCCTCGAACACCGTGGGCTTCTGGAACTTGCGGCCGATGCCCGCGCGGGCGATCTCAGCCTCGTTCATGGTGCGCAGGTCCAGGTTGCTGCCGAAGAACACCCGGCCGCTGTCGGGCCGGGTCTTGCCGGTGATGCAGTCCATCGTCGTCGTCTTGCCAGCCCCATTGGGGCCAATGACGCAGCGCAACTCGCCCACCCCAATGGTGAAGCTCAATCCGCCCAGCGCCTGGAAGCCGTCGAACGCTACACGCAGGTCTTCCACGTACAGCGCCACGCCCTGGTTGAAGATGGGTTCGCCGGCGGTCGCGATCCGGGTGATGGCGCGCGAGCGCGTCTCGGCACCGGCTTCAAGCAGCTCAGGTGTCATTTCTTGAACCTCTTGGCGAGGCCAACCAGCCCGGTCGGCAGGAACAGCGTCACGGCAATGAACAGCCCGCCCAGTACGTACAGCCAGCCTTCCGGCCACACCGCCGTGAACACGGACTTGGTGCCGTTGACGAAGAACGCCCCGAGCACCGGCCCGATCAGCGTGCCGCGCCCGCCCACCGCGGCCCAGATGGCCATCTCGATGCTGGCCGCCGGGCTCATCTCGCCCGGGTTGATGATGCCCACCTGCGGCACGTACAACATGCCGGCCAGCGCGCACATCACGGCCGAGATCACGTAGGCGCTGAGCTTGAACGCCACCGGGTCATAGCCCAGGAAGCGCACGCGCCCCTCGGCATCACGGATGGCCTGCAGGATGCGCCCCCAGCGGCTTTGCGTGAGCCACCGTGCGACGAAATAGCAGCCGATGAGCGCCGCGCCGCTGGCCATGCACAGCGCCACCTTCATGCCCGGCGTGTTCAGCGAGTAGCCTGCCAGGCGCTTGAAGTCGGTGAAGCCGTTGTTGCCGCCAAAGCCGGTTTCATTGCGGAAGAACAGCAGCATGGCGGCCACCGTCAGCGCCTGCGTGATGATGGAGAAGTACACGCCCTGGATGCGCGAGCGGAATGCGAACCACCCGAACACCGCGGCCAGCAGCCCCGGCACGGCCAGCGCCAGGACGATCTGGCCAACCAGCGAATCGCTCAGCGCCCAGTGCCACGGCAGTTCCTTCCAGTTCAGGAACACCATGAAGTCCGGCAAGTCCGACTGGTACTGCCCTTCCCGGCCGATCTGGCGCATGAGGTACATGCCCATGCCATAGCCCCCAAGGGCAAAGAAGAGCCCATGGCCCAGCGACAAGATGCCGCCGAAACCCCAGATGAGGTCCAAGGCCAGGGCACAAATGGCAAAGCAAAGAAACTTGCCCAGCAGGCCCACGTAGAACTCGCTGAGGTGCAGCACGTGGCCCGGCGGGAACGCCAGGTGCAGCAAGGGCACGCACAGCATCAGCGCGGCCACGGCGATGAACAGCGCCTTCTTCATTCGACGCTCCGGCCCTTGAGGGCGAACAGGCCTTGCGGCTTTTTCTGGATGACCAGCACGAGCAGCAGCAGCAGTGCAATCTTGGCCAGCACCGCGCCCTGCCAGCCCTCCAGCAGCTTGGACAGCACGCCCAGCCCCAGGCCCGCGTACACCGTGCCGGCCAGCTGGCCCACACCGCCCAGCACCACCACCATGAAGGCGTCGACGATGTAGCTCTGGCCCAGGTCGGGGCCCACGTTGCCGATCTGGCTCAGCGCGCAGCCGGCGAGGCCCGCGATGCCGGAGCCCAGCGCGAAGGCCAGGGTGTCGACCTTGGCGGTGTTGACGCCCACGCAGGCGGCCATGCGGCGGTTCTGCGTGACGCCGCGCACCATCAGCCCCAGCCGCGTGCGCGACAGCAGCAGGGCCATGCCAATGAGCACCAGCGCCGCAAACGCCAGGATGGCCAGGCGGTTGTACGGCAGCGTCAGGTTGGGCAGCAGCGCCCAGCCACCGGACAGCCATGACGGGTTCTCCACCGCCACGTTCTGCGCGCCGAAGAGGCTGCGCACTGCTTGCATCAGCACGAGGGAGATGCCCCAGGTGGCCAGCAGCGTTTCCAGCGGCCGGCCGTACAGCCAGCGGATGACGCTGCGCTCCATGGCCGCGCCCACCAGCGCGGCGGCGAGGAAGCTGGCCGGCAAGGCCAGCCACAGGTAGTGATCGAAGGCCCCCGGCGCCCAGGCGCGAAACGCCTGCTGCACGCTGTAGGTGGCGTAGGCGCCCACCATCAGCAGCTCGCCGTGGGCCATGTTGATGACGCCCATCAGGCCGTAGGTGATGGCCAGGCCCAGCGCCACCAGCAGCAGCACCGATCCCAGGCTCAGGCCCGAGAACAGCAGCTGTGCCCGCTCGCCCCAGGCCAGACGGTCGCCGATGTCGGCCACGGCCTTTTGCATCGCGGCTTTGGCGGCCGGGTCGGTTTCGGCCGCGAGCTTCTCCAGCAGCAGCGCCCGCGTGGCGGGGTCGGCACCGCCGGCCAGTTCGGTGGCGGCAATGCGCCGCTGAGACGGGTCGGTGGACGACAGCTTGGCGCCAGCCACCAGCGCGTTCAGTTGCGCACGCAAGCTGGCGTCGCTCTCGGCGGCCAGCGCTTTTTCCAGCAGCGGCAGCTTGCTGGGGTCGGCATCGTCCCGCAGGGTGGCCAGGGCCTTGGTGCGCACCGCTGCGTCATGCGACAGCAGGTCCAGCCCCGCCAACGCCGACTCGATCTCGCGGCGCATGCGGTTGTTCAGCATCGGCTCTTCGGCATCGGCCGGCGGCGTGGCGCCCTCGGCCAGCACCAGCGCCTGGCCCGCCTTCACACGCACCCGGCCGTCCTGCAGCGCCCGCAGGAACGGGCCCAGCGACGCGTCCCCCGCCGCCAGCGCCTGCTGCAGCGCGGCGACCCGGTCGTCGCCCTCGCCCGCCGCGATGCGCGACGCCAGCTCGGGCGGCAACGCCCAGGCCGACAAGCCGAACACGGCCAGCAGCCACCCCAATACAAGTCGTTTGAACATGCCAATCCAGGCGAACGCAAACAAGTGACGCGCGCAGCGCGCACGTCCCTCCAGCGACTGCCGTGGATCCGGCTTTAGTTCCGGCATCACATCGCTACGCGATATGAGCCTTCACTGAAGCGCAAAGCGCTTTGCCGGTCCACTGGCAGTGCCCCCTTGAGGGGGCCGCGGCTTCGCCGCGGTAGGGGGTGGGCCTTATTTCGCGGGCTCGTCCTTCTTGCCCTTGTTCTCAGGGATGTACGGGCTCCACGGCTGGGCCTTGACCGGGCCCGGCGTCTTCCACACCACATTGAACTGGCCGTCCGCCTTCACTTCGCCGATGAAGACCGACTTGTGCAGGTGGTGGTTCTTCTCGTCCATCTTGGACGTGATGCCCGACGGTGCGGTGAAGGTCTGGCCGGCCATGGCGGCGATGACCTTGTCGGTGTCGGTGCTCTTGGCCTTGGTGACGGCCTGCGCCCACATGTTGATGCCGATGTAGGTGGCTTCCATCGGGTCGTTGGTGAGCGGCTTGTCCTTGTGGCCAGCAATGCCCTTGGCCTTGGCGTAGTCGCTCCACTTCTTCACGAAGCCGTCGTTGGCGGGCGACTTGATGGACATGAAGTAGTTCCACGCGGCCAGGTGGCCTTGCAGCGGCTTGGTGTCCACGCCGCGCAGCTCTTCCTCACCCACCGAGAACGCCACCACCGGCACGTCGGTCGCCTTCAGGCCCTGGTTGCCCAGTTCCTTGTAAAAGGGCACGTTGGAGTCGCCGTTGATGGTGGACACCACGGCCGTCTTCTTGCCCTCGGCCGAGAACTTCTTGATCTTGGCGATGATGCTTTGGTAGTCGGAGTGCCCGAAGGGGGTGTACTCCTCCATGATGTCTTCGTCCTTGATGCCCTTGCTGTGCAGGAAGGCGCGCAGGATCTTGTTGGTGGTGCGCGGGTACACATAGTCGGTGCCCAGCAGCACGAAGCGCTTGGCACCGCCGCCGTCCTTGCTCATCAGGTATTCCACGGCGGGAATGGCCTGCTGGTTGGGCGCGGCGCCCGTGTAGAACACGTTCTTGCTCAGTTCTTCACCCTCGTACTGCACGGGGTAGAACAGCAGCGAGTTGGTTTGCTCGAACACCGGCAGCACGCTCTTGCGGCTGACCGACGTCCAGCAGCCGAACACCACGGCGACCTTGTCCTGCGAGATGAGCTGCTTGGCCTTCTCGGCAAACAGCGGCCAGTTGGAGGCCGGGTCCACAACGACCGGCTCCAGCTTCTTGCCCAGCAGGCCGCCCTTGGCGTTGATCTCGTCAATGGCCATCAGCACCGTGTCCTTGAGCACGGTCTCAGAAATGGCCATGGTGCCCGACAGCGAGTGCAACACGCCGACCTTGATGGTGTCGGCCGCGAACACGGCGGGGGTGAACAGGCTGGCGCCCAGGGCCAGGGCAAGTGCGGAACGGCGAAGCATCGGGAAACCTCCGGGTTGGATGTGAGGGAGACGGGTAGCCACGCCGTACTGCGCAAGCACCGTGCCAACCCTGTGTACTTCGTCACACCCTGCACCGCCCGCCCCCGGCGCACGGTTACCGCCCAGAACGGCCCCGCGCCGGTGCATCACGCACCGCCATCGCCCGCTTGCCGCACCGCCCGCACCGATTCGTGCGCAACCTGCCCCGGTTTGAATCAGCCCCGCGCAGCGGCACCTCCCCGCCCGTCACCCCGGCCACTTCCTAACGCTGCCATCGTTTTCAACGACCGCAGCGTGCGGAACACCACGACCCGACAAAACGGAGGTGAATGTTCCACATTCCCTTCCCACCGATTGCTGAAGAAGATCGCGCCTTGCAGCCCACCCCGGCTGCACACCGATTCACAGGTGCAGGGAGCGAACCGAACCATGAGCGACAGACTCGCGGTCAATCAGCACTATTTCGACCATCTCGTCGAAACCGGGCAGTCACGCGGCATCGAAGCCACGGAAGACATCGTCAGCGGCACGGGCGTGAAGCTCGTGGCCAAGGGCGCGGCCATCGACGCCCGCATGCGCGACCGCCTGCTGCAGCACAAGCTGCTCAAGCCGCTGGAAGCCTGCACCCGCGTGGTGGCCGGCGTGGCCACCCGGCCCATGGACGCCATTGCCGACCGGCTGATGCATGAACACGCCCTGCTGGCCAGCCTGTGCAGAGAAGAGCAGGCTGCGGCCGTGCTGCAGGGGTTTCGGCAGCTGCACCTCAGCCCCCAACTCGACACCCTGCTCACCGTCTACGCCGACAGCGGCCCCGACAAGCTCGCCCACGCGGTGGGGGTGAGCCTGATCGCCGGCGCGCTGCAGTTCACGCTGCACCCCGAGCGCCCGCTGGGCCCGGCGTTGACTGCCGGCCTGATGCACGACGTGGGCGAGCTGTACATCGACCCCGCCATCCTGCGCGCGCCGGCCCCGCTGTCGCCGGCCCGTTGGCGCCAGGTGGTGGCCCACCCCGTGATCGCGGCCGGCTTGCTGCGCGACCTGCCGGGCGGTGGCCCCGAGGTGGCCGAGGCGGTGCTGCACCACCATGAGCGGCGCGATGGTCTGGGCTTTCCGCTGGGCGTGGAGGGCACGCGCATGTCAGGCCTGGCGCAAGCCGTGGCCATGGCTGAGTTGATGATGGAAACCCTGGAAGCCGGCCCCCGCCCGGGCCTGCAGGCCGCCGTGCGGTTGCGCTTGCTGAACAGCCAGTTCGAGCGCCCGCTGCTGAACTGGGTGGGCCGCTGTGCCAAGCAGGCCCACGGCGCGCCTGAACCCGAACCGGCGCCCGGCCTGCAGCCCCCGCCCACGCCGGCCCTGCTGCGCCCGCGCATCCACCAACTCAGCCACCACATGGCGGCGCAGAAGGAGTTCCAGGCGCGCTGGCAGGCCCGCGCCCGCACCACCGCCGTGGCCGACCTGCTGCGCCGGCTGGAGCGGCGGCTGCACCGCGTGAACATCGCCTTCGCCAGCGCCGGCCTGGGTGAAGACCTGCAGACCCTGGGCCTCGCGCCTGACGAGTTGCACGAGGTCAGCGCCCTGGTGCTGGAGTTGGAAAGCCGGCTGGCCGAGATCGGCTATGAGCTGCACTGGCGCGCCGGCCAGCTGCCCGCCCAGGACGGCGAGGCCATGCGCCAGGACTTCATGGCCTCGGTGCCCGCGCCGCTGGCCGCTTGAAGCGGGGCGCGCTCACGCCCCGCGTGGTGTGCCCGTCGGTCAGGCCGCGGGCAGGATCACGCCGTCACACGCCCCGAACCCGATGCGCCGGAAGCCCGGCTTATGGGCCGCCGCGCGCAGGCCGAGCTGGTCGCCGTCGAGCAAGAAGGTGCGCGTTTCGCCGTTGGGCAGCGTGATGGGCTGCTTGCCGCCCACGGTCAGCTCCAGCAGCGAGCCGGACTCGGCCTGCGTGGGGCCGCTGATGGTGCCGGTGCCCAGCAGGTCGCCCGGCTGCAGGTTGCAGCCGTTGCTGGCGTGGTGGGTGAGCATCTGCGCCAGCGTCCAGTACGCGTGGCGCAGGTTGGAGCGCGACAGGCAGGTGGGCTCGGCCATCGCCGGGGTCTTGAGCCACACCTCCAGCTCGATGTCGAACGCCGCGTTCGCGCGGTGGGCGGGCGAGTCGAGGTACGGCAGCGGCTGCGGGTCCCCTTCGGGCCGCGTGAACGGGATGCGGAACGGCGCGAGCGCTTCCATGGTCACGATCCACGGCGAAATGGTGGTGCCGAAGTTCTTGGCCAGGAAGGGGCCCAGCGGCTGGTACTCCCAGGGCTGGATGTCGCGAGCCGACCAGTCGTTCAGCAGCGTGAGGCCAAAGGCGTGTTCGTTCGCCTCGTCGATGGAAAACGGCTCGCCCAGCGCATTGCCGGGGCCCACGAAGAGGCCCAGTTCCAGCTCGCAGTCGATGCGGGCGCTGGGCTTGAACACGGGCGCTTCAGCATCCGGCGGCTTGACCTGGCCCTTGGGCCGGCGCAGTGGCGTGCCACTGACGACGATGGAGCTGCTGCGGCCGTGGTAGCCGATGGGCACCCACTGGTAGTTGGGCAGCAGCGGGTTGTCCGGGCGGAACAGCTTGCCCACGGCGCGGGCGTGGTGGATGCCGGTGTAGAAGTCGGTGTAGTCGCCGATGCGGCAGGGCAGCGCGAACTCGGCCTGGGCTTGCGGCACCAGGTCCACCTCGGGCGCGCCGGCCTTCAGGGTGTCGAACAGGCGGTGGCGCAGCGCGCGGCGCTCGGCACTCGGCCGGGCCATCACGGCGTTCAGGTCGGTGATGCCCCAGCCGGTCAGGTCCAGGATCTGATCGCCAATGCCCACGCCCACGCGGAACGGCTCCAGCGTGCCTTGGCGGCGGAAGCTGCAGAACGGCAGGTTCTGCAGCGGGAAGTCAGTGGCGGGGTCGTTGGCCGAGGCCACCCAGGACAGGGCCGCGGCGTCGTGCGTGTGGTCGAGTTGAGCGTCAAGCATTTTGGAATTCGTCCTTCAGGCCTTGCCAGCACTGGGCGTAGGTGGTTTCGAGCGGCGCGTCGTTCAGCGCCCAGGCGGTGGGCTTGAGGGGCCAGCGGGTCTCGAACATGAAGGCCAGTGTGGCGTCGAGCTTGTGGGGTTTCAGGTCGGCGTGGCTGGCCTTGTCGAAGGCTTCTTCATCCGGCCCGTGGGGCACGTAGCTGTTGTGCAGGCTGGCGCCACCGGGCTTGAAGCCTTCGGGCTTGGCGTCGTACTGGCCGAGCACCAGGCCCATGAACTCGCTCATCACGTTGCGGTGGTACCAGGGCGGGCGGAAGGTGTCTTCGGCCACCATCCAGCGCGGCGGGAAGATCACGAAGTCCACGTTCGCCCAGCCGGGCGTGTCGCTGGGGCTGGTGAGCACGGTGAAGATGCTGGGATCGGGATGGTCGAAGCTGACGGTGTTGATCGTCATGAACCGCGCCAGGTCGTACCGGTAGGGCGTGAGCGTGCCGTGCCAGGCCACCACGTTGAAGGGGCTGTGCGGCTGCGTGGCCCGCCACAGCTGGCCGCCGTGACGCTTGACGATTTCGTAGGCGCCTGCCTCCTGCTCATGCCATGCGGACGGCGCTTCAAAGTCGCGAGCGTTAGCCAGGCCGTTGGAGCCGATCGGGCCCAGCTCCGGCAGGCGAAAGGCGGCGCCCAGGTTCTCGCACACATAGCCGCGGGCCACGCCGTCCAGGGGGTCCACCTTGAAGGCCATGCCGCGCGGCAGCAGCGCGATGAAGCCGGGCGCCACGTCCAGCCGGCCCAGCTCGGTGGTGATGAGCAGGCGGCCCTGCTGGGGCACGACAAGCATTTCGCCATCGGCGTTCACCAGCGCGCGGCGGCCCATGGGGCGGTGGGCCACGAAGGCCAGCGCCGTCATGCCGCCCACGCCGGGCTCGCCGTTCACGGCGTAGCTGCGCAGGCCGTCGATGAAATCGCCCTGGCCTTCCAGCGGCGTGGGGCCCCAGCGCAGCGGGTCGGGCGGCGCGGCCTCACCTTGGGCGGCGCCGCTCTTCCACAGCGCATGCGGCAGCGGCTGGTAGCCGCCCACCACCACCGAGGGTTGGCGGCGGTACAGCCACGTGCGCTGGTTCTCGGCACGCGGCGCGGTGAAGGCGCTGCCGGACAGCAGCTCGGCGTACAGGCCGTGGGCGCAGCGCTGCGGGCTGTTGCGGCCCACGGGCAACGCGCCGGGCACGGCCTCGCTTTGATGCAGGTTGCCGAAGCCGGCCAGGTAGGTCAGGTCGTCAGTCATGGGGGGTTGAGGCCTTGTGGGCCAACGGGTCAACGGGGCGCGTGCGGTGGCACGCGGTCGGGGTCAGGGGTGGGCGACGTGCCCGGTTCGCGCGTCAGCGGCGCGGCGGTCTCGCGTGCCAGCTGGAAGGCCTGCCGCAACACCTGGCGGTCGCCGATGTGGTTGCACAGAATCAGCGTCAAGCGGGCCAGCCAGTCGGCCGCAGCGTCGTCGCTCAGGTCGGCCTGCGCGGCAATCAGCTCGGCATAGAAGGCATCGGCCTCCGCGCCAAAGCGGGGGTGCAGGTTCAAGCCGGGTTGGGGCTGGGTCATTGGGGCCTCCCAAGGGCGCGGTCGAGGGCCTGCTGCACGGCCGCGGCGTCAAAGCGGTGCCAGCGCGCAGCCACGATGGCGTCGGGCCGAATCAGCACCACGCTGCCCGGCGCCGCACCGTAGCGTCGCGCCGCCAGCCCATCGGCCGGCAGCGGCACCACCCGCAGCCCCGGCATCTCCACCGGCCAGCCGAAGGCCAGCAACGCAAAACCGCCGGCCAACGTGTGCAGCAACCAGCCGCCGTCGTCCAGCGGGGCGTCGGGTGCAGGCCAGCCGGGTGCGGGGCCGGCCGCCCAATGGGCGTCGTCCGGCGTGCTGAGGGGCGATTCCAGGTGCTCGGTGGGCAGCGAGAGCCGCCCGCTGTTCACCAGCGGCTGCGCAAAGGCGGTGTGGGCGGCCAGGTCCAGCGCGGCCTTGCGCAGGCGGCGGCTCAAGGCGCTTTTGGGGCTGATGAAGTCGGTCGCGCGGGTGGAGTGGCCGATGTTGTCGTCCGCCGCCTCCATGCGCTCGAACTCGTAGGTGTCCAGCAGCGCCTCGGCGCCCTCGCCTTTCAGCACGGCGGCCAGCTTCCAGCCGAGGTTGTCGGCGTCCTGCACGCCGCTGTTGGCGCCGCGCGCGCCGAAGGGCGACACCTGGTGCGCCGCGTCACCCGCCAGCAGCACGCGCCCCACGCGGAAGCGCTCGGCCCGCCGGCAAGCGAATTGGTAGATGGACGACCACGCCAGCTCGAACGGCGCGCCATCCAGCATCGCCGCCACGCGGGCCTTGATGCGCTCGGGCTGGCGCTCGGCCTCCACATCGGCGTCACGGCCCAGCTGGAAGTCAATGCGCCACAGCCCCTCGGCCTGCGCGTGCAGCAGCACCGACTGGCCGGGGTGGAACGGCGGGTTGAACCAGAACCAGCGCTCGGGCGTGGCGGGGTCCAGCCCGCGCGGGTGGGCGTCGGGTGCCAGCGTCACGTCGGCAATCAGGAAGCGGTCTTCAAACACCTGGCCGGTGAAGCCCACGCCCAGCAGCGTGCGCGTGGGGCTGCGGGCGCCGTCGCAGGCCACCACCCACTCGGCCTGCAGGTCGAACACGCCCTCGGGCGTGCGCACGGTGAGCGTCACGGCAGCCGCGTCTTGCTGAATGTCGATCAGCTCATGCTGGCCGCACAGGGTAATGCGCGCGTCCTGCTGCACGGCGCGCACCAAACGCGCTTCCACCTGGTCTTGCTGCAGGTTGACCATGGCGGGCATCTGGTGGCCCGCCTCGGGCAGCAGGTCGAACTGATAGGCCTCGTGCTCGCCATGGAACACCCGGCCGCGCTGCCAGCGCACGCCGGCTTGGGCAATGTCCTCGCCAATGCTCTTGGCCCCGCCGAGGCGATTGAACACCTCCAGCGTTTTCTTGGCCCAACACACCGCACGCGATCCGCTGCCGATGCGGTCGTTGTCGTCGATGACGACCACCGGCACCTCGCGCTGTGCCAAGTCCAACGCCAGCGTCAGCCCCACCGGGCCGGCGCCGACGATGACCACCGGCCGGCGCCCGGCCGCGGGCAGTGGCGCGTAGGGGTAGCGGGGCAAGTTCATTCATCGACCTCGCTGTTCACGGAGGGCCTTCCTGCGGGCCGAGCGCCGGGCCGCTCCCAAGCCGGCCCGCTCTGGCGATGTGCTTGCGGCTCAACGCCGCAAGCATCGCCGTCCCCTCGGGGGACCGGCCAAGGCGAGCCTTGGACGAGGGGCGTCATGTCAAGCGCCTTCCAGGGCTTTCCACATCTCGATGTCGCGCTCCGCCGTCCAGATGCGCGGGTGGGCCGTGCCGCCGGCTTCGTCGTAGGCGCGGGTCACGTCGAAGGGCATGCAGTGGTCAAAGATCACCCAGTGGCCGTACTTGGGGCGCAGCGCGGCCATGGTGCGTTGGTACACGGCCTTCAGTTCCTCACCGGCCTGCACGCCGGCCTGCACGGCCGTGTAGAGCTCGCTCACGAAGGCGCGCGTGCCAGCGAGGCCGGCAGCCACCTGCTCGGCGCCCTTGAGCGCGGGGCCGCGGCCCGGCACCAGGGCGGCGGCGTCCAGCTGGGCGATGGCGTCCAGCGTGGCGGGCCAGTCGGCAAAGTGCGCGTCACCGCAGTAGGGCGTGGCGTCGAACTCCACCAGGTCGCCGCTGAACAGCACGCGCTCGCTCGGCAGCCAGGCCACCGTGTCGCCGGCGGTGTGGCCGCGGCCGGGGGAGAACATCTCCACCTTCACGCCGCCCAGGTCCAGCGTGAGCTTGCCGGAGAAGGTGAGCGTGGGCCAGGTCAGGCCCGGCGGCACCGACTCGACGTTGCGGAACAGGCGCGGGAAGCGGCCGATCTCGCTGGCTTTGTCTTGCTCGCCGCGCTCTTGAATGAGGGCCAGCGTGGCGTCGCTGGCAATCACCTGCTCCAGGCCCTCGGCCTTGAAGGCGCTGGCGCCCAGCACGCGCACCGCGTGGTAGTGGCTGAGCAGCACGTACTTGATGGGCACCGCGCTCACCTCGCGGATGCGGCGGATCACATCGGCCGCCATCACCGGCGTGGCTTGCGTGTCGATCACCATGGCCGCGTCGCGCCCGATGACGATGCCGGTGTTGGGGTCGCCCTCGGCGGTGTAGGCCCAGGCGTGTTCGGACAGGCGCTCGAACGTGACCTTCTTTTCTTCCAGGTCGGCTTGCGAGGCAAAGGCTTTGGTGCTCATCGGCGGGTCTCCAGCAACAGGCCGAAATTTAGCCTATTGCGAATGAATTCAGCAATATAGAATTTTCCGCATGACCGACGCCGACCTGCCCAGCCGCGAGCCGCGCGGCATCCAGAGCATTGAAGTGGGCGGCCAGCTGCTGCTGGCGCTGGCCCACCACGGCCGCCCGATGGCGCTGAAAGACCTGGCCCGCGAAGCCGGCATGACGCCGGCCAAGGCCCACCCCTACCTGGTGAGCTTCATCAAGCTGGGCCTGGTGGAACAAGACGGCGGCGCGGGCCGCGCAGGGCTGTACGGCCTGGGGCCGCTGGCGCTGCAGCTGGGGCTGATCTCGCTGCAGCAGTACGACCCGGTGCGCCTGGCCACGCCGGTGATTGAAGAGCTGGCGCTGCAGCTGGGCCACACGGTGGCGATTGCGGTGTGGGGCACGCGCGGGCCCACCATCGTGCGCGTGGCCGAGGGGCCCACGCCGGTGCATGTGAGCATGCGCCACGGCACGGTGATGAGCCTGGCGGGCACGGCCTCGGGCCGGCTGTTTGCGGCCTGGCGTGCGGCCGAAGCCACCGCGCTGGGCGAGCCGCTGCCGGGCGCCGCCACCTGCGCCGAGGTGCGCGAGCGGGGCCTGGCCGTGTCGCGCGACGGCGTGGTGCCGGGCATCAGCGCCGCCGCCGCACCGGTGTTCGACGCCGCCGGCCGCCTGGTGGTGGCCCTCACCGCCATCGGCGCCAGCGCCGCGTTCAGCACTGACGACACCGGCCCCGTGCTGCCCACGCTGCGCGAGGCCGCGCAGCAGCTGTCTCGCCGGCTTGGGCACGCGCCGGCCTGAAGCGCACCGGCCTGAAAGCTTGCCGACAGGCCTTTTCTCAAAACCCCAGACACACTGGGGCAATCTCGATGCCAGCCCACGGCACCGCAGTTTCAGCCGCGAGTCATTTCAAACCACCCCACAAATGACACTCGCACCCATGATTCACATCATGGACACCGCTTGAAACCCATTCCTGATCGCTGGGAGGCGGAGTTTTTCTAACCAGTCAAGTTTTGTAAAAACGGATTGCCATTTGGCAAACCGCCGCATTTCCTGGGCTTTACACGGCTTGACGCCGCGCCACTTCCTTTGTGAATCAATGACTTGAGAATCACACCCATCACTTCCGGCATGGGTTTTGTGTGAATTAAGTATTTACCCTTTATTCATCGTCTTTTCACACGCTCCGAAAATTTTCAGCAGCCACCGCCCAACCGGGCCTCTTTTGTGGTGGCTGAGCCGTTTGGCCGCACCCCCTGCCAAACTTTTTCTGGAGCAGTAATGCATAAGCAAACCCAAATCGCCGCTGCGGTGTTGTTGACCCTTGGTGGTTTCAACGCCTGGGCCCAACAGGCCGAGCCGCAGCAGATCGAACGCGTCACCGTGACGGGTTCGGCCATCAAGCGCATCGACGCCGAAACCGCCGTGCCGGTCACGGTCGTGAAGATGAACGACCTGCGCAACGCCGGCGTCACCTCCGTCGAGCAGATCCTGTCCAGCCTCACCGGCGTGCAGAGCTCGGGCAACACCGCGCAGTCCATCGGCTCGGGCACCGGCGGCGCCTCGTTCGCCGACCTGCGCGGCATCGGCGCCGACAAGACCCTGGTGCTGCTGAACGGCGAGCGCATCGCCAACAACGCGGTCGACGGCTCGGCGCCCGACCTGAACATGATTCCGTTTGCGGCCATCGACCGCATCGAAGTGCTGCGCGACGGCGCCTCGGCGCTGTACGGCACCGATGCCATCGGCGGCGTCATCAACTTCATCACCAAGAAGACCTACCAGGGCGCCACCATCACGCTGGGCTACGACTCGCCCAAGCACGGCGGCGGCAAGGCCCGCAGCGCCAACGTGGGCTTCGGCCTGGGCGACCTGAGCAGCCAGGGCTTCAACGTGCTGGGCTTCGTGAGCGCCAAGAAGGAAGACGCGATTGCGGGCGACCAGCGCAGCTTCAACAAGCGCATCGTGGGCGGCCTGTCCAACAGCACCGACCCGGCCAACTACACGCAAGACTTCTCCACGCTGTACAACCCGGCCGCCCCCACCTGCTCGGGCACCTCGCTGATCCCGATCACCGGCGGCACGCAGTGCAAGATCGTCACGCCCAATTTCGTGGACTTCGCGCCCAAGTCGGACACCGCCTCCGGCATGCTCAAGGGCACGCTGCGCGTGAGCGACTCGCTGGAACTGGGCGCTGAAGGCTTCTACACGCAGAACAAGGTCACCACGCGCATTGCGCCCGTGCCCTACGGCGGCTACCTGATGAACCCGACCATGCCCAATGGTCAGAAGAACCCGTACTTCCCGACCGCGCACGTCGATCCCAACTTCACCGACCCGGACGTGGTGGGGCAGACGGCCTTCAGCCCGTCCAGCGCGTTCGCCAACCCGGTGGCTGTGCAGCCAGGCTTTGTGTACGTGTTCTGGCGCGACTTCCCCAACGGCTCGCGCACCCAGCGCAACGACAACAAGCAAAGCCGCCTCGTGCTGTCGGCCGACGGCACGGCCGCCGACTGGGACTACTCCGTCAAGGTTTCGCTGAACAAGAACACCGTCGACCAGAACCTGGTGGGCGGCTACGGCGACGGCGACATGATTGGCGAAGGCCTGCTCGAAGGCGTCATCAACCCGTTCGGCGCCCAAAGCGCCGAGGGCACGGCGCTGCTGCAAAAGGCCGCGCTGAACGGCCTGCTGCAAACGGCCACCGGCAAGGTGCGCATCTTCAAGGCCACGGCCAGCCGCGAGCTGGGCGACTGGCTGGGCGCCGGCCGCGGCGCGCAGATCGCCGTGGGCCTGGAACGCCGCCACGAAGACTTCGACTCCCACGCCAACAAGGACTTCGCCAAGCTCGTGTCCGCCTCCACCGGCCTGGACCCCGAGTTCGTGGCCAAGGGCACGCGCAACGTGTCGGCGCTGTACTCCGAGCTGAACGTGCCGGTGCTCAAGAGCCTGGAAGTGACCGGCTCGCTGCGCTATGACAAGTACAGCGACTTCGGCAGCAGCACCAACCCCAAGCTGTCGTTCCGCTACCAGCCCAGCAAGGAAGTGCTGTTCCGCGGCTCGGCCTCCACGGGCTTCCGCGCGCCCACGCTGTTCGAGCTGTACGGCTCGCAGGCCTACACCAACACGGCCGGCAACGTGAACAACCCGATCAACTGCCCGGGCGGCACGCCGATCGCGGGGGCCTCGTCGGGCGCCAACTGCAACACGCAGTTCCAGGTGCTGACCGGCGGCAACACCGCGCTCAAGCCCGAGAAGTCCAAGGGCTACACGCTGGGTGCGGTGTTCGAGCCCATGACCGATGTGAGCCTGGGCATCGACCTGTGGGCGATCAAGATCACCAACTCCATCGCCGCGCTGCCGGAGTCGACCCTGTTCGCCAACTACGCGCAGTTCCAGCAGTACTTCCACTTCGCCCAGCCGGGCAACCTGCTGTCCATCACCAGCAACTGCCCGGGCAGCAAGTGCGGCTACGTGGAGCGCCTGAACCAGAACCTGGGCGGCAGCAACACCAACGGCGTGGACCTGAGCGCCCAGTACCGCCTGCGCTCGCAAGTGGGCCAGTTCGACTTTGCGCTGAACAGCACCTTCGTCAACAAGTACGAGTACCAGGACTACCCCAACGGCCCCTGGAACCAGAACGTGGGCGTGTACGCCGGCTCGGGCCCCGTGTTCCGCTGGCAGCACAACCTGACGGTGAACTGGGCCTACAACGCGTTCGCCCTGGGCACGGCCGTGCACTACAAGTCGGGCTACCAGGACTTCATCCCGACGAACCGCGTGTCGGCCTACACCACCACCGATTTGTTCGGCAGCTGGTCGCCCGTCAAGGGCAGCTCGCTGGTGCTGGGCGTGCGCAACCTGTTCGACCGCGACCCGCCATTCAGCAACCAGGCCGACCTGTTCCAGTCCGGCGGTTGGGACTCGCGCTACGCGTCGGCCGCCGGCCGCACCTACTACGTGCGCGGCACCTACTCGTTCTGACGCACCCGGGGCGCGTGCCGCACGCGCCACCGGCACACCGCACAGGGGCCCTTCGGGGCCCCTTCTTCTTGGGCGATCAGCGCCAAGGCGGGTGCGATGGCGTCGCCCAAACCGCTTAGCGAGCGTCCATTAGGGCATCGTGAAAGTCGTTTTCATGCACCAGCACGATACGAACACCCTTGCGGCGCAGAGCCACGGCCTTTTCAACTTTGCGCCCGTAGCACGCAAAGGCCCAGCACGGATTGCCCTCAGCACCAATAACCAAATAGTCGAGGGAAGCCGTCACGTTCTGTTGGGCTTGGCCACCCAGCTCGGACACAACAGCCTCGAATTCAGCCCGACGGAACTTGGACGAGGCACCAGTAAAACAGAAGGCCTTGCCGTCGAATGAAACTTCAGGGGCAACTGCGCACAACGCGCTCATTGCCTGCCGCGCCTCATCCAAAACAAGAGGCCGCTCAATCGTTCGCTCGTCAAGGACCGCGAGGAACTCCATAAAGAAGTCCAGGAGCATTTGATGCTCAGCGGCATCGATACGCCCATCTGACAAGACCTTGGTCGTCAACGTCTCAATCTCGTCATAGGGCCAGCAGGTCTTTAGGTGCTCATGTTCCTGCAGCCAATCGGACAAACCACGCATCTCCTCCACCGAAATCACACCGTCTGCCGCGATTCCGCCGACTACAGCATGCAATCTCTGCAAATCAGCTGTCACAAGGCTGAGGAACTCCGGGTTCTGCAGACGACGGCAAAGCCAGAGCAGATCGGCGTGCTCCTCGCTGTCAACAACTCCGTCCTCAATCGCACCCGTGATGGCAGGAACCAGTTCATTGAAGGGGTGCTGCGCAGCCACGTCCGCATGGTCCTCCAGCCACATCCGAAGCATGGAAACCTCGCCGCTGGAAACCTTGCCATCAATGCCGATCCCTTCCAAGAGGCCAATGAGCGTATTGATCGATTTTTCAACGCGGTCCTTTCTGGTGAACCGGAAGTAGCCTCGAACGTCTGGATTCATCAAATTCGCTCCCTAATGGCGTGATCAGACGCAGAGTCTATGAGTGCCCCTCTCGCACTCAACATGGATATCCCGCATCCAGTCAACGGAGCAAGCGATCCCGTTGAGCGCCAAAGCAAGGACAGAAGTCTGCGATTACGGAAGTTCCACAGCAACCGTCATAACTGCTCGACGGAGCGCGATCGCCCGCCGCCTCACTGCGCAACTAACTCACAGGCCGGTTCACCTGCGCAATGCCGGCCAGCACCAGCAGGCCGCCGGCCACGAAGGCCGGGGTCAGCCGGTCGCCCAGCAGCACCACACCAAAGCCCACGCCGAACAGCGGCGTCAGAAACCCGAACACCCCCAGCCGCGACGCCGAGTGCCGCGTGAGCAACCAGAACCACACCAGAAAGCTCGCGAACGACACCACCAGCGTCTGAAACGCCAGGTGCGCCCACACAGCGGCCGATGGCCAAGCCAGCGACGCCAGTCCGTCTGGCGCCTTTGGCCCCTCCAGCCACCCTCCGCTCAACCCGGCCGCGGGCAGCAGCAACGCCGCGGCGGCCAGCAGTTGGTACAGCAGGGTCTCGGTGGCTGGCGCGTCGGCCAGGCGGGTGCAGCGCAGCGTTACGGTGGTGGCCCCCATGGCCAGCCCGGCCAACACGGCCAGCGCGTCGCCCCACAGCGCCTGCGGCCCGGCCGCTGCGCTGCCGCCTCCCAGAAACGCCAACGCCAGCCCGGCAAACGCCAGCCCCAGGCCCACCCAGCCGCCGCGGCCCAGGCGCTCTTGCGGCCGCCACAGGTGCAGCCCAAGCGCAGTGAACAGCGGCGAGGTGTACAGAAACACCACCACGTGCGAGGCCTGCGTCCACTGCAGCGCCTGCGCCACCAGCAGGTACTCCAGCGCAAACAGGCTGCCGGCGGCCGCGCCCAGCGCCCAGCGGTGGCGCGGCACCCGCTCGCCCCGCCAGGCCATCAACGCGCCCAGCAGCAGCGCCGCCCCAGCCGAGCGCACGCCAATCATCCACATCGGGCTGGCCTGCGCGGCCACCGCCTTCAGCGACACCTGCTGCAAGCCCCACAGAGCGCACAGCAACACCATCAGCCCGGCGGCTCGCGCGTCCAGCGGCTGCAACCCGGGCTCCGGCCGTACCGGCACGGTGGAGCAAGGGCCCGGGGCCGACCCGGGTTGTGCGGTGTGAACAGCAGCCGTCATGCCGCCAATGTGCCGTGCTGGCTGAATTCCGAAAATCACATAATCTGCAACGCAACCATTCGCTTATCGAAACCCATGCGTGACCTGCAGATCGACTGGCTCCAGTGCTTCGTGGCCGCGGTGGACGCGGGCTCGCTGTCCAGCGCGGCGGGCGAGATCCACCGCTCGCAGTCGGCCGTGAGCATGCAGCTCAAGAAGCTGGAAGCCGCCGTGGGGCACCCGCTGCTGGTGCGCGGCGCCCGCCGGTTCGAGCTGACCCCCGAAGGCCGCACCCTGCTGGGCTACGCCCGCCGCATGCTGGACCTGCAGGCCGAAGCGCAGGCCGCGCTGGGCGCTGCCGACCTCACCGGCCGCGTGCGCCTGGGCGTGCCGGACGACTACGCCAGCCGCTACCTCACGCCCGTGCTCAAGCGCTTTGCGCCGCGCCACGGGGGCGTGGAGATCGAGCTGGACTGCGAACAGTCCACCTCGCTGATTCCGCGCGTGGCCCGGGGCGAGCTGGACCTGGCCCTTGTCTCGCGCGACCACGCCCGCCGCGGCACCCTGCTCTTTCACGAACCCATGGTGTGGGTGGGCTCGCCGCAGTTCGACGTGTGGCGCCGCAACCCGCTGCCGATTGCCGTGTACGAACCCACCAGCCTGGGCCGGCGCAGCGCGCTGAACGCCCTGGCGTTGCAGGGGCGGCCGTACAAGATCGTCTACAACAGCTCCAACCTCGCCGGCCAGATTGCCGCCGTGGAAAGCGGCCTGGCCGTGGCCGTGCTCACCAAATGCAGCGCGCCCGCCCACCTGCAACTGCTGGGCGCCGAACACGGCCTCGGGCCGCTGCAACCCATGGAAGTGGCCGTGTACCGCAGCCAGGCCTCCAAGGGCAACAAGGCGGTGGACAGCTTGCAGCGGATGCTGATTGAAACGCTTAGGGTGTCGGCGTGACGCGAACCATGATGACGCCGTGAGGCGCCACGCGGCCGCCCACCTCACCCACCACGCCGCGCGTCTTCTTGCCGGACCACAAATCCAGCACCTCGGCCTTGAGCCGCGGCGCCAGGTCCAGTTGCTCCCACGTGACCTTCATGTCCGCCGGCGCCTCGCCGCGGTTGAACAGCACGGCCGCGCGTTCGCCGCCGGCCAGCACGCGCACCCACACCTCCAGGTCGCCCTGGCGCCACACGCGCCGGCCCTGGCGGCCCAGGGGGTCTTGGTCCACGCGAATGACCTCGGCGTTCATCAGGATGCGCTTCGTGTCGGCGTCCATCTGGCGCAGGTCATTGCCGGCAATTAGCGGTGCGGCCAGCATGGCCCAGAGCGAGAAGTGGCTCTCGTACTCGGTGGTCGTCATGCCGCCGTTGCCCACCTCCAGCATGTCGGGGTCGTTCCAGGCATTGGGGCCGGCATCGGCCCACAGGTCGGCATTCATGTCGATGATGTCCAGCAGGCCGTGCGACCACTCCTTCTTGCCCTTCCAGGCGTCCCAGATGTCGCCCGTGGTGCGCCACAGGTGGCCGATGGAGCCGGCCCACTTGCCCGGCTGGCTGCTGCCCCACTCGCAGATGGACAGCACGATGTCGCGGCCCGATTCCCGCAGCGCCTTGGCCATCAGCGTGTAGGCCGCCTCAGGGTTGCGCGGGCCGGTGTAGCACCAGTCGTACTTCAGCCAGTCCACGCCCCAGGCGGCGTACTGGCGCGCGTCTTGAAACTCATGCCCCGCACTGCCCGGGCGGCCGCCGCAGGTCAGCACGCCGGCGTCGGAGTACAGGCCGAACTTCAGCCCCCGGCTGTGCACGTAGTCGGCCAGCGCCTTCATGCCGCTGGGGAAGCGGTCAGGGTCGGGCTGGATGCGGCCTTCGCCGTCGCGGCTCTTTTGCCAGCAGTCGTCGATGACAAGCGTGTTGTAGCCCGCTGCCTTCATGCCCGAGGCCACCATCGCATCGGCCTGCTCGCGAATGAGTTGCTCGCTCACGTTGCAGCCGAACTTGTTCCACGAGTTCCAGCCCATGGGCGGCGTCAGCGCCAGGCGCGGCTTGGGCGCGTCGAGCTTCAGGGTTTCGTGCGGTGCGGCATGGGCGCTGGGGCTGAGGCCCACGCAAAGCGCCGTCGCTGCAGCGAACCACCGCAAGCACTTCATCACGCGCCCCTCAAACAGAACCACGGCGGGCCTCCAACTCAGCTCGGATTTCATGCATGCGCTGCTCGGTCAGGAAGTACCGCGACACCACGAACAACGCCACCGCCAGGCCCACGATGGGAATGCCGGACAGGAACACGCGAATCAGAAAGATCGCCTCCTCGCTTTGCGCCGGCAGCTTGGCGTCAAAGCCCGTGAACATCAGCACCCAACCCGAGGCGCTGTTGCCCAGGGCCAGGCCCACCTTGGAAATCCACGACCCGCAGGCCGCGAACGAGCCCTCGCGGCGCTGGCCGCTGTCGAGTTCGTCGTGGTCGATCACGTCGGCCATGGCCGAGCCGTAGATCGTCCAGAACCCCGCGCCGATGAAGGCCACGCCGCCGCTGGCAAACAGCTGCAGCCAGGGCAGTTGCGGGTTGTAGAAGAACCAGTCGCCAATGAACGCGAAGATGCCCAGCACCAGCACCGTCATCAACGTGTTGCGCTTGCCGTAGCGGCGCGCCACCGCGCCGGCAAAGCTGATGCCCAGCAGCCCGCACACCAGGCCGGCCACGCCCATCAGCGAGTTCCACTTCGTGGCTTCCACCACATTGCCGCCGCACACGTAGTACACGGTGGCGTAGTAGCCCAGCAGGCCCACCATGGCCGTGGCCATGTTGTAGGCGAGCATGGTGCCCAGCATCTGGCGGAAGGGCCGGTTCTTGAGCGTGCGGTACAGCGTGTCTTTGAAGGGCACGCGCTGCGTGCTGCGGGCCACCACGGCTTCGTAGTAGCGCTCGCGCGTCAGCGCAAAGATGGCCACCGACACCAGCACCATGATGGCGCCCAGGATGCTCGTGTACACCTGTGCGCCCAGCAGGATGTCGGGCTTGCCGTCGGCGCTGTTGAAGATGGCCAGCGTCGTGAACTGCGCGGCCACGAACATCGCCAGCTCCGGAATTTTCTGGATCGCGTTCTTGACCGACATCACCCGCGTGCGCTCGTGATAGTCCGGCGTCATCTCCGCGCCCAGGCTGTTCCAGGGCATGTTGAAGCAGCTCATCACCGGCACGTACAGGCAGGTGGAGACGAGCATGAACACGAAGTACTCGCTGTCGCTCCAGCCCCGGCCCACCGCAAACATCAGCGGCAGCCCGATGCCCGAGAGCACGCCACCCACCAGGATGTACGGCCGGCGCCGCCCCCAGCGGGTGCGGGTGTTGTCCGACAGCCAGCCGAACAGCGCGTCCGACACCGCATCCACAAAGATCTTCAGGCCCAGCGCGGTGGAGATCAGCCCCGGCGCCACGCCCAGGCCCACGTTGAACACATGGAAGGCCAGCGACTGGTAGAGCCAGTGGCCCCACATGTCCAGAAACGAGCCCAGCCCGAAGCCCACCTGCTGCGACAGCGGCACGCTGCCCGTGGGCGGCGCGGCAGCGGCAGCGGCCGGTGAAGGGGATGAATGGCCTGAAGCGGCCCCGCGGGCTGGCACCACCGCGGAAGGGGAATCGGCAAGCACGGCTGTCTCCTCGGCCGCCTTCAGGCAGCACTTTTAGTAAACAGCTTGATTTTTGTTGCTTGTTTGCAGGCGCGACTAGGCGGTGAAACACCTAGGCCACCGGACGGCACCGGGGCCGGCGCCGAGGCTGGGGCCAGTCAGGCCGCCGTCTTGCGCGCCTTGCGCTCGGGCGCGGCCGCCACGGCCGGCACCTGCGGCAGCACCGAGCTCTCACGCACCACCAGCTCCACCGGCAGCGAGGCGTCGTTCGGCGCCACATCGCCCTCAATCAAGGCGCGTGCTGCCACGTAGCCCAGGGCTTCCTTGTCCATCTTCACGGTGGTGAGCGGCGGCTTGCAGTGGGCAGCGGCCTCGATGTCGTCATAGCCCACGAAGCGCACGTCCTCCGGCACGCGCAAGCCCTGCTCGCGGCAGTACTCGATGGCGGTCATGGCGGTGGAGTCGTTGTAGGCAAACACCGCATCGGGCCGCTCGGGCAACTCGAGCAAGCGGCGCATGGCGTCGCGCCCGGCGTCGCGGTATTCCAGCGAGGGGTCGAGGATGACTTCGTAGTCGGGGTCGAACAGCCGGCCCGCCTCGTACAGCGCGCGGCGGAAGCCCTTGGCCCGCAGCGACGTGGAGTAGTGCGCCAGCGGGCCAAAGATGGCCGCAATGCGCTGCGCCTGCCCGTCCAGCAGGTGCTGCGTGGCCAGCCAGCCGCCGCGCAGGTTGTCGTCGTTCACACAGCGCACGCCGGGGTAGAAGTGGTCCACCAGCACCAGGGGCAGCTCGCACTGGCGCACCGCCTCCATGGCCTCGGGGTCGATGTAGCCGGCCACCAGCAGCGCGTCGGCCTCGTGCCGGCGGATCTGCCCGGCAATGTCTTCTCCGCCCAGCACCGACATGATGCTCAGCGGCACGCCCGGGTCACGGCAGGCGGTTTCGGCGCCGTGCAGCACGTAGGAATAAAACGGGTTGGCCGCCAGCGAGCCAATGCTGCGGCTGTAGATGAACAGCAGCCGGCGGGGCTTGCCGGTGCGCAGCTTGGCGGTGTCGTAGCCCATCTGCTGCGCCACGCTCAGCACCTGGGCGCGGGTGGCCTCCGACAGGCCGGGCTGGCCTTTGAGGGCGCGTGACACCGTGCCAATGGACACGCCCGCGGCCTCGGCCAACTCCCGAATCGTCACACCCTTGTCGGCCATGGCCCCTCGCTTCCGCTGCTGTGTTTAGCACCCCAAAACGGCCGCGATTGTGTCACCGGCCCTGGGGTTGCCCCAGAGGCAACCGCCATCGCAGCCGCCTCGGGGCAAAACCTAGGGTGCAAATTGTTCACTAAACATTTTGTGTTGCCTAGAATATTTCGCATGCCAGTGCCCTGCGTTGCCGTGATCGGCGAAGCCCTCGTCGATGAATTCCAAGACGGCCCCGTGCCGGGCGGTGCGCCCTTCAACGTGGCGCGCTCGCTGGCCGGCCTGGGTGCGCCGGTGGCGTTTGTCAGCCGCATCGCGGCGGGTGACGCCCCCGGCCAGCTGCTGCGCGACAGCGCCCGCCGCTACGGCCTGAGCGAGGTCGGCCTGCAGCTGGACCCCACCCAACCCACCGGCCGCGTGCGCGTGGTGGAACACGCGGGCGGCGGCCATGCGTTCGAGATTCAGGCCCCCGCCGCGTGGGACTTCATTCAAACCGCGCCCGCCCAGGCCCTGCTGGCGCAGCAGCCCGCCGGCTGGCTGTACTTCGGCACCCTGGCCCAGCGCCACGCCACCTCGCGCGCCACGGTGCGGGCGCTGGTGCAAGGCTTTGCCGGCCGCCGCCTGCTGGACCTGAACCTGCGCCCCGGCACTGACACGCGCGAGCTGGCCGAAGCGTCGCTGGCGCTGGCCGACTGGGTGAAGCTCAACGACGACGAACTGGCCCAACTCGCCGCCTGGCTGGCGCCCGACGCGCCGGACGAAGCCCGGCAGGTGAGCGCACTGATGACCCGCTTTCAGCTCGACCGCGTGGTGCTGACGCGCGGCGCCGAGGGCTGGCGCCTGCACGCCCCCGAGGGCCGCGTGCTGGCCCAAGGCCCCGGCGTGCGCCAACCCGCGCTGCAAGACACCGTGGGCGCGGGCGACGCCTTCACCGCCCTGCTGCTGGCCGGCCTGGCCCTGCGGCGCGACCTGCACGCCACGCTGGCCCTGGCCAACCGCTACGCCGCCTTCATTTGCGGCGTGCGCGGCCCGCTGCCGGCCGACCCGCTGGCCCTGCAACCGTGGCGCACCGCGTTGCATGCCCTGCCCACCGAACTTTCCGCCGATCTCGCCCCGCGCTGAACTTCAGCCGCCCTTCCGCTCGCCACTCCCTCCCGACTGCCGCCCATGGACCTGACCCCGCCCCCCACCTCGCTGGCCGACCTCGTTTCGCCCCCCGTCGGCTCGCCCATGCGGCACCGCGACTTCGTGTTCGGCTGCGGCACCTCGTCGTACCAGATCGAAGGCGCCGCGCACGACGACGGCCGGCTCGAGTCCATCTGGGACCGCTTCTGCGCCACCCCCGGCAAGGTGCTGCGCGGCGAGAACGGCGCCGTGGCCTGTGACCACTACCACCGCCTGGAGCAAGACCTGGACGTGCTGAAACGCCTGGGCGTGGACGCCTACCGCTTCTCCATCGCGTGGCCGCGCGTGATGCACCTGGACGGCACGCCCAACCCGCGCGGCATCGACTTCTACAAGCGCCTGCTGGACGGCCTGGCCGCGCGCGGCATTCGCGCCTTCGTCACCCTCTACCACTGGGACCTGCCCCAGCACCTGGAAGACCGCGGCGGCTGGCTCAACCGCGACACCGCCTACCGCTTTGCCGACTACGCCGACCTGATGAGCCGCCAGCTGGCCGGCCACGGCGACGTGGCCGCCTGGACCACGCACAACGAGCCCTGGTGCTCGGCCTACCTGGGCTATGGCGACGGCCACCACGCCCCGGGCCTGGCCCAACCCCGCTGGGCCGCGCAGGCCATGCACCACCTGCTGCTGGGCCACGGCCTGGCGCTGCCGGCCCTGCGTGCCAACGCGCCGCAGGCGCAGCACGGCATCGTGCTGAACTGCGCGCCCGGCTACCCCGACAGCGACAGCGCCGCCGACCGCGACGCCGCCCACCTGTTCGAAACCTACCAAAACCGCTGGGCGCTGGACCCGCTGCTCAAGGGCGAGTACCCCGCCGACCTGTGGCGTTACTGGAAGGGCGCCGAGCCCCTGGTGCTGACGGGCGACATGGACGTCATCCGCCGCCCCATCGACTACCTGGGCATCAACTTCTACAGCCGCGCCGTGCTGCGCTCCAAGGGGCCGGACACCATCGACTGGGTGCGCCACCCCGACGTGGAGCGCACCACCATGGACTGGGAGGTGTACCCCCAAGGCATGCAAGACCTGTTCGAGGCCTTCAAGCGCGACTACCCCAACCTGCCGCCGCTGTACGTGACGGAAAACGGCATGTCCAGCCAAGACGCGGTGGACGCCACCGGCGGGCTGGACGACACGCAGCGCCAGTCCTACATCAAGCGCCACTTTGCGGCCTGCTCGCGCGCCATGGAGAACGGCGTGGACGTGCGCGGCTACTTCATCTGGAGCCTGATGGACAACTTCGAGTGGGCCTTTGGCTACGAGCGCCGCTTTGGCCTGGTGCATGTGGACTTTGAAACCCAGCAGCGCACCCTCAAGCGCAGCGCGCTGGCCTACGCCGACTTCCTGCGCGAACGGGCCGCCGGCGGGGCCTGAGGCGCCCGCCGCAGCCACGCGGGCCGTGCCCGCCACGCGCCCCGGGATAGCGCCGATTCGGCCGCCCCGGGGCGCCGCCTAAGCTCACGGCGCCGCGCCCCTCAGCCCAACGTCACCCTGCCCCACCCCGCGCCATGACGCCCGCCCACGCCCTGCCCGCTCGCATCGTCATCCTGGGCGGCGGCGCCGCGGGTTGGATGTCGGCCGCGGGCCTGGCCACCGCGCTGCCGGGCACGGCGGTGGAGGTGGTGGAGTCCGAAGCCATTGGCACCATCGGCGTGGGCGAGGCCACGTTTCCGTCCATCCGGCAGTTCAACCAGCTGCTGGGCATTGACGAGGCCGAGTTCCTGGCCGCCACCGGCGGCACCTACAAGCTGGGCATCCAGTTCCGCGACTGGCGCCGCCCCGGCACGCACTACTTCCACACCTTTGGCGACTTCGGGCCGCTGACCGGCCCCATGGCCCTGTGGGGCCAGTTCCAGCGCCTGGGCGCCCAGTGCGACGGCGGCCTGGGCGAGTTCTGCCTGCCCACGGTGATGGCGCAGCACGGCCGCTTTCAGACGCCCAGCGCGGGCGACGGCCTGGGTGCGCGCTACACCTACGCCTACCACTTTGACGCCACGCGCTACGGCGCCTTCCTGTGCCAGCTGGCCCAGCAGCGCGGCGCCCGCCGCACCGAAGGCCAGGTGGTGGCCGTGGCCCGCCATGCCGACGGCCGCGTGCGCGCCCTGCAACTGGCCGACGGGCGCGAGGTGGCGGGCGATTTGTTCATCGACTGCTCGGGCTTTGCCTCGGTGCTGATGGGCCAGACCCTGGGCCAGGGCTTTGTGGACTACAGCCCCTGGCTGCCGCTGGACCGCGCCTGGGCCGTGCCCGCCGCGCGAGCGGGCGACGCGCTGGCCCCCTACACCCGCGTGACCGCGCTGGAGGCGGGCTGGAGCTGGCGCATTCCGCTGCAAGAGCGCACCGGCTTTGGCCATGTGTTCAGCAGCCGGCACATCTCCGAAGAACGCGCCCGCGAGCAGTTGCTGGCCCAGCTGGACGCCCCGCCGCTGGACGGCGCCCGGCTGCTGCGCTTTCAGGCCGGCCACCGCGAGCGCTTTTGGCACCACAACGTGATTGCCATCGGCCTGGCCGGCGGGTTCTTGGAGCCGCTGGAGTCCACCGCCATTTTTCTGGTGCACAACGCCATCGGCCGGGTCATTCAGCTGCTGACGCAAAGCCCCGCCCCGCAGCCCGAACTGGCGGCCGAGTTCAACGCCCAGCAAACGCGGCAGTACGCCCGCATTCGCGATTTCATCTTGCTGCATTACTGCCTGAGCGAGCGGCGCGACAGCGCCTTCTGGCAGCACATGACGCAGCAAGCCCTGCCCGACACGCTGGCCTACAAGCTGCACGCCTGGCGCGAAACCGGCGTGCTGCACAACTACGACGACGAGGGCTTTGACGAAACCAGCTGGCTGGCCATTCACACCGGCATGGGCCACTGGCCGCAGCGCACCAGCCCCTGGCTGAAAGAGGTGCCGGTAGCGTTCGCCCAAGCGCAGCTGGCCCAGCGGCACGCCGCCATTGCCCAGCTGGCAGCGCACATGCCCCGGCACGAAGACTTTTTGAACACGAGGCTGGCCGGCACGCGCCGCGCCCGCCCACCACGAGGAGACACCCCATGACCCAACCCGGAGCCCCCCTGCGCAAGGTGGTGATCGTGGGCGGCGGGGCGGCGGGCTGGATGTCGGCCGCCGCACTGAGCGCCGTGCTGAAGCCGCCGTACGAAATTCGGCTGGTGGAGTCGGACGAGATCGGCATCGTGGGCGTGGGCGAGGCCACGATTCCGCCCATTCGCGTGTTCAACGGCCTGGCCAAGCTGGACGAAGCCGAGTTCCTGAAAGCCACGCAAGGCACCTTCAAGCTCGGCATCGAGTTCGTGAACTGGGGCCGCGTGGGCGACCGCTACTTCCACGGCTTTGGCGGCATTGGGCGCGAGACCCTGTGGCCCGTGGAGTTCTGGCACTACTGGCACCGCATGCGCGCCCTGGGCCGCGCGCTGCCGCTGGATGCGTACGCGCTGTCCAACGCGGCCGCGCAGGCCAACCGCTTCATGCTGCCGCGGCCGGAGATGAAGAACTCGCCGCTGGGCAACATCGGCTACGCCTACCACTTTGACGCCGCCCGCTACGCCCAGTACCTGCGCCGCGTGAGCGAAAGCCGCGGCGTGCGCCGCACCGAGGGCAAGGTGGTGCAGGTGCTGCAACACACCGAGCCCGGCGCGCAGCATGCCCACGTACAAGGCCATGTGCGCGGCGTGCAACTGGCCAGCGGCGAGGTGATTGAGGGCGACCTGTTTCTGGACTGCTCGGGCTTCCAGGCTCTGTTGATTGAGCAAGCCCTGCACACCGGCCATGAAGACTGGAGCCACTGGCTGCCCTGCGACCGCGCCGTGGCCGTGCCCAGCGCCCCGCACGGCCCGCTGCTGCCCTACACCCGCTCCACCGCGCACCGCGCCGGCTGGCAGTGGCGCATTCCGCTGCAGCACCGCGTGGGCAACGGCCACGTGTACTGCAGCCAGCACATGAGCGACGACGAAGCCGCCGCCACCCTGCTGCAACACCTGGACGGCCCGGCCCTGGCCGACCCGCGCCTCATCAAGTTCCGCACCGGCATGCGCCGCGCCGCGTGGAAGGGCAACGTGGTGGCCATTGGCCTGGCGGCGGGGTTCATCGAGCCGCTGGAGTCCACCGCGCTGCACCTCATTCAAATGGGCGTGGCCAAGCTCATCGAGTACTTCCCGCACCAGGGCTTTGAGCCGCACGAGGTGGCCGAATACAACCGCCAAAGCCGCGCCCGGTACGAGTCGGTGCGCGATTTCATCGTGCTGCACTACCACCTCAACCAGCGCAGCGACAGCCCCTTCTGGCAAGCCTGCGCGGCCATGAGCATTCCGCCCGACCTGCGCCGCCGCATCGACCTCTACGCCGCCAGCGGCCGCCTCGTGTACGAAGAGGGCGACCTCTTCCGCGAACCCAGCTGGCTGGAAGTGATGGAAGGCCAAAACCTGCACCCCCGCCACGGCCTGGCCCTGACCGAACTGCAAAGCGCCGACGACACGGCCAACTACCTCAAGGGCATCTCCGACACCATCGCCCAATGCGTGAGCGTGATGCCGCCGCATGAGGAGTTTGTGAGGCGGTATTGCGGACTAGCGGGGTGAGAGGCTGAAAAGCCTTCCGCAGTGTCTAGCGCGCGGCTTGGTGGCTGCGGACCTCGGCTACCGAGAAGTTCAGGACCGGCGACTGAATGGCGGCAATAGGCTGGGAGCGGATTGCCGCCACAGCCTGCTTTGAGGGCAGCCGATCGGGACTCAAGGAAGTTGCAAAGGGCTGGCTGCCCCCCCCCTCCTTGATGATGGGAATGGCAATTCTGGGCCCCGTTACGGCACCGGGCCAAGGCAGTTCGAAGTAGTCTCTGGCGACTGGTCAAATACAGCTAACTCTTTTAAATCGGACGACACCAAATGGGCGACCCAATGCACGACCCCATCCTGATTGATGGTGAACAGCTTAAGCCTCCGCATGAAGAAGCCTTGGCCGCTGCGCCAACGTCTGATGCTGAGATAGACGAGCGCTACGTAAGCGGCGAGGTCCGGATCGTCCTTGAGCAAGCGCGCTACCCGCTCAAACAAATCCCGGACGTAGTGCAGTCAGCGGATTACAACCTGCAACCCGACTTCCAACGGAGGCCGAGGTGGAGTCGAGAAAAGCAGTCACGGCTCATTGAATCGCTGATTCTTAATGTCCCAATTCCGCCTGTATTCCTGTATGAACAAGAATTTAGTCGGTATGAGGTCATGGACGGCAGACAGCGCCTCACAGCAATCAGCCAATTCTATGGAAATGAATTTCAACTACAGGGTTTAAAGCTTTGGCCGGAACTGAATGATCGCAAGTATGCGGATCTACCAGAACAGGTTCGAAGGGGAATAGACCGTCGCTTCTTGTCTGCAATAGTACTGCTCCACGAAACCGCAAAATCCGCCGATCAGGCGGACAGACTTAAGCAGTTAGTTTTCGAGCGAATTAATACCGGCGGCGAAGATCTTTCACCCCAGGAAAAGCGGAACGCACTATTCCCTGGGGCAATGAATTCACTCTGCATTAAGCTCTCTCGCCACCCTGCGCTATGTCGAATGTGGGGAATCCCGGAGCCAGAGGAAGGTGAAATTTCAAAGGCACCGAATTGGAATCCTCCCCAGGACCTCTTGGACAATGAGGCCTACAAGACGATGGAAGATGCGGAATTGGTATTGCGATTTTTCGCTCACCGCCAGCGCCAGAAATTCTGGCGAGGCGGGACGCGGCTTGACGAGTATCTAGACCAATACTTGAAGGCGGCTAACGCAATGCCGCCAAGCACGCTAAGCGCACTAGAAGAGACATTCAAGAATACGGCGGATTTTGCTTATTCGGTATTGGGTGAATCGGCATTTTGGCTTTGGCGCTCAAGGCGAGGCGTGGACGCCTTGATTCAACGAGCCACGTACATTGCCTACGATCCAATTATGTATGGGTTCAGCCGATTTCTTGAGCATCGCGATAAGATTCTTGCGAGAAAATCCGAAGTAAAAGATAAGCTCCAAGGCTTCTACATAGCGCATTATGAGGACTTTGACGGAAGAAAAACAAACCCGGTCGACATTCGGCGCCGCGATGAAGCCTTTTTGAATTTCCTCAAAGAATTCACTCAGGAGGCGTAAATAGTGAGGGCCGCCTTTAAGAGCCTAGAGGCTAGCGTCTGTGACATTTATCGATTTCTGGAGTTTGCCTCGTCGCTTGAGAGTCAAAAGGCAGCCTTGCCCGCCATAAATCCGGCTGGTAATCCGGTAGTGCAATACCTGGCATCGACCGCATGGAGGAAGCACGTTTATGCCTTCGCAATCGTTGGCGTCTACGGTGCCCATGAGCGATTTATTCGCGATTTTTGCGCTGAAGTTGCAGTCGTAATATCGAAGATTCATGGTGCGTACAAAAAACTTCCCGAGCGGATGCGCACAGCACACGAGAAGTTCTCCATTGAACGTGCGCAGGCAATCTCTGAAGGGCGCACCGGTGACAAGGCGGACCTACAGGTCCTGATCGCTAATCTGCATTCTTGCCTCGAAGGGGGGAGTGTTTTGAACTACGATGTATTTGCAACCTCAAGTGCAAATTTTCGCTCCCACACCGTAAGGGAAACCTTCTCGCGGCTTGCTATTGACTTGTCGAATGAGGAACCGGAGCACCTCAAGAAAGTTGTAGCCAATGAGCTTGCAGGTTACTATCCAACGTCGTTTACTGTGCTCGATGGATTGGCCGACCTCAGAAATGAAATCGCACACGGCTCGGATTTTCAGACTTTGGATCGCGGCACGCTCACATCAATCGTCCGGGTGGTCCATTTATACGACCACTGGCTGGTTGGTCAAGTCGCATGCAGTTTGAAAAATCTATTACTTTCCACATACGGGGAGCTCGTAGGGACGATAACCAAGACATACAAAGGGGCTGGAGAAATTCGATCCATTGGCTCTCTGGACAGCCTTGCTGCGAAAGTATCCATTGGCGATCCCGTGCACATTTCAAAACCTAACGGGGACTTTGAGAAGTCGATCGTCGCAAGCATTGAGTTCAACTCAAATCCAATGCCATCGGCTGCAGGACTCGGCCCGTTTGGCATTGATTTCGGGATTCTTGTGAGGGAGAAAGCGGAAGTGCGACGCGTGCCACCAATTTATGCCGGCATATGGGCGGAACTAGAGCTCGCTTTGACGGTCGCTCCAACTCAAATCCCCGGGATCCAATAAGTTCTCGGGTTATTTAAGGTCGTCTCTGCTGCACCTCGTGCGGACGACGAATGTGCCCAGCGGATCGGTGTCCTACGACTTAGCGCGAGGCACTGAAGGCCCCATGCGCCGGGCGTTGAACTGCGGCTATGGGGCACCGGATTGAGCAAGGCGAACGACCGCAGCCGGTACCAAGGGGTCTTTCAAGTCTCACGGCACGCCTTCAACTGCCGCAGGTAGCGCATCGCGTAGACGCCACACCCAATCTCTACCCAATATCCCGCCCAGCACCCGCCCCACCACCGCCTCCGCCGTCAGCGCCGTGGTGTCCACCACATGCCGCTCCCACGACCCCAGGGCCTCGAACTGGGGGTGCATGGCGGCCACCACGGCGTCCAGGCCAGGGCCGCTGCGGGCGCGAACGCGGCGCAGGGCTTCGTCGTGGGTCGTGCGCAAGATGACGTAGTGCACCGGGCCCGCCCAGCCGGCCAACTCAGCCTGCACCAAGGGCAGCACCCAGGGGCCCAGCACGCCTTCCAGCACCACGGGGTAGCCGCGGCGCAGCAGCGCGAGTGCGGCTTGGCAGGCGGCGGCAATGGCGGCTTCGTTCTGCCGCTGGGCCTGCGGCAGGTGCGGCGGCACGGGGTGGCGGAAGAAGGTGTAGACGAGGTCACTTTCCAGGTGCACGCCGTCGGGCAGTTGCTCGGCCAGCAAGCGGGCCACAGTAGTTTTGCCGCTGCCCAGCGAGCCACTGAGCAGGATGAGCGGTGGGGTGGGTGAGGACATGAAATGCGGGAGAGCGTGCGGGTGGGTGAGCCTTGCAGAACCGGGTTGGCGCGTGGGTGTGGGCGAAGCCTAACGCAGGGTTCGCGTGCCGTTGTCAGTCGGCTGATCAGGCCGTTTGCCAGGCACGCACAGGCGTGCCATCGGCCGGGCTGGCAGCGCCATGCGTCGCCATCCAGAACCATCCAGCGCCCTGCAGCGCCCAACCAAGAGCGCAAGTCCGGGGCTGCAGGCAAATGCAAAAAAGCCCTGCGGCGCCACGCGCCCCAGGGCTTCAAGCTTCAAGCTCGCCGTGCGCAGCCGCCACCCGAGGGCGGGGCTGCGCGGGCTTGCGGTCAGAAGCTGTACTGCATGGTCACCGTGTAGCGGCGGCCGGAGGTGAAGTAGTTGTGCCCCAGCATGCCGATGTGCTGCTGCATGAACTGCTTGTAGGTCTTGTTGGTGATGTTCTGCGCCTCCAGGCCCACCGACACGCCACTGTCGAACTTGTAGTGGAAGCCGGCGTCCAGCTGGCCGTAGCTGTCGGCCCACAGCGGCAGGCCCAGGGGGATGCCGACGTCGTGCTGGTTGTAGGTGGCGCTGGCGGGGTTGGTGTCCAGCACGTTGGTCTGGTTCGGACCGGTGTTGTCCGAGTTCAGCGCCACGCCGTACAGGTACTTGCCGCGCCAGCTGTAGGCCAGGCGTGCCGAGATGGGCCCGCGGTCGAACAGCAGCGAGATGTTGAAGGTGTTCTTCGACAGGTTGGCCAGCGGCACGTCGCCAAAGGCGCGGCCGTCGGTGTCGCAACCGTTGATGTAGAGGTTCAGATTGTCCTGCCCCGCACCCGCGCTGCAATAGGCCGAGTAGACCGAGTTGTAGCGCTTCATCTTGCTGTCGACGAAGGTGTAGTTCGCCTGCAGGCCCAGGCCTTGCAGCATCTCGGGCAGACCGTCGAAGTACTGCTGGTACGCGAACTCCAGGCCGCGGGCGTGGCCCTTGGCGCCGTTGACCGGGCCGTTCAGCACAAAGGTCACGTCCTGGCCGTTGTTGTCTTTGATTTTGTAGTCGTAGGCCTGGTTGACGATGATGTCTTTGAGGCTCTTGTTGAAGGCGGCCACGGTGATGGAGCCGTTCTTCGCGAAGTACCACTCGGCGGTCAGGTCTTCCTGGGTGGACTTGATCGGCGTGAGCATCGGGTTGCCCGAGGCCGAGCCGGTGTAGCTGACCTTCTTGACGTTGGGCGGCACGACCTTTTGGTCGAGCTCGATGCTTTGCGTCATGGGCAGGTAGGCCTGCATCTGGCCGAACTGCGGGCGGGCAATGGCCTTGGCCGCGGCGAAGCGGAACTGCAGGTCCGGCGCGGCCTTGTAGCGCAGGTTCAAGCTGGGCAACACGTCGGTGAAGCTGTTGTTGAACACCTGCGACTTGGCAAACGGCGTGAGCGGGGCCACAGGCAGGCCGGTGGCGCCGTTGGGCACGGTGGCCACTTGCAGCGTGGTGTAGCCGTCGGCCTCGTTCTTGGTGCGCACCACGCGCACGCCCACGTTGCCGTCAATCGGCGCGCCCACTTCGTCGAACGAGAAGCGCAGCTGGCTGTAGGCGGCGGTGGTGTTTTCCTTCTGGGTGTTGCGGCCTTGCGGGTCGGTGCCGAACGAGGTGGGGTTCCACTCCAGGCCGCCCTGGATGCTGTGCCACTGGTCGCAGCCGGTTTGGCCGGCGCCCATCCAGTCGGGCTTGAAGGCCTTGCATTGGTCCAGGTACAGCTGGTGCAGCTTCTTGTAGCTGTTGGGCCAGTCGAACGCGACGGACGGCGCGGGGAAGTACAGCCCCGGCATTTGGTACTGGCCGCCGAAGAAGCCGTTGTAGTTGTTCTTGAAGACCGGGATGTCGGTCTTGTTCACCCAGGCCAAGTCGTTGATGTTCCAGCCCAGCTGCCACGCGTGCGTGACCGAGGCCCAGTTGTAGCTCGGGTTGCTGTTGATGGTTTCGGCATCGCGCTGGGCGATGCGCACGCCCACGCGCAGGTCGTTCAGGATGGGGTGGTCCTTGAATACGTAGCGGGCATCGCCCTTCCACGACTTCTGCGTGCCTTTGCCCTTGTCCAGGTGGTCCATCATCATGGACCAGTAGTACTTGGACGGGTCGTTCAGCGTGGCCAGGTCGCTGGCGTCGAACACCAGGCGGGGCATGCTGCCCGTGAGGTCGATGGTTTCCTTGGGCAGCTGCACGGCGGCGCCCACGGTGGAGTCGAAGTTGTTGGTCTTGGAGCGGATGTACTGGAAGTCGGACGTCAGCGTGAGCTGGTCGTTCACCTTGCCGGCCAGCTTCCAGGCGAGTTCGTCGGTTTTGGACGCGCGCTTGGAGAAGCGGGTCTGGTTCTCGACCTCGATGCCCTGGTAGGTGCCGTCGGCGTTCTTCTTGCCGGTGAGCACGCCCTTTTGCAGCACGCCGGCGTTGTCGTACGTGCCGGACAGCACGTTGACGTCAAACGGGTTGGTTTGCGCGATGACGTTGAACTCGTTCCAGTCGAACTTGTACTTGGAGCGGAAGAAGCTGAGCGAGCTTTCCAGGTCGTCCTTCTTCCACTGCGCGGCGGCGTAGAGGCCGTCCCGCGTGCGGTCGTAGCTTTGCTGGCGCCAGCCCATGTCGCGCGGGTTCCACTGCTTGGAGGTGGCGTTGGCGATGTAGTACGGGTCCACCACCAGGCCGTCGGTGCGGGCGGAGCTGAGCGAGTGCGCCACATCCAGCAGCAGGCCCACCTTGCCGATGTCGGTGTTCCAGCTGTTGGTGATGAGGCCCGAGATGCTGGGCTTGTTCTTGCCGTTGAGCGAGTTGTGCGTGTAGTTGCCCGACAGCGAGGCCTTGAAGCCGTTGAAGTCGAACGGCAGCGCGGTGCGCAGGTTCACCAGGCCGCCAATGGCGCCTTCGATCTGCTCGGCCGAGGGGTTCTTGTAGACGTCCACACCGGCCATCAGCTCGGGCGGCACATCTTCAAAGCCCAGGGTGCGGCCCTGGTTGGCGCTGAAGGTCTCGCGGCCGTTCAGCGTGGAGCTCACGTAGGTGAGGCCGCGGATGATGACGCCCGAGCCTTCGGCCGAGAAGTGCACCGGGTCGTTGGAGGCAGACACGCGGTCCATGGCCACGCCCACCACGCGCTGCAGCACCTCGGTGACGGAGCGATCCGGCAGCTTGCCGATTTCCTCGGCCACAACCGAGTCGACGATTTCGTCGGAGTCTTGCTTGATCTTCTGCGCCGTGGCGAGCGCCGCGCGCCGGCCCGACACCACCACCGCTTCCAGCGTTTGGGCGGGTTTGTCTTTGGCGTCTTTGGCCGCCGGCGTGGTGGCCGCGGCCGGGGCCGCCGTGTTCTGCGCCAGCACCGGCGATGCCGTCCAGACCAAGGCCTGAACTGCCGCCAGCGACAGCGTTGTCCGTTTGAAATGTCTCATCCGTATTGCTCCTCTTTGGTGGGAAACATGCGGCCCTCAAGGGGCTCGTGTCGATCCGCGCCGCCTCACGGCCGCGGGAATGTGGTAACGCTACCAGTCGTCAACGTCACAAACATCAGGGGTATCAGGGATAGGGTGAATCCGCATGGCTGCCTCACCCCTGACGCGTCGCGAGGCTGAAGCGGGTCAGCGGCCGGTCCACGGCCACGGCGTCCACGCTGGCAGGTAGCGCTATCCGAGACTCGATCCAGCGCGGCGCGCCGGGCACGAGGTCGATGAAGTTGTCGGCCAGCTCCAGCCCCGGGCCTTGCAGCCACAGGCCCTTGACCGGTTGCTCGCACGCCACGCGCAGCCCGCCGGCTTCCGCCGTGATGCGCAGCGGCGCGGCGCCCAGGCGGTGGAAGCGGAAGGGCTCGGTCCAGGCGCAGTCACGCGCCAGTTCGGGGCCGCCTTCATGCGCCAGCGCGCACAGCTCGGCCACCACCGGCCCGGCATCAGCGGGCACCGCCAGCGGCCAGGGCTGCTCGGTACTGGTGCTGCCGTCCACAGCCAGAGGTTGGGCGGCTTCGGCCAGCAGGCGGCCGGCCCAGTCAAACACCCGGCAGCGCAGCCACACGGTGCGGGCCTCGGGGCTGCCGTTCATCACCGCCACGCGCACACCGCCAGCTTCCAGCCGCACGGCCACAGCCAGCGGGGCCAGCGCGCGGCGCACCACATGCCAGGCGGGTTTGACGGTGCCGGCCGAGTCGATGAGCGCCCAGCTGGTGACGGGCCAGCAGTCGTTGAGCTGCCACACCAGCGCGCCGCCCACCGCCCGCGCGCCGGGGCGCTGCCAGCGGCGGCGGAAGTCTTGGTAGGCCACGCGCATGGCCTCGGCCTGCACGAACTGCGAGGCGTACACGTGCTCGGCCAGCGTGGGGCCCACGCGCAGGTTGTCCGCCCGGTACACGGCCAGGCGGCGGTGGCCGTCGGGCCCCGTGGGCGAGCCGGCTTTGTTGTGCCACTGCACGGTGCGGCTTTCCGGAAAGCGCTCGGCCTCGGGCAGCACCTGTTCCAGCAGCGCGAAGCTCGGGTGCGACTGCATGCCGAACTCGCTGACGAAGCGGGCCTGCACGTCGCCATAGCGCTGGTAGGGCAGCATTTGCTGATGCCACACCTCCCAGCTGTGGCGGTCGCCCACGGTGGCGTCGGACGACTGCGCGCCCTCGCCCGGCGTGAACGGGCTGCCCGGCCAGTAGGGGCGGTCGGGGTCGAGCGCGGCGCACACCTCGGGCAGCAGGCCTTCGTACAGCGCCCGCGCCTCGAAGCGGTCGGCCGGCACGCCAGGGCCCGCCAGGCCTTGGGACTCGGCGAGCATGTAGTCCTCGTTGTTGCCGCACCAAAGCGCCAGGCAGGCGTGGTGCCGCAGGCGCTTGACCTGGCTTTCGGCCTCGGCCCGCACGCTGGCCTGGAACGCCGGGTTGGCGGGGTACAGGCCGCAGGCGAACATGAAGTCTTGCCACACCAGGATGCCGAGCTCGTCGCAGGCCTCGTAGAAGGCCTCGTGCTCGTAGATGCCGCCGCCCCAGATGCGCAGCATGTTCATGTTCGCGGCGGCGGCCTGGGCCACGCGCTCGCGGTAGCGGGCGGGGGTGATCCGTTCCAGCAGGTTGTCGTCCGGAATCCAGTTGGCGCCGCCGGCAAACACAGGCTGGCCGTTCACCTCGAAGTGAAAGCTCAGGCCCGCCTCATCGGCCACCGGCGCCTGCACCAGGCGCAACTGCCGCAGGCCGATGCGCCGGCGGTCTTCGGCCACCACTTCGGCGCCGGCCAGCAGCCGCGTCACCAGCGTGTACAGCGGCTGCGCGCCCTGCCCCAGCGGCCACCACAACTGGGCCTGGGCCACGGGCAAGCTGCATTGCACGCGGCCCTCGGCGTGGGGCGGCACGGGCAGCACCTCGCCGGCCACGCGCTCGCCGGCGGGGTTCAGCAGCTCCACGGCACAGCGCAGTTCGGTCGCATCGCCCGGCAGGGCTTGCACCGGCACGGCCACCTCCACGGCAACTTCCACGCGGGCTTGCAGCGCAGGCACATCCACCGTGCTGCGCACCTGCACCTCGGCCAGGCGGGCCGCACCGCTGCAGCGCCGCACCGGGCGCCACGGGCCACTCACCAGCAGCTCGGGGCCCCAGTCCCACCCGAAGTGGTACTGCGCCTTGCGGGCGTGCAGGCGGGCGCTGTCGCCGTTCCACAGCGCGCGGCGGCCGTGCACGGCCTCCACCTCGCGGGCGCGGGCCAGGGGCGGGTCAAAGCACAGCAGCAGCTCGTTGGTGCCCACGCGCAGGTGGGGCCGCACGTCCACCCGGTGGGGCACGAACATGTTGTCAGTGCTCAGCACACAGTGGCCGTTCAGCCAAACGCGGGCAAAGGTGTCCAGGCCCTCGAACAGCAGTTCCTCGCGCGGGGCCAACGGGGCCTGCACCTCAAAGCGCAGCCGCCACACCCAGCGGCGCGCGCCCACCCACTGCACCTCGGTCTCGTTGCAGGCGTAGAAGGGGTCGGGCATGCGGCCCGCTTGCAGCAGCGCGCCATGCACCGTGCCGGGCACGGCCGCCGGGCACCAGGCCGCCGCAGGCAGGTCGGCCAGGGCGGGCTCGGGCACGCCGTCGGGCGCCTCGGCCAGCTGCCAGCCGTCATGCAGGTCCATCAGTCGTTCAGGGTTCACAGGGCACGTCTTCGTGGTGGCACCGCCCGCTGGTTGCGCGGTGAAAGACGCCTCGCCGCAGCCCGGTCAGGGCCCGCCGCTTTGTCTCCCGCCTCGCTCAACAGCAAAGCTAAACATTGTTTTGTTGCGCATTCTGTTTCTCCGATTCGCACACCACACTCGGGGATATTCCTGATGGTTACATCACACAACGGCCTATTCCGCAGCGAAACAGCTGAACATAATGCGATTCGTTTAGTAAACGTTGCGCCAAAGGTTGGTGCAACACCCCGCCCCGCATGAACGCCCTTCAAGGACTCGCCCTGGCCTGCTCTCTGCTGCTGCCCGTGGCGGCCCCCGCTGCCCCCGCCGCCAACGCCACCCCGTCGCCCGACACCCGCCTGCAGGCGCTGTGGCAGCGGCTGGACGCCGGCCAGCCGGTGACGGTGGCCACCGTGGGCGGCTCCATCACCACCGGCTACGCCGCCCAGCCGCCGCGCGAGCAGGGCTGGGCCGCGCAGTTGGCCCGGGCGCTGGGCCCGCAGGTGCGGCTGGTGAACGCGGGCGTGAGTGGCACTGACTCCGCCGCCGCCGTGCACCGCCTGCAAACCCAGGTGCTGGACGCCGCGCCCGACCTGGTGGTGGTGGAGTTCGGCGTGAACGACCCGTGGCTGGACCCCGCCGTGCGCGGCAGCAGTTTTGAGGCCCTGCTGCGCCGCCTGCTGCAAGCCTCCAAGCCGCCCGCCGTGGTGGTGCTGGGCCTGACGCAACAAGGCAACCAGCCGCGCGACGCGGTGGACGTGCAACTGCAACTGGCCGCGCACTACGCCCTGCCCGCACTGGACTTTGGCCGCTGGATGCAAGCCCGCGTGGACGCCGGCCACGACCGCTGGGCCGCGCTGTACGACGAACCCGTGCACCCCAACGCCGTGGGCCACCAGCGCATTGCGCAGGCGTTGTTGGAAACCTTGCAAGCCCACCGCCCGCCGCGCGACGCGGCAGTCGCGCCGCCCGCACGCACCGCAATGCCCGAACCCCGCTTCGGCCGCGCGCACGAGTTCACCCGTCTTCTCACAGGCGACACCTGGCCCGCGCCCTTCGGCCACGGCTTTGCGCGCGGCGGCCCGGTGCACCCCGAGTGGCCCGGCCAACAACCCGGCTGGGCGGCCACGGCCGACGACGCCGAAGCCCAATGGCTGGTGCACGGGGCCGAGGTGGCGGTGTTCCATGCCGAGAGCGAGCACTTTCGCAACCTCGAAGCCCGCGTGGACGACGGCCCCTGGGTGACGCTGCAAGGCCAGGTGCCCGAGCGCCGCGGCTACCTGGGCTGGCACTACACCGTGGTGGCGCGCGGCCTGGAGCCCACCGCCCATCTGCTGCAGGTGCGCATGAAGCGCGACACCTGGGCCGGCAGCGGCCGCCCGGCCAGCCTGCTGGCGGTGATGACGGCGGGGCTGTATCCGCCCGCGCTGCGCCCCACCGCGTTCGAGCGCCGCAACGCGCCACCGCCCGGTGCGGTGCAGGTGCCGGCCAACGACGCCCACCTGCGCTGGGTGGGCCGCGTGGGCCCGGCTCCGGGCACCGCGGGCGGCCGGCTGCTGGCCTGGAGCGGCACCGAGCTGCGCGCCCGCTTCACCGGCACTGCGCTGGGCTTGAGCTTTGCGTCCACGCACTGGGGCACCAGCCACTTCACGGTGGAGATCGACGGCCGGCCGCTGTGGCTGGCGGTGCCGGGCCAGGGGGCTTCTCACTGGCAACTGCGCGAGCCGCTGGCGGCGGGCGAACACACGCTTCGGCTGGTGAAGCGGACCGAAGGCTCCATGGCCGAAACCGCGCTGCTGAGCCTGAGCCTGGCCCCGGGCGGGGCCTTGCTGGCGCCGCCGCCGGCACGGCCGCTGCGGCTGGCGTTTTTTGGCGACTCCATCACCGCCGGCGCCTGCAACGGCGACGTGGGCGACGACCAGTACGACGACCTCTACTTCCACGACGGCACCCGCGCCTACGGCGCCCTCACCGCGCAGCGGCTGGGGGCCGATTACGTGGGCATCGCCGTCAGCGGCATCGGCATCACCGCCACCTGGCACGACCTGCTGATGCCCCAGGTGTGGAACCGCGACGCCCCCCGTGCAGACGCCGCCCTCGCCCCGGTCGAAACCCCAGCGCCCGATGTGGTGCTGCTGAACCTGGGCCAGAACGACCACGGCTTCCCGGCCTCCAAGGGCCAGGCGATGGCGGCGGACTTCGCCCCGCGCTACCTCGCCTTTGTGCGGCAGCTGCGCCAGCGCTACCCGCAGGCCCGCCTGGTGCTGCTGCTGGGCGGCATGTCGGCCCCGCGCGAGCAACCCGCCTTGCCGCAAGCCGTGCAGCAGGCCGTGGCCACGCTGCGCGCCGAGGGCGACCTGCGCGTGTGGAGCTACCGCTTCGACGCCTTTGCCTGGGCGCACCCGCGCATCGATGTGCACGCCCGCATGGCCGACGAGCTGACCCGATTCCTGCAAACCGAGGTGCTGAAGTGATGCCCCGCCCTGACCTGCGCCAGCCCGCCGCGCTGCTGGCCCACATGCGCCACACGCTGGCCTTCTACGCCCCGCGCGTGAACGACCCCAGCGGCGGCTGCTTTCAGTTCTTCAAGGACGACGGCACGGTGTACGACCGCCGCACCCGCCACCTCGTCAGCAGCACGCGCTTCGTGTTCAACCACGCGCTGGCCTGGCGCTGGTTTGGCGCGCCGGTGGGCGATGTGACCCACGCGCTGGCCTTTGTGAACGGCGCGCACCGCCAAGCGAACGGCGGCTACGCCTGGGTGCTGGACTGGCACGACGGCCACGCCACCGTCACCGACGGCACGCTGCACTGCTACGGCCTGGCCTTTGTGCTGCTGGCCCACGCCCACGCCGCCGAAGCCGGCGTGGCAGGCGCCCGCGAAGGCGTGGCGGCCACGTTCGACCTGATGGAGCAGCGCTTTTGGGAGCCCGCGCACGGCCTGTACGCCGACGAGGCGACGCCCGACTGGCGCGTGGGCCCCTACCGGGGCCAGAACGCCAACATGCACGCCTGCGAGGCCCTGCTGGCCGCGCACGCCGCCACCGGCAAGGCCCGCTACCTGGCCCGTGTGCTGCAACTGGCCACGTCCATTGCCCAGCGCCAGGCCGCACAGGCCGGCGGCCTGGTGTGGGAGCACTACCACCCCGACTGGACGCCCGACTGGAACTACAACCGCCACGACAAGACCAACATCTTCCGGCCCTGGGGCTTTCAAACCGGCCACCTCACCGAGTGGGCCAAGCTGCTGCTGATGCTGGACCGCCGCCTGGGCGAGGCCGCGCCGGCCTGGCTGGTGCCCACGGCGCAGCACTTCTTTGACACCGCCATGCGCGAGGGCTGGGACGCCACCCACGGCGGCCTGGTGTACGGCTTTGCCCCGCCGCAAGAAGGCGGCGGCGTGTGCGACGGCGACAAGTACTTCTGGGTGCAGGCCGAAAGCCTGGCCGCCGCGGCGTGGCTGGCGGTGCGCACCGGCGACGACACCTACTGGCAGTGGTACGACCGGCTGTGGGACTACGCCTGGGAGCACTTCGTGGACCACACGCACGGCGCCTGGTACCGCATCCTGGGCCCGGCCAACCAGAAGCTCACCGACGAAAAAAGCCCCGCCGGCAAGACCGACTATCACACCCTGGGTGCCTGCCAGGACGTGCTGGCCGCGCTGGGCGTGACGCCGCCCGCTCACGACTGAGGAGCCCTGCCATGCGCCGAAGCCTCATCACCTGCACCCTGGCCGCGTGGCTGGTGTGCGCTTGCGGCGGTGGCAGCGGGGGCGGTGCGACCGCCTCCACCCCCACGCCCACCCCCACGCCGACCCCCACGCCGACCCCCACCCCGGCGCCAGACCCGTGGGCCGCCTACCCGCCGCTGCCCGCAGGCACACCGCCCGGTGCCTCGGCCGCGGCGCGCACGGCTGCGGCGGCTCTGGCCGGCGGCATCAACTTCGGCAACATGCTGGAGGGGCCGACCGAAGGCGCCTGGGGCTTGAAGGTGGAGGACGAGTTCATTCGCCTCTTCGGCCCCGCCCCGGCGGTGAGCCAGGCCGTGCGCCTGCCGGTGCGCTGGAGCAACCACGCCAGCACCGACGCGGCAGCCACGCTGGACCCCGCCTTCCTGACCCGTGTGGAGGGCATCGTGAACCAGTTGCTGGCGCGCGGTGTGACGGTGGTGCTGAACATGCACCACTACCACCAGCTCGACGGCGACGCCCTGGAGGCCGGCGAAGCCGCCGTGGCTGCCGACGTGGTGCAGCTGCGCTTTGTGGCGATGTGGCGCCAGATCGCCGAGCGCTTTGCCTCGGCCGGGCCGCGCCTGGTGTTCGAGCTGTACAACGAGCCGCACAACAAGCTGGAGGCCGACTGGAACACGCTGGCCTCCCGCGCGCTGCGCGTGGTGCGGGCCAGCAACCCGACGCGGGTGGTGATGCTCGGCCCGGTGCAGTGGAACAGCCCGTACGCCCTGGCCAAGCTGCAACTGCCCGCCGATGCCAACCTGGTGCTGACGGTGCACCACTACGAGCCCTTCACCTTCACGCACCAGGGGGCGGAGTGGATCAGCCCCGTCATGCCCACCGGGGTGGACTGCTGCGACACGGCCCAGCTGGCCAAGATTCGCGAAGGGCTAGACCTGGCTGCCAATGCCGCGCAAACCCTGGGCTACCCGGTGGTGGTGGGCGAGTTCGGCGCTTACAGCAAGGCGCCCGCTGCCGCGCGGGTGCGTTACCTGCAGGCGATGCGCCGCGAAACGGCCAGCCGCCAAATGCCCTGGATGTACTGGGAACTGGCCTCGGGCTTCGGCCTGTACGACCCCGTGGCCCACGCTTGGCGCAACGACCTGGTGCAGGCCCTGTACGGCCCCCCTTGAGATCACCGCTCCGCACCGCTGTCGCACCTCTGGAGACCCCATGACCGCCCGACTGTTTGCCGGCGCCTGCCTGGCCGCCATGCTTTTGTCCACCGCACCCACGGTGTCCGCCGCGCCCGCAACACCGGCCACGGAACCCCTGCCCTGGCGCGGCATCAGCCTCTCCAGCGCCGAGTGGGGCGAGAAGCTGCCCTTCCCCGGCGTGCACGGCAAAGACTTCGTCTACCCCAGCGTCGCCAGCACCGCGTACTACCAGGCCCAGGGCATGAACCTCATGCGCATCGCCTTCCGCTGGGAGCGCCTGCAGCCCGTGCTGATGGGCGAGCTGGAGCCCACGGAACTGGCCCGGCTTCGCGCATTCGTGGACGGCACCACCGCCCGCGGCCTGCACGTGCTGCTGGACCCACACAACTACGCGGCCTACAAGGACGTGCACGTGGGCCGGCCCGAAGTGCCCATCGAGGCGTTCGCTGACTTCTGGCGGCGCCTGGCGCTGCAGTTCAAGGCCAACCCCAACGTGCAGTTCGGCCTGGTGAACGAGCCCCGCAACATGCCCACCGAAACCTGGGCCGACGCGGCGCAGGCAGCGATTGACGCCATCCGCGCCACGGGCGCCACCCAGCTCATCACCGTGCCGGGCAACGGCTACACCGGCGCCTGGAGCTGGTTCGAGCGCACCTGGTACGGCACGCCCAACGCCGAGGTCATGGGCCGGGTGCGCGACCCGCTGGACCACATGGTGTACGAGGTGCACCAGTACTTCGACCACGACGGGTCGGGCGGCCACGCCGACTGCGTGAGCCCCGAAATCGGCGCCGAGCGGCTCAAGCGCTTCACCGCCTGGCTGCGCGAGCACAAGCGCCGCGCGCTGCTGGGCGAACTGGGCGGCGGCGCCAACCCGGTGTGCGAGCAGGCGGTGCGCGGCGCACTGCAGCACCTGCAAGCCAATGCCGACGTCTGGACCGGCTGGCTGTGGTGGGCCGGCGGCCCGACCTGGGGCGACTATTTCCTGTCACTGGAACCCACGCCCGACGGCAAAGACAAACCGCAGATGCGTTGGCTGGCGCCCTTCCTGAAACCCGCGCCCTGACGCCGGCCGAGCCACCTCGGCAGGCCGTGATGCGCTTCACAGGCATATGCATCTGACAAAAGCGTTGTTGGGATTTGCGTGCACCGCCGGCAGACTTGCGGCGTTGTCACCGAACCGACCGCTTCCGCCCCCGTCCGATGTGTGAGCTTTTCGCCCTCAACAGCCGCCAACCCGCTGCCGCCACGTTCTCGCTGAGCGGCTTTGCCGCCCGTGGGGGCCGCACCGCCGACCATGTGGACGGCTGGGGTGTGGCCTTTCACGAGGGTGAGCGCTGCGAGGTGACGGTGGAAGACACGCCCGCGGCGGAGTCGGCGCTGGCCCGCCACCTGGGCCAGCACCCGGTGCAGGCACGCAACATCCTGGCGCACATCCGCAAGGCCACGCAGGGCGTGCGGGCGGTGGAGAACTGCCACCCCTTTCGCCGCGAATGGGCGGGCCGCACCTGGGTGTTTGCCCACAACGGCTGCCTGAAGGACTTCCATCCGGCCCTGGACGGCAGCTTCACGCCCGCCGGCCAGACCGACAGCGAACGCGCCTTTTGCTGGCTGATGCAGCGGCTGCAGCAGCACTTCGGTAACCGCCTGCCCGACTGGCCCGAACTCGCCGCCACGCTGACGCCCTGGATCCACGAGGTGGCCGAGCACGGCCGCTTCAACCTGCTGCTGACCGACGGCCGCGCCATGCTGGCGCACGCCTCCACCCGGCTGCACTGGCTGCAGCGCCGCCCGCCGTTTGGCCACGTGGCCCTGCGCGACGGCGACCTGGCCGTGGACCTGGCCACGGTGAACAACCCGGCCGACCGCATGGCGCTGGTGTCCACCGAGCCGCTGACCCACGGCGAAGCCTGGCAGCCGTTCGCCCCGGGCGAGGTGCGTGTGTTTGCTGATGGCGACTGCGTGTTCCTGAGCGAGGGCCTGCAGGCACTGGCCGCGTGAATCTGGCCTGATCGCTGCCTGGGCTCGGCCCCCGGCCAGCCTCAGGCGTCCAGCACCTCGCGCACCCGCGCGGCCAGGTCTTCCAGCGTGAAGGGCTTGGCGATGAGGTGCACGCCGGGTTCCAGCACGCCGTTGTGTTCCACCGCATGGCGGGTGAACCCGGTCGTGTACAGCACCCGCAGCGCCGGGCGCTGGTGGCGGGCTTCGTCCACCAGCTGCCGGCCGTGCATGCCGGGCATCACCACGTCGGTGAAGAGCAGGTCCACCGTGGGGTGAGCGTCCAGCAGGCGCAGGGCGGCGGGGCCGCTGTCGGCCTGCAGCACGCGGTAGCCCAGTTCCTGCAGGGTCTCGACCGACAAGGCCCGCATCTCCGGCTCGTCTTCCACCACCAGAATCAGCTCGCGCATGCGGCCCTGCGGCACCGGGGCGCTGCCGTCGGCGGCCACCGGGTTGGCATCCGCCGGGGCCGGGTCGCGGCGCGGCATGAACAGGTGCACCACCGTGCCCTGCCCGGGGCGGGACTCGATGCAGGCGTCGCCCCCCGACTGCTTCACGAAGCCGTAAACCTGGCTCAGCCCCAACCCGGTGCCGCGACCCACCTCCTTGGTTGTGAAGAAAGGCTCGAAGGCCCGCGCCACCACCTCGGGCGGCATGCCGCTGCCGTTGTCGGCCACCGACACGCGCACGTAGGGCCCCGGGGCCAGCCCCGGCGGGCTGCCGGGCTCGCGGGGCTGCAGGTCGACGTTGGCGGTTTGGATGCGCAGCCAGGCGTCCACGCCCGCGGCCGCAGAGCCGCCGGCGCCCTCGCCCGCCATCGCGTCGCGTGCGTTCACGGCCAGGTTCAGCACCGCGTTTTCCAGCTGGTTGCGGTCCACATGCGTGCACCACAGGCCCTCGGCCAGGTCGGTGTGCAGCGCCACGCCGGTGCCCAGCGCATGGCGCAGCAGGTCGGCCATGCCGGCCACCAACTGGTTCACCTCCACCGGCTCAGGCTGCAGCGGCTGCTGGCGGGCGAAGGCCAGCAGCCGCTGCGTGAGCTGCGCGGCGCGCCGGGCGCCGTTGCGGGCGGCGTCCACGAAGCGCATGGCCTGCGGGTCCTCGCCCACGAACTTGCGGCCCAGCAGGTCCAGCGAGCTCAGCACCACGGCCAGCAGGTTGTTGAAGTCGTGCGCGATGCCGCCGGTCAGCTGGCCCACGGCTTCCATCTTCTGCGCCTGGCGCAGCGCGTCTTCGATGCGCATGCGGTCGGCCACCTCGGCCTGCACACGCCGCTCCAGCGTGTCGTTCAACTCGCGCAGCTGGATCTCGGCGCGGTGGCGCGAGGTGACGTCCTGGAACAGCACCGCCACGCGGCGCAGCGACGGCGGCTCGATGCGGAACGCGGCCAGTTCCAGGTAGCGCGCCGTCTTCACCAGCTCGCGCTCGAAGCGCACCGGCTCGCCGGTGAGCAGCACGCGGCGGTAGATGTCCACCCAGGCGTCGGCCTCGTCGGGCACCATGTCGCGCACCTTCTGGCCCACGACGTTGGCAATGCCGGCATTGGCGAGATACGCCGGGTTGGCCATCACGTGCACGTAGTCGCTCATGGGGCCGTGCGGGCCGTCGAGGAACTCGATGATGCAGAAGCCTTCGTCGATGCGATCAAACAGCGCCTGGAACTGCTGCTCGCTCAGGCGCAGCGCGGCCCGTTGGTCGCGCAGCTCCTGCTGGGCCTGCACTTGCGCGGTGGTGTCCCACACCGTGGCCATGAGGCCGCACACCGCGCCGTCTTCGTTGTGCAGCGGCGTGAACCAGAACGTGAACCACGCCGGCTCGCGCCGGCCGTGGCGCTCCATCTCGAACGGGAAGTGCTCGCGGTACACGCCCTCGCCGGCCAGCGCCGCGGCCACCAGGTCGCCCATCACCGGCCACGCTTCAGCCCACACCTCGCGCAGCGACGCACCCAGCGCCTGCGGGTGCTTGGCGCCCAGCAGCTCGGCGTAGGCGGGGTTGTAGATCAGCGTGAGTTCCGGCCCCCAAGCCAGCCACTTGGGCACGGGCGACGAGGCCAGCAAGGTGGCGGCGGCGCGCAAGGCCGGCGGCCAGTGTTCGGTGGGCCCGAGCGAAGACGCGGCCCAGTCGTGCTGACGCAGCATCTGAGCGCCGGGCGACTGGCCCGCAAAGACCCGCGTGGCATCGTGGCTGCCCGCATCGGCCGGCTCCACGAGCGAGGAAGGATGGCGCATGACACGGCCCGCAGCAACACACCCCCAACCGGGGCGCGGGCAGTATCACACGCGCTCAGGTCACCGGCGCGGGGTTGAACAGCACCAAGGCGTTATGCAGCTTCCAGTGCTCGGCCCAGGTTTTCTTGCGGCCGGAGGCCACATCCAGCAGCAGCTGGAACAGGGCCCAGCCGGTGTCCTCGATGCTGGCCTCGCCGTCCGCGATGCGGCCGGCGTTCACGTCCATCAGGTCGTGCCAGCGGCGGGCCAGGTCGGTGCGGGTGGCCACCTTCACCACCGGGCATTCGGCCAGGCCGTAGGGCGTGCCCCGACCGGTGGTGAAGATGTGCAGGTTCATGCCCGCGGCCAGTTGCAGCGTGCCGCAGATGAAGTCGCTGGCCGGCGTGGCGGCGTAGACGAGGCCGCGCTGGTCGCGCCGCAGCTTGTCGCCCGGCGCCAGCACATGGGAGATGGCCGAGCTGCCGCTTTTGATGATGGAGCCCATGGCCTTCTCGGCGATGTTGGAGAGGCCGCCGGCCTTGTTGCCCGGCGTGGTGTTGGCGGAACGGTCCACGCGGCCGCGGTCGAGGTAGCGGTCGTACCAGCCCAGCTCGCGAACGATGGCCTCGGCCACCTCCGGCGTGGCCGCGCGGCTGGTGAGTTGTTCCACAGCGTCGCGCACCTCGGTGTTCTCGCTGAACATGATGGTGGCACCGGCGCGCACCAGCAGGTCGGCACAGAAGCCCACGGCCGGGTTGGCCGTCACGCCGGAGAAGGCGTCGCTGCCGCCGCACTGCACGCCGACGACCAGCTCACTCGCTGGCACGGTCTCGCGACGGCGGGCGTTCAGACGTTCGAGATGCGGCTTCGCGGTCTGCAGGATGTCGTCCAGCATGGACATGAAGCCCACGTGCGCGTCGTCCTGAAGGCACACGGTCTCGGGGCCGGCCTCCGCGCCGCGCTCGTCGACGATGGCGAAGCTGCCCGGCGGCAGCAGGCGGTTGGGCTGCAGCTTCTCGCAGCCCAGGCTGACCACCATGACCTCGCCGCCGAAGTTGGGGTTCAGCGAGATGTTCTTCAGCGTGCGGATGGGGATGACGGCGTCCGGCGCGTCGATGGCCACGCCGCAGCCGTAGCTGTGCTCCAGGCCGATGACGTCGTCGACGTTGGGGTACAGCGGCAACAACTCGGCCTTGATGCGCGCCACGGCCTGCGCGACGACGCCGGCCACGCACTGCACGGTCGTCGTGATGGCCAGGATGTTGCGCGTGCCGACCGAGCCGTCGCGGTTGCGATAGCCCTCGAAGGTGAAGCCCTCCAGCGGCGTGTGCACCGGCGGCTTGACGGTGGCGATGGGCAGCCCCTCCAGCGCGCGCGCCGACGGCATTTGCAGCAGGCGCTCGTGCACCCAGCTGCCGGCCGGGATGGCTTTCAGCGCATAGCCGATGGGCACGCCGTAGCGCAGCACCACGGCGCCCTCGGCGATGTCCGCCAACGCCACCTTGTGGCCTTGGGGCACCTTGTCACGCAGCACCAGGCCGGCGCCGGGCACGCCGGCGGGCAGCACCGCGCCCTCGGGCAGGCCACCGTCGTTGGCGACGATGGCGACGTTGTCCTCGGCGTGCATGCGCAGGGTCAGCGGGGGGCGGGTGGAAACGGCAGTCATGTCCGGGGGCAGAGTGGCTAAAGTGCGGGTTGGTCTTGTTGTACGTCGTCTAGTTGTCGTACAACTTGCGCCACTGTAGACGCCTCCCTCACTTCAAAGCCCCGGGAAAACCCGCGAATGCACACCCCCACCCCTCGCCGCCGCCCCCGCACCCTGGCCCTGGAATTGGTCGAATCCCTGGGTGACCGCATCCGCGCCGGCACGCTGCAGGCAGGCGACAAACTGCCCACGGAAGCGGCCATCATGGGTGAGTTCGAGGTGAGCCGCACGGTGGTGCGCGAAGCCATTTCCAAGCTGCAGGCGGCCGGGCTGGTGGAAACGCGGCACGGCATCGGCACCTTCGTGCTGGGCCCGGGCGACGGGCCTTCGTTCAAGATCACCCCGGAGCAGTTCAGCACGCTGCAGGACGTGATTGCCGTGTTGGAACTGCGCATCGGCCTGGAAACCGAGGCCGCCGGCCTGGCCGCCCAACGCCGCACAGCCGACAACCTCACCGCCCTGCGCCAGGCGCTGGATGCGGTGATTGCCGCGGTGGAAGCGGGCCAAGACTCGGTGGCGGCGGACTTCCAGTTCCACCTGGAAATTGCCCGCGCCACGCAGAACAGCCACTTCGTGGACCTGATGGGCACGCTGGGGGCGCAGATCATTCCGCGGGCGCGGCTGGAACCCTCGGTGAACATGGACGCCGAACGCCTGGCCTACATGCGCCGTGTGAATGCCGAGCACGAAAGCATCCTGGACGCCATCACCAGCCAAGACGCCGAATCCGCCCGCGCGGCCATGCGCACCCACCTGAGCAACAGCCGCGAGCGGCGCCGCAGGGCGGCTGAGGCCCCTCGTCCGGCCTCGGTGGGCTGACGGCTCACGCGGCAGCGGCCCAGCGCTCGGCCCGAAAACTCGCGTCGCGGGTTTTCACCCATGCCACTCAACTCACCCACAGTTGTACGATGACCTACAACTTAAAACATCGGCGGCTTTCGGTCGTCGAAGCTCATCCCACCTCTCACCCGGAGACCCGCCCATGTCGCCCCAAGAACTCAAAGCCGTCCTCGAAGCCGGTCTGCTGTCTTTCCCGCTGACCGACTTCGACGCGCAGCTGAATTTCGCCCCCGCCGCCTACGCCGACCGCCTGGAGTGGCTGCAGCCCTACGGCGCCTCGGCGCTGTTCGCGGCCGGCGGCACGGGTGAGTTCTTCTCGCTGGAGCCGGGCGAGTACCGCGAGGTCATCCAGGTCGCGCTGGACACCTGCCGCGGCCGCACGCCCATCCTGGCCGGTGCCGGTGGCGGCACGCGCGTGGCCATTCAATACGCCCAGGAGGCCGAGCGCCTGGGCGCGCAGGGCATCCTGCTACTGCCGCACTACCTGACCGAAGCGAGCCAGGAAGGCCTGATCGCCCACGTGGAAGCCGTGTGCAAGAGCGTGAAGTTCGGCGTGGTCGTCTACAACCGCGGCGCCTGCAAGCTCACGCCGGAAAGCCTGCTGGTGCTGGCCGAGCGCTGCCCCAACCTCATCGGTTTCAAGGACGGCCTGGGCGACATCGAGAAGTTCGTCGCCATCCGCCAAACGCTGGGCGATCGCTTCGCCTACCTGGGCGGCCTGCCCACGGCCGAGGTGTTTGCCGGGGCCTACAAGGCCATGGGCTGCCCGGTCTACTCGTCCGCCGTTTTCAACTTCATTCCCAAAACGGCGATGGAGTTCTACAACGCCCACGCGGCCAATGACACCGCCACGACGGACCGCCTGATCCGCGACTTCTTCCTGCCCTACATCGCCATCCGCAACAAGGCCGAGGGCTACGCGGTCTCCATCGTGAAGGCTGGCGCCACGCTGGTGGGCCACAGCGCCGGCCCGGTGCGCCCGCCGCTGAGCGACCTCAAGCCCGCCGAGGTGGACGCGCTGGGCGCCCTGATCTCCAAGCTGGGGCCGCAATGAGCGCCAGCACGCCGGTCATTCGAGACCTGCGCGTCGTGCCCGTGGCCGGGCGCGACAGCATGCTGCTGAACCTCAGCGGCGCGCACGCGCCGTTCTTCACCCGCAACCTGCTGATCCTGACCGACAGCGCCGGCCGCACCGGCGTGGGCGAAGTGCCCGGCGGCGAAAAGATCCGCCAGACGCTGGACGACGCGCGCACCCTGGTGGTGGGCCAGCCGGTGGGCGCCCACCAAGGCCTGCTGCAAACGATCCAACAAGCCTTTGCCGACCGCGACGCCGGCGGCCGCGGCCTGCAGACGTTTGACCTGCGCACCACCATCCACGCCGTCACGGCCATCGAGTCCGCAATGCTGGACCTGCTGGGCCAGCACCTGGGCGTGCCGGTGGCGGCGCTGTTGGGCGAAGGCCAGCAGCGGGCCTCGGTGGAGATGCTGGGCTACCTGTTCTACGTGGGCGACCGCAACAAAACCGACCTGCCCTACGACAGCGCCCCCGACGCCGACAACGCCTGGTTCCGCCTGCGGCACGAGGTGGCGCTCACGCCCGAAGCCATCGTCAAGCTGGCCGAGGCCGCCCGTGAGCGCTATGGCTTCAACGACTTCAAGTTGAAGGGCGGCGTGCTGCGCGGCGACGAGGAAGTGGACGCCGTGCGAGCACTGCACGAGCGCTTCCCCGAGGCGCGTGTGACGCTGGACCCCAACGGCGGCTGGCTGCTGAAGGACGCCATACGCCTGGGTCAGCAGATGCGCGGCATCGTGGCCTACGCAGAAGACCCCTGCGGCGCGGAAGACGGCTTCTCGGGCCGCGAGGTGATGGCCGAGTTCCGCCGCGCCACCGGCCTGCCCACGGCCACCAACATGGTGGCCACCGACTGGCGCCAGCTCACGCACGCGCTGTCGCTGCAGAGCGTGGACATCCCGCTGGCCGACCCGCACTTCTGGACCCTGGCCGGCAGCGTGCGCGTGGCACAAACCTGCCGCGACTGGGGCCTGACCTGGGGCAGCCACTCCAACAACCACTTCGACGTGTCGCTGGCGATGTTCACGCACGTGGGCGCGGCCGCACCGGGCAAGGTCACGGCCATCGACACGCACTGGATCTGGCAGGACGGCCAGCGCCTCACGAAAGACCCGCTGCAAATCATCGGCGGCCACGTGCAGGTGCCGCAAAAGCCCGGCCTGGGCGTGGAGCTGGACATGGTGGAGGTGGAGAAGGCCCACCAGCTCTACAAGCAACACGGCCTGGGCGCGCGTGACGACGCGACCGCGATGCAGTACCTCCTCCCCGGCTGGCAATTCAACCCCAAGCGGCCCGCACTGGACCGCTGACCCACGGCAGCACGCATGTTCAAAAACCTCATCAACGGCGAGTGGCTGGACGGCCATGGTGTCGCCCGCAACATCAACCCGTCCGACACGCGCGACCTGATCGGCGAGTACGCGCAGGCCGACGCCGCGCAAGCGGAGCTGGCCATCACGGCCGCCACCGCCGCCTTCCCGGCCTGGAGCCTGTCCACGCCGCAGCAGCGCTTCGACATCCTGGACGCCGTGGGCACCGAGATCCTGGCGCGCCGCGCCGAGCTGGGTGACCTGCTGGCGCGCGAGGAAGGCAAGACGCTGCCCGAAGCCATCGGCGAGGTCGTGCGCGCGGGCAACATCTTCAAGTTCTTTGCCGGCGAGGCGCTGCGCCCGGGCGGCGAGAGCCTGCCCTCAGTGCGCCCCGGCGTGGGCGTGGAGGTGACGCGTGAAGCGGTGGGCGTGGTCGGCCTCATCACGCCGTGGAACTTTCCCATCGCCATTCCGGCCTGGAAGATCGCCCCGGCCCTGGCCTGGGGCAACTGCGTGGTGTTCAAGCCGGCCGAGCTGGTGCCGGGCTCGGCCTGGGCGCTGGCCGAGATCCTGTCGCGCAGCGGGCTGCCGGCGGGCGTGTTCAACCTCGTCATGGGCCGCGGCTCGGTGGTGGGCGAGAAGCTGCTGAACGACCCGCGCATCGCCGCAGTCAGCTTCACCGGCTCGGTGGCCACCGGCCAGAAGGTGGCGGCCGCCTGCACGGCGCGCATGGCCAAGTTCCAGCTGGAGATGGGCGGCAAGAACCCCATGGTGGTGCTGGACGACGCCGACCTGGGCGTGGCCGTGAACGCGGCCGTGAACAGCGGCTTCTTCTCCACCGGCCAGCGCTGCACGGCGTCCAGCCGCCTCATCGTGACCGAGGGCATCCACGACCGCTTCGTGGCCGCGATGGTCGAGAAGATGCAGGCGCTGAAGGTGGACGACGCCCGCAAGGCCGGCACCGACATCGGCCCCGTGGTGGACGCCAACCAGCTGGGCCAGGACCTGGACTACATCGGCATCGCCCAGGCCGACGGCGGCCGGCTCGTGCAAGGCGGCCAGCGCCTGGAGCACAACGCCGACGGCGCGCCGGGCTTCTACCTGACGCCGGCCCTCATCACCGACACCACGCCCGACATGCGCATCAACCGCGAGGAGGTGTTCGGCCCCGTGGTGAGCGTGCTGCGCGCCCGCGACTTCGAGCACGCGCTGGCGCTGGCCAACGACACGCCCTTCGGCCTGGCCGCCGGCATTGCCACCACCTCGCTGAAGCACGCGACGCACTTCAAGCGCCACTCGCAGGCTGGCATGGTGATGGTGAACCTGCCCACCGCAGGCGTGGACTACCACGTGCCCTTTGGCGGCCGCAAGGGCAGCAGCTACGGCCCGCGCGAGCAGGGCCGCCACGCCGCCGAGTTCTACACCACCGTCAAGACCGCCTACACGCAAGCCTGAACGGGCTCGCCGACGCTGACTCATCAGGCACCGCGCCGCAGAAAGCCGGGCCTGCCTTCCCTTCGGAGACACCCATGACCACCACCGCCCCCGGCCTGACGCCGGCCACCCCCACGTCCTCGGCCACCGCCGCCGCGGCCCGCACGAAGAAGCGCTTTGCCATCCTGGCCATGCTCTTCGTGGTGACCACCATCAACTACGCGGACCGCGCCACGCTGTCCATCGCCGGCCCGGCGCTGAGCAAGGAGCTCGGCATCGACTCGGTGGCCATGGGCTACATCTTCTCGGCCTTCGGCTGGTCTTACGTGCTGGCCCAGCTGCCCGGCGGCTGGCTGTTGGACCGCTTCGGCTCCAAGCGGGTGTACGCGGCCAGCATCTTCCTGTGGTCGGTGTTCACGCTGGCCCAAGGCGGCATCACGGTGTTCACCGCCACGGCGGGCAGCGCGGTGGTGGCGCTCTTTGCGCTGCGCTTCCTGGTGGGGGCGGCGGAGGCGCCGTCCTTCCCGGCCAACGGCCGCATCGTGGCCAGCTGGTTCCCGGCCAACGAGCGCGGCACGGCCTCGGCCATCTTCAACTCGGCCCAGTACTTCGCCACCGTGCTGTTCGCACCGCTGATGGGCTGGATCACCCACACCTACGGCTGGCCGGCGGTGTTTGTGGTGATGGGCGCGCTGGGCATCGTGCTGAGCGTGGTGTGGCTGAAGGCGGTGTTCACGCCCAAGACGCACCCCAGCGTCAACCAGGCGGAGCTGGACTACATCGCCCAGGGCGGCGCGCTGGTGCACATGGACCAGCCCGGCAACCAGAGCCAGAGCTTTGCGCCGCAAACGCCCAAGCTGCGCTACATCAAGCAGCTGCTGTCCAACCGCATGCTGATGGGCGTGTACGTGGGCCAGTACTGCATCACCACGCTGACGTATTTCTTCCTGACCTGGTTCCCGGTGTACCTCGTCAAGGAGCGCGGCATGTCCATCCTGAACGCCGGCTTCGTGGCGGCCTTGCCGGCCATCTGCGGCTTTGCGGGCGGTGTGCTGGGCGGGTTGATTTCGGATGGCCTGCTGCGCCGGGGCAAGACGTTGACCGTGGCCCGCAAGACGCCCATCGTCATCGGCATGCTGCTGTCCACCAGCATGATCCTGTGCAACTACGTCGAAAGTGCGGCGGTGGTGGTGGCCATCATGTCGCTCGCCTTCTTCGGCAAGGGCGTGGGCGCCCTGGGCTGGGCGGTGGTGTCGGACACCTCGCCCAAGGAGATCTCGGGCCTGTCGGGTGCGCTGTTCAACACCTTCGGCAACACCGCCGGCATCACCACGCCCATCGTCATCGGCTACCTGATCCAGGGCACCGGCTCGTTCAATGCGGCCCTGGTGTTCGTGGCGGCCAATGCGCTGGTGGCCGTGTGCTGCTACCTCTTCGTGGTGGGCGACATCCGCCGCCACGAGCTGAAGCGCTAACGCCAGGCCGTGCGCCGCGCGCAGCCGCGCTGTGGTGATCTGTGGTGATGTGAGGTGCGCACGGACTGGGGCTGAGGCCTTCGGATTTCGCGGGAAGTCGGCAATCTGGCCGCGACACCGCGGCCGGCGTCCGGCTACGCTTGCGTGGCTCACCTGCCCCACACCATGAACCCACGCACCTCCTGGGCTGGGCTGGCCGCTGCGCTTGCGCTGGCGGCCTGCAAAGCCCCCGCGCCGGCCCCCCAGCTGGACCTGGCCGACCACACCGGCCAACTCCAGGCCTGGGTTCAGGCCGTGGCGGGGCCGGCCTGGCAGATCCGCGCCCTGACGGACGAAGCGCGCTGCCCTGACGTGCACGCCGACGGGCAGCTGCTGCCCATGACCGAGCGCAGCGCGCCCGGCGTGGAGCCTCCACCGCCCGGCAACACCCAGCCCGAGCGCACGCCCAGCGAATTCCACCTGCGGGCGTGTGAGGCGGCTTGGCCGGTCGGCGCGGCTCAGGTGCAGGTCGGCCCGGTCACGCTGCGAGCGCCGCGCACCACCCTGCGCCGCATCGTTGTGATGGGTGACACCGGGTGCCGCCTGAAGGCCTCCGAGAACGAGTTCCAGCCCTGCAACGACAGCACCGCCTGGCCGTTCCAGCGCGTGGTGGCGCGGGCGCTGGCGCTGCAGCCCGACCTCGTCGTGCATGTGGGCGACTACCACTACCGCGAAAGCCCCTGCCCGCCCGGGCAGGACGGCTGTGCCGGCAGCCCCTGGGGCTACGGCGACGACGCCTGGCAGGCCGACTTCTTCCGCCCCGCACGCGCGCTGCTGGCCGCCGCGCCCTGGGTGTTCGTGCGCGGCAACCACGAGGCCTGCAACCGCGCGGGCCAAGGCTGGCTGCGCTACCTCGACGCCCAGCCCGGCCCCACGCGCAGCTGCCTGTTGGCGGACGGCAGTGGCGGCAGCGGCCTGAACCCGGGCAACTTCACCGAGCCCTTCGCGGTGCCGCTGTCGCCCCGCAGCCAGCTCATCGTGTTCGACTCGTCCCAGATCGGCACCCGAACACCGCCCAAGGAGTCCCCCGCCTGGACCCGCTGGCGCGCCCAGCTGGACCAGGTGGCCGAGCTGTCGCGCAACACGACGCAGAGCCTGTTCGTGGCCCACCACCCGAGCCTGGCGTACAACCCGTCGGCCCTCGGCGTGCCCACCGCCACGCGCTCCGGCCTCACGCCACTGCTGCAAGACGCGTCCGGCGAGCGGCTCTTTCCCGCCGGCGTGCAGGCCACGCTGCACGGCCACATCCACATCCACGAGCTGCTGGGGTTTTCCACCAACCAACCCGCCAGCCTCGTCATCGGCAACGGCGGCTCGTCGGCCTCGGGCCGGCTGCAGCCCAGCCTGGCCCTGCTCAGCCAGCCCCTGCCCCGCGTGAAGCTGGAGACCTTCCAGAGCCACGCCGAGTTCGGCTTCTCGCTGCTCACCGCCACGCCCGAGGGTTGGCAGATTCAGGCCTACAACACGCTCGGGCAGCCGCTGGGGCTGTGCAAGCTGGCCGGGCAGAAGCTGCGCTGCTGACGGCGCCCGGGCCATGACTTTCGGCCCCTGGCAGGCGTCGTAACGCCCGCGCATTCCGTCACTGCCCCGGCGGAATGAAGGGTTTCCGCAGGGTAAATCGGCCTTCCTGCGCAGAGGCGGCCAGTACACTCGGCGCACCTGCCCCGCAGTTTCGGCAGGGTTTCCGTAGAACACAGGACTCGCCTCATGAGCTCCAAATTGAAAGTCGCCGGTTGGGTTGCCCTCGGCGCCGTCGCGGGTGCACTCACCACGATGCAGCTCCAGGCCAATGCGCGCAGCAGCCTCTCGCCCCTGCCGCTGGATGAAATGCAGCAGCTCGCCGCGGTGTTCGGGCTGGTCAAGAGCGATTACGTCGAACCCGTCGACGAGAAAAAGCTGATCAACGACGCGATCGCCGGCATGGTGTCGGGCCTGGACCCGCACTCCCAGTTCTTCGACAAGAAAACCTTCAAGGAATTCCGCGAAGGCACCACCGGCAAGTTCGTCGGCGTGGGCATCGAAATCGGCATGGAAGACGGGCTGGTCAAGATCGTCTCGCCCATCGAAGGCTCTCCGGCCTTCCGCGCCGGGCTCAAGAGCGGCGACCTCATCACCCGCATCGACGAAACCGCCGTGCGCGGCCTGAGCATCGACCAGGCCGTCAAGAAAATGCGCGGCGAGCCGGCGACCAAGGTCAGCCTCACCATCTACCGCAAGGCCGAAAGCCGCACCTTCCCCGTGACGATCACGCGCGAGGAAATCAAGGTGCAGAGCGTGCGCGCCAAGGTGGTGGAACCCGGCTACGCCTGGATTCGCGTCAGCCAGTTCCAGGACCGCACGGTGGACGACTTCGCCAAGAAGCTCGAAGACATCTACAAGCAGGAGCCCAAGCTCAAGGGCCTGGTGCTGGACCTGCGCAACGACCCGGGCGGCCTGCTGGACGGTGCCATCGCCATCTCGGCGGCCTTCCTGCCCAAGGACGTGGAGGTGGTGTCCACCAACGGCCAGATCGCCGAGTCCAAGGCCACCTACAAGGCCAACCCGGACGACTACCGCCGCCGTGGCGGTGACGACCCGATCAAGCGCCTGCCGGCCGCGTTGAAGAACGTGCCGCTGGTGGTGCTGGTGAACGAAGGCTCGGCCAGCGCCAGCGAAATCGTGGCCGGCGCCCTGCAAGACCACAAGCGCGCCACCATCATGGGCGCGCAGACCTTCGGCAAGGGCTCGGTGCAAACCGTGCGCCAGCTGGGCCCGGAGTCGGCGCTCAAGATCACCACCGCGCGCTACTACACGCCCAGCGGCCGCTCCATCCAGGCCAAGGGCATCGTGCCCGACGTGCTGCTGGACGAAACCGCCGAGGGCAATGTCTTCGCCGCGCTGCGCACCCGCGAAGCCGACCTGGAAAAGCACCTGAACAACGGCCCGGAATCGGAAGAGAACGAAGCCCGCGCCAAGGCCCGCGAGGAAGCCCGCCAGAAGCTGGAAGCTGAAATCGCCAAGCGCAACGAGCCGCTCAAGCCGCTGCCCGAGTTCGGCTCTGCCGAAGACTTCCCGCTGGTCCAGGCCCTGAACCAGCTCAAGGGCCAACCGGTGATCGCCTCCAAGACGGCGGTGGAACGCAAGGCCGAAGCCAAGCCCACGCCGTGATGCATCGCGGCCTTCGGGCCGCAGCCACACCTCCCATGACAAGGGGCTCCACACGGAGCCCCTTTGTTTTTCTGGCGACCGTGACCTACATCAGCCCCGGCGGGCCACTGCCCAGGCGCCCACCGCCGCGGCCGCGCCCAGCGCGGGCACCGCCCGCCAGCCCGCATGGGCCAGAAAGAAGCTGCCCGCCGCCGCGCCGCTGGCCATGCCCGCGAACATGCTGCTCACCAAGATGGCGTTGAGCCGGCTGCGGGAGGCCGGGTCCAGGCTGTACACCACGCTCTGGTGCGACACCAACGCCGCCTGCACGCCCAGGTCGAACACCACCGCCACCACCGCGAGCAACACCAGCGAAGCCGGCGCCAGCGCCTGCACCGTGAACGACGCCGCCACCAGCACCGCCGCCGCGCGGATCACCGCCTGCGGGCCGCGCCGGTCGGCCAGCCCACCGGCCAAGGGCGCTGCCAAGGCGCCTGCCGCGCCGGCCAGGCCGAAGGCGCCGGCCACCGCACTGCCCTGGCCGAACTCCGGCCCCGCCAGCACCAGGGCCAGCGTGGACCAGAACGCGCTGAACGCCACCGACAGCAGGCCCTGCGCTACCGCCGCCCGGCGCAGCGCCGCATGCTGCCGCCACAGCGCGCCCATGGACCACAGCAACTGCCCGTAAGGCGCCTGCGTGGCCGGCACGAAGCGCGGCAGGCGCCGCACCAGCAGCGGAATCAACAGCGCCACGGCCACGGCGGCAGCGCCGTACACCGCGCGCCAACCCACCCAGGCCGCCAGCGCGCCGGCCGCCACGCGCGACAGCAAGATGCCCAGCAGCAGGCCCGTCATCACCTGCCCCACCCGCCGGCCGCGCTCGGCTTCCGGTGCCAAGGTGGCGGCGGCGGGCACCAGGTCTTGCGCCAGCGTGGCCGTGAGGCCAATGGCCACGCACGCCAGGCTCAATGCCCCCAGCCCGGGCGCCAGGGCGGCAAACAGCAAGGCCGCCACCAGGGCGCAGGCTTTCACCAGGATGATGCGGCGCCGGTCGATCCGGTCGCCCAGCGGCGACAGCAGCAGGATGGCCCCGCCATAACCCAGCTGCGTCAGCGTGGGCAGCACCCCGATGGCGCCACTGCCCACGCCAAACTGCGTGGCCAGCAAGCCCAGCAAGGGCTGCACGTAATAGATGGAGGCCACGGCCAGCCCGGTGGCGGTGGCCAGGAGCCAGGTCAGGGCCGGCGTCAGCGCCGGGGTCGGCTGGGCCGACGTGGAAGAAACAGTGGACGTCACGGAGGCAGGTACAGGAGAAGGCGCGCTCGCTTGGGGCGGCGCATCAGGCACAGGAGTCATCGGGGCGGCAGTGTGGCGGGTGGCCAATGCCCCTGCTAGACGCATCGGGCGACTGACTGCCATACGCTTGGCGCATGGCCCAACCGTCTGACCGCCTGCTGCTGATGCAGACCTTCATCCGCATCGTCGAAGCCGGCAGCCTGTCGGCCGCCGCGCGGCAACTGGGCACCACGCAGCCCACGGTCAGCCGGCGGTTGCAGGCGCTGGAGCAGCAATTCGGCCAGCCGCTCATCCAGCGCTCCACCCACGCGCTGCGGCTGACGGACATTGGCGAGCGGGCGCTGGCCCGGGCCAAGGCGCTGGCCGCCGAGTGGGAGGAGTTCGAGCATTCGCTGCGGGCCGAACCCGCCCGGCCCGAAGGCCTGCTGCGCGTGCAGGTGCCACATGCCTTCGGGCAGGAGCACCTGATTGCGCCGCTGGTGCGCGCGCTGAAGGACGCGCCGGGCCTGCGGGTGGACTGGCTGCTGAATGACGCCCTGCCCAACTTCATCGAGCAGGGGCTGGACTGCGCGATCCGCGTGGGCGGCCAGGCCGAGGGCGCGGTGGTGGCGATTCCGCTGGCGCGCGTGCCCCGGGTGCTGGTGGCCTCGCCCGAGTTGCTGGCCGGCCGCACGCTGGCCGAGCCCGACGACCTGGCCGACCTGCCCTGGATTGCGATTTCCACCTTCTACCGCCACGAACTGCACCTGGCGCGCGACGACGGCGTGCGCCAGCGCCTGGCCATCCGGCCCGTGCTGGCCACCGACAGCCTCTACGCCACCCGCGAGGCCGCGCGGCTGGGGCTGGGCGCGGCGCTGGTGTCGGGCTGGTCGGTGCGGCAAGACATTGCCGAGGGGCGCCTGGTGCACCTGCTGCCGCGCTGGCGCGGGCCGGACCTGCCCGTGCACCTGCTGTACCCCAACCCGCCCGCCCCCACCGCGCGCTTGCGGTATTTCATCGAGGCGATGCGGCGCAGCATGTGCGAGCCGCTCTGGCCGGATATCTAATCTCGCCCCATGAACGACGACGACCTGCTGCGCTACTCGCGCCACCTGCTGCTGGACGAGATCGGCATCGAAGGCCAGCAGCGCCTGCTGGACAGCCATGCGCTGGTGATCGGCGCGGGCGGCCTGGGCTCGCCGGTGGCGCTGTACCTGGCCTCGGCCGGCGTCGGGCAGATCACGCTGGTGGACCACGACACCGTGTCGCTGACCAACCTGCAACGCCAGATCGCGCACGACATGGCCAGCCTGGACCGGCTCAAGGTCGACTCTGCCGCCGCGCGCATGGCGGCGCTGAACCCGGCCGTGCGCGTGCACACCCATGCCCAGCGTGCGGACGACGCCCTGCTGGCGCAGCTCGTGCCGGCGGCCGATGTGGTGATCGACTGCACCGACAACTTCGCCACCCGCCACCGCGTGAATGCCGCCTGCGTGCAGCACGGCAAGCCGCTGGTGTCGGGTGCGGCCATTGGCTTTGACGGCCAGATCAGCGTGTACGACAGCCGCGGCGGCCGGCACCCTTGCTATGCCTGCCTGTTCCCGCCGGAATCGGGCTTTGAAGACGCGGCCTGCTCCACCATGGGCGTGTTCGCGCCGCTGGTGGGCATCGTGGGCAGTGTGCAGGCCGCCGAGGCCCTGAAGCTGCTGGCCGGCATTGGCGAGCCCCTGGCTGGGCGACTGCTGATGTTGGATGGCCGGCGCATGCAGTGGAGCGAAATCGCCCTGCAACGCGACCCGTCTTGTGCCCTGTGTTCCCATCCCCAACCATGAGCCTCAACCCCGAACAACGCCTGCGCATCCTGGTGGTGGATGACGACGAGAGCGTGCGCGGCAGCGTCGCTTACGTGCTCGACCAACTCGGCCACCAGGTCATCGAAGCGTCCAGCGCCGCCTGGGCGCTGGAGTTGTTCGACCGGCACCAGCCGCACGTGGTGCTGAGCGACGTGGTGATGCCGGGTGAAGACGGCTACTGGCTGGCCCGGCAGCTCCGCGCGCGCGAAGCCGCGCAAGAGGGCTGGACGCCGGTGATCTTCATGTCCACCGTGTCGGAGGCGACGCGCGTGGCCGAGGGCATCGCCGCCGGCGGTGACGACTACCTCACCAAGCCCGTGCACCCCGTGGTGCTGGAAGCCAAGCTGCACGCCATGGAACGGCTGCGCGCCATGCGGGCGCAGCTGCTGGCCCTGACGCAGGAGCTGCACCTCGCCAACCTCGAGCTCAAGCGCCAGGCCTCGCACGACGCCCTCACCGGCCTGCTCAACCGCCGCGGGCTGGACGACCACCTCGACGAAGCGCTGCGCCTGTGCGCCCGCATGCGCAGCCCGCTGACGCTGGTGCTGTGCGATGTGGACTTCTTCAAGCGCTACAACGACACCCTGGGCCACAGCGCGGGTGACGACTGCCTGCGCCAGGTGGGCACCTTGCTGCGCCAGGTGGCGCGCCGGCCGCTGGACTCGGTCGCCCGCTTCGGGGGCGAAGAGTTCGCGCTCATCCTGCCCGACACGCCCCGCTCCGGCGCGCGCATGCTGGCCCAGGCCATCACCCGCGTGTTCCAGGGCGCAGCGCTGCCCCACCCGGCGTCGGACGTGGCGACCCACATCACACTGTCGGGCGGCCTGGTCACCTGCGACCCGGGCGAAACCGCCGACGCCGGCACGCTGCTGGCGCGGGCCGACGAACTGCTCTACCGCGCCAAGACCCTGGGCCGCAACCAGTTCGTCGGGCCCTGAGAGGTTTCGGGTTGAGTGACACTCTCGCCCGCTCGAAGTTTTCCGCTGCCATGAATTCACGCGACACCCACCCGCAACGCAACTTCCCGTCCGCCAAGGACGAATGCGCCACGCTCGCCCCGCACCCCAGCTACGACCGCCCGGGCAGCGCCTACGAGCTGGCGTTCAAGGACGAGAGCTTCCTGCTGCGGGACGACATGCGGCCCATCCGGCTGCAGCTGGAGCTGCTCAAGCCCGAAAAGCTGCTGGACGAGCAAGGCGTGCACGCCACCATCGTGATGTTCGGCAGCGCCCGCATCCTGCCGGAGGACACGGCCCGCACGCGGCTGGCGGCGGCGGAGGCTGACGGCGACCCGGGTGCCATCGCCCGCGCCCGCGGCCAGCTGGCCATGAGCCGCTACTACGAAGAAGCCCGCCGCTTCGCGCAGATCGCCACGCAGGCCTGCGCCGACCGCGGCCGCCCCATCGTCATCGCCACCGGCGGCGGGCCGGGCGTGATGGAAGCCGGCAACCGTGGTGCCTATGAGGTGGGCGGCAAGAGCGTGGGCCTGAACATCGTGCTGCCGCACGAGCAGTACCCGAACCCGTACATCACGCCGGAGCTGTGCTTTCGCTTCCACTACTTCGGCCTGCGCAAGATGCACTTCCTGATGCGCTCCATCGCGCTGGTGTGCTTCCCCGGCGGCTACGGCACGCTGGACGAACTCTTCGAGACGCTCACGCTGATCCAGACCGGCAAAAGCCGCCGCCGCCCCATCCTGCTGTTCGGGCGCGACTTCTGGACCCGCCTCATCAACATCGACCTGCTGCTGGAGACCGGCATGATCAGCCCGGGCGACGAGCAGCTCTTCCAGTACGTGGAGACGGCCGAGGAAGCCTGGGCCGTGCTGTCGCAACAACCTGAACTTGCCGCGTCTGCGGGCGCCTGACCACCATGACCCAACTTCGCAATGTTTCCCTGATCGGCGCCCCCACCGACATCGGCGCCGGCGCCCGCGGTGCCAGCATGGGCCCCGAGGCCATGCGCGTGGCCGGCCTGGCCGAAGCCCTGCGCGCCCGTGGTGTGGACGTGGTGGACCGCGGCAACCTCAGCGGCCCGGCCAACCCCTGGCTGCCGCCGGTGGACGGCTACCGCCACCTCAACGAAGTGGTGGCCTGGAACCAGGCCGTGCACGACGCCGTGTACGCCGAGCTCAAGACCGGCCGCATGCCCATGCTGCTGGGCGGCGACCACTGCCTGGGCCTGGGCTCCATCAGCGCCGTGGCCCGCCACTGCCGCGATGTCGGCAAGAAGCTGCGCGTGCTGTGGCTGGACGCCCATGCCGACTTCAACACCAGCGCCCTCACCCCCAGCGGCAACATCCACGGCATGCCGGTGGCGTGCCTGTCCGGCTTCGGCCCCAAGGAGCTGATCGAGATCGGCGGCCACGTGCCGGCCATCAGCCCGAAGTGGGTGCGCCAGATCGGCATCCGCAGCGTCGACGAAGGCGAGCGCCGCTTCGTGCACGAGCAAGACCTGGAAGTGTTCGACATGCGCTTCATCGACGAGATGGGCATGCGCCACACCATGGAGCTGGCCCTGGCCACGCTGGACGACAACACCCACCTGCACGTGAGCTTCGACGTCGACTTCCTCGACCCCGTGATGGCGCCCGGCGTGGGCACCACCGTCAACGGCGGCCCCACCTACCGCGAAGCCCACCTGTGCATGGAAATGATCCACGACACCGGCCGCATGGCATCCATGGACCTGATGGAGCTGAACCCCGCGCTGGACGTGAAGAACCAGACCGCGCTGGTGGCGCTGGACCTGATCGAAAGCCTGTTCGGCAAGAGCACGCTGATGCGCAAGTGAGCGGCGCGCACGGCGTGACCCGCCCCGTGCTGCCCTTCGTGGCCCAGGCCGATGCAGACAGCACCGCGGCCTGGGTGGCCGCCCTGCAGCGCGCCATGCCGCAGGAGCGCGTGCAACCGCTGGCCGCGCTGAGTGCCGAGGCCCGACGCGACTGCCGCGTGGCCATCGTGGCCAACCCCCACCCCGACGACCTGCGCACCCTGCCCGCGCTGCACTGGGTGCACAGCGTCTGGGCCGGCGTGGAGCGGTTGATGACCGACCTGGCCGACACCCGCCTGCACATCGTGCGCCTGGTGGACCCGCAACTCGCCCAGACCATGGCCGAGGCCGTGCTGGCCTGGACGCTGTACCTGCACCGCGACATGCCAACCTACGCCCGGCTGCAACGCGAGGCCCGCTGGCAGCCGCTGCCCGCCGTGCGCGCGCAGCACCGCACCGTGGGCCTGCTGGGCCTCGGCGCGCTCGGCGCGGCCGCGGCGGCGGCCCTGCGCCAGGCGGGCTTCCCGGTGCTGGGCTGGAGCCGCACGCCCAAGGCCCTGCCCGGCGTGCACAGCCACCACGGCGACGACGGGCTCGATGCGCTGCTGGCCCAGGCCGATGTGCTCGTGTGCCTGCTGCCGCTGACGCCCGACACGCGGGGGCTGCTGAACGCGGCGCGGCTGCAGCGCCTGCGGCCGGGCGCCTCGCTCATCAACTTCGCCCGCGGCGCCCTGGTGGACGACGCCGCGCTGCGCGATGCGCTGGACACCGGGCACCTGCGCCACGCCGTGCTGGACGTGTTCGCCACCGAACCCCTGCCCGCCAGCAGCTGGCACTGGGCACACCCCGCCGTGACCGTGCTGCCGCACATCTCCGCCCCCACCGACCGCGAGAGCGCCTCGGCCCTGGTGGCGGCGCATGTGGCCCAGTACCGCGCCACCGGCGAACTGCCGGCGGGGGTGGACCGCCAACGCGGCTACTGACGCCCACGCCGGCTGCGCGCCGCGCGCACTCAATAGGTCTTGTACGGCAGGAACTTGCCGCTCATGGTGATGCTGACGCGATCGCCCTTGGGGTCGGGCTCGCGCTGCAGGTCCATCTTGAAGTCGATGGCGCTCATGATCCCGTCGCCGAACTCTTCATGGATGAGTTCCTTGAAGGTGCTGCCGTACACGCTGATGAGTTCGTAGAAGCGGTAGATCAGCGGGTCGGTGGGCACGGCGGTGGGCAGGCTGCCTTTGTAGGGCACCACCTGCAGCCAGCGCGCCTCGGCCTCGGTCAACCCGAAGAGGCGTGCCAGCACGGCGGCCTGCTCGGCGGTGAAGGTCATCTGGCCCAGGCAGCCGGCGGTGACCCACTCTTTGCTCAGGCCGACCGCGGCGGCCACATCGGCCCATTTCAGGCCTTGGGCGACTTTGGTGGCGATGATTTTTTCGGTGACGGCGAGACGGCTCATGCAGGGCTCCGGCAGTTGAGGGCAGCCCGCACCGCCGCAGTGCGCGCGCCGCCCGAAGCGGTGCGCCCGCGAGTGCCGCGTGGGGCTCTCAGCCGGTGTGCAATCGCCATGCCACCGGCGCCCGCCTCTCGCTCAGAAGCGCCAGCTCGCGCCCACCGTGAGGTAGCGGCCTACCGCGCCTTCCTGATGCAGCGACGGGTTGTAATGCGCACCGCCGGACGACACGCCACCGCCCGACGAGCCCGACGCAAACGCGTCCACCGGCGCAGCGCGGTCGAACAGGTTGGCCACCGACGCCCGCAGGCTCAAGCCCGGCGTGACCTGCCAGCTGGCGTTGAGGTTGACCGTGGTGAACGAGGGCACGCGGCACAGCGGCGAGCCGCCCGCTGGCAGGCCGTTCGGGAACACGGTGGACAGGGCCGAGGCGCAGTCGGGCAGGTTGTAGCTGGTGTCTTGCACCTTCATGCCGCTGATGTAGTTCAGCGTGCCGTTGAGCTCCACCGGCCCGCGGGCCCAGGCCAGGCCCAGCGAGGCCCGGTCGCGCGGCGTGCCGGTGTTGGTGGACACGAAGCTCGGGCCGTGCGTGCCGGCCATCTCGTACACCTGGCCCGGGCCGCGGTCGATGGTGTAGCGAATCATGTGCGACCACTGCAGCTGCGGCATGAACTGGCCCCAGCCGCCGGCGTCCAGCTTCATGCGCAGGTCCACGTCCACACCGCTGGTGCGGGCACTGCCCAGGTTGATGAAGGGGTAGGTGCCGTAGAGGATGGTGTCGTCGGGCCCGGTGGGCGCGGCGTTCGGCGTGGTGGGGCTGTTCACGCGGTAGAGCTGGGTGCCGTAGGCCTCCGGCGTGTCGATCTGGCCCTGGCCGAACAGGCCCACCGAAACGATCTGGTTGCGGATCTTGATGTCGTAGTAGTCCACCGACACGTTCAGGGTCGGCAGCGGCTCGAACACGAAGCCCAGCGTCATGCTGCGCGACTTCTCCGGCCGCAGGTTCTTGCCCGGCAGCTGCAACTGCGTGCCGCCCACGCCGATGTCGCAGGGCTGGCCGGGCTTCACGAGATTGCACAGCGCCGTGTCCACCAGCGGCGGCAGGTAGCCGGCACTGGACCCGCTGGTGCCGATCTCCACCGGGTTGGGGGCGCGGAAGCCCCCGGCATAGGTGCCGCGCAGCGTCAGTTCCTTGACCGGCACGTACTTGGCACCCACCTTGGGCGTGACGGACGAACCGTAGGTGTCGTAGTGGTCAATGCGCGCGGCGGCGTCCACCTCCAGCTGTTTCGTGAGCGGGGCGGCCAGCTCCACGTAGGCGGCCGAGATGGTCTGCTTGCCCACGCCGAACGCGTAGATGTTGCTGGCCTGGGCGCCGGTGGCGAAGCCGTCCGGGAAGTGCTCGTCCAGCGAGCGCTTCGTGAACTCCAGGCCCGTGCCGAGCGCGAGGTTGCCACCACCCAACTTCATCAGGTCGCGGCTGGCGCGCAGCGAGATGAAATTCAAGGTGTTGGTGGACGTGGAGCGGCCCTCCGGCGTGAGGCTGGCCAACACGGCGGCCGGGTTGTTGGCGCCGATGACGTATTTGCCGCTGTTGAGCGCCGCCTGCAGCGCCGGCAGGCTGATGAAGTTCTTGAGCGTCAGCTCGGTGGCCACGCGCGTGAGGCCCAGCGTGGCCTGCACATCCCAGCCGGCCACGCCGCCCGACACCTCGGCCACCAAGCGCTGCGACTGGGTCGACGTTTGCGATCGCTGGGCCGGCAGGTCGCCGAACTCGTTGTCCACCGGGCTGCCCGTGGCCGGGTCGATCACGTTGGTGCCGTTCAACGCCGTGGGCTGCGGCACCGGGTGCGCCGGGCTGAAGTTGAACGTGGTGATGCCACCCGCCGGCGACACCCAGTTCAGCAGCCCGACCTGCGTGGCCCGGCTGCCCAGCACGGAGGCCGAGACCGCCAGCGTCCAGTCCTGCGGCAACAGGGCCGTGACCTTGCCGAGCAGGCTGTAGGTGCGCGTTTGCGGCGCCACCTGCAACTCGGGGTTGGCCACCAGGCCCAGGTCTTCGCCGCCGTAGCGCGTCCAGTCCGACCCGCCCAGCGCCGGCCGGTCGCTCAGCAGCACCGCGCCCTGGCGCCGAAAGCCGGCGCTCACGTACGCCGCCACGCCGTCGCGCGTGAGGTCGCCAAAGCCGCGAATGCCCGACACCTTCACCATGCGCCCGTCGCCGCGCGACGCACGGCCCACCTCGGCCTGCAGCACCGTGCCTTCGTGGCTGCGCTTGAGGATGACGTTCACCACGCCGGCCATCGCGTCCGAGCCGTAGATGGCCGAGGCGCCGTCCTTCAGCACCTCCACGCGCTCCACGGCCTCGACCGGAATGGACGCGATGTCCACGAAATCGCGCTGGCCGTCGTCCGGCAGCGGGTACGACGCCATGCGGTGGCCGTCGATCAGCACCAGCGTGGCCCCCACGGTCAGCCCGCGCAGCGAGATGCCGCTGCCCCCCGCACCAAAGGCCCCGGGCGTGGCCTGGCCCAGCGAGCCCATGTTGTTGGCCGACAGGTGCTGCAGCACCTCGCCGAGCGTGCTGTAGCCGGTGCGGGCGATGTCGGCCGCGGTGAGGTTTTGCACCGGGCTGGGCGTCTCGGCGCTGGCGCGGCGGATGTTGGAGCCGGTGACCGTGACCCGCCCCAGCGCCGCAGCCGGTGCGTCCGGCGACGCCTGGGCCCACGCGGCGGGCGGCACCGCGCTCAACAACGCGGTCAGCAGAGACAGGCGGGGCAGGCAGCGGGTCAGGTTCACGGTGGGGCACCTCGGCAGGTCGGGTTGGCGGCAGGCCGGTCGGCATGCCAAACCGGCGATTCTGGGATCAGCAAGATCCGCACCCGCACCGCCAGCCCCAAAAAGTGTCGCCCGCGTCGGCTGTGGGCAACGCCCGCCCCGCCCGCTCCCCCGCCCGTCCCGGTCAGGCGCTGACGATCCAGCCCTCCAGCGGGTCGGCCCCCTCCGGCCAGCCGAAGCGCGGCTGCGTGCTGGCCCAGGCGGCCTGCAGCAGCGCCAGCACCGCGTCCAGGCTGTCGCCGCTGGCGTCGGCCACCAGGTCGTCGCGTTGGGCGTGGCTGAGCTTCAGGCGCAGGCCCAGCCGCGTGCGGCCCTGCTCCAGCGCGTCCACCATGTCTTTGCGCGCAATGAGCCGCTCGGTCGTCTGCGCGGCCTTGGTGTCGCTCTTGTACGAGCGCCGGCCGATGAGCTCCCGCGCCAGCAACCCCGGGTAGGCCTCCAGCGCCACGCGGTCGCCACCGGCCGCTTGGTGCCCCGGCAGCCACACGCCCGCCGCCAGCAGGCGCGGCACGCCGGCATGCAGCATGTAGGCCACCGGCGGGTTCACCCACTTCATGCTGGGGCTGGCGTTGGCGGGGCCGTCGCACACGCGATGGGCGAACTTGGAACCCACCGGCCGCGCATCACAAAACGCGGCGAACTGCGTGCGGATCTCGTCGCGGCTGAGCGCGGCGTAGTGCGCCATCAAGGCCGCATGGTCCAGGGGCCAGCCCAGCGTCTGCACCAACTCGCGCGGCAGGCCGAACGGCAGGTCGAACCCGCCCACCCACGGCCCCGGCGTGGCCAGCCACTCTGAAAACGCCTCCAGGCTCAACAGCGACTGCAACCCAGCCAGCCGCACCACCGCACCCTGGCGTTCGCCCCGGGCCACGCGAATGGGTTTGGCCGCACGCGGGGCACTGGTGAAATCGATACCAAAAAGCAGGGCTTGCGTCATGGCGCCGATTTTCAGGCTGTGCACAATGGCCCGGCCCATGCACGACTTGCCCGCTTCGTTCACAGCAGCGGCCCCCGCCCTCCCTCCCGCGGCGGCCGCCCAGAACCCAGGCCCCCTCGACCTGGCGCGTCAACAGGCCGCCTGTGGTGACTACCAAGCCGCGTGCGACACGCTGCAGGCCCTGGTGCTGCAAGCGCCTGCCGACGACCTCGCCACGCGCTGCGCGGCCCTGGCCCAGCTGGCCCACCACAGCCCCCGGCTCGGGCGCCTCACCGCCAGCGCGCGCAGCGCCGCCGAAGCCCTGGCCCTGGCCGAGCGACTGGGCCATGCCGGCCTGCGGGCCGATGCCCTGACCAGCCAGAGCTACGTGTACAGCCAACTGCTCATGGGCCGCGAAGGGCTGGAAGCCGCCGTGAAGGCCCTGGCGGCCGCACGCCAGGCCAGCGACCCGGAGCGCGAAGGCTGGGCCTTGAACCGCGTGGGCGTGGCCTACGCCAGCCTGGAGAACCCGGCGCAGGCCTGCACGTCCACCGAGCAAGCCCTGGAGGTGGCGGCAGCCAGCGGCTCGGCCGAGCTGCGCTTCTCGTGCCACAACAACCTCGCTTACTACTGGCTGCGCCGGGTGGACGACGCCGAGGAGCGCCAGCAGGCCACTGCCGCGGCCGAGGCTGCCGCCCAAGCCCGCCGCACTGCGGAAGACGCCGTGGCCCTGGCCCGTCGGTCGGACAGCCCCTTCCAGGTCGCCGTGGCGCTGTCCAACCTCGTGAATGCACTGCTGGCAGGCGGCCAGCTCAGTGCGGTGCAGCCGTTGATCGAAGAATTCGGCCAGCTGGCCCACCGGCATGGCTACCGCCCGCTGGCGCTGGAGTCCGACGTGCAGCGCGCCGTGCTGCTGCGGCTGCAAGGCCATGCCACCGAGGCGGTGACGCAATTGCAGCAGTTGCTGCACGCCGCCACCGAGCCCCCGCCCAAGCTGCGCCGGCTGCTGGTGCGCCACCTCTACGAAACCTGCCGGGCCACAGCCGAGTACCGCGAGGCCCTGGGCTGGCTGGAGGACCTGGTGGCGCTGGACCGCCAGATCACGCGCGACAACCTCGTGCTGCAAACCGAGGTGATCCTGATCCGCGACCAGGTGCAGCAGGCCCGCGCCCGCGCGGACAGCGCGCTGGCCGATGCCCGGCGCGAGCGCGCCCGCGCGGCGCACCTGGAGAGCGAGCAGCAACGCCTGCGCGAACAGGCCAAGGCCCTGGACCGCGCTGCCCACGAGGACGTGCTCACCGGCCTGCACAACCGCCGCCATGCCGAGTTCGCCCTGCCCCTGCTGGTGGAAGGCGCACGCGTGTCCGGCCAAGTGCTCAGCGTGGCCGCGCTAGACGTGGACCACTTCAAGCAGATCAACGACACCTACGGCCACGGCGTGGGCGACGTGGTGCTGCAACACCTGGCCCAGCTGTTGCGCCACCGGCTGCGCAGCGCCGACCTGCTGGCCCGCATCGGCGGCGAAGAGTTCGTGGCCGTGCTGGTGAACTGCACCCCCACCAAGGCCGCCGAAATCTGTGAACGCCTGCGGCTGGCCGTGGCCGAGCACGACTGGGCCGCCATTGCCCCCGGGCTCAGCGTGCGCATCAGCATCGGCATCGCCGGTGGTGCCCCGCAGGTGCTGGCCCGCAGCGACGACCTGCTGCAACGCGCCGACCGCGCGCTCTACGCCGCCAAGCACGGCGGACGCAACCGGGTGCACGTGGACTGAGCCCGCCCGCCCCCTGGATCCGAACCCAACGCCCTTCCTCCATGAACCCCATCCTCATTGACGTGCTGCGCGGCCGCACCGTCGAATCCACCCACACCGGCGCCCTCGCCATCGTCGACGCCTCGGGCGCCGTGCACACCGCACTCGGCGACATCGACCGGCCCATCTTTCCGCGCTCGGCCGTGAAGATGCTGCAGGCCCTGCCGCTGGTGGCCAGCGGCGCGGCCGAGGCGTTTGGGCTGACCGATGCTGAGTTGTCGCTGGCCTGCGCCTCGCACAGCGGCGAACCCGAGCACGTGGCCACGGCCGCGGGGGTGCTGACGAAGCTGGGGCTCGATGTGAACGCGCTGGAATGCGGCACACAGTGGCCCAGCCGCGAACCCGTGCTCAAGGGCATGGTGGCGCGGGGCGAACACGCCACGGCCCTGCACAACAACTGCTCCGGCAAGCACAGCGGCTTCGTGTGCCTGGCCTGCCTGATGGCGCGCAACGCGGGGGCCGAGCCCACCGAATTTGCGCGCGGCTATGTGGCGGCGGAGCACCCGGTCATGCGCGAAGTCACCGCTGCTCTGTCGGCCACCACGGGCGTGGACGCCGAACGCGCGCCGCGCGGCACCGATGGCTGCTCCATCCCCACCTACGCCCTGCCACTGCGCTCGCTGGCGATGGCGTTTGCCCGCTGCGGCACGGGCCACGGCTTGAGCGACGGCCACGCGCGCGCTGCCCGCCGGCTGCGCCAGGCTGTGGCGGCAGCGCCGTTCATGGTGGCCGGCACTGACCGGTTCGACACCCGCGTGATGCAGGCCCTGGGCGAGCGGCTGTTCTGCAAGATTGGCGCGGAGGGCGTGTACTGCGCCGCGCTGCCCGAGTTGGGGCTGGGCGTGGCGCTGAAGATCGATGACGGCGCCGCCCGCGCCGCCGAAGCCGCCATGGCCGCCGTGGCACGGGCGCTGCTGAAGACCGAGGACGAACTGCTGAGCGGCTACAGCCATCTGCAACTGCGCAACTGGCGGGGCATGGACGTTGGCGCGCTGCGGCCGGCGGACGCCCTGACCCGCGCCCTCGGGGCCGGCTGAGGCGACCCAACCCGGGCACGGGGCCGCCGGTCCGCGAGATAAAACGATACAAAACGAGACCAAGCAAGCGCTTGGTTGGCTTGAGAATCCGGGCCCATGCCCGTCAAGCCACCGCTGCCCCCGTCGGCCGCTCCTTCCGCCCCCGCATCAGCCGCCCCGGCGGCGCTGCCCCCCCGCGAACGCCTGCTGCAAGAGGCCATGCGCCTGTTCGGCGAGCGCGGCGTGGACGCCGTGCCCACCCGCGAGATCTGTGCCGCCGCGGGCGTGAACCCGGGCGCCATCCACTACCACTTCGGCGACAAAGACGGCCTCTACGCCGAGGTGCTGCGCCAGCCGGTGCGCGGCCTGCAGGCGCAGCTCGACGGGTTTGACGACCCGGCCCTGGGCCTGCACGAATCCATCTGCCGCTTCCTGCGGCCCTTCCTGTTCGACGACGGCAGCTGCAATGCGCAGCTGTTCTTCCGCGAAATGCAGGCCCCGAGCCCGGTGTTCATGCACACCGTGGCGCAGGAGGTGGGCCCCATCTTCGACCGCTTTGCGCAGTTGCTGGCCCGCCACGCCGGCCTGGCCGCGCCGGACGCCGCCATCCACCAGCTGGCCATGGGCCTGCAGGCCATGGCGCACGACTACTCCATGACGCGCCCGATGCTGGACGCCTTCCACCCCGAACTGCTGGCCGACGACCCGCTGCTGGAACGCACCTGCCACCGCCTGGCCGACTGGGGTTGCGCCCTGGTGGCCTACGAGCGCGCCCTCCACGCCCAGCCCGCTTTCTCCGAATGACCCCTCCCTTCCGCCTTGCCGCGCTGGCGCTGGCGTTGCCGCTGCTGCTGGCCGCCTGCACCACGCCCACTCCCGTGGCCCCGCCCACGCCCGCCGCCGTGCCAGCCGCCTGGCGCTCGCCCCTGCCGCACGGCGGCAGCACGGCCGCGCTGGCCGACTGGTGGCAGGCCTTTGGTGACCCGGCCTTGACCCGATTGATCGCCCGCGCCGAGGCCCAGAGCCCGACGCTGGAGCAAGCGGCCGCCCGCCGCCGCCAAGCCCAAGCCGGCGCCGCGCAGGCCCGCGCCGGGCTGCTGCCGCAAGGCGGCCTCACCACCCAGGTGCAGCGCGGCCGCACCCTGAACGGCGTGGCAGGCGACAGCACCCAAAGCCACACGCAGTTCACCGCCAGCTGGGAGATCGACCTGTTCGGCGGCCAGCGCGCCGCCGCCCTGGCCGCCACCGCCCAAGCCGGCGCGGCCTCGGCCGACTGGCACGCCGCCCGCGTGAGCCTGGCGGCCGACGTGGCCCAGGCCTACGTGCAGTTGCGCCTGGCGCAGGCGCGTGAAGAGTCGGCCGAGCTGGACACCCGCTTTGCCGAGCAGATGAGCGCCTGGGCGCGCCAGCAACAGGCCGCCGGCCTGATGAGCGCCAGTGACGCCGCCCTGCTGAACACCGAACGCGCTGCTGCCGCCGCCGCCCGCAGCGCGGCCCGCGCCGAGGCGCAGATCGCGCTCAACGCCCTGGCCCAGCTGTGCGCCGAACGGGCCGAGGTGTTGGCCACCGAACTGGCCCCACCGGCCGTGGTGCCCACGGGCTTCGAGATCCACCGCACCCAGCCTCGCGCCCCGGCCTTCACGCTGGACGGCGTGCCCGCCCAAGCGCTGGCGCAACGCCCCGACCTGGCCGCCGCCCACCAGCGCTGGCTGGCCGCCGCGCACACCACCCGCAGCGTGGACGCCCAGCGCTACCCGCAGCTGAGCCTGGGGGCCCTGGCGGGCCAGACCCGCATCAGCGGCACCGCCAAGCCCAGCCAGAGCACGCTCTGGGCCGTGGGCCCGAGCCTGAGCCTGCCGCTGTTCGACGGCGGCGCCCTGGTGGCCGCGGGTGACGCCGCCCGCGCCGCCACCGACGAGGCCGCCGCCGCCCTGCAGGCGCAGTGGCTGGTGGCCGTGCAGGAGGTGGAAGACGCCCTGCAACGCGTGACCGCCGGCGCCGAGCGCGAGCGCGAGGTGGACGCGGTGCGGCTGGAGTGGGAAGGCATTGCCCGCCGCTCCCACGCCCAGGCCTTGGCCGGCCTGCAAAGCGGGCTGCAGCGCAACACCACCTTCCGCAACGCCCTCACCGCCCACGACGTGGCGCTGGGCGTGCGGGCCGAACACGCGCTGGCCTGGATCCGCCTGTACCGCGCCCTGGGCGGGGGCTGGAACGCCGCCAGCCTCGCCACCCCCGACACCCCCGCACCGAACACCGCCCGCTGACCATGAAGTCCTCCAAGTTTCGACTCTCCCTGCTCACCGCGGCCTTGACGGCCGCGCTGGCCCTGGCCTTCGTGGCCGCCACTTCCGGCCCGGTCCAGGCAGACCCTGCGCCCGCGGCAGCCGCCAGCGCCGCCCCCAAGCCCGCATTGACCGTCAAGCGCGTGGTGGCCCAAAGCGGCACCTGGGCGCAAACCCTGGCCGGCACCGGCTCCATTGCCCCGTGGCAGGAGGTGGTGATCGGCGCCGAGATCGGCGGCCAGCGCCTGGCGGCGCTGAACGTGGACGTGGGCGACCGCGTGAAGAAGGGCCAGTTGCTGGCCCAGCTCAGCCCCGGCACGCTGGAAGCCGACCTGGCCGCCAGCCGCGCCGCGCTGCTGGAAGCCGAAGCCAGCGCCCGCGACGCCCACCAGACCGCCACCCGCGTGAAAACGCTGCAAGGCAGCGAGGCGCTGTCGGCCCAGGCGATTGACCAAGCCCTGGCCGCCGACGCCGCCGCCCAGGCCCGCGTGGCCGCAGCGCAAGCCCGCGTGCAGGCCGACCAGCTGCGCCTGGCCTACACCCGCATCACCGCGCCGGACGACGGTGTCATCAGCGCTCGCCTGGCCACGCCGGGGGCGCTGGTGCAACCCGGGGCCGAGCTGTTCCGCCTGCAACGCGGCGGCCGGCTGGAGTGGCGCGCCGAGGTGCCCGGCGCCGAGCTGGCGCAGGTGAAACCGGGCCAGCGCGTGCGACTGCAGCCCAGCGGCGCCCCGGCCGTGGAAGGCCGCGTGCGCCGCGTGGCCCCGCAGGTGGACGCCCAGACCCGCAACGGCCTGGTCTACGTGGACCTGCCGGCGGGCGACGCCCTGCGCGCCGGCCTGTTCGCCCGCGGCGAGTTCCTGCTGGGCGACAGCCCGGCGCTGACCCTGCCGCAAACCGCCGTGCTGCTGCGCGACGGCTTCAGCTACGTGTTCCGCATCGACGGCACCAAGGTGCGCCAGCAGAAGGTGCAGGTGGGCCGCCGCGAAGGCGACCGCGTGGAGATTCGCGCGGGGCTGGCGGCGGGTGCAGCGGTGGTGGAGTCGGGCGTGGGTTTCCTTGCGGATGGGGACACCGTTCGCGTGGCCCCGTAAGGAGAGACCCACCATGTTCAACCTCTCCCGCTGGTCCATCGCCAACCCGGTGCCGGCCCTGATGCTGTTCATCATGCTGACGGCGGCCGGCCTGGTCGGCTTCAGCAAGATGAAGATCCAGCAGTTCCCCGACATCGAACTGCCCACCATCGTCGTCACCGCCTCATTGCCCGGTGCAGCCCCGGCGCAGATGGAAACCGAGGTGGCCCGCAAGATCGAGAACTCGGTCGCCACGGCGCAAGGCGTCAAGCACATCTACACCAAGGTGCAGGACGGCACCGCCACCATCACGGTGGAGTACCGCCTGGAAAAGCCGCTGCAGGAAGCCCAGGACGACACGCGCGACGCCGTGGCTCGCGTCCGCGCCGACCTGCCGGCCGACCTGCGCGACCCGGTCATCACCAAGATGAACCTGTCGGGCACGCCCATCCTGACCTACACCGTCTCCAGCAGCCACATGGACGACGAGGCGCTGAGCTGGTTCGTGGACAACCAGGTCACCAAGCGCCTGCTGTCGGTGCGCGGCGTGGGCTCGGTGGCCCGCGTGGGCGGCGTGAGCCGCGAAGTGCGCGTGGCGCTGGACCCGGCCCGCCTGCTGGCCCTGGGCGTGAGTGCGGCCGAGGTGTCGCGTCAGCTCAAGAGCGTGCAGCAGGAAGCCCCGGGCGGCCGCGCCACGCTGGGTGGCGCCGAGCAGTCGGTACGCACCATCGCCACCGTGCAAAGCGCCGAGCAACTGGCGGCGCTGGACATCCCGCTGGCCAGCGGCCGCCACGTGCGGCTGGACCAGGTGGCCACCGTGAGCGACACCCTGGCCGAAACCCGCAGCGGCGCCTTCCTGAACGGCAAGCCCGTGGTGGGCTTCGAGATCGTGCGCGCCCGTGGCGCTGGCGAGGTGGACCTGGCCGAGCGGCTGCGCGCGGCACTGGCCGAGCTCAAGGCCGCCCACCCGGACATCACCGTCACCGAGGCCTTCAACTTCGTGGACCCGGTGATCGAGAACTACAACGGCAGCCTCTCGCTGCTGCTGGAGGGCGCCTTCCTGGCGGTGCTGGTGGTGTGGTTCTTCCTGCGCGACTGGCGGGCCACGCTGGTCAGCGCGGTGGCGCTGCCGCTGAGCGCGATCCCGACCTTCATGGTCATGCAGTGGATGGGCTTCACGCTCAACGTGGTGACGCTGTTGTCGCTGTCGCTCGTGATTGGCGTGCTGGTGGATGACGCCATCGTCGAGATCGAAAACATCATGCGCCACCTCACCCTGGGCAAGACGCCGCTGGAAGCCGCGCGTGAGGCAGCGGACGAGATCGGCCTGGCCGTGATTGCCACCACCTTCACGCTGATCGCCGTGTTCCTGCCCACCGCCTTCATGAGCGGCGTGGTGGGCAAGTTCTTCGTGCAGTTCGGCTGGACGGCGTCCATCGCGGTGTTCTTCTCGCTGGTGGTGGCGCGGCTGCTCACGCCCATGATGGCGGCCTACCTCCTGAAGGCGCCCAAACACGCCCACAAGGAGCCCTTCTGGATGCCCACCTACCTGCGCGCCGCGCGCTGGGCCTTCACGCACAAGGGCAAGACCATGGCCATCACCGCGGCGTTTGGCGTGGCGGCCTGCACGCCGCTGTTCATGGGCCAGATCCCCGGCGCCTTCCTGCCGCCGGACGACCTGAGCCAGACGCAGATCAGCATCGAGCTGCCGCCCGGCAGCACCTACGCGCAGACGCAAGTGATTGCCGAGCAGGCCCGCGCCGTGGCGGCGGCCCACCCGCACGTGAAGCTGGTCTACACCGCCGTGGGCGGCGGCAGCGCCGGCAGCGACCCCTTCGCCATGGCCGGCGCCGCCGAGGCCCGCAAAGCCACGCTGACGCTCAACCTCACGCCCCGCAAGGAGCGCCGCGGCACCAGCAAGCAGCAGATCGAACGCGAACTGCGCGAGCGGCTGGAGCCGATTGCCGGCGCGCGCCTGAAGGTGACGTTCGGCGGCTCCAACGACAAGTACCAACTGGTGCTGGCCGGGGAAGACGGCGAGGCCCTGGCCCTGCACGCCGCCAAGGTGGAGAAAGAGCTGCGCACGCTGCCCGGCATCGGCCAGGTCACCAGCAGTTCCAGCCTGCAGCGCCCCGAGCTGCTCATCAAGCCCGACGCCGCGCGTGCGGCGGACTTGGGCGTGTCCACCGCCGCCATTGCCGAGACGCTGCGCATCGCCACCGCGGGCGACTACGACCAGTTCCTGCCCAAGCTCAACCTCGCGCAGCGCCAGGTGCCCATCGTCGTGCGCCTGCCCGACGCAGCCCGCGCAGACCTGGCCCTGCTGGGCGAGCTGACCGTGCCTGGGGCCCACGGCCCGGTGCCGGTGCGCCAGGTGGCCGAGCTGAGCCTCACAAGTGGCCCGGCCCAGATCGACCGCTACGACCGGCTGCGCAACGTCAACTTCGAGATCGCCCTGAACGGCCAGCCCCTGAGCGAGGTGCAGGCCGCCGCAGCGGCGCTGCCCAGCCTGTCGCAGCTGCCCCCGGGCGTGACCAAAGCCGAGATCGGCGACGCGGAAGCGTTTGCCGAACTGGGCCAGGGCTTCCTGCTCGCCATGGGCACAGGCGTGGCGTGCATCTACATCGTGCTGGTGCTGCTGTTCCACGCGTGGGTGCAGCCGGTCACCATCCTGGGGGCGTTGGTGCTGTCCATCCCGGGCGCCATCCTGGCGCTGTTCGTGACCGGCACCGACCTGTCCATGCCAGCCATGATCGGCATGATCATGCTGATGGGCATCGCCACCAAGAACTCCATCCTGCTGGTGGAGTACGCCATCGTGGCGCAGCGCGAGCAAGGCCTGAGCCGCCTGGACGCACTGCTGGACGCTTGCCACAAGCGGGCCCGCCCCATCGTCATGACCACGCTGGCCATGGGCGCGGGCATGATGCCCATCGCCCTGGGTTTCGGCACCGACCCGAGCTTCCGGGCCCCGATGGCCATCGTCGTGATCGGCGGGCTCATCACCTCCACGCTGCTGAGCTTGCTGGTGATTCCGGTGCTGTACGAGATCGTGGACGACCTGATCCAGCGCTTCAGCCGCCGGCGCGCGGGCGCGGCCGAGGTGGCCGCTGCCTGACGCCGCGCGGGCGGCACAGCCCGCCCGCCGGCGTGTTCTTGCCGCTCAGCGCTTTTGCAGGGCGGCAAGTTCTGCGCCCATCAGCCGCTCCCGCAGGCTGGGGCCGGACAGGCTGATCGCCGTGCCCACCGCATGGGCCACCAGGCCGATGCCCCAGCCCCAGACCGGGAACGGCAGGTGCAACTCACCGCCCCGCAGGTAGCCCAGCAACGCCAGGCCCGTGTTCACGGCCAGGAACACGCCCAGGTGCGTCAGAAAGCCGAGCTTGAGGTCCACCCGACGCGCCGCCAGGGCGTGCAGGTCGGGCGCCACAGGGGCCGACGCGGGGGTGTGAATCGGGTCGCGGGCGGTGGGGGTGTTCATCAGCGGCTCCAGGGTTTGGGTTGCGATGGCCGCATGGTGCGCCGCCCCCCTCACCCTCACGAGCCCCGCGCGACGAATAACGCCCGGGGCCGCTGAATCGACAGCCACGGCCCGCAAATGGGCCAACCGCTCAACTCAGGCGGAACACCGCCACCGAGCGCGTCAACTCGTCGGCCTGCTGCTGCAGGCTGGCCGCCGCCGCGGCGGACTCTTCCACCAGGGCGGCGTTCTGCTGGGTCATCTGGTCGAGGTTGGCAATGGCCTGGCCGATCTGGCCGATGCCGGAGCTTTGCTCGCCGGTGGCGTGGCTGATTTCGCCCACCATGGTGCTGACCCGCCCGATCGCGCCGATGATTTCGTGCATGGTTTCACCGGCCCGCGCCACCAGCGCCGCGCCGTTGTCCACGTTCTCGCCGCTGGCCAGGATCAGGCCCTTGATCTCCTTGGCCGCCTCGGCCGACCGCTGCGCCAGCGTGCGCACTTCGGCCGCCACCACCGCGAAGCCGCGGCCCTGCTCGCCGGCCCGCGCGGCTTCCACCGCCGCGTTCAGCGCCAGGATGTTGGTTTGGAAGGCGATGCCGTCGATGACGGCAATGATGTCGCCGATCTTGGCGGCTGACGCGCTGATCTGGCCCATGGTCTGCACCACCTCGTCCACCACCGCGCCGCCTCGGCGGGCCACGTCGGCAGCATCCAGCGCGAGTTGGTTGGCCTGACGCGCGGACTCGGCGTTGTGGTTGACGCTGGCGGTTAACTGCTCCATGGCTGATGCGGTTTCCTGCAGGCTGGACGCGGCCTGCTCGGTGCGGTTGCTCAAGTCCTGGCTGCCCACGGCCACCTCGCGCGAGGCCGTGGCGATGCCGTCGGTGCTCTCCCGCACGCCGGTCACGATCTGCACCAGCGAGGCCTGCATGCCCTGCACGCCGCGCATAAGGGCGGCGGTTTCATCGGTGCCCACCACCCGCACGCTTTGACTCAGGTCGTGCCCGGCAATGCGCTCGGCGGACTTCACCGCCGCAGCCAGCGGCATCAAGATGGAGCGGATGTTGACCGTGGTGTAGCCCGACAGCAGCAGCACCGCCACCACCACCACGATCAACAAGTTGCGGCGGATGGATTGCTCGTGCGCGTCAAGCGCCGCGACCTGGGCAGCCGAATGCTTGTCGATCTGGTCGGTCATGTCGGCCAGCACCTTGTCCATCGCACGCACCGAGCCTTTGACCGGCTCCATGGCCTGGTTGGCAGCGGCCGTGTCAGCAAACTCGCCCTGGGCCACGCGCTGCTGGATGCCCGAAAAGCCGGTGCGGTAGTCCTGCAGCGCTTTTTGCAATTCCTGCGGGCGCCGCTTCAGGTCACCCGGCAGATCCAGCGCCTCCATCTTGCCCAGACTCGCAGCCACCTTCTCAAAGGTCTCGTCCCATTCCTTGCGGTACTTGGCCACGGCCTTCGCGTCGGCCAGGTTGATGAGGGAGTCTTTCTCGTAGCGGCGCAAGTTGCCCACGCCGGCCCGCACGCCGGCCAGGTGGGCCAGGGCCTCGACGTCGTTGTCCACGTAGTGCACGAACGCCGCTTTGGAGCTGGACAGGCTCAGCAAGCCTTGCACCCCCACCACCAGCATCGCCAGAACGGCCATGGCCGCCAGGGCCAACAGACGCGCCTTGATCGAGAAATCGCTCAGCTTCATCGCCGCCCTCCGTGGACTTGTGCCCGAAAGCCTAACGACTTCAGCCTGACGCGCCAAGGGTATCTTTAACGGGGTTCGGCGCCTGCCCACAGGGCCTGCATGGCCGCTTCAAACGCCTCGCCCACCCGCTGGGGCGCCCGCCAGGGCCGCGCCCGACCGGCCACCCACACCGACTGCCAGGGCGACCCGTTGCTGCCAAACACCACCGCGTCCAGCAGGGCAGCGTCGGGCAGGCCGCGCAGGCTGTCGGCCTCGCGGTTGAGCACGATGAAGTCCGCCCGCGCGCCGGCCTGGAGCCCCCAGCCGGCCAACCCGGCCGCCCGGGCGCCACCGGCCACGGCCGCGTCGAACAGCCGCGCCGCGCTGGACGGCTGCGAACCCGGCGCCGCCGACACGTTGCGCTGGCGCAGGCTCAGCCGCTGGCCGTATTCCAGCCAGCGCAGTTCCTCCACCCAACCGCGCGTGACCTGGCTGTCGGACCCGACCGTCAGCGGCACGCCATGCTGCAGCCAGCGCGGCAGGTCGCACAGGCCGTCGCCCAGGTTGGCCTCGGTGCCCGGGCAGATCACGATGCCGGCGCCCGCGCGGGCCACCGCGTCGATCTCGGCCGGCTCGGCGTGCGTGGCGTGCACCAGCTGCCAGCGCGCGTCCAGCCAGCCCTGCTGGGCCAGCCACTCGATGGGCCGGCAACCGGTGGCCTGCAGGCAGTCGTCCACCTCGGCGGTTTGCTCGGCCACGTGGATGTGCAGCGGCAGGTCGGCATGGCCCACGGCGCTCAGCAACTGCTCGATGTCGTCCGTGGACGCCCCCCGCAACGAGTGCAGCGCCACGCCCGCGTTCACCCGCGGCAGCCCGGCCGCGCCGATGCGCTGGCAAGCCCGCCAGGCCCAGGCCGCGTCGGCCCGGAAGCGGTGCTGGTCCGGCCGCAAGCCCGTGGCCCCAAAGCCGCTGCGGGTGTAGACCACCGGCAGCAGCGTGAGGCCGATGCCCACCTCCTCAGCCGCCGCGGCCAGGGCCCAGGCCATGTCGAGCTCGTCCTCAAACGGCTGGCCGCCTTGGGCCGCATGGGCGGCGTGGTGCACGTAGTGAAACTCGCACACCTGTGTGTAGCCGCCGCGCAGCAGCTCGGCATACAGCTGCGTGGCCACGGCGCGCAGTTGCTCGGGCGAGATGCGCAGCGCCAGCGCGTACATGCGGTCACGCCAGCTCCAGAAGTCGTCCTGCCCGGCCTCTCGGCGCTCGGCCAGGCCCACGAACGCGCGCTGGAAGGCGTGGCTGTGGGCATTGACCAGGCTCGGAATCACCGGCCCGCCCAGCCGCTCGGCCTCCGCCGGCTGGGGTACGCCGGGCGTGATCTCGGCCCAGTGCCCTTGCGCGTCGGCCACCAGCAACACATCGCGGGCCCAGCGCCCGCCCACCCACGCCAGCGGCGCGTGCCATCGCTTCAAACCGGGCATGCCAGCAAGGCCTCCAGCAACGAGGAAATCACGGCCGACGCGCCCGCCGCACGGGCCTCGTCATAGGCCCCACGCGGGTCGGCGTTCTCGTCCATGTAGCAGCGCTGGCACATCTCCAGCTGCACGGCGTGCACGCCCGTGCCGGGCTGGCCGTAGTGCCGCGTGATGTAGCCGCCCTTGAAGCGGCCGTTCACCACCTGCGTGTAGGCCGACTGCGCCGCCAGCACTGCGCCCAGGCGCTCGGTCACCTGCGGCGCGCAGGAGGCGCCATCGGCGGTGCCGAGGTTCAAGGCGGGCAGCTCGCCGTCAAACAGCCACGGCAGCACGGAGCGGATGCTGTGACCGTCAAACAGAAACGCACGCCCGTGCTGCGCGCGCAGGCGCTGCAACTCCGCCGCCAGCGCATCGTGGTACGGGCGCCAGCAGGCTTCGCGCCGGGCCGCGATCTCGGCGGCATCGGGCTCGGCGCCCTCGCGGTACAGCGGCTCGCTGCTGAAGAAATGCGTGGGCATCAGGCCCGTGCCACCCGACGCGCCGGGGTACAGCGGCCGGTCGTCCGGCGGGCGGTTCAGGTCGATCACGTAACGGCTGTAGCGCGGCACGATGAGGCTGGCGCCCAGGCGCTCGGCCAGCGGCCGGTACAGGCGTTCGAGGTGCCAATCGGTGTCTTCGCTGGCCAGCGCGCGGGGCACGAGGCGGTCGTGCAACTCCGGCGGGATGTCGGTGCCCACATGCGGCAGGCTGATGAGCAGCGGCACCCGGCCGGTCTGCAAGGTGTAGACGGTCATGCGCCTCCCTGAATGCGTCCTTCGTAGACCCGGTGGATGAGCGGGTTGTGGCCAAAGCTGGCCGCCAGCTCGCGCGGGTGGCCCACGTCCCACACGCAGAAGTCGGCCCGCTGGCCCGCCACCAGTTGCCCGCGGTCGCGCAGGCCCAACGCGCGCGCGCCGTTCACGGTCATGCCGCGCAGCGCTTCTTCCGGCGTCATGCGGAACAGCACGCAGGCCATGTTCAGCATCAGCAGGGGCGACAGCGTGGGCGAACTGCCGGGGTTGTGGTCGGTGGCCAGCGCCAGCGGCACGCCCGCATCGCGCAGCGCCTGCAGCGGCGGCAGCTGCGTTTCCCGCAGTGCGTAATACGCGCCCGGCAACAGCACGGCCACGGTGCCCGCGGCGGCCAGCGCCGCCACGCCGTCAGCGCTCAAAAACTCCAGGTGGTCGCACGACAGCGCGCCGTACCGCGCGGCCAGCGCCGCGCCGCCCTGGTCGCTCAACTGCTCGGCGTGCAGCTTGACGGGCAGGCCGAGGGCGCGCGCCGCGTCAAACACCCGCGCCACCTGGGCCGGGCTGAAGGCGATGTGCTCGCAAAACGCGTCCACGGCGTCCACCAGGCCGGCCTGGTGCAGCTCGGGCAGCCAGGCGCACACGGCGTCCACATAGGCATCGGCCGACGTCGCCTCAGGGGGCAGCGCGTGCGCGGCCAGGTAGGTGGTGCGCACCTGCAGCGGCTCATGGGCCAGCGCGCGGGCCACGCGCAGCATGCGGGCTTCGGTGGCGGCGTCCAGGCCGTAGCCAGACTTCACCTCCACCGTCGTTACGCCCTCGGCCATCAGCGCGCGCACCCGGCGGCGTGCCGCCGTCAGCAGATCGGCCTCGCTGGCTGCGCGGGTGGCCGCCACGGTGGACTTGATGCCGCCGCCCGCCTGCGCGATTTCGGCATACGTCGCACCGTGCAGCCGCATCTCGAACTCGTTCGCGCGGTTGCCGCCGTACACCAGATGCGTGTGGCAGTCCACGAGGCCGGGGGTGACCAGGGCGCCGCCCAGGTCCACCACCGCGTCGGCCGCCGGCACCTCGGCGCGCGGCCCCACCCAGCAGAGCCGGCCGGCGTCGTCCACCAACAAGGCGCCGTCGTCGATCAGCCCCCAGCCGCGATCCCCCGCGAGGGTGGCCAATCGCGCGCCTTGCCAGCACTGCATCGCGCTTACGCCTCCGTCCAGGTGAGCCACCAGGCCGCACCTTCGCCGGTGAACACACAGCTCTGGATGACGGGCTGCTCGCACCAGGCGAGTGTCATCGGTGCCATGGGCATGGCGCGGTGGCCGTGCTCCAACAGGCCGCCCTTGACGGTGAACAGCCCCACCCACGGCGTGCGCGGCAACAGCACGTGGTGGGCCGATTCGATCTCCAGGTTGCCTCGGCGCTCCATCACGTTCAGCACATCGCAGCCGCCTTTGACGAGTTCCGCCTGCGGGGCCAAGCCGCCGTCAAAACACAGGGGCTCGTCGCCCTGGCTTTGGGGCCAGTCGAACAAGCGCAGGCCCGCGCCGCCGATCACGGCCAGCCAGCGCTGCACGCCGGGGAAGGCCGAAAACGGCCCGTCCCGCTCCACACGCGCCACGCTCAAGCGCACCGCCCAGTCGTGGGCATGCGGCCACGCCAGCAATTCGCGTGTCGTGCCGCCACCGTTTTTCCAGGTCTGCGGCTGCACATCCACCGCGCTGACCCTGCTCCAACTCATGTTCTTGTCCTCACCGGCTGCCAGTCAGCGCCCATTGTCCGCAGCAAAGCGCACCCGCTCTCATGCGGAAAAGCTCCCTTGCAATTGGTAACGGCCACCGGGGTGGGTGAGGCGAACCGCCGTCACGGCCACGCCGCGGCTGTAGGTGATGCGCTTGACCACGAGGCACGGGTCGCGCCGGCTGATGCCCAGCAGCCGCGCCTCCACCTCGCCGGGCAAGGCGGCCTCGATCATGTAGCGCGCCTCGGACAGCGGCGCCACCTGCAGCAGGTAGTGCGTGGGCGTGATCTGGGTGAAGTCTTGCGCGAGGTAGTCCGGCGCGCAGGCGGGGTTCACGGCCCGCTCTTCCACCTGGATGGGCACGCCGTTTTCCAGGTGCACGATCAAGCTCAGGAACACCGGCGCGCCGCGCTTGAGGCCCAGCTCCGCCGCCTGCTGCGGCGTGGCCTTGCCCTTGGTCAGCGCCTGCACCCGCGCCTCGTGCTGGTGGCCGCGCTCCAGGATTTCCTCGTGCACGTCACGCACGTTCAGCGTGCTTGAGATGCGGTGCAACTGCGCCACGAAGCTGCCCACGCCCTGCACGCGCTCGATCAGCCCCTCCTGCACCAGCTCACGCAGCGCCCGGTTCACCGTCATGCGGCTGACCTCGAACAACCCCACCAGCGCGCCCTCGCTGGGCAGCAAATCGCCCGCCACCCAGTGCCCACTGGCAATGCCTTCGCGCAGGTGGTTCTTGACCTTGAGGTACTGGGGCTCGGAGGTGACCGGTGATCTGGGCATGGCGTGATGCTAGTTGACCTTACTTGTATAGACAAGTAGAGTCAGCGCACTTTCAAGGAGACGCGTGTGACCGCCCTGCCCCGCCCCGTCAAAGCCCCCACCGGCACCCAGCTGCATTGCAAGAGCTGGCTGACCGAGGCCGCCTACCGCATGATCCAGAACAACCTGGACCCCGCCGTGGCCGAGAACCCGGACGCGCTGGTGGTGTACGGCGGCATTGGCAAGGCCGCGCGCAACTGGGAGGCGTTCGACCGCATCCTGGCCACGCTGCGCACCCTGGGCGACGACGAAACCCTGCTGGTGCAGAGCGGCAAGCCGGTGGGCGTGTTCCGCACCCATGCCGACGCGCCGCGCGTGCTGCTGGCCAACTCCAACCTCGTGCCGCACTGGGCCACCTGGGAGCACTTCAACGAGCTGGACCGCGCCGGGCTGATGATGTACGGCCAGATGACCGCCGGCAGCTGGATCTACATCGGCACGCAGGGCATCGTGCAGGGCACCTACGAGACCTTTGCGGAGGCCGCCCGCCAGCACTACGGCGGCGTGGCACAGGGCAAGTGGGTGCTGACCGCCGGCCTGGGCGGCATGGGCGGCGCGCAGCCGCTGGCCGCCACGTTCGCGGGCTTCAGCTCGCTGAACATCGAGTGCCAGCAAAGCCGCATCGACTTCCGCCTGAAGACCCGCTACGTGGACGAACAGGCCACCGACCTGGACGACGCCATCGCGCGCCTGCGCCGCTACGGCGCCGAGGGCAAGGCCATCTCCATCGCGCTGCTGGGCAATGCCGCCGAGGTGCTGCCCGAACTGGTGAAGCGCGTGAAGGCCGGCACCGCACCGGCCCCGCACATCGTGACCGACCAAACCTCCGCCCACGACCTGCTCAACGGCTACCTGCCCGCCGGCTGGACCGTGGAGCAATGGAAGGCCGCCGCGGCAGACCCTGCCCAGCACGCCGCGCTGAAAGCCGCCGCCGCCCAGGGCTGCGCGGTGCATGTGCAAGCCATGCTGGACTTCCAGGCCCTGGGCGTGCCCACGGTGGACTACGGCAACAACATCCGCCAGGTCGCCAAGGATCAGGGCGTGGCCAATGCCTTTGATTTCCCCGGCTTCGTGCCCGCCTACGTGCGCCCGCAGTTCTGCGAAGGGCGCGGGCCGTTCCGCTGGGTGGCGCTGTCGGGCGACCCGGAGGACATCGCCAAAACCGATGCCAAGATCAAGGAACTCTTCCCCGAAGAGACCCGCGTGCACCGCTGGCTGGACATGGCGGCCGAGCGAATCGCCTTCCAGGGCCTGCCCGCGCGCATCTGCTGGCTGGGCCTGGGGCAGCGCCACCTGGCGGGCCTGGCCTTCAATGAGATGGTGAAGCGCGGCGAGTTGAAGGCGCCCATCGTCATCGGCCGTGACCACCTGGACTGCGGCTCGGTCGCCAGCCCCAACCGCGAGACCGAAGCCATGAAGGACGGCAGCGATGCCGTGTCCGACTGGCCGCTGCTCAACGCTTTGCTCAACACCGCCGGCGGCGCCACCTGGGTGAGCCTGCACCATGGCGGCGGCGTGGGCATGGGCTATTCGCAGCACAGCGGCGTGGTGATCGTGGCCGACGGCACCGACGCCGCCGCCCAGCGTCTTGCGCGCGTGCTCTTCAACGACCCGGCCACCGGCGTCATGCGCCACGCCGACGCGGGCTACGACATCGCCGCCGCCTGCGCCCGCAAGAACGACCTCCACCTGCCCTCTCTGTGAACGTCATGCTGCTCAACCCCGGACACCTGACCCTGGCCCAGTTGGCCGACATCGCCGCCGGCACCACCACGCTGGAGCTGACCGACTGGGCCGCCGTGGACCATAGCGCCGCGCTGGTGGCTGCAGCCGCCGCGGGCGACGCCCCCGTCTACGGCGTGAACACCGGCTTCGGCAAGCTGGCCAGCACGCGCATCGCCAAAGACCAACTCGCCGCCCTGCAACTCAACCTCATCCGCAGCCACGCGGTGGGCGTGGGCGCGCCGATGTCGCCGCCGGTCGTGCGGCTGATGCTGGCCACCAAGGCGGGCAGCCTGGCGCGGGGTTTTTCCGGCGTGCGCCGGGTCGTGGTGCAGTCGCTGCTGGATGCGTTGAACGCCGGCTTCATTCCCTACGTGCCCGAGAAGGGCTCGGTGGGCGCGAGCGGTGACCTCGCCCCGTTGGCGCACCTGACGCTGGCGCTGATGGGCGAAGGCGAAGCGCTGGTGGACGGCGCCCGCGTGCCCGCCCGCGACGAACTGGCCCGCCTGGGCTTGGCACCGCTCACACTGGCCGCCAAGGAGGGCCTGGCCCTCATCAACGGCACGCAGGCCAGCACGGCGCTGGCACTGCACGCGCTGATCCGCTTCGAGGGCCTGTTCGCCACGGCGCTGGCCAGCGGCGCGATGACGCTGGACGCCGCCCGCGGCAGCGACGGCCCGTTCGACGCCCGCATCCACGCAGTGCGCGGCCAACCGGGGCAGATCGAAGTGGCCGGCGTGTACCGCGCGCTGGCGGCCGGCAGCGCCATCCGCGCCAGCCACCGCGAGGGCGACGAGCGCGTGCAAGACCCCTACTGCCTGCGCTGCCAGCCCCAGGTCATGGGTGCCGCGCTGGACCAAGCCCGCCACGCCGCGCAAGTGCTGCTGCGCGAAGCCAATGCCGTGACCGACAACCCGCTGGTGTTCGACGACGTGATGATCAGCGGCGGCAACTTCCACGCCGAGCCGGTGGCGTTCGCGGCCGACAACCTCGCACTCGCCATTGCCGAGGTGGGCGCGATTGCCGAGCGCCGCATTGCAATGCTGATCGACCCGGGCATCTCGCGCCTGCCGCCCTTCCTGACGGCGGACGCCGGCCTGCACAGCGGCTTCATGATTGCGCACGTCACGGCCGCGGCCCTGGCCAGCGAGAACAAGAGCCTGGCCCACCCCGGCAGTGTCGACAGCCTGCCCACCAGCGCGAACCAGGAAGACCATGTCTCCATGGCCACCTACGCGGCACGCCGCCTGCACGCCATGATCGACAACACAGCCCACATCGTCGCCATCGAGATGCTGGCCGCGGCGCAAGGCATCGACTTCCTGCGCCCCCTGACCAGCTCCGCCGCGGTGGAGGCGCTGCACGCCCGCCTGCGGCAAGACTGCGCCAGCATGCCGGCCGACCACTACCTGGCGCCCGACATCGAACGCGCCACCGCCCTCGTGCACGCCGGCGCGCTGGCCGCACCGGGCGCGCCGCGCTGGATGCCTGCCGAAGGCGCCCCCCACTGAGCGGCGCAGCGCAGAATGGGGCCATCACCCCAGGACGCCATGCCGCACACCCACCGCCCCTCACGGCCCCAGGCCGCCTCTTGCTCCCGGCCCCTCCTCAGCCGTCTCCTCAGCCCCCGCCTGACGCGGGGGCTGGCATGTGGGGCGGTCTGGCTCGGCACGCTGCTCGGCGCCCTGCCCGCCTGGGCCGAGACGCGGCTCGCGTTCGAGATCGACCTGCGGGCGGAACTGGCCACCGGCCGGTTCGACCCCGCCCGTGACCGCCTGGGCCTGCGCGGCGCCGCCGCACCGCTGTCCTGGGACCGCCCGCTGCTGGCCGCGCCCAGCAGCACACCGGGCATTTACACGCTGACCGTGACACTGCCCGACGACGCCACCGGCGGCCAGCCGCTGGCCTACAAGTTCCGCATCGAACGCGGCCCGGGCCAGGGGCCGGACGAAGGCTGGGAGCCCGGGCGCAACCACGCGCTGCTGCTGCAACCGGGCGCGCAGACGGTGCAACGCGCCTTCGGCCCGCCAGCCGCCCTCGTGCCGGCGCAACGCACGGGCCGCATCGAGCGGCTGGGCGTGGTGCCATCCGCCCACGTGCAGGCGCGCGACGTGCAGGTGTGGCTGCCCCCGGGCTACGAGCGCGACACCGACGCACGCTACCCGGTGCTCTACCTGCACGATGGGCAAAACGTGTTCGACGCCCAAGCCGCCGGCGCCGAATGGCAGGTGGACGAGGCCGCACAGGCCGGCGTGCAGTCGGGCCGGCTGCAGCCCTTCATCGTGGTGGCCGTGGCCAGCACCGAAACGCGCGCCCGCGACTACACCCCCTCGGCCATGCTGGTGCCAGCCGAGCGCCTGGGCACCTCAGCCCCGGAGCGCCAGGGCGGCGGGGTGGCGGCCTACGCGCGCTTCCTGATCGAGGAACTCAAGCCCGCCATCGACGCACGCTTTCGCACACGGCCGGGCCGTGCGAACACCGCCGTCGGCGGCTCGTCGTTCGGCGGGCTGGCGTCCATGTGGCTGGCCCTGCACCGGGCCGACACCTTCGGTGCGGCCCTGGTGGTGTCGCCCTCGGTGTGGTGGGACGACCTGTTCATCCTGCGCGACGCCTCCGCCACCACCGTGGCGCCACGCGAGCGGCCTCGGCTGTGGGTGGACATGGGCGGCGAGGAAGGCCCGCAGGCCGTGCGCCTCGCGCGTGACCTCGCCCACACCCTGGCACAGCGCGGCTGGACGCGGGATCAGCTGCAGTTCACCGAAGACCCGCGCGGCAGCCATGACGAAGCCAGCTGGGCGCGCCGCGTGCCGGCGATGCTGGACTTTTTGTACCGCCGCCCCTGACGCGCCCACCCGCGGGCCCGCCGGTACCGCCGGCGCTCAGAAGCGCTGGCGCTCAATACCGCCCGGTGGCCCCGGCCACCCGCAGGAACACGTAGGCGAACCACGCCACCACCGCGCGCTTGAGCACGGCCTTCAGGCCGCGCACCTGGGGCTCGGCCACGCGGCGAGACACGGCCAGTGCGGTGTCGATCTCGGCCGTGAGCGCCGCAGCGAAGCCCGCATCGCGCACCACCACGTTGGCTTCCAAATTCACCAGCAACGAAAGCGGGTCGATGTTGGAGCTGCCCACCGTGGCCCACTCACCGTCCACCACAGCCACCTTGGCGTGGAGGAAGGCCGGCGTGTACTCGTGCACCTCAATGCCGTGGGCCAGCAGGTCGGCGTACAGGGCCTGGGCCGCCCAGCCGGCAATGCGGTAGTCCACCTTGCCTTGCAGCAGCAGGCGCACCCGCACGCCCCGGTCGGCCGCGCGCTGCAGGGACTGACGCAGCCGTTGGCCAGGGTAGAAGTACGGGCACACCAGGTCGGCGCTGTGCTGCGCCTGGCGCAGCGCGTCGGCATAGGCGTGCTCGATGGTGCGGCGGCGGCGCAGGTTGTCGCGCATGACAAAGGCCGCCACCACGGGTTGCTGCGGCACGGGCAGCGCGTCCAGCCGCTGCGGGCCCCGCCACAGCTGGTGCAGCCAGCGGCCCAGGCGCCGGCGCAGCGGCACGTAGTCGAGCAAAGCGTTGTCGAACTCGCGCCCCAGCCATGCGCGCGACCAGACGGTTCGAATGCTCTGCCCCACCTGCTCCACCAGGGGCCCGGCCAGGCGCACCGCGAAGTCCAGCCGCGGCAGCTCGGTGCGGCCGTGGTTCAGGTCCAGCCGGTCGTCGATGACGTTGATGCCCCCGACGAAGGCCACGTCGCCATCCACCACACACAATTTCTGGTGCAGGCGCCGCAACTGGCCCGGCTGCAGCCAGCGCCACCAGCGGTCCATGGGCCGGAACACCGCCAGCGCCACACCGCTGCCCATCAGCGCATTGCGCAGCCAGGCCATGCTGCCGTTGCTGCCAAAGCCGTCCACCACCACCCGCACGCGCACGCCGCGTTGGTCGGCCACGCGCAAGGCCTGCACCAGGGCCTGGCCCGCCGCGTCTTCATGAAATATGTAGGTGGCCAGCCAGACCTCGTGCCGCGCATGCGCCAGCGCTTCGGTCATGGCCGGGAACAGCTGGTCACCGCCCCGCAGCAGCGTGATCTGGTTGCCACCCGCAAACCCCGGGTCGCGGCCGACGCGCTGGCGCACCGACTGCAGGGTCCAGGGCTTCACCGGCGGGCTCCGGCGTTCATTCGAGGGTCAGCTCCACCAGCAGAGGCAGGTGGTCGGACATTCGGGCCCAGGTGGGCCCGCGCGGCACCTGCACGCCGGTGCAATGCAGGCCGCGCGTGTAGACGCGGTCCAGCGCGAACACGGGCAGCCGTGACGGGAAGGTGGGGCTGCGCGGTCGGCCATGCGGCGGGGTGGCCCGGCGCAACCCGTGCCCGCGCATGGGTGCGTCCAGGCGCTCGCCCCAGTCATTGAAGTCCCCCGCCACCAGCATGGGGGCATCGGTCGGCACGTGCTCGCGCACGAAGGCGGCCAACCGGTCCACCTGCCGCACGCGGCTGGCGTGGATCAGCCCGAAATGCGCCACCACCACGTGCACCGTGCGGCCCTGCCAATGCACGGGCACGTGCAGCAGGCCGCGCTGCTCGAAGGCGTGGTCCGATACATCGTGGTGCCCGATGTCGCCCAGCGGCCAGCGCGACAGCAGCGCATTGCCGTGCTCGCCATCGCGGGTTACGGCATTGGTGCGGTAGGCCACCTCGTAGCCGTCTGGCGCCAGGAACTCCGCCTGACCGCCTTCGGGCCAGCCGAACCAGGTGCGGTCGAAATAGGCCGCCTCGCGGTGGTGGAACAGCCGCACTTCCTGCAGGCACACGAGGTCAGCGTCCAGGGCCTGCACGCCCATCTGCAGGTTGTGGATCTCCAGCCGCTTGCCGGGTCCCAGGCCCCGCACGCCCTTGTGGATGTTGTAGGTGGCCACGCGCAGCACGGCGCCGGGCGCATGGGCCGTCGGGCGCGCCACCGACCTCATGACGCCCCCGCCGCGAAACGCGGCAGCTGCAGGATGGCCTCGGCGTTCGAGGGCGAGAAACAGCGGTCCGCTGCTTCGTGCCAGGGCAGCCACATCCAGGCCAGGTGCTCGCGCGGCGCGAGACGCGGCGGCAGCGGCTGCGGCAAGCACAGGCCGAACACGTGTTCGGTGTTGCGCGTCACGCCCGGCGCGTAGCGGTGGCGCCAGTGCGGGTAGATCTCGTACACGTTGGCCAGTTCCCAGTCTCGCAACTGCGCGCCCGGGGCGTCGGCCTCAAAGCCGGTTTCCTCCAGCACTTCCCGGCGCGCGGTCTCGGCCGCGGGCTCGTCGATGAAGTCCTTGGAGCCCGTGACGCTTTGCCAGTAGCCGGGGTGGTCGGCCCGCTCGATGAGCAGCACCTGCAGGTCAGGCGTGTGGATGACGACGAGCACCGACTCCGGGATCTTGTAGGGCTTGGCCAACTGCATGGGCGAAGCATAGCCACGACCCGGCCGCCCCAACGCGTCGCAGGGCTTCAGCCGCCGGCGTGTTTTCGAGTGGCCACGGACGGCGGCAGTTCCTTGGCCTGGAGCTCACGGACCTGGACGACCAGTTGGTTGTGCGCATCCAGAAACGCGGCTGCGATGACTTTGCCTTCGTTGGAATTGCTCCAACCCGCACCCGCGGCGCCGCCCAGCTTGCCCACCACCGCCCCGCCCACGCCCAGGTCCGCCACCTCGACCGAACCGGTCGCTGCGGCAATCTGCTCGGTGGTTTCGTTGTCGGTCAGCAGCAGCGCCGCCTGGGCCTGTTTCAGCTTGACCTGCTCGGCCGCACCAACCAGCTTGTTCAGGTAAGGGATGGCCTGCAGGATGCCGCCAATCTGGCGGCCGGCGTCCTGCTCGCTGAAGGTCAGGCTGGGTGTCAGGCTGTATTGCGCCTCATAGCCTTTGCCTTTGTGCACCGTGTTGCCGCTTTGGCGCAGGATGCCGGCCTCTTTCAGCTCCTGCTCACGCACGGTGGCCTTCAGGCCAGCCGCGCGATCCACCACGCGGAAGCACCCGCTTTGCTGCGCCAGCAAGCGAACCAGCGGCACCGGGCTGGAGGGCAACTGGTAACTGCTGGAATAGCTGTAGCCGTTGGGGTTCTCGATCAGCGCCAGTGTGGCCACGGGTGCGTCGCACTTCACCAGTTCGCGGCTGGCATGGTGGGCACCAGCGGGACCGGCCGAGCCGCTGATCACGGAGCCTCCCTCGCCGAGCGACGTGGACGATTGACCGCATGCGCAGAGCAGGGCGGAGAGGCCAAGGACGGCAAACGGGCGAAGGTTCATGCAGGGTCACTCCCAAACGTGCGGGTCGGGAGTCTGCCTCGCCGAAGAGGCCATGCTGACATCCGAACAAGGGACAGCCTGCGCCTGACCTGCGGGGGGGGCCCCACGGCAACCGGCGATGTGGAATCGGCATGAAAAAACCCCGCCGAGGCGGGGTTGGTGCGAACGCTTGGGCTGGCTTACTGCGCGGCTGCGGCTTGCGCGTTGCGCAGGCGGATGTGCAGTTCGCGCAGTTGCTTCTCGTCGACCAGCGAGGGTGCGCCGGTCAGCAGGCACTGGGCGCGCTGGGTCTTGGGGAAGGCGATCACGTCGCGGATGGACTCGGCCTTGGTCATCATCGTGACGATGCGGTCCAGGCCGAAAGCCAGGCCGCCGTGCGGGGGCGCGCCGTACTGCAGCGCGTCCAGCAGGAAGCCGAACTTGATGCGCTGGTCTTCCTCGCTGATGTTCAGCGCGGCGAAGACCTTGGCCTGCACCTCGGCGCGATGGATACGCACCGAGCCGCCGCCCAGTTCCCAGCCGTTGAGCACCATGTCGTAGGCCTTGGCAATGCACTTGCCCGGGTCGCTGGCCATCAGGTCCTCGTGGCCGTCCTTCGGCGCCGTGAACGGGTGGTGAACGGCCGCCCAGCGGTTGTTCTCTTCGTCGTACTCGAACATCGGGAAGTCGACCACCCACAGCGGCGCCCACTTGTCCTCGAACAGGCCGTTGGCCTTGCCGAACTCGCTGTGGCCGACCTTCAGGCGCAGCGCGCCGATGGCGTCGTTGACGATCTTGGCCTTGTCGGCGCCGAAGAAGATCAGGTCGCCGTCCTGCGCGCCGGTGCGCTTCAGGACTTCAGCCACGGCCTCGTCGTGCAGGTTCTTGACGATGGGCGACTGCAGGCCTTCGCGGCCCTTGGCCACTTCGTTGACCTTGATCCAGGCCAGGCCCTTGGCGCCGTAGATCTTGACGAACTCGGTGTAGGCGTCGATCTCGCCACGGCTCATCGCCGCACCACCCGGCACGCGCAGGGCGACCACGCGGCCGCCTGGCGTCGTGGCGGGGCCGCTGAAGACCTTGAAGTCCACCGTGGTCATCGCGTCGGTCAGCTCGGTGAACTCGAGCTTCACGCGCAGGTCCGGCTTGTCGGAGCCGAAGCGGTGCATGGCTTCGGCGTACTTCATGACCGGGTAGTCGCCCAGCTCGACGTTGAGTGCCTTGCGGAAGACGTGACGGATCATGCCTTCGAACATCGAGCGGATTTCCTCTTCCGTCAGGAACGAGGTCTCGATATCGATCTGCGTGAACTCGGGCTGGCGGTCGGCGCGCAGGTCTTCGTCGCGGAAGCACTTGGTGATCTGATAGTAGCGGTCGAAGCCCGCGACCATCAGCAGCTGCTTGAACAGCTGGGGCGACTGCGGCAGCGCGAAAAAGTGGCCGTCGTGCACGCGGCTGGGCACGAGGTAGTCGCGAGCGCCTTCGGGCGTGCTCTTGGTGAGCATGGGCGTCTCGATGTCCACGAAGCCGTGCTCGTCCAGGAACTTGCGCACCTCCATCGCCACCTTGTAGCGCAGCATGAGGTTGTTCTGCATGTACGGGCGGCGCAGGTCCAGCACGCGGTGCGTGAGACGGGTCGTCTCGGACAGGTTGTCTTCGTCGATCTGGAACGGGATGGGCACCGACGCATTCAGCACCTCGATCTCATGGCACAGCACCTCGACCTTGCCGGACACGAGGTTGGCGTTCTCGGTCCCGGCCGGGCGCGCGCGCACCTTGCCAACGATCTTCAGGCAGAACTCGCTGCGCACGTCTTCCGCGATCTTGAACATGTCGGCACGGTCGGGGTCGCACACGACTTGAACGAGGCCTTCGCGGTCGCGCAGGTCGATGAAGATGACGCCGCCGTGGTCACGGCGACGGTGGGCCCAGCCCATCAGGGTCACGGTCTGGTCGAGCAGCTTTTCGCTGACTTGGCCGGCATAGCAGGTACGCATGGAATTTCTCCGGGAATCTTTTCAGGAACTGTTCTTGAGGAGGCGCTGATGAGCTCGCTCGGCTCTCAGGATTGAACGCCGGCCGGGGCGTTCAACCCATTCAATTTCGCGGCGACTCGCCAGCGGGGGCGCAAGGGCTGTCGGCATGCGCCATGGGCGCCACGGTGCCCATGGAAATGACGTACTTCAGCGCCTCGTCCACCGACATCTGCAAGGGCTTGATCTGGGCCCGCGGCATGATGAGGAAGAAGCCCGAGGTTGGGTTGGGCGTGGTGGGCACGTAGACGCTGACGTGCTCTTCCGGCAGGTGGCAGGCCACCTCGCCGCTGGGCGAGCCGGTGACGAACGCAATCGTCCAGCTGCCCGCATGGGGGTACTGCACCAGCACGGCTTCGCGAAAGGCGTTGCCGCTGCTGGAGAACAAGGTGTCCGACACCTGCTTCACCGAGCTGTAGATGCTCTTGACGATGGGGATGTTGGACAGCAGGCGATCCCACTGACGCAGCAGCCACTGGCCAAAAATGTTGGCCACGAACACGCCCGACAGCAACAGCCCGGCCGCCAGGATCACCACGCCCAGGCCCGGCACGTGGCGCAGGTCCAGCACGCCCTGGCGCATGGATTCGGGCACCAACAGGGCCAACGCCGCCAGCAGCGAGCCGAACACGCCGTTCACGACGTCCAGGATCTGGCCCAGGACCCAGATCGTGATGGCCAGCGGCAACCAGGCCAACAGGCCGGCGACGAGGTACTTGCGAAGCGACGCGCCCACGGTGTCTCGAATCAGTGGCAGGCGCAGGAGCCGCCGCAGGGGGTGGAGGTGGACGACGCCTCGGATGCGCCGCTGCTGCTGTCCGCCTTGGCGGGTTCAGCCGCCGTGGACGCGGCCGCGCCGGTGGCGGCGGCCGCCGTGCCGCCGCTGCCACCGCGGAAGTCGGTCACGTACCAGCCCGAGCCCTTGAGCTGGAAGCCGGCGGCGGTGACTTGCTTGCCGAAGGTTTCGGCACCACAAGCCGGGCAGGTGGTCAACGGAGCGTCAGAGAGCTTTTGCAGCACGTCCTTGGCATGGCCACAGGCGCTGCAGCGATAGGCGTAGATCGGCATGGTGGTGCAAAAGGTAGGGGTTGGGCAAAACCCGCGATTTTAGGGCCACCGCGCCGGCTTCAAGGCCCGGGGGTCAAGGATGCGGCTGCAAATGGTGGCTGACGTGCTCGTGGCGGTTGGTCAGGATCTGCGGCATCAGCGACCCAACGGCCATGCCCACCAAGGCCGCCAGCAAACCCGCCAGCTGACCCGGGAAGAGCTCGCCCCAGGTGGTGACCTGCGGGAAGAACGCCACCCACACGGCAATGCCGGCAAAGATCGAAAAGATGGCGCCTTGCGTCGTGGCGCGGCTCCAGTACAGACCGAATACCAGCGGCACGAACGCCGCCACCAGCGTCACCTGGTAGGCCGCGCTGACCATTTCATAGATGGGCGTGCCCTGCAGCGCGATGGAATACGCCAGCACGCAAGCGGCGAAGATCACCAGCGTCACCCGCATCGCCACCAGCTGCTGCTTGTCGCTCATGCCCGGGCGGATCTGCTTGAGGATGTTCTCGACAAAGCTGGTGGTGGGCGCCAGCAGGGTGGCCGACGAGGTGCTCTTGATCGCCGAAAGCAGCGCGCCGAAGAACAGGATCTGCATGATCAGCGGCATGTGGCCCATGATGAAGGTGGGCAGCACGCGCTGGTAGTCGTTCTGGGCCAGATCCAGCGCCTTGTCGCCCATGACGGCCACGGCCGCCAGCACGATGAACATGGGCACGAAGGCGAAGGCGATGTAGCTGAAGCCACCAATGATGGCGCCGCGCTGGGCGGTCTTGGCGTCTTTGGCGGACATCACGCGCTGGAAGACGTCCTGCTGCGGGATGGAGCCCAGCATCATGGTGAGCGCCGCACCGACGAACATGGCCAGGTCGGTGAAGGTCGGCTCGGGCAGGAAATTGCCCAGGTTCTTTTGCGCGGCCAGGTCCAGCACCGCGCCGGCACCGCCCGCCAGGTCGGCCGCGAACACCGCGATCACCGACAGGCCCAGCACGAGCACGATCATCTGGATGAAGTCCGTCCAGGCCACGGCCAGGAAGCCGCCGATCACCACGTACACCAACACCGCCAGCAGCCCCACGATCATGCCGGTCTGCGGGCTCATCGCCCCTTGGGTCAGGATGTTGAACACCAGGCCCAGGGCCGTGACCTGGGCGGCCACCCAGCCCAGATAGCTCAGGATGATGGCCAGGGAGCAGAAGATTTCCACGCCCTTGCCGTAGCGCTGGCGGTAGAAGTCGCCAATCGTCAGCAGGTTCTTTTGGTACAGCTTTGCCGCGAAGAAGGCTCCCACCAGCACCAGGCACAGGCCGGCGCCGAACGGGTCTTCCACGATGGCACCCAGCCCGCCGTTGACGAACTTGGCAGGAATGCCCATCACGGTTTCGGCGCCGAACCAGGTGGCAAAGGTGGTGGTGATGACCATCACCAGCGGCAGGCTGCGCCCAGCCACCGCGAAGTCCGAGGTGCTCTTGACGCGCGTCCCGGCCCACACGCCGATGCCCAGGGTGCCGAGCAGGTAGAGCACGACGAAAACGATCAACGTGGTGTTCATGGGCAGAAAAGCGCGAGGTGCCGAAAAAAGTGGCGCGGATTATGAAGGCGGGCCGCGCCTGAGCCGCTAGATGCTGATGCCCAGAAAGCGCACCGCAAGCCAGGTGAGCCCGATGCCCGCCGCGAAACCGGCGCCGGCCCACAGCACGCCGGCCAGCAGGCGGTTGGTGCCGCGAAGCTCACGCACCAAGGCCCGCAGCTCGGCGTCCCCACCCCGCTGCACCTGCGCCTTGAGCGCGTCATGCAACAGCCGTGGCAGCTCCGGCAGCAGCTGGGCGAAGCGCGGGGCCTCCTTCTGCAACTGCTTGGTCAGCGCCGGCCAGCCGACCTGCTCGTTCATCCAGCGCTCCAGGAACGGCTTGGCCGTGGCCCAGAGGTCCAGCTCCGGGTCCAGTTGCCGGCCCAGGCCTTCCACGTTGAGCAGCGTCTTCTGCAACAACACCAGCTGGGGCTGAATTTCGACGTTGAAGCGGCGCGAGGTCTGGAACAGGCGCATCAGCACCTGCCCCAGGGAGATGTCCTTCAGCGGCCGATCGAAATGCGGCTCGCACACCGCACGGACCGCGCTTTCCAGCGCGTCTACCCGGGTCTCGGGCGGCACCCAGCCGGACGCAATGTGCAACTCGGCGACGCGCTTGTAATCGCGCTGGAAGAACGCGATGAAGTTCTGCGCAAGGTAGTCCTTGTCCACCTCGGTGAGCGTGCCGATGATGCCGAAATCCAGCGCGATGTAACGGCCGAACGTTTCCGGCGCCAGGCTCACCTGGATGTTGCCGGGGTGCATGTCGGCGTGAAAGAAGCCGTCCCGGAACACCTGGGTGAAGAAGATGGTCACCCCGTCGCGCGCCAGCTTCTTGATGTCGATGCCGGCGTCCAGCAGGGTCTGCAGTTGCGAGATGGGCACGCCTTTCATGCGCTCCATCACGATGACTTCCGAGCTGCACAGGTCCCAGTGCATCTCGGGCACCATGACGAGGTCCAGGCCGTCCATGTTGCGCCGCAGCTGGGCGGCGTTGGCCGCCTCGCGCACCAAATCCAGTTCGTCATGCAGGTACATGTCGAACTCGGCCACCACCTCTCGGGGCTTGAGCCGGCGGCCATCGGCCGAGAAGCGCTCCACCCAAACGGCCAACTGGCGCATCAGCGCCAGGTCGTCGTCAATGATGCTGAGCATGCCGGGGCGCAGCACCTTCACGGCCACTTCGCGGCCGTCCTTCAGCGTGGCGAAGTGCACTTGGGCGATGCTGGCGCTGGCAACGGGCTCGGCGTCGAACGTGGCGAACAGCTCATCCACCGGGCGGCCGAAGGCGCGCTCCACCAACTCGCGCGATTGAGCGGCCGGGAACGGCGGCACCCGGTCCTGCAGCTTGGCCAGTTCCAGTGCCACGTCGGCCGGCAACAGGTCGCGTCGCGTGGACAGCACCTGCCCGAACTTCACGAAGATGGGGCCCAGACGCTCCAGAGCGAGTCGCAGGCGAACACCCCGAGGCTCCTGCCAGCGCCGGCCCAGCCGGGTCACCCGTCTCAGGATCTGAAACCGCCGGCGTTGCAGGCCCGACAGCGCCAGGTCATCCAACCCGAAGCGCCAGATCGTCCAGAGGATGACCAGCAGCCGAGAGAGAAACCTCATGCCCGGCTGCCCGCCGTGGTCGGCGACCAACGGGCAGCGACACCGCCGAGGCTGCGGCGCAGGCTGCGCCCGAACTGAGCCAATTGGCGCGCCGGCAGCGGCCCGACGATGCCGGCCAGGTCGTCCTCAATGTCCCAGCGCAGGTTGTCCATCAGCCAATGCATTTCACCTGCGAAGGCGGCATCGCCTTGCACGTTGACCGTGGGGGCCGCACCGCTCAAGGCGCCGAGCGCCAACTTGGCCGGGTTGGAGGCATCCACCTCCACACGCAAGCCGCCCGGCGCGTCGGACGCCGACTCCAGCCGCTCGAACAAGCCCGCCGGCGTCACGCCCAGCACCAAATCGGGTGCCGGCGGCAGCATTGACGGCCACCCCGCCAGCTTCACCACCAGCGTTCGCCCGGCCAGCGGCTGCAAGCGCCGGGTGGCCACCGATTCGCGCGACACCACGTGGTTGATCAGGAGCACCAGGCGGTCCTGCAGGGCAGGCATCAGCAACGGCGACAGAGACGGAAGGGGCGGCAACGACCAGGAGGCAGACATGCTAAAGATTGTAGGCAACCGACCCTGATCAAGGGGACGCGCCCATCACGACTGTCAAATTAGTTGGTAGAGAATCCCCTAGTCTGATCCCTACCCCGATGTGCCCTGCGTGGGCGCCGCAACGCCATCACGATGTTCGAGGACCGCAGCTACAAACGGACGTTCTACAGCGCACCGCAATCGGTCGAGTCCTTTGTCGCCGCTTTCCTGGAGCCGGGGCTGATCGTTCTGACCTTTCTGCTGGTCAACGACTACTTCGACGAGCCGGTCATGCGACCGGGCCTGACACTGTGCTTGCTGGTGTTTGCGCTCACCTTTCCGGGGCGAAACCGTTTCGGCGACCATCCAGCCAGCGCTTTCGTGGACGTGGTGTCGTCCTGGTTGGTACTGCTGAGCATCCTCGCCTTGTGCGGCTATGCCACCAACAGCTTGCACTACTTCGAGCACCGCGTGGTGTTGTGGTGGGGGGTGATCACCCCATTGGCTCAGGTCGCAGCCATTGAGGTTGGCCGCCGCCTTCAACGCTGGCGCTCGCGCGACGTGAGTGCGCGCCGCACCGCCGTGATCGTGGGGGCAGGTCCACTGGGCCACAAGGTGGCCCGCGCGCTGCGCGATTCCAAGGGCGTGGTCTGCCTGGGCTACTTCGATGACCGCAAGCCGGATCGCCTGCACGCGGAAACCACGGCTTCCCTGTTGGGATCTTTGTCGGGCCTCAGCGATTACGTTCGACAGCACGGCGTTCACGAGGTGTACATCACCCTGCCGCTGGGCTCGCAACCCCGCATCGTGAAGCTGTTGGAGCAGGTGCAGGGCACCACCGCGTCGCTCTTCTTCGTGCCGGACGTGTTCGGCATCAGCATCATCCAAGGCCGCCTGCAAGACATGAACGGCGTGCCGGTCGTGGGCATTTGCGAAACCCCATTCACCGGCACCAACCGCTTGGTGAAGCGCTTGAGCGACATCGTGCTGGCGTCCATCATCCTGGTGCTCATTTCGCCGCTGCTCGCGGCGGTCGCCATCGGCGTGAAGCTCAGCTCGCCGGGCCCCATCATCTTCAAGCAGCGCCGCAATGGCTTGGATGGCGACGAAATCATCGTCTACAAGTTCCGCTCGATGCGCGCGCTCGACAACGGCGCCGTTGTGAAGCAAGCCACCAAGGACGACCCGCGCATCACCCGCTTCGGCGCCTTCATTCGCAAGACCTCACTCGACGAACTGCCCCAGTTCATCAACGTGCTGCAAGGGCGCATGAGCATCGTCGGCCCCCGCCCGCACGCCGTGGCCCACAACGAGGAATACCGCAAGCTCATCAAGGCCTACATGGTGCGCCACAAGGTCAAGCCCGGCATCACGGGTTGGGCGCAGGTCAACGGCCTGCGCGGCGAGACGGACACGCTGGACAAGATGGCCGCTCGCGTGGAGTACGACCTCGAGTACCTGCGCAACTGGTCGTTGGGGCTGGATCTTCAGATCATCCTTCGCACGGTTCGGCTCGTCGCCTTCGATCGCCATGCGTTCTGAATCCACTCCCTTGCCCTGCCCGGTTCCGTGGGCCGTGGCGTTGCTGCTGGCAGCCCCGGCGGCCTTCGCGCAAACCGACGACGCAACCCCGTTCTATGCGGGCGGATCGGTGGGCGTGGCGCATGTCTCCAACGTGTTTCGCCAGAGTGCGGCCACCAACAGCGACACCGTCGTCACCACCGGCCTGCTGGCCGGCGCCGACCAGCGCTGGGGCCGCCAACGCTTCACGGTGGACGGCGCACTACAGAACAACCGCTACAGCAGCAACAGCGCACTCAACAACCAGTCGTACACGCTGCGCAGCAACCTGGCGTGGCAAACCGTGGGCAACCTGTCCGGCACGCTGAGCGCCACCTCCAGCCGCGCGCTGGCCGACTTCAACATCGGCGGCGGCGTGGACCCCATCTTCAAGAAGAACACTGAGCGCAACGACGAATACGCGGCGATGGCCCGGCTCGGTGTGTTGACGCGAACCACCCTGGAAGCCGGATGGACACACCGCGAACGGGGCTTCAGCGCCGCCGAGTACGACCGGTATGTGTACCGTCAAAACACGGCGCAAGCGGGCGTGTACCTCACGCCCGGGGGCAATGTGAAGTTGGGGCTGGTGGGCCGACACACGCGCGGCATGTATCCCCGCTATCCCACAGGCATCGTGTTGAATCCGGACACGTTGCACCTTCAGGTGCGCAGCGAGCGGAACGACTTCACGCGCGACGACCTTGACTTCACCACGGCCTGGAGCACGGGGGGCAACAGTTCGCTCACGACCCGACTCAGCCGCAGCCGCCTGCAAAACACGCTGGATGCCCTGCGCGACTACACGCGCACCACCGGCACCCTCAGTTGGAACTGGCGCCCCACGGCGAAGGTGCAACTGGGCGTTCAGTACGCACGAGATACAGGCCAGGAATCCCTCTCGCGCGCGGCGGAAGCCAACCGCGTCTACACCAGCTGGCGCATCAACACCAGCTACGCCCTCAGCGGCAAGGTCAACCTCACCGCCAGCGCCAGTCGCAACCGCAGCCAACTGGCCGCAGACGACGGCCGGGCCCTCGCTGACGCCTTCGATCGCGATCAAACCTACAGCCTGGGCGCAAGCTGGGCGGTCACCCGAGGCCTGAGCCTGGGCTGCCAGTTCAACCATGCCAGTCGGGACAGCAGCGTCCCACAGTACGTCTACAGCGCCAGCAGCTACGGCTGCACCGGCCAAGTTCTTTTTTATTGATGACCACTGTTCTCCTCACCGGCGCGACCGGCTACATCGCATCCCACACCTGGCTGGCCTTGCAAGAGGCCGGCTTTCGCGTCGTGGGCGTGGACAACTTCGCCAACAGCTCGCCCGTCGTGCTGGACCGCCTGGGTGAACTCGCCCCCGCACCGATTGAATTTGTCCAGGCAGACGTCTGCGACGGTGCTGCGCTGGACCGCGTCTTCGAAACCCACCGGCCTGAGGCCGTGGTGCACTTCGCGGCGTTCAAAGCGGTGGGTGAATCGGTGGCCCAACCCCTGGCCTACTACCGCAACAACCTGGGCGGCCTGGTCAGCACCTGCGAGGCCATGCAACGCCATGGCTGCCACCGCATCGTGTTCAGTTCCAGCGCCACGGTGTACGGGGCGCCGGAGTCCTTGCCGCTGCGGGAAGACGCCCCCACCTCCACCACCAATCCCTACGGCGCCACCAAGCTGATGGGGGAGCAGATCCTGCGCGACATCGGCATCAGCCAGCCTGCTTGGCAGACCGCCTGCCTGCGCTACTTCAACCCGGTGGGGGCGCACGCCAGCGGTCGCATCGGCGAAGACCCGCGCGGCACGCCCAACAACCTCATGCCCTACGTGGCGCAAGTGGCCGTGGGGCGACGCGCCAAGCTGAGCGTGTTCGGCAACGACTACCCCACGCCGGATGGCACGGGTGTGCGGGACTACATCCACGTCACCGACCTGGCCGAAGGCCACGTGGCCGCGTTGCGCTGGCTGCTCGGCCACACCGGCTCCATCACCGTGAACCTCGGCACCGGCCAGGGTTACAGCGTGCTGGACCTCGTGCGCGCCTACGAGGCCGCCAGCGGCCGTGCTGTGCCGTACGAGGTGGTGGCCCGCCGCCCGGGCGACGTGGCGGCCTGCTGGGCCGATCCGGCCCTGGCCCGCGACGCCCTGGGCTGGACGGCCCAACTCGACCTGGCCCGCATGTGTGAAGACAGCTGGCGCTGGCAACAACTCAACCCCAACGGCTTCAATCCCGCTTGAACACCCCTGTGATGATCCAAGTTCAACCCGTCATCATGGCCGGTGGTTCCGGCACCCGGCTGTGGCCGCTGTCGCGCGCCGGCTATCCCAAGCAGTTCCTGGTGCTGTCTGGCAATGAAAGCCTGTTCCAACTGGCCGCCCGCCGGCTGGCCGCGCTCGCGGCGCCGGACCTGACGCTGGCACCGCCCTGCATCGTGGGCAACGAAGAGCACCGCTTCCTGGTGCTCGACCAACTGCGCGAAACCCGACTCGAACCCAGCAGCGTGCTGCTGGAGCCCATGGGCCGCAACACGGCACCGGCGCTGACGCTGGCGGCGCTTGCTGCGCTGGAGAACGGCGAAGACCCCGTTCTCGTGGTCACCCCGGCGGACCAGACGGTCACGCAGCCCGCCGCGTTCACGGCCGCCCTGCAAGACGCCATCCGCAAGGCGGAAACCGGCGCCATCGTCATCCTGGGCATCACCCCCGATCGTCCGGAAACCGGCTACGGCTACATCCGCACCACAGCGGATGCCACAGGGCTGGCCGTCGCACAGTTCGTTGAAAAGCCCAACCTCGACACCGCCACGCGCTACCTCGCCGAAGGCGGCTACTACTGGAACAGCGGCATGTTCGTGCTGCGCGCCAGCGTGTGGATGAAGGCGCTGGAGCGCTTCCGCCCCGACATCGCCAGCGCCACCCGGGCCGCCTGGGCGGCCCGCCAGACGGACGCCAAGTTCGTGCGCCCCGGCAAGGCCGAATTCGCCGCCGTGCCGAGCGAATCGGTGGACTACGCCGTCATGGAGTGCTGCCCCGGCACCGACATCGCCCTGCGCATGGTGGCGCTCGACGCCGGCTGGAACGACCTCGGCGCCTGGGAGGCCGTCTGGCAGGTGGCCGACAAAGATGAAGCCGGCAACGCCTTCGTGGGCGACGCGCTGATCGCTGACAGCAAGAACACCCTGGTGCACGCCACCAGCCGCCTGGTGGGTGTGGTGGGCTTGACCGACATCGTCGTCGTCGAAACGCCGGACGCCGTGCTGGTGAGCGACCGCGCCCGCAGCCAGGAGGTCAAGCAGATCGTCAACCGCCTGGGCGCCGAGCAGCGCGGCGAGCAGGCCCTGCACCGCAAGGTGCACCGCCCCTGGGGCTGGTACGACAGCATCGACAACGGCCCCCGCCACCAGGTCAAGCGCATCATGGTGAAGCCCGGTGCGTCCTTGAGCCTGCAAATGCACCACCACCGCGCCGAGCATTGGATCGTGGTCAGCGGCACGGCCGAAATCGTGAACGGCGACAAAACCATCCTGCTCACCGAGAACCAGTCCACTTACATCCCGCTGGGGCAAACGCACCGTCTGGCCAACCCGGGCAAGGTGCCGCTGGAGATCATCGAAGTGCAGTCCGGCTCCTACCTGGGCGAGGACGACATCGTCCGCTTTGAGGACACCTACGGCCGGGCTTGACCCGGCCAGGCCCCACCGAACCCAACAACAGGCCCGGTCATCCGGGCCTGTCCCGTTTTCTGGCCCCGTCGGGATGCGCGAAACTGACCCGGCACTCCACGCAACACACCCATGACCCTCCTCGTCACCGGCGGCGCCGGCTTCATCGGCAGCAACTTCGTGCTGGACTGGCTGCGCCAGAGCGACGAACCCATCGTCAACCTGGACGCCCTCACCTACGCAGGCAACCCCGAGAACCTGGCCGCGCTGGCCGGAGACGCGCGGCATACCTTCGTCAAGGGAGACATCTGCGACCGCGCGCTGGTGGACCAGCTGTTGGCCACCCACCAGCCCCGCGCCATCGTGCACTTCGCAGCCGAAAGCCATGTGGACCGCTCCATCCACGGACCCGGCGCATTCATGAAGACCAACGTGGACGGCACGTTCACGTTGCTGGAGGCCGCCCGCGCCTACTGGGGCGCGCTGGATGCGGCGGCCAAGGCTGCCTTTCGCTTCCACCACGTGTCCACCGACGAGGTGTACGGGTCGCTGAAGCCGAACGACGCTCCCTTCACCGAGACCCACCCGTACGAGCCCAACAGCCCCTACAGCGCCAGCAAGGCCGCGAGCGACCACCTGGTGCGCGCCTGGCACCACACCTACGGGCTGCCGGTCGTCACCACCAACTGCTCCAACAACTACGGGCCGTATCACTTCCCGGAAAAGCTCATCCCGCTGATGATCGTGAACGCCCTGGCGGGCAAGCCGCTGCCCGTGTACGGCGACGGCCAACAGATCCGCGACTGGCTGTACGTGACCGACCACTGCAGCGGCATCCGTGCCGTGCTGGCCGGTGGCCAGTTGGGCGAGACCTACAACATCGGTGGCTGGAACGAAAAGGCCAACATCGACATCGTCCGTACGGTGTGCGCCCTCCTGGACGAACTGCGTCCTTCGGCTGACGGCCCCTACGCGCGCCTCATCACCTACGTGAAGGACCGCCCTGGCCACGACCGCCGCTACGCCATCGACGCCCGCAAGATCGAGCGTGAACTGGGCTGGCGCCCGGCGGAAACCTTCGAGACCGGCATCCGCAAAACGGTGCAGTGGTACCTCGACCACCCCGAGTGGGTCGCCCGCGTGCAAAGCGGCGCCTACCGCGACTGGGTGGCCACCCAGTACGGAGCCTGACATGAAGGTGCTTCTGCTCGGCAAGAACGGCCAGGTGGGCTGGGAACTGCAGCGCGCCCTGTCCGTGGTGGGCGAGGTGGTGGCGCTGGACCACGACGACGGCGGCGACTTCACCCAGCCCGAGGCCCTACTGGCCAAGGTGCAGGCGGTGGCGCCGCAGGTCATCGTGAATGCGGCGGCGCACACCGCGGTCGACAAGGCCGAAAGCGAGCCCGAGCTGGCGCGCCAACTCAACGCACAAGGCCCCGCGCTGCTGGCCATCGAAGCCAAGCGCACCGGCGCGCTGCTGGTGCACTACTCCACCGACTATGTGTTCGACGGCAGCGGCCAGCACGCCCGCACCGAAGACGCCCCCATCGCCCCGCTCAGTGTGTATGGCCGCACCAAGGCCGAGGGCGAAGATGCCATCCGCGCCAGCGGCTGCCAGCACCTCATCCTGCGCACCAGCTGGGTGTACGGCGCCCGTGGTGGCAACTTCGCCAAGACCATGCTCCGCCTGGCCGCCGAGCGCCCCCAGCTGAAGGTGATTGCTGACCAGATCGGCGCCCCGACCGGCGCTGACCTGCTGGCAGACCTGACCGTGCCCATGCTGCGCGCGGCCCGCGTGAACCCCGCACTCATCGGCACGTATCACGCCGTGGCAGCGGGAGAAACCAACTGGCACGAGTACGCCCGCTTCGTCATCGAATTCGCTCGGGCACGCGGCGCGCACATCCAGGTGGCACCGGATCAGATCCTGGCCATCCCGACCAGCGACTACCCCACGCCCGCCCAGCGCCCGCTGAACTCGCGCCTGGACACCACCCGCCTGCGCCAGGCCTTCGGGCTGCACCTGCCGCACTGGCAGCGTGGCGTGGAGCGCATGCTGACTGAACATCTGCCGGAGACCCGCGCATGAGCATCGCCAAATCCCGCAAGGGCATCATCCTCGCCGGGGGCTCCGGCACCCGGCTGCACCCGGCCACGCTCGCCATGAGCAAGCAATTGCTGCCGGTGTACGACAAGCCGATGGTGTACTACCCGCTCACCACCCTGATGCTGGCGGGCATCCGCGACATCCTGCTGATCAGCACGCCGCAAGACACGCCTCGCTTCGAGGCTCTGCTGGGCGACGGCTCGCGCTGGGGCCTGAACATCAGCTATTGCGTGCAACCCAGCCCCGACGGCCTGGCCCAGGCGTTCATCCTCGGGCGTGAGTTCGTGGATGGCCACCCCAGCGCCTTGGTGCTGGGCGACAACATCTTTTACGGCCACGACTTTGGCCGCATTCTGGGCAACGCCACGTCGCGCCCGGGGGGCGCCAGCGTGTTCGCGTACCACGTCAACGACCCCGAGCGCTACGGCGTCGTCGAGTTCGACCGCGAGCTGCGCGCCCTGTCCATCGAAGAAAAGCCCAAGGCGCCCAAGAGCAACTACGCCGTCACCGGCCTGTATTTCTACGACGAACAGGTCTGCGACATTGCGGCCGGCATTCGCCCCAGCGCCCGAGGCGAACTTGAAATCACCGACGTCAACGCCGCCTACCTGCGCCAGGGCCAGCTCAACGTCGAGATCATGGGCCGAGGCTACGCGTGGCTGGACACCGGCACGCACGACAGCCTGCTGGAAGCCGGCCAGTTCATCGCCACGCTGGAAAAGCGCCAGGGCCTGAAGGTGGCCTGCCCGGAGGAAATCGCGTTCCGCAGTGGCTGGATCAGCACCGAGCAGCTGGAAGCCCTCGCCCGCCCGCTCGCCAAGAACGGCTACGGCCAGTACCTGCTCAAACTGCTGAGCGACCACCAAGCCGCCTGACATGCACATCACGCCCACCGCACTGCCCGAGGTGCTGCTCATCGAACCCAAGGTGTTCGGCGATGCGCGCGGCTTTTTCATGGAAAGCTGGAACCAGGCCCGCTTCAACGAGGCCCTCGGCACCGCCGTCGAGTTCGTGCAGGACAACCACTCGCGCTCGGCGCGCGGCGTGCTGCGCGGCCTGCATTACCAACTCGCGCCACACGCCCAGGGCAAGTTGGTGCGTTGCGTCAACGGCGCGGTGTTCGACGTGGCCGTCGACATGCGCCGCTCCAGCCCCAACTTCGGCCGCTGGGTCGGCTTTGAACTGACCGCGGACAACCACCGCCAGGTGTGGATTCCGCCGGGCTTTGCGCACGGCTTTGTGGTGCTCAGCGAGACGGCCGACTTCCTCTACAAAACCAGTGGCCGCTATGCCCCTGAATGCGAAGGCGCGGTGCGGTGGGACGACCCGACCATCGACATCGACTGGCCGCTGCACGGCATCACGCCGCAGCTCTCAGCCAAAGACGTCGCAGCACCTTTGCTGGCCGCCGCGAAGACCTTCGACTGACCGCGGGCCTCAGCTCGCCGGCACCCCATGAACAACGGGCCCCGCGGGGCCCGTTTTTCGTTCGGTCCGGCCAGCATCTGCGCCGGCCACAACCTATCGCGCTTGGTCAGGCCCGCGCGTCACCCCAGCGCAGCGGCGTCACTTCGTCGCCCACGTAGCTGGTTTGGCCATGGCGGTCCACGCAGTACTGGGGCGAGATGATCATCTCGCGCACCGTCATGCCCTCGCCGATGCGCGTGTGCTCGATCAGCACCGAGCGGTCCACCACCGAATTGGCGCGCAAGTGCGAGCCATGGCCAATCCAGGTCGGGCCCACCACACGGGCACCGGCCTCGATGCGCACGTTGGCGCCGATGTACACCGGCCCCTCGATCTGCACCTGGTCCCAGTCGACCGACGTGTTCAGCCCCACCCACACCTGCGGCCGCACCTCGCGGCCAGGGATGTCCATCTGCGCCACGCCGCCGGCCATCACCTGCTGGGTCACCGCCCAGTAATCGGTCACACGGCCGATGTCGATCCAGTTGAACGGGCGGCTTTGCGCGTAGAACGGCAGGCCCTTTTCCACGAGCAGCGGGAACAACTGGCTGCCGATGTCGAACTCCACGCCCGGCGGAATCAGGTCCAGCACCGCCGGCTCGAAGATGTAGATGCCGGTGGACGCGAGCGTGCTCTTCGCTTCTTCCGGCTTCGGCTTTTCCTGGAACGAAGTCACCCGGCCGTCGGCGTCCGCCACCACGATGCCGTAGTTTTTGGTCTGCTCACGCGGCACGTCCAGCGTCACCACGCTGGCAATGGCGCCCTTGGCCTTGTGTTCGGCCACGGCGGCGGTGATGTCCAGGTCAATGACCGCATCACCGCAAATCACGATGAAGGTCTCGTCAAAAAACCCGCCGAAGTCTTGAATCTTGCGCATGCCGCCGGCCGAGCCCACCGGCTTGCACACCACCTCGCCCTGCTCGCGCACGCCTTCGTACGAATAGCCCAGCTCCACGCCCCAACGGTTGCCGGCACCGAAGTAGTTCTCGATCTTCCAGTGCATGAAGGCCACGTTCACCATGATCTGCTTCACGCCATGGCGGGCCAGGTGCTCCACCAGGTACTCCATGACCGGCTTGCCCAAGATGGGCACCATGGGCTTGGGTGTGTGTTTGGTGAGCGGGCGCACCCGCGTGCCTTGGCCAGCGGCCAGGATCATTGCTTTTGTCATATTTGGTCCTCCCTGAGGCAGTTACTGCACAACATGCTGCCGGGGCCAGCCGGCCGGCCGGCCCGTCACAACCGATGGGCTCACGCGCGCCCAATTCCCTGGTACTCGAACCCGAGCGCCTTCATCAACTTGGGGTCGTAGAGGTTGCGTCCGTCCAGCACCACCGGCGCCTTCAACGCGGCCTTGATCGCGTCGAAATCCGGCGTGCGGAACTCCTTCCATTCCGTCACGATGAGCAAGGCGTCTGCGCCCTGCAAGGCGGCATCGGCGCGGCTCACCAGGGTCACGTCGTCACGGGCGCCCAAGATGCGCGCCGTTTCGGGCATGGACACGGGGTCATACGCTGCCACGGTGGCGCCACGGCGGGTCAGTTCCTCAATCACCACCAGTGCGGGCGCCTCGCGCATGTCGTCGGTGTTGGGCTTGAACGCCAGGCCCCACAGCGCGAAGCGTCGGCCGGTCAGGTCGTTGCCAAAGCGGGCCACCACCTTGTCCACCAGCACACGCTTCTGGCGCTCGTTGGCCTCTTCCACCGCAGTCAGCACGCGCAGCGGCACGCCGTTGTCGGCCGCCGTCTTCACCAGCGCCTTCACATCCTTCGGGAAGCACGAGCCACCGTAGCCCGCGCCGGCGTACAGAAACTGGTAGCCAATGCGCGGGTCCGAGCCAATGCCGCGGCGCACCAGTTCAATGTCGGCGCCCACCTTCTCGGCCAGCAGGGCCAGCTCATTCATGAAGCTGATGCGCGTGGCCAGCATCGCGTTGGCCGCGTACTTGGTGAACTCGGCGCTGCGCACATCCATCACCTGCATGCGGTCTTGGGTGCGGTTGAACGGGGCGTACAGCGCCCGCATCAGCAGCGTGGCTTGCTCGTCGTCCGAGCCCACGATGATGCGGTCCGGCTTGGAGAAGTCCTCCACCGCCGCGCCTTCTTTCAGGAATTCGGGGTTGGACACCACGGCAAACGCCATGTCACCCAGGCCGCGCTTCACCAGTTCGTCCTTCACGGCAGCGCGCACCTTGTCCGCCGTGCCCACGGGCACCGTGCTCTTGTCGACGATGACCTTGTAGTCCGTCATGCGCTGGCCGATGGAACGGGCCGCAGCCACCACGTACTGCAGGTCGGCCGAACCGTCTTCATCCGGCGGCGTGCCCACGCCGATGAACAAGATGGTGCCATGCTGCACGGCCATGTCCACGTCGGTCGTGAACTGCAGGCGGCCGGCTTCCACATTGCGCTTCACCACCGCATCCAGGCCCGGCTCATGGATGGGAATGCCGCCCTCGTTCAGGATGCGAATCTTCTCGGGGTTCACATCCAGGCACACCACGTGGTTGCCCATTTCGGCCAAGCAGGCGCCGGTGACCAGGCCCACATAGCCGGTACCGATGGCGGTGACTTTCATTCCATTCCCTCAAAAAACTGCTTCAACGTTTGTAACTCAGGAACATGACGCCTCGATGTGCATCAGACCTTGTAGTAGTCCCGATACCAGGCGACAAAGCGGCGGATGCCTTCTGGTACGGGCATCGCTGGGCGGAAATCCGTCCAGGCGGCGAGTTCCTCCACATCGGCGTGCGTGGCCGGCACGTCGCCGTCTTGCAGCGGCATGAAGTTCTTCACCGCCTCACGGCCCACCGACTGCTCGATCGCCTCGATGAAACTCATCAGCTCAATCGGCGCGTGGTTACCAATGTTGAACACCCGATAAGGCGCGCTGGAGCGGGCCGGGTCGGCGGTGGCGGGGTCGTACGCCGGGTCGGCCGTGGCGGTGCGGTCCAGCACGCGCACCACGCCTTCGGCGATGTCGTCGATGTACGTGAAGTCACGAATCATCTTGCCGTGGTTGAACACGTTGATGGGCCGCCCTTCGATGATGGCCTTGGTGAACAGGAACAGCGCCATGTCCGGCCGGCCCCACGGGCCGTACACCGTGAAGAAGCGCAGCCCCGTGGTGGGCAAGCCGAACAGGTGTGAGTAGGTGTGCGCCATCAGCTCGTTGGCCTTCTTGGTGGCCGCGTACAGGCTGATGGGGTGATCCACACTGTGGTGCTCGGAGAACGGCATCAGGGTGTTGCCGCCATACACGCTGGAGCTGGACGCATACGCCAGATGCTGCACGCCACTGTGCCGGCAGCCTTCCAACACATTGGTGAAGCCCACGATGTTGCTGTCAATGTAGGCGTGCGGGTTCTCGATGGAGTACCGCACCCCAGCCTGCGCCGCCAAGTGGACCACGCGGTCAAACCGCTCTTCGGCAAACAGCTTGGCCATGCCGGCGCGGTCGGCCACATCCATTTGCACGAAGCGGAACCCAGGCTTGGGAAGCAAACGCGCCAGCCGGTCGTTCTTGAGCTGGACGCTGTAGTAGTCGTTCAGGTTGTCCAGGCCCACCACCTGGTCGCCCCGGGCCAGCAGGATCTGGCTGACATGCATGCCGATGAAGCCGGCTGCGCCGGTGACGAGAACCTTCAACTTGTTACCTCTCAAAAAGAAACGAATTTGAAATCCGTGCAAACGTAGACTTAGCCCCGCACCCCTTGCGGCCGCGTGAACCGGACGCCTGCACTTCAGGGTACAACGTGCTCCTCAGGTCCGGCTCGCGGTCGCAGGTGTGTTCCGGCGCAGCGTGTCGACCGCAGCGGCCACAGGCGTTGTCTCTCGCACTGCGCCGTTGGTTCGCAGCACTGCCGTGCCGCCACCCCGCATTCTCTTCTCACGCCCAGCAGCCATGCCCATGCAGTTCGGTCAAAGCAGCCCCAAGGCGAAACTATTTTTAGCCGCGGCCCTGTGCGCAGCAATCACCGGTTGCGGGGGAGGTTTCAACCAGGGTACATCCACAAAAGCTGCTATCGAGGCGCCTGACGACGCCGCCAGTGCAGCCGTGGTGCAAACACCCACCGAGCTGGTGGCGGCCGCCCAGGCAGAAACCGAAGCGCAGGCACAGGCCCAGGCCGCAGCGGCGCAGTTGCGCGCCGAGTCCGCCCGACAGCCGCAAGCCGCCCAGGCGGCCAGTTGGGACGCCGACGCGCCAGGTCTCGTCAAAGCCATGGCGGCAGGCGCAGTGGCCACGCCCACGCTCAACATCCGTGCCCGGGCCGACCTGGCGGGCGACACCGGGGCCATGATGACCGTGCGCATCGACGGCAGTGAAGTGGCCACGCTGGAAGTTCGCAGCGCCACCTTCAGCACCTACACCGTCGACGCCCCCACCCTGCACACCGGCGCCAAGGTTGAAATCGCCTTCACCAACGACGCCACCATCCAAGGCGCAGACCGCAACCTGCACATCGCCTACGTGAGCGACGGCACGCGGTTCGTCATCCCCAATGCCGCGGGCGTCGTGCTGGACCGTGGCGCCGGCGCCGCAGCGTTCGACGGGCTCGACACCCTGCCAGGCCAAACCGGCCTGTTCTGGAACGCCGCCCTGCGCATGACGTGGCCCTCGATGGCCGCCGACACCACCCTCGCCAAGAAGCAAGACGCCGTGCGCTTCCTGCAACAGGCCACATTCGGCGGCCGCGCTGCCGATGTGCAGGCGCTCGCAAGTTCCGACATCAACACCTGGCTGTCCAACCAACTCGCCCAGCCGTACGCCGCCGACTTCGTCAACCACATCCAGGCCAAATACAGCCAAGGCGCGGCCTACCTGCCACGCGGCGCCAGCTACACGCCCATCTGGGTGGCTGAGAAGTTTTGGGAGCGCGCCGCCAACGCGCCGGACCAACTCCGCCAGCGCCTGGCCTTCGCGCTGCACAACATCTTCATGGTGTCTTTGGCCAACGGCGACTTGTGGTTCGAGGGCCGCGCCTTCGCCAACTACTACGACCTGCTCCACAAGCACGCCTTCGGCAACTACCGCAGCCTGCTGGAAGACATTGCGCTCAGCCCGGCCATGGGCCTGTACCTGTCTCACATGCGCAACCGCAAGGAAGACGCCGCCACCGGCCGGGTGCCTGACGAAAACTTCGCCCGCGAGGTGATGCAACTCTTCACCATCGGCCTCTACGAACTCAACAACGACGGCACCCTCAAGCTCGACGCCAACGGCAAGCCGCAAGAAACCTACGGCACCGCCGACGTCATGGCCATGGCCCGGGTGTTCACCGGCTGGAGCTGGGCCTACCCCGACGCGCAGCTCACCGACTCCACCTTCCGCTGGAGCACCCCGGCCCCCAGCCTCAGCAACGACCCGCGAATCGACCTGCTGCCCATGAAGGCCTACCCCGGCCAGCACTCCACGGCGGCCAAAACCCTGTTCGCCGGCAAGCCCTGGGTCGTCACGCTGGCAGCCGGCAACACCGCGCAAGCAGACCTCAAACTCGCGCTCGACACCCTCTTCAACCACCCCAACACGCCGCCCTTCATCAGCCGGCAGCTCATTCAGCACCTCGTCTCCAGCAACCCCAGCCCGGCCTACGTCAACCGCGTGGCCAACGTCTTCAAAGACAACGGGCAAGGCGTGCGGGGCGACCTCGGTGCCGTCACGCGCGCCATCCTGCTGGACACCGAAGCCCGCAGCGCCCCCACCGCCACCAGCGGCAAGCTGCGAGACCCGGTGCTGAAAGTGACCCACTGGATGCGCGTGCTGGGTGCCGCGTCCAGCACCGGCCAGTACCAGATGGCCTGGGTGCTCGACGACCAAGGCGAACGCGCCCTCGCCGCCCCCACCGTGTTCGGCTACTTCCGCCCCAACTACGTGCCCAGCAACACCAGCTTCAGCAGCCGGGGCGCCACCGCGCCGCAATTCCAGGTGCTCAACGAGTCCAGCGCCGCGGCCTGGCTGAACATGGCCGAAAGCATGGCCACCACCGGCCTCGGCTGGACGGGCGCCGCTGTGGACGTGGCCGCCGACTACAACGCACTCGCCAAACTCATCACCGCCAACGACTTCAACGAACTCTTCAACCGGCTCGACCTGCTCATGCTCGGTGGCCGCATGCCCGCCCCCCTCAAGCAGCAGATCGTGGAGCTCGTCGCTCAGAGCAGCCTCAGCACGGCAGATGGCGCCCTCTCCGCCGCCCGGGCGGCCGTGTTCCTCACACTGGCCTCCACCGCCTACGCCTACCAGCCCTGATGCCCCGGAGCCACCTGCCATGAACGCCTCTCGCCGCGCCTTCTTCCGTGCCGCATCGGGCCTGGCTGCCGCTGGGCTCGGAGCCCAGTCGCTGCCGCTTGCGCTCAACCTCGCCGGCCTCGGCGCCCTGGCCGCCAGCCAGGCCCACGCTGCCAACACCGCCGACGGCTACAAAGCCCTGGTGTGCCTCTTCCTGCAAGGCGGCAACGACAGCCACAACTGGGTTGTGCCCACCGACAGCGCCAACTACAAAACGTACGCCACCGCCCGCGGTGACCTCGCCTTGCCCCTGGCCAGCCTGCTGCCGCTCAGCACCCCCGGGCAAGACGTGGGCCGCAGCTTTGGCATGCCGCCCGAGCTGGCCCCCCTGCGGCAACGGTACGAATCTGGCCACTGCGCCGTGCTGGCCAACGTGGGCACCCTGCTGCGCCCCACCACCAAGGCCGACTTTCAAGCCGGCGTGGGCCTGCCCGCCAAGCTGTTCTCGCACAACGACCAACTGTCCATGTGGCAGTCCATGTCGCCCGAAGGCGCCGCCTACGGCTGGGGCGGCCGCATGGCCGACATCCTCATGTCCGCCAACCGGCAGCCGGTGTTCACGGCCGTCACGGCCTCAGGCAACGCCGTGTTTCTGTCAGGCACCAGCACCACGCCCTTTGCCGTGGGTGCCAATGGGCCCACGCTCATCAACCCCGCGCAAACCGGCTGGCATGCCGGCAGCGCGTTGGTGCCGGGCCTGCTGCGCAGCCAAATTGCCAACGGCGCACCCAGCAACGAGTTCGAGGCCGAGTACCTGCGCACCGTGCAGCGCTCGCTCGCCGCAGGAAGCACGCTGCAAAGCGCCATCGGCGCCACCAGCGTGCCGGCCCTGCCCACAGGCACCATCACCCTCAACAACGGCGCCACCTTTTCGCTGAGCACCGACACGCTCGCCCGCCAATTGCGCGTGGTGGCGCAACTCATTGCCGCAGGCCCCGGCCTGGGCATGAAGCGGCAAGTGTTCTTCGTGTCGCTGAACGGCTTTGACGCCCACGCCGCACAAATGCGCCAGCAGCCCCTGCAAATGGCCCGCGTGGCCCACGCGGCGGGGTGGTTTCTGGACGCGCTCCAGTCCCTCAACCTGCTCAACAACACCACGCTGTTCACCGCCAGCGAGTTCGGCCGCACCTTGGTGAGCAACGGCGACGGCTCTGACCACGGCTGGGGCAGCCATCACCTCGTGATGGGCGGCGGCGTGCGCGGCAAGCGCATCGTGGGCAACTTCCCCATCACCGCCTTGGGCACCAGCACCGACACCGGCTCGGGGCGGCTGCTGCCGACCACCAGCGTGACCCAACTAGCGGCGAGCCTGGGCGGGTGGATGGGGCTCACGACGGCAGAGCAATCGTCGGTGCTCAGCAACCTCGCCAGCTTCGGCGCAAGCCCGCCGCTGTTCGCCTGAATCCAGGTTGCACCGCAGGGCGCCTCAGCTTCGTTGGTGTGGGCGGCTGATTTCCGCCGCCAAGAGCACGTCCAGCCTCTGTGCAAGTGCACGCCATTTGTAATGCGATGCAGCGATCGCTTGACCGCGAGTTGACCCCTGGTGGAAATCCGGGGAAGCGGCTGATTGCGATGCTACCGACGTCCGATAAACCGGCCCAAATACATCAATCGAGCAATCAAAGCTCAAACAATCTCGCGAGCAAAAATATCGAAACTTGCCGCAAGATGACACACGGCATTACCCATAGCAAGACACCCTTCCAGCAGGAAATATTTAATCAACCAGACTAATACGACGAGTATCGCGCTTAATCGATTCAAGCATCAGCCCAACACCAAGCCTGCCCAGCGCGCCTCACATCAGTCTGCATCAACCACTGGAAAGCGGCATCAAATCCACCCGCCTCCTGACGTGACGACCCAGATCCATAAATGGCAACTCAACGTAGCGGTAGACAGCTGCGGCGACAACCAGAGTTACTGACGTCGCAGCCAATAAGTACGCCATCACCGAGGCGACTCCATGCAGCGGGAAAATCCACTCCGCCAGCTTCAGTGCGCCGAAATGAAAAATATATACGGAATAGCTTATCGCACCCGCCCAGGACCAAAAGCTGTTCGCAGAAAATTTAAAGATAACACCAGCCACAAAAACCGAAATAGCAACAACATAGCCAGCAATAAACGCATATTCTTGGCCTGCTGCGATCTGCGCCGCAGGAATAGACCCAGTCAGGCCGCAAGCAAACGGCAGACCAATCAGCGCAAGCCCGACACCAACCCACGCCAATTTCATTGCACCACTACTTTTCCGCAAATAGATTCCATCGCGAATCAATCCACCCAAAAATAAAAATGACAGGTGGTGCGTAAAGAATTGAATCGGAAGCCTCGTTCCAATTTTCCAATTCACCGCTATTGGGAGAATCGTTGCAAACATGAATATTGCAAACAAAAGGAATCCAAAAAGAGGCTTTTCCAACGCCCCTGCAAGACACAAAGCTATGCAGAGCGCATAAAAAACAATCTCAATGGCGAGAGACCAATAAACACCATTGACATCTTGGAATCCCAGGAATTTTTGAATCATTGTCAAGTTGGCCAACAATTGCAAACCCGGGAATGATTGAGAGAAAACCAAAAACAATATTGCAACAGTCCAAATTATTGAAAGCCAGTACGCCGGGTACAACCTAAAAAACCTACCCACCAAGAACGTTGAAACTGGTCTAGTGCCTTTGAAACTCTGAGGGATCACGAAGCCGCTAAGCAAGAAGAACAATACAACCCCAAAGCGCCCCCAATTGAAATAGTCAACGGAAATCATTCGCACGAATGCTCCAAGTCCGTCGGAAAACTGTGGATTTATCGCAATCGGATACAAAAGATGTGATGCAAAAACCGCCAAGGCCGCAACACCTCTTAACACATCGAGAAACTCAATCCGCCCCTTCACACCACACCCTCCACGGCAAGCCTGCTGGACAATTCCCGCATAGCAACTCCAAGCAGAATTGAAACCACTATCGAATTTCCGACAACGTCAAACCGACTATTCAAGAATCGTCCGCCAACGACATGAGACCATCCAAACTGGCCGCAATAGCACGCCAATTGAATTTGGATTGGGCAATTTGCATTCCCGTTTCGCCAAACGCCTTACAGGCGTCTGCCGCCCCAACAAAATCGAGCACTCGCAGCACAAATTCCTGGATGTTGTTTGGTGGCACCCGGCACCCACTCTTGCCTTGAATTACTACGTGCTCATAAAACAGGTAGTCCCAAACCACGGCCGGCAGCCCCACCGCCATCGCCTCCAGGCAAGTGCCGGGCAGCCCTTCGTAGTACGAAGTTGATGCGTACACCTTGCTGCGTCGGTAATGCTGCAGCACTTCAGCAAACGGCACCTTGCCGTGCAGCGTGACGGCAGGAGCCAAAGGCGCCAGTTCGGCCGTGACGTGGTCCATGTCGTCGCCGTAACCGACGATGCTGATGCGAATGTCAGGCTTGGCGGCCACCAGGGCCTTGCACACCTCCACCATCGGGCGGCTGCCCTTGCGGCGCTCAATGCGGCCGGCAAACAGCACGTCCACGTCTTTCACCACGCTGGGGTCAGGCGTGAAGCGGTCGGCGGCCACCCCGTTGGGCACCAGCTCAATGCGCTTGTCTTGCCGGTAGCGCAGCAGTTCCTGCCGCCCTTGCTCCGTCAAAGTCAGCAGCAGGCTGGCCTTGCCGAAGATGATGTGTTCAAACCACTTCTTGATGGCCACCGAGATCCACGGCCATTGCCCCTCGAACTGGCGTGGCTCATAGAACTGACCGCTCATGCCCAGGTACGTGGTGTGCGCCGTCACCACCAAAGGCGCTACGGCAGGAATGAACAGCCCGGGCAACAGCGGTGGAATGTGCAGGTTCATCACCGTCACTTGCCCGGCGGCAGCCATGCGCTTGAGCTCACGGCGCAGCGCCAACGACCAGCGGATCAGCCCCAGCCGGCCAGGCGGTTTGGGCAGGTGCACGAAGTCCACGTTCGTGAAGCCCATGTCGCGCACTTCTTCGTCAGCCGCAATCAGGCACACGCGGGGGGCGTCGGCCGGGCGCGCGGCCAAGTACGACTGCACGTAGCGCGCAATGCCGTGCACGCCGTAGAACTCGGGGCAAATGATCACATTCATCGCATCTCTCCAACCGGCGCCGCAGCGCCTCGGCGCGCCACGCGCCGGTACACATCGACCGTGGCTTGGCAAATCGCCGGCAAGGCATACCTGTGCAACCAGCCGCTCCAGTCCACAGCCGCTCCGGGCGCCGGCAACGCCTGCAGTGCCTTTGCAAGGGCGGGCACGTCCCCGCAGGGCACGTAACAGTCGGGCGGCAGTTCCACCGCCTTCAGGCTCACGATGTCGCTCACGCGCACAGGCGCCCCGCAGCGCATGGCTTCCAGCAGCGAAATGGGCAAACCCTCGTGCGACGAGGGCAGCACAAACGCCCGCGCATGGCTCAGCAGTTGGTAAATGTCGGCCGGCGGCAAGGCGCCCGTGCGCACCACGCGCGCGTCCAGTGCGGCCGCAGCGTTCACCTGGTTTTCGTACTCGCTGGGGTGGTCGTTCGCGCCGGCCAGCACCAGGCGCAGGTCCGCACCCGGGCATTGGGCGAAGGCGGCAATCAGGTCCAGTTGCCGCTTCTCGGGCACCACACGCCCCACGTGCAAGAAGTACTGCCCGGCCTGCAAGCCCCAGCGCGCCAGCACAGCCTGGCGCTCATCACGCTTCGCGGCCTCGGGGGCTGCGTTGGGAATGAACTCGTACCGCCGCCCGTACTTGCGTTGAATCAGCCCCTGCAAGGGTGCGGCAATCACGATGCCGGCGTTGGCAAAGCGTGCGCCCCAGGCCTCACCGGTTTCCAGCGCCCAGCGGGCGAAGCGGCCCCATTTTTCGCGGGCGTAGTCTTCACCGTGGTGGGTCACCACCACACGCAGGCCCAACAGCCGCGCCAGCGGCGTCAACAGCGACGGGCCCACGGCATGGATGTGCAACACATCGGGCCGGCGCCAGGCGGCGTACAGCACCCCCAGCGCGGTGTGCACGATGGTTTCCAGCCCCGTGGAGGCCGGGCACCACAAGGCCTTCAGCCGCACGCGCCCTTCAAACACCCCAAGTTCGCGGGATGCATCCACGTAGCGGGCCCGCTCCACCACCTCCAGGGCCACCTCGGCCGCATGGCTTTGCAGCAGGCCACGCGCCAGGTCGCGCACGTGGCTTTCCACTCCACCCTGCGCGCCCACGATGGCCCGCAGCCCCAGCATCATCACCCGCACCGGCGGCTTCGCCGTGTTCTTCATTGCGCCACCCACTCGAAATACGGGCTCACCGGCCCCCTCACCTCTGCCAGCCGCACCGTGGCTTGTTGCGCCCCTTGCGCCATGGCCTTGAGCGGCAGCGTTTGCTGCCGCCGCCCGGTTTCGTCCAGCGCATACAGCACCCAGGCTTTGCCGCTCGGTGCCGCGGGCACCGTCACCTGAACCTGGGCATCTCGCAACTGCACCGGCAACGTGCCCACCTGCTCCAACACCGTTTCGGCCCCGTCGCGAAACCGCATGCCGGTGTTGCGGGCCTCGGTGCTCACCACCAGCAGCAGGCGCTGGGCACGGGCCAGGTCGGGCGCGTCCAGCGCGCTCAGGAACACCGCGCCTTCGCCGTCCAGCACCTGCACCGTGGCGCCCCCCGCCCGAGCCACGCTGCCCGCGCTGCCCATCACGCCAAGGGTCGCCGGGGTGGCCACGGTCATGCGCTGCTGGGCAGGCTCCAACACCAACTGCCGGGTGCTGCTCACAAACGGCCCCTGCACGCCCCCCACCGGGTGGTCGGCCGGCAGCACGCCGCGGGCTTTGGCGCGCTGCAGCAGGCCAGCGGCACGCTCGTCGTCATCGGCCAAGGCCAAAGGCATGCGTGCGCCGGTGGCGCCTGGCTGCCCCTGCCACGAGAGGCCCACGCCCATCACGTACTGCAACTGGGCGGTGTACCAGCTGACGAACCGATCCCCCGGCATGGCGGCGGCGGCCTTGGGGTCCAGCACCAGGTCTGCACTGGCGGTGGACGGGGCCACGTCGCCCCGGCCAAACAGCAGGGCGGCCACGGTTTCACCCGCGCGCAGGGTGGGGTCGGTGCCCACGTCAAACGGCACCATCATTTGCCGCCACCGGCCGTTGCCGGGCCGGGCCAGGTTCAGCGTGTCGCCATAGTGCGTGATCAGTGACCAGCCCTGCAGCCGGGCATAGGCCGCTGTGAAGGGCGCCACCTCCCACCGCCAACGGTTCCAAAACGGCTGGCCGTACTCCGTCACCGTGAACGGTTGTGCCCATTGGCGTGACCACGCCAGGCGGTCCAGGTAGCGGTTCTTGCCGTCGAGCAGGCGGCCGCCTTGCATGCGTGCGCCTGGCTCCACCATGCCGTCCGCCGGGTGGTCGGCGTACTGGTGCATGTCCACAAAGTCCACGGCCTGCCGGGCGCGGCTGGCGTGGTAGCTCAAGCCGGTGTTGTAGGCCGTGACGGGGCCACTGAAACCCAGCGCTTGCAGCTGCTGCCGCATCCACGCGGCCTGCTCATCTTGCAGCGCAACGGTGAACTGCTGGAACTGCTCGGCCTGCCGAGTTTTGGCCTTGATGTGGGGCTGCGAATCGCCTGCGGCAAGCAAGGTCGCCGCTTCCGGCCCCTTGGCAGCCAGCCATGCTCGAAAGGGCTCATCCAACGGCCGCGCTGGGCCATTGCGCAGCAAGTAGTCGGCATCGCCCTCGTTCACCAGCATCACGGCCAGCGTGGCGGGGTCTTTGAGTGCACTGGTGCCCGTGTACCGGTTGGGGCGCGCCCACAGCCGCTTCACCAACTCCAGCCAGTGCGCGCGTTCCGCGCCCGGCAGCAGCGAGCCCAGCACCACGTCATGCTGGCCCCGCACCCAGCGGTGGCCGCGCACGTCGCCATAGGCACCGTTCCACGAGCCCAGCATGTCCACCACCAGGTACAGGCCTTGTTTGCGCAAGGCGGCCAGCAGGTAGTCCAGCCGGTCCAGCTGTTCCGGGTCAAAGTCAAAGTCAGCCCGGCGGCCGGCCATCAACTGCGCTTCCACCATGTGCACGCGCACCGCGTTGTAGCCCGCGCGGCGAAGTTGCTGCGCCAACCGGTCAGCGTCGGCATGGCTGGGCATGCCGCCGTTGTTGGGGCTGGCGGCAAACGTGGCACAGAAAAACCGCTGCGGCTGAGGCCCCAGGTCGCTGCGCACGAAGGCCCTGCCTTGCACCTGCACACGCGGCGCCCCGTCCTTGAAGCGCACCAGGGGCAGCTCGCTGAAGTCCAAGGCCGAGCCAGCAGCAATTTCCAGGCTGCCGTTGGGCAGCGTCACCCAACCGGGTTCGGCCGCGCCACACCCTGCAGCCAGGGCCCAAGCACACGCCCCCCAGGCCCAGTGCAGCCGCTTGGGTTGCCGTTGGCGGGTGCCATCACCCATGCAGCCGCCTCAATTCAGTGGCAAGTTGCTCGGCACACCGGTCATAGCTTCGATGGCCCAACACCCAGGCGCGGCCCGCTGCGGCCATGGCAGCGGCGCGCTCAGGCTCGGCCAGCAGCCGCTCAATGGCCTGGGCATAGGCTCGGGGCTCGAACGGCGTGCACAGGCCGCCGCCGCTTTGGGCCAGCACGTCGCTTTGGTCTGGGTGGTCGTTGGCGACCACGGGGCGTTGCATGGCCAGGTACTCCACCAGCTTGGTGGGGGTGGTGGAGTCCAGCAGCGGGTCAGGTGCCATCAGAGCCAAGGCCACCTCCACTTGCGCAAACAGCGGGGCCACCTGCTCCGGCGGTAACCAGCCGGTGATGTGCACATGCGCCTGCAAACCGAGCCGGGCCACCTCGGCCCGCAGCCACTGCTGCTCGGCCGGCTCCAGGGCGTCGCCCACCACCAGCAGCAAAACCTCGGGCACGCGTTCGCGCACGATGGCCAAGGCTTCCAGCAAAAAGTCGGGGCGGCGCACCCGGCTGCACTCACCCAGGTAGCCCAGCACACGCCGGCCGGCCGGGTGAGGCTGGCGCGGCAAGGGCTGCGCAAAACGGGCCGGTGAAATGCACATGGGCACTGGCGTCATGCGGTCCATGGGCAGGCCGGTGGCGGCCAGGTCTTGCGCCATGCGCCGGCTTTGCACAAACACATGGTGGGCCTTGGGCAGCACGCAGCGGTGCAGCAGCCAGCCGCCCACATGCCCTCGCCAGCCCAGGTACAGCCAGCGCGCGGGCTCGCGCCGAACGCTCAACCGGCCCTGCAGCCGCACCAGCGACTCGGCCATGGGGAACGACATCCAGTAGTAAAACGGCCGCCCGGTCCAGCGGGCCCACCACAGGGCAGGCAAGGCAATGAAGGTTTTGTCGCGCACCACCACGGCGGTGTGGTTGCCCTTGCGTTGCTGCCACAACGTGCGCAGGTCGTGCACGAATGAGCGCAGCAACTCCTTCACCTTGCCGCCGCCGGGTGGGCACACCCAGCTTTGCCCCGCGGGCCAAGGTGGCACCTCGGCTTGTGTGCCCAGCGTGCACAGGTCGGAGTGCACGCCCTGCGCGGGCAAGAACTCGCCCCACAGGGCGGTCACATCGGGCCGAAACGTGGGCCAACCATCCAGCGTGAACAACAGGATCTTCATGCGCAGCCCCTCACACCCGGCCCACCAGCACGCGCACGGTTTGGCGCAGCATGACCCACCCGAAATGCCGGTAGCGGCGGTCCCGCCACGCGGGCACGCGCGCTGCCCAACTGCACAACAAACCCAACATGGCACGCAACGCCTGCGCTTGCCCCACGCGCATGTGCAGCGCCTCGGCCACGCGGTAACGCCGCAGCAGCGGCACCGCCTGAGCCAACACGGCGTCGCCCAACAGCGGCTGCAAGGCTTCAGCCTGCAGGGGCAGCTGAGCTGGGTCGGCCGGCTCGGGCTGGCCCTGGCGGCGCAGCAGCGCACACAGCCAGGCCCTCAGGGCACTGTCTACCTGCCGCTCCAGGTTGCTGGACGACAGCGAACCGGCGTGAATGCGGTAGTCCAGCAGCGGCTGCTGCACGATGCCCAACGGCCCCACCTCGGCCAGGCGCAGGAACAGGTCGTAGTCCTCCGCGTGGCTGAAGCCTTGGCGGTAGCCGCCCAGCTGCTGCAGCAGGCTGCGGCGCAGCAGGATGGACGGATGCGGCAGCGTGGCCACATGCGGCGGCAACAGGTTGAGATTGGTTTGCCGGAAGTTGCGAATGGGGTTTTGCACCGAAGTGATGTCGCCCTGCGCATTCATCAGCCGAAACAAGGTGCCCACGCACACACACTCGGGGTGTGCCCGCAGGTGCGCCACCTGCACTGCAAAGCGCTCGGGGTGCGAGCGGTCATCACCGTCCATGCGGGCCACGAACTCGCCGCGCGCCACAGCCAGCGCCGCGTTCAGCGCGTTGACGATGCCGCCATTGCGCTGGTGCACGGGGCGCACGCGCGGGTCGCGGGCGGCCAGATCGTCCAGCACAGCAGCCGTGTCATCGGTGCTGCCGTCGTTGACGATGATGAGCTCAAAGTCCGCCAGCGTTTGCTGCAGGATGGACTCGGCCGCATCGGCCAGCGTGGCCGCGCAGTTGTAGGCCGGCAGCAGCACCGACACCAGGGGGGTACGCACCGCCTCAACCATGGCGCAACCCTTTGAGGCGCGCCTTCAGGCCCGCCGGCACCAACAGCTTGGCGGTGCGCCAGCACAGGGCGCCGGGCGTGGTGGCGCCGGCACGGGCTGCGCGCCACGCACGGCCCCAGGCCACGCGTGGGGCTTGCTTGAGCTCCACGTCGTACACATGGCGCAGGTAGAACTGGCCGATTTCGCGCGGCGACAGGTAAGGCGTGGCCCGCTCCAGCCAGGCCAGCGACGGCGCCACGTTCTCGCGGCGGGACACACGCACGGCCAGCGGGTCGGCCGAGTAGCGCACCAGGCACTCGTTCAGGTACAGAAAGCGCACGCCGGCTGATTCGGCGCGCAGCACAAAGTCCAGGTCTTGGTGGCGGCGCAGGGCCCCATCGAACCGCACGGCCCGCGCCACGGCTGTGGGCATGAGCAGGGTGGAGGTTTGAATGACCTGGTGCTGCTCCAGCAGGTAGCGCCGGGCCGTGGTGCTGGCGTCAAACGGCAGCTCGTTCCAGGGCAAGGGTTCTTGCCCGTCGGCATGGTCCACCACCAGGTTGGTGAAGCTGATGACCTGTGCCGTGGCCGGGTCTGCCGCAGCGCAGGCTGCCAGGTGCTTCAACTGGGCCTGCAGCTTGCCCGGCAGCCAGGCGTCATCACTGTCCAGAAACGCGAGCCACGGCGCCTGGGCGGCGTCGATGCCGGCATTGCGGGCATGGCCGCCACCACGGTTTTGCGCGAAGGCCACCACACGCACCTGGGGGTGCTGCGCGGCCAGCGCCTGCGCCACCTGCACGGTGTGGTCGGTGGAGGCGTCGTCCACGACGATGACCTCCACGGGCACGCCTTGGGACAGCACCGTTTGAACGGCACGGGGCAATTCCGCGGCGCGGTTGTGGGTGGGAATCACCACCGTGACTGCGGGCGTGGAGACGGGATCGAGCGGAGCGTTCATTTCTTGAAATCAGTGCGGCTGCCGGCCAGCACAACGGCCAGGACGAACGTGAACCAACCGAACCCGGGCAAAAACAGCTTTTCGGAGGCTGTCAGCCCGCCAACCAAGGCCACGAGCAACAGCGCCAGACTCAATGCGGTGTAGGTGTTCATGCCCCGCAAGACCGCGCGAACGATCTCGGACGCACCCGCCAAAAGCAATGCCATGAACAGCGCACCGCCAAACCAGCCGTAGGTCAAAAAGGCCTCGAGGTAGGCGTTGTGGGCCGAACCGAACAACGTGCCCAAACCAAACCGCTGTAGCAAGGACTCAGACAACACGCCTGAGCCAATCTGCCCAGGGCCGTACCCTTCAAAAGGCATGTGTTGGAGCAGATGCAAGCTGAGCGCCCAGATTCGGTCACGACCGGTGAACGTGGCGTCGCGCCCGAAGTAGCGCAAGAAACTGTCGAGGCTGCCAAATTGCTCCCACACCGCCGCCACTGCACCCACCAATGCCAACGCGGTGAGCAGCACCAAGGGGTGCTTGAGAACGCGCAAACGCCCGGCACCCAGGTAGACGAGCAGCCCAAGGGGCAGCAACAGGATGCCCTGCACCGACCGGGCGCCAGCAATCAAGGCCACCGCCGCCACCAGGCCTACCGCAACCCACACGCGCGGCAACCACTGCCGCGCAGCCACGATGAGCAGCGCACCTGTGTAGGCAAGCTGAGCCAGATCATTGCGGTGGGCCGTCAGCCCGCGAAAGCGGCCTGCGAACTCGCCCACCATGACGGACACCGAGGGCACCGCAGCAGACGCCAGGTTGAGCAGCAGCAACACCACCACACCTCGGGCCAAGGTGGCCAAGGCGGTTTCCGGGCCCAGCACGCAAAACGCGACCACCAGCATCAAGCTGGCATCGATGTAGGGCGCCGCAGCCAAGAAGGCCGTGATGGGAGGGAGCGGGACGAACATGCCCGCAACGACCGCACCCATGGCGAAGGCCGCCAGCAGCAGGTGCCGCCGCCACCAATGCAAAGTTTGTGCGCCATAGGCCAGCGCCAGGGCCACCACGGCAACGCTGACAACAAAGTCGAAGTAATAGAGCGGCCGCGACAACAGAGGCGCCGCACCGGCGTAGAGGTGCGGCCAATACCGCACGCCCGACGTCTTGAGCAACACCAGCAGCAGCAGGACCCACACGGCGTTGCGCATCGTCAGCAAGGGCATCTCGGCCACATTGGGCCGGTGCATGCCAGAGCGCGGCGAGAGTTCAGTCATGGTTGATTGAGGCATACACCTCCTCCAAGGCCGCGACGTTGCGGAACAGGTCGAAATGCGTGCGCACCACCTGAAGTGCTCGTTCCGCCAACTGGTCGCGCCGAGCCTCGCTGCTCAGCGCCGCGTGGAGTTGCTCGGCCAAGGCCGCAGCATGACCAGCCGGCGGCAACAGGCCCGCATCCGCTTGGCGCAGCAACGGAGCCATGGGCTGGTCGTCAAAGATCGCGGTGGGCGCGCCAGAAGCCAGGGCTTCCATGATGGCGATGGGCATGCCTTCGGCATCACCGTTGGCGGCACGCACGCTGGCCAAGCAGAACACGGCGCTGCGCTGAAGCAGGTCCAGCACCACGGTGCGTGGCTGTGCACCAAGGAATTCCGGCTGCACGCCCAAGGCAACGGCCTGTGCTTGCAACGCCTCGCGCAGGGGGCCGTCGCCGACGATGCGCAGCGGATGCTGTGCACGGAGCGCCTCCGGCAAGCGGGCGTAGGCATCAATCAGCAGCCCCATGCCTTTCTTCTCCACCAGCCTGCCCACGCTGAGGATGCCTGTGCGCTGCGCAGCCTGCGGTGGCTGAGGCGGGAACGCCCCCAGGTCAATGCCCAGGTGGCACACCAACAGCTTGTCAGCCGGGAAGCCGCGCTTGAGCAACTCATCCCGGATGAAGGCTGAGACGCAGATGACCTTGTCGACACGCCGAATGAGCCGCTCGCGCAACGCGAGCAGCCGTTGGCCTTCAGGAAAGGTGGCCAAATGTTCGTCGTAGGTTGCCGCGTCGTATCCGTGCGCGGTCACCACCAGCGGCAGCGTGTTGCGCTCCATGTAAGGCAGTAAGGCCACCGCGTCCGTCAGGAAGTGGACATGCACCAAATCGGGCTGCTGCTTCGCGATGAGGCGATCCAACGCACCGGAAATGCCCCATCGGCGGAACAGCCAGCGCCCCAGGCGCCCCTGCCCCACCAGCAACGGCTCATGCGCAGTGCGATGTTTGGCCGGTGTGTCACGCTCGGCCACGACGAGGGGTTCATACCGGCGCAAATGCCGGAGGTGATCCGAAATGAAGGTCTCCGACACCGGCAGGTAATCAGATCGGAAAACCAGAACTTTGCGAGCGGGCACTGTCATGCGTTGTGCGGGTTGCGCCGGCGGCGAATGAATTGAAGGAGCGCTTGCTGGGTGGACCGAACGAGTTGCCGTGTGGCTGCGTCCAGCACGCACGCCAACGCCAGGCCCGAGGCAAGCAAGCCTGAAGCCAGGGCCAGTTGCGCAACCACCGCCTGCGGCCACCACAGGCTGCGCACCAGCAGGCCCGAGGCGGCCACCAGCACAAAGCAGACCAGGCCCGGCCGCGCCGAAGCCCATTGGCCGCGCGCACTCAAGGGGCCGTTCCGCCCGATCAGCCAAAACACGAGCGGTACGGTCACCACCAGCGTCGAGACGCCAAAGGCAGCCGCCACGCCCACGGCCCCCAGCACGATGCCCACACCGGAGGCGCCGGCGCGGATGCCGGCATCCGCCAGGCCCCAGTGCCGCAATTCGGTGGTGCGGCCTTGGCTCATGAGCACGTTGCCGTTCTGGCTGGCCAGGCCCACCGCAAAGATGGCCATGCCGAACCAGCGGTACATCTCGCCCGCTTGCACCCACTGCGGCCCAAGCAGTAACCGGGCCACGGCGTCGCCCGCAACCACCACAAAAGCCCCGAGCAAACCGAAGAAGAGGCCCGTGCGCGAGATCAACGCGTAGTAGTACTGGCGGTAGCCGTCCGGGTCGTTTTGCAGGCGACTGAGCACCGGCAAGGTGGTTTGGCTGATCGGGCCCATCAGTGTGCTGCCCGAGAGCGACAGGAGTTGTTGCGCGCGGTTGAAGTTGCCCGCCGCGCCTGCCCCCAACCAAGCACCCGTGAGGATGGCGCCCAACTGGTTGGAGAAGAAGTTGAGCAGACTGAACACCGACAGGTTGGCGCCAAAGCGCACCAGGGCGTTGGCACTCTTCAAGTGGGCCGGCCGGCCTGGGCGCCAGGGCAGCGCCACCCACATGACCACGGTGGTGGCCAGGCTGGACACGAGTTGCGAAGCGACGATGGCCCAGTAGCTGCGTGTCCACCACCCCAACCCCACGCCCACCACCAGGCCCGCCAGTTGCGCTGCCATCTCGCCCCACATGAGGGGCTGGAAGTTGAGGTGGCGCCGCAGCATGGCCGCGTGGGTGCTGGAGATGCTGACCACCAGCAAGGCCACGCACAGGGCGTAAACGATGGGTTCGATGCTGGGCTGGCTGTAGAAGCGCGCAATCCAGGGTGCCGCAAGGGCCCCGATGGCCGCGAAGCCCAAGGCCACAAAGAGGTTGATCCAGAACACGGCGTCGAGCTGCTCGGCACGCAGGTCGTCGTGCTGAACCACGGCGGTGGTCAGACCGAAGTCTTTCAGCAGGTTCAGCAGCATCATCAGCGACATGGCCATGGCGACAAGGCCATAGTCGTCGGGCGTGAGCAGGCGGCCCATCACGGCGCTGGACAGCAAGCCCACGGCCATGCCGCTGACGCGGGAGCCCGCCATGAACAAGGTGCCGCGGCGACCGCGCGCGGCGGCGTCGGACACCGCCGAACTGAGGATGTCTTGGGTGGTGCGCATGGCCATGAGGGGTCAGCGCAACCCGGTCAGTCGGACTCTTGCCGGGCCTTGCAGGGCTTGAACGAGTTGCTGAACAAAGCGCTCCTGCAATGCGAACGCCGCCGCGGTGTCGCGGTCGACGCTGGAGACGCGGAACAGCAAGCCGTCAGGGATGACGCCATCGACGGCGTAGTTGAGCTCGATGAGCTTTTTTTGCATGCCGCCAAGGGTGGGCTGGTGGCCGATCATGACCCAGTAGGTCACGGGCTCGGTGCGCGTGCTGCCCATGCGGGTCACCAGCTGGCGCACCGGAAGAGTGCCGCCCGGGGTCTGGATTGCCGCGGTCTGCTTGGCTTGGAGTTCGAACCCCTGCGCCGGGTAGCAGATCTCGGGGTAGTGCACGGTCATGCCGTCGCGCTGGTCTTCCCCGTAGGCCACCGACATCATGATGCGATGGCCCTGCCCATCGACGTACACGCGAGACAGCAGCTGGTTGTAGATTTTGTTGAGGGCTTCTTGCTGCTGGGGGTTCACCACCGCAGCGCCCGCGAATGGGTCCAGCGCCCAATCGCCAAATTGTTTGGGAACGGCGTCTTCGAGGCGAAAGCGCCCTTCACGTTCCACCAGGAACTGGGTGGGTTTCAGCGCCTGGGTGCCATACGAAGCGGCACCGGCGAGGGCCGCCACGAGCAGCGCCTTGATCACACCGGCGTTCATGCGGCACCGCCTGTTGCCGGCGCTGCCACCGGGAAGAATTTGCGCAGCAAGCTGTCGCACGCGATGGTGAGCACCAAACCGGACAGGAAGAGCACCATGCCAGCGAAGTCATGCAGGAAGCCTTGGCCGGCTGCATCACCGAAGTGGTAGGTGACGAGGGTCAATGCCATCACACGAACGACGTTGGCCGTGAAGCTGATGGGAATGATGAGCAGGGCCAGGCCGATGTTGCGCGCCCAGGAGGCGGTGGTGACCAGGTTGAGGTACAGCAGGCCCAGAGCCTCGAGCGTGAACAAGGTGTGCAGACCGGCGCAGGCGTCGGCCACGAGCAGCTGATAGGGGCCGATGGACAGCATGACGCCCGTGCGGGCGATGGGGTAGCCGACGCCGTACAGGATGGTCTCGGCAACCCAAGACACGGCGAGCTTCATGGGCTGGGTGACGGCGTCCACCACGCCGCCCGGCAGCGGCACCATGAAGGCCATGAAAAGAATGGGGAACGCCACCACGGCCAGCGTTGCGCTGCCCCGCATGACCAGGATGACGGCCGCAATCAACAGCACGAGTGACCCGATTTCCATCGTCAAGATGGACTGAGACCGCCCCACGGCATAGATGAGCAGTGCCAGCACAACCAACGGCCAGCCCACCCACCCGCTCAGGCCACCGGTGGGTGCCGGCAGCTCACGCGGCCAGCGGTGCCATAGCAGCCACAAGCTCACGGCGAAGACGATGGGGCTGTGCCCCAGCGCTTCAGCCGTCCAGCCGCCGGCGGCCAAATCTTGCAGGGTTGGCACATAGAGGATGCCAAACGCGAAGGCCAACGCGAGTGCTTGCATCAGCGTGGCCGGCCCGGGCAGCCCGTGCGGCGGCGTGGCGCGGGCGCCGAGGGAATCGCTGGGTGCCACGCGCAGCCCCGTCAGAACTCGTTGTAAACCACGCCGGCAAACGCCACGCTGGTTTGCTGCAGGCTGGCCAGCAGGTCTTGCAGTTCGGCAACGCGAGATTGGTCTTTGCGGGCGAGCAGCAAGGCGGCTCCGCAGCGCGACGCAATCACGGCGCCATCACTGCCCGAGGCTGCCGCCGGGGTGTCGACGACGACATGGTCGAACTTGCCCACGAGCTCTTTCATCAGCAGCCCGAACGCCGGACGCTCCACCAGCTCCAGCGGGTTGGGCGGCGGGTTGCCACTGGGCAGCACGAACAGGTTGGGGATGCCGTTGGCCTGGCGAATGACCTTGGATTCGGTGCGCCCGACGAGGATGCCGGACAGGCCCGAACGGTTTTCCACGCCGAACACGTCGTGCAGGCGCCCGGCGCGCATGTCGGCGTCTACCACCAGGGTGCGCCCGCCCAGCTGCGCGAGCACCACGGCCAGGTTGGCCGCGAAATACGTTTTGCCGTCTCCCGCCTGCGGGCTGATCACGGCCAGCGCACGGCGCTCGCGGGACTCCTGAAACACACGCATCATCAGCTGGCTGCGAATGGCTCGGAAGCTTTCTGCCTGAGGGCCGAAGGGGTGGTTTTGCGTGATGAGTTCCGGGCTGGCAGTCCGCGACTCTTCAGGGGAATACGGGAAGTGGTACTGCTGGCTGAGCGCGTACAGCACGTCGTCGTTGGACACAAAGCCCAAACGCACGGCAGCCTCGCCAAAGCGCAGGTTTTGCTCACGCTGCAAGTGAACGATGCGTTCAACCTGATCGGCCGACAGATGACGCAGGCCAGACAAGATCGCCCCGATGGAGCGATCAGCCAATTCATTGGATGTGGAGTTCTCAGCAGTCACGAAACGTCGCCTCTTGTGTGACGGGGTGGGCCATCAACGGCCCGTCGTGTCGGCCGGAGCCGTCAGAGCGGGAGGCAAGAGCACGCCTCCGCGGTACTTGCTGGGGCGCTTGGCGTTGGCAGCCGGCAGCACGCCCAACATCGGCAGGCCGAGGGCCGTGACCACATCCACCGGACGGCGCACGCGGCGGTCAGCCAGTTCCATGACGAACACCAACACCGCCGCGAGCCAGATGCCCACCACCACGGCCAGCAGCATGTTGCGCAACACGCGCGGTGAGCTGGCGATCGTGGGCGGCACGGCACTCGTGAGCACTGCGGCGTAGCTTTGGGTGTTCTGAGCCTCCAGCCCGGTCTGGCTCAAGCGCGCCACGAGGCTGTCGTAAATGCGCTGCGAGTTCTCGACTTCGCGCTGCAGCACCACGCCTTCATCGCGAACTTCCTTCATCTGCAGCACCTTGGCGCGCTGGGCTTCCAGCGACGCACGCACCTGGCCCTCACGGGCTTTGTTGATGGTGTTGCTGATCTGAACGCCACCGGTGATGCGGCGGGTTTCGCTGTCGAGCTTGCTGCGCAGCTCAGCAATGCTGGCCTTGGCTTCCACCACCTGCGGGTGGCTGTCGCCCAGGCGCTGGCTCAACTCCTGCAACCGCGCCTCATTGCGGCTGAGCTCGGCCTTGAGGCTGGCGATCAGCGGGTTGTTCAACACCTCCTGAATGCGGTCGCCGCGGCTGCCCTGGGCTTCGGTCTGACGGCTGGTGCTCTCGGCCGAAATGGCTTGCAGCTGGGTCAACTGGCTGCTGAGTTCCGTCAGGCGGGCGTTTTCAACGTCCAGGCGCTCGTCGGTGGCGATGATGCCTTTCTCGCGCTGGAAGCCTGAGAAGCGCTCTTGCGCTTTCTCCAGCGCCTCGCGGGCGCCCTTGACCTGCGTGTCAAAGAAGCGCTTCAGGTTTTGCGCGGGGTCGGCCCGCAGCTCCAGCGTCGTCTGGATGTAGGACTGCGCAAACGCGTTGGCCACCGCAGCAGAAAACTGGGGGTTCGGGCTGGCGTAGCTGAGCGACACCACATTGCTCTCGCGGCTGGGCTTCACTTCCAGGCCCTTCTGCAGCACGTCCACCAAAAACTGCTCGATGGTGCCGACGGTGTCACCGCCCTTTTGCCACTGCTCGCGGATGGCTTCGTTCTCGGTGAGCTTGAGCTCACGGATCACACGCAGCGCCACACGATCACTGGCCATGATGTCCACCTGTGTGGCCACAAACGTGGCGGACGACATGGTGGGCATGTTCATGAGGGCCACTGGGTCGGGTTTGGTGTCGATGACGATCGTGGCTTCTGCCTTGAACGTTTTCGGCAGCACCAAATTGGCCACAACGGCCAGCACAACCACACCAACGAACGTGCCGATGGCCACCCATCGACGGGCCCGAAGGATGGCCCAAAACTGCATGAAGCTCATCGCGACTCCGAATCCTTAGAACAGGCTTTCCTTGACGTACACCACGTCACCATCCTTCAGGCTTTCGTCCATGGCGGGTTGAACCACCTGGACCTTGCCTTCGGCCGACTTGCGGTGCACGCGGATGCCGCGCTCGGTGCCGCGGGGGTTCAGGCCACCGCCGGCGGCGAGCGCCTGCATCAGGGTCATGCCGCGCTCCAGGCGCATGGGGCCGGGGCGCTGCACTTCGCCGTAGATGTAGACCAGCGGTGCGCGCTCGACCCAGAGGACGTCACCGTTCTGGATGAGGATGTCGTTGGCGCGGTTTTGCTCGGCGCTGAAGACGCCGGGCAGGTCGATTTCCTGGCGGAAGGGCTTGCCGTTGCGGGTGCCGGTGAGCACGAGCAGGTCGCCGCCGGTGGTGGCCACGCCACCGGCGTTGGCCAACAGGTCGGTCAGCCGCATGTCGGTGGTTTCGATCGGGTAGCGGCCCGGGCGATTCACCTGGCCCAGCACGCTGGCCTGGTTGCCCTTGACCTGCAGCAGCACGAGCGTGACTTGCGGGGCCTTGACGAAGTTGCCGCTCTTGAGGCCGTCAGCAATCAGCTTTTCAGCGGCGCTGACGCCCAGGCCGCCGATGCGCACGGTGCCCAGCAGCGGGTAACTGATGGCGCCGGTTTCAGACACACGGGTTTCGAGCGTGAGGTCGGGGTTTTGGTAGACGACGACGCGGATGACGTCACCCGCGCCGAGCCGGTATTCGGCAGCCGCCGCAGCGGCCGGTGCCGCACCCGATTGGGCTTGGGATGCCAGCCCGGCCAGGCCCAGGGCCGCCGCGATGAGCAGGGGAATGGCGCGCATCACTTGAGCCCCATGCCCTTGGAGATGGCGGCGGCGTCGAGCCCGCTGGCTGCCGGCGAGGCGGGTTCAGCCGGGGTGGCCGGGGCGGAGGCAGCACCAGCCGCCGGCGCGGTGAACTTGCCGACGTATTCGATCTTGGCGGCGTCGCGCAGGGCCTTGACGTCCTTTTGCAGCAGGTCAGCCTTGCGCTGGTTCAGCAGGAAGGCTTCGATGGCCGGGCGCGCCTGCGCTTCTTCCACGGGCTGGCTGCGCGAGCCGACAAGGAACAGCACCGTCAGGCCGGCCGGGTTGGGGCTGACCATGGAGTCACCGTCTTTGAGCTTGGAGATGGCGTCCAGGCTGGTGAGGGGCAGTTGCTCGGCCGCACGCACCGCCTGGTTGGCGTTGAAGCGCAGGTCGGACGCCTTCAGGAACTCGGCAAACTCGGCCAGGCTCTTGACGGAGCCGAGCTTGGCGCGGATGGCGTCGTACTGCTCGGGCTTGGCTTCGATCTGCAGCTCTTGCAGGCTGTAGATGCGGCGTTCCTTGAAGAGCGCGGGCTTCTCGTTGTAGTACTTGCTGACTTCGTCGGGCGTGGGCTTGGACACGGTTTCACCGACACGCTCGGCATAGGCGCGGGCAATGATTTCGCGCTTGGCAGCTTCGATCTGCTGCACGACGCGGGGGTCGCGGTCGATCTTTTGTTCTTGCGCCTTTTGAACCGCGAGTTCCTGGTCGATCAGGCGTTCCAGCACCTGACGGCTGGCGGCTTCGGCCTGGTCGGGCTTGAGGCCCGGCTGGCGCTGCAGCACGAAGTTGATTTGGTGGACGGTGATCTCTTCCTTGTTCACCTTGGCGGCGGTCTGGGAGGCTTTGTCGCCCTTGTCGCCCCCGCAGGCTGCCAGCATCGCAGCGGCGGCCAGCACGGCCAGGAGCAGGGGAGCCCGTTGATTGATGTGTCGCTCAGCCATCTTGAGTGGATCCAGGTGATGGAAATGGAGATGCCGGGAAGGCTTGGGGCCTCCGGGAACATCCGAGTTTACTGGTCGCATATGTCGCTTCCAGGGCATGCACGAACCCATAACGGGGGGCGTGAAACGCGTTGGTTCCAGCGAAATCCGAAAGAATGTTTCAGCACCCCCTCAAGCTCGGGGGCATGACGGGACGGGCTGATGAACACGCCCTGCCCGGCCGCCCACCGAGCCTCGCGCACGGCAGGGCCTTCAGGCCAGGCGGGTTGTTTGGGGCCGGTGGGGCGGGTGGGGATATGGATGAGGACGGGGCCCGCGCCCTCCCGGCGCGACAAACACCCCCGTCACCCGCGGCGTGCGCTCACACGCCCGCGGGGCGACCGCTCAGCACTTGATGCCGGCGTGCAGCGCGACGATGCCCGCGCTCAGGTTGTGCACGTCCACGTGGCCGAAGCCGGCCGTTTTCATCATGGCCTTGAGGGTGGCCTGATCGGGGTGCATGCGGATGGATTCGGCCAGGTACTTGTAGCTCTCGGCATCCCCCGCGAACAGCGAGCCCAGCTTGGGCAGGATGTTGAAGGAGTACCAGTCGTAGGGCTTGCGCAGCGGCTCGGCGATCTTGGAGAACTCCAACACCAGCAGCCGACCGCCGGGCTTGAGCACGCGGCACATCTCGGCCAGGGCCCGGTCCTTGTGCGTCATGTTGCGCAGGCCGAAGGCCACGCTCACCAGGTCGAAGCTTTCGCTCTTGAAGGGCAGCTTCTCGGCGTCGGCCAGGCTGGTGGGCAGGATCAGGCCTTCATCCAGCAGACGGTCGCGGCCCTGGCGGAGCATGGCTTCGTTGATGTCGGTGTGCACGACGAGGCCGGTCTCGCCCACCTTGCGGGCGAAGGCGCGCGAGAGGTCACCGGTGCCGCCGGCAATGTCCAGCGCTCGCTCGCCCGGCTTGAGGTTGGCGACCTGCAGGGTGTAGGCCTTCCAGGCCCGATGCAGGCCGGCCGACATCAGGTCGTTCATCAGGTCGTACTTGGACGCGACGGAATCGAACACGCCGCGCACCTTGCTGGCTTTGTCTTTCTCGTCGACCTGCTGGAAGCCGAAGTGGGTCTGGCTCATGGGAGAAAAGTGTCAGTGCGAGTGGCAGGAGCCGCCAGCCTTTTGGGGCATGGGGTCGTCGCGGCCCTTGCCGGCGGCGGCGAGGCGGGCTTCGTAGTCGGCCCACAGGGCGTCTTGCTGGCTGCCGAGCTTGTAGAGGTAGTCCCACGAGAACAGGCCGCTGGCGTGGCCGTCGGAGAACTCGGGGCGCACGGCGTAGTGGCCCACGGCTTCGAGCCCGGTGATGACGACGTCTCGCTTGCCGGTTTGCAGGGTTTCCTGGCCCGGGCCGTGGCCCATCACTTCGGCCGAGGGGCTGTACACGCGCATCAGCTCGAACGGGATGCGAAACCGCGCGCCGTCGTCGAACGCGATTTCAAGCACGCGGGACTGCTGGTGGACGGTGATGTCGGTGGGCTGGGCCATAGGGCTGAAGTGTCCCTCAGAACACCAGATAGGCCGGCACGTTGCCGTCGCGCGGGCGAACCTGCGTGAAGCGAGCCGCCAGGCGGGACTGCACCGCCACCGGCAGCGGCGCAAAGCCGGTGCCGCGCGTGAGGTCGTCACCGTGCATGAAGCACCAGTACAGGTACTTCAGCGTCGGTTGGGCCTGGCCTGCGGTGGCGGGCTCGGCGTCCACCAGCACAAAGCTGGTGAGGGTGATGGGCCAGGTGTCGGCGCCGGCGCGGTCCAGCAGGGTGGCCTGGTCGTCGCCCTGGCGGTGCATGTCGCTCTCCAGGATGGCCGCGCGAAAGCCCGCCTCGCTGGGCAACACGAAGCGGCCGGCGGCGTTGCGCAGCTTCACCGCGGCGAGCTTGTCGCGCAGCACGCGGTCGTACGACACGTAGGCGATGGCGCCGGGCGTGGCGCGCAAGGTTTGCACCATGCCGTCGTTGCCCTCGGCCTTGAGCGGCTCGCCGGGCCAGGCCGGCGCCTGGCTGGCGCCCACCTCGACCTTGAACGCCGCCGAGGCGCCGGACAGGTAGCGGCTGAAACCGTCGCTGGTGCCCGACTTCTCGGCCCGCACCACGCGCTTCACAGGCAAGGCTGGCAGGCTGACGCCGGGGTTGAGCGCGGCGATGCGCGGGTCGTTCCAGGCCTTGACGCGACCCAGGAACACGTCGGCCAGCACCTCGCCGTCCAGCTGCACGGCCGCCGTCACGCCGGGCAGGTTGACGACCGGCACCACGCCGCCCACCAGCATCGGGATCTGCACGAGCTTTTGCTTGGCCAGTTCAGCGGCCGGCAGCGGGCTGTCGGTGCCGCCGAAGTCCACCTTGCGGGCGCCGATTTGCTTCACGCCATCGCCCGAACCCGTGCCCTTGTAGGCCACCGCCGAGCCCCCGGCCTTGGCGAAGGCGCGGGCCCAGGTGTCGTACACCTTGGACGGGAACGTGGCCCCGGCGCCCTGAACGGCTTGTGCCTGGGCGCCACCACTGAGCAGGCAAACAGCAGCAAACGACAGGAGGAGGCGGCGGATCATGGCAAACACGCTGAACTGGTGAAAACCCGCGATCATGCCCGTGTCTTCCTTCCTTTTGATGAGGGCGGGCTCTAATTTCTGTGTTGTCTCCTTTCGCAAACCTCCGCTATGTTTCGACCTGCCCTTCATCGTCTTGCCACAGCCGCCCTGCTCTGCCTGGGTGCGGCCTCGTCCACCTCGGCGCTGGACCTGACCGGGTTGTCGAAGGAGGTCGCGCCCTGCGATGACTTCTACGCCTTCGTCAACGCCAACTGGGATGCCGCCACCGAGCTGCCCGCCAGCCGTGCGCGCATCGGCAGCTTCGAGCAACTGCGTCAGGCCAATGACGAGTTGCTGAACCGCGCGCTGAAGGAACTGGCCGACAAGCCCGCGCTGCAAACCACGCCGGGCCTGAAGCTGATTGCCGCGTACTACGCCAGCGGCATGGACGAGGCGGCCATCGAGGCGCGCGGCTTGTCGTCGCTGACGCCGCTGCTCAACCGCGTGGACACGCTGCAGCGCCGCGAAGACCTGCCCACCGTGCTGGCCCTGCTCGCCCGCAGCGGCGTGGCCGTCCCGCTGGCGTGGGATGTGGAGCCGGACATCAAGGACACGCGCCGGCATGTGCTGACGCTGGCCCAGTCCGGCCTGGGCCTGCCGGACCGGGACGACTACTTCCGCAGCGACGACCGCACCCGCGCGATCAGCGCCGCGTACCGGACGTTTGCCAAGACCGTGCTGTCGGCTTCCGGCCGCTCGACCAGCGACGCCGAACTGGACGCGGTGCTGGCCCTGGAGACGCAGTTGGCCGAGGCCTCGCGCGACCGCACCCGGCTGCGCGACCCCAACGCGAACTACAACCCGATGACACCGGCCGAACTGGCGGCGGCGGCGCCGGGGTGGGACTGGAGCGCCTACCTGTCGGTGCTGACCGCCGGCGCCAAGCTGCCGCAGCGCCTCATCGTCGGCCAGCCGGAATTCGCCACGCGGGTGGCCAAGCTGGCGGCCGACACCCCGCTGGACGTCTGGCGCCGCTACCTGGCGCTGCGCGTGCTGGACTCCGCCGCGCCGCGTCTGCCCAAGGCGTACGCCAATGCGGCGTTCGAGTACCGCGGCAAGGCCCTCACCGGCCTGCAGACGCCGGCACCGCGCAGCGAAGACGTCATCCAGCAAATCGGCGGCCGCTACGGCTCCGAGCCCGTGGCGCTGGCGCTGGGCGAGCTGTTCGTGGCCCGCGCGTTTTCGCCGGAGGCGCAGAAGCGCTCGCTGGCGCTGGTGGAAGACATTCGCGCCAGCATGAAGGAGCGCATCGAGAAGCTGCAATGGATGACGCCGCCCACCAAGGCCAAGGCGCTGGAAAAGCTGGCCCGCATGCAGCCCATGATCGGTGGCCCCGAGAAGTGGCCCACGTTCGACGGCCTGCAGCTGACCGGCAACGACTACGCCGGCAACTGGATGAAGACGGCGCTGTGGCACAGCGGCCAGCAGGTCAAGAACCTGGACGCGCCGGTGGACCGCAGCCGCTGGACCATGAGCCCGCACATCGTGAACGCGTTTGCGGGTGACCTGAACCAGATCATCTTCCCGGCCGGCATCCTGCAGCCGCCGTTCTTCAGCGCCAAGGCCGACGACGCCAGCAACTACGGCGGCATTGGCATGGTGATCGGCCACGAGATTACCCACCACTTCGACGACAGTGGCCGCAGCTTCGACGCCAATGGCTCGCTGACCGACTGGTGGACGCCGGCCGACGCCGAGGGCTACAAGCAGCGCGCCGACAAGGTGGCCGAGCGCTACGGCGCGATCTCGCCACTGCCGGGCTACACCATCAACGGGCGGCTCACGCTGGGCGAGAACATCTCGGACATGTCGGGCCTGCCGATTGCGTACGAGGGCCTGCAGCGCGCGCTCAAGCGCAGCAGTGCCGGTGCGGCCGAGAAGAAGACGGACGGCTTCACGCCCGCCCAACGCTTCTTCATCAGCAACGCGCTGGTGTGGCGCAACAAGGTGCGCACCGAGTTCCTGATCAACCAGCTGCGCACCGACTCCCACTCCCCGGCCAAGTACCGGGTGCTGACGCCCATGAGCAACTCGCCCTACTTCGCGCAGGCGTTCTCGTGCAAGGCCGGCAGCCCCATGGTGGCGAAGGACCCGCTGACCGTGTGGTGACCGCTCGGCCCACTGCCGGCCGGGCGCCATGCCCCGCCGGCACCCGCCAAAAAAAACGGGGCCGAGGCCCCGTTTTTCATGCGGCGGTTTCAACCCGCCCGGTTACCACTGCAGCTTGAGCGTGTAGGCGCCGGTGCCGCTGTAGCGCAGCACTTGCACGTACAGCGTGACGGCAGTCGAGCCGCCGTTGGCGTAGGTCGCCACGTCGGCCGAGCCGGCGGGCTTCTCGCTGGACGACAGCGTGGTGCCGGCGCTGTTCTTCACGTACAGGTCGTAGTCGTTGGCGCTGCTGGCCGCGGTGAGCGTGGCCGTCAGCGTCTTGCCGGCCGGCAGCGTGACCTTGAAGTAGTCGGTGTCGGTGGTGGAGCTGACGCTGCCCGACACGTTGGCCGGCGACGACACGACGTTGGCCGTGGCGATGCTGCCGTTGGACTCGACCTCGCTGACCGTGGGCAGCGTGCCCGAGCCCGTGATGGCGGCGATGGCGGCCGGGGCGTCCAGGATGCCCGAACCGCACTGCGAGCAGGTGCCCGGGAAGGGGCGCGCGCTGCTTTGCAAAGCGGCCTTGATCTGGTCCGGCGTGGCGGTCGGCTTGGCGCTCAGCATCAGGGCGACGACACCGGCCACGTGCGGCGTGGCCATGGACGTGCCCTGGTAGTAGGCGTAGCTGTCGGCGCCCGGCGCCTTGGTGCCCGCGTTCAGCGTGCTCAAGATGCCGTTGCTGCTGCTGGAGCGCACGTCACCGCCCGGAGCGGCCAGGGTCACGATGGACCCGTAGTTCGAGTAGTAGGCGCGCGAGCCGTTGCGGTCCGTGGCCGCCACCACCACCACGCCCGAGCAGTTGGCCGGGTTGGAGTTGCTGGCGTTCTGGTTCTCGTTGCCCGCGGCCACCACCACCACCGTGCCGCGCGAGCGGGCGCTGTTGATGGCGTTTTGCGAGGTCGTGTCGCACGCACCGCCGCCGCCCAGCGACATGTTGATCACGCGCGACGGCGTGGCGTTGGTCGGCAGGCCGGCCACGGCGCCGCCCGAGGCCCAGATCATGCCGTCGGCGATGTCCGAGGTGTAACCACCGCACTTGCCCAGCACGCGCACCGGCTGAATCTTGGCGTTGAAGGCGATGCCTGCAATGCCGGCTGCGTTGTTGGTCTTGGCGGCAATGGTGCCGGCCACGTGCGTGCCGTGCCAGCTGCTGTTGCTGGCGGCGCTGCCGGTGCCGCATTCGCCCGCGGCGGTCCAGTCGCCCGGGTCGCTCGGGTCGCTGTCGCGGGTGGTGCCGTCGTTGGCGGTGGCCGCGTCATTGATCATGTCGTAACCGGCCACGGTCTGGCCCGACAGGTCGGCGTGCGGACGGATGCCGGTGTCCAGCACCGCCACCACCACACCCGTGCCGGTGGCCAGGTCCCACGCGGCCGGGGCGCGGATGCCACCGGTGGTTTCGTACAGGTCCCACTGCGAGGTGTAGCTGCTGTCGTTGGGCGTCATCAGCGGGTACATCTTGCGGTCGGGCTCGGCGTAGGCGATGTTGGCGTCGCCGGCCTTCAAGTCGCTGGCCAGGCGCTCCAGTTCACCGTGCGTCAGGGCCTTGTCGAGCTTGTAGATGTGGGCGCCGGTGCCGCTTTGGCGCACCAGGCGGGCTTGCGCGCCGCGCAGGGCCAGGGCCGCGTTCAGCGCGCTCAGGCGGGTGCTCAGCGCAGCCGGGGCCACGGCCATGGCGCGCATCACGCCGGTGTCTTTGGCGTCAGCCTGCGCGGCGTCGCGGTAGCTGACGATCAAACGGTCGGTGGTGGTGGCGCGTGCCACGAGGCTGCTCAAACCCAGGTCGACCTGGGCATTGCTCACACCCGCCTGGGCGGCGCCGGCGGCGAGCACGCCGCACACGAGCGCGAGCAGGCTGCGCGAAGGGGCAGAAGAAAAACGCATCTTGGTGGTTTCCGAGAGATCGCCGTGGCAGACGGCGTGCCGGCCCGGCCGCGTGGGATCTCCACGTGAAGCGCCACCGTGTGTTTCAGTCGGCCAGCACGGGCGTCATCCCAACGACGCACATTTCCCGCCCTGGCCAGGCGCCTTCCGAAGCGGCGCGAAGTGTGTCCGTTTGGTTAAGTCAGACATGTCACTGACTGCTGCGACAGAAGCCACCTGATCGGGCAATTCCGGATGGGCAGTCGCCATGACGACTGGCACCCGCTGCGGCCGCGGATGCCCGGCTCCACGCCTGCAGCTCAGCCCGGCTTCTCTGCAGCCTGTCCGCCCCCGCCTGCCATTCGTCCCAGCCGTGTTGGAGCGCAGATCGCCAAAACCTAATCTGCCGTCAGGCCGACGCACAGAGCGCCGCCACCCCAGAGTTCCTCAACACGGAGATCGTCATGTCCCAACACAACGCGTTCATCACCCGCCTGGCTTCCCGTTTCACCGCCGTGGCCGCCTGCACCCTGCCGCTGGCCCTGACGGCCCTGCCCGCTGCGGCCGACACCGTGGGCCTGGAGCGCGTGGAAATCAGTGGCAAGGTGTACGAGGGCACGGCGCGCCACGATGTGCGCGAAAGCTGCCAGGCCATCGACACGCAACTGCAGAACGCCCTGCAAACCACCTGGCTGCGCGAGCGCCAGATGGGTCAGGTGCAGGTGCAACTGGTCTTGGAAGGCGGCCAGGTGAGCGCCGTCAGCGCCCGCGGCATCTCGGTGCCCGTGGCCCGCTCGGTGCGCCGCGCCGTGGAAGGTCTGCAATGCACGCCGCTGGCTGCTGCGAAGGGCCCGCAGGTCTACCACTTCCACGTGGACTTCACCGACCCCTACAGCACCCCCGCCCCCACGATGACGGCCGCCGCGGCCGCCTCCGCCGGCTACCGGGTGGCGCTGCTGAACAATTGAGCCAAGCTTGCGTCCACCGCCGTGAGCGGCTGCCGCAAGCGCGCCGGGGCATCGTCCGGTCCCAGCCGCTGCGGCGCCGCCCACACAGGCGCCGGGAAATGGCTGTCCCAGTCGAAGCGGGCGATCACGTGCCAGTGCAGATGAGGCACCACATTGCCCAACGTGGCCAGGTTGACCTTGGTGGGGGCCAACTGCTCGCGCAACACGCGCTCGATGGCGGTCACTGCGTCCATGCAGTCGTGGCGTTCGGCATCGCTCAGGTCGCTGAACTCGGCCACATGCGCATTCCAGATCAGCCGGTAAAACGCCGGGAATCGCCGGGCTTCGTCGCCCTCGGTCACGCGCACGACGCGGAACTGCGCCGTGCGGGCAACGACGAGGCCGCCGTCGCTGTCACACAGCACGCAACTCACACCAGCACCCGCTCGATACCGCCCGCGTTGGCCTTGGCGACGTAGTCAGGCATCCAGTTCTCACCGAGGATCTGGCGGGCCATTTCGACGACGATGTAGTCGGCCTCCAGCAGGCCGTTCTGCAGGTCGTTGCCGTAGCGGCTCAGGCCCTGCAGACAGCTCGGGCACGAGGTGAGGATCTTGAGGTTGTCCTCCGCGCCCACCTGGCCTGACGCGCGCAGCGAGGCCTCGGTCTTGCGCAACTCTTCTTCCTTGCGGAAGCGGATTTGCGTGGACACGTCCGGCCGGGTCACGCCCAGCGTGCCGCTCTCGCCGCAGCAGCGCTCGTTCTTCACCACGTTGTCGCCCACCAAGGCCTTCACGGTCTTCATGGGCTCCTGCAGCTTCATGGGCGAGTGGCAGGGGTCGTGGTACAGGTAGCTGCTCTTGGAGCCGAGCGTGATGCCCTTTTCCAGCAGGTATTCGTGGATGTCGATGATGCGGCAGCCGGGGAAGATGTCCTCGAACTTGTAGCCCTGCAGCTGGTCGTAGCAGGTGCCGCAGCTGACCACCACGGTCTTGATGTCGAGGTAGTTCAGCGTGTTGGCGACGCGGTGGAAGAGCACCCGGTTGTCGGTGATCATCTTCTCGGCCTTGTCGAACTGGCCCGAGCCGCGCTGTGGGTAGCCACAGCAGAGGTACCCGGGCGGCAGCACGGTCTGCACGCCGGCGTGCCAGAGCATGGCCTGCGTGGCCAGGCCCACCTGGCTGAACAGGCGCTCGGAGCCGCAGCCGGGGAAATAGAAGACCGCCTCGGTCTCGCTCGCGCTTTCGGGCGGGCGAATGATGGGCACGTAGTTCTTGTCCTCGATGTCCAGCAACGCGCGCGCCGTCTTCTTGGGCAGGCCGCCGGGCAGCTTCTTGTTGATGAAGTGGATGACCTGTTCCTTGACCGGCGCGGTGCCCACTGTGGCCGGCGGCGCACTGGTTTGCTTGCGGCCCGCGGGCTTGAACAGGTCCACCGCCAGGCGCTGGGCCTTGAAGCCGATGCCCACCATGGCCGTGCGGGCGAGCTTGATGGTCTCGGGGTTGGTGGCGTTCAGCATGAACATGGCCGCCGCGTTGCCGGGGCGCCAGGTCTTCTGGCCCATCTTGCGCAGCAGGTTGCGCATGTTCATGGTCACATCGCCGAAGTCGATCTTGACCGGGCACGGCGACGCGCACTTGTGGCACACCGTGCAGTGGTCGGCCACGTCCTCGAACTCCTGCCAGTGCTTGATGGACACGCCGCGGCGCGTCTGCTCTTCGTACAGGAAGGCCTCCACCAGCAGCGAGGTGGCCAGGATCTTGTTGCGCGGGCTGTACAGCAGGTTGGCGCGCGGCACATGCGTGGCGCAGACCGGCTTGCACTTGCCGCAGCGCAGGCAGTCTTTCACCGAGTTGGCGATCTCGCCGATGTCGCTCTGCTGCATGATCAGCGACTCGTGCCCCATCAGGCCGAAAGACGGCGTGTAGGCGTTGCGCAGGTCGGCCGGCAACGCCTCGTTCTTCAGCAGCTTGCCCTTGTTGAAGCGGCCTTCCGGGTCCACGCGCTGCTTGTAGGCCGTGAAGTTGGCGAGTTCGTCGTCACTCAGGAACTCGATCTTGGTGATGCCGATGCCGTGCTCACCGGAGATCACGCCGTCCAGGCCGCGCGCCAGCACCATGATGCGCGCCACGGCCTCATGGGCCGTTTGCAACATGGCGTAGTTGTCGCTGTTGACGGGGATGTTGGTGTGCACGTTGCCGTCGCCGGCGTGCATGTGCAGGGCCACCCACACGCGGCCGCGCAGCACCTCCTTGTGGATGCGCTTGCATTCCGCCAGCAGCGGCTCGAACGCCGCGCCCGCAAACAGGTGCTGCAGCGGCTTGAGGATTTGCGTGCGCCACGAGGCCCGAAGTTCGTGCGTTTGCAGCGGCTCGAAGAAGCCCGAGTCCAGCCCGCTCAGCCATTGCTGCCAGAGCGCGCCCACCTCGCGCAGCAGCGCCAGGGCCTGCTGTACGCGGTCTTCCAGCAACTCGGCGCTCGGAATGTCGCCGGCGTCGTCCGTCTTGCCCAAAGGCAGCGAACCGGTGGCAAAGAACGCCTGCAGCCGCCCCACCAGCTCCAGCTTGTTGCGCAGGCTGAGCTCAATGTTGATGCGCTCGATGCCCAGCGTGTACTCGCCCATGCGGTGCAGCGGGATCACCACGTCCTCGTTCACCTTGAACGCGTTCGTGTGCTTGCTGATGGCGGCGGTGCGCTTGCGGTCCAGCCAGAACTTCTTGCGGGCATCGGCGCTCACGGCGATGAAGCCCTCGCCCGAGCGGCCGTTCGCCAGGCGCACGACTTCCGACGTCGCACGCGCCACGGCGTCCGCGTCGTCGCCGACGATGTCGCCGATCAGCACCATCTTCGGGAAGCCGCCACGCTTGCTCTTGGTGGCGTAGCCCACGGCCTTGAGGTAGCGGTCGTCCAGGTGCTCCAGGCCCGCCAGCAGCACGCCGGTGGAAGCAATCGAGAACATGTAGTCCTTGATGTCCACGATGCTGGGCACGCAGTCCTTCGGGTTGCCGAAGAACTCCAGGCACACGGTGCGGGTGTGCGCCGGCATGCGGTGCACGATCCAGCGGGCGCTGGTGATCAAGCCGTCGCAGCCTTCCTTCTGGATGCCCGGCAGGCCGGCGAGGAACTTGTCGGTCACGTCCTTGCCCAGGCCTTCCTTGCGGAAGACGCGGCCCGGGATGTCCAGCCGTTCAGTGCGCTCCAGCGTCTTGCCGGAGGCGTCGAAGTAGCGCAGCTCGAAGCTCGCGACTTCCACGTCGTGGATCTTGCCGAGGTTGTGGTTCAGGCGCACCACCTCCAGCCACTTGGCCTCGGGCGTCACCATGCGCCAGCTGGCCAGATTGTCCAGCGCCGTGCCCCACAGCACGGCCTTCTTGCCGCCGGCGTTCATGGCCACGTTGCCGCCGATGCAGCTCGCCTCGGCCGAGGTCGGGTCCACCGCGAACACGAAACCGTGCTGCTCGGCCAGGTCTGCCACGCGCTGCGTGACCACCCCGGCCTCGCTGAAGATGGTGGCGACCTCGCGGTCCAGGCCCGGCAGCTTGAGCATCTCGACGCCGCGCAGGGCTTCGAGCTTCTCGGTGTTGATGACGGCGCTGTTCCACACCAGCGGCACGGCGCCGCCGGTGTAGCCGGTGCCGCCGCCCCGCGGAATGACCGTCAGGCCCAGCTCGAAGCAGGCGCCCACCAGCCCGGCAATTTCGGCCTCGGTGTCGGGCGTGAGCACCACGAACGGGTATTCCACGCGCCAGTCGGTCGCGTCGGTCACGTGGCTGACGCGGGCCAGGCCGTCGAACTTGATGTTGTCCTTGGCGGTGTGGCGGGCCAGCGCCTTGGCAGCGCGCTTGCGCAGCGTCGTCACGCTGTCGAAAAAGCGGTCGAACTGCTCCACGGCGCCCCGGGCGGCCGTCAGCAACTCGCCCACGGCGGCGTCGCGCTGCGGGTCGCTGGCCGGATCGCGGCGCTTTTGCACCTCGCCCAGGCGGTGGTGCAAGGCCTCGATCAACTGGGCCCGGCGCTTGGGGTTGTCCAGCAAGTCGTCTTGCAGGTACGGGTTGCGCTGCACCACCCAGATGTCGCCCAGCACCTCGTACAGCATGCGCGCAGATCGGCCCGTGCGGCGTTCCAAACGCAGCTGATCCAGCAGTTCCCAGGCCCGGGAGCCCAGCAAGCGGATCACGATCTCGCGGTCGGAGAACGAGGTGTAGTTGTACGGAATCTCGCGCAGTCGCGGGAGATCGGCTGCGGGGGCGGTGTCGGCGGCGGCAGCGGCAGCCGGCATCAGGGGATGCGGGGCGTTCATAGAGGGAAAGGATCGTATCGCAGGGGGGGGTTGGCACCGATTGCCCCCAGAATCGGTGGGATGAAGCCTTGGCCCTACCCCCTGTGGCTGGCGCACCGCGGCGCCGGCAAGCTCGCCCCAGAGAACACCCTCGCCGCCTTCCGACTTGGAGCCGGTTTCGGCTTTCGAGCCTTCGAATGCGATGTGAAGCTCAGCCGCGACGGCGAAGCCTTTTTGCTGCATGACGACACGCTGGAGCGCACGTCCAGCGGCACGGGATCACCGGCGGAGCAGGACTGGGCTTCGCTCGCCAAGCTCGATGCCGGCAGCTGGCACAGCCCGGCGCACACCGCCGAACCCCTTCCCCGCTTCGCCCAGATCGCCGCCTTCTGCCAGGCCAATGGCTGTGCGCTGAACGTGGAAATCAAGCCCTGCCCAGGCGAGGAGGCCCGCACCGGCGCCACCGTCGCCCGGGAGGCCGCGCGGCACTGGGCGGGCGCAGACATCGCGCCGCTGCTGAGCAGCTTCAAGCCCGAGGCCCTGGCTGCCGCGCGGGCTGCCGTGCCCGCCCTGCCCCGGGCCCTGTTGCTCGATCGCCTGTGGGACGGCTGGGCGGACACCGCCGAGGCCTTGGGCGTGGTGGCCGTCATCACGAACTGGCGCTGCATGGACCGCGCCCTCATCGAGCAGCTCCACACACGGGGCTGGCGCGCCCTGGCCTACACGGTCAACGATGCCGACGTGGCCGCGCGCTTGCTGGCAGACGGCATCGACGGGATCATCACGGACGCGGTGAACCGCCTGGGGCCGGGCGGTAGCAGCTGATCAGCGCCGTCACGCGGTAGAAGTGGCTGGCCGGTCGCAGGCGTGCCGCCTCGCACGCGGGCTTGAAGTCGGCCTGCGCCTCGTTGAGCAGCATGCGCACGAGCCGCTCGCCGGCCGGGCCCTCCCAGACCTCCCACTGCACGTTCGCTGCCATCGGGATGACGCGCTTCGCGCGCCACGGGTTGTTGGCGTGGCTGTAGGGCTGGCTGCGCGTCAGCGGCTGGTGCACGCTCGCCACGCCGATAGCGGATACCAGCGGGGCGATGATCTCGGCGTGCGCAAAGCGCAGCGCAGCCCCCCGGCCAGCCGGCAGGCGGTCGAGCATGTCGTCGAGCAACTGCGTGGCGATGTCGTAGGTCACCGGGCCGGCCTCCAGCAGGCCGGGGCCCTTGCGGTAGAAGTCTTCGGCGTCGTCCAGCGCCATGAACACGGCGGCCGCGGCAGCCGGCACGAAGGGCGCCACCTCGCCGCCCATCTCCAGCGTCAGCCCAGCCATCGCCCCGCGCACATCCATCACGTGCCGGGCGGCAGCGACCGGGTCGGCCACGCGGGCCGTGAAGGCAGCCCCGTACAGTCCGGCCAGCAGGGCCTGAGCCGCCTGCGGCAGCTGCGGGTCAGCCTCGATGCGCTCCTGCTGCTCGGAAAGCAGCGGGCTGCGCAACCACGCCTGGTAGGCCTCGCTGCGCTGCAGGGTCGCGCGGCGGGCAGGCGTCTCGGCCAGGTCGCGCCGGGCATCCAGGCGGTGGAAGTACAGCAGGAAGCGGTCGGCGCCCCAGCTTGCCGGCACCTGCGCGCGCGGCGCCGCCTGCTGCAGGGCCGCTGCAAAACTGCGTGAACTGTCCACGGCACGGTCCACGCCCGAACTGAGCAGTTCCACGGCAGGCTGGGCGGCAAACAGGCCAGGCAGCCGCGCCACCAGCCGCTGCGCCAAGGCCTCGTGCTCCTGCACGCCGAGCTGGCTCAGGTTGCCGTAGCCCAGCTGCCGCTGCGCTGCGATGAAGCGCTGCAGGTCAGCCCCAAAGCGCCGGCCCAGCGGCGTCAGCGCGCCCGCTGCCTCGGCCTGGCGCCACACGGCCAGCGCGGCCTCGTCGCTGCCGGCCTTGGTCAGCCCGCGGCTGCCATGCCGGGCCACCAGCTGCACGGCCACCGGTGTGTAGCCCGGCGGCGCGGCCTCGTACTGCGCGGCGGGCTCCTGCGGGCGGTAGGGCGTCTTCGAGCCCAGATCGCTGCCGGCCTGCGCGGCGCCGGCCAGCAGGCTCAGGCCGATCGCCCACCAGGGCAGCCATCGGCGTGTCATGTCATCGGGAATTCGCATTGGGTTTCTAGGCTGCGCGGCTTTGTCAATCCAACCGAAAGCCTAGCCATGTTCCGTGACAACCTGTCCACCACCCTGACCGCGGTCGCCGCCGCCGTCCTGTGCCTGCCCGCGCAGGCCCAGAACGCCGCACCGGCCGAGAAGGTGGAGGCGGTGGTCATCTCGGGCCAGGCCTCCAGCCTGCGCAAGTCGCTGAAGATGCAAGCCGAGGCCGACAACATCGTCAGCGCCGTTGTCGCCGACGACATCGGCGCCCTGCCCGACATCAATGCCGCCGAGTCGCTGGCCCGGCTACCGGGCGTGGCCGTGCAGCGCGACCAGGGCGAGGGCCGCTATGTCGTCGTGCGAGGCCTGGGGCCCGACATGAACACCATCACCGTCAACGGGTCTCTGGTGCCATCGCCCGAGGCCAGCCGCCGTGGCGTGAGCATGGACGTGCTGCCTTCGGGCCTGATCCGCTCGCTGGAAGTCATCAAGTCCCTCACGCCCGACATGGACGCCAACTCGCTGGGCGGCACCGTGGACGTGAAGACGCTGTCGGCCTTCGACCTGCCGCGCAGCCTGCTGAGCGCGGGTACCTCGGTCAGCCGCGATGCGCTCTCCCGCCAGACCAGCCCAGCCGCCAGCCTGCTGGGCGCCACGCGCCTCATGGACGGCACGCTGGGCATCGCCGCCGCGCTCAACGTGGACCGCCGCAAGTTCGGCTCCGAAGACGTGGAAACCGACGGCGCCTGGGCTGCCGGCAAGCTGACCGGCGTGGAACTGCGCCACTACCGCCCCAACCGCGACCGCGCCGCCTTTGCGGCCAACGTCGACTACAAGCCTTCGGCCGAGAGCAGCTTCTACCTGCGCGGCATCCTGGCGCGTTTCAGCGACGACGAAGAGCGCGACCGCCTGACGATCAGCAACATCACCGGTGGCTCGGTCGCCGAGGGCGCCACCGCCACCGTGCGGGCCGAGCGCCGGCTGCGGGCCCGCAAGTACACCCGCACGATCACCTCCCTGGTGGCCGGCACCGAGCAGGACCTGGGCGACTGGCTGCTGGAAGCGAACCTGGGCCTGGGAGGCGGCAAGGAGCGCACGCCGGAGCAGATCAACGACGCGCGCTTTCGCCAGAACAACGTGGCGGGCGTGTCCTTCACCGACACCGTCAAGCCGCTCGTGACCGGCCCGGCCGCCCTCTACGACGCCAGCAAGTACACGCTCAACAGCTTCACGCTGCAAAAGCGCCAGAGCGATGACGATGAACACAACGGCCGCCTGGACCTGACGCGCACCTTCACGCTGGCCGACGGCGGCAAGCTGGCGCTCAAGTTCGGCGCCAAGCTGTCCCGCCGCGAGAAGCGCAACGACACCGACCAGTGGTCCTACAGCAGCGCCTCGGCTACCAGCGCCAACTACTGGGGCGCCGGCTCGACCGCCCTGTCGGCCTTCGTTACCGGCTCGACGCTGGACTTCTCCATGGGCGACATCGGCCCGGCGATGGATGCCGCTGCGGTGCGTGCGCGCCTGGCCACCCTGCCCCGCGACCCGGCCAAGGTGGCCGGCGCCTCGGCGCTGTCCGACTACCAGATCCACGAGAACATCGACGCCGGCTACGTGCAGGCCACCATGGACCTGAGCCCCGCCTGGATGGTGCTGGCCGGCCTGCGCGTCGAGCGCACGCGCTTTGACGCGGCGGGCTTCCAGAGCTCCGTCGCCGGCGTGCTCTCGCCCACGCGCTTCGAGCGGGACGACAGCCATTGGCTGCCGGGCCTGCACACCCGCTACAAGCTCAGCCGCGACACCAGCCTGCGCGCGGCGTGGACGAACACGGTCGTGCGGCCGAACTTCGACCAGCTCTCGCCCGCCGTCACGCTGAGCAGCACCACCGAGGCCAGCCTCGGCAACCCGCAGCTCGCGCCCATGCGCGCCCACAACCTCGACCTCGGCGTGGAGCAGACGCTGGGCAATGACGGTGCCGCGTCCGCCTACCTGTTTCACAAGGACATCCAGGACTTCACCTACGCCACCAACCTCGCCGGCACCGGCCCCTGGGCGGGCTACACCAGCGTGACGAGCTACGCCAACGGCCCGCGCGCCACCGTGCAGGGCGTGGAGCTCTCCTGGCAGCAGCAACTGCGCAGCCTGCCGGGCTGGATGAGCGGCTTCATCGTCGGCGCCAATGCGGCGTTCACGCATTCGACAGCCGACGTCGGCCGCTTCGACACGGCCAGCCAGTCGCAGCGGGTGCGCCGCAGCCGCATGCCGGGCCAGTCCGACAGCACCGTCAACCTGATGCTGGGCTATGAGGCCGGCCCGCTGAGCGCCCGCCTGGCCGTCAACCACAAGTCCAAGTACCTGCTGCAATTCGGTGCCGACGTGACCAACCCCGCGCAGGACCAGATCGTGGCCGCACAGCGGCAGGTGGACCTGTCGCTGTCCTACAAGGTCACGCCGTCGGTGCAGCTCACGTTCGAGGGTGTGAACCTCAACAACGAGCACTACTACACCTACGTCGGCGTGCCGGCGCTGAACTACCAGTACGAGCAGTACGGTCGCACCTTCAAGCTCGGCCTGAAGGTGAGCCTGTTCTGAGCAGCCGCACAGGTCAGCCCGCCGGGCGGGCGACCTGGGCGTAGACGGCCGTGTCCCTGGGCTGGCCGTCCACGCCGAGGGTGTCGCAGCGCAACACGCCCTCCAGCTCGAACCCGCAGCGCTCAGCCACGGCACAGCTCTTCAGGTTGCGCGCATCGCAGCGGATCTCCACCCGCCGCGCCTCAAGCAGCCCGAAGGCCAGCACCGACAGCAGGCGCACGGCCTCGCTCACGTGGCCTTGGCCAGCGGCATCCGGCCGGACCCAGTAGCCGATCTCGAACTTGCGCAGCGTCCAGTCGATGCGGTGCAGCCCGGTGCCGCCCAGCAGCCGCCCGGGGCTGCCGTCAGCCCGGCGGGCGTAAATCTGCCAGCACAGGTCGGTGCGCGCGATGAAGTCGGCTTGCATGCGGCGCACCACCAGCTCGGCGCTCTCGGCGCTGGGTGCGTCCTGCGCCCACGGCATCCAGGGACGCAGGTGGGCCAGCGATTGCGTGACGACGACCGCCATTTCGGCACCTAGCCCGGCACGCGGTGCCATCAGGAGGGTGCGCTCGCCATCCAAACGCTCGGGGATGTCGATGAGGACCGGATCGGTACTCATGCTGTGGCCACCTCCACCGGTTTGGGCAGCTCGCGCACGCCGCGGATGACCGGGTGGCGCCAGGCCAGGAGCGCAAGCAGGCAGGCGCCCACGCCGGCAAAACCGAGCGCCGCGCGCAACCCGACATGCTCGCCCAGCCAGCCGCCGATCAAGGCGCCGGGCCCCGCGGGCAACAGGATCAGCCAGCGCATGGTGCTCGTCATGCGGCCCAGCATGGGCGCGGGCGTGACGGCCTGACGCAGCGACAGGAAGTTGATGAAGATCAGCACCGCGCCCACCCCGAAAGCGAAGAGCATCACGCCGAAACTCATGACGCCGAATTGACCCGCCGGGGTCAGGGCCAGTTGCAGCCAGCCCAGGCCACACACCCCGTAGCCCACCACCAGGCATGGCCCCGGCCCGAGGCGCCGGCTGATGCGGTGGCCAAAGATGCTGGCCAGCACGGTGCCCGCGCCCAGCGCCACATAGGACAGGCCGACCGTCTGCGGGCTCAAGCGCAGCTCGCGGGTGGCGAACAGGATCTGCACCACCAGCGCTGCGTTGTGGAAGATCTGCCAGGACCCGGTGGCCGTGGCCAGGCTGACCAGCAGCGGCCGCTCGCGCACGAAACGCAGGCCGGCCTTGAGCTCCTGCCAGAAGTGCTGGTCGCGCCGCTCGGCCAGGGTCTCCTTGACCTGGACGCCGCGCAGGATGGCCGCCGAGATCAGCAGCAGCGCGGCGTCCACCGCCAGCGCCAGCGGTGCCCCGAACAGCTTGATGAGCGCACCCGCCAGGCCCGGGCCGGCCACCTCGGCGCCAGACGAGGCCAGCGCGTTCTTGGCGTGGGCCTCCACCAGGCGTTCGCGCGGCACGACCTGCGTCAGCACGATCTGCGCCGCGCTGCCCGCCACCGTGTAGACACAGCCGAGCACGAAGCCGACGACATAGAGCCAGCCCATGCCCAGCCAGCCCATCCAGGCGGCCAGGGGCACCGTGGCGACCGCCACCGCCAGCAGGCTCTCACCGGCGATGTAGACCGGCAGCTTGCGCACCCGGTCCAGCAGCACGCCGGCCGGCAGCGAGAACAGCACGAAGGGCAGGATCTCCATCGCCTGCAGCAGGCCCATTTGCGTGGGGCTGGCATTCAGCAGCACGGCGGCCGTGAGCGGCAGCGCGAGCATGGTGATCTGCCCGCCGAGCGAGGAGATGAGGATGGACGACCACAGCCGCCGGTACACCGCGTCGCGCAGCAAGTCGCCAGGCGCGAGGGTGAAAAACTGCATCAGACGAGACCACATGGTTAGGCTCTGCTCAAGACCACTCAACACGCAGGCAGCACCTGCGCAGGACGGCGTGAAGCGCACGAACGATACGCCGGGCGGGCCGGCTGCGCTTCGTGGGCGCTTCAGGTGCGCTTCACGCGCACAACAGCGCCGTCAGTCGAGATCGAGCAGCTTGGTCATGCGGTACATGCTAGCAGCGCAAGCCTGCGGCGTCGGGTGCCAGCGGTCACGGGTGGCGGACGACCAGCTCGGTGTACCCGGTGGCCGGGTCCGGCGCCCGTGTCAGGCTGCCAGGCGGCAGCGGCGCGATCAACAACTCCGCCGTGGTGAGCACCTCGCAGCCGGCGCACACATGCCCGCCCATCACGCGCCCGGCCGCGTCTGACACGCTGATGTGCAGGTGCACGCCGGCGGGCGTGAAGCTGCCGCTGAGCGACAGGATCTCCAGCGGGCCGTCGATGCGCGTGGGCCCGGGCGCCCCGGCCAGGCGAAGTTCGGCATGTCGCAGGCTGCCGATGCCAGCCACGACGAAGCCGGTGCCATCGCCCAGCGTGGCACGCAAGTCATCCCCCGGGTGCAGGCGCCGCGCCGCCAGCATCACCACCCCACCGCAGCGCCGTCTCGGCGCGGGTCGCTGGCCGCCACGTAGCCGTCCACGGCCGGGTCGCCCAGGCGCCAGATGAATTGGCCGGCGCCGAAGTCTTGGTAGCTGTCGTGGATGTCGCCGATCTCGTGGCCGCGCGCGCGCAGGCCTTCGACGGTGGCGGCGGGCATGTGGCGTTCCACGTTGATGGACAAGCCCTCGTTGAACCGCCAGCGCGGCGCATCGCACGCGGCCTGCGGGTTCTGGCCGTGGCAGAGCATGCGCACAAGCGTCTGCAGATGCCCCTGCGGCTGCATGTTGCCGCCCATGACGCCGAAGCTCATGACCGGTGCACCGCTCTGCGTCAGAAACGCCGGAATGATGGTGTGGAACGGCCGCTTGCCCGGTGCCACCTGGTTGGCATGCCCGGGCTCCAGCGTGAAGCAGTGGCCGCGGTTTTGAAGGCTCACACCATAGCCCGGCAGCACCAGGCCCGAGCCGAAGCCCATGTAGTTGCTTTGGATGAAGCTGACCATCATGCCGGTCTCGTCGGCCGCGGTCAGGTAGATGGTGCCGCCCTTGATCGGGTTGCCCGCGCCGAAGACCTGGGCCCGTGCGGGGTCGATGAGGCGGGCACGCTCGGCCAGGTAGCCGGGGTCCAGCAGTTGAGCCGGGCTCACCGCCATGGCGTGTGGCTCAGCGACGAAGCGGTAGACATCCGCAAACGCGAGCTTCATCGCTTCGACCATCAGGTGCTGCGCCTCGGGGCTGTCCACGTGATGGTCGGCGTGTTGGGTGCAGGCCAGCAGGCCCAGTGCCATTTGCGCTGCGATGCCCTGACCGTTGGGCGGGATCTCGTGCAGCGTGTGGCCCGCGAAGTCCTGCGCCAGTGGCGTGACCCACTCGGGCTGGTAGCCGGCCAGGTCGGCCTCCGTCAGCGCGCCGCCTGTGTCTCGCGCAAAGCGCGCCAGCGCGGCAGCGATTTCGCCGCTGTAGAACGCCTCGCCGCGCGTCTCGGCAATGAGCCTCAAGCTGCGGGCTGCATCGGGGAAGCAAAAGCGCTCACCGATGGCGGGTGCGCGCCCCCGGGGCAGGAAGGCCCGCGCAAAGCCCGGCTGCGACGTGATCTCGTGCAGCGCCGCAGCCATCGCCCATTTGCCTTGCACGATGGGCGGCACGGCATAGCCGCGCTCGGCGATCTCGATGGCGGGCTGCATCAGGTCGGCGAACGGCAGCCGTCCGAACCGCTCGCTCAGCGCCCTCCACCCGCCCACGGCGCCGGGCACCGTGACCGAGCCCCAACCGCGACGGGGCATGACCTGACCCTCGAAGAAGCTCGGCGTCCAGGCAGCCGGTGCGGGGCCGGAGGCATTGAGCCCATGCAGTTGCCGGCCGTCCCACAGGATGCAGAAGGCGTCCGACCCGAGGCCGTTGCTGCAGGGCTCCACCACCGTCATGCAAGCGGCGGCGGCGATCGCGGCGTCCACCGCATTGCCGCCCGCCTGCAGCACGCGCAAGCCGGCCTGCGCCGCCAGCGGGTGCGAGGTGGAAACCACGTTGCGCGCGAACAGCGGGCTGCGTTGGCTGGGGTAGCCAGCCGTCCAGTTGAAGGTGTTCATGGCACCCGATTCTGGCGGGTGTAAGGCTTTGCAACCGCGTCAACGACGGGCACCGAGGCGTCGTTGTCTGCTCAAGCTTTCGCGAAGCCCGAACCGAAACCTGAAACCACCCTGGAGCCCTCAAGATGAACACGCTGAAGACCTCGATCGCCACCGCCCTCATCACGCTCGCCTCGGGCGTGGCCCTGGCACAAACCGCCGCCCCTGCGGCCACTGCCACCTCGGCTGAAACGAAGGTCGCGGCCCCCGCCGCCACCACGGCACCCGCTGCGACCACCACCGCCGTGACGGCCACCCCGACAGCTGCCCCGACGGCCACGGCCGCCGCCACCCCGGCTCCGACGGCCAAGCCTGCCGTGGCGACTGCAACCACGCCTGCCGCTCCTGCCGCACCGGCCGCCACCTCGGCCACCTCGGCCACTGCGCCGACCGCCGCCAAGCATGCGGCCCATCACAAGGGCCACAAGACGACGGACAAGGCCAGTGAAAAGGCCGGTGACAAGGCCACCAGCAAGGCTGGCGAGAGCGGCATGAACGCGTCCGCCCCCGCAGCACCGGCGGAGAAGCACGTCAAGGTGACCGCACCGGCCGCGGCACCGGCCAAAGCACCGACCACGGCCACCGCCCCGACGACTGCCACGGCCACCGTGACCGCCGCCGCCACCCCGACCAAGACGCAGTAAGCGCAACCGCGCTCAGCGCAAGGCCGCAGTCCTCACGGGCTGCGGCCTTTTTTGTTGACGCTTGCGAACGCGTTGTCTCAGCGCATGGGCGCCAGCTCGCGCAGCGCCTTCACCGCGCCGGCCCCGGCGGCAGCGCCGAAGCGCTTGGCCAGCCGCTCGGCCACGTTGTCGCGCGGGGTGTAGTCGATCACGTCCTCAGCCTTCACCACCTCGCGCGCCACGTAGTCGAGGTTGCCGAAGTGATCGGCCAGCCCAAGGTTCACGGCCTGCTCGCCGTTCCAGAACAGTCCCGAGAAGGTGTCCGGCGTTTCCTTCAAGCGCGAGCCCCGGCCTTCGCGCACCACCGTGATGAATTGCTGGTGGATCTGATCGAGCATGGCCTGGGCGTACGCGCGCTGCTTGGGCGACACGGGGCTGAACGGGTCCAGCATGCCCTTGTTCTCCCCGGCGGTCAGCAGGCGGCGCTCCACGCCCAGCTTGTCCATCAGGCCGGTGAAGCCGAAGCCGTCCATCAGCACGCCGATGGAACCCACCACCGAGGCCTTATCCACGTAGATGTCGTCAGCAGCGGCAGCGATGTAATAGGCCCCGGACGCGCAGATTTCCTCCACCACCGCGTACACCGGCTTGTCGTACAGCTGCTTGAGCCGCTTGATCTCGTCGTACACGATGCCCGCCTGCACCGGGCTGCCGCCGGGCGAGTTGATGCGCAGCACCACCGCCTGGGCGCCTTCGTCCTTGAAGGCGTCCTTCAACGCGGCCAGCAGCAACTCGGCGCTGGCTTCGGTGTCGGCCGCAATCTCGCCCCGCACTTCCACCAGCGCGGTGTGCGGCGTGGTGCTGGGCGTGACATGCCGGCCCTGCGTCCAGGCGCTGTACGCCACCAGGCCCGCCAGCCCCAGCCAGAAGAAGCGCCACACGTTGCGCCAGCGGCGCTCCTGCCGGCGCTCACGCAGGAATTCGCGGGCCAGCTCCGCCATCAGCGGCTCGGGCACGGCGGGTGCAGCCACGGGTGCGGCCACAGGGGCGCCCACGGGTTCGGGCATGGGGGGCGGCAGATCGTCAACAGGGGAGGTCATGCTTCAGTCTTCAAAGGCGGGGCGCGTGTCGGCCGTCGGGTGCCAGAACACCTCGCCGTCACGCTCGGTCAATTCGATCTTGGTGAGCCGGCCGCGGGTGCAGGGGCCCATGAGGCAGCGACCTGACAGCGGGTCGTACACCGCGCCGTGGATGCTGCACATGATGTAGCGCTTGTCGCCGTCTAGGAACTCGCCTTCCTGCCAGTCCATCTCGGTGGGCACGTGGGCACAGCGGTTCAGGTAAGCCACCGCCTGCCCCTCGAACCGCAAGGCGAACGCCCGCACCGGCTCGCGCCACTGCAACACGTCAAAACTGACGGCCTTGCCGCGCTCCGGCAGGTCCGCCGACGCGCACAGCCGCTGCGGCGGCGCGATGGGCTGCTCAGGCATGGGCCACCAGCCAGTCGTGCAACTCCCGCGTGGAGTGCGCAATGAACAAAGGATTGAACGGCGCGAACGCATCGGGGTCATGCGCCCCAAAGCTCACCGCAACACACGGCGCGCCGGCGTTGGCGGCGAGCTGCAGGTCGTGCGTGGTGTCGCCGATCATCAGCGTGCGCTCGGGCTCCACGCCGAACTCGCGCATCAGCTCCAGCAACATCTGCGGGTGCGGCTTGGACTGCGTCTCGTCCGCCGTGCGTGTGCCGTCGAACACGCGCTGCAGCTCGCGGGCGTGCAGCAGCCGGTCCAGGCCCTTGCGCGTCTTGCCAGTGGCCACGGCCAGCCAGTGATGGCGGGCTTTCAGCGCCGCGAGCATGTCCAACGTGCCGTCGAAGAACGACAACTCGTCTTCGGCCGACAGGTAGTGGTGCCGAAAGCGCAAACCCAGTTCCGGGTAGCGCGCCTCCGGAAGGTCCGGCACGGCGTGTTCCAAGGCGTCGCGCAAGCCCAGGCCGATGACGTACTTGGCCCGCTCAAAGTCCGGCTCGGGCACGCCAATGTCCACCGCCGCGCGCTGGATGCAGCGGGCGATCAGCGCCGTGGAGTCGAACAGGGTGCCGTCCCAATCGAAGGCGATCAGGTCAAAGCGTTGGGGTCGGGTCGCGGTCATGGGGCGATCAGCTTCTCACACTCGGGCGGCAGCGGGGCTTCCAGGGTCACCTCCTCGCCGGTGGCGGGGTGCTGGAACCGCAGGCGGCGCGCGTGCAGGAACATGCGGTCAAAGCGCTCGCCGCCCCGCGCCAGGGTTCGGTTCTTCTCGAAATCACCGTATTTGGGGTCGCCCACGATGGGGTGGCCGGCCTGCTGCAAATGCACACGAATCTGGTGCGTGCGGCCGGTTTTGATGGTCACGTCCAACAGGCTGAACTGCGGTGTGGTCTGCACGACCTTGACGAGGCTGATGGAACGCTTGGCGTCTTCCTCACCCTCTTTGCCCGGGCGCACCCAGCGTTCGCCGTCGCTGCCGATGAACTTCACCAAGGGCACGTCGATGACCTTGAGCTTGGCCGGCCAGTCGCCCCACACGAGTGCCGCATACGTCTTGCCCGTCTCGCGGTCGCGCAGTTGATCCTGCAAATTCACCAGCGCGCTGCGCTTCTTGGCAATCATCAAGAGGCCCGAGGTTTCCTTGTCCAGCCGATGCACCAGTTCCAGGAACTTGGCCGTCGGCCGGGCTCGGCGCAGCGCTTCAATGACGCCGTAACTCACGCCCGAGCCGCCGTGCACCGCCACCCCGGCGGGCTTGTCGATCACCAGCAGGTGCTCGTCTTCGAACACCACGGGAAACTCCCGCGCCGGGGCTGCTGGCGCCGCGGCCCGCTCCGGCACCCGGACCGGCGGAATGCGCACCTCGTCGCCCAGTTCCAGCCGGGTGTCGGCCTGTGCGCGACCCTTGTTCACCCGCACTTCGCCCGCCCGGATCACCCGGTAGACATGGGTTTTGGGCACGCCCTTGAGCTCGCGCAGCAGGAAGTTGTCCAGCCGCTGGCCGGCCGAACCCTCGTCCACGATGACACGCCGAACTGCGGGTTTATCCGTACTCACGGCGGTGGTCGCCCCCGTGGCAGGGGCCGCAGGGCCTGCCCCTATAATCCTTTTCACCACGTTGCTGCCGTAAGTGTTTGATTTTTTTGATTTTAGCGGCGGCAACGAGGCGTCCGTGGGGCCCGCCCCACAGGCACAACCAGGCGATGCAACGCATCCAGCAGCCGGCAGGCGGTTTCCCCAAGTGAAATCGCGGTGGGCCACTCGATGCGGCAGAGCGATGACACCCGGAACCCACCCGTGCGACTTCACCCCGCCTCACCGCGAGAAGCGCCACGGTTGCCAAACAAGGTTTTCACGGTGTGAGCGCGCGCGATCGGTCTTTCAGGCCGGGCCGCAAACGCTCGCACCAGCGTCCAGCCCTCCTCCGCGGATGAGCCCTTCCCTTCCCCACCCGCTGCGCCCCGCCGCGCGACCCCAGCCAGAAGCTGCGGTGGTCGTCCGGTCCGGCGCCTTGGCATGCGGCCAGGACGAGGCAGAGCTTTCCCGCGGCAAGAAGAGCCGGTCGCATGCGCCAACGCTGCTCGACGTCTGACCTCCGTCAGAAACCCGAGCGGTCCAGGGCACTCCTTCCACGGTTCCACGCTGTCGCTCGTGCGTCTTGAACGCCACCTGCGGGTGGCTTGACGTGGCGCGCTTCCACCCGAAGCGCGCGAAGGAGTGATGACATGAAACGCATGCTGATCAATGCGACGCAGCCGGAAGAGCGGCGCCTCGCAATCGTTGATGGCCAGAAGCTGCTGGACTTCGAGACCGAAATCGAAGGCCGCGAGCAGCGCAAGGGCAACATCTACAAGGCCGTGGTGACGCGGGTCGAGCCCTCGCTCGAAGCCTGCTTCGTGGACTACGGTGAAGACCGCCACGGCTTCCTGCCGTTCAAGGAAATCTCGCGCCAGTTCTTCCGCGAAGGCACCGACGTCAAGAACGCGACCATCAAGGACGCGATCAAGGAAGGCCAGGAACTGCTGGTGCAGGTCGAGAAGGAAGAGCGCGGCAACAAGGGTGCGGCGCTCACCACCTTCATCTCGCTGGCCGGTCGCTACCTGGTGCTGATGCCCAACAACCCGCGGGGTGGTGGCGTGAGCCGCCGCATCGAGGGCGAAGACCGCGAAGAGCTGAAGGAAAACCTCGACCAGCTCCAGTACCCCAAGGGCATGAGCCTGATCGCCCGCACCGCCGGCATCGGCCGCTCTGCCGCCGAGCTGCAGTGGGACCTGAACTACATGCTCAAGCTGTGGGACGCCATCGACGGCGCCTCCAAGGCGGGCAAAGGCGCCTTCCTGATTTACCAGGAGTCGTCGCTGGTCATCCGCGCCATCCGCGACTACTTCACCGCCGACATCGGCGAGATCCTGATCGACACGGACGACCTGTTCGAGCAGGCCCACCAGTTCATGAACCACGTGATGCCCGACCAGGGCCATCGCGTGAAGCGCTACCGCGATGACGCGCCGCTGTTCAGCCGCTTCCAGATCGAGCACCAGATCGAGACGGCCCACAGCCGCACGGTGAACCTGCCCTCGGGCGGCGCCATCGTCATCGACCACACCGAAGCGCTCGTCTCGGTGGACGTCAACTCCGCCCGCGCCACCCGCGGCGGCGACATCGAAGAAACCGCCACCCGCACCAACCTGGAAGCGGCCGACGAAATCGCCCGCCAGATGCGCCTGCGCGACCTGGGCGGCCTGATCGTCGTGGACTTCATCGACATGGAGGAGTCCAAGAACCGCCGTGACGTGGAACAGCGCCTGCGCGACGCCCTGCGCAACGACCGCGCCCGCGTGCAGTTCGCCTCCATCAGCAAGTTCGGCCTGCTGGAAATGAGCCGCCAGCGCCTGCGCCCGGCCCTCAGCGAAGGCAACCACATCACCTGCCCGCGCTGCAACGGCACCGGCCACATCCGCGACACGGAGTCCTCGGCGCTGCAAATCCTGCGCATGGTCCAGGAAGAGGCCATGAAGGACAACACCGCCGCCGTGCACGTGCAAGTGCCGGTGGAAGTGACGTCGTTCCTGCTGAACGAGAAGCGCACCGAGATCACCAAGATCGAACTCAAGCAGCGCGTGACCGTGCTGCTGGTGCCCAACAAGCACCTCGAGACGCCGAACTACAAGCTGGAGCGCCTGCGCCACGACGACCCGCGTCTGGAAAACCTGCAGGCCAGCTACACCATGATCGACGAGCCGACCGACGAGGTGGGCATCACCCGCCGTGGCGACGTCGAGAAGAAGAACAAGCAGGAGCCTGTGATCAAGGGCATCCTGCCCGAGCAGCCGGCGCCCATGCCGGAACCCGCCCCCGCCCCGGTCGCAGCCCCCGTAGCCGCACCGGCGCCGGTCGTGGCCGCGCCGGCCCCCGCCCCCAAGGGCTTCTTCAGCCGTCTGTTCGGCGCCCTCTTCGGTGGCGGCGCGGCTGCACCGGCGCCGGCTCCGGCCGTGGAAGCCCCGGCTCCGGCCCCGGCCGCAACCGACAAACCCAAGCGCGAAGGCGGCCGTGACGGTCGCCGCGACGGCCGCCGTGGCGACCGCAGCGAGCGCGGGGAACGTGGCGAGCGTGGTGAGCGCAGCGACGGCCGCAACGCCGGTGGCCGCCGCGACGGCAAGCCCCAAGAGGGCCGCAACGACCGCGGTGACCGCAACAACAAGCGTCCGGAAGCAGGCGACAAGGCCGAGGCCTCGACGCAGCGTCCGGAGCGTGGCGAACGCACGGAGCGCGCAGAACGTGGTGAGCGCAGCGAGCGTGGCGAACGCCGCCCGCGTGGTGAGCGTCAAGACCGCCCGGACCGTGCCGAGCGCACCCCGGCGGACGTGACGGCCGCCCTGCCCGTCACCGCGTCGCTGACCGAAGATCAGGCCGCCGCGCATGACTCGCCGCCCGCGTTCGTCGACAGCCAGGCCGAAGGCGCGTTGCCGCCCACCGGCGACACCCCGGCCGGCGAAGAACGCCAAGGCCGTGGCCGCCGCCGCCGCCGTGGTGGCCGTGACCGCGACGACCAAGCCGGCTCGGACGGCGCAGCCGCACCGTCCACCACTGACACCGCGGAAGGCACCGACGCCGCGGCATCGGCTGCGATCGACGCGCCCGCCGAGGGCGGTGCCGCCGCCGCCGAAGGTGACGACGCAGGTGAAGGCCATGGCCGCGAAAGCCGTCGCCGTGGCGGCCGCGGCCGCAACCGCAACCGCCGCGAAGACGCAGCCGCTGATGGCCAGGACGCCCCGGCCGCCGACGCTGCCGCGCCGGTGCAAAGCTCGCTGATCGAAGACGCCATGGCCAACGCCGCGGCACCGGCTGCTGCCGCACCGGCGCCTGTGGCCGAAGCGCCTGCCGCAGCCGCGCCTACCGCCCCCGTGGTGCAGCCGTTCGCGCTGCCGATGAGCGAACTGCACGCGATTGCCGACGCTGCCGGCCTGCAGTGGGTCAACTCCGACGCCGACAAGATCGCTGCCGCACAAGTCGCGATTGCCGCCGAGCCCGCCCCGGCCCCGCTGGGCCGTGAACCGGCACCGGTGGTGGTGCTGGACGAAGGCCCGCTGGTGCTCGTGGAAACCCGCAAGGATCTGAGCCAGGTGAAGCTGCCTTTCGAGGCATGATGCGCCACGGCTGATTTCCGCCCCCTCAAACGCCGCCGGCCACAAGCCGTGCGGCGTTTTCCATTCCTGAGCTCCATCGAGGCTGCTTCATGACCACCCTCTCCGCGAACCCCCACGCGCCTGCCGCGGCGGCCAAGATGCCGCCGCAGATTCCGTACATCATCGGCAACGAAGGCTGTGAGCGCTTCAGCTTCTACGGCATGCGCAACATCCTGACGATGTTCCTCATGACCAGCCTGCTGATGGCCGTGCCCGAGGACCTGCGCAAGGCCGAGGCCAAGGAGGTGTTCCACACCTTCGTGATCGGCGTGTATTTCTTCCCGCTGCTGGGCGGCTGGCTGGCCGACCGCTTCTTCGGCAAGTACCCCACGATCTTCTGGCTGAGCCTGCTGTACTGCGCGGGCCACGCCTGCCTGGCGATCTTCGAGAACAACCTGCGGGGCTTCTACTTCGGCCTGTTCCTGATCTCGCTCGGCTCCGGCGGCATCAAGCCGCTGGTGAGCTCCTTCGTGGGCGACCAGTTCGACAAGAGCAACCGGTCCCTGGCCCAGAAGGTGTACGACGCGTTCTACTGGATCATCAACTTCGGCAGCTTCTTCGCGTCGCTGCTGATGCCGCTGATCCTGAAGAAGTACGGCGCCAGCATCGCCTTCGGCCTGCCCGGCGTGCTGATGGCCCTGGCCACGCTGATCCTCTGGAGCGGCCGCCACAAGTACGTGCACGAACCCGCCCGCGGCGCCAACCCGCACAGCTTCCTGAAGGTGGTGCTCACGGCCCTGAAGGCCGGCGGCCTGGGGCTGTCGGTTGCGGTGCTGGGCCTGGGGCTGGCGGCCTACAGCCTGAGCCAGATGGGCAGCCTCGGCTTCGTGCCGGCGGTGTGCCTGGCCCTGGTGCTGGTGATGGCCTTCGGCGGCGTGGGCGCAGCCCTGCAACTGGAGCGCGCACGCGGCGTGCATCCGGACGATGCGGTGGACGGCGTGCGCGCCGTGCTGCGCGTGCTGGTGCTGTTTGCGCTGGTCACGCCGTTCTGGTCGCTGTTCGACCAGAAGGCCTCCACCTGGGTGCTGCAGGCCAACCAGATGACCAAGCCCGAGTGGTTCGAGTCGTCCATGATGCAGGCGCTGAACCCGGCGCTGGTGATGATCCTCATCCCCTTCAACAACCTGGTGCTCTACCCGCTGCTGGAGCGCACCGGCGTGCGCGTGACGGCGCTGCGCCGCATGGGTGCGGGCATTGCGCTGGCCGGCGCGGCCTGGATCGTGGCCGGCGTGTTGCAGTTGTGGCTGGACGCGGGTAACGCGGTCAGCATCGTCTGGCAGATGCTTCCGTATGCCTTGCTGACGCTGGGCGAGGTGCTGGTGTCGGCCACCGGGCTGGAGTTCGCGTACAGCCAGGCGCCGCTGTCGATGAAGGGCACCATCATGAGCTTCTGGAGCCTGTCGGTCACGGTGGGCAACCTGTGGGTGCTGCTGTCCAACATCAGCATCAAGAGCCCCAGCGCCTTGGCGGCGATCCAGTCCACCGGGTACAGCGAAACCGCCTGCCTGATGTTCTTCTTCGCCGGCTTCGCCCTGGTGGCGGCCGCCGTGTTTGGCTTGGTGGCACGCCGCTACCCGATGCTGAACAACTACCGCGGCTGAGATCGGTGAAATTACCGAGGGCGGGCCGTGAGGCGGGCCCTCGGTGCGACGGGCCCCTAAACTGCCCGTCGCCTGCAGGGCGCGGCCGCGGGGCCGCACGGTCCACCGGGCGATTCACCCACCGAATGTGTGCCGCCATGACCTGCGCCCCCCGCCACGACCGCACGCGCCGCTCGCGCTTGAGCCCCGGCGCGACGGCGGCCTGCGTGGCGGCCTGCATCGTGGCCCTCTGCGCGCTCAGCGCGTGCGGAGGCGGTGGCAGCAGCAGCGCCATCGCCCCCACCCCTGCGCCGGCCCCCACGCCCAGCGTCTCGCCCCTGCAACCACCGGCACCGCCCGCCGTGGAGCCCGACGACGCCCGAGGCGCCATGCCCGGCCTGAACGGGGTTCGCGCCCGGATCTCCATTCCGGCCGGCTGGGACGCCAGCGTGTGCCTGAACCTCGACGTGTTCAACCGCCACCCCAGCGCCCCCCTTCAGCGCTGGGAAGCCGTGGTGGACCTGGGCGTGTGGACCTTGCGCAGCACGCCCGGCGCTCGGGCGGAGGGCACCACCGGCTTCATCACGGTGCGATCCGACGCCCTGGCCCCTGCCGTGGCGGCGGGCACGCAGACGCAAGCGCAGCTGTGCCTGCAACCCCGCAGCACCTGGGACCGCACGCCCACGCTCGTCAGCGTCGGCAGCGACCTGCCCGCCGCCAGTGCGGATCCGCTGGAAGCCGGGTTGTGGCGCCTGGTGTCGGCCAGTTCACGGCTGACCGCCAGTTGGCAGGCCTCCGGCCGCTTCGCGATGCGACCGTACAGCGGCCACCCCGATCAGCAATGGCGCCTGCGGGCCCAAGCCAACGGCAGCTACCGCTTCGCGCTGGCCAGCCGCGACCAGTGCCTGGGCGCCGCCTCGCCCGCCGTGCCGCTGGTGGCCTGCAACGCGGCCGCGCCCGGCTGGACGCTGGAGACCCTGCGCGCCCGCAGTGACGCGGCGCCTGGACGCTTTCGGCTGCACCGCAGCGACGGCGACAGCGAGTGCCTGCGCCTGAACGAGAGCGAGGCCGCGACTCTGGGGGCCTGCGATGCACAGTCCGACCTCTACCTGGAACCGGTGGGGTATGGCGAACGCGTGGCGCCCGTGGAATTCGAGCTGCGCGGACGGCTGCTGATCAAGCCCAGCACCGATGTGGCAAGCCCGCGCATGATCGGCCGCATCCCGGCGGACACGCAGGCCGCCGTGCAACTCGCCTACCGAGACCACCTGCCCGTGTGGTTCCAGCGCGCCACCGACGGCCGCGTGCGCTGGGTGGGCGACAGCGTCATCGCCTCCCCCATGACGTCTGCGGTGGTGGAAGGCGGCAACGCCCTGCCCTCGGCCGCGACGATGCCAGCCGATGTGGCGGCCTTCTTGCCCCTCGGTCGCTACGACACGGCCGCCGTGTTCTACATCTCCGGGGTGGACGCGGCAGGCGCGCCGGTCGCCGGCGGCTGGGGTTGGGGGCCGGGCGCCAGCGCGGCGTCCAACGGCACGCTGTGGGTCACCGTGAACGGCGGCGCCACGCCCGCGGCGGCCTGGGTGTCGTGGCAGAACGAGCCCATCGAAGTGTTCGTGCACGAGCCCATGCACGGGCTGGACAGTTATTTCGACCGCCTGGGTGTGCCCTTGCCTGAGGGCTACCTGCACGGCGGCGAACAAAACCTCTACGCCAACAACCAGCACGGCTGGCTGCCCTGGTACCGCGACATCCTGCTGGGCCGCGTGATCGCGGCGGACGGCAGTTATCGCGGCTACGGCCCCCGTGCCTTCCAACTCGGCCCGCCGCGCCTGCGCGTGGCCGCGCCTTGACCGCTGCATTCCATGAACGACGCCACCCGCCGCCGCCCCTACATCGACCCCACCTCCGCCGAAGCGGAGGCCCAGGCCGCGCCCAAGCCCGACGAGCCGCCTGCGACCTGGCAGCTGGCGTCCAAGCGCCCGCGCCCGCCCTCCCAACCCGGCCGCCCGCCGCGCGGCGCGTTGCCAACCGAGGGCTCGTACTTTGCGCGCCACTGGCGCGGCGAGATGAGCCTGCCGCGCAGCTTCTGGGTCAACCACATGCTGGTGGCCACGCCGCTGGCGATGCTGCTCACGGGCTTGATGAGCTGGATCAGCGTGAAGGGCGATTCGCTGCAGATCAACGCCATCGTCGTGCTGCTGGGTTTCCCGCTGCTGACCGCCTTGGACGTGTGGTGCATCGTCGGCGCCTGGCGGGCGGCCACCGTGTACTTGCGACACCACGGGTCGCTGCTATGGGGCTGGCTCACACGCGGCGCGCTGGTGCTGGGCACGCTGCAACTGGCCGCGTCACTGCTGTTCGGCCTGCTGCCCAGCCTGGGGGAGTATTGGCAAATGGCGCGGGGCATCGACCCCATCGGCCAAGCCACGTTCACCGTGGCTGAAGACGGGCGCAGCCTGCTGCTGTCGGGCGTCATCGGCATGGGGGACGGCGAGCGCCTGCGCGCCTTGCTGGCCAGCGACGCCGCGCGGGACCTGAAGCGCGTGGAGTTGTCGTCTCCGGGCGGCCGGGTGCGCGAGGCCGAGCAGATGGCTGCGGCCGTGAAGGCGCACCGCCACGAGTCGCGCGCAGTGGGCACCTGTGCCAGCGCCTGCACGCTGGTGTTCCTGGCCGGCAGCCAGCGGCACCTGGCCCCGGAAGGCCAACTGGGCTTCCACCGCGCGTCCACCGGCACGTTCAACCCGGTGTTCGAGCAACTGGCCAACCAGCAGCTGGCCAGCACCTACCGCAGCCTGGGCCTGCCCGAGGCCATGATCGAGAAGACGCTGCGCACGCCGGCGCGGTCGATGTGGTTCGTGCCGCGCGAGGAGCTGCAGTCCTACCAATTGATCGCACCGTCGCCGCGCACCTTGGCGATTGCGCTGCCGCCGGCCGGCGCCCCGTTGGCCGACTACACCGACACGCTGCGCCAGCACCCGGTGTGGCAGGCGCTGGACCGCCGCACCCACGGCACCATCGACACCGTGGCGCAGCGCATGCTGGCCGCGCGTGCCGCCGGGGCGGCCGACGATGCGGTGCAAGCCACGGTGCTGGCCCCGCTCGCCAGCCAGATGCCGAGTCTTCTGCAAAACACCGACGGCGTGCTGCGCCGGCGCTACGTGCAGATCGTGAACGACCAGCTCAAGGCGCTGCGCACGCCCGCCACCGGCAGCAACCGCGCCCTGTGCCGCGACCTGCTGGACGGTCGGCTGACCGCCCGTACGCAGATGCCGCAGGAGCTCCAGGCGCGCGAAGCAGCCTGGCTGCTGGACGCGGCCAACGGCACGCCGCCGCGCTTCCAGCCCAAGGCGCCGACGCGCATTGAAGTCGAGGTGCTGGATCGCTCGGTGGGCAGTGCCGCCATGGGCCTGCTGTCCCGCCTGTGGGCCGACGCCCCCGACGCGCCGGGCGCCTCGCCCGCCGCGGCAGCCGCGTCCTGCGACCCGGTCATCGCGCTGCTGGACCGCCTGCCGGCGCAAACGCCGGCTCGCCGTGAGCTGGCCGAGCGGCTGATGTTCCACCCGCGCTGAGTTCGCTGGCGCGTCCACCGCGCTGCGTCCTCCAAATCGCCATCCTTCACACACCATCCATATGCGGCGCTTACACGGTGCCTCCTAGGATGCCCCGCACCCCGCCGATGTGGCGGCGTTCCTCTCCCGGAGTCCCATCCATCATGTCCTTCCCATTCCCGCTGCGTGCGCCCGCCCTGGCCGCCTTGCTGACTGCATCCCTGCTGGGCGCGCAACCCGCGGCCCAAGCCGCACCGGCCGCGTCCGCCGCCATCAGCCTGGACACCACGCCCCGCGCCGGCCAGCACCAGCGGCAGTTGATTGACATCCAGGCCGTCATGAAAATGCGCGCCGAAGCTGCTGCTGACGCCACGGACGAACAGCGCGCGAAGACCGCCAAGGCCAACGAGCAGATGGCCCAGATGGGCGGCATGAAGATGACCATGCAGATGGAGCAGACGATGAAGGTCGGCCAGCCGGATGCCGCCGGCTGGTTGCCCTTGACCGTCACCTCCGGCAGCAAGAAGGGCACCATGCAGATGGGCGACAAGGTCATTCCCCTGCCGGACGGCAAGCAGGGCGACATGGCCATCACCGCCCGATTCAACCCGCGAGACTTCAGCTTTGAGGTCCAGAAAATCGAGGGCAGTTCACCCGAGATGAACGCGCTGATGCGGGCCCAGGGCGAGACCCTCATCAGCCAGGCGCTGCAACTGCCCAAGGCGCTCAGCCAGCAACCGCTGAAGGTGGGCGAGAGCGTGACGGTGCCGTTCAACATGGCGATGCCCGTGCCGGTGCCGGGTGCGGGCGGCGGCATGCAGGCCCAGATCCACTACACCCTGGTTCGCGTGGACAAGGGCGTGGCCTACTTCGACCTCGGCATGACGCTGGACGTCAAGCTGGACACCCCGCTTCCCAAGCCCGCCGCGGCCGCGGCTGCGGCCTCGTCCGCTTCTGCGGCGGAGACCACCGACACACCGGACGCCCCGCCCCGCATGTTGCACGTGGTGATGACCGGCGGCGGCAAGGGCACGAGCAGCCTGCGCCTGGCCGACCGCCTGCCGCTGGCCGGCCAGCTGACCATGGACATGAAGATGACCATGGACGGCCCCGACCACCAGCGGGTGCTGATGGACATGGACATGGCCATGCAGACCAAGGGCGAGTCGCTGGCCAAGCCCGCGACCAAGAAGAAGCCGTGACCGGGCCGGCCTACGCGGCCGGCGGCGCCTGCTCGACGACGACGAAGCTGACCGCGTAGTCGCTCTCGTCGCTGAGCGTGACGAGGCCGCTCAGGCGGCGTTCGGCAAACCAGTCGGCCAGCGGGCCCAGCAGCTTCAGCACGGGCCGGCCGCTGGCCTCGTTGAGGATCTGGCAGTCGGGCAGCCGCATGGGCAGGTGCAGGCCCAGGCCGATGGCCTTGCTGAAGGCCTCCTTGGCCGAAAAGCGTGTGGCCAGGAAACGCACGCCACGCGCGTGCGAACGCTCCCGCCGCGCCAGGAACACTTGCAGCTCCTGCGGGCCCAGCACCTTCTCGGCAAAGCGGTCACCGCGCCGGGCCAGGGTGGTCTCGATGCGGCGGATGTCGCAGATGTCGGTGCCGATGCCGTAGATCATGCGCACTCCCAGGCGTAGACGAAATTGCGGTGGGCCTGGCCGTCGAGGATGAAGTCGGTCTCGCCCTTCACCACACCACCTTCACGCGCATAAAACCGCTGCGCGCCGGTGTTGCCGGCCCAGACGGTCAGCCACAGGCCGTCGGCCGGCCACGTGGCCCGCGCCGCCTTCAGCAGATGCACGCCCTGGCCCTGGCCGGTGCAGGGCGGCGCCACGTACAGGCGCTCCAGCTCCACCGTCGCGCGGGCTGCCACGGGCGCTGTCGCGCCGCGGCGCAGCTGGGCCAAGGCCTGCAAGTGGCCCTCGTGTTCATGCACCCACAAGGCGCGGTCGGGGTCGGCCAACAGGTGGCGAAACGCCCCTTCGCTGAACGACGCCGCGAGGTAGGGCAACACGCCGGCGTGCACGCCCGATTGGGCATAACTGTCCAGCCACACCCACTGTGCCAGGGCCGCCAGGCGCGGCGCGTCGTCGGCATGGGCCCGCCGCAGGTTCATGTGCCGGCGGTTGCAATGGCGCGCAGGTAGGCGCGCACAGTCTCGGCGTAGCCCAGTTCCAGCGCATCGGCGATCAGTGCGTGGCCGATGGACACCTCCTGCACCCCGGGCACGGCGGCCAGGAAGGCGCCGAGGTTGTCGCGGTTCAGGTCATGCCCGGCGTTGATGCCCAGCCCCGCCTGCAAGGCGGCCTGTGCCGTGGCGGTGAAGCCCGCCAGCACGTCGGCCTGGCGCGGCGTGCCGAAGGCGCTGGCGAAGGTCTCGGTGTACAGCTCGATGCGATCGGCGCCCAGCTCCGCCACCGCGGCCATGGCAGCGGGAAGCGGGTCCATGAACAGGCTCACACGCACACCCAGGTCTTGCGCCTCGCGGATCAGCGGCGCCAGGCGCGCCGCGTCTTGCGGAAGCGTCCAGCCGTGGTCCGACGTGAACTGATCTTCCGCATCGGGCACGAAGGTGACCTGGTGCGGCCGGTGGCGGCGCACGAAGTCCATCAGGTTCTGGGTGGGGTTGCCCTCGATGTTGAACTCGGCCTGCGGCCAATCCTTCAGGAAGGCGGCCAGGTCGTCCACATCCCTGGCGCGAATGTGCCGCTCGTCCGGCCGCGGGTGCACGGTGATGCCCTGCGCGCCGGCCTGCAGGCACTGCTCGGCGGCCCGCAACACGCTGGGAATGCCCAGGTGGCGGGTGTTGCGAAGCAGCGCGACCTTGTTGACGTTGACCGACAGCGCGCAGCGACCGCTGGCAGGAGCGAAGGGATTCATGGGTTCAAACATCCAGCAGTTGTTGCACGTCCAGCATCAGCGCCCGGGTGCGCAGCGGCTGGTGGCCCAAATGGTAGTGAAGCAGGCCGCGCAGGGTCGTCTTGAGCCCCTGGGGGGCTGCCGCACAGGTCTGGCGCAAGGCGGCGGGGCTGCCGTGCAGGAGCGCCGCCTGCAGTTGAATGAGCAGCGCGCCGGGCAGGCTCGCGTCGCTGACCGGCGGGATCACGCCCGACTCGGGCGAGAGTTGGTAACGCCGCTCCGGGTCCACCGCGGCCTGGGTGGGCGTGACCACGCTGAGGTCTGGCAGCAAGCCCAGCGCCGACAGCAGCTGGATTTCAAACGCCCGCAACGTACTGTCGCCCTCGGCCAGATGCGCCAGCGCATCGGCGTAGGCGTCGAACAACTCGGGGTGCGGGTCGTGTCGGGCCAGCAGCTTGAGCAGCAGTTCGTTCAGGTAGTAGCCCGAGAACAGCGCCGCCCCGGAGGGCAGCGTGGCGCCGCCGCCCCACTCGGCGCTGCGAAGCGTCTGCACCTCGCCCCCGTCGGCCTTGGCCGGGCGGCTGAGGCTCACGGTGATGCGCTGCAGCGGCAACAACACGGCGCGCAGCTGCGAGTACGGGCGCTTGGCCCCCTTGGCTGCCACCGCCACCCGCCCGGACTCGCGCGTGAACAGGTCCAGGATCAAGCTGGACTCGCTCCAGTCGTGCTGGTGCAGGACGTAGGCCGGCTGGCTGGGCGGCAGGCGTGGGCTCATGGGTGTCGCCCGTGCGGGCCGGCGCTCACTCGTAGCCGTAGGAGCGCAGGTGCTCTTCGCTGTCGGCCCAGCCCGAGCGCACCTTCACCCACAGCTCCAGGAACACGCGGCCGTCCATCAGGTGCTCCAGCTCTTGGCGCGACTCGGAGCCGATGCGCTTCAGGCGCTCGCCGCCCTGCCCGATGATCATGCCCTTGTGGGCGTCGCGCTCGACGACGATGCTGGCGCTGATGCGGCGCAGTTCGCCCTCGTCTTCCCACTTGTCGATCACGACGGTGGAGGTGTAAGGCAACTCGTCGCCCGTCAGGCGGAAGAGCTTCTCGCGGATGATTTCGCTGGCCAGGAACTTCTCGCTGCGGTCGGTCAGCGCGTCCTCGTCGTAGAACCAGCCCTGCTCGGGCAGGTAGGGCTTGAGGATCTTGAAGAGGCGGTCCACGTCCGCCGGCTTCTTGGCCGACAGCGGCACGAACTCGGCAAAGTTACGGCGCTCCTGCATGCCTTTGAGCCAAGGCGCAAGTTCGGCGCGGCGGTGCACGGCGTCGAGCTTGTTGGCGATCAGCACCACCGGCTTGTCTTCCGGCAGCAGGCCCAGCACCTTGGCGTCGTCCAGGCCGAAGCGGCCGGCTTCCACCACGAACAGCACCAGGTCCACGTCGGCCAGCACGCCATGCACCGTGCGGTTGAGCGTGCGGTTCAGCGCGGCGTTGTGCTTGGTCTGGAAGCCCGGCGTGTCGACGAACACGAACTGCGCTTCGTCCACCGTGCGCACACCCGTGATGCGATGGCGCGTGGTTTGGGCCTTGTCCGAGGTGATGCTGACCTTCTGGCCCACCAGCGCGTTCAAGAGCGTGGACTTGCCGACGTTTGGACGACCCACGATGGCGATGAGGCCGCAGCGTTGCGGGACGGGTTGGGGCAGCGTGGGCTCGGTCATGGGTTGCCTCGTACGGCGGTGAGTTTGTCCAGCAGGCGGCGGGCGGCCTCCTGCTCAGCGGCGCGGCGGGATCGCCCTTCGCCCAATTCGGCGGCATCCAAGGCGGCCACCGCGCATTCGACCTCGAAGGTCTGCGCATGGGCCTGGCCGCGCGTGGCGACGATGCGATAGGCCGGCACGGCGATGCGGCGGGCTTGGAGCCACTCTTGCAACGCGGTCTTGGCGTCCTTGGCGAAGTCGCCCGCACTGCTGGCCGTGGCAATGGTGTCGCCCAGCAAGCGACGCACGATGGACAGGGCCACCTCGTAGCCCGCGTCCATGTAGGCTGCGCCCAGCAACGCCTCCACCGCATCGGCCAGGATGGACGGGCGCTGCGCGCCGCCGCCGCGGGCTTCGCCGTCCGACATCTTGAGCACGCCCGGCAGGCCCAGCGTCAGCGCCAGCTTGTGCAGGCTGTCCTCGCGCACCAAGTGGGCCCGCACGCGGGTCAGGTCGCCTTCGTCCGAGCCGGCGTAGCGCTCGTACAGCAGACTGGACACAGCCAGGCTCAGCACCGCGTCGCCCAGGAACTCCAGGCGTTCGTTGTGATCGGCGCCATAGCTGCGGTGCGTGAGCGCACGCGACAGCAACTCCGGCCGCTGGAAACGGTGGCCGAGACGGCGCTGAAGGTCGTCGAGTGCGGGATTCATTGACGCGACGCGGGCGTCAACGAGACTTGCCGCGGTACTTGATCGTCAGGTAGACCGGCCCGAACAGGTCGATCTCCTTGTCCCAGGCGAACTCGATCACGACCTTGTCGTTGTTGTCCTTGGTCACCGTCAGGTCGCCGCCCTTGATGCTCTGGATGGAGTATTCAACCTGCGTGGCGCGGTCAAACTCCTGGCGCACCTGTGGCACCGTGGCCGGATTGCCGGACGCGATGCGGTCCACCACGCGCTGCACGGTGTAGTACTCCAGCACCGTGGGGAACACCTTCATCAACACCACGGCCGAGGTGGCGATGACCGCCCCCCAGAACAGCAGGCCGATGAGGGTGAGGCCGCGTTGGCGGCGAGGCAGCGAGGGGGAGCAGCGGCGAGAGCGCATCTGGATCAATCGAAAAAGGTTCCGACGCGCTTGAGGTTACCGAAATTCATCCAGACCAAGAAGGCCCTGCCCACGATGTTCTCGTCCGGAACGAATCCCCAGAATCGAGAGTCGCGCGAGTTGTCGCGGTTGTCGCCCAGCATGAAGTAGTGGCCCGCCGGCACCTTGCAGGTCACGCCTTCGAGCGTGTAGCGGCAGTTTTCATGGAACGGGAACGGGCCGTCGGCCCGGTCGGCACGGAAAAAGCGCTGGGCGTCCGGCTGCACGAGGATCTGGTGTTCCTTCTCGCCCAGCTTTTCCAGGAAGCGCTGGCGGTACACGCGGCCGTCTTCGTCGTAGAAATTGCCCTGCGACTGCACCGGCACCGCTTGGCCGTTCACGTACAGCTTCTGGTTGACGTAGCTGATCTCGTCGCCCGGGATGCCTGCCACGCGCTTGATGAAGTCGGTGCTGGGGTCTTCCGGGTAACGGAACACCATGACGTCACCGCGCTTCACGTCGTTGTTGGCGATGATCTTCTTGTTCAGCACCGGCAGACGAATGCCGTAGTGGAACTTGTTCACCAGGATGAGGTCCCCCACCAGCAGCGTGGGCACCATGGAACCGGAAGGGATCTTGAACGGCTCGAACAGGAAGCTGCGCAGCAGGAACACCGCCAGGATCACCGGGAACAGGCCGGCGGTCCAGTCCAGCCACCAGGGCTGTTGCAGGATTTGCTGGCGGGCCGGCTCGATGTCACCGTCCACCCGGGCAATGCCCTGGGCCGCCAGTTGCTCGCGGCGCTTGGCGTCGTTGGCCACCAGGGCCTCAGCCGCAGCACGGCGTGCCGGCGCGAAGTAGTAGCGCTCTGCCAGCCAGTACAGCAAGGTCACCGCGGTCAGGATGAACAGCAGCAACGCGAAGTTGCCGCTCCATCGACCGGTGTACCAGCCGCCCAGGTAGGCCACCAGGGCCGCGTACAAAACACCGGTCAGAGCGCTCATCAAGGAGGTTTTCAAGGCAGAGGGAGAGAGGGTCAGTCGTCGACTTGCAGGATGGCGAGGAAGGCTTCTTGAGGCACCTCGACCGAGCCGATCTGCTTCATGCGCTTCTTGCCGGCCTTTTGCTTTTCCAGCAGCTTGCGCTTGCGGGTGATGTCACCACCGTAGCATTTTGCCAGCACGTTCTTGCGCAGCGCCTTGATGTTCTCGCGGGCGATGATGTTGGCACCGATGGCGGCCTGAATGGCCACGTCGTACATCTGACGCGGAATCTGCTCGCGCATCTTGGCGGCCACGCCGCGGCCGCGGTACTGGCTCTGGCTGCGGTGCACGATCATGGCCAGCGGGTCGACCTTGTCGCCGTTGATGAGGATGTCCACCTTCACCACGTCGGCGGCGCGGTACTCCTTGAACTCGTAGTCCATGGACGCGTAGCCGCGCGAGGCGGACTTCAGCTTGTCGAAGAAGTCCAGCACGATCTCGGCCAGCGGGATCTCGTAGGTCAGCATGACCTGCTTGCCGTGGTAGGCCATGTTGAGCTGCACGCCGCGCTTCTGATTGGCCAACGTCATGACGACGCCGACGTAGTCCTGCGGCATGTACAGGTGCACCGTGACGATGGGCTCGCGGATCTCGCGGATGCGGCCCACGTCGGGCATCTTGGACGGGTTCTCGACCTGGATGACCTCGCCGTCGTTCAGCTCCACCTCGTAGATGACGCTGGGGGCGGTGGTGACGAGGTCTTGGTCGAACTCACGCTCCAGACGCTCCTGCACGATTTCCATGTGCAGCAGGCCCAGGAAGCCGACGCGGAACCCGAAGCCCAGCGCCTGGCTGACTTCGGGCTCGTAGCGGATGGAAGCGTCGTTCAGGCAGAGCTTCTCCAGCGCATCGCGCAGCTGGTCGTATTCGCTGGCCTCGGTCGGATACAGACCCGCGAACACCTGCGGCTGGATTTCCTTGAAGCCAGGCAGCGCTTCCGTTGCCGGGCCGGCATTGTTGGGCAGCTTCTTTTCCAGCGTGACGGTGTCACCCACCTTCGCGGCGGCCAACTCCTTGATGCCGCAGATGATGAAGCCCACCTCGCCGGCCTTGAGCACGTCACGGTTCTCGCTCTTGGGCGTGAACACGCCCAGGTGCTCAATCGGGTAGACCGAGTTCGTGGCCATCATGCGGATGCGCTCGTTCTTGCGCAGCTCGCCGTCCACCACGCGCACCAGCATCACCACGCCCACGTAGTTGTCGAACCAGGCGTCGATGATCATGGCCCGCGGCGGGCCTTCCGGGTCGCCCTTGGGCGGCGGCATCTTGGCAATGACGGCTTCCAGGATCTCATCGATGCCCATGCCGGTCTTGGCCGAGCACGGGATCGCGTCGGTGGCGTCGATGCCGATGACGTCTTCGATCTCCGCCTTGGCGTTGTCCGGGTCGGCCGACGGCAAGTCCATCTTGTTGAGCACCGGCACCACTTCAACGCCCAGATCCAGCGCCGTGTAGCAGTTGGCCACGGTCTGTGCTTCCACGCCCTGCGACGCGTCCACCACCAACAGCGCCCCCTCGCAGGCCGACAACGAGCGACTGACCTCGTAGGAGAAGTCCACGTGCCCCGGCGTGTCGATGAGGTTGAGGTTGTAGACCTGACCGTTCTGCGCCTTGTATTGCAGCGCGGCCGTCTGGGCCTTGATGGTGATGCCGCGCTCGCGCTCCAGGTCCATGGAGTCCAGCACCTGCGCTTCCATCTCGCGATCGCTCAAGCCGCCGCAGCGTTGAATGATCCGGTCGGCCAACGTGCTCTTGCCGTGGTCGATGTGGGCAATGATGGAGAAATTGCGGATGTGGTTCATGCTGTGTTTCGCGAAATCCTGGGGCCGCTACAACGGCGTCAGCCGTTGCGACGCAAGCTCAAATCGCGAAGCGATGTGAAGGCGCGGAACGCGCCGTGCTGGAGTCAAAAAAAAGGCACGTCGAAGAGGCGACGTGCCTTCCAACAAAAAGGTATGGCAACTGCTTGTTGGGCCTTCATTGTAGCCAAAAGCCCCCGCCGGGACACCGCACCAGCATTGGTTTTGCGGCCGTTGCGGGCCGCCAACAAGGATTTTGACCACAGGTTATCCACAAGCCGCTGTGAATGTCCTGTGGATGCTTTTGCGACCGCCGCCAACACCTCGAATTGCGTTGCTGGGGGCGATGAAGCCACGCCTTTCAAGGGTGCATTTTAGCGTTCCAGAGAAACAATCCGGCACCGCCCCGATAAGTGAGCCTGCACCCACTTGCGAAATCGCCCCGAAAGGTCAGAAGCTCTTTTTTCGGATTGTGGAATATCCGACGTGCAGCCCCGGATTCCCGCGCTCAGCGCCCTGGCTTCAACAACACAAAGCTGACCACATCGTCACGCCGGACGACCAGGTTGATCACCTTCGCCTTGTCGGCCTTGGCGATTTGCGCCTGGAAAGCCTTGACCGTCGACACCTCGACGTTGTCGACCGAGAGGATGAGATCGCCCTCGCGCAGGCCCGCACGCGCTGCAGCCCCGGACGCAGCCTCGACGCGAACACCCGCCTTGAGCTTGAGTTCCTTGCGCTGCGCGTCCGTCAGCTCGGCCACCTTGAGACCCAAGGCCAGGCTGGCGTTGGCCGGCGCCGCGTCTTTGCCCTTGTCAGCGTCCACATCGCTGCCCTTGGGCTTCTCGGCCTCGCCCACGGTGACGACGATGTCTTTGAAGCTGCCGCGGCGGAACACGGTCAGCGTCGCCTTGTTGCCCGGCTTCACCGCCGCGATCATGCGGCGCAGATCCAGCGCCTTCTCCACGGGCTTGCCATCGACCTTGGTGATGACGTCACCGCCTTCGATGCCCGCCTTCTCCGCCGGGCTGCCGGCCGTGACGTTGCGCACCACCGCGCCAAGCGTCTTGCCCAACCCGATCGACTCGGCAATTTCCTTGGTCATGTCGTCGGGCAGCACGCCCAGGAAGCCGCGCACCACACGGCCGCCATTGCGGAGTTGGTCCGCCACCCGCATCGCCTCGTCGATGGGGATGGCGAACGAGATGCCCATGTAGCCGCCGTTCTGGCTGTAGATCTGCGAGTTGATGCCGATCACCTCGCCCCGCATGTTCACCAGCGGCCCGCCCGAGTTCCCCGGGTTGATGGCCACATCGGTTTGGATCAGTGGCAGCAGGTCGCCGGTGTCGCGCTGTTTGGCGCTGATGATGCCGGCCGTGACCGTGTTCTCCAGGCCGAACGGCGAGCCGATGGCCATCACCCACTCACCCACGCGGGCGCGGTTGCTGTCCCCCACCTTCACGAAGGGCAGCGCCGACGCGTCCACCTTCACCACGGCCACGTCGGAACGCGCATCGGCGCCGACGATCTTGGCCTTGAGTTCTCGCTTGTCGGTCAGCGTGACGATGACCTCGTCCGCGCCTTGCACCACGTGCGCATTGGTCATCACGTAACCGTCGGCCGACAGGATGAAGCCCGAGCCGACGCCACGGCGCGTGGGCGCGTCATCCTCAGGCGTCGAGCCGCCCCGCGGCGCCCCGCGACGCGGGTTGGGCACCGGGATGCCGAAGCGGCGGAAGAACTCTTGCATCTGCTCGTTCATCTCGCCCTGACCTTCCGCGGCCTTCACCTTCTCGGCGGTGCGGATGTTCACCACGGCCGGGCCAACGCGCTCGACGAGCTCGGCAAAGTCCGGCAGGTCGCGAGGCTGCGCAGCAGCAGGCGCCTGTCCGAGGGCCAGCGAAAACGCCAGCACCACGCCCGTCCAAAGAAAACGCGTGCGAGAAGAAGGGGTCAAGATCTCAACCTGCATGGGTCATTTCCAAAAGGTCACGAAAGGGGCGAACGACGCGGATTCTGACGGGTTCGCCGATGCACCGCGGGGCGTGGGGCATCGCACATGCACCCAGACTCAGCGACGGATGGCCCCGGAGCGCGCAGCAACGTCGAATATGACGCATGCCCGAACGCAAGGCAGAGGTCACCGAGGTCCTCGCCGGGGGCGTTCAGGGCTGCATCGGCGCTGAACGCACTTTGGACGCTTTTGGCGCTGCGTACAGCGTGGCCCGAAGGCCGCCCCAGGTGGCCGGCGCTTGGCCTCGGCTCACCACCAGCCACCGGGCTGGCGCGGCGGTATGGAGCAGCATCCAGCGATCCAGATCCATCAGCACCGACGGCACGACGGCCCGCTCGGGCGCGGCATCGGCCTCCCTCAGCCACCAGGCTTGCCCATCCCAGCGCAAGCGCCGTGTTTGCGCACGCGACTCGCGCCATCCCCAGGCTGCGGTGGCGGGCACCGCCGCCCACGCCGGCCACAACGCGGGGTTGTGCGACACAGCCCAGGCCGCCAGCCCTGCCGCCATCAAGGCTGAAAAAAAAGAAACCGCGGCCTGCACTGCAGACAGCGGTTGGATGTGGATGACCAGTGGCGGTGCAGGTCGCATCGCCGCGGCCGCAAGGCGTCAGACGCGCTTGAAGATCAGCGTGCCGTTGGTGCCGCCAAAGCCAAAGTTGTTCTTGGCCGCCACATCAATCTTCATCGGCCGCGCCTCATTGGCGCAGTAGTCCAGGTCGCACTCGGGATCCTGGTTGAAGATGTTGATGGTGGGGGGCGCCACCTGGTCATGCACCGCCAACGCCGTGAAGACCGACTCGATGCCCCCGGCCCCGCCGAGCAGGTGACCCGTCATGGACTTGGTGGAACTGACCACCATCTTCTTGGCGTGGTCGCCGAACGCCAGCTTGATGGCGTTGGTTTCGTTCACGTCCCCCAGCGGCGTCGAGGTGCCGTGGGCGTTCATGTAGTGCACCTGATCGGGGTTCATGCCGGCGTTTCGCAGCGCCGCGCGCATGGAGCGCTTGGGGCCGTCAACGTTCGGCGCGGTCATGTGGTACGCGTCCGCACCCATGCCGAAACCCGCCAGTTCGCAGTAGATCTTGGCGCCGCGCTTCTTGGCGTGTTCGTACTCTTCGAGGACGAGAACGCCGGCGCCCTCGCCCAGCACAAAGCCGTCGCGATCCTTGTCCCAGGGGCGGGACGCAGTGGCGGGGTCGTCGTTGCGGGTGGAGAGTGCCCGGGCGGCGGCAAAACCACCGATGCCCAGCGGCGACACCGCGCCTTCGGCACCGCCGGCGATCATCACGTCGGCGTCGCCGTACTCGATGAGTCGACCGGCTTCGCCGATCGCATGCAGACCCGTGGTGCAGGCCGTCACGATCGCCAGGTTGGGGCCCTGGAAGCCGAACTGGATGGACACGTGGCCAGAGATCATGTTGATGATCGAGGCCGGAATGAAGAACGGAGAGATGCGCCGCGGGCCGCGGTTCATCAACTCCATCTTGGTCTCTTCGATCAGCGGCAAGCCGCCGATGCCAGAGCCGACGAGCACGCCGATGCGCTCGGCCTGCTCCTCGCTGAGTTGATCTCCGGTGGGAATGCCGGAATCACGCACCGCCTGCATCGCCGCCGCCAGGCCGTAATGGATGAATCCATCCATGTGCCGGGCTTCCTTGGCGGGGATGTAGTCCTCGATGTTGAAGCCTTTGACCTCGCCCGCGAAATGACAGGCCAGGTTGCTGGCGTCGAAGCGGGTGACGGTGGCGATGCCGGAACGCCCGGCGAGGATGTTGGCCCAGCCTTCGGCAACCGAGTTGCCGACAGGACTGACGAGGCCAAGACCGGTGACGACGACGCGGCGACGGGTCATGCAGTGCGGATCAGGGATCAGAGTTGCGAGAGAAGGAAGGCGCTCAGGCCTTCTGGTGCTTCACGGCGTAGTCGATCGCCAGTTGCACGGTGGTGATCTTCTCGGCCTCTTCGTCCGGGATTTCGATGCCGAACTCGTCTTCGAGGGCCATCACCAGTTCCACGGTGTCCAGCGAATCAGCGCCCAGATCGGCGACGAAAGCCTTTTCGTTGGTGACGTCGGCTTCCGCCACGCCGAGTTGCTCGGCAATGATCTTCTTGACTCGTGCTTCGATATCGCTCATGAACTCCTCCAGGAGAGGTTTACTGAAAACAGCCCGGCATTCTACGGGCTCTAGATGAGCGCCCCTAAATCGGGGCGCCCGGGCCCAAATCAGGCCATGAACATGCCGCCGTTGACGTGCAGCTCGGCGCCCGTGATGTAGGCACCGCCCGGCGAGGCGAGGAAGGCCACCGCGGCGGCGATTTCCTCGGGCGCGCCCAGGCGGCCGAGCGGGATCTGCGCAAGCAATGCAGCCTTTTGCGCCTCGGGCAGCACCTCGGTCATGTCGGTGGCGATGAAGCCCGGGGCGACACAGTTCACCGTGATGCCGCGGCTGCCCAGTTCACGGGCCAGCGAGCGCGTGAGGCCCGCCACGCCGGCCTTGGCCGCCGCGTAATTGGCCTGGCCGGCATTGCCCGACGCACCGACGACCGAGGTGATGTTGATGATGCGGCCCGACCGCTGCTTCATCATGGGCTTGGTCACCGCGCGGGACATGCGAAACACCGCCTTCAGGTTGGTGTCCAGCACCGCATCCCAGTCCTCGTCCTTCATGCGCATGGACAGCGTGTCACGGGTGATGCCGGCGTTGTTGACCAGCACGTGCACGCCACCGTCCTTGGCCACGATCTCGTCCACAGCGGCCTGTGCGGCCGGGCCGTCGGTCACGTTCAGCACGATGCCGCGCCCGCCGTGGGCAGCCAACGCTTCGGAGATGCCCGCGGCACCCGACTCGGTCGTGGCCGTGCCGATCACGCGCCAGCCAGCCTGCGCCAGCGCGAGCGCGATGGCACGGCCGATGCCCCGGCTCGCGCCGGTGACCAGGGCCACGCCCAAGGTTGCGGATTCAGTCATGGGTCAAGCTCCCAGCAGAGTGCGGGCTTCAGCAAGCGAAGCCGGGTCGAAAACACAGGCGGCTTGCAGCTCGCCATCGATGCGCTTGGCCATGCCCGTCAGCACCTTGCCCGGGCCCGCCTCGATCACATGCGCAACACCGCGCGCCTTCAGCGCCTGAACCACTTCCACCCAGCGCACGGGCCCGAAGGCCTGCCGGTACAGCGCGTCGCGCAGCGCATCGGCGTTGTCGGTCACGGCCACGTCGATGTTGTTGATGACCGGGAACAGCGCTGGCTGGAAGGACACCGAGGCGAGCTTGTCCTTCAGGCGCTCCGCGGCGGGCTTCATCAAGCTGGAATGGAACGGCGCCGACACCGGCAGCGGGAGGGCACGTTTGGCGCCCGCAGCCTTGAGCAACTCGGCCGCCTTGTCGGCGCCCGCCTTGCTGCCAGCAATCACGGTCTGCTTGGGGTCGTTGAAGTTGACCGCCTCGATGACCTCGCCGCTTTGTGCCGCAGCCTCGATGCAGCAGGCGCGCACCGCGTCACCGTCCAGCCCCAGCACGGCGTACATCGCACCCACGCCCACTGGCACAGCCTCTTGCATGGCCTGCGCACGAAACCGCACCAGGGGCAGCGCGTCGGCCAGCGACAGCGCCCCCGCCGCCACCAGGGCCGTGTACTCGCCCAGCGAGTGGCCGGCAGCGGCCACCGGCTGCACGCCGGCTTCCGCCACGAAGGCCCGCCAGCAGGCGATGCCCGCCGTCAGCATCACCGGCTGGGTGTTGGTGGTGAGGTCGAGCTGGTCCTTCGGACCGGCGTGCATCAGGGCGCCGATGTCCTCGCCGAGCGCGTCGGACGCCTCGGCCAAGGTGCGGCGCACTTCAGGGTGGTCGCCCCAGGCGTCGAGCATGCCGACGGCCTGCGAGCCTTGGCCGGGAAACACTACGGCGAAAGGTGCAGTCATGATTGAACTCCAGGGTGTGTCGCGACAGTGTGCGCAGCGGGCGCTGCGCCGTCGCATCAGTACTTGAGCAGGGCCGCGCCCCAGGTGAAGCCGCCGCCCACGCCTTCGAGCATGACGGTCTGGCCTCGCTGGATGCGGCCACTGCGGACCGCTTCATCCAGCGCCAGCGGCACGGAGGCCGCCGAGGTGTTGCCATGGTCATGCACCGTGGCAATCAGCTTGCTTAGGTCCATCTTCAGCTTCTTGGCCGTGCCTTGCATGATGCGGATGTTGGCTTGGTGCGGGATGAGCCAGTCGATGTCGGCATCCGTCAGTTGGGCCTTCTCCAGCACCGAGCGCGCCACCTTCTCGAGCACGCCCACGGCGAGCTTGAACACGGCTTGCCCGTCCATGCGCAGGAACGGCGTGCCTTGCACCTGCCCGCCGGCCACCGTGCCGGGCGTGCACAGGATGTCGACATGGCGCGCATCGGCATGCAGTTCAGTAGCCAGCACACCGGGCTCATCGCTGGCAGCCAGCACCACGGCGCCCGCGCCGTCGCCGAACAGCACGCAGGTGGTGCGGTCTTTGAAGTCGAGGATGCGAGAGAACACTTCGGCGCCAACCACCAGCGCCTTGCTGGCCGCACCACTCTTGATCATCGAGTCCGCCACGCTCAGGGCGTAGATGAATCCCGAGCACACCGCCTGCACATCAAAGGCCGGGCAGCCGTGTACGCCGAGCTTGTTCTGCAGCAAGCAGGCGGTGGACGGGAACACCATGTCGGGCGTGGACGTCGCGACGATGATGAGGTCGAGGTCTTGGGCCGAGATGCCCGCGGCCTCCAGCGCAGCGTGTGCGGCGGGCAAGGCGAGGTCGCTGGACGACTCGTGCGGCGCTGCGAAATGTCGCGCCCGGATGCCGGTGCGTTCGACGATCCACTCGTCCGACGTTTCGATGCAGTCCGCAGCGAGCCGCTGGACCAGATCCTGGTTGGTGACGCGAGCGCCCGGCAGATGGCTGCCGGTGCCAATAATTCGTGAGTAACGAGGCGAGTGATTTCCAGAGGGGCTCATGCAGCCTGCGCGACAGCGGGTGTCGCGTTGTCTCCTGCATCGCTCGCCTGGGCTTGCAGCGTGGCGACGATGCGGTCGTGGACCCGGTCAAGCAGCCGGTTGCGGGCGGCATCATAAGCGCGGGCCAGCGCGTTCTCGAATGCGACCGCATCGGCCGCGCCGTGGCTCTTGAACACGAGCCCCCGCAAGCCCAGCAGCGCCGCGCCGTTGAAACGGCGATGGTCCACCCGGTGCTTGAAGGCCTTGAGCACGGGCAACGCCAGCACCGCCAGAAGCTTCGTCAGCAGGTTGCGCCCGAACTCTTCCTTGATGAAGTTGCCCATCATGGTGGCCAGGCCTTCGGACGTCTTGAGCATGACGTTGCCCACGAATCCGTCGCACACGACGAGATCCGTCGTGCCCTTGTAGATGTCATTGCCTTCGACGTTGCCGAAGAAGTTCAGATGGCCGGCCGAGCCCGCTGCACGCAGCAACTCGCCAGCCTGCTTGATGACTTCACTGCCCTTGATCGCTTCTTCGCCGATGTTCAGCAGGCCCACGCTGGGCTCTTCGATGCCCTCCACGGCAGCCACCAGGGCGCTGCCCATCACGGCGAACTGCAGCAGGTTCTGCGCGGAAGAGTCCACGTTGGCGCCGAGATCCAGCACAGTCGTGAAACGGCCCGTGGCGTTGGGAACGACCGCGGCAATGGCCGGGCGATCGATGCCTTCGAGCGTCTTGAGCAGCACCTTGGCCACGGCCATGAGCGCGCCCGTGTTGCCGGCCGACACGCAGGCGTGCGCCTGCACGGGCTCGCCATCGCGACCCGCCTTCAGCTGCTGGATGGCCACGCGCATGGACGAGTCGCGCTTGCGTCGCAGGGCCACGTCGATCGGGTCGTCCATGGTGACCACTTCGCTCGCGGGCACCACGCGGCAACGTGACCAGCCGGCCGCGGCCGTCAAGGCCTCGGGTTGACCGACGAGCAACAGCTCGGCGCCCGGGTGCTTTTCAAGAAAGGCCCGACAGGCCGGCAAGGTGACCGAGGGGCCGTGGTCGCCGCCCATGCAGTCGACGGCCAGGCGGATCGGTTCAGACAACGGAACGGTCATTGCAGTGGTTTTCGTGAGCCACAAAGACCAAACCCGGCACTGCGCGGTACGCAGGCCGGGTCGGCAGATTCATCGCGTGGGTGGGCGCTGCAGGCAGCGCCCGTCACCATCAGGCCGCGTCGGCCTTGCTCTTCAGCACCTTGCGACCACGGTAGAAACCGGTGGGGCTGATGTGGTGACGCAGGTGCACTTCGCCCGTCGTCGGCTCGATGGCCGTGCCCGGGGTCACCAGGGCGTTGTGGGAACGGTGCATGCCGCGCTTGGAAGGCGACTTCTTGTTTTGCTGAACGGCCATGAAATTCTCCAGACTCTGCGGAACTTGGGGACGCGACCCCGAGGAGTGAGAACCACGCTCGAACTCCAGGCCGCAGAAAAGCCCATGAGTATAGCAGCGGTTCACCAACTCGCCAAGTCACGCACGTTGAAATGCGCGCGCTGCCTGGCACCCACATGCGGTCACCCCTGGCCGGTGCGCTTCAGCGCCGCGAGTATGGCGAACGGGTTGGGGCGCTCTTCGACCTCAGCATCTTCCGCGTCGTCGGCCAGCGGAAGCGGCTCCGGGCACACCTCATGCCGCGGCACCAGGGGCAGCGCCAGCAGCAGTTCGTCTTCGATCAATTCCCGGGCATCCAGATGCCGCGGCAGGGCCAGAACGTCATCGTCGCTGTCCACATCCAACTCGGCCGCCTCGGCCTCGGTTTCAACGAACCGAATCCACCGGTCAATGTCGATCGCCTCGTGCACGGGCTTCAGGCAGCGCTGGCAGGTCAGCGCCACTTCGCCAGATGCCGTCAGATGCAACCAGGTTTGTGCTTTGCCGCCCTTGGGCTGGCGCACTTCACCGGCCAGACTCCACTGCAACACGGGCCACCCACTGGCCGGGGCCTCGGGCGCCGCCGCGTCGGCCAGGCGCTCCAGCGAAGCCGCGGGCCATTGGCCGGACAGGCTGGCCGCATCCTGCGCCAGCGCCGCGACATCCAGCTTCTCGGGAACAAAGGTACGGGTTTTCATGGGCGTGAGTTTAGGCGCGCGAGAATCCCGCGATGCCTCCGCTGATCCTCGCCTCCACATCTCGATACCGCCAAGAACTGCTCGCCCGATTGCGCCTGCCGTTCGCATGCGTGGCGCCCCATGTGGACGAAGCCGCCCTGCCGGGCGAAGCCCCCGCCGCCCTGGCCGAGCGACTGGCCCTGGCCAAAGCCCGCGCCGTGGCGGCCCTGCATCCGGACGCCATCGTGCTGGGCTCGGATCAAGTGGCCGACCTCGCGGGCGAGGCACTGGGCAAGCCGGGCACCCATGACGCCGCGGCTGCGCAATTGCGTCGCATGAGCGGGCGTGAAGTCGTGTTCCAGACGGCGGTGGCGGTGGTAGCGCCGGGTCTGGCGGCCATCGAACGCGCCGAAGTGCGGGTCACCGTGCGCGCGTTGACCGACGCGGCCATCGAAACCTACCTCCAGGCGGACCAACCGTACGACTGCGCCGGCAGCGCGAAGGTCGAAAGCCTGGGCATTGCCCTGCTCGACAGCGTGGTGTCGGACGACCCGACAGCCCTCATCGGTCTGCCGCTGATTCGCACCTGCGCCCTGCTGCGCCGCGCTGGCCTGGAGCCGCTGGCATGAGCACGCTCGGACGCCTCCTCCTGATGCCCAACACGCTGGACTTCGGCGTCGATGACAGCTTGGACTTGCGCGAAGTGCTGCCGGACCGCGTCATCGCCCAAGCCGCAAGACTCACCCACTGGGCCGCCGAAAACGCCAAGACCACCCGCGCCCTGCTCAAGCGCGTGGACGCCATCGCACCACTGGCGCAGCCCTTGCAATCCGTGCAAATCGTGGAATTGCCGCGCGCCGCCAAGGGGGGCAAGGCCGCGGGCGACGACAGCGGCGCCTGGCGCGCCTTGCTGGCCCCGGCGCTGGCCGGCCACGACGTGGGTTTGATTTCAGAAGCGGGCCTGCCGGCGGTGGCCGACCCCGGTGCACGGCTGGTTGCGCTGGCTCATGAAGCCGGGATCGAAGTGGTGCCGCTGTCAGGCCCCAGCTCGCTGCTGCTGGCGGTGGCCGCCAGCGGGCTGAACGGACAGAGTTTTGCGTTCGTGGGCTACCTGCCCGTGGACGCCGGCGGGCGTACGGCGCGCATCAAAGAGCTGGAGGCGCTGTCCGCCAAGGCGCAGCAGACCCAACTGCTCATTGAAACGCCGTACCGCAACGAATCGATGCGGCAGGCGCTGCTGTCGGCTTTGAAGCCCAGCACACGCCTGTCGATCAGCGTCGGCCTGACGCTGCCTGGCGGCTGGACGCGCACCGCCACGGTCGCCGAGTGGCGACGCCACGCGACGGCCCTGCCCGACCGGATTCCGGCCGTGTTCTCGCTGCTGGCTTAGCCCTCGACAGGCGCCGGCTTCTTGGCGCCGAACAAGGCCGCGACCTGGCGCTTGGGCTTGATGTAGCTGGACAAACCCTTGCCGACACCGGCCGCGGGCGCTGCCTTGGCCTTTTCCCAGGCGGGCGTGGCTTCCGACGCCGAGGCCTCATAGGGCTTGTCGAAGAACGGGTCGGCTGCCGGTGCGGGCGGGCGATGGGCGGGGCGCGCCGGGCGCGGCGCCTCGTCCCGCTCCGCCACATCGTCACGACGACGGCGCTCGAAGCGCGGCCGGTCGCCCATGCCCGCGTCCAGCTCGAACGCGTCCAGGTCGATCTTGCGCTTGATGAGCTTTTCGATGTCGGCCACCAGGCGCGCATCGGCCTTGGTGACCAGCGTCACCGCCAGGCCCGAAGCCCCAGCGCGGCCAGTGCGGCCGATGCGGTGGACGTAGTCTTCGGCGTTGAAGGGCACGTCGAAGTTGAAGACTGCCGGCAGATCGGCAATGTCCAGGCCCCGCGCGGCCACGTCTGTGGCGACCAGCACATCGACCTCGCCGCGCTTGAAGGCCTCGAGGGACTTCAGGCGCTCGTCCTGCGACTTGTCGCCGTGCAAGGCCGCGGTGCGGAGGCCATCGCGCTCGAACGCACGCGCCAGTCGCGCCACGCCCAGTTTGGAGTTGCCGAACACGATGGCTTGCCGGATCGACCGCTCGCGCAGGATCTGGCGAATGATGGCGCGCTTGTCGTCATCGGTGGCGCTGATGAAGCGCTGCTCCACCGTCGACGCCGTCTGGTTCGGGCGCGCGGTCTCCACCAGGATGGGGTCCTGCAGGTAACTTTGGGCCAGGCGCTTGATCTCGGGCGAGAACGTGGCCGAGAACAGCAGCGTCTGGCGCGCCTTCGGCAGGAAGCTGAGGATGCGCTGCAGGTCCGGCAAGAAGCCGATGTCCAGCATGCGGTCAGCCTCGTCGAGCACGACGTACTCGACCTGGTTGAGCACGCAGTTCTTGGCTTCGATGTGATCCAGCAGGCGGCCCGGCGTGGCGATCAGCACTTCGACACCCGCCTTGAGTTGGGCCGTCTGGGGCTTCATGTCCACGCCGCCGAACACCACGGCAGAGCGCAACTGTGTGTGCTTGGCGTACTTCTTGACGTTGTCGGCCACTTGGTCGGCCAACTCACGCGTGGGGGCCAGCACCAGAGCGCGCACGGGGTGACGAGCGGGCGAGACGCTGGGGTTCTCGTGCTTGAGCATGCGCTGCAGCAGCGGAATGGAGAACGCGGCCGTTTTGCCCGTTCCGGTTTGCGCCGCCCCCATGACATCACGCCCTTGCAAGACGATGGGGATCGCTTTCGCCTGGATGGGCGTCATCGTCAGGTAGCCGGAATCGGCGACCGCACGGAGCAGCTTGGCGTCCAGCGGCAGGGTGTCGAAACGGGCAGGCGCGACCGCCTCGGCAGGGGCCGCGACGGCGGACTCGGGGTTTTCTTGCATCCGGCGATTATCCCGGATGGGCGCCGGTCACTCCGAACGGGCGACCGGCGGCGTCGCGGGCACCCGCGAGTTCAGCACCATCCAGCGCGGCGTGCGGAAGCGCACCACGCGGCGGTACAGCAGCACGTAGCACACCACAAACAGCCCGAGGATCACCTGCAGCATCACGGTGTCATCCCACCAAATGGTGGCGGGCACCACCGACAAACTGCACAGCACCCACAAGTAAGGTGCCGTGAGCGCATTGCGCCGCGTCAGCACCGCGGCATCTTTGCTGCCCAGCGCCCAGCGCATGAGGCGCCGGTAGATCAAGCTGTGCAAATGAATGCCGTCGGGCATGCCGACCGGGCGACCGCGCACCACCTTGCGGCGGTACATGGAGAACACCGTCTCCCAGACCGGGTACGCACACAGCAGCAGCGGGAACATGGGCGAGACGTCCGGGTTGCGCACCAGTAACAGGATGGCCAGCTCCGACAGCATGAACCCCAGGAAGTACGCCCCGCCGTCGCCCAGGAAGATCAGGCCGAACGGGTAGTTCCACATGAAAAAGCCCAGCACCGCGCCGATGACCGCAATGGCCATGGCGGCCACCAAGCTGTCACCCGCCTGGATGGCGACATAGGCCAAGCCGGCCAGCATGATGGCCGAGCACATCGAGGCCAAGCCGTTCATGCCATCGATGATGTTGATGGAGTTGGACACCCCGCTGACCACCAGCAGCGCCAGCAGACAGCCCCCGAGCGAGGTGGCTGCAATCGCGTCCAGGCCCGGAATGGCCGTCGCCTTGATCTGCGCGCCGAGCAGCCAGGCGCCCAAGCCGGCGGCCAGCAACGTGGCCAGCATGCGGCGCAGCGGGCTCACGCGCTTGGTCAGGTCCTCCACCACGCCCGACGCGAAGGCAGGCAGGCTGCAAACCAACAGCAGGCCGGCCATCTCCCGCATGGGCGGATAGCGCCACGCCAGCAGCCCCATCCCGACCACGAATCCGCCAAAGATCGCCATGCCGCCAATGCGGGGCACCGGCTGCGAATGGAACTTTTGAGGCCCAGACAGGTCGTGGTCCGCCGACAACGCACCGTGCAGGTGCGACGACCGGATGATCAACAGCGTCAAAGCCGCAGCGACGGCAAAGCTCAGGGCAAGGATGGGCAGCATGGAAATGGGCGGCGCTAGCGCCCACCACCAAACTTGGTCAGGCACGCATTGCCCGGGCAGTGTAGCCAGCCCCCAGGTTTGCCCCGAGGCCCCCCTGACCCGCTGGCTAGAATCCGCGCGCCTCTCAGCCGCCGCCCGAAGGCGGGGGCTAAGTTCTTTTTCGACCCGAGTCCCTCCATGAAGATCAGCGCGCACCAGGAAGTTCCAGGACCTTTGACCGCCAGACTTTCTGCAAGTGCGCGGGACCTGCGCGTATGGGCGTCGGTGGCACTGCTGGCCAGCGTTTTCAGCGTGTGCGGCAATGCGTTGGCCGCAACCGAGGCGACCGAAACGGCCACGTCGACCGCGCCCGGTCCCGTACGGCTGGTGGCGCCGGCCAAAGGCAGCGCAGCTGACTCCCAACTGGACACGACGCTGCAACTGCAGCGGGAAAACCTCCAGTTGCAGCAGCAACTGCAAGAGCAGCAGCAACTGAAGCTGCCGCTGACCGCTGAAGCGCTGGCCGCTCGCAACGCGATGCAGACGGAATTCGAGCGCCACGTGCAACGCATCGTCGGCGACGATGTGGAAATCCGCCGGTTCGGCTGGGAGTTGATGACACCCGGCGGCCGTGCTGTGGGTGGCCAGGTGGGCGAAGCGTCCAGCCAGGTGCCGCAGGACTATCAGGTGGCGATCGGCGACGAAGTGGTCGTCACCCTGTGGGGCGCGGTCGAAGCCGACTTGCGCTTGACCGTGGACCGCAGCGGCCGGATCACCATTCCGCGTGTCGGCCCGGTGTTGGTGGCTGGCGTGCGCTACGCCGACCTGAACGCCACCATCGACCAGCGTGTTGCCCAGGTGTTCCGCAACTACCGCCTCAGCGCGTCGCTGGGCAAGCTGCGCAGCATCCGCGTGTACGTCACCGGCTTCACCAAGCGCCCCGGCGCCCTGGTGGTCAGCAGCCTGTCGACGGTAATGCAGGCGCTCATGCAAGCCGGCGGGCCTTCGCCGGCCGGCAGCTTCCGCAACATCGAACTGCGCCGCGCCGGCAAGCTGGTGGGGCGATTCGACCTATACGACCTCCTGCTGCGGGGCGATGGCAGCCAGGACCGCGTGCTGCAACCCGACGACGTGGTGCACATCGGCCCGGTCGGCGCGCAAGTCGCCTTGATCGGCAGCGTGAACCGCCAGGGCATCTTCGAGTTGAAGTCAGGTGAAACCGTCAGCGACCTGCTCGCCATGGGCGGCGGCCTGAATGCCGTCGCGGAGCGCTCACGCATCGCGGTTGAAAGCATGGACCTGCGCAACGACGCACGCGTCGCGGAAGTCGCGCTGCCCGCCCAGGGCAACGTCAAGCTGAGCGGCGGCGATGTCGTGCGAGCCTTCAATGCGCTCGATGCCGTGCTGCCGCAGCACCGCCAAAACAAGCGCGTGCGCGTCGAGGGCGAGGTGCAGCGCCCGGGCGACTACATCCTGCCGCCGAGCAGCACGTTGGCCGACGTGATCAAGGCTGCAGGCGGCTTGACCCCGGGTGCTTTTGTGTATGGCACCGAATTCAACCGCGAGAGTGTCCGCATCACGCAGCAGAGCCAGTACGAACGCGCCCTGCGTGACCTGGAAACCGAATTCGCCCGCGTGCAGTTGACGCAAAAGGCCCTCACCACCGACGAAGCCGGAGCCCAAGCGGCGCGCGGACAAAACTCGACGCGATTGATCGAGCGCCTGCGCGCGGTGCGCCCGACCGGCCGCATCGTGTTGCAGCTCTCGCCCACGGCCACAGCCCTGCCCGACCTCGCGGTGGAAGACGGCGACCGCTTGGTGATCCCGCCCGTGCCCACGTCGGTGGGTGTGTTCGGCAGCGTCTTCAACGGCGGCAGCTTCGTGTTCAACAAGGGCGCCAGCATCGACGACATGCTGCGCCTGGCCGGCGGCCCGACTCGCGGCGCGGACAGCACCAGCACGTTTGTGATCCGCGCCAACGGCAGCGTGGTCAGTGCCAAGCAGCAGACCAGCGGCTGGCTGACGCTCAGCAGTGGCCTTTCGGCCCTGCCGGCCTTGCCGGGCGACACCGTCTTCGTGCCGGAAGACCTGAACAAGACGAGCTTCAGCCAGGAAGCCAAAGAGTGGACGCAGATCCTTTACCAATTCGGCCTGGGTGCAGCAGCGCTCAAGACGATCAAGAACTGAGCGAGCCCACCGTGTCGACGCTTCCGAACTCTGGCGCGGCCGTGGCCGCCGAATCTGCGATCACGCTCTCCGACTACGCCGCCGCCCTGCGCGCACGCTGGGTCGCCGTCACGGCGGTACCGCTGGCCGCCGCTGCACTGGCCCTGGGCGCCAGCTACCTGGTGACTCCCACCTTCACCGCGCGCACCAGCTTCATGCCGCCGCAACAGCAACAGGGCAGCGCTGCGGGCGCCATCGCCTCGTTGGGCGCGCTGGCGGGCCTGTCAGGCTCCGTGCGCAACACGGGTGACCAGTTCGTCACCTTTGTCCAGAGCCGCACCGTGGCCGATGGCCTCTTGCAACGCTTTGACCTGAAAACTGTCTACGACGAAAAGCTCGCCCACGACGTCCGGCTGAAACTCGCCGACCGAACGCGCGTCAGCATCGGCAAGAAGGACGGCGTCATCACCCTCGAAGTCGACGACGAGAGCCCCCAACGGGCGGCCGACATGGCCAACGCCTACGTGGAGGAAGTGCGCAAGCTGACCGCCGGCCTCACCCTCACCGAGGCCCAGCAGCGCCGGGCTTTCTTTGAAGGTCAACTCAAGCAGGTTCGCGCCAAGCTGGACAGCGCACAGGCCGCACTCCAAGGCACCGGCGTCTCCACCGAATCCATCAAGGCCGAGCCCAAGGCGGCGGTGGAGGCGCTGGCCAAACTCCGCGCAGAACTGACCAACGCCGAGGTGCGGTTGCAGATGCTCAGCAGCAGCCTGTCGAGCAACACACCCGAAGTGCAGCAGCAAACGGCCGCCGTGAGCCGTCTGCGGGCCGAACTGAACCGCGCAGGGCAGGCCGAGCGGTCCGCCCCGGGCGGCTACGTGGGCGCCTACCGCGAGTTCAAGTACCAGGAAACCCTGTTCGACTTGATCGCACGGCAGTACGAGCTGGCTCGCGTCGATGAAAGCCGCGATGGCGGCCAATTGCAAGTGATCGACGTTGCACAGGTGCCCGAGCGCAAATCCAAGCCCAAGCGCAGCTTCTTCATGATTGCAGGCTTTGCTCTGGGCCTGTTGCTGATGGGGCTGCAAACCGGCCGTGAGCTCAAGGCGCGACGCGAACAACGCGCCGCTTGAATTCGCCGCGCGACGCCACTGCCACGCACCTCGACAGGTTGACAGGTCCTTCCGTGAAACGCTCCGCCCTTCCCGTTCTCGATCGCAAGGTTCGCTTCGCCCTAATCGGCTGCGGCCGCATCGCCCAGAACCACATGGAGGCGATCAAGAAGCACGCCGAGCGTGCGGAGCTGGTGGCCGTGTGCGACACCGCCCCGGAGGTGCTTGCGGCGGCCGTCGCCAAGACTGGCGCACGGGGTTTTGCGTCGCTGACCGAACTGCTGGCCGCCAAGGCTGAATTGGGTATCGACTGCGTGGTGCTCACCACCCCCAGCGGCCTGCACCCGCGCCAGGCCATCGAAGCAGCACAGGCCGGGGTGGACGTCATGACCGAAAAGCCCATGGCCACGCGCTGGCAGGACGGTCTGGACATGGTGAAGGCGTGCGACGAGGCCGGCGTGCGCCTCTTCGTCGTCAAGCAAAACCGCCGCAACCCCACGCTGCAACTGCTCAAGCGCGCCGTGGCCGAGGGCCGCTTCGGTCGCCTGTACAACATCGCGGTCAACGTCTTCTGGACCCGCCCGCAAAGCTACTACGACAGCGCCGCGTGGCGCGGCACCTGGGAGTTCGACGGCGGCGCGTTCATGAACCAGGCCAGCCACTACGTGGACCTGCTGGACTGGATCTGCGGTCCCGTGGAAAGCGTCATGGCCTACACCGGCACGCTGGCGCGCAACATCGAAGTGGAAGACAGCGGCGTGGCGGCGCTCAAGTGGCGCAACGGCGCCATGGGCACCGTCAACGTCAGCATGCTGACCTATCCGAAGAACCTGGAAGGCTCGATCACCCTGCTGGGCGAGAAGGGCTCGGTGCGCGTGGGCGGCCTGGCCGTCAACGAAATCCAGCACTGGGAGTTCGACGCGCCGCACGAGATGGACGCCCTCATCCACGACGCCAGCTACCAGACCACCTCGGTGTACGGCTTCGGCCACCCGCTGTACTACGACAACGTCATCAACACCCTGCGTGGCGAGGCGCAGCCCGAGACCGACGGGCGGGAGGGCCTGAAGTCGCTGGAGCTGCTGATCGCGCTGTACATGAGCGCCCGCGACGGCAAGCGCATCAACCTGCCGCTGCACTACTGACCCGATGGCCACCACCATCCACCCCAGCGCCATCGTCGACGAAGGCGCCCAGCTCGGCGACGGCTGCCGCGTCTGGCACTTCGTGCACATCAGCGCGGGTGCCCGCATCGGCGAGCGCTGCTCGTTCGGGCAAAACGTCTACGTGGGCAACGACGTCACCATCGGCCACAACGTCAAGATCCAGAACAACGTGTCGGTGTACGACGCGGTCACGCTCGAAGACGACGTGTTCTGCGGCCCGAGCATGGTGTTCACCAACGTGTACAACCCGCGCTCGGCCGTCACCCGCAAAGACGAATACCGCCGCACGCTCGTGAAGCAAGGCGCCACGCTGGGGGCCAACAGCACCCTGGTGTGCGGCACCACCGTCGGCCGCTACGCCTTCATCGGCGCGGGCGCCGTGATCAACCGCGATGTGCCCGACTTCGCCCTCATGGTGGGCGTGCCGGCCCGGCAGGTGGGCTGGATGAGCCGCTTCGGCGAACGTCTGAACCTGCCCGTGACCAGCACGGAGCCGGTTGAAGCCACCTGCCCGCACACCGGCGACCGCTACCGTCTGGCCGACGGCCGCTGCACCCTTGTTCAGGGCTGAGCCATGCAATTCATCGATCTCAAAAGCCAGTACGAAGCGCTGCGGCCCAGCATCAATGCCCGCATCCAAAAGGTGCTGGACCACGGCCAATACATCATGGGCCCGGAAGTCGCGGAGCTCGAAGCCGCGCTGGCCCAGATGACCGGCGCCAAGCACTGCATCACCGTCTCCAGCGGCACCGAAGCCCTGTTGATTGCGCTGATGGCCGAAGGCATCGGCCCCGGGCATGAAGTCATCACCACGCCCTTCACCTTTGCCGCCACCGCTGAAACCATCGTGCTGGCCGGCGCCAAGCCGGTGTACGTGGACATCAAGCCCGGCGACTGCAACATCGACCCGGCCCTCATCGAAGCCGCCATCACGCCTGCCACCCGCGCCATCATGCCGGTGAGCCTGTACGGCCAGGTGGCCGACATGGACGAGATCAACGCCATTGCCGAGCGGCACGGCCTGAGCGTCATCGAAGACGCCGCACAGAGCTTCGGCGCCACCTACAAGGGCCGCAAGAGCTGCAACGTCTCGCGCATCGGGGCCACCAGCTTCTTCCCGAGCAAGCCACTGGGCTGCTACGGCGACGGCGGCGCGCTCTTCACCAGCGACGACACCCTGGCCCAAGCCATGCGCGAAATCCGCGTGCACGGCCAAAGCCAGCGCTACACCCACACGCGCGTCGGCGTGGGTGGCCGCATGGACACCCTGCAGTGCGCCGTGGTGCTGGGCAAGCTCGAGCGCTTCGAGTGGGAAGTTGCGCAGCGCAAGAAGCTGGGCGACCGCTACGCTGAACTGATACGCGCCAGTGGCGCCAAAGTGGAGCTGCTGGACGTCGCCGCCGACCGCGATTGCGTGTGGGCACAGTACACCGTGAAGGTGGACGACCGGGCGGCGGTGATCGAAGCCCTGAAGGCCCAAGGCATCCCGACCGCCGTGCACTACCCGCGCCCGATGCACTGCCAGCCTGCGTATGCGCGGCCCGAGTGCCCGCCGGAAAGCCTGCCGCACAGCGTGACCGCCGGCCAACGCGTGATGAGCCTGCCGATGAGTGCAGACCTGACCGACGAGCAACAACAGCGCGTCGTGCAGGCCTTGGCCGCGGCATGTGCGCGTGCCTGAAGGATTCGGCCGCGTGAAGCCCGGTTCGTTGACGATCGACGCGGCCCGCGATCACGACAGCCTCTACTGGCTGTTCCTGGTCACGTTTCCTGGGTACTTCATTTACCACTTCGCCGTCACGATCGGGGTGCTGCCTGCCTTCCTGGCCGGCTATTCCACGCCGATCTGCTTCATCAGCCTGCCGCTGCTGCTGGGCGTGCACATGCGCGTTGCCCTGAACCGTTCGGCGGACGAACCGGTGGTCATCGAACGGGCCTTGTTCGCCTTCCTCGCGTTCTACGCCTGCGTGACGGTGTGGGAGCTGTCCACGCGCAACATGCTCAACAGCGCCGAAGCCCACCCCACGGTGATCGCCCAGTTCATCACGCTGTTCTTCCTGGCGCTGTACACGCCCTTGCATCAGCGCCAAACAACCCTGCTGTTGGTGCTGATTGCGGCGATGACTGGCATGGTCATCAACAACGCGCTCAATGGCGGCTTCATCAGTGCGGCGCTGGAGTCCTACGGTGTGCAGAACAGCTTGATCACCTACCAGGGCTACGCCTTCGCGTACTGGGTCACGCTGGTGACCCTGGTGGCGCTGCTGGCTGACCGGCCGAAACTGCGCGCCCTCACCTACTTGCTCGCGTTCGTGGCGTTGTTCCTGAACGGTGCGCGCTCGGAATTCGCGGCGGCGCTGGTGGCCTTCATCGCGCTGGAGTTCCTCCAGGCCCGCTCCAAGTGGCGGTTGGTCCAAGGGTTCCTCATCGCCATCGGCATCTTCGTTGTCGTGTTCCTCGTCTTTCAAGACGAATTGCAGGACTACCGGGTGATCACGATCTTCACGGAGTACGAGGAAGACCTCTCGGTTCTGGACCGTAAGAAGATGCTCGAAGACGGGCTGGCCACCATCCTTCAGCACCCCTGGACCGGGCGCATGGGCAGCTACCTCGGCGGCGAATACATCCACAGCTATTTGTCGGCTTGGGTTGACCTGGGCGCTTTGGGCTTCATCGCGTTCCTGTTGCTGCAGAGCCTGCCCGTCTTTCACCTGTGGACGCAGCGGCGATCCATCCGCCACGATCCCACGCTGCAGCAACTGTTCCTGTTCACCGTGTCCACCCTGCTGCTTTCATTTGCGGCCAAGCCGTTCACTCAGTACCTGCTGCCGATCACCTTGGGGTTGTGCGCGCGGCACATGCGACTTGCGCACCTCGCGGCCGCAAGCAAACGCACCGCGGCATGAGCATCGCCACATTCTGGAGGGATGTTCGCTGGCAAGCGATGGGCAACACCCTGGCCCAGGCCATTGGCATTCTGGGCCTGCCCGTCCTGACACGGCTCTACACCCCGGCCGACATGGCCGCCCAAGCGGTGTTCCTGCAGTTCGCCATGTTCTTCGCGGGCGTCATGACCTTGCGGTACGAATACCTCGTGCAACTGCCGCGGGCTGACCAAGAGGCCTTCTCGCTGGTGAAGTGGGTGGTCGCCTTGGCTGCAGTGGGCACCGCTGTGTTCACGCCCCTGGTGCTGCTCGTCGTGGCGCTGTGGCCCGGGTCAGAAGCCACGGCGGGCGGAGCCTCCCGGTGGGCGGCGTGGCTGTGGCTGACGCCGGCCACCGCCGCGCTGATTTCGGTGTCGATGGCCGTGCAGCACCTCGTTCAGCGTTTGGGCCACTTCAAGAGCTCAGGCATGGGTGAGGTGGCGGCCAAAAGCGGCTTCATCGGCTTTGGCGCGCTGGCGGCCTTGATGCATGTCGGCACGGCCGGCATCTTGCTGACCACCGGATTTGGCGCACTCGCCAAACTGCTCGTGCTTCGTGCTTCCAACGCATTCCAGTGGGGTCAAGTCCTGCCGCGCCCCAGCTGGCGCCGCACCGCCTGGCAGCCGCTGCAGTCGGTCGCCCACGCGCACCGGCACCTGTCGTTCTCGATGGTGATGTCCCATCTGAGCGGCACTGTGACCGGCATGGCGCCCATCCTGTTCATTTCGGCGGCGTACGGCGACAGCCAACTGGGCCAATTCAACCTGGTGGCCATGACCATCTTCCTGCCCGCGAGTCTGATCGGCACGGCGATTGGCCAAGTCTTCTACCAACGCGCCGCCAAACAATGGGCCGATGGCGAGGGCTTCGCGCCACTGTGGCGGCAAACCGCATCGCGGCTGACCCTGATCGGGGTGCCGGTCTACGCCGCGATCGCCATCTTGTCCCCTTGGGCCTATCCCTTCCTCTTCGGCGCCCAGTGGGAGCCCGCAGGCGCCCTGGCCCCGTGGATGGCGCTGCCCGCACTGTGCGCGTTTGTCAGCACGCCGTTGGAGCGCTCCTGCCTGGTCACGGGGCGATGGAAGTACCAAATGGGGTGGCATGGCGCACGCGCAGTCACCACGCTGGCTGTTGTGGGCATCGCCCACCACCTGCAGTTGCCGCTGCCGACCTTCATGGAACTCCTGGTGGTTCAGATGGCCACGCTCTACCTGATCGACCTGGGCATGGAATACCGCTTCGCACACTTACGGCCGGGCCTCTGAATGCAGCACCCCGAGCCGAACAAACCCACCCGCTCACCGGCGACTCGCCAGCGCGTCGCCGTGGTGATCAATTTCCTCACGCACTACCGCGAGGACCTCTACCGCCGACTCACGGCACGGGACGACATCGACCTGACCATCTACTGCCACCTTCCCCCGGAGGGCAGCAGCCTGAAGTCCATTCACGAGCAGTTCGCGCCACACGTCCAAGTGCGCCCCGCCCGCTTTATCCGCGGAGAAACGCTGGTGTGGTCGTCGCTGCCCTGGCGGCAGTTGGCCCGCGACTACGACACCGTGTTCGTCGAAGGAAACCCGCGCTACCTCGCATTCGCGCTGCTGGCGACGTGGCTCCGGCTATGCGGAAAGCGTGTGGTGCTCTGGACCATGGTGCAGTCCTTTCGCAACCATCCCGGCCGGCAGCGCCTTCGGCTGGCATGGACGCGCGCCTTTGACCGGCTGCTGGTGTACTCCGATGCCGAGGTCAGCCTGCTGCGCCAACTCGGCTTCACGACGCCGCATTTGCACGCCATCAACAACGGGCTGAACCAAGACGCGATTGACGCCGCATCCCAGGCCTGGGACGCCTCCCGCCTGCGGCATTGGCAGGGCGAGGCTGGTCTCGACGGACGTCAGATCGTGCTCAGTTCCGCGCGGCTGGAACACAAGAACAAGTTCGAGCAAGTGGTCGAAGTCGTCGCGCGCCTCGCCGCCGAGCGCCCGCATCTGCTGTGGTGCGTCATCGGTGACGGCGCGGCGCGGGAGGCGCTTCAGCACCAGGTCGCCGAGCGCGGCCTTCAGGCCCACGTGCGGTGGCTGGGTGCCATGCACGGCGAGGACCGCTTGGCGCCGTGGTTTCTGTCGGCGCAGGCCTTGGTGCACCCGGGCGCCATCGGCTTGTCATTGCTGCACGCCTTTGGTTATGGACTGCCCGTGGTGACGCACAGCAACGCGCTGACCCATGGCCCCGAGTTCGCGGCCATGCGCGATGGCGAGCACGGGGTGCTGTACCCCGAAGATGACGTCGACGGACTGGCGCGGGCGCTCCAAGCGGTGCTGGATCAGCCCGCGCTGCGCTCGGCCCAATCTGCGGCATGCCTGGCGCGCGTCCACCAGGACTACAACACCCGGACCATGGCCGAGCGGTTCGTTGAATGTCTGGCCCCATGAAGATCCTTTTCATCGCTCCACTGCCGGAACCGGTCACCGGTCAATCGCTGGCCTGCAAGGTGCTCTTCGATGCGCTTGCACCGCACCACGACATCTCGGTCATCAACATCAACAAACCCAGCCTGAAGAGCGGGCAGGGTTCGCTGCACCGCGGCCTCCAATCCCTGCACTACGCGTGGCGCGCGTTTCGCAGCGCTCGACGGGCGGATGTCATCTACTTCACGATCGCCGAATCCGTGGCGGGCAATCTCAAGGACATGGCCATCTACTTGGCCTGCCTGCCTCACCTGTCACGCATGGTCATTCACCTGCACGGCGGGGCCGGCATGCGAGTGTTGATGCACGACCGCCCGCTGCTGTCGCGCATCAACCAATGGTTCCTGCGCAAGTTGGGCGGCATCATCTTGCTGGGCGAGCGTCATCTCGACATCTTTCAAGCCCTGCCCCCACCGCGGCGGATTCACCTGATCCCGAATTTCGCCCAAGACGCGTTCTTCCTGCCTCCTGCCGATATCGATCGCAAGTTCGCGCAGGTCGCGCCGCTGCGACTCCTGTACCTCAGCAACTTGATCCCGGGCAAGGGGTACCTGGAGCTGTTGGCCGCCTTTGAACTGCTCAGCGACGAGGAGCGCAGGCAACTGCGCATCGACTTTGCCGGTGCATTTGAAAACCCGGAAGACGAAGCCTCGTTCAAAGCACGCATCGCCCCGCATGCGGGCCTGCAGTACCACGGGGTGGTCGGCGGCGCGGCCAAGGCAGATTTGCTGGCCAAGGCGCATGTGTTCTGCCTGCCCACCTACTATCCCTACGAGGGTCAGCCCATCAGCATCCTGGAAGCTTTTGCCTCCGGCTGCGCCGTCATCACCACCGACCACAGCGGCATCTTCGACGTCTTCGAACCCGGGGCCTGTGGGTTGGCCGTGGAGAAGCAGTCGCCCGCCGCCGTCGCGCAGGCACTGCGCACCTGTTTGACCGACCCCAGCCGGCTCCGGGCCCAGGGACAGCACAACCGCGCACTCGCTGACGAACGCTTCAGAGTCGCCACCTACAATTTTTCCCTTGCCAGCCTGCTGGAGACCTTCGCCCCCCCGCGAAGCTGACCCCCTGGCCTGCGACCCTTCTGCGCACCATGTCCAAACGCCCCTACCAAATCTGCTCCAACTGCATCATGGACACGTCCGACTCGGGCATCGTGTTCGATGAGCGTGGCTGGTGCGACTACTGCAACAACTACCACCGCAACATCCTGCCCAACTGGCACACCGACGAGCGCGGTGAGCGCGAAATCATGGCCCAGGTGGAGCAGATCAAGCGCGACGGCAAGGGCCGCGACCATGACTGCCTGATCGGCCTGTCCGGCGGCGTGGACAGCTCCTACGTGACCTACCTCGCCAAAGAGAAGTTCGGCCTGCGGCCGCTGCTGTACCACGTAGACGCCGGTTGGAACTCACAGCAGGCGGTCAACAACATCGAGAAACTGGTGGACGGGCTGGGGCTGGACCTCTTCACCGAAGTGGTGGACTGGCCCGAAATGCGCGACCTGCAGTTGGCCTTCTTCAAGGCCCAGGTGCCACACCTGGACACGCCGCAAGACCATGCCTTCTTCGCAGGCCTGTACAACTTCGCGGCCAAACACAACGCCAAGTACATCCTGACGGGCGCCAACTACTCCACCGAGTGCGTGCGCGAGCCGCTGGAGTGGCACTACCACGCGTCCGACGTGCGGCAGCTGAAGGACATCCACCGCCGCTTCGGCACGCGCCCGCTCAAGAAGTTCCCGCTGGCTGGCATCTTCCGCTTCAAGATCTATTACCGCTTCTTCAAGGGCGTGCAGGTGGTGAAGCCGCTCAACAACGTGCCCTTCTTCAAGGAAGCGGCGATGGACGAGCTGGTGGCCAAGTACGGCTGGCAGAAATACGCCCACAAGCACTACGAGTCGCGCTTCACCCGCTTCTATGAAGGCTACTGGCTGCCCAGCAAGTTCGGCTACGACAAGCGCCGCGCCCACTTCTCCAGCCTCATCCTGACCGGCCAGCTCCAGCGCGAAGAAGCCCTGGCCAAGATTGCCATTCCGGCCTACGACGAAGAGACGCTCGCGCACGACTTCGAGTACATCGCCACCAAGCTGGGCCTGTCGATTGCCGAGTTGCAAGAACTGCACCGCGGTCCGAACAAGACCTACAAGGACTACGCCAACGACATGGCGCTCATTGACCTGGGCACCAAGGTGCTGCGCGGTCTGGGCATCCAGCGGGCCATCATTCGATGATCACCATCGTCAGCTACGGCGTGGGCAACATCGGGGCGCTGGCCACGATGTACAAGCGCATGAACATCGCCACCCGCTTTGCCACCACGGCGGCCGAGATCGAAGATGCCACGCACGTCATCCTGCCCGGCGTGGGTGGGTTTGACGACGCCATGACGCGGCTGAACGACTCCGGCCTGCGCGAACCGCTGGACCGCATCGCCGCCCGTGGCGACGTGCCGGTGCTGGGCATCTGCGTGGGCATGCAAATGCTGGCCGACCGCAGCGACGAAGGCCAATGCGCAGGCCTGGGCTGGATTCCGGGCGACGTGCGCCACTTCGACAGCACCGGCAAGACCGGCGCCCTGCCCCTGCCCCACATGGGCTGGAACGACGTGAAGCCGCTGCCCGATGCGCCGCTGTTCAAAGGCCTGGAGCAGGACGCGCGCTTCTATTTCCTGCACTCCTACTTCTTCGAGTGCCGCGACGTTGCCCACGCCGCCGCACACGCCGAATACGGCCTGTCGTTCACGGCGTCGGTGCGCAAGGGATGCATCTACGGCATGCAGGCCCACCCCGAGAAGAGCCACCACTGGGGCGCTGCCCTGCTGAAGAACTTTGCGGAGCTGGAGTCATGATGCCCCCACGTTCACTCCGTTCAATGCCCCCCGAGGGGGCGCTCAACGCCCTTCGGGCGGCCGGGCGGGCGTTGTCATGCTGAGACCCCGCATCACCCCCTGCCTGCTGGTGCACGAGGGCGGCCTCGTGAAGACGGTCGGCTTCAAAGACCCGAAGTACGTCGGCGACCCGATCAACGCGGTCAAGATCTTCAACGAGAAGGAATCCGACGAACTCGTCGTGTTGGACATCGACGCCACCCGCAACGGTGCCGAGCCCGACTACAAGCTCATCCAGGACCTGGCCGCCGAGTGCCGAATGCCACTGGCCTATGGCGGCGGCGTGCGCACGCCCGAGCAGGCCAAGCGCATCATCGAACTGGGCGTCGAGAAGGTCTGCATCAGCAGCGCCGCGATCGAGGACCCCACCGTCATCCGCCGCATTGCCGACGCCGTGGGCGGCCAGAGCGTCGTGGTGGTGCTGGATGTGCGCAAGAAGACCGGCTTCTTCGCCAGCGGCTACGAACTCTGCACCCACAACGCCACCAAGGCGCACAAGCTCGACCCGGTTGCATTCGCCAAGGAATGCCAGGCTCAAGGCGCCGGCGAAATCGTGCTGAACTCGGTGGATCGCGACGGCGTGATGAAGGGCTACGACCTGGAACTCGCCCGCCAGGTGCGTGCCGCCATCCGCATCCCCATGAGCGTGCTCGGCGGCGCCGGCTCGCTGGCCGACATCGAGGCCCTGATCAAGACCTGTGGCGTGGTGGGCTGTGCCGCCGGCAGCCTGTTCGTCTTCAAGGGCCAGTACCGCGCCGTGCTCATCAACTACCCGCAGCCGGCTCAGAAAGACGCGCTCTTCGCCGCTGCCCTGCCCCGCTAACCATGTTCGACGACAAGACCCTGCTCATCACCGGCGGCACCGGCAGCTTCGGCAACGCCGTGCTGCGCCGCTTCCTGGACTCCGGCCTGCGCGAGATTCGCATCCTCAGCCGCGACGAGAAGAAGCAGGACGACATGCGCAAGAAGTATGCGCATCCCAAACTCAAGTTCTACATCGGCGACGTGCGCGACCCCCGCGCCGTGGCCGGCGCGATGCGCGGCGTGGACTACTGCTTCCACGCGGCCGCACTCAAGCAAGTGCCGTCCTGCGAGTTCCATCCGATGGAGGCCGTGCGCACCAACGTATTGGGCACCGAGAACGTGCTGGAAGCCGCCATCCAGGCCGGCGTGCAGCGCGTGGTGTGCCTGTCCACCGACAAAGCCGTCTACCCCATCAACGCCATGGGCATCTCCAAGGCCATGATGGAGAAGGTGATGGTGGCGGCCTCGCGCAACCTGGAAGGCACGCGCACGGTCATCTGCGGCACGCGCTACGGCAACGTCATGGCCTCACGCGGCTCGGTGATTCCGCTGTTCGTGGACCAGGTGCGCGCCGGCAAGCCCATCACGCTGACCGACCCCGCCATGACGCGTTTCATGATGACGCTGGACGACGCGGTGGAGTTGGTGCTGTACGCGTTTGAACACGGCCGCAACGGCGACATCTTTGTGCAGAAGGCCCCAGCGGCCACCATCCGCGTGCTGGCCGAATCGGTGCTGGGCGTGCTGGGCTGCCCGGAGCACCCGATCAAGGAGATCGGCACCCGCCACGGCGAGAAGCTGTATGAAGCCCTGCTCAGCCGCGAGGAACGCGCCTGCGCCGAAGACCTCGGCGGCTACTACCGCATCCCGCCGGACGGGCGCGACCTCAACTACACCAAGTACGTGGAGCAAGGCGAAGCCCGCATCCAGGACGCCGAGGACTACACCTCCCACAACACCGAGCGACTGGACGTGCCGGGCATGACCACGCTGCTGATGAAGCTCGACTTCATGCGGCGCATCGCCGCCGGCGAGTCCAACGTCACCGCGGAAGACTGAGCCATGAAGATCGGCATCACCGGCGCCTCGGGCTTTGTCGGGCGCAACCTGCAGTGGCGGCTGCGCGAGGCCGGCCACACCGACCTGCGCCTGATCTCGCATCAATGTGACGACGCCGCGCTGATCGAGCAACTGACCGGGTTGGACTTCGTCTTCCACCTCGCCGGCGTCAACCGCCCGCAGGACCCGATCGAGTTCGACGACGGCAACGCCGACTTCAGCCTGCGCCTGGTGTCCATCCTCGGCAGCCTGCCGGGCTCCCGGCCCGGTATCGCCTTCGCGTCCTCCACGCAGGCCACGCTGGACAACATCTACGGCCGCAGCAAGCGCGCCGCGGAAGACGCGCTGCTGCACTACGAGCGCCAGTGCCGCATCCCGGTCTACATCTTCCGGCTGACCAACGTGTTCGGCAAATGGTGCCGCCCGAACTACAACTCGGTGGTGGCCACCTTCTGCCACAACATCGCGCGTGACCTCCCCGTCACCATCAACGACCCGTCGGCCGCGCTGCGCCTGGTCTACATCGACGACGTCATCGACCGCATGCTCGCCTTGCTGGGCCCCACGCCGCCGGCCTCGGGCTTCGTGGACATCGAGCCCACCTACGACACCACGGTGGGTGAACTGGCGGCCACGCTGCAGGGCTTCCGCGCCACGCGCGACGGCCTGATGACCGATCGCGTGGGCACAGGCCTCACGCGCGCGCTGTACGCCACCTACGTGAGCTACCTGCCGCCTGAAGCCTTTGCCTACAGCGTGCCGCGCCATGCCGACCCACGCGGCGTGTTCGTGGAGATGCTCAAGACGCCGGACTGTGGCCAGTTCAGCTACTTCACGGCCGGCCCCGGCATCACGCGTGGCGAGCACTACCACCACACCAAGACCGAGAAGTTCCTCGTCATCAAAGGCACCGCGCATTTCGGGTTCCGGCACATCGACAGCGGCGACGTGCACGAGATCGTCACCCGCGGCGGAGAGGCCCAGATCGTCGAGACCATTCCCGGCTGGACCCACAACATCACCAACATCGGCGACGACGAACTCATCGTCATGCTCTGGGCCAACGAGGTCTTCGACCGCGCCCGCCCCGACACCACTGCCATGAAGGTCAAGCCATGAGCCTCAAGAAACTGAAGGTGCTGACCGTCGTCGGCACCCGCCCGGAAATCATCCGCCTCTCACGCGTGATGGCCGCGCTGGACGAACACTGCGAGCACGTGCTCGTGCACACCGGCCAGAACTACGACTACGAACTCAACCAGGTCTTCTTCGACGACCTGGGCGTGCGCAAGCCGGCCCACTTCCTCAATGCCGCCCAAGGTGGTGCCGCGCAAACCATCGGCAACATCATTGCCGGCATCGACACGGTGCTGGAGGCCGAGAAGCCCGAGGCCCTGCTGGTGCTGGGCGACACCAACTCCTGCCTGTCGGTCATCGCGGCCAAGCGGCGCAAGATTCCCATCTTCCACATGGAAGCCGGCAACCGCTGCTTCGACATGCGCGTGCCCGAGGAAACCAACCGCCGCATCGTCGACCACACGGCCGACATCAACCTCACCTACAGCACCATCGCGCGTGACTACCTGCTGCGCGAGGGCCTGCCGCCCGATCACGTCATCAAGACCGGCAGCCCGATGTTCGAGGTGCTGAACCACTACCGCGCCGGCATCGACGCGTCGGACGTGCTGCAGCGCCTGGGCCTGAGCGAGCACGGCTACTTCGTCGTCAGCGCCCACCGCGAAGAGAACATCGAGTCCCCACGCACCTTCGGCAAGCTGGTGCAGGTGCTCAATGCGGTGGCTGAGGACCACGGCCTGCCCGTCATCGTCTCCACACACCCGCGCACGCAAAAGCGCATCGACGCCGAAGGCATCCGCTTCCACGCCGGCGTGCGCCTGATGAAGCCGCTGGGCTTCCTCGACTACGTGCGCCTGCAGGCGTCGGCTCGCGCCGTGCTGTCCGACAGCGGCACCATCACCGAAGAGTCCTCCATCCTCAATTTCCCCGCACTGAACCTGCGCGAGGCCCACGAGCGGCCCGAGGGCATGGAGGAAGCCTCCGTGATGATGACGGGCCTGTCGGTCGACCGCGTGCGCCAAGGCCTGGCCCTGCTGGAAACCCAGGCGCGCGGCGACGCGCGTGACCTGCGCCTGGTGGCCGACTACAGCATGCCCAACGTGTCGGACAAGGTCGTGCGCATCATCCACAGCTACACCGACTACGTGAAGCGCGTCGTCTGGCGCCAGTACGACTGAGGATGCGCGTTCTCGTTGTCAGCCAGTACTTCTGGCCTGAGATGTTTCGCGTCAACGAGATCGTCTCGGAACTGCGCGCGCGCGGCCACGAGGTGACCGTGCTGACCGGCCGCCCGAACTATCCGGGCGGCACCGTGTTCGACGACTACGCCGCCGACCCGGCCGCCTTTGCCAAGTACCACGGCGCCGAGGTCATCCGCCTGCCGCTGCGCCCGCGCGGCAAGGGTTCTCTGCGGCTGCTGTTGAACTACTGGAGCTTCGTCTTCTGGGGCTGCCTGCTCGGCCCGTGGAAGTTGCGCGGCCGCGCGTTCGACGCCATCTTCTGCTTTGAAACCTCACCCATCACCTCGGCCTTGCCCGCCGTGCTGCTGCGCCGCGTCAAGCGCGCACCGCTGCTGCTGTGGGTGCTCGACCTCTGGCCCGACACGCTCTCGGCCGTGGGCATGGTCAAAAGCGAACGCGGCCTGAACGCCGTGGGCGCGTTGGTGCGCTTCATCTACCAGCGCTGCGACCTGATCCTGGCCCAATCCAAAGGCTTCTTCCCAGCCATCGAGCGGTGGTCCCGCGCGCCGGAGAAGACGCGGTACTTTCCGCAATGGGGCGAAGCCGCGTTCGATGGCGACCTGGATGCCGTCGACGTCGCTCCGGAAGTGGCAGCCCATGACGGGCACTTCAAGCTGATGTTTGCCGGCAACCTGGGCGATGCGCAGGACTTTCCGGCCCTGCTGGAAGCCGCTGAGGCCACCCGCCATCGCCCGGACCTGCATTGGCTGCTGGTCGGTGACGGCCGTCAGGCCGAATGGCTGCACGCCGAGATCGAACGACGGGGCCTGCAGTCCACCGTCTTCATGCTGGGGCGCCATCCGCTCGAGCGCATGCCGGCGTTCTTCAAAGGCGCCGATGCCCTGCTCGTCTCCCTCAGGGCCGAGCCCATCTTTGCCATGACGATTCCAGGGAAGGTGTCCGCCTACCTCTCTGCCGGGCGCCCGATTCTCGCGATGCTCGACGGCGAAGGTGCGCGCGTCATCACCGAAGCCGGCGCAGGCCTGGTGGCGCCCGCCGGACACGGCGCCGCGCTGGCCCAGCAGGCGTTGGCCATGGCGGCACTGCCCGCCGAAGCCCGAGACGCCATGGGCCAACGCGCCCGCGCCTACGCACGCCAGGAGTTCGACCGCGTGCGCCTCATCAGCCAGCTTGAACAATGGCTGCACACCCTGCGGGCCTGACGGCTCAAGCGCAGCCCTCCAGCGCCGCCTGCGCGCCCACGCGCGTTCGGGTGCTCGTGCTCACCCCGTACTTCCTGCCCGCCGAGCAGGGCGGCGGCTCTGTCACCGCGGTGCTCCAGGTGCTGCAGCAACTGCGTGACGATTTTGAGTTCACGGTACTGGCCCGCAACCACGACCTCGGCCAGACGCAAGCGTTCCTCCCGCAGGCTTGCCGAGACGCCGAGGCCGCGACCGGCACCCGCATCCACCACCTGCCGTCCGGCTGGCGGGGCCTTGTGGCCCTGGCCCGCGAACTGCGCGAGCCTTGGGATGTGGTGTACGCCAACAGCGTGATGGCGCCGGACCTGGCACTTTGGCCGCTGCTGCTTCGACGCTTGGGCCTGGCCACCCGAAGAGCCGCTTGGCTGCTGGCGCCGCGAGGCGAATTGATGCCCGGAGCCCTCGCCCAACGAGCCCGCCTCAAGCGGTCCTACTTGGGCTTCATGCAGGTGCTGGGGCTGTGGCGGGGCCTCACGTGGCAAGCCACCAGTAACGAGGAAGCGCAGGCCTTGCGCACTCGTTTTGGCTGCACGTCCATCGCGGAGGTGGCAGACCTGCCCAACGCACCGGCTGACATGCCAGATGGCATGACGCGCGCCCCAGGGCCGCTGCGGGTGCTGTTCGTGTCCCGCATCGACCCGGTCAAGAACCTGGCCGGCGTGCTCGAGGTGCTGGCTGGCGTGCTGCACCCGGTCGAGTTGTCCATCGTGGGTCCGATCGGCGATGCGGCCTACTGGGCTCGATGCCAAAGCCACATCACCCAACTTCCTCCGCAGGTTCGCGTGGTGTACCGCGGGCCGGTGCCACCGCAGGCCGTGGCGCATCAGTTCAAACAAGCCGACCTGCTCTTCCTGCCAAGCCTGGGCGAAAACCACGGCTACGTCATTGCCGAAGCACTGGCTGCGGGATGCCCGGTGCTGATCAGTGACCGAACCCCTTGGAGGGACCTGACCTCCCAAGGCGTGGGCCACGATTTGGCGCTGGACGACCTGCCGGCGTTCCGCGAGGCGCTGGCCCGCCATGCCGCCATGTCTGACGAGGCGTGGCAAGCCCAACGACGCCGCTGTCACGCGTGGGTTCGCGCCAGACTGGCGGACGCCAAGCCCGCCAATGACTTGCGGGCCCTGTTGCGGCAGTTGGCTCAGCCGAACGAGCGCATGGACTCCAACAGCTCCGTCCACGGCGGCGGCACATAACCCGTCAACTGCTGGAATCGCTCTCCATTGAGCGAACGGTCGATCACCAACGTCTGCACGGGCTCCACCTGGCTGTCGCTGCCATACACGCGGGCCACCATTCGAAGCAGTTCGTACTTGTTGATGGTGGGGCCAGCCACATGGTGGATGCCCGACAGCTCCGGCCGGGCCAGCACGTGCTTCTCAATCACGCGCGCCAACTCCACGGTCGGCAAAGCAGAAAAGATTGCATTGCTGTAGCCCGGCACAACCCCGCGCTGCGACAGGAACCACCCCAGCAGCGCGTGTGCCGACGACATCTCGTGGCCGATGATGGACGTGCGCAAGGTGACGGCGTGTGGCGCCACCACCTCACCCATGAGCTTGCTGCGGCCATACAGGTCGATCGCATCCGCGTCGTCGGTTTCGCTGTAGTGGCCACGATTGCCGGAGAAGACGCAGTCGGTGCTGATGTGCACCAACCGCGCACCGTGGGCTTCGCACAGACGCGCCAGACGGTGGGGCAGCAAGGCATTGATCGGAATGGCCTGGCTCGGGTCATCGGCACCCGCCAGTTGCTTGACGACACCGATGCAATTGATCACCACATCGGGCCGCACCTGCTCGAACAAGGCCCGCAGGCTGCTCAAACGGGCCGCATCGAACCCGTCGATCAACTCCGCCTGCGGCACGCGCCGGCGCAACTCGGCGGCCGCGGCGCCAGAACGCACCGTGCCGACCACCTGGCAGCCGGGCACTGCTGCAAACCATCGCAGCACCACGTGCCCGAGCATCCCGTTGGCGCCCAGCACCAGCAGCTTCTGACCGTTCATTGAATCCCGTCCTTCACGCGCCGCCCGAAGTACGCCCGGCGCAAAAAACCCACCAACACCTGCCGCCACGTCGCGGCCTCCAACAGCAGGCCCGGCCGCATCCGAAATGCCTCGCCGTAACGCTGCAGGGCCAGCCACGGGCGGCCCGATTGGGCGTGATTCTTGCCCGCAAGGGCCAGCGCCCGCGCCACGGAACGGCGCACGAGGCCTGGCGACACCTCGCTCCGCGTGGCCGCTCGGACCCAATGTTTGCGAACCACGGCCACGATCTCCTCGGCCCTCGCCAGCGGCATTCGCCGGTAGGACGCCGAGCCTTCGTGGATGCGGTACTCCGACAGGCAGGCGTCCAGCCGCGTGAAATCGCCGCACTCCACGGCTCGCAGCCAAAACTCGAAGTCAGGCACTTGGCGGCGCTCCGGGTCCCAGCCCCCGGTGCGATCGAACACTTCGCGCCGAAAGATCGCGCCCACGCCGGGTGCGCAGACCAAATCCTCCAACATCGCGCGGCGGTCAAACTCCGGTGCGACGGCCACCCGCAGCCGCGCGCCGGCCGGGTCGATCAGCCAGAAATCCGCATACACAAGCACCGCCTGCGGGCGTGCCTGCAGCGCAGCCACCAGCTGCCGAATGGCGCCCGGAAGCAGCACATCGTCAGAGCTCAAGTACCCCAGCAACTCGCCGGTCGTCGCCGCCCAGGCCCGGTTCAGGGTGAGCGCCTGCCCAGCGTTCGGTTGCGTCAGCACCCGCACGCGGCCCGGGTAGTCTGCAGCCACGCGCTGTGCCACCGCCAGGCTGTCGTCGGTCGACCCATCGTCGACCACGACGTATTCCAGGTCCGGATAGTCCTGCTCCAGCACGCTGCGCATCGCGGCTTCTAGGAACTCGCCCTGGTTGTACGCCGGCGTCACCAGGCTCACACGCGGCCATCTCGAGGCAGCATCCGTCGTCAAGATTGAACCTCCAAGGCTCGCGCCCGAAAAACGCCGCGCCTGGTCATTTGCCACGCAGCGCCCACCGCGCCAACGCCGGCCAAGCACCACACGGCCAGGCGCAACACCCATGAAGGCTCCATCAGCGCGATGCCGAACAACATCGCGACGCCAGCCCCCGCCAGGGTCATCGGCCAGCCGGGTCGCTCACGCTGCTCCATGCTGCACAAGGCCAACAGGCACGCCGTGTCGAACACCATGCGAATCAACCAAGCACAGGCCGCGCCGGTCAGCCCCCATGAGGTCGCCATCGCCCAGACCAGCAGCACGAACAACGGCAATTGCAGCACCTGCAGCACCGCAGGCGCGCGATAGCGCCCCCCGGCATGCAGCCAAGTGAGCGCCACATGGGCCGGCCCGTTGATCTGGATGCCCAAGGCAAACAGCATCAGCACGCCGCCACTGTGCTCGGCAAATTCCGGCCCCAACCAAACTCCAAGCAACTCGCGTGCAAACAACGCCAGCCCGAGCGTGAACGGCAGCAACACCAGGCCCACGGCCGCAGTTGCGCGGCGGAACAGCATCCAGCCACCGGCACCCGCGTGACGTTGCCGCGCGAACTCGGGCAACAGCACACCGGTCACGGCGCCCGGGATGATCCACAGCTTGGTCACCAATTCCTGCGGCGCCGCATAAAAACCCGCCGCCGCACCCGACAGCAGCACCGCCAGCATGAAACGGTCGGCGTACCCCATCAACGGACTCACCAGGTTGCCCACCGTGAGCCACCCTCCCGCTTTCAGCATCGGCAGTGCGCGTGCCCCGTCCCATTGCCACAACCCCGAAACCGGGCGCAAGGCGCGCCGGGCCAAGGGCAGGTGGGCGGCTAACGCCAGAGCCCGGCCGGCCGCCAGCGCGGCCGCAATCCAACCCAGATCGGGCCCCACCCATTCGGCCACAGCCCAAGGACCCGCAAAGGTCCACAGGCCCAGCGGCAGCCGCACCAGGTTCAGGCTTCGGAACGCCCCGCACGCCTCCAACGCGCCTCGCAGCGCTGTCGTCAACAGCGACAGGGGCAATGCCCAGGCCATCCAGCGAAACGCCACCATCAACCGCTGCGCCTCCGCGCCCGCGGCCAACCGCTCGGCGATCCACGGCGCCAAGAGCCACAGCACGCCCCCCACGGCCACGCCGAGTGCCAACACCAGCACGGCTGCACTGCCCAGAATGCGGCCCGATTCGGGCCAATCGCGCCGCTCCAGCGCCGGGGCCAGCGACTGCGTGAGCACGCGCGGGAGCCCAAGGTCAAACAGACTCAGGTAACTCACCAGCCCCCAAAGCAACGTGAGCCAGCCAAACCGTTCCAAGCCCAGCAAGCGCACCAGAGCCGGCATGGCCACCACCCCCAGCAGCAGCGGCAGGCCCATGCCCAGCAAGTTGTAGATGGAATGTCGGGCAAGGCGCAAGATGGCGGCCGCAGCAAATGGCAGCCCAGGATTCTAGGAGGCGCCCCAAGGGCCGGCCGATAGAATGCAGCCCCTCCTTCAGCGCCACCGGGCCAGCCACGTCATGCCTTCCAAGCGTTCCTGGCAACAACGTCTTCCGCTCGTTCTTGTGTTGTGGCTGGGCGCCATGTCGCCTGCCTTCGCCTACATCGACCCCAACGCTGGCGGGCTGCTGTTCCAGATGCTCGCGCCCGTCGTGGCCGCCGTGGTGGGCGGGTGGCTGTTCCTGCGGCGCTGGATCGCCGACTGGGCACGCCGCACCTGGCACAAACTCACGGGTCGGCGCAACCCGGAATGAGCATCAACCCGGTGCCTGCGACGCCGGCGTCACCGGCGCTCCCATTGCCTTCGCTCACCTTCTGGCGGTGCTTCAGCACCACGCACGCCGCCTTGGCCGTGTTGTGGATGCCCTGGGCCCTGCTGAAGCAAGTCGACGCCTTTCTCGGGTTCCTGCGCCCGACAGCACTGCTGCACGACCTGGCCCTCGCCCTGCTGGTGCTGACACTGCCTGCTGCGCTGCTCGCGAGCTTGGGCCTGACCGTATGCGGCGTGCTCAAGCGACTGGGCGCGAGCAATGCCGCCGCCCAGCATGGGGGCTGGGCCATCGCGCTCACGCCAGTCGCTTGGGTGTGCGTGTGGCAATTCGGTTCGGCAAGTTGGGCCTGGCTGCGCGCCGTCACGCAAACCTCGCTGGCTCTCAATGCGCCGATGCGCGTGATCTTCGCGGCCGTGTTGATCGGGATTGCGGTCGTGGGCTTGCGAGGCGGCCGTTGGCGTACTGCGTTGGGTGCGACCGTGCGCACGCTCATGGGTTTGACCGGTCCGACGGCCGTGGCCCTGGTGCTGGCCGTGCTGTGGGTGGCCGTGGCCCCACCGCGGCTGCTGCGGCCCGCGCCCGTCGTGCCGGTCGACACGGCGGCCGATGCCCGCACCGAACAGCCGGATGTGTTCCTGATCACCATCGACACCCTGGCCGCCATCGACGCCAACGTATGTGGCACCAGCCCCACCTTGATGCCTCGGCTGCGCGAGTTGGCCCAGCAAGCGAGTTGCTTCGACCGCGCCTACAGCAGTGCCAACTTCACGACCCCCGGCACCGCCACACTGGAAACCGGGGCGCTGCCCTGGACCCACTGGGGCGTGCAAATCGTGGCCAAGATGGCGCCGGACGTGCAACCGCACACGCTGGCCCAGACACTGCGCACCCACGGCTGGGAAGCGCACGCCATCAGCGCCAACCTGATGGCCAGCCCACGCCACCATGGCAGCTTCGGCGGGTATGACTCCGACACGGTCTCACCCTCGCCCTCGTGGGGTCTGAAGCCGCGGCTGGCCCTCACCGCCCTGCCAGACACCACGCTCCCTTTTTGGCTGTCCGGACTGGTTCCATTCCTGGACACCCTGGACGTCTATCGCTTCGCCGAGCACAGCCCCTTCCCGGCGGAACTGAGCTATGCCGCGGCGCTGGAGCGCCTGGCGTCCACCCGCAAGCCGACGTTTCTGTGGGTGCACACACTGCCTCCGCACGACCCCTACCTCGCCACACCGGAGTTCAAGTACCGGCTGTTGCCCGCGGGCGAGCTGGACCGCTGGGCCCAGATGCGGGGCATGGGCCCGTTCACCCCGAGCGAGCAGCCGCTGATCGACAAACACCGCCTGCGTTACCGGGAATCCATCATGGCCGCGGACGCTGCCCTGGGCCGATTCCTCGATCAACTGCGGCAGCAAGGGCGCCTCGACCGAGCGCTGGTGGTGGTGTCGTCAGACCACGGGGAGTCGTTCGCCCACGGCATGATGGGTCACGCGGGCGATGTCATGAATGAAGGGGTGCTGCGCGTGCCGCTGGTCATCAAACGCCCCGGCCAGCAGCAGGGGCAACGCATCCAGGCCCCGGTGAGCCTGGCTGATGTCGTGCCCACGCTTGCAGACCTGCTGAGCCTGCCCGTGCCGGCCCATGCCGACGGCCACAGCCTCAAGCCCGCGCTGTTGGGGCAAGACTGGACGCCCGCGCCGGTGTACGCCATGGCCATGGAACGGCAGAGCCGCTTCCAACGACTCGCGTCGGGCCAGTACGTGGTTGTCGACGGCGCATTCAAGCTGGTGCTGGACCTGGCACGGGACCGCGCGACGCTCTACCGGCTCGACACCGACCCCGACGAACTGCACGACCTGAGCGCCAGCGACCCGGCCACCACAGCCCGCCTGCGGGGCTTGCTCACGCAGCAACTTGCCGCAGCCGAGCAGCGGCGCACCCGCCTGTTCGACACCCCGTGACCCACAGCCCTCTGCACACCCTCGATGCCCCCGCGCTAGCATGGCTGCGCGCCGACCGACGGTGGCGCCAGCTGAGCCTCGGGACACGGGCCCAGCTGCGCTGGCGCTCGGCCTGGGCCTCGTTGAACCGCAAGCTCAGCGAAGGGCGCGTGGCCGATGCGGCGCCGCTGCAAGCCCCGCTGTTCATCGTCGGCCCCTGGCGCAGTGGCACGACGGTGATGCACGAGTTGCTCACCGCCGCCACCAGCTGGCCCACACCGCTGACCTGGCAGTGCATGAACGCCACGGCGTTTCAGTTGCTGCCGGCACCGCCCGCACGCAGCGGTGTGGCGCGGCCCATGGACGGTCTGGAAATCAGCGCCCTGTCCCCGCAGGAAGACGAATTCGCGCTGCTGACCCTGGGCGTGGACTCGGCCTACCGGGGCTTCCTGATGCCGGAGCGCCTGCCGGAACTGCTGCACACGCTGGACCCCGCACATTGGCAGGCAAACACGGCCGACTGGCTGCCGCGTTTTGAGCGCTTCATGGCGGGTGTGCTGGCCAGTGCCGGCCAACCGGGCCGGCGCCTGATCCTGAAGTCCCCCAACCACAGCTTCCGCCTGCCCGCGTTGCTGCAGCGGTTTCCTCAAGCCCAGGTGGTGTGGATGGCCCGCGATGCAGCCACCGTGTTCCATTCCAACCGCAAGATGTGGCAGGCGATGTTTGCCGAGCACCGGCTCAGCACAGGCGCGGCGGACGGGTTGGACGCATTCCTGGGCACGGCCCTGCAGCAGTGCGCGCACGTGCTGGCGTCCCTGCAGGCCACTGTGCCGGCGGACCGCTGGGTCACCGTCGATCAAGCCGACCTGGCGCGCGATCCGCAGGGCACGGTGCAGCACGCCCTGGCCCAACTGCAGCTGGAACTGACCGACCCGGCGGCGTTGCAAGCCGCGCTGGGCCGCACCCGGCAAGGTCGAATCGAGCGCTACGACACGCCCGTTCCAGCCGTCGCGGCGGCCGGCGTGGCGGCGCTGGACGCCGCCCAGCGCCGCTGATCACACCAGCGTGTCGAAGCTGGTGATGGCCATCATCACGGCCACCATCACCACGCCGATGACGGCGCCGATGAGCAGGATCGCGATCGGCTCGATCAGCCCCAGCATGCGGCGCTGAAGCAGCGCGGCGGCGTCGCGTTGGCTGTGTCCCAAGGCCAGCAGCATCTTGGGCAACTCCCCCGAGCGCTCGCCCACGCGGATCAGGTTCAACCGTGTGCGCGGGAACCAGGCCTGCGTCTCCAGGCCTGCACTCAGCGTGTGCCCTTGCTGCAGCCCCTTGGTGGCACGCTCCAGGCCCAAGCGCAACAGGTTCAGCCGCACCACGCCCTGCGCCAGTTCCATGGCGGTGAGGATGGGCACGCGGTTGTCCAGCAAGCTGCCCAGCACGGTGGCCCAACGGCCGATCTCGGCCTGCACCAGCCACGGGCCCACCACCGGCACGCGTTGAAGGGCCTGCAGCACTGCTTGCCGTGTGGCCTCGCGCGAAAGCGCGGTCACCGCCACAGCCACCAAGGCGGCCAGGATGAGCAGCGACTCCCACAAGTGGCCCCGCACGTACACGCCCGACTCGATCACCCAGCGCGACAGCTCCGGCACCTGCCGGCTGCCCTTGATGAGGTTGGCAAACCGCGGCACCACGCCCACGAAGATGAAAAACACCGCGAGCGAGCCCGCCCCCACCAGCACGCTGGGGTAGATGAGCGCGCTGCGCAGGTCTTCCTGCGCCTTGCGGCTGAGCTCCAACTGCTCGGCTGACTCCTGCAGCGCCCGGGCGATGTCACCACTGGCCTCGCCGGCTTGTGCCAGGGCGATGACGTAGACCGGCATGCGCAGGGCCTCGATGCGCAATGCATCCGACAGCTTGCCGCCGCCGCGCACGGTGGACTCCATCTGCGCCAACGGCCCGCCCAGCGGCTGTCCTTCGTAGGCTTGCACCAGGCTGGGCAACGCGTCGCCCAGGGTGACGCCGGCGGTGAGCAAGGTGGCAAGTTCGCGCAACAGCACCACCTGGTCGGCCAGCTTGATCTTGCCGCGCACGGCGGCGCGCGCCGGCGTTGCCGTGCGGGCGCGCAGGCTGACGGGCGTCATGCCCTGTGCGGCCAAGCGGGCCATGGCGTCGGCGGCGTCCGTGGCCTCCAGTTGGCCGCTGTGCGGTTGCCCAGCGGCGTCGCGTGCGGCGTAATCGAAGCGCATCAGCTCTCTGCGGTGCCGGTGGCGCGCAGCACTTCATCCAGCGTCGTGGCGCCTTGCACCACCTTCAACGCACCCTCCTGGGCGAGCGAGCGGTAGCCCGTTTGGCGGGCCATGGCCACCAACTCCGGCAGGCCAACTTCTCGCGCAATCGCGTGCTGCATCTCGCTGCCCACGTCCAGCATCTCGTAGATGCCCACCCGCCCCTTGAAGCCGGTGTTCTGGCAGGCCGGGCAGCCCACCGGCCGACGCCAGCGCGGCAGATCGCCCGGCGCATCGGTCTCCGCGCGCGCGTCGGCCAGAGCCGCAGCCAATTCCGCCTCGCCCAGGGCGGGCGCGTCGTCGGTCGGCACTGCGCAGGATTCGCACAGCCGTCGCACCAGGCGCTGGGCCATCACGGCCCGCAGCGAAGCGCCCACGAGGAAGGGCTCCACGCCCATGTCCACCAGCCGGGTCACGGCCGAAGGTGCGTCGTTGGTGTGCAGCGTGGCCAGCACCAGGTGACCGGTCAGGGCGGACTGGATGGCGATTTCGGCCGTCTCGCGGTCACGGATTTCGCCGACCATGATGATGTCCGGGTCGTGCCGCAGGAAGGCGCGCAGGGCCCGCGCAAAGGTGTAGCCGATCTCCGGCTGCGCCTGCACCTGGATGACCTGCGGCAGCCGGAATTCCACCGGGTCTTCCACCGTCAGGATCTTGCGCGATTGGTCGTTGGTGGCGGCCAGCGCCGAGTACAGCGTGGTGCTCTTGCCCGCACCGGTCGGACCCGTCACCAACACCAAACCGTTAGCCAGCCCCAGCCAGCGCTTGAACTGCTGCAGCTGCGACGGGCGCAGGCCCAGGCGCTCCAGCGACAAATCGGCGCGCTTCTTGGGCAACAACCGCATCACGATGGATTCGCCGTACACCGCCGGAATGGACGACACCCGCACATCCATCTCAGCGCCCGCGGCGCGCGTGGAGATCCGGCCGTCCTGAGGCAATCGGCGCTCGGCGATGTCCACCCCGGCAATCAGCTTGATGCGGGAGGCCACCGCCGGGTAGCGATCCATGCCCAGCGACAACCGGGTGTGCAGTTGCCCGTCGATGCGCAGGCGCACCTCGAACTCGCGCTCGCCCGGCTCCAGGTGGATGTCCGACGCGCGCGACTCGACGGCCTGCGCGATCAGGTTGTTGACCCAAGCGATGACCGGTGCGTCTTCCGCCAGCTCGCGCAAGGCGCGTTCGTCCAGCGTTTGGACGGTCAAGTCACCCTGCTGCAGTCGCTGCACCCAACGCTCGGCGTCGTCTGGCGCCATCAGCCACCACACGGCCGACTTCAAGTCGGCGTGCTGCTGCGCGAACTCGCGCAGCTCGGGCTCCAGCGGGTCGGCGCAGGCCAGTTGCCAGCCGTTCTCATCGCGCCAGGGCAGCAGGCCCATGCGCAGCAGGTGGCCGGCCACCGGAGCCAGGTCTTTCAGAGCCAGGCGCAGCGCGCCCTCGTCCAGATCCTCGAAACGGCGCCAGCCCAGGCCGAGCTGGTCCGACAACGCCGCGTACAAGCGCTCGGCCGTCACGGCGCCCATGCGCAGCAACACCGCCCCCAGCCGCCCGCCCTGCTCCGCCTGGAAGCGCAGGGCTGCGTTCAGGTCATCGGCGCGAATCTGCTCGCGGGCGAGCAGCAACTCGCCGATGCGGCGGGGGGCCACGGGCATCTCGCTCATGGCTTGGGCGCGGACGCCGCAGCGCCCGGAGCCGGCACGGTGGTGCGAGCCCAGTCGCCCAGCGCCTTGCGGAAGCTGTCGGTGATCGCCTCGGCCTCGGTCGAGTCGTTGGCGATGTAGGGCGTGATCAGGATGATCATTTCGCGCCGGGACTTTTTGACCGTCTGGTTGCGGAACAAGCTGCCCAACAGCGGAATGTCCTTGAGCACCGGCACGCCGCCGTTGCCGTCGGATGAGGTACCGTCGATCAAGCCCGCCAGCAGCATGGTCGAGCCATTGCGCAGCGTCAGCTTGCTCTCCACCTTGCGGGTGGAGATGGTCGGCATGGTGGTGTTGCCGGCCGTGGTTTGCACCGGCTGGCTCACTTCCTGCGACAGGTCGATGTCGATCTGGTCGCCGGAATGGATCACCGGCTTGATCTTCAGAATGACGCCGGTGGAGCGGTATTGGTAGGTGGCCAACAGGTTGCCGGTGGTACCGCCCGAGGTGCTGGTAGTACCCAGCTGCTGGCTGAGCACGGGCACTTCGTCGCCGACCTGGATGGTGGCCGTCTCCCCGTTGCGCGCCATGAGCCGCGGGCTGGACAGGATGGTGGCCCGCGAGTTGCTGGCCAGTGCGTCGATGGCGACGCGTGGCGTTTTCAGGCCGTTCAACACCTGGATGTTGAGACCGCCCGTGCTGCCAGACCCACTGCTCGCCGAGGCGGTGTAGCCGCCCTTGGCTTCGAGGTGGCTGGTCAGCCACTGCACGCCCACTTGGGCGCCGTCTTCCAGCTTCAACTCAGCCACGGTCACTTCGATCAGGGCCGACTTGGTGGGCTTGTCCAGGCTTTGCAACAACGCAGAGATCTGGCCGAATTCTTCCGGGTTCACCTGGAAGATCAGCGTGTTGCTGGCCTTGTCCACCACCACGTTGCTGGATCGGTTGGTGGCCGCCGTCGCTGTGCCCCCAGCCGCCGCAGCGGCGGCCGCTGCGTTGGAGCCCGTGCCGCCCAACACGCGCTCCAGCGTGCCGGCCAACTGCTCGGCGTCCTTGTGCTTCACCGCGTAGGTGAACATGTTCTTGCCCACGCCGCGCTCGTTCGGGCGGTCCAGCGACCGGGCCCACTCCGCCACATGGCTGGCCACCTTCTCGCCCGCAGCGAACACGAACACCTGGTTCAGGCTGGACACCGGCAGCAGGATGATGGGGCTGCGCACGCCACCCGATGTGACCTGTGACCCCACCGGGTGCACGGCATACCCTTCAGCAGACAGCACTTCGGCCAAGCGGCGGGCGAGTTCGTCGGCCGACCAGAACGCCGGCGTCAGGGTCAGGCTGGTGCGGCCTTTCAAGGTGGGTTGATCCAACACCATCAAGGCTTCCACGGCCGCCTTCACGTTGTCCGGGTTGCCGCTGATCAGCACTGCATTGCGCGTCGAGTCTTCCTGCACCTTGATGCGATCCCCGAACAGCGTGCGCAACCAGCCGGTCACGTCGACCTGCCGCACCGCCTCCAGCGGGATCAGCTGGAACACCGGGCGCAGCGAAGGCGGCACCTCCGGCATGGCCGCACCGAAGCGGATGCCGGGCAAGTCGCCTTGGCTGGCGTTGTCGGGCACCACGCGCACGAGGCCCGCCACCTCCACCACGGACAAGCCATAGCTCTTTAGCAGCATCCGCACGGCCGTCTCGATCTGCGCCGCCGTCTGGCCCGGCCCAGTCTTGAATGTGACCAGATCCGGGCGCGCCGTCACGGTCGGATCGACGCTGACGTTTTTCTTCAGCACGTCGGCGTACACGACCTGAATGAACGTCGGCAAAGCCACCTGCTGCAAATGCACAGCGGCCATGGTCTCGTCCGCCGGCTGCGCCGCAGGCGCTTCCACGGCCAGACGCGGCCCTTCCACCTCAGGCGCCTTGGGGCCTGGCGTGACCCGCGTGCCGGCGCGCGCGCTGGCATCGGCCTGAGGGGCCGCGGCCGTGGTTGCGCGGGGCACCGGCAGCGGTGCCGGCAGTTCCGGCACCAGGGGAGCACAGCCGCTCAAAACCACGCCTGCCAGCACGGCCAGCGCCACGGGGTGCAGCGTCAGGGACATCTTCTTTTCACTCACGGTAATCAGCTCCCAACGGAACCTGCTTGTTGCCCACGCGAATCAGCACCTCGCCCTCACGGATCTGCGTGATGCGTTCGCCGCTGGGCACCTTGTCGCCCACCGCCAGCCGCACCGGCGCCTTGCCCGCGGCTGCGAAGACGATCAAGACCTTGCGCTCATGGCCGCGCCCGAACACGCCAGCGGCACGCCAGCGCAGGTCTTCGGCCTGCGCCGCCGCTTGGGCGGCGGCCGCGGCCTGGGTGGCTTCCGGCTCGAACATCGGTGACGCGGCTAGCGCCATGGCGCGGGCCACGTGGTCCGGCCGCTGGGGCAGGTCCGGCAGCTGCCAACGGTCCTTGCGGGCTTGCACCACCGTGCCCGCCGGCTCCGCGCCCGGCGCAGCCAGCCAGCCGATGCCAAAGGCTGCCAGGGCCATCAAGGCAGACGCTCCGCGCTTCATGGTTTGGCTCCAGCCAAGGCCAGCGCCTTCAGGTCCATCTCGGCCACGGACGGCTGGCTCATGCCCCGCAGCGCAAAGCGCTCGACCACGATCCGACGCTCCTGGCTGCTCATCTCGGCCAGCAGGGCGAACAGCGGCACGCGCTGCACTTCCACCACCACCCGTGCGTGCAGTTCCACATAGCCCGCCGGCACGCTGCCCGACGGCTTGGCGGACGGATCAGCACGCACCAAGGTGATCTCGCGCACCTTCAACCCCAGTCGCTGCGTGACGGTGCGCAACCAGTCTTGCAAACCGGCCTCGGCCAGCGCCAGGTCGCCATCCGACCACACGGCCGTGTCGTAGGCCGCCTTCAGGGCCTGCGCCTCCTGTCGGCGCTCCGGCCACCCCGTGTCCTTGGCCAAGGCCTGCAGGCGCACCAGCTCAGCGGCCTGCGCGCGGTTGCGCTCCAGCAGCGCATCCGCCTCGTCGAAACCCGCCAACAGCAGGTACAGCGCCAACAGCGCCACGCCCGCCCAGGCACCCAGGCGAACCAGGCGCGATGCTTGCCACTGCTCGCGCAGTTGGGCCCAGGGAGTCAATGCAGGGTCAGCACTCATCAACGGTTCGGAATGGCGTTGAACACGTCCGCCGGCGGCATGCCGTTGGCGTCAGGCGTGGCGATGATGGGCTTGGGCGGCCCCTTGGGCGCGGGGCGCGGAGCCGGCGCTGCGGGCGTTGCCGCGGGTGCGGCAGGCGCCGGACTGGCCACCGGCCGAGCCGGCGCGGCGGCCGGCACGGTCGTGGCCACCGCCGCCGCAGGCGGCGCCGGGCGCGCATCCACGCCCGCGGGTCGCATGGGCGCCGGAGCCGGGCCGGCCGCCCCATCGGCCGCGGGCGCGGCGGACACCGGCGGTCGCAGGCCCGCCAGACGCATTTCCATCGTCAGCAAACCGCGCGCGTTGTCGGCCCGCACTTCCGTCACGTCCACCAGCCAGTTGCCCGCCTGCAGGTCTTTCACGATGCCGGCGCGCGTCGCGTTCGGCCCCAACTGCAAGCCCAAGCGCAGCTTGTCGCCTTCGAGCTCGAGGTCTTTGATCAGCACACCCGACTTGCTCAGGGTGTCGTGCAGATGGCCGAGCACATCCACCGGCAGCGGCACGGCAAACCAGTTGGCGAGCCGCTCCACCTCCGCCACGGCGGACAGCGCCGCGTCGCGCGCGGCCAGCGTCGGCTGCATGGTTTTCTTGATGTCCGCCATCTGCTGCGTGAGCGCGGCGGACTCGCGGCTGGCGTCCCAGAGTTGATGGGCCATCAACCCGGCCACCAGGCTCAGCCCCAGCCCGCCCAGCAACACCAACTGCCGCTCGCGGGCATCGGCGCCGTCGGCGGAAGGATGGAAGGCGTGGTGACGCACCCAAGCGGTGGGCGCCCAGGCCAGCGACACAGGTTCGGGCACGGGCGCGTCCCACGCCACCTCGGCGCCGCTGGCATGCACAAACTCGTGCCAGTCGCGTTCGGTCAAGGGCTGCGCCCACCACCGGCTGGCGCGCAAGAAGCCGCCCTGCCAGCGCTGGGCCTCGAAGCCTTCCGCGCTGCGGATCAGGCGCACTCCCTCGTCGGCCGCTGGCTGCAGCAAGGGCTCGGGCAGGCATTGGATGCGGTCCCGCGGCACACCGGCAGACGCGAGGTCTCGCTCCAGGGCCGCCGCGTCCCAGGCGATGGCCAAGCCGTCTTCGCCCGACAGCACCAAGCGCGCATCGGTCACGTCAAAGGGCTGCCACGCTTGCACCTGCAAGCGCAACGCGCCCAGGCGTTCGGCGGCCGGCACGCCCGACAGCCGGAACCAGCGCAAACGGCAGCGGCTCCGCGCCACTGCCACCGTGGCAGATGCCCACCACGCCACGCGCGGCAGGTCGACCAAACCGTCAAGGCGCAGGACGGTCGGCGGCCGCGGTGCGGGGGCGAAGCGCGAGAGGAAAGGGGAGAGTTGGGGGAGCTTCATCAATGAAGGGGCGCCGCGTGATGCTGTGCTGTTCGGTGATCACCCACGGGCCAAGCTCCCCTGCAGATGTCAGCCGAATATTGTACTCATGGGCCCTGGGCAGACCCGGCGCCCAGACGGTGACGCGGCTCTCTGGGCCAGGGGCCAGCAGGTGCTCATCCTCATGGAACGGCAACCCGGTCAAGCGCTGCGCGCTGCGGATGTCGCGCAGTTGGTCGGAGCGGCGCAAGGTCTGCACCAACTGAAGCTGCGCGGCGTTGGCGTTGGGGAACAAAGCCTTCAACACCGGCAGTGGCGCCGTCGCGGGGTTCATGATGTGGCCAAAGTCGGTGCTGAACAAAGGAGCCCACCGGGCCAGCAACGCGACGTCGTCTCGCCACAGCGGCATGCCCTGCAGCTCCTGCAAACTCACGATCCAGTCATTGGCCGGCCCTGGCAGGCCCAAGGCCTGGTACTCGGGCCGCTCCGCCCCGTTGATGTGCTTGAGGCTGTCGGTGTCGATGTAGTCATCCAAGACATCCGTCATGGCCTGCGCACGGCTGAGCGATACGCCGTCGAGCACCAGCAGGTTTCGAAGCATCGACCGCGAGGCGCCGTTGATGGACAGCAAGCCTCGATAGTCCTGCACCGCGACGCGGGCTTCGTCCACGGTCAGGTAAACCTGACCGTCGTGCCGCAGTTGCTGATCGAGCGTGCCGCGCCCCGCAGGCATCAAGGGCCGCGTGGCGTTCCAGTACAGCGTGGCCGCCAGCGCGCCCTGCGTCGCCGCCCGGGCCTGCGCGTAGCGGTCAAAGTCCAGCGCATTGCGACGCAGGTCATCGTTACGCTGTGCAAAGCGCTGCGCCACCAAGGCCATCACGGCCAGCGCCACCAGCACCATCACCAGCACATAACCCCGCTGCGCAGACCGACCTTGGCGCCTCATTGCCGTTCCCAAACGTCGCGGCGCACCCGCCCCAGCTCCGTGACGCTGAGGGTCACGATCAACGGGCCGCCCACCTCGTCACCCAACTCCAGCAACACCGCGCGCGGCAATTGGGGCACTTCAGCCGCAGCCGCGCGCATCTGTTCATCCTCCCCCCGCGCCGCGGCAAGTCGAATGGCAAATGCCGGCGGCCACTGGTCATGCCACTGCCCGTTGACGTCCAGAAACTTGGCAGCCCCCACACGCCCTTCCCAAGAGAGCAGTTCAACGGGCGCAGCAGGCGTGCGCAGGCCCTGCGCAAACGCATCGGCTGCCGGAGCCTCCGCCACCATCAGGCGCCTTCGCCCGGGCACCGGGCTGGCCTCGAAACGAAGCTGCAGCCGCCCCGCAGGCAGCCCTGGCAGATTCAGCCCATCCGCGCCCGCCACGGTGAACTCTTCACCGGTGCCAGCGAGTTGGCGCGGGGCGCCGGTGCGCTCCACCAGGCTGGACTCGATCACCGCGCGCAACCATTCACGCCTCACGACATCGAGTTGCCCGTCCACGCCCGATCGCTGCAGCAGGCGCTCCACCCGCATCGTCTGGCCCAGCGCCTGCCACAGCAGCGCCGAAATCATCGCCAGGATCGCCAACGACACCAGCATCTCCATCAGCGTGAAGCCCCGGGCAGGCCGTCGAGACTGAACGATTGGCGGGTTCATGGCTTCTGCGCGACGCCGCCACGCAAGGGGCGCCAACCGGCCAAGGTTTGCTCCCATTCCGCGCGCAGGGTGCCGTCGCTGCGGGCGATCGTGGCCCGCAGCCGGTACAACCCCACCATCCAGCGCGGCATCAGGCTGCCACCAAAGTCGAACTCCGCCCTCTCCGGCTCGATCAACTCGGCTCGCCAGGTCAAACGCAGGCCTGCCATCTCGCGCACGCCCTCCGGCTCCGTCGACGGGTTGACGGTCGCCAGCCACGACACACCTTCCAACTGCAGTTGAGCGCGCGCCTGCGCCTCGCGCAGGCGCACTGCGGTGGCGAGGTTCTGGTTGATCCAGCCGAACAGCATCAGGCCCGAAGTCGACAAGATCACCAGCGCAACGATGACCTCCAGCAGCGTGAAGCCGCGGGCGATGCGCGGCCGAGCGCTCGGCGCCGAGGGAACCCGGTCAGCCACCTTCATGCACCTTGCCGGTCACCGGCTCGATCACCCACACGTCACGCGCACCGCGGCGCCAGACTTCGACGCGACCGCCCCCCGCAGCGCCACCGGCCGCGTACACCAGCGGCTGCGGCAGACGAAGCTCCACGCCGTCCGGCGCACCTGGCACGGCCGCCAGCAATTGCGCGGCATCCAGCCGCAATTCATCACCCGAGAGGAAGGCACGCACGGGCAAGGCCTCGAGGTGCGCACGAAGGTCGGCGCGCCAACCGCGCTCCTGCACGGCATCCAGCCAATTCGAGGCACGCGGCAGAGCAATGCCAAACGCCAAGGCCATGAGCGCCAGCACCACCAGCATTTCCAGCAACGTGAACCCACGGTGCTGCCGCCGCTGGGGCAGGCTGCGCCCCAAGGCTCGTGTGGCAACCCACGGCCGCCCGGCGGGCTGCGTCAAGGCAGAGGCTCCGTCAGTTGGCGGGCAGCACACCCAAGTCCTGGGCATCGCCCTCGCCGCCCGGCTGGCCATCGGCCCCGAGCGAATACAAGGCAAACGGCTGACCATCCCGGCCCGGCACCGCGTATTGGTACGGCTTGGCCCAGGGGTCCAAGGGCACCGACTCTTCAAGATACGGGCCGCGCCAACGCGACGCCAACGCCGGATCAGTAGGCGCCTTCATCAACAAATTCAGGCCTTCTTGCGGTGTTGGATAGCGTCCGATGTCCAGGCGCAGGTTTTCCACAGCGCCGCGCAATTGCTTGATCTGGATGGTGGCCGCGGTGACGCGAGACTGATCCACCTTCTTGAACAAACGCGGCCCGACCAAGCCGGCAATCAAACCGATGATGGCCAGCACCACCAGCATTTCCAGCAAAGTGAAACCGCGCCGACGCAGAGGTGCTTGAAGTGAATGTCGAACCATGATGCCGTGCAATCGCGAGAGGCTGGCAGTGTACCGGCGTCCCGATTCACCAAAGAAAAAGGGCGCCCGAAGGCGCCCTTGCGATAGACAACTGCCGAAGCAGTCGACGATCAGTACGTGTTGTTGCTCGAGTTGTACGGGCGATCCAGGGGGATGTAAGCGGTCGAAGAACCGTTCACAGCTTGCTGGTACACACCCTTGATCTTGCTGATCGACGAGTTGATCGTGAAGGTGATCGAGCCACGCTTGCCGGTGCTGAACGTGCAGATGTCTGCGGCGTTCACAGCGGTCAGGCCAGCGCCCAGCGAACCAGTCTTGGCCGAGCCGTACGTGACGGTCACGCCCGATTCAGCTTGGCAAGCAGCCGAGTAGCTGGCAGCAGCGCCCGTGTTCTGGAAGAAGAAACGGGTCAGGTTGCCGGTGCTGTTGTCGTTGTTGAAGAAAGCCGAACGCAGTTCGATGGCGTTGGCCGTCCAGGTCCACCACGAGCTGTTGCCCGTCAGCGTGCGCTGAGCGCCGATGGCGGGGTTCACCACGCCCGACACGCCGAAGGTGCGCGACGTACCCAGGGACTGGGTCGCAGCCGTCACCAGCTTGACGGTCACGTTCGTGGCCGTACCAGCAGCGTTCAGGTTGGCGCCGCCACCGACCGTGAACACGGCGGTGCTGGAAGCGCCACCGGCGGTGTAGGTCACTGCCGGGGTGGTGGTGTTCGGACCAGCAACGGTCACGACGCTGTTGCCAGCGGCGGCGTTGAAGGTCGTCACCAGGCCGGCGAAGTCGCCGGTCACGGTCACGACGACGTTGCCGACAACGGCGTTCGTCACGGCGGAACCAGCAGCGTTCAGCAGCGAGCTGTTCACGCCGATGTTGAACGTGGCCACAGCGTTGGTGGCCGTGTCGTCGCCGCCGGCGATGAAGCCGAACAGGGGCGAATTGCCGCTGTTGTAGCCGACGTCAGCGCTGGTAGCCGTGTCGGCAGCAGCGCCCAAGGTCACGGCAGCAGCCGAGTTGGCGACCGTGAAGGTCTTGTCGGTCGAGTTGTCGACGCGAGCGGTTTCACCCGTGTCGTACAGGGCGATGTTCAGCGTCTCCGAAGCGCCAGCCGTAGCCAGGCCGTGGCTGTTCAGGCCAACACCGGTGAAGTTGATCGTGTTGCCGACAGCGACGTTGGCGCTGTTGGTGTTCAGGTCGATGTCGTATGCGCACTCAGTGGCCGACGAACGCTTGACCGTCACGATAGCGGCGTTGCCGTTGTTCGTGCCGACGGTCGGAACGGCGGGGCAGACCAGCGAGGTCGTCGAGCCGGAGGGCTGACGCAGGATGACCGTGAAGCCTTGCGAGGCAGCACGAGCGACACCCATCGTGTACGAAATCGTGTCCACCGTCACAGCGGTCGTCGAGGTCAGGGCCTCAACAGCGTAGGTACGGACCGAAGCTGCGGCCACAGTGCCTGCGTGAGCCGACACGCCGCAGGCTGCCACAGCAGCTGCGACCAGAGCCTTTTGAGAAAAGTTCTTCATCTTGAATGAGCCTTCCGGATCAATGTTGCAACAAACATACAAGTAGTAGGCCAGGTTTTCAGTGCGCCGAATCTTCTGGAATGCACTGACCGGTTAGAGCCTTTGCAGCCACCGAAACGGCAACACCGCGTCGACACAAACCTAACCCACCTCCCCCACATCGACTCAAGCGTGAACGGCCATAGCCTCAGCAGGTTGCCCGGCAGCATATCAGACGGTTTTTGCCGACCTTGCCATCCCAAGCCACGACAGGTCAGGAATTTCCCTAGCGCTGTTGCAATCTTGCGTCAGCAAGCACTCGCCCGCCGCCCCGGAGAGAGTTTCAACGCGCCCGGTAAACTGCAGTACGGCCGTCGGTCTCCTTGTTCCGCCGGGTTCCATACTGTCCCAGCAGTGCACCACTGCCAACCTGCACCAGCCTGACGAGCGCCCGAGAACGAGCACGTTCTGGCGCTGGCTGACTCAATTTCTGCGATGACTTCTGAAGCCACCCCGACCGTAGACGTGTTGATCGACCAGCTGGAACGCGCCGTCTTTCAACGCCAGACCCAAGAAGGGGTGCGGCTGCTGTTGCAATTGCTTGCATCAATTGCAGAGTCCCGCGTGCCGTTCGGCATTCTGCCGCCCACGTCCAAGCCCGAAGAGCGCCGCGCTGCCTACACGCGGATCGCGGCCATGATCTCGGCCCTGCTGTGCAGCCCAGACTTCCAGATCACGCTCGGACAGATCGAGTTCCTGGTGGGCCGAAAGCACATGCTGGAGGCCATCTTTGAACTGAGCGGCTACGAAGGCCCCTTCCACCTGCTGCGCTATCTGGGTCAGCGCAACCCGGACGGCAGCGTCAAACTGCTGGCCAACCAGGTGTTCGTGCTCTCGCTGTTCTATTCACTGGACTCGCTGCCCGAAGAACTCGCGCAAGGCGTGCTGAAACTGCCGCCCGAGCAGTTGCTGCCCTTGATGATTGGCTGGATCACCACGCCTTTCGTGCACCACGAACGTGGCGAACGCAATCGTGGGCTTCTGATTGAAAACAGCAAGCTGATCGAATCGGTGATGCCAACGGCCGGCATCATCCAGGCCATGACGTCGGCCTGGATGCACTGCAGCTACGCCGATCACCCGCGCAAGCATGCCCTCAAGCAGAGCATGAATGAGGTGTGGAAGCGCTTGAATCAGAAAACGGGCTTGAAGTCGCGCTCGAGGACCTACCGGAAAGACGCTGACCGCCCCACCATGGTGATCGCCGCCGAGCGGATGCAGAGCGGCCACGCCATGGACCGCTGCTATCGCTCGGGCCTGGAGCAGCTTCGCTCGAAGTTCCACACGGTGTGCGTGGTGGCCCAAGGCTATTTCACTGAAGACCTGCGGAGTTTGTTCGACGAAGTCGTGATGTTCGAGCGTGGGCTCGCCATCAACGAAATGGGCGCACGGCTGGTGAAGATCGAGCCGGACATCATTTACTTCCCGAGCTTGGGCATGTCGGAGTGGACGCAGATGGTCGCCAACCAGCGGTTCGCGCCCATCCAGATCATGTCGCTGGGCCACCCGGCGCCGCCGATGTGCGACACCATGGACTACGCGCTGGTGTCCCCTGGCGTGGGCGAATTCGCGTGGGAGTTCGGCCGCAAGGTGGTGGAACTCGGCGTGACGCCTCGTTTCGACGCGCACCCAGACGTCATGGCCCACCAAGTGAGCCACGAAAAGTTCGATGACGGGCGGATTCACCTCGCCGTGAACAGCTCGCTGATGAAGCTGTCGCCCCGCTTCCTGGCGCTGTGCGAGCGGATTGAGGCCGAAGCCACGCGACCGGTGCATTTCCACTTCTTCGCCTCCGCATCTGGCGTGATGTACGACCGGCTGAAGCAGGTGTTTGAGCGCCGCTTCCGGCACTTCACGCTGGAACCGTCGCGCACGTACGGCGGCTTCCTGCAGGTGCTGGAGAAATGCCACGTGGCGCTGGCGGCATTCCCGTTCGGCAACACGAACAGCACCGTTGACACCTGCCTGGTGCATGTGCCGACTGTCGCCTACCGTGGCAACGAGCCCCTGAGCATCTTCGACCGCGATGTGCTGCGCATGGCCGGCATGCCGGAATGGCTGGTGTGCGACAACGATCAAGCCTACTTCGACACCGCGATGCGCTTGATCCATGACGACGCCGCCCGCGAGGAATTGGTCAGCCTGCTTAAGATGAGCGACCTCAAGAAGCAGATGTTCGAGTGGCAGAAGCCGGGCGACGAAACGGACTTCGTGGAGTCGATGGAATGGATCTATCGCCACCACGAAGCGCTGCAGGCCAGCTCGTCCCACGTGCTGCGCGCCCATCAAGACATTCCCGCCTGACGCACACCCCACCCGACATGAGCGCCAAACCCCTGTACGTCACCGAGCCGTTCCTCCCGCCGCTGGAGGAGGTGATTCCGATGCTGGAGCAAATCTGGAACAGCAAGTTCCTGACGAACGGCGGCCCGATGCACCAGCAGTTGGAGCGCGCGCTGTGCGAGCACCTGGGCGTGCCGTACATCTCGCTGTTCTCCAATGGCACGCTGGCCCTCGTGACGGCTTTGCAGGCGCTGCGGATCACGGGGGAAGTGATTACAACGCCCTATTCGTTCGTGGCCACGGCGCATTCGCTGCTGTGGAACGGCATCAAGCCCGTGTTCGTCGATGTGGATCCGGTGCACCTGAACCTGGACCCGAAGAAGATCGAAGCTGCGATCACGCCGCAAACCACGGCCATCATGCCGGTGCACTGCTACGGCAACCCGTGCGACGTGGATGAGATCCAGCGGATCGCCGACCGCTACAACCTGAAGGTGATCTACGACGCCGCACACGCTTTCGGCATCCAGTGCCACTGCGGCAGCGTGCTGAACCATGGGGACATGTCCATCCTCAGCTTCCACGCCACCAAGGTGTTCAACACCTTCGAGGGCGGCGCCATCGTCTGCCAGGATGCCAAGACGAAGCAGCGCATCGACCACCTGAAGAACTTCGGCTTCGTGGACGAGGTCACGGTGGTGGCCCCGGGCATCAACGGCAAGATGAGCGAGCTCAACGCCGCCATCGGCTTGTTGCAGCTCAAGCACGTGGACGAGATTCACCGCCTGCGCGGCGCGGTGGACGCACGCTACCGCGAAGCCTTGCGCGATGTGCCCGGCATCGAATGCCTGACGCCGGGCAACGCGACGCGTCACAACCACTCGTACTTTCCCATCCTGGTGAAGCCCGAGTACGGTCGCACGCGAGACGGGCTGTATCACTACCTGAAGGAGTTCGGCATCAACGCCCGGCGCTACTTCTACCCGTTGATCAGCAGCTTCCCGATGTACCGCGCGCTGCCGTCGTCGAATCCGTCGAACCTGCCCGTGGCGCACCGCGCAGCGGAACAGGTTTTGTGCCTGCCGATCTTCCCGAATCTGACCGAGAGCGACCAGCAGCGCGTCATTGACGCGATTCGAAGCGGCCGCGGCTGATTGGCACGCCGCCCGCGATCTCAGGAAGATTTGACGCACATCAACGGCCGCGTCGGACGTCTGCAGCCTGCGCTGCTAGCGTCCGAGGCTGCCGCACCGAAACCGAACTGGTTGTCATGCCCTTGAACGCCACACTCCTGGACATCGCGACGTTCCTGCCCGCCGGCCGGCTGGACAACAACGCCCTGGCGGCGCTGTACCCGGCGTGGTCGGCCGACAAGATTTTCGAGAAGACCGGCATCCAGACGCGCGCGATTGCCGCAGAGGACGAAACCGCGGGCGACCTGGCCTTTGGTGCCGCCCAAGCACTCTTTGCCCAGGGCCGGGTGAGCGCATCGGACGTGGACTTCGTGATCCTGTGCACCCAGGCGCCTGACTACGTTCTGCCCACCACCGCGTGCGTGCTCCAGCACCGGCTGGGCATTCCAACGTCGGCAGGCGCGCTGGACGTGAACCTGGGATGCTCAGGCTACGTGTATTGCCTGTCGCTGGCCAAGGGGCTGATCGAAACCGGTGCCGCGCGTTGCGTGTTGCTGCTGACGGCCGACACGTATTCCAAATACATCCACCCGCTCGACAAGAGCGTGCGCACGCTGTTTGGCGACGGCGCCACCGCTTCGGTGGTGGTGGCCCGAGAGCAAGGTGAGCCTTCCATCGGCCCGTTCGTGTTCGGCACCGACGGCAGCGGGGCCGAGCAGTTGATCGTGCCAGCAGGCGGCTTCCGCCGGCCCTGCGATGCGCAGTCGGCCGAAGAAGTGCGGGATGCGTCCGACAATGTTCGGAGCGCAAACCACCTCTACATGAACGGCGCGGAAGTGATGGCTTTCACGCTGCGGGAAGTTCCGCGGGCGGTGGATGCCACGCTGACCAAGGCCGGCCTGACACGCGAAGACATCGACTACTTCGTGCTGCACCAGGCCAACCGCTTCATGCTGGACGCCTTGCGCAAGAAGCTGAAAGTGCCGCCGGAACGGTTGCCGATCCATGTGGAAACGGTGGGCAACACCGTGTCTTCGACAATCCCGCTCACGTTGCACGCCATGAAGTGCGCCGGTGAGCTCGCCGAGCCCCGGCGTCTGATGCTGGTGGGGTTTGGCGTGGGCCTCTCGTGGGCCGCCTGTGTTTTGAACCTTGAAGGAATGAAGAATGAGTGAGTTTTACGAAGGCTTGGCCGAAATCCTGGAAGTGGATGCTGCGGTGATCAATTCCGCCTTCGACCTGCACAGCGGCGAGGCCGCCTGGGACTCCCTGGCCGTGGTCTCGACCATGGCTCTGGTCGATGAAGTGTTCAACGTGATGGTGGACGGTCAGTCGCTCGGCAAGTGCGCGACGGTGGCGGACATCGAAGCCCTCGTGGACGCAGCCAAGAAGGCCTGACGCCCTATTGCCCCCGCCGGGTGGCCGTTCTCGCTGAGCGCCCACCCGCCGCCGCACCGCGGCCCGTGACCTCAATCCAACCCGCCCAACCGAAATGAACCCGCTCAACACCCCCGCCGGAAAGCATGTCCGGGTGGACCATGTGGCTCTGCGGGGCGTCGTCAGCGCGTCGCCACGCACCGAAGTTCGCAACCAGGACCTGACCGACCGGTTCAGCCCCGAGTTGATCGAGGAAATCGGCAAGATGACTGGGGTGCGCGCCCGCCGGGTGGCCGCCGAGAACCAAACGACGTCCGACCTGGCCGAAGCAGCAGCGCGTGAACTCCTGGCCGACCTGGGCTGGGAGGCGGACTCGGTCGACGCGCTGGTGTTCGTGTCGCAAACGCCCGACTACCGCTTGCCCGCGACCGCCTGCGCCTTGCAAAGCCGCCTCCAACTCGGCACCCACTGTGCCGCGTTCGACGTGAACCTGGGCTGCTCGGGCTACGTGTACGGGTTGTGGCTGGCGTCGCGGCTGATTGATGGCCATGCGGTCAAGCGCGTGCTGCTGCTGGCGGGCGACACCTCGTCCAAGCTGGTGAACCCGGACGACCGGGCCACGGCGCTGCTGTTTGGCGATGCCGGCACGGCGACCGCGTTGGAGTACGACGCGAACGCCCCGGCCACGCCCTACGTACTGGGCACGGATGGGCGCGGCGAGATGAACCTCATCATTCCGAAGAGCACCTACCGGGGCGCCTGCGGCACCACGCCTGCGCTGCCCGAGAGCCACCCGGACTACCTCTACATGAACGGCCCCGAGGTGTTCAACTTCACCATCCGCAGCGTGCCGCTGATGGTGAATGCGGTGTTGGAAGGCGCAGGCAAAACCGTCAACGACATCGGCGCCGCCTTGTTCCACCAGGCGAACGCGTTCATGCTCAAGCACATCGCCAAGAAGCTGAAGCTGCCCGCAGAGAAGTTCCCGCTCAACATCGACCGTTTTGGCAACACCTCCAGCGCCACCATCCCGCTGCTGATGAGCACCATGGAAGACCGCCAGGCCCTGGCCGGTGACGTGGTGATGGCTGGCTTCGGTGTCGGCTACTCATGGGCGGCCGCGCTCGTGTCGCTGCAACAGATGCGGGTGTGCCGCTGGGTGGAAGTCTGATGCAGGTGTTCAACGAACAGTACCTGGCCGGCAAGCGGGTGCTGGTGACCGGCGCCTCGTCCGGCATCGGCCGGCAAACGGCGATCGCGTTGGCGGCTTGCGGCGCCCGCGTCTGCGCCTCCGGACGCGATGCCACCCGCCTGCAAGCCACGCTCGACGCGCTGGCGGGCACGGGCCACGGCCTGTTGCCCCTGGACCTCAACGGCGACGACACCATCACGGAAGCCATCCAAGCCGACGCCAAGGCGCACGGTGCGTTCCACGGTGCCTTCCATTCGGCCGGTGTGAGCATGGTGCGGCCGATCAAGATGTGCAAGCGCAAGCAGTTCGATGACGTCTTTGCGTCGAGCGTGCAGTCGGCGCTGGCCATTGCCCGGGCCATGTCGCTGCGCGGCGTCATGGAAGACGGCGGTTCGCTGGTGTTCATGTCGTCCGTGGCGGGCTTGCGCGGCCAAACCGGCATGAGCCTGTACTCGGCGGCCAAGGCGGCGATGGACGGCATGACCCGTTCACTGGCCGTGGAATTCGCGCCGCGCGGCATCCGCGTGAATGCCGTCTGTGCGGGCGCCATCGAGACGCCCATGCACAGCAGCCTGCTGACCACGCTGAACGACGATTCGATCGAGGCCTACCGCAGCAAGCACCTGCTGGGCTTTGGCCAGCCGGATGACGTGGCGAACGCGGTGACGTTCCTGATGGGCCAAGGCGGGCGCTGGATGACGGGAACGTCGCTGGTGCTGGACGGCGGCTACACAGTGAGGTGAGGTTTCCATGAAGCAAATCGTCTTGGTTGGCGCCGGCGGCATGGCGCGCGAACTGCTGGCGCTGATGGCGCCGCAAATTCAAAGCGGCCAGATCCGCGTTCGGGGCGTGGTGGACGACACCCGCGAACCCTGCGACGCGGTGTTTCCTGGCTACCCCTATCCGGTGCTGTCGGGCATCGCCCAGTACACGCCGCAGGCCGATGACGAAGTGGTGATCGCGATCGGCGATCCGACCGCGCGCCTGCGCATCGCCCACGACCTGCGGGCGCGGGGCGCGCGCTTCCACACCTTCATCCATCCGATGAGCGTGGTGGCCCCGGACGCGCAAATTGGGGAAGGCGTGATCGTCTATCCCTTCAGCCTCATCTCGGCCAACACCCGCCTGTCCGACTTCGTCGTCATCAACACCCACTCGGGTGCCGGTCACGACGTGTCCATTGGCGAAGGCAGCGTCATTTGTGCCCACGTGGACCTGACCGGCTGGGTGCAGATCGGCACGGCGGTGCTGGTGGGCTCGCACGCCTCCATCCTGCCCAAGGTGCGCATCGGTGACGGTGCACGCATCGGCGCCGGCTCGACCGTGGTGCGCTCGGTGAAGCCGGGCGCCACCGTCTTCAGTCAACCCGCGCGCACGCTCCAGCAAAGCTCCTGACGATGAACTCCTTTCTCCGCGACCGGTACTGGCACCTGCTGTGTCACGCGTCGGAACTGCCCCAGCCGGGCGATTTCCTGAAGCTGCGCTGGCTGGACCAGGACGTCGTGGTCGCCTCGGACCAGGGCAACCTGGTGGTGTTCGACAACCTCTGCCCGCATCGCGGCGCCAAGTTCTTCAACACCGAGTACGGCAACGGGCCGATCACCTGCCGCTACCACGGCTGGACGCACCACGGCGGCGAGCTGCACATCCCGTGTCGTCACAAGTTCCAGGATGCCGAGCTGGCGGGGCTGTCACTGTCCACGCTGAAGATCGACTGGTGCGGTGACTTCCTCTTTGCATCGCCCCAACCCGCGCACAGCCTGGACGAACAACTGGGTGACCTGTTCAACCCGCTGGCGGCCATCTCCATGGAGATTCAGGGCCGTCACGCCTGGAATGCGTACACCTACCAGTGCGACTGGAAGCTGGCCATCGAGAACGCGCTGGACTCGCTGCACACGCCCTTCGTGCACAAGGACAGCCTGAACCGGCTGCGCCTGTCTGATCCGGTGAACAGCTACAGCGGCGCCAACTCCGTCGCGCGCTTTCAAATCTGCGATGAAGCGGTACTCAAGCGACTCAAGAGCACTGCCCGACTCTTTGCCGGAACGGAGCGGTTCGAGGGCTACATGAGCATGTACCTCTTCCCGTTCACGATGCTGACCTCGACGTTTGGGTACTCCTACTCGTTGCAGCACTTCTTCCCGTCCGATCAACCGCAACGCACCCACTTCTACAGCCGTTTGCTGCGGGGCAGCTTGCGCGCCGGCCTGCCAGCCAACGCGCTCGACCACTTCTTCGACTCGTCCGCCGAGATCAACAAGACGGTGTTTGAGGAAGACAACGCCATCTGCCGCGAAATGGAATTCAGCCGGTACTCCATCCACGACGTGGCGCGCCTGTCGACCGACGAAGAAAAGATCGTGCACTTCCGCAAGACGCTGCAGGCCGTGCAAGCACGCGCCGCGCAAAGCGCCTGAGTCGGTGAACGCCCCCCTGAAAGTCGTCTGGCTCACCGGCCTGTCCGGCGCCGGTAAGAGCACCCTCGCCGAAGCCTTGGCGGTGCAGTTGCGGGCACTTGGTGAGCGCGTCTCCATCCTGGACGGTGATGTGCTGCGCCAGGGCCTGTGCTCGGACCTGGGGTTCAGCCCGCAGGACCGCGTCGAGAACATCCGCCGCACCGCAGAAGTGGCGCGGCTGATGCAACAGGCCGGCTTGCGGGTGATCGTGGCGCTGATCTCGCCCTATGCCGCTGAGCGCGCGGCCGCCGCGGCGCGATTCGGCCCAGACGAGTTTGCGGAGGTGCACGTCCACGCTCCATTGGCCGTGACCGAAGCGCGTGACCCCAAGGGCTTGTACGCCCGGGCGCGGCGCGGCGAGATCCGCCAATTCACCGGTATCGACGCCCCCTACGAAGCGCCCATCACGCCCGCCCTTCGCATCGACACCAGCCAGTGCTCGGTGGAAGCGGCGGTGCAAGCGTTGCTGAACTTGCTGGTGGCCGCGGCCTGATTCATGCGACGCCTGGCGTTGGTTGGCGGTGGCTACAGCGCCGTCGCGCTGCTCTTGAGCTTGGCCGAGCAGTGGCGGCCGGACGACGGGGCGTTGGCGGTGGACGTGTTCGAGCCCTCCGCCACGCTGGGTCAGGGGTTGGCCTACGCTCCCTGGGAACGTGGGGACTGGGGCCCGTTGCTCAACGTGCCCGCTGGCCGCATGGGCCCCACCGTGGCCCGCCAAGATGACTTTGCACAGTGGTGGCGGCAACGCGGGGGCCGTGCTGCTGACTTCGCGCCGCGCGCGGCCTACGGGCGCTACCTCGCACAGACCCTGCATGCCGCGCTGGCGGCAACGCCGGCCCTGCGACTGACACACCACCGGTCGACCGTGCAGGCACTGGCACCCACCCCCGAAGGCTGGCAGGTGCGCACCGACGCGGCGGCCCACACCGCGGATGACGTGGTGCTGTGCACCGGACACGAAGCGCGCGGGCTGCCGCCGGGCGCGTGGTCGGCCTCCGGTTGGTGGTCTGACCCCTGGAGTTGCGGCGAAGCGCTGGACGCGCTGCCGGTGCAGGTGCCCGTTCTCCTGATCGGGTCCGGCCTGACCGCCGTGGACGTGTGGCAGCGCCTGATGCGGCGCCCTGGCGCGGCCCAAAGCGCCCCGGTGACACTGCTGTCGCGCCACGGCTGGCTGCCCCAGCCGCACCGCCCGCACGACGCGCCGCCACCCAGCGGTTTTCTGCCGGACACGGTCCTGGGCGATGCTCACACCGCACGGCAACTGCTGCGTGGTTTGCGCCAACTCACGGCCACCGCAGGCGGGGCTGGGCTCGACTGGCGGGACGTGATGGCGGACCTGCGTCGGCACACGCCGCGACTGTGGCACCAACTGCCAGTGCAGGAGCAGCGCCGTGCCGTCCGCCACGGCACCGCGGCATGGGACAGTCACCGCCACCGTGCCGCGCCGGAGGTGGCCGCTCAAGTGGCTGAAGCCCGGCGAACGCAACGGCTGCAGGTCATCGCCGGGCGACTCGTCGACTGGGCGCCGTTGAGCGCTGGCAGCTGGCAGCTGCAACTGCAGCGCCGCGACGGCACCCGACAGGAAGCTGTGGCCGGTGCCATCGTGAACTGCACCGGCCCCGCGCCACAGCGCTGCGCCCCCGCCGCAAAGCTACGTCAACAGGGGCTGCAAGCCGGCTGGTACCGCCCACACGCCAACGGCTTGGGCCCGGCCGTGGATGCCGAGGGCCGCATGCTGCATGCCGACGGCCACGTGCAAAGCCGGCTGTGGTGCCTGGGCCCGGCGCTGCGCGCTGCCCACTGGGAAGCGACCGCCGTGCCCGAATTGCGCCAACACGCGCAAAGGCTGGCTCAACACCTGGCGCAACCGCTGCTGCAACGCCGCTGAAGCGGTGCGGCCCGCGGCAAACCGTCGATCGCCGAACGTCAGACCATCAGCTGGCGCTGGACGCAGCCGGCGCCGGTGCGGTGGCCGGCGTCGGCGCAGCCGCCCGTTGGCGCAGCGCATCGTCCAGGCCCAGCATCAAGGCCGCCCGGTGCGGCAGCACCTGCTGGACCTGGAAGCGCGCACCCAACAGCTGCATCAGGAAAGGCACGGTGACCTGCCCCTTGGTGATGCCCACGGTGAGGTCCATCCGGCTTTCCACATAGTTCTGAACGCCCTGCCGTTCCATCGTCGACAGCGCCTGGCGGATGCTCTGAATGGCCGGCTCGACCTCGCTCCAGTTCATCGCCAGCACGGTGTCTCGCGTGAGCTGGCGCAACGCGGCTTCATCGCCCCGCGCCAAGGCCTGGCGGGCCAGCAGTTCGTTGAGCAGGCCTGCCGTCTGGCGCCCTGCCGGGCTGGGCTGCAAAGCGCGTGCGGCGTCGACTGAAGCCAGCACGTCTTTCCACCGCCCCTCGGCCTGGGCGAGCACGGCCGAATGGATGTGCCACTCAATTTGCTCGGCCGGCTTCAGCGTGGCCCAGTTGGCCCGTCGCGCGTCCATCAACGGGCGCGCCGCGGCCAAAGGAGCTTTCCAGGCTTCGTCCGACGCCACCAACCATTCACTGGGTTTGCCCGCCAGCGCGATGACGGCCAGGTTGTCAGAGACCGGCGCCGCTGCTGCGGGGCTGGACGCGCCGACAGCCGCCAGCGCTACCAAGGTCGACAGGCTCAGCGCCAGCAGTGCCTGGCGAGCGCCCCCCCGTTGGGCAGGCTGCGGCGCGCGCGGCGAAGGAGAAGTCTCAGTGGGAACCACAAACATGATCAAACGTCCGTCCAAGGGGCATGAAATTCGGCGCCCAGCCACGCACCCAGCAAGGCGCGCGGGCGGGCCACATCCAGGTGCTGCAAATCGCGCAGCACCTGCTCGCCGGCGCCACGGTCGGCCAAGCGCGCGATGCGCACGCCGGCACAAGCGGTGGGCAGGCTGGTTTCCTGGTCGGCCAGCAACTCTTCGTAGAGCTTCTCGCCCGGGCGCAGGCCCGTGAATTCGATGCGGATGTCGTCCAGCGTGTGGCCGCTCATGCGGATCAGCTCGCGGGCCAGATCGGCAATGCGCACCGGTTCGCCCATGTCCAGCACCAGCACCTGGCCGCTCTCGCCGATCACGGCGGCCTGGATCACCAACCGAGCGGCTTCCGGAATGGTCATGAAGTAGCGAATGATGTCCGGGTGCGTGACCGTGACCGGCCCGCCGCGGGCGATCTGCTCCTTGAACTTCGGGATCACGCTGCCGCTGGAGCCCAGCACGTTGCCGAAGCGCACCGCCATGAAGCGCGTGCCCGGATGCTGCTTGGACAAGGCCAGCAACGCCATCTCGGCCGCGCGCTTGGTGGCGCCCATCACGTTGGTGGGGTTGACCGCCTTGTCGGTGCTGATGAGCACGAACCGCTCGGCACCCGCCTCGGCCGCGGCCAGGGCTGCGTGGTAAGTGCCCAGAGTGTTGTTGCGGATGCAGGCGCCGGCGTTGGCCGACGCCTCCATCAAGGGCACGTGCTTGAACGCGGCCGCATGGAACATCAGCTGCGGCCGATGCTCCAAGGCACACGCGCGCAGGTGCGGCAGGTCTTTCACATCGCCGATCACGCAAACCAGTGTCAGGTGCGGGAAGGCCTCCGCCAGGGCCTGCTCCACCGCGTACAGCGCGAACTCGCTCAGCTCATACAGCACCAGGGTGCTGGGGCCATAACGAGCAATCTGCCGGCACAGCTCGCTGCCGATACTGCCCCCCGCCCCGGTCACCATCACCACGCGGCCGTTGATGCAGTCGACAATGCCGGCTTCGTCCAGTTGCACCGGCGCCCGGCCCAACAGGTCTTCAGGCTCGATGTCGCGCACCTCATTGACGCGCCGCCCGGCCCGCAGCTCCACGCTGCTGGGCACGGTCAGCACCGGCAGACCGGTGTCCCCCGCCACATCCAGCGCCCGGCGCCGCTCGGCCGTGGACGCGGCCGGCATGGCCACGATCAAGTGCGTGACGCCGTGCAGCCCGGCGTAACGTCCGGCGTCCGCCAACGGCCCCAGCACGGGCACCCCGGCCACACGCTGGCCCAGCTTGGTCGCGTCGTCGTCCAGAAAGCCCACCACCACCCAGCCCTGGCTGTGCTGGATGCCGGCCACCAGCAGTCGGCCCGCGTCACCGGCCCCGAGCACCAAGGCACGCCGCTGTTCCTGCGCGCTGCCGCTGATGCGGCTGCGCATGTGCTCGTACAGCATGCGGTAGCCCATGCGCATCATGGCCAGCAGCATCAAGGTGAAGAGCGGGTGCAAGGCCAGCACGGCGCGCGGCACGGCGCGAAGGTGCGCCATGAGCACCAATGTAGCGCCGATCAGGCCCGCCACGGCGCAGGCCGCCGCCAGGCGCTTGACCTCGCCGAAGCCCGAGAAACGCCACATGCCTTTGGGCACGCGCAGACCCCAAAGCACGAGGCCGTACACCGCCAGCAAACCGGCCAGCACCGCGGCGTCATAAACAGGCCGCGCCTCGAACCAGCGCTCAAAGCCCAGGCGGAACAGGTAGGTGGCCTGCCAGGCCAGCGCCACGGCGGCCAGGTCCATCACCAGCGCGAGGCGCTCGCGGTGCGGGCGCAGGCGGGTGAGGAAGGTGTCGAGCGACTGCCAGTTCATGGAGGTGAGATTGTCAGCCGCGCACGACGCGCGCGAGGGTGGAGAAAATCAGCCGCAAATCGGTGGCCAGGCTCGCACGGGCCGCGTAGTCGGCCGACAAGCGCAGCTTGGCCGGCAGGATGACCTCGCGGTACTCGCGCTCGGGGTCATCGGCCACGGCCAGCAATTCGGCCTCGTGGCTGAAGGCCAGCGACGCTGGATCGGTGATGCCTGGGCGCACCGCCAGCACGCGCTCGCGCAGGTCTGCCGGGTACAGGGCCACGTAACGAGGCAACTCGGGCCGCGGGCCGACCAGGCTCATCGCCCCGCGCAGCACATCCCAGAGTTGGGGCAGTTCATCCAGCTTGGTTTGCCGCAACACCTGGCCCGAGCGGGTGATGCGCGGGTCGGCCCCCACCGTGATGGCCGCCCCCGGCTCGGTGCGCATGGTGCGGAACTTGTGAATGGTGAACGGCACGCCGTAGCGCCCCACCCGCACCTGGCGAAACAGCACCGGGCCGGGCGAGTCCAGCTTCACCCACAGCGCCGCCAACAGCAGCAGCGGCCACAGCAGCGCCAGACCCAGGGCGGCGGCGATCAGGTCGAACAGCCGTTTGGGCAAGGCGATCAGCCCAGCAAGCCGCGCACGGCGGAGATGACCCGCTCCACGTCCGCGTCGCTCATGGCCGTGTACAGCGGCAGGCTGACCGTGTGCTCGAAGACCTTCTGCGCCTGCGGGAACTGCTCGGGCGTGAGGCCGTAGCGGTCGCGCCAGTACGGGTGCAGGTGCAGGGGCACGTAATGCACGCTGCAGCCGATGCCGGCGGCGAACATGCCTTCGATGAATTCGTCGCGGCTGATGCCGGCGTCCTCCGCCAGCCGCAGCACGTAGAGGTGCCACGAGTGCACGTCCCCCTCCGGCGCGTCCGGCGGCAGGATGACCGGCAGATCGGCAAAGGCCTCGTGGTAGCGCGTGGCGATCTGCTCGCGGCGCTTCTGGAAGGCCGGCAGGCGCTTGAGCTGGTGCAGGCCCAACGCGGCGGCGAGGTCCGTCAGGTTGTACTTGAAGCCTGGCGCCACGATCTCGTAATACCAGCTGGGCACCTTGGCGGTGAAGCGGTCGAAGGCGTCGCGGTTCATGCCGTGCAGCCGCATCACGCGGGCCCGCTTGGCCAGCTCGGGGTTGCGGGTGACGAGCATGCCGCCTTCGCCCGTGGTCATGGTCTTGTTGGCGTAGAAGCTGAACACCGTGGCGTCGCTGCCCAGCGTGCCAATGAGTTCCTTCTCCAACGTGGTCGGCAGCGCGTGGGCCGCGTCTTCCACCACGCGCAGGCCGTGGCGGCGGGCGATGTCCAGGATGGCCAGCATGTCCGCCGCCAGCCCCGCGTAGTGCACCGGCAGGATCGCTTTCGTGCGCGGCGTGATGGCCGCCTCGATGGCCGCGATGTCGATGTTCAGCGTGGCCGGGTCCACGTCCACCAGCTTCACATCCGCGCCGAGATAACGCACCACTTCGGCGGTGGCCGTGAACGTGTGCGTGGTGGTGATGACCTCGTCACCCGGGCCGATGCCGATGGCCTCCAGCGCGAGGTGCAGACCCGCCGTGGCGGAGTTGACGGCGATGCACTGCAGCTGGCTGTCCTCAGCGTTTTGCCCCAGGAACTCGGCGAAGGCCTGCTCGAAGCGTTTGGCCTTGGGGCCGGTGGTCACCCAGCCGGATTTGAGCGTGTCCACCACCTCGGCGATTTCGTCGTCGCCGATTTCGGGCAGGGCAAAGGGCAGGAACGGCAGGGCAGTCATCGGGCAGATTTTCCGGGATCAGGGCTTGGTGATCAGCACCAGGCGGTGGGTGCGCAGCCAGGGCACCAGGTTCAGCAGGCCGTAGGCCAGGGGCAGCGCGCGGGCCAGCGGGGGCGCGAGCGTGACGCGCCGCGCTGTGAAGTGGCCGGCAGGAAAGAGCTGCCGCACCCGCGCCAGCGGCACGCCGCGCACATCCGGGTTGCGGGGGTTGTTGAAGGTGAAGTCGTACCAGACCACGGCGCCACCTGGCTTGAGCCAGCGCCACATGGCCTCGGCCACGCGCTCTTGCAGCGCGTCGTCCAGGATGGACGAGAACACGGTGGACTGCAGCACCAGGTCTTGGCTGCCATCGGCCACCGGCGCAGCGGACGCGTCGCCCGCCAGCAGCCGCACGCCCTCGGGCAGCGCCGCGCGGGCGGCAGACAGACGCTCGGGCAGCAGCTCGATGCCGGTCAGGTGCGCGGGCTGCAAGCCCAGCCGCAGTAGGTCCAGCAGGTTGCCGCCCGCGCCGCAGCCCACCTCGGTGGCCCGCCAGTCCTCCGGCCGACCAGGGCGCTGCGCCAGCAAGCGCAGCAGTGCACGCTGGCGCTCCTGCCACATCTGCCACACCTCGGGGCGCAGCAGGCTGTAGCGGTCGCCCGCGTCACGGCGCGCGTAGCGCTGGGCGATCTGGTCCAACTCGGTCATGACAGGGCCTCGATGAAGCGTTGCGCCAGCACCGGGTACGCGTGGCGCGACTCGGCGTAGGCCCGCCCTTGCGCGCCCATGGCAGCGCGCTGCTGTGGGGTCAGCGCGGCCAGTTGGCGCAGGCCCTGCGCCACCGCGGTGGGGTCTTCGGGCGGCACGGTCAAGCCGGCGCCGGCCTCGGCCACGGGGTCGTTGCCGGCCTCCACCGAATGCAGCACCGCGCGCTCGGCCATCAGGTAGTCGATCAACTTGTTCGGCGCAATGCCAAAGCGGTAGATGGGCGTGCGCTGCCAGCCGATGTAGGCGATGTCGAAGTGACGCAGCAACGTCGGGATCTGCGCCTTTGGGATGGGTGCAAAAAAGCGCACGTGGTGGAGCCCCTCGGCCGCGGCTCGCTCCGCCAGCCGCGTGGCCTCATGCCCGCCGCCAACGAGCACGAAGCTCAACAGTGCGTCCTTCAACTGGGCTGCGGCGTCCAGCAACACGTCCAGCGCGTTGGGCAGGCCCATGGAGCCGGCATACCCCACCACCACGCGGCCCGCCGCACGCTCAGCGTCCAGGTGTGCCTGCAGCGTGGCGCCGAGCGGGGCAGACTCGCCGTGCCACTCCTCCGGTGCAAAGCCGTTGGGCACGATGTGCAGCTTGGACAGGTCCAACCCGCGCGAGGCCATGTGCGCGTGCACGCACGGCAGCATCGAAACGACACGGTCCGCGTCCCGGTAGGCGTCGGCTTCCGCCTTGCCGCACATCAGCGCGAACGGATGCCGGGGCGACATGCCCGACAACTCGATCAGCGACAGCGGCCAAAGGTCATGCACTTCGTAGACCAGCTTGGCCTTCGCAAGCGTGGCCAGTTTCCTGGCCACCCAGACATCCATCGGATAGGTGCTGGAGGCAATGACCGCATCCGGCCGGAACTCACGCGTCAAGCGCCAGGCGTCAGCCCGCAGTTGCCGCAGGAACGACAGGATGTTGCGCAGCCGACCGATGCCGTTGCCGGCGTAGTGCGGCGTGGGCAGCCAGCGGTAACGAATGCCGTCGATGAACTCTTCGCGCGGCAGACCCGACATCTGCGGCTGCACGGCCCGCACGTGCGAGTAACTGGCCGCCACGATGGTCACCTCATGCCCCGCCCTCACCCACTCGCGGGCGAGGTAGTACGGACGGAACTCCATGCCATGGGCGGGGGAGCCGGCGTAGTGGTTGATGAGGAGGAGTCTCATGTGGGCGTGAGTTCCTTCAGGCGCGTGAGGAACCGCTGCACGTGAGGCTCGAAAAGACCATGGGCTGCCACCCATTGGCGGTTGGACGCACCCAGCCGCGCCGCATCCAGCGCTGCCATGCGGGTCGGCAGGTCGTCCAGCGAATCAACGATCAAGCCGCGCGCTTCATGATCCTCAAGTTGGCCGATCAGTTCGCGGTTGGCCGGCAGTTCGGACAGCAGCGGCACGCATCCATGCGCCATGGCCTCCAGCACGGAGACAGACACCGAGTCGCTCTCGGGCAGGCTCAAGAACCAGGTCGAGCGGGCATAGTGCGCCGCTTGCGCCTGGGCATCCAGCCGGCCGACGAAACAGACTTTGTCGGCCAGGCCGCGCGCGGCAACGAGTCTTTCCACCGCAGCGCGCAGCGATCCGTCGTTGGCCACCACCAGCCGAGCGTCCGGGTGCATCGCAACAATCCGCGCGAACGCCTCGATGACCCGTTCAGGACGATAAATCGACTCCAGGCCCCGGTTGGCAAAGCACAACCACGGTTGCTTGGTCACGTTCTGCTTGGGCAAAGCCTCCAAGCCAAACGGGAAGGTCATGACCTCGCCTGCGCCGAGCTCACGCATCCGATCGGCCATGTGGAGCGAGTCGGAGGTGGTGATGGCGCAACTTCGCAAAGCCTTCTTCGTCAGCCACTTCCAGCTGGCGCCCCGATTGGGTGTGACAAGAATGTCGCTGCCCCAAGCCGAGCCGGCAATCTGCGCCCGCAGCCGCCAACCCAGCTTCGCCGCCCAGGCCAGCGTGCCATGGGAGGTGAGGTAGTGGGCATGCAGCCAGTCGGCGTCGGCATCCGCGAGCCACGCACCCACCTTCGGCAACTGCTTGACCAAGGCGATGTTGCCGCCGCCATGCTCGGGTGCGGTGTTCAGCGCCAGGCGACGGGCATCGGGCAGCAGTTGGTGAAATTCGGGCAAAAAGCCCCGGGACGAGATGGCGTGCAGTTGCACGCGTGGTTGCAGAGCTCGGGCCCATTTCAGGAGGTGAGGGCTTTCCCCGTCGCCAATCAGCACGAGCTTGAGGCCACCCGTCAACGTTGGTCGCATCAAGGCAACTCTCCCGCCCAAGCTTGGTAGTGGACCGCAAGTTCCGGGTGCTGCCGCAGCAACTGGGCATCCTTTTTTCGCGTATCGCCGACAACGCGGGCGGGCTGGCCAGCCACGATGGCGTAGTCCGGGAATTCACCTTGCACGAGACTGTAGGCGGACACGAGACACCCCTTTCCCAGTCGCGTTCCCGGCAACAGCGTGGCGTGTGCACCCACGAAGCAATACGGTCCTAGCTCAACGGGTGCGGTGAAGTACGCCTGCTTCTCCGGCACCTGCACGTACGCCCGTCCGTACAGCCGAATGGCAGCATGGCTGGAGTGTGTGAACACGCCTGTAAAGAAGCCGATTTGGCAACCTTCGCCGATCCGCAGGCCGTAGGTGGCATCGAGCACGCTGAAATGGCCAATGAAGACATGGTCGCCCACATTCAGCCGATCACGGGCAAACACAACGGCGCTGTTGCTGACGCGGGTGTGAGGCAAGAACTCTCCGTCGCCCCTCACAAAGCCCCCAACCATCCGCGGCCCCCACAGGCGCGAAATCAGTTGCTTCATCGGCTGCCACATGCGCCGGGTCAGGCTTGCCTTCACCGTTTCTCCTCGATCACAGGAGCACGCTGCAGCAAGCCCCAAAAAAAGTAGCCAAAGTAGCACGAGGTGACCGCCGACACGCCCCAACCCGCGCCCACCAGCCCCCCAAGCGCCAATCCAACCCCGAGCCCGGCCAAGAACACAAACTGGCCCACCGCGGCCAACTTCAAGGCCCACGCCTGGCAGCCCCAGGCCAGCGGCACCACCGACAGCGGCGACGCGATGAAGTGAAAAGCGACATACGGCGCAAGCGACCGGGCCAACTCGCCTGCCGCGGCCCATTCTGGACCGAACGCCAATCCAAACAACCAGGGCCCACCCGCCAAGAGAACGGCCATCAAAGGCAGGGCCAGCGCGGCCAGCAGCATCAAGTGGCGCTGCACCAACGTGCGGGATTGACCCGCGCATGTGCTGCGTGTCAGCTGCGGGTACAGCACCTGAGACACCGCACCGCCCACCAGCGAAGCAGGCGCCTTCAAGTAACGAAGGGCCAGCGCCCAGGCACCCGCCTCGGCGCCACCCAGCCACGCAGTGAGCAGGGCCAAGGTCAGGGTGTCTTGCAAAGCGCCTGCAAACGCATGCGGGGTGTTGAGGAGCGGAAAGTCCTTGTGCTGCCGGGCGGACTCCCGCCACGCGTGTTCCCCCAGAAGCCCACGCCAGCCGCCCGTTGGGGCGGGGCGCGCCTGAATCAGGGCCGCAGCGGCGGCTCCCAGCGTGGCGCCGGCGAGCAACCCCCAAGGCCCTGCCTGCATCAATCCCAACCCGACCTGCGCCACGGCCGCCCCGCCCCACTGCACGAAACGCGCCCAAGCCAATGCCCCAAAACGACCGGCCCGCGCGGCCCATTGACCCAGAGCCTGGCTGGCCGAAGCGGCCGCCACGGCCAACGGAAGCCAGGCCGCTAGGGCCAAGTTGGCCCACAGCATCCACACCGCCCCCATCAATACGGCTGCAGCGACCACCGCCAGCCACACCCGCAGGCAAAGCGACAGCAGCGTCGCCGCCCCGGACTCCTCCGTCTCCAGCGCCAGTGCAAACTCGTAACGCGCACAGCCCACCACGGCCAGATTGCTGGCCACCGTCCAGACCAGAGAGAACTGCCCGTACTCGTCCGGCGTGTACAGCCGGGCGATCCACGGCCCGAGCAATAGGGGGAGCGTTTGCGCCAGCGCGCTGCCGGCAAGCAAGGTGAAGGTGGCGCGCGTCAGGCTCATAGGGGGCGCGCGATTCTAAAATCGCTGGTTCGACTAAGGCCCGCAATGAATCAAGCCACTCCCACCCCCGCCCTCCCCGCTCAGGCAGATGACAACCAACTGATCGCCGAGCGCCGCAGCAAACTGGCCGCTTTGCGGGCCGCCACGCCGGTGCCCTTCCCCAACGATTTCAAGCCGCAGCACCGCGCTGAGCCGCTGCAGGCGCAGTACGGGCAGGTGCCGAATGAGGAGCTGGAGCCTCAGGCGATCAAGGTCAGCGTGGCCGGTCGCATGATGCTCAAGCGCATGATGGGCAAGGCGAGCTTTTGCACGCTCCAGGACGCCACCGGCCGCATCCAGCTGCGCGTGACCATCGACAACGTCGGCGCCGAGGTTTACGACGCCTTCAAGCACTGGGACCTGGGCGACATCCTGGGCGCCGAAGGCACGCTGATGCGCACCAAGACGGGTGAGCTGTCCGTCGTCGTGACGACGCTGCGCCTGCTGACCAAGAGCCTGCGCCCGCTGCCGGACAAGTTCCACGGCATGACCGACCAGGAGCAGAAGTACCGCCAGCGCTACGTCGACCTCATCACCGACGAAGACGCCCGCAAGCGCTTCACCGCGCGCTCCAAGGCGGTGTCGGCCATTCGCAGCTTCATGGTGGACCACGGCTTCCTGGAAGTGGAGACGCCGATGCTCCACCCCATCCCGGGCGGCGCGAATGCCAAGCCCTTCATCACCCACCACAACGCGCTGGACCAGGAGATGTACCTGCGCATCGCGCCGGAGCTCTACCTCAAGCGCCTGGTGGTGGGCGGCTTCGAGCGTGTGTTCGAGATCAACCGCAACTTCCGCAACGAAGGCATCTCGGTCCGGCACAACCCCGAGTTCACGATGATGGAGTTCTATGCGGCCTACTGGACGCATCACGACCAGATGGACTTCACCGAGGCCGTGCTGCGCCACGCCGCGATTGCCGCCACCGGCAGCGCCGCGCTGACCTACGCCGGCAAGCCCGTCGCTTTGGACAAGCCCTTCGCCCGCGTCTCGGTGCGGGACTCGCTGATCCGCTACGCGGGCCTGACCGAAGCTGAGGCTGACAACCCCGACGTGCTGCGCGCCAAGATCGTGGCGGCCGGTGAAGACGCTCCCGCCCGCTGGAGCCTGGCTGAGCTGCAGTTCGGCCTGTTCGAGGCGGTGGTGGAAGAAAAGCTGTGGGAGCCGACCTTCATCATCGACTACCCCGTCGAGGTGTCGCCCCTGGCCCGCGCGTCGGACGCCAACCCCAAGATCACCGAGCGCTTCGAGCTCTTCATCACCGGCCGCGAGTACGCGAACGGCTTCTCGGAGCTGAACGACGCGGAAGACCAGGCCGCGCGCTTCCAGGCTCAGGTGGCCAACAAGGACGCCGGCGACGAGGAAGCGATGTTCTTCGACGCCGACTTCATTCGCGCGCTGGAGTACGGCATGCCCCCGACCGGCGGCTGCGGCATCGGCATCGACCGGCTGATGATGCTGATCACCGACAGCCCGTCGATCCGCGACGTGATCCTGTTCCCCGCACTGCGGCGGGAGGCCTGATCAAGCGGGCAGGCAGGCCGCAGCCGGCTTGCCCGCGATGATCATCGCCAGCACTTCGTCCTCGGTCACCGCGGCCGTCTGCGTCACCCCGACCAGGCGGCCGTTTTTCATCACCATCAGCCGGTTCGACAGGGCGAACACGTCCGGCATGTCGTGGGTGACGAGCAGGATGCCCACGCCCTCGGCCGCGAGGCGGCGGATCAGGTCGTGCACCATGGCGGTTTCGCTCGGCCCCAGCGCCGCGCAGGGCTCGTCCATGATGAGCACGCGGGCCTTGAACTGCAGCGCCCGCGCAATCGCCACCACCTGACGCTGGCCGCCGGAGAGCGACTGCACCGGGTCGGCAATGTTCTTGAAGTTGGGGTTGAGCCGCGCGAACAGCGGCACGGCGGCCGCGCGCATGGCGGCGTCGTCCAGCAGGCCGAAGCGGGTGCGCAGCTCGCGGCCGAGGAAGAGGTTGGCGACCGAATCCAGGTTGTCGGCCAGCGCCAGCTTCTGGTGGATGGTCTCGATGCCGGCGGCGCGGGAATCGGCCGGGCTCGCGAACTTCACCGGCTGGCCGTTCAGCAGCAGCTCGCCGCCATCGAACGGCAGCGCGCCGGCCAGCATCTGCATCAACGTGGATTTGCCCGCGCCGTTGTGGCCCAGCACGGCCAGCACTTCACCGGGCGCCAGGCTCAGGGACACGCCATCGACCGCGTGCACACCGCCGAACGATTTGCGCGCACCGCGCACTTCGAGAAGAGCCGTCATTTCTGCACCACGCGATCGAACACCACGGCCGCAACCAGCACCTGGCCCAGCACCACCATGCGCCAGCCGATGGACACATCGGTCAGCAGCAGGCCCGAGTCGATGCTCTGGATGATGAGGGCCCCCAGCACCGTGCCGCCCACGCTGCCGGCGCCGCCGGCCAGGCTCACGCCGCCGATGACGGCTGCGGCGATGACGGTGAGCTCCATGCCCGTGCCCATCGAGTTCGTGCCGGCATTCAGGCGCGCCATCGCGACGACGGCGGCCAGGGCGACCAGGGCTGCCAACAGCAGGTTCAACTGGATCATCACGCGCCGCACCGGAATGCCCGCCAGCCGCGCCGCATCGGGGTTGCCGCCGATGGCGTAGACGTAGCGGCCGAAGCGCGTGTGCTTGGCCACGAAGCCCAGCAGCAGCACGACGGCCACCCAGATCACCAGTGGCAGCGGCAAACCTTGGCCCTGCTCCTGGCCTTCGATCTTGTAGGCATTGAACACAGCCACGGTGACCAGCACCGCCAGCGCTGACAGGCCGGCCTTCAGCAACGCATGCTGGGCGTTGCCCGCCTCGCCACCGGCGCGCGCCAGCGCCCGGCGTTGCACCGCCTGCCAGCCCCACATCAGCGCAATCAGGGCAACGCCCAGCAGCCAGCTGCCCTGCTCACCCAGCGAGCCGTCCAGCCCGCCACCCAAGGCCAGCAGCCAGGGCTCGGTGACGGGTTGGGTCTTGCCGTCGGCAATCAGGAAGGCCGCGCCGCGCAGCGACACCAGCCCGCCCAGCGTGACGACGAAGGACGGAATGCCGATGACTGCCGACAGCCAGCCCTGGAACAGCCCCACGGCCAGCGCCAGGCCCAGGCCCGCGAACAGCGAGGCGATGACCGACCAGCCCTGCGTGTATTGCAGCCAGGCCATCAGCACGCCCACGGCGCCGAGCAGCGAGCCCACGGCGAGGTCGATCTGGCGCGCCACGATGATCAGGGCCATGCCGCTGGCGACGATGCCGACCACCGCCGTCTGCTGCGCGATGTTGTAGAGGTTCTCCGCCGTCAGGAAGCTGCCGGTGAGCACATGAAAGCCGATGGCAATGGCCACCAGCACGGCCGCCATCACGGCGAGCCGCTGGGTCTGGGCGTTCATCGCGGTCCTTACTTGCAGGCGGCCGGGGCCTTGGCGGCGTCCACGCCCTTGCAGACCACGGCCTTGGGCACCCAGCCGGCGCTGATCACGTCGCCCAGGTTGGCTTGCGTGATGGCCACGGGCGCCAGGAACTTGGCCTGCAGGCTGACCTTGCGTTCACCGCCCGCCCAGGGCGCCGCACCCGGCACCTTCTGGCCCGCGGCCAGCTGCACCGCGGCCGCGGCGGCTTCCTTGCCCAGCGCGCGCGAGTCCTTCCAGACGGACACGGTCTGCGTGCCGAGCGCAATGCGGTTCAGCGCGGCGTGGTCGGCGTCCTGGCCGCTGACCGGCACGCCCTTGATGCCCTTGCCGGCGAGTGCCGCAATGGCGCCGCCTGCCGTGCCGTCGTTGCTGGCCACCACGGCGTCCACCCCACCCTTGAGCTTGGTGAGGATCTGCTCCATGTTCTTTTGCGCAACCTCGGGCTTCCAGCCGTCGGTGTATTCCTCGGCCACGATCTTCACGTCGCCCTTCTTCACCACATCGGCCAGGGCGTCCTGCTGGCCGGCGCGCAGGAAGTCGGCATTCGGGTCGCTGGGCGAGCCCTTGATCATCACGTAGCGGCCCTGCGGCTTGGCGGCCAGCACGGCCTTGGCTTGCAGGCGGCCGACCTCGCGGTTGTCGAAGGTCAGGTAGAACACCTCGGGCGCTTCGATGAGCCGGTCATAGGCCACCACCGGCACCTTGCGGGCCTTGGCCTTGTTCAGCGCAGGGACGATGGCGTCCTTGTCCATGGCCAGGATGATGAGCACCTTGGCGCCCTTGGCCAGCAGCGACTCGACGTCACCGATCTGCTTCTCGGGCGAGCCTCCGGCATCCGCGCTCACGTAGCTCGCACCCAAGCGGGCCAGTTCGGCCTTGATGGCGGCCTCGTCGGTCTTCCAGCGCTCTTCCTGGAAGTTGGACCAGCTCACACCCACCACCGGCCCGGCCGCAAGCGCTTTCAAAGTTGCAGCCAGCAAGGCGCCGGCCACCCACATCTTTTGCATTCCCATCGTGTCTCCAAGGCCCGGTTGTTTGGGTGGGCGGCGGATTCTAGGAATGCAGGCAACAAAAAAGCGACCCTTTCGGGTCGCCTTTCGTTCACTTGAAACCGCTTTGTTTCGTTCGCGTGTTTAGCGAGCGGCCAGGGCCGAGGCGCGACGCACATTCGGGGCCGGGAAATCCCCGAGTTCGCGGGCGGCGTTCTCGCCATGGTCAGCGGCCAGCGCGGCAGCGGTCTTTTCGTCAACGCGCACGTCCGTCGGCTTGACGGTCAGCACGGCTTGGCGGGGCAGCTTCACGGTGGCGACGGCCGCAGCCTTGGCCGTGGCGGGCGTGGTCACTTCAACGCCCTTTTCGCCTTGGATGGCGGCCAGTTCGCCGCTGTTGCGGGCGGCCACCAAGTCGGCAATGACTTGCTCGCGGGTCGGCGAGGCGGTTTGGGCCGAGGCGGCGCCGGCGGCGATCAACAGGGCGGCGGCGATGACGGTGGACAGCTTGCTCATGACGGGCTCCTTCAGTACGGGCAGGAACGTCCTGCGTGGGGGTCTTTCGGACATCGCGACCGCGGTGTCCATGGCCTGAACTGTAGGGAGTCGATCTCGGTAGAAACACTAGGGTGGCGGGAACTTACTGTTTACGATTTGCAAATAGTTTGAGTCCCCACCCGCCCGCACCGCCACAAAAACAATCAATCAGCGGTGCTCGAAGTTCGGGGCTCGCTTGGCCAGGAAGGCCTCCATGCCTTCGCGCTGGTCGTGGCTGCCGAACAGCGCGTGGAAGTAGCGGCGCTCCACGGCCACGCCGTCGGTCAACGGGCCCTGGAAGGCCAGGTTCACGAGTTCCTTGATCAGCATGACCGAGGGCGCGCTGAAGCCGTTGATGGTTTCCGCGGCGGCCAGGGCTTCCTCCATCAGCTTGTCGGCCGGCACCACGCGAGACACCAGGCCGGCGGTCTCGGCCTCGGCGGCGGCCATCATGCGGGCGGTCAGCAGCAGGTCCATGGCCTTGCTCTTGCCCACCGCGCGCGGCAGGCGCTGCGTGCCACCCGCACCGGGCACGATGCCCAGCTTGATCTCGGGCTGGCCGAACTTGGCGGTGTCGGCCGCAATGATGAAGTCGCACATCATGGCCAGCTCGCAGCCCCCGCCCAGTGCGAAACCCGCCACCGCCGCGATGACTGGCTTGCGCACCTGCAGGATGGTTTCCCAGTTCTTGGAGATCAGGCCGCTCTTGAACGCTGAAGCGAAGGTGTGCGGCAGCATGGTGGGGATGTCGGCCCCCGCGGCAAAGGCCCGCTCAGAGCCGGTCAGCACGATGCAGCCGATGCTGTCATCCGCATCGAAGGCCAGCAGGGCCTCGCCCATCTCGTCCATGAGTTGGTCGTTCAGCGCATTCAGCGCCTTGGGGCGGTTCAGCGTGATCAGCGCCGTCTTGCGCGGGCCGTCGCCGTGGACGGACGTGATGATGCATTCGTAGGTCATGGACGGGATCTCCGGGAAGGGTTGTCGGACGATTCTGGCGCGGCTTGCAGCGGCGCAGCTTGGAGGTTGAGGTCGATGAAGGTGTCGGCATCCTGCCGGATCAGCAGGCGCACCGGCAGGTATTGCAGGGCGGGCGCGAGCCACACGTCGGCCGACAGGTCGCCGCTCACGGCCACGCGGGTGGGCTTGAGGTGCCAGGTGGCCAGCGGCCCCATGGGCGTTTGCAGCAGTTCCTCGCCCAGCACCTCGTACTGCCACGCATATTGGCGGCGCGGCAGCACCAGCGGGAACTGCACGAGCCGCCCCGGCTCCAGCACCTCGCGGCCGGTCAGGAACAGCCAGGTCAGCTGCACGAACTGGCTGGCAGCGTCTTGCCCGCCGAAGGCCGCGCGCTCGCGCACGCCGGTGGCCAACTGCACCTCGGCGCCCAGGAAGAACACCGTGCTGCGCCGCGTGTCCAGCAGCAGCACGCGCGTTTCCTCGTCGTAACGCTGCGGCGCGATGCCCTGCGGGGTCAGCGTGCCCTGGCTCAGCATGCGGCGCGACACCGGCCCCACGCTGACGTCCAGGCTCACTTGGTAGTCCTTGCCCTTGCGCATCCACTCCACCTGGGCCTGGCCACTGACCGGCCCGCGGTAATGCCCCGTGAGCTGGTAGCTGAGCCGGGTGGACAGCGGCCACTCGGGCCCGGGCCCGGGCTCGTCCGGCGCGGCCGCAGAGGCCGCAGACGCCGCCGACTGCGGCGCGACGGGCAGGGCGGGTTCGGTGGTCGCGTCTGTGGGCGCGGGAAGCGTGCGCGCGGCGGCCGGTTCCGACGCGGCCCGGTCGGGCGCTGACGCAGCCGGCGCAGGGGTGTCACCGGCCGGGACGTTTCCGTGCGCCACAGCGGCAGGGCTCACAGCCGGCGGGGCCGGTGGCGGCGCAGGCGCGCGCGCCGCCGGGCGGGGGGCGCTGAGCGTCATCGCCTGCGTGAATTCCATGGCCATACGCGGCGGCATGGGCGGTGTGTCGTCCCGGCGCCAACCGTCCTGCATGCGCTGCACCTCGTGACCGGCCAGCAGGTGCAGGCCCAGCACGGCCAACACGAGCAGGCCCGGAGGCCGCACGCGGCGCATGTCCGCTCAGGCCGCCGGCCAGCCGGCCGGATCGGGCCGATCGGCCACCAGGGTCACGCCGGCCGCAACCCCACCCGCAGCCGCTGAGGCCGGCGGCACGGTCAGCACGCGCTCCACCAGGCGCTGGTCCCGACTCAGCAGCAGCCGAACAGGTGCACCGCTCGCAGGCTGCAAGGCGGCCAGGTCGTCCAGGCGGCGCAGACGCCACCCGTCGGCGCCCAAAATTTCGTCGCGGGCATTCACGCCAGCGTGTTCCGCCGCGCTGCCCGACAACACATGCGTGACCGTGATGCCGGTCAAAGCGCTCTCGCGCACGCGCAGCCCGAGGCGCTGGGCCATCGTGGCCCGTGCGCCATCGCGCCAGGCCACGCCGGCCGTGGCCAGCAAGGGCTGCAGGGGCAGCTCGCCGGTGTCATGCACCCACGCGTGCAGCTGACGGGCCAGGTCGGCACCGCCCAGGTCCGCGACCGCCGCGAGCACTGCCGCTTCGGTCAGCAAGCCCTCAGGTGTTTGCTGCCAAAGCCGGCGCATGAGGGCATCCAGACTGGCCCCGGCCGCGCGCAGGCTCAAGTCCAGGCACAAGGCCACCAGCGCGCCTTGGGCGTAGTAGTTGCTCGTGGCGTTGGGGCTGTTTTCGTCGGGCCGGTAGTACTTCGTCCAGGCCTCAAAGCTGGCCTGCGCCAGCGCCTGCACCCGGCGCCCCGGGTTGGCCAGCACTGACTGCACCGAGGCCGCCAGCAGTTGCAGGTAGCGGGGCGTGTCCACCAGCCCCGCTCGGCGGAGCATCAGCTCGTCGTAATAGCTGGTGAAGCCCTCGAAGAACCACAGCAGTTCGGTGTGGTTCTCGCGCTGGTAGTCGAACCGCGCGAACTCGGCCGGCCGCAGGCGTTTGACGTTCCACGCATGGAAGTACTCGTGGCTGAACAAACCCAGCAGGCGCAGGTAGCCTTCGCTGGGTGCGGCGGGTTCAGCGCTCGTCGGCAATTCGCGCCGAGCGCAGATCAAGGCGGTGCTGGCCCGGTGTTCCAGCCCGCCGTGGCCCTCGTCCACCGCCCAGAGCAGGAAGCTGTAGCGTGTGAACGGCGCTTCGCCCCAGAACTGCACCTGCGCCTCGCAGATGCGCTGCACGTCCGCCAGCAAGCGCTCCCCGTCGAAGCTGGGCCAGGCGCCGGCCACCACCACCCGGTGCGGCACACCGGCTGCGATGAATTCGCCCTGCCAGTGGCCCCCCAGCTCGAAGGGGTGATCGACCAACTCGTCGTAGTCGGCAGCGAGGTAGCCGTCGCCATCCACTGCCATTTCCGTGGCCACGCGCCAGCCGGCTGGGACATCCGCCAGCGTCAGGCGATGAGGACGATGTTCTTGCCCGAGCACCCGCAGGCAGAGACTGCTGGCATTGAAAAACGCCCGGGCGTCATCGAGCCACGCGGTACGCACGGAAGGGTCGAACGCGTAAACGGTGTAGGTCAAGGTCAGCGGCACGTCGGCCGCGCAGGCCACCTGCCAGGTGGCCTTGTCGACTTGCGTCAAAGCGCATTCGGCACCGGACTGGTGGGCGCGCAAGTCCTGCAGATGCTTGGCGAACTCCCGCACCATGTAGCTGCCAGGAATCCAGACCGGCAAGCTGACCCGCTGCCCCGCCACCGGGGCGGGCACGTCCAGCGTGACCTGGAAGCGGTGGGCCGCCGGTGCCTGCAGCCCGATGCGATACCGGGGCCCAGCGCTCATCAGCTGCCCGCTGCGGCGAGGAAGCAGCTGAGCGACGCCACCGCTGTCAGGCGAAACCGCAGCGTCAGCCATTCAGCCACACCCAGCACGGGGTACAGGCGGCGATCCATCACATAGCAAGCGATCAACACCCCGCCATGCAAAGCCAACCCGGCGTACGCAGGCATCAGTGCCGCCACCCAGCCCAGCAGACTGGCACTGACGCCCCAGATCAAGGCACCGCGGTGCGGCAAGCCCTTGGCAAACGCCACGCCCCAATGAATGCCGCCGAGAAAGGAGATGACCACCGCCGCGTAGCGCGAGAGGCCATCCACAACGAACGCGTGCTGCGCCGGGCTGTAGCCGCCGAGCAGCCACGTGAGCGCAGCGCCGAAACCGAAAGGCAGCAGGCCGGCATACCCCAGCCGGTGCACGAGTTGACGGTTGTCCGGGCTCATGGTGTCAGGACTTGCCGCCGCCGAGCGCCTGCAAGCGCCGCTCCAGTTCGACCGCGCCAACGGCCCCCGGAATGCGGTTGCCGTCCTCCAGCAGGATGGCAGGTGTGCCGTTGACGTGGATCTTGCGGGACAGCGCCAGATTGCGCTCGATGGCGGCGTCATCACAAGCGGCCGGTGCCTTGGGCGGTTGCTCGCCCTTGAGCATCCAATTGAGCCAGGTGCCCACGCCGTCTTTGGCGCACCAGATGGCCTTGCTCTTCTCGGCGGAATCTCCGCCGAGGATGGGAATCAGGAAGGTGTAGACGGTCACGTCCTTCAGCTCCTGCAGCCCCTTCTCGAAGCGCTTGCAATAGCCGCAGTTCGGGTCCGCGAACACGGCAATGCGCCGCTTGCCCGTGCCGTTCTTCCACATCAGCGCGTCCTTGAACGGCAGGGCGGCGAAATCGACGCGGTTCAACTGCGTGACCCGCTCCTCCGTGAGGTTGCGCTTGGCCTTGAGGTCGATCAGCTCGCCTTCCAGCAGGTAGGTGCCAGTCGCATCGGTGTAGCGAATCTCGTTGCCGATGCGCAGCTCCCACAGGCCTGGCATGGCCGCTGGGCGCACTTCATCGATCTTGGGCGCATTGGGCATGCGCTCGGCAATCGCCTTGCGGATGACCGCCTCGTTGGCCTGAGCCGCCGTGGCGCCCAGCACCAGGGCCGCCAGCAATGTGGAACGAAGTAGCACGGAAGGAGTCCTGATCAGGAAGGTTCAGTGGCCCAGGGCGCGCTGGGTGAGCCAACGCTTCAAGGGGGGCAGATGGTCCAGGGCATTGAGCCCTTGATTGCGCAGCATGCGCATGGCTTGCGACGGATGGGCGAAGCTGCGCTGCAAGGCGTCGGTCAGCTCGCCCATCGCCAACGTCGGGGCCAGGCGGGCGCGGGCATAGCGGCGCAGCAGGCGCTCGTCGCCCAACGGCCGCCAAGCCTCTTTCTCGGCCAGCACGGCGGCCAGTGCAATAACGTCCCCCAGGCCCAGGTTCAGGCCTTGGCCGGCCAGCGGGTGGACCACGTGGGCCGCATCGCCCAGCAGCACCCAGCCCGCGCCGCTGACGGCATCGGCCCGGGCCAACGTCAGCGGCCAACTCGCACGCTCGCTGGCCAACTGCAACTGGCCGGGCGTGGCGCCTGCAGTCTGCTGCAGCGCCGCCTCGAATTCCGTTGGGCTCAGTGCCATCAAGTGCTGGGCGCGCTCCTGCGGGCACGACCACACCAAGCCGTACGACTGCCCGGCCTGGGGGCGGTCAAAGGGCAACAAAGCCAGCACATCGCCCGAGGGGCCGAACCATTGCCGCGCCACGCCCTGATGCGGTCGGTCGGCTGTGAGGCGGGCCGCCACAGCGCTGTGGCCATAACTGCGGGCATCGACACGCACTCCCAGGGCTTCGCGCGACGCTGCGTCGCGCCCCTCACACACCGCCACCAAATCGGCCGGCACGTTGGCCTCGACCTGATGGATGTGCGGAGAAAAGCGAACAGCGGCGGCGAGTTGCACGTCCAACGCACCAGCGTCGACGATGTACGCCAATTCGCGCACCCCCTGCTGCCACGCCGAAAAACTCAAGCGCCCCGGCGCACGTTTGGCTTCACCGTCGCCATGGATCACCATGTCGAAGACCGGCGTCGCGGCGTCGGCAGGCAGCGCATCCCACACTTTCAAATCACGCAGCAGCGCGACCGAAGCCGCGTTGAGCGCGTAGGTGCGCACATCGTCGGCTCTCGGCGGCGCCTCGCCGCCCGTGAGCCCGACGCGAAGGCCCTGTGCAGCCAGCCGCAGCGCCAGGCAACTGCCCACGGCACCACGACCTTTGATCAACACATCCACGCTTTGCATCCGTCGATTGTAGGCAGCCGGTCCGTTCCGGCGGCGCGCAAGGCCACCGGCAACACCGCCCCACTAAAATCGCAGGTTTTGCGGTCGCGCCAAGGGCCGCAGCCTCCACCAGAAAGTCCTGCCATGAGCCTGAAATGCGGCATCGTGGGCCTGCCCAACGTCGGCAAGTCCACGCTCTTCAATGCCCTGACCAAAGCCGGCATCGCCGCCGAGAACTACCCGTTCTGCACCATCGAGCCCAACGTCGGCATCGTGGAACTGCCGGACCCGCGCCTCGCTGCGCTCGCGGAAATCGTCAAGCCCGAGCGCGTGCTGCCTGCAGTGGTGGAGTTTGTCGACATCGCCGGTCTCGTCGCCGGTGCCAGCAAGGGCGAAGGTCTGGGCAACCAGTTCCTGTCGCACATCCGCGAAACGGACGCGATCGTGAACGTGGTTCGCTGCTTTGAAGACCCGAACGTCATCCACGTCAATGGCAAGGTCGATCCGATTGCGGACATCGAGGTCATCCAGACCGAGCTGTGCCTGGCCGACCTCGGCACGGTGGAGAAGAGCCTGCACCGTTACACCAAGGTCGCACGGGCCGGCGACAAGGACGCCATCGCTCTGGTGAAGGTGCTGGAGAAGTGCCAGGCCGCGCTGGACCAAGCCAAGCCGGTGCGCAGCATCGACTTCAGCAAGGAAGAGCGCGCCATTCTCAAGCCGCTGTGCCTGATCACTGCGAAGCCCGCCATGTTCGTCGGCAACGTGTCGGAAGACGGCTTCGAGAACAACCCGTTCCTGGATCGTTTGCGCGAGTACGCTGCCGCGCAAAACGGCCCGGTGGTGGCCATCTGCGCCAAGACCGAGTCCGAGCTCTCCGAAATGGAGGACGAGGACAAGGCGATGTTCCTGGCCGAAATGGGCCAGGACGAACCGGGTCTGAATCGCCTCATCCGCGCGGCGTTCAAGCTCCTAGGCCTGCAAACCTACTTCACCGCCGGCGTGAAGGAGGTTCGTGCGTGGACCATCCGCATCGGCGACACCGGCCCGCAGGCAGCCGCGGTCATCCACACCGACTTTGAACGCGGCTACATCCGCGCGCAGACCATCGCCTACGACGACTTCATCCAGTACCGCGGCGAGCAAGGCGCAAAAGATGCCGGCAAGATGCGCGCTGAAGGCAAGGAATATGTGGTGAAGGACGGCGATGTGCTGCACTTCCTGTTCAACGTCTGAACCGACTGGGACATACGGCCTCTTTTCCAAAAACCGCCACGAGGCGGTTTTTTTGCGCCTTAGCGCCGGGGGATTAACGTCGGTCAGTGCGCAGCCTCCCGCAAGAGGGGAAATGCGAAGTGCTGGGAGGCAGTTCGACAGGGCGGTACAGCGGCGCGCGTTCAGTCGGTTGAGCGGGGGCGGCCCGGGCGGGCCAATGACCTGATGCGAGGCCGGAGTTGCGGGGGCGCAGCGCTCGGCCTCACGAGCGCTGGCGTTGGAACGCCCGGCTCCCACCCGTCCGCGACCGCGTTCTTGCCGGCGACTGCGAGGATCGATTGAACGTCGACCATTCCCCTTGCAAGCCGTCCCCACCGCTCGCAACGATCAAGAAGCCGCATTTGCATATGGGATGGGCTTTGGGCATGGGGATATGTGCACCCAGCTAATCCCATATCCCCACACATGATTTCCCGCGCCGCAAAAGCAAAACCCCCACCAGTTTGCACTGATGGGGGTTGGCTTCAATAAATAGCCTGACGATGACCTACTTTCACACGGGAATCCGCACTATCATCGGCGCTGACTCGTTT
>NZ_JBIGIB010000005.1:0-385394 GCF_043555935.1 Pelomonas baiyunensis | reverse complement strand
AAAGCTCGCCGCCCAACCTTTCGGTCAAGCCCTTCGCCAATGACTCACCGCTTGTCTTGCGACTCGCGCTGCGTTGTCATCAGCGAAGCCCACGACTGTAGCACAGGTTTTTTCGGGAGCGCAAGACATCGGCGGAAATTCTTTCGAGACACGCCGACCGGCGGCGGAGACACCCTCAGCTCTGGCTCGCCCGTTACCTGCCAGCGCGGCAGGCTCCGGGCAGCGCGCCTACCTCAGCCCTCTTCTTGGAACGCCTCTTCACGCTTGCTCTTGATACTGGGCAACATCACCAGCAGCACCAGCAGCACTGCGCCGATCAAAAGCCCTGCAGAAAGCGGGCGCGTGATGAAGGTGCTCCAGTCCCCGCGCGCCAGCAGCAAGGCCCGTCGCAGGTTCTCTTCCATCATTGGGCCCAGGATGAAGCCCAACAGCAGCGGTGCGGGCTCGCAGTTCAACTTGTAGAAGACGTAACCCAGCAAGGCGAAGGCAGCCGTCAGGTAGACGTCGAAGCTGTTGTTGTTCAGCGAGTAAGTGCCAATGCAGCAGAACACGACGATGGCCGGAAACAGGAAACGGTACGGCACCGTCAGCAACTTGATCCAAATGCCGATCAGCGGCAGGTTCAAAACCACGAGCATCAGATTGCCGATCCACATCGACGCGATCAGGCCCCAAAACAGCTCCGGGTTGCTGGTCATCACCTGCGGTCCGGGCTGAATGCCTTTGATCGTCATGGCCCCCACCATCAGCGCCATGACAGCATTGGGCGGGATGCCCAGGGTAAGCATGGGAATGAACGATGTTTGCGCGCCGGCGTTGTTGGCACTCTCCGGGCCCGCCACCCCCTGGATGGCCCCCTTGCCGAAGGGCACGCTGGGGTTGCGGACGATCTTCTTCTCCAAGGTGTAGGCCGCGAAGGACGCCAACAGCGCCCCGCCACCGGGCAACACCCCCAGAACAGACCCCAGCGCTGTGCCACGCAGCACGGCAGGCCACGCCTCGCGCAGATCGTCCTTGGTTGGCCAGAGGCCTGTCACTTCTTGGGTGAAGACTTCCCGCGCCTCCTCGGGCTGCCCCAAGTTGGCGATGATTTCGCCAAAGCCAAAGATGCCCATGGCAATGACGACGAATCCCACGCCATCACCCAACTCAGGCGTGTCGAACGCGTACCGAACCGTTCCTGAGATCACATCAGTGCCCACTTGGCCCAACAGGAGCCCCAACACGATCATGGCAATCGCTTTGATCAAGGATCCCGAAGCGAGCACGACGGCCCCAACCAGGCCCAGCACCATCAGCGAAAAGTACTCGGCCGAACCAAACTGTGCCGCGAGGCGCGTCATGGGCTGTGCGAACGCGGCAATGATGACCGTGCCCACGCACCCCGCGAAAAAGCTACCGAGGCCCGCCGCCGCCAAAGCAGCGCCTGCGCGGCCACGGCGGGCCATCTGATAGCCATCAAGCGCCGTCACCACCGAACTGGATTCCCCGGGCACGTTGATCAAGATGGCGGTCGTGGAGCCCCCGTACTGGGCGCCGTAGTAAATGCCGGCCAGCATGATCAGCGCCGGCGTGGCATCCAAGGCATAGATGGACGGCAGCAGCATGGCGATCGTTGCCACGGGCCCGAGCCCTGGGAGCACGCCAATCAAGGTGCCCAGCACCGCACCAAAAAATGCATAGGCGAGGTTCTGGCCTGTGAAAGCGACGCCGAAGCCAAGCGCGAGGTTTTGCAGCAAATCCATACGTCCCTCAGCCAGCCAACACAACAGGCCAGACCGGCATGGTCAAACCCAAGCCGTCGATGAACATCCAGCAACTGATGCAAATCAGTGTGGCGACCAGCAGCACAACTTCCATGGTGGGCCGCAGGGCCGCGGGCGCACGGGTCACAAGCAACCAAGCCAACAGCGCGGAAGGCACCAAACGCCCGAGCAAGGCGACTGCAAGCGTCACGGCAGCACGCAGGCGCGAGCCTGGTGCCCCCCAGTCACCCAGCACTGCGCCCAACGCGGACAACAACGCCGGTACCAGCGTGTGCAGCAACAGCGCTGCCAGCGCGGTGCCGACGAGGGTTCCCACAATGGTGGGGCGCAGGCGGCTCCCCCGGTCGGCCTGCAGCGACAGGGCCACCAGCAGGGCCAACGCCACCACCAGCCCAAGCCGCGGCAGGGCCGCGCCGAACACCGCCACCGCTGCCACCACCACCAGCAAGGGGCGCCACGCGAGGGCCCCGATGGGGTCGCCGCCCTCCGATTCCAGCGTCAACGCCTTGAACAGCACGATGCCACCCAGCAGCGCCAGCAGCACACCCAGCACGAACGGGAAATAGCCCGGGCCGGGGCTGGCCGAACTGCCGAACGCGTATTCCGTCGCGCCCCAAGCGAATGCCACACCCACCCCCAGAAACAGCAGCCCGGCGCAGAAGTCTCGCTGGCTCTTGATCTTCATCGTTCCTCGCCTCCGGCCTGCCGGCGCAGCCGCCGGTGTCTGAACGATTCTGTCAGTGCGCGGCGGGCAGGCGCCTGTGGATTACGCGCAGCAACCGGTTGAACATGGGGGGATCAGCCTCGGGTTCAGCCTTCCCAAGCCGGCGTGCTGCGCAGCACTTCGTCCAGCGTGGTGACACCTTCGGCCACCTTCATCGCGCCCGCCAGGCGCAGCGGGCGCAGGCCCTCTTGCATCGCCTGGCGACGCAGGCCGGCCAGGTCGCCCATCGCGCCCTTCACGCTCTCGGTCACGGTCAGCAGCTCATACAAGCCGGCGCGCCCGCGGAAGCCCGTGTTGCGGCACTCCAGGCAGCCCACGGGCTTGTACGCCTTCACGCCACCGCCCAGGCGCCAGTGCCGCACGGTTTCGTTGAGGCGCTCGCGCGTCATCGCGTCGTCGGGCTGCTTGCAGTGCGGGCACAGCGTGCGCACCAACCGCTGGGCCAGCACGCCAATCACCGTGGCGCTGATCAGGTAGGTGGGCACCCCCAGGTCCTGCAGCCGGGTGATGGCCGACACCGAATCGTTGGTGTGCAGGGTGCTGAAGACCAAATGGCCGGTCAGCGCGGCCTGGATGGCCATCTCGGCCGTCTCCAGGTCACGGATTTCGCCGACCATGATGATGTCCGGGTCCTGCCGCATCAGCGCGCGCAGGCCTTCGGCAAAGCCAAAGTCCAGCGCGTTTTGCACCTGCGTCTGGTTGAAGGCGGGCTCGATCATTTCGATCGGGTCTTCCACCGTGCACACGTTCACCTCGTCCGTGGCCAGGCGCTTGAGGGTGGAATACAGCGTGGTGGTCTTGCCGCTGCCGGTCGGGCCGGTCACCAGGATGATGCCGTGCGCCTGGCGCACCAGGGCCTCCCAGCGGTCCGAGTCATGTTGGCCAAAGCCCAGCGAGGCCAGGTCCTTGACCGCGGTGTCGGGGTCGAAGATGCGCATCACCATCTTCTCGCCGAAGGCGGTGGGCAGGGTCGACAGGCGCATTTCCACTTCGTCGCCTGCCGGGTTGCGGGTTTTGATGCGCCCGTCCAGCGGGCGTCGCTTCTCCACCACGTCCATGCGGCCGAGCAGCTTGATGCGCGAGGTCATGGCCGCCAGCACGGTCGACGGCAGCTGGTAGACGGTGTGCAGCACCCCGTCGATGCGGAACCGGATCACGCCCATCTCGCGGCGCGGCTCCAGGTGGATGTCGGACGCGCGCTGGTCGAAGGCGTATTGCCACAGCCAGTCCACCACCTGCACCACGCCCTGGTCGTTGGCGTCCAGCTGCTTGTTGTTCTTGCCCAGCTCCACCAGCTGCTCGAAGCTGGCGATCTGGCTTTGCTCCCCCGCCTTGGCCGCCTGCCGCACCGACTTGGCCAGCGTGAAAAACTCGGTCGTGTAGCGCGCAATCTCCAACGGACTGGCCACCACCAACCGAATGGGCTTGCGCACGTGGGAGGCGATCTGGTTCACCCAGTCGATGTCGAAGGGCTCGGAGGTGGCGATGGTCACCTCGCTCAGCCCGAACTGCACCGGCAGGCAGCGCTTGGCTTCGGCGTAGCCGACCGACATCACATCGCCCACGCGGCCCACGTCCACCTTCAGCGGGTCGATGCGCAGGTAGGGCATGCGGGCCATGCCGGCCAGCCACTCCGTCAGGGCCTCCACATCCAGCGCCTTGCCGTTGGACACCCGCACCAACCCGGCGTGCCCCAGGCGCACCAACGGGTGCAGCGAACTGTCGCCCGCGGCAAAGCGCTGCTCGGTGCGCTGGGCTTGCGCGGCGTCGATGACGCCATCCCGCAGCAGCCACTTCAGCACCTGCCGCCAATCCAGGCGGCCTTGCGGCGGGGCGGCTGAGGCCCCGGACGCGGAAACGGCGCTGGGTTTGGGCTGCGAATCAGGCTTGGCGGTGGCGTTCATGGGCGGGTGTCGAGTCACAGCGCTTGGAGGATGCTCATGGGCAGCGGGCGCACCAGCCGCAACCACTTGCGCGCCGGCAGTTTGAAGCGCGATTCGATCGTAGCGGCGCGCTGCTCCAGCACCTCACGGTGCGGCACCTGCACGCCGCGCGCGGCCACCACCACGGTGTTGCCTTCCTTGGTGGGCGCCAGGCTCCATACCTGGTCGGAACCAAAGGCACGGGCGATGCGCAGCGCGCTGCGTGCAAAGCTCGCGCTGCGGCCGAACAGGTTCACCGTCATCAGCCCGCCGTCGGCCAGCACGCCGCGGCAGGCTGCGTAAAAGGCATCGTCGTCCAAGACCGGCGCGGCGGCGTCGTGGTCGTACAGGTCCACGTTCAGCACGTCCACGGTCTGCAGGTTCGCATCGTCGTTCACCCAGCGGGCGGCATCGGCGTTCACGACGTTCAGCCGCTCGTCGTTCGCCGGCAGGCGGAACCACTGGCGGCAAGCGGCGATCACCTCCGGGTTGATCTCCACCGCCGTCGTCTGCATCTTGAGCTGGCCCTGGCAGAAGCGCGTCAGCGCCGCGGCCCCCAGGCCCAACTGCACCGCGTGGCCCTGGCCCAGCGTGGCGCTGTCACGCCACAGCATCCAGGCGCACATGCGCTGCACGTACTCCAGCTCGATCTGATCGGGCTTGCGGATGCGCATGGCGCCTTGCACCCAGATCGAATCCAGGTGCAGGAAGCGCACGCCATCGAATTCGCTCAGGGTGGCGGGCCCCCAGGTCTGCTGCTTTGATTTCATGGCGGCATCCTAGACGTAGGGCGCCAGCGCCTCGCGCCACGCCGACTGCTTGGCGGCCAAGGACAAGCTCGCGTGCGCCGGGCTGGTGGACGGCAGTTGCAGCACCGGCACCGCGGGCGTGCCCAGCGCGCGCAGCGTCTGGCGGTGGGCCAAGGCCCCGTTGCAGGCGATCGCACGCAACGCCGGCAACTGCGCGAGCAGCATGGCCAGGTCGCTGGGCTGCGCCGCTTGAATGGCCGTGTCCAGGCTGCCTTGCCGCTCACAGGAGGCCACGGCATCCCACAAGGCCACCCGGTGCTGGCGCAGGGCCTGCAAGCGATCTTCATACGGGCGGGAGGCCAGGTCGGGCAGGTTCAGCACCGCTGCCATCGCCGGCCAAAACGCGTTGCGGGGATGGGCGTAGTACTGCGACGCCTTCAGCGACGCCACGCCCGGAAAGCTGCCCAGCACCAGCACCCGGGCGTGTGCATCGAACGCCGGCGCCAAACCCACCCATCGCACGGCGGCATCGTGGCCTAGCAGGACAAGAGCGGGCTCGGGGGTCAACCCGGGGGCGGGGGCAGGCAGGGGCATGGACACTTCAGCCCGCCGCACTCGGCGGGGCCGCAACCAAAGACGAGAGACATCATGGCTGATCTGATCGCCCGCATCGGCGGGCTGTGGCGCTACCCGGTCAAATCGTGCGCCGGCGAGGCGGTGGACGCCCTGCCCCTGGGCGACGACGGCTGGCCCGAAGGCGACCGCGGCTGGGGCCTGGTGGACGCTGCTGGCGAGTTGACCTGGATGGGCGCCCACCCGCGCCTGGCCTTGGTGTCGGCGCGCGCCACGCCAGAAGGCCTGACGCTACACACCGCCGACCGCACGGTGACCGTGACGGCCGCAGCCACCGAAGGCCACGAACAGACCGTGCGCGGCTGGAACGGCGACCGCCAGGACTTCGACCTGTTGCAAGCCTGGGACGCGGGCGACGCCGCCGCCGACCTGCTGCGCGCCGCCACCGGCGCGCCGCTGCGCCTGGTGCGCCTGAGCCAGGCCGCCCAGCGCCGGCCGGTGCTCAATGCGCTGCACCTGGTGGGCGATGGCTCGCTGCAGGCCTGGGGTGAAGCGCTCGGCACCCCTGCCAACCCGCTGGCCGCGCGGGCACGCCCCAACGTGCTGCTGCAAGGCGTGGACGGCGAGCCCCTGCCCGCCTTCATTGAAGACTTGCTGACCGAAGCGCGCGTCGGCGCGTTGACCCTGCTGCGCACCCAACCCTGCGTGCGCTGTGTGATGACCTCGGTGGACCCCGCCACCGGCGAACCCCAACCGCCCGCACTGGAAGCGTTGACCCGGCTGAGCGCCGAGCGCGCCCCCGGCGCGCCGGTGCAGTTCGGCATCTACGCCCGAGGCACAGGTGCCGGCGTGCTGCGCGTGGGCGACCGGGTGGACCTGACGCTGAACTTCAGCTGAGGCCTGAGAGCCGGGGCAACGCCGCCCGGGCATTCGCGCCCGTGACGGCCGAGGTTTGCGCCGCCGTCCAGCCGCGCAGGTCGGCCAGGGTCTGCGCGATGCGCGGCAACTCGGCCGGCTCGTTGCGCCCCTGCCCCGGCGCGGCCTGGCGCGCCTCGGCGGTCTTGTATAGCCACTGCGGCGGGATGTCCGGCGCGTCGGTCTCCAGCACCAACGCGGTCTCGGGCAAGCCCGCCGCCAGGCGGCGGATCTGCAAAGAGCGCTCGAACGTCAGCGTGCCGCCAAACCCGAGCTTGAAGCCCCGGTCGACGAAGGCCAGCGCCTGCTGTTCGCTGCCATTGAACGCGTGCGCAATGCCACCGTGTGCGAAGCCCACGCGGCGCAGGCCCGCCAACAACAAGTCGGCGCTGCGGCGCACGTGCAGGATGACGGGCAGCGCGAAGCGCTGAGCCAGCTGGAGCTGACTCACGTAAAAGCGCTGCTGCACCTCAGCGTCCAGCCCCGGCACGAAGAAGTCCAGCCCGATTTCGCCCACCGCCACGAGGCGCGGGTCGCCCTGGTGGGCGTGCAGGGCTGCGGCCAGTTGATCCAGCGCATCGGCCGGCGCCCGCATCACATAGAGCGGATGGATGCCCAGCGCGTACGCCAAGCCGTGCTCGGCGGCCAGCCGGCGCACCGCGTCGAAGTTTGCCGGCTCCACGGCCGGGATGACGATCTGCGCCACGCCCGCCGCCCGGGCCCGGGCGACGACGGCATCACGGTCCGCGTCGAACTCGGCCGCGTCGAGGTGGCAGTGGGTGTCGGTCCACACTGCCGGCTCCGCTTACCGGAACACCACCGTGCGGTTGCCGTTCAACAGCACGCGGTGCTCGGCATGCCACTGGATGGCGCGGGCCAGCGCCACGCATTCCATGTCACGGCCGATGCCCACCAGCTGCTCGGGCGGCATGCTGTGGTCGATGCGGGCCACTTCCTGCTCAATGATCGGGCCCTCGTCGAGGTCGCTGGTCACGTAGTGGGCCGTGGCGCCGATGAGCTTCACGCCGCGCTCGTAAGCCTGGTGGTAGGGCTTGGCGCCCTTGAAGCTGGGCAGGAAGCTGTGATGGATGTTGATGGCCCGGCCCGACAGGTCGCGGCACAGCTCGGGCGACAGGATCTGCATGTAGCGCGCCAGCACCACCAGGTCGATCTGGTTCTCGGCGATGACTTCGCGGATCTTGGCTTCCTGCGCAGCCTTCTGCGCCTCGGTGCCGCCCAGCAGCGGGAAGTGGTGGAACGGGATGTTGTGCGACGCCGCGAGTTGGTAGAAGTCGCGGTGGTTGGAGACGATGGCCGGGATCTCCACGTTCAGGTGCCCGGTCTGCACGCGGAACAGCAGGTCGTTCAGGCAGTGGCCCAGCTTGGACACCAGCAGCAGCACGCGCGTCTTGCGGGCGCGGGCCACCAACTCCCAGTCCATGCCGAACTGCGCGGCCAGCGGGGCGAACGCGGCCTGCAGCGCGGCCTCGTCCGCCGCCGCCTCGAACTCGATGCGCATGAAGAAGCGCGCGTGGTCGGCGTCACCGTGCTGGTGCGAGGTGAGGATGTTGCCGCCCTGTTGCAGCAGCACACCCGTCACGGCATGCACGATGCCGGCGCGGTCGGGGCAGGAGAGCTTGAGGACGAAACGGGCGGTCATACAGAGGTCGCTTGGAATTGCCCCGCCACCAGCTGCAGCTGCCGGTCGCAGCGTGCCGCCAGGTCGCGGTCGTGGGTGACAAGGATGAAGGCGGTGCCGGATTCGCGGGCGCGCTCCAGCATGAGTTCGAACACGGCGGACGCGGTGTCGCGGTCGAGGTTGCCGGTGGGCTCGTCGGCCAGCACGCAGGCCGGGCGGGTCACCAGCGCACGGGCAATCGCCACGCGCTGACGCTCGCCGCCCGACAGCTCGCCGGGCCGGTGGTGCACGCGGTCCTTCAGGCCCACGCGCGCCAGCATCTCGGCGGCCGCAGCGCGGGCCACGGCTGGCGGTTCGCGGCGGATGCGCAGCGGCATGGCCACGTTGTCCAGCGCGCTGAACTCGGGCAGCAGGTGGTGGAACTGGTAGACAAAGCCCAGGTGCTGGTTGCGCCAACGGCCCCGCTCGGCCTCGTTCATGTGCGCCAGGCCCTGGCCCATCAGCGTGACGGTGCCGGCGGTGGGTTGGTCCAGCCCGCCCAGCAGGTGCAGCAGCGTGCTCTTGCCCGAACCCGAGGCGCCGATGATGGCCAACGTCTGGCCCCGGGGCATCTGCAAGTCCACGCCCTTGAGCACGTTGACGTCCAGCCCGCCTTCGTTGAAGCGGCGCGTCAGGCCCAAGGCCTGGATCACAAACTCATTCATAGCGCAGGGCCTCCGCGGGTTGCACGCGGCTGGCGCGCCAGCTCGGGTACAGCGTGGCCAGGAAGGACAGCAACAGCGACACGACGGCGATGGGAATGATGTCGCCCCGCTGCGGGTCACTGGGCATTTGCGTGATGACGTAGATGCTGCCCGGCAGGAAGCTCACGTTCAGCAGGTGCTCGATGGCCGGCACGATGACGTCGATGTTGCAGGCCACCAGCAAGCCCAGCAACACGCCGGACAGCGTGCCGATGACGCCGGACACCGCCCCCTGCACGATGAACACGCCCATGATGGAGCGCGGGCTGGCGCCCAGCGTGCGCAGGATGGCGATGTCGCTTTGCTTGTCGGTCACCGTCATCACCAGCGTGGAGACGAGGTTGAAGGCTGCCACCGCGACGATGAGGGTCAGGATGATGCTCATCAGGCGCTTTTCCACCTGCACGGCGTCGAACCAGGTGGCGTTGGAGCGGGTCCAGTCGCGCACCAGGACTTGCGGGCCCATGGCCGGGGCCAGTTCCGCGGCCACGCGCCGGGCCTCGTGCACATCGCGCAGCTTGAGCTGCACGCCGGTCGGGCCGCCAGTGCGGTAGAAGCGTGCCGCGTCATCGATGTGGATGAGCGCCAGCCCGGCGTCGTACTCGTAATGCCCAGCGCTGAACGTGCCCACCACATTGAACGCCCGCAGCCGGGGCGCCACGCCAGCCGGCGTGACCTGGCCATTGGGCGCCACCAGCGTGAGCTTGTCGCCCACGCCCACCCCAAGCTGGCGCGCCAGCTCCGCCCCCAGCACGATGTTCCAGGCGCCGGGCTGCAAGAGGCCGAACACGCCGTCTTTGAGCTGCGCCCCCAGGCCCGTGACCTGGGCCTCGTCAGCCGGCGAAATGCCGCGCACCACGGCGCCGCGGTAGGCGTCGCCACGGGCAATCAGGCTTTGGCTGGAGATGAAGGGCGCCGCGCCCACCACCTGCGGGTTCTGGCGCGCCCGCGCCGCCGTGGCCTGCCAGTCGGGCAGCGCATCGCCGGCGTAATCCAGCAGTTCAACGTGCGCGATGACGTTCAGCATGCGGTCGCGCACTTCCTTCTGGAAGCCGTTCATGACCGACAACACGATGATCAACGCCGCCACCCCCAGCGCGATGCCCAGGATGGACACGCCCGAGATGAAGCTGATGAAACGGTTGCGCCGCCCGCCGCGGCCGGCGCGCGTGTAGCGCCAACCCACCTGGAGTTCAAACGGCAAGGTCATGGGGCATCAAGGCGTACGGCATGGGGCGGCGATGGTAACTGGCCGCCCCCGCCCACAATGGGGCCCCCCCCCTTCTGGAGTTGCGATGAAGCCCTTGTCCGACACCGCTCTGGCCCGTGCGCTGACCCTCGCCTGCGCCACCCTCGCCCTGCTGGCGGCGCCCGCTGCCCGGGCGCTGCCCGACTTGGTCGTGCTGGTGCGCCACGCCGAAAAGGCCACCGACCCGGCAAGCGACCCGGGTCTGTCAGACGCCGGGCAACAGCGCGCGCAGGCCCTGGCCGACGCGGTGCGTGGCTTGCGCATCAACGCCGTGATCACCACCCAATACCAACGCACCCGCGCCACGGCGGCGCCGGTGGTGCAGGCGCTGGGGCTGACGCCGCAGGTGGTGGAAACGCGCCGGGGCGACCTGCCCGGCCATGTGCAAGCGGTGGCCGACGCGGTGCGCGAGCACACCGGCGCGGTGCTGGTGGTGGGGCACAGCAACACCGTGCCGGCGCTGCTGGCGGCGCTGGGCGGGCCACGCCTGCCGGATTTGTGCGAAACCAGCTTCCAGCACGTGTTCGTGCTGCAACCCGGCGGCACCGCGCCGCGCTGGGCGCACTGGACCTACGGCGCCCCGAGCGGCGCGCCCGAGGCGCAGTGCCAGTGAGCCGGCGCCGGTCGCTCGCCCCGGCGGCCGCATGCCGCCATCGGGACGGGCACTGGGCTCAGTGAAGCAACTGCTCCACCTCGGCGGCCGGATCGCCAGCAGCGGCCAACTTGGCGGCCAGCAGGTCCAGGTCCAGGTGCAGGTGCTCGATCAGTTCCGGCACGGCCAGCTTCAGTGCGGCCAGCGGGTCGTCATGGTGCTCGGCCGCGTCGGCCAACACCTCCGCCAGGTGCAGCACCGCGGCAATCAGCGAGAACGGGCGAATTTCCAGCGGCGTGTTGGCGTCGCGGAAGGCCTCCACCATGGCGTGCGGAAAGTGCCAGTGGGCGGCCAGCGAGGCGGTGACGTCGGCGTGCGTGCAGCCGAAGCGGTGTTCTTCCAGCGAGAAGCGGCTGCCCGGCTCGGCGGCGTGGGATTCCACATCGGCCACCAGCTTGGGCTCGTCCATGGCCATCAGCAGTTGGCCGGTACGCAGCATCAAGCCCGCCAGGTAGGCGGTGTCGCTCATGCCGCCGCTCACGCCCAACATGCGCGACAGCAGGCGCGCGTAGTTGGCGGTGGCCACGCTGTGGCGCCAGAAGAGGCTGCGGTCCAGCCCTTGAATCTTGGGGAAGGCCCCGCTCAGGCAGGCCGCCATGGCCAGGTTGCGCAGGGTCTCCAGGCCCAGCGCGTGGGCGGCGTCGATGACGGTGGAGATCTGGTGCGACGGGCTGTAGTGCGCCGAGTTGGCCAGCCGCAGCACCTTGGCCGCCAGCGTCGAGTCCTTCTCGATCAGCGCGGCAATTTCCGCGAGGCCCACGTTGTCGTCATCGAAGCTCTTGAGCAGCCGTGAGGCCACTTCAGGCATGGTCGGCAGGGCACTGTGCTTGACAAAAAAACGCTCGGCGGCGGCTGTCATCGGGGTCTCCTTCCAGACGTGAGATGCGACCCAGTCTAGGACGAAGCTCCCACGCCCGCCACGCGAAAAAGCCGCCTCAAGTGATCAGCAATGCACGGAAATCGTTGACGTTTGTGAACGTCGGCCCGGGCACCAGCAGGTCGCCCAAGGGCTCGAAAAACGAGGCGCTGTCATGCGCGTCCAGCAGGGCCTGCGGGTTCAGCCCCAAGGCCCGTGCCCGGGCCAGGCTGGTGGGCGTGAGCAGCGCCCCGGCATGCGGCCCCACGCCGTCGATGCCGTCGGTGTCCGCCGCCAGCCCGAACACGCCCGGCTCGCCGCCCAGGGCCAGCGCGCAGCCCAGCAAAAACTCGGTGGCCCGCCCGCCCCGGCCGGCGGGCCGACCGGCGTTCACCGTCACCGTGGTCTCGCCGCCGGACAGGATCACGCACGGCCGCGCGAAGGGTTCGCCCCGCCGCGCCACAGCCCGCGCCAGGGCGGCATGAACACCGCCCACCACGCGGGACTCGCCCTCGATCTCGTCGCTCAGGATGTGTGCGGGCACCCCGTGCGTCCGGGCCAACCGGGCCGCTGCGTCCAGGCTCATTTGCGGTGTGGACAGCATCACCTGCTCGTGCCCGCTGAAGCACGGGTCGCCGGGCTTGGGCGTCTCGAAGGCGCCTGAGGTCAGACCGGCCAGCGCGGCGGGCGGCAGGTCGATCTTGTAGCGGCGGCAAATGGCGAGTGCGTCGGCGCAGGTGGTGGCGTCAGCCACCGTGGGGCCGGAAGCGATGACCGCCGGGTCGTCGCCCGGCACGTCGCTGATGGTGAGCGTGAACACCCGCGCCGGGGCGCAGGCCGCGGCCAGGCGCCCGCCCTTGATGGCCGACAGGTGCTTGCGCACGCAGTTCATCTCGCCAATGGCGGCGCCGCTGTTCAACAGCGCGCGGTTCACCGCCTGCTTGTCGGCCAGCGTGAGGCCCGGCGCGGGCAGGCTCATCAGCGCCGAGCCGCCGCCCGAGATCAGGCAAATGACGAGGTCGTCCGCCGTGAGCCCTTGCGTGAGGGCCAGCAGGCGCTCACTCGCAGCAAGGCCTGCGGCATCGGGCACGGGGTGCGCGGCTTCCACCACCTCCAGCCGGCGCGGCCGGTAGCCCGGCGGCACATGGCCGTAGCGGGTGATGACGAGACCGGAGAGCGGCGCTTCGGCCGGCCAGGCCACCTCCAGCGCTTGCGCCATCGCGCCGCCCGCCTTGCCCGCGCCCAACACCAGGGTGCGGCCCTTCTTGGGGTCCGGCGGCGAGGGCAAGTGCGCGGCCAGCATCTGGCCGGGCAGCGCGCTGGCCACGGCCGCGTCGTAAAGCTGGCGCAGCAGGGCGCGCGGGTCTGGGGTCATGGTTGGGTGGCCCAGCGCCCGATGAGGGCGCGTTCGTCGTCGGTGATGCCCGTGGCGTTGTTCAGCGGCATGGCCTTTTGCACCACCACCTGCTGGTAGATCTGCGCCTTGTGCGCCGCCAGGCCCTCGGCCGAGTCCAGCCGCACGCCCTTCTGGGCGGCCTCGCCCGCATGGCAGGCCACGCAGCGCTGGGCCGCAACGGCCTGAACCTGGCCCGGGGTCACCGGCGCGGCGGGCGCCACCTGGGGCTGCGGCGCCATCCACGCGATGAGCCCGGCCAGCAGCGCCAGCGCCAAGGCCACGGCGCCCCAGCTGTTCACGCCCTTGTGGCGCTTCACGAAGAACACGCGGATCGCCACGCCTGCGGCCATCAGCACGCACAGCACCAGCCAGTTCTGCGGGTGCTGGTGCAGCATGCCGTAGTGGTTGCTCAACATGGCCACCAGCACCGGCAGGCCGAAGTAGGTGTTGTGCACGCTGCGCTGTTTGCCGCGCTGGCCGTAGAGCGGGTCGGGCTTTTGGCCGGCGCGCATCTGGGCGATGACCTTCTTCTGGCCCGGAATGATCCAGTGCGCCACGTTGGCGGTCATCATGGTGGCCAGCGTGGCGCCCACCAGCAGGAAGGCTGCCCGCCCGGCGAACAGGTGGCAGGCCAACCAGGCCGCGCCCACCACGAACAGCGCCACCACCGCGAGCACCCGGCCGTCGTTGCCGATCTGCCCATCCCGCGTGCGGCCCAGCGTGATGCAGGCCAGGTCATACACCCCGGTGCCCACCACCAGGAAGCCCAGCGCCGCCAGCACCGCCTGCCACGGCGCGCCCCAGGCATGCACGCGCGGGTCGATCAGCATCTGGCTGGCGTTGAGCAGGTACAGCACCACGAAGAGTGCAAAGCCGCTCATCCACGTCCAGTAGCTCTCCCAGTAAAACCAGTGCAGCGTCACGGCGCCCCCAGTCGCGCCGCCTTGCGGCGCTCCGCCCCCCGAGGGGGTCGCGGAAGCTCGGGAACGGCCCGTCGCTTCCGCGAGGGGCAAGTTGACCGGCGCCACCATGTACTTCTGCGGGTTGTAGAACCCGCCGCCGTGCACGGCCCAGAGTTCGCCATCCACGCCCTTGACTTTCAGGTCGTCAGCCGTGGGTTTCTGGAGGTGGTTGTCCATCCAGACGAAATAAAAAGACGCGCCAATCCAGGCGATGACGGTGATGACGTGCAGCCAACGCAGCAGCAGGTTGGCCCAGTCGAGCAGGTAGATGTCCATGAGCGGTGGAGGTCTCGCGCGGCCCCACCACGGCGGGTGCTGTGGGGCCCGAAGCGTCGCGTCTGCAGGCGCAAGGCGCCCGACACCGCTGCGACGACACGCGAGTGTATTCAGCACCGCCGGGCCGCCCTAGGCGGCCCGCGGGTGTCAACGCGACAGCCGGAAGAAGGCCACCGCCTCCACCAATTGCTGCGCCTGGGTGCGCAGGCTCTCGGCCGCTGCGGCGCTCTCTTCCACCAGGGCAGCGTTTTGCTGGGTGCTCTGGTCCATCTCGCTCACGGCGGCGCCCAGGTCGTTGACCTGCTGCGCCTGGTGCGAGCCGGCCTGGCTGATGTCGGTGACGATGCGGTCCACCTTCTGGATCGCCTCCACCACCTGCTGCATCGTGGCGCCTGCCCGGTCCACCTGGCTGGAGCCTTGCTGGATTTGCTCCACGCTGGCGGTGATCAGCTGTTTGATCTCCTTGGCCGCCGTGGCGCTGCGCTGCGCCAAGCTGCGCACCTCGCCGGCCACCACGGCAAAGCCACGGCCTTGCTCACCGGCACGGGCCGCCTCCACCGCCGCGTTCAGCGCGAGGATGTTGGTCTGGAACGCAATGCCGTCGATCACACCGATGATTTCCGCGATGCGGGCCGAGCTTTGCGAGATGCCCCGCATGGTGGCCACCACCCCGCCCACCACTTCACCGCCCTGGGCCGCAATGCCCGAGGCGGCGGTGGCCACGCCACTGGCGTCGCGCGCGTTCTCGGCACTGCCCAGCGCTTGCTGGCGCAGTTGATCCATGGCGCCGGAGGTGCGCTGCAGCGCGGCCGCCTGCACCTCGGTGCGCTGCGACAGGTCGCTGTTGCCCGAGGCAATCTCCTGGCTGGCCGTGGCCACGCTGTCGGCGCCGCGGCGCACCTGGTCCACCACGGTGATCAAGCGCTCCTGCATGTCGGCCAGGCTGGCCATCAGGCTGCGTGTGTCGCCTGTGCGAACGCGCACCGTGTGCGTCAGGTCGCCACCGGCAATGCGCTGCAGCAGATCGGCCGCCACACGCGGCTCGCCGCCCAGGTCACCCGAGAGGCTGCGCGCAATCAGCACCGCCAGCAGCAGGCCCGAGCCCAGCGCCACCGCCAGCAATGCCGCGGTGATCAAGCGAGCGCGCTGATACAGCTGGTCCGAGGCTTCGCCGGCGGCTTGCCCCGCCTCGAAGCCGGCTGCGGCCACTTTGTCCAGTGCCGCAATCGCGTCGTCGAAGCTGGATTTGCCCGCGCCGTCGCTGATTTCCTTGCCGTCGTCCTGCTTGCCGCCCTTGTCCAGGGCAATCACCTTTTGCGTGGTATCCAGGTAGGCGGCCAGCAGCTTGTCGAACTCCGCCCGCAGGGCCTGATGGTCGCCTGGCGTCACCAGCGGAAGGTGGTCTTGCAGCGCCTGCTTCGCCGTTTGCAAGGCGTTGCGGATCTTCTCCTCGTACTCGTCCATGTAGCCCGCGTCGGCCGCAGTCGTGTGCTTGACCACGAACTCGCGGTGCTCCAGCAGCGCTGCCCGCGCGGCGGCGAGGTGCCCCGCCGTGGGCAGCCAGCGCGAGGCCAGTTCGCTGGAGGCCGAACGCACCTGGCTCAACGCCAGCAGCGAACCCACGCCGATGACGGCCGACAGCAGGATGAGCCAGCCGAACGCCAGCGCCAGTTTCTTGGCGGTGGCCAGCCTGGCCAACCGCTCACGGAGGCCCGAAGCCCCCTGCGTCCACGCCGACATCAGCTCTTCTTGAAGCCAACGTAGGTCACGCCGATCACGCCACCCTTGTCATCCTTGATGGGGTTGTAGCAAGCGTTGAACATCGTGCCCAGCACGTCCACCTCGCCGCAGAAGCTTTGGCCCTTGGAGACCGCGTCGTACGCCTTGGCCCGGGCAAGGTTGGTGCCCACACCGCGCTTGCCTTCGGGCGTGAGCACGTTGGTGGAGATGCGCACGAACTCGTCGCCGCTCTTCACGAAGATGGTGGCCGTGGCGCCGGACTTCTTCTTCACGTCGTCCACGATGTCGTAGTTGTTGTTCAGCTTGCGCGGGCCGAAGAACAGGCCCGGCGCCGTCTTGTCGCCCGCCTTTTCGGTGCCATCCACCTTGGCCGCGCCCAGCTTGGTCAGACGCGCATCCAGTTCGGCAATCGTGGCCTTGGGGTCGTTGGCCTGCGCAGCCGCCAGACCCGATGCCACCAGCAAGGACGCAGCCACAGCCGCACGCACGGAGATCTTCTTCATGGGTATCTTTCAAAGTTGCCGAGAACGCCGCGCCGCTATCAACCGTCCTTGGCGGCGCAAGCGCGTGCATCTTCAAGACAGCTAACCGCAATTACAAGCGCAACCCCTGGGGGTGCAAGGGCTTGCGGTAAGAGTTCACGGCCGCTGAGCAGGCGGGCGGACACGTGCGCCAGACGCACACGGGGCTCTCGTGCGTTGATTCAGAGCCCGCCGGTCCGGCGCCCCCCTGGGCCGGCTGGGCTGCGCTGAACAACCGGCGCAGCCGTGCAGCGCATCACACCTTCGCCGCCGGCGCACCGTGCCACCCGGCGCCACGCGTTCAAGAATGCGGCCATGTCCGCCCTTCAGCCTCTCATGCGCCGGGTCTGGCCCCGCGCGGCCCTGCTGGGCGTGGCGATGGGTGCGGCCCTGAGCGCCCAAGCGCAGGACGCGCCCCCGGTGCGGCTGGCCACCAACGTGGAGCGCAGTTACTTTCCGCCCGCCGAAGCCCTGTTGCGCAAGGCCTACGCGAGCCTGGGGCTGCAGGTGGAGTTTGCGGCCTGGCCGCTGAACCGCGCGCAGGTGGAACTCACCGCCGGCCGGCTGGATGGCGTGGCCATGCGTGCCGAGGTGTTTTTCACCCAAACGCCGGCGGCCCGCAAGGTGGACGTGCCGCTGCTGACACTGCAGGTGTTTGCGTTCACGCGCCCACCCTGCCCTGCGGCGCTGAGCGCCGACGACCTGGCCCGCCGCCGGTCGGCCTACCAACGGGGCATGGTGGTGGCGGAAAGCCTGATTCCCGAACCCATGCGCTTGCCGGCCAACACCCCCAGCGACGCCTTCATGCTGGTGGGCCTGGGCGCGGCGGACTACGCCTTGACCCTCACCACACCCTGGATGGCCGAGCTGCCGGTGCTCACCCGCCAGGGCAACCTTTGCCGCGTGGCCACGCCGCTGAGCCAGACGGTGCTGTACCACGGCGTGCACGAGTCGCACGCGGCCTGGGTGACGCCATTGGAGCAAGCCCTGCGCGCGCTGCGCGACCGCGGCGAGATTCAACAGGCCTGGGTGGCCTACGAGCGGGAGATTGCGGCGCAAAACGCCGGCCTGCAGGCGCAGCCCGGCCGCAGCCTCACGCTGACGCCGGTGCCGCCCCCGGCGGCGTCTGCGGCAACGCCAGCAGCTGCGCCAGCACGGACACCGCAATGACGCCCGGCTGCTTGCCCACCACGCCGGGCACCCCGATGGGGCAGGTCACGCGCGCCAGGTCGGTGCCGTCAAAGCCCCGCGCCTCCAGCCGCTGACGAAAGCTCGCCCACTTGGTGCGGCTGCCGATCATGCCGATGAAGGGCAGGTCGCCCCGCTCGCGCTGGCGCTTCAGGCACGCGGCGAGGATGTCGAAGTCTTCCGCGTGGTTGTGCGTCATCACCAACACCGCCGCGCCGGGCGGCAGGTCGGCCACGGCATCGGCCGGCGGGTCGCTCACCACCTGCTGCCAGCCGCGCGCTGGTGGCTGGGCGGGGAACTGGCTCTCGCGGCTGTCCACCCAATGCAGGGCCAGCGGCAGCTCACGCGCCATGTGCGCCAGGGCCTGGCCCACGTGGCCGGCGCCGAACAGCGCCACCGGCCGCAGCGCCTGGGGCGGCAGGTGGGCCGCCAGGTCCGCCCCAGCGGGCGGGCGCTCAAAGCGCAGCCACACCACGCCGCCGCAGCACTGGCCGAGGCTCGGGCCCAGGGGGTAGCGCACCTCGTCGGGCAGTTCGCCCCCGGCCAGCGCCGCGCGGGCGCGGGCGATGGCGTCGAACTCCAGATGCCCGCCGCCCACGGTGCCGGTGATGCCATCCGGGCTCACCGCCATCCAGGCCCCCACCTCGCGCGGCACGCTGCCTTGCGTGCGCGACACGGTGACGAGGACTTGCCCCTCAGCTGCCACGGTAGGTGGAATACGCCCAGGGCGAGGCCAGCAGGGGCACGTGGTAGTGGCTGTCGGCATCGGCAATGCCGAAGTCCAGCGGCACTTCATCCAGGAAGGCCGGCTCGGGCAGCGGGGTGCCGTGGGCGCGGAAGTAGGCCGCCACCTCGAACACCAGCCGGTAGCGGCCCGCAGTGAAGGCCGAGCCTTCCAGCACGGGGCCATCGGCCCGGCCGTCGTCGTTCAGCACCAGGCTGCGCAGCCACTTGGGGCCTTCAGCGTCGAATCGGTACAGCCGCACGGCCATGCCGGCTGCGGGGCAGCCGTTGGCGGTGTCGAGCACGTGTGTTGTGAGTTTGCCCATGGGAGATCCTGTCGATGGGGCAAAGTGTAGGGATGAGCACAGCGCAAGCGCCCCGCTATCCCCGCGACCTCGTCGGTTACGGCGAAAACCCACCCCACGCCCAATGGCCCGGCCAGGCCCGCGTGGCAGTGCAGTTCGTTTTGAACTACGAGGAAGGCGGCGAGAACTCGGTGTTGCACGGCGACGCCGGCAGCGAACAGTTCCTGTCTGAAATGTTCAACCCCGCCAGCTACCCGGCGCGGCACCTGAGCATGGAGAGCATCTACGAGTACGGCTCGCGCGTGGGCGTGTGGCGGCTGCTCAAAGAATTCGAAAAGCGCGCCCTGCCGCTGACCGTATTCGGCGTGGGCATGGCGCTGGAGCGGCACCTGGACGTGACGCAGGCCTTCATCGAACTGAACCACGAGATCGCCTCCCACGGCTGGCGCTGGATTCACTACCAAGGGCTGGACGAAGCCACCGAGCGCGCCCACCTGGCGCAGGCCATGGCCAGCCTGCAGCGCCTGACCCTGGGGCGCGACCCGCACGGCCTGGGCTGGTACACCGGCCGCGACAGCCCCAACACCCGCCGCCTGGTGGCGGACTTCGGCGGCTTCGAGTACGACAGCGACCACTATGGCGACGACCTGCCCTTCTGGCTGCAAGTGCGCAAAACCAGCGGCGAACTGGCGCCGCACCTGGTGGTGCCCTACACCCTGGACTGCAACGACATGCGCTTCGCCCTGCCCCAGGGCTTCAGCCATGGCGAGCCCTTCTTCGAGTACCTGCGCGACACCTTCGATGTGCTCTACGCCGAAGGCGCCGAGGCGCCCAAGATGATGAGCATCGGCATGCACTGCCGGCTGCTGGGCCGCCCGGGGCGCTTCAAGGCGTTGCAGAAGTTTCTGGACCACATCGAGGCGCACGACCGCGTGTGGGTGTGCCGCCGGCTGGACATCGCGCGGCACTGGAAAACCACGCACCCCTTCGACCCCAAGACCGCCTTCCTGTGGGAATGATGACCCTGGACCAACTCAACGCCGCCAGCGCGGCGGACTTCGTCGCCCTGCTGGACGGCACCTACGAACACTCGCCCTGGATTGCCGAGCGCGCCGCCGCGGCCCGCCCGTTTGCCACGCTGGCCGCACTCAAGGTGGCGCTGGCCCGCGTGGTGCGCGAGGCCACGGTGGACGAGCAGCTGGGCCTGATCCGCGCCCACCCGGAACTCGCCGGCAAGGCGGCGGTGGCGGGCGAGCTGACGGCCGAGTCGACGAACGAGCAGCAAAAGGCCGGACTCACCGCCTGCACGCCGGACGAATTCGCCCAACTGCAGCAGCTGAACGCGGCTTACAACGCGCGCTTCGGCTTCCCGTTCATCCTGGCCGTGCGCGGCCCGCGCGGCACCGGATTCACCCGCGCCGAAATCATTGCCACCTTCGAGCGCCGGCTGCGCGCGCACCCGGACGTGGAACGCGCCGAATGCCTGCGGCAGATCCACCGCATCGCTGAGATCCGCCTGAACGACAAGTTCGGCGTGACACCGTCACTCGGCCAACAGCTGTGGGACTGGGCCGCCGAGCTGGCCCGCCACAGCGACGACCCCGAGTGGCTGACCTGCACCTACGCCACACCCGCCCACACCGCCGTGGCCGAGCAGCTGATGGCGTGGATGCGCGAGTGCGGCTTTGACGACGTGCACCGCGACGCGGTGGGCAACGTGGTGGGCGTCTACAACGGCACGGGCAGCGCCTCGACCGAGCCGCGCCTGCTCACCGGCAGCCACTACGACACCGTGCGCCGCGCTGGCCGCTTCGACGGGCGGCTGGGCATCCTGGCGCCGATGCTGGTGGTGCGCGAGCTGCACCGCGCGGGGAAGCGCCTGCCCTTCGGCCTGGAGGTGGTGGGCTTCTCGGAAGAAGAGGGCCAGCGCTACGCCGCCACCTTCCTCGCGTCCAGCGCGCTGACCGGCGCGTTCGACCCCGCCTGGCTGGACCAGACCGACGCCGCGGGCGTGCCGCTGCGCGAGGCGATGCAGTCTGCCGGCCTGCCGGGCACCATGGATGCCATTGCCGCGCTCAAGCGTGACCCGAAGCGCTACCTCGGCTTCGTCGAGGTCCACATCGAGCAGGGCCCAGTGCTGGACAGCCTGGACCTGCCGCTGGGCATCGTCACCAGCATCAACGGCAGCCGGCGCTACACCGGCGAGATCGTCGGCCTGGCCAGCCACGCTGGCACCACGCCCATGGGCCAGCGGCGCGACGCGGCGGCCGGCGTGGCGGAGCTCATCCTGTTCTGCGAGCAGCGCGCCACCGCTGTGGCCGACGTGGTGGCCACGGTGGGCATGTTGGAAGTGCCTTCGGGCTCCATCAACGTCATCCCCGGCCGTTGCCGGTTCAGCCTGGACCTGCGCGCCACCACCGACGAAGCCCGCGACGCGCTGGACGCCGATGTGCGCGCCCAGCTCGACGAGATCTGCACGCGCCGCGGCCTGAGCTACACGCTGCAGCCGACCGTCGCTGCAAACGCGGCACCGAGCGACTCCGCGTGGCAAGCCCGCTGGGAAGCCGCCGTCACCGCGCTGGGCCTGCCCATCCACCGCCTGCCCTCCGGCGCCGGCCACGACGCGATGAAGCTCCACGAACTGCTGCCGCAGGCCATGCTGTTTGTACGCGGCGGCAACGGCGGCATCAGCCACAACCCGCTGGAGTCGGTGACGGTGGATGACGCGGAGTTGGCGGTGCTGGGGCTGCAGGCGCTACTCAACCAGTTGGAGCCCGGCGCAGCATGACGAACGATTCGTCTTATTACGTCTACGCCCTGAAAGACCCGCGAACGTCCCCTGCGATGCCGTTCTACATCGGCAAAGGAACAGGAACTCGATCCCACGACCACTTGGTCAAGCCGGACGGAACGAGAAAAGGGGACCGCATTCGAGAGATAGAGGCCACAGGCGCGAAAGTCCTTGTGGCGCGCCTTGTCGACGCATTGGAAGAGCATCAGGCCATCCGACTCGAAGCGGAGCTGATCTCCGCGTTCGGCACCATCGACACCGGCGGCATCCTGACGAACAGCGTCATGCCGACCGGCGTTGCACGCAAGGCGCGGTCCACCGTCGTCGTTCCCACAGGCGTCAAAGAGAAGGCGCAGTTGGGCTTGGCCCTACTGAAAGACGCCGTGCTCGAACTGGCGAAGGCCAACCCGTCCGGCATTTCAAACTCTGAGACTGCAAGTTTGTTGGGACTTCGCAGCGATTACGGCGGCGGCTCGAAGGACTACCTCTCGTACAGCCTGCTCGGCCTTCTGATGCGGGAAGGAAAGCTCGCTCGCTCCCCGTCAAATCGCAAACACGTCGCGCGCGTTGAATAAACGGATACCCATGATTGATTCCTGGATCGCCAAGAATTTCGACGACGAAGTCCGCTTCCTCCAAGCCCTCGTCCGCATCCCCACCGACACCCCGCCCGGCAACAACGCGCCGCATGCCGAGCGCACGGCCGAGTTGCTGACCGAACTCGGCTTCACCGTCGAGAAGCACGCCGTGCCGGCCGCCGCGGTGCAGGCCGCGGGCATGCAGTCCATCACCAACCTGATCGTGCGGCATCGCTTCAGCGAAGACGGCCCGACGATTGCGCTGAATGCGCACGGCGACGTGGTGCCGCCCGGCGAGGGCTGGACGCACGACCCCTACGGCGCCGACATCGTCGACGGCAAGCTCTACGGCCGCGCGTCGGCCGTGAGCAAGAGCGATTTCGCCACCTACACCTTCGCGCTGCTGGCGCTGAAGCACTCCGGCCTGCCGCTGAAAGGCGCGGTGGAACTGCACTTCACGTACGACGAGGAATTTGGCGGCGAGCTGGGCCCGGGCTGGCTGCTCCAGCAGGGCCTGACGAAGCCCGACTACCTGATTGCCGCCGGCTTCAGCTACCAGGTCGTCACCGCCCACAACGGCTGCCTGCAGATGGAGGTGACGCTGCACGGCCTGGCCTCGCACGCGGCCTACCCGCACACCGGCGTGGACGCGCTGCAGGCGGCAACGAAGCTGCTGACCGCGCTGTACGCCCACAACGAGGTGCTGAAAACGCGCGTGTCCACAGTGCCGGGCATCACCCACCCCTACCTGAACGTGGGCCGCATCGAGGGCGGCAGCAACACAAACGTGGTGCCGGGCAAGGTGGTGCTGAAGCTGGACCGCCGCATGATCCCCGAGGAGAACCCGGCCGCCGTGGAGGCCGAGGTGCGGGCGCTGATCGAACAGACGGTGGCGGGCTCCCCGGGCATCCGGCTGGAGATCAAACGCCTGCTGCTGGCCCACCCCATGACGCCGCTGCCCGGCGCCGCACCGCTGGTGGCCGCGCTGCAAAAGCACGGCGAGGCGGTGTTCGGCGAGCCCATTCCCACCTCGGGCACGCCGCTGTACACCGATGTGCGGCTGTACACCGCCCACGGCATTCCGGCCGCCATCTACGGCGCCGGGCCGCGCACGGTGCTGGAGAGCAACGCCAAGCGGGCCGACGAGCACCTGAACCTGGCCGACCTGCGACGCGCCACGCAGGTGGTGGCCGGCGCGTTGGTTGATTTGCTTCAAGCCTGAGGCCGCCCCCGCTGCCTAGAATCGCGCCCCATGCCCGCCCTGCCCATCACGCACCGCACCGCCCGCCGCTCGGCGTGGTGGCTGCTGGCCGTGTTCCTGCTGGGCGTGCTGGCCCCGGGCATCAGCGCCGCACTTGCCCACGCGCGGGGTGACTTCTCGGCCTGGCAGGACGTGTGCCGCGCCCCCACGGCCACCAATGCCGCGAAGCCCAAGCCCATCGAGGCTGCGCTGGACCTGCTGGCCAAGGGCCACTGCCCGGCCTGCCACCTGAACACGGCCGACTTGGCCACCCCGCCCGCGCCCCCCGTGCTGGCCTTGCGTGACGACCTGGTGCTGGAAGCCCCCGACCGCTTCTGGACCGCACCCGTCACCGCCCACGCCTGGCGCCCTGCCAGCGCACGCGCCCCACCTGGGCGGATCTGAGTCCCCTCACGCCGCCGCGGCCCTGTGGGCCCGGCGTTTGCCGTCGCGCCTGCGGCGGCTTGGCTCTGATCCCTGCCCTGTTCATGAAAAAACTGCCTCTTGCGCGCGCGGCTGCCGCCTGCGCCGCCCTGGCTGGCTTCGCTCTGGCCCACACCTCGGCCCTGGCCTGTGACGACTGCGATTGCGACGACGCGCCAGCGTCTTCCACACCGCCTGCCGCTGCAGCCGCCGCAGCCGCGGCAACTGCCACCGCCGCTGAAACCGCCCCGCCGCCCCGCACGCGCCTGGGCCTGGTGCGGGTGACGGGCGCCTCGCCCACCAGCCTGCCCACCAACATTCCCACCACGCGTGAGACGGTCACGCGCGAAGACATCGCGCGCAACATCAACGCCACCGACGCGGAAGACGCACTCAAGTACCTGCCCAGCCTCTTGGTGCGCAAGCGCTACATCGGCGACTACAACCACGCCATCCTGTCCAGCCGCGCCTCGGGCACCGGCAACAGCGCGCGCTCGGCGGTGTATGCCGACGGCATCTTGCTGTCCAACTACCTGGGCAACGGGGTGGGCGGCCTGAGCTTTCCGCCGCGCTGGGGGCTGGTGACGCCAGAAGAGATCGAGCGCGTGGACGTGATGTACGGCCCGTTCTCGGCCGCCCACCCGGGCAACTCGGTCGGCGCGGTCGTGGACTACCAGACCCGCATGCCCAGCCGCTTCGAGGCGCATGCCCAACTCACGCACAGCGTGCAGCCGTCCAGCCTGTACGGCGAGCACGCCACCTACCGCGCCACGCAGGCCAGCGCCTCGGTGGGCAGCCGCGAGGGTGCGTTCAGCTGGTGGCTGAACCTGAACCACACCGACAGCGAAGGCCAGCCGCTGACCTACGCGACCCGCCTGCTGAGCAACGGCGTGGCCAGCACGGTGGGCACGCCGGTGACGGGCGCCGTGGCGGGCCTGAACAACGCCAACCAGGCGTGGTTGCTGCTGGGCGCCGGCACGCAGTACCAAACCCGGCAAGACCACCTCAAGCTCAAGCTGGCGGTGGACCTGAGCCCCAGCCTGCGCGCCAGCTACGTGCTGGGCCTGTGGCGCAACGACGCGGACGGCAACTCGCAAAGTTACCTGCGCGACGCCGCCGGCAACCCGGTCACCAGCGGTGCCATCAACGTGGGCGGCCTGGCCTTCTTCACGGGGCCGCAGCTCATCAACGGCAAGACGGTGACCGGCACACAAGGCCTCACCGGGGCGGACTTCGCCCTCACGCGAGAGCAGCTGCTGCACGCGATGCACGGCGTCTCGGTCAAAAGCCACAGCGGCGGCGAGTGGGACTGGGAGGCCGCCGCCAGCCTGTACAGCTACCAGCGCGACGACAAGCGCCAGAACGCCGCCACCAACCCGCAGCCCGGCGCCTGGACCGGTGGCGCTGGCACGCTGGCCGACGGCAGCGGCACCGGCTGGCACACGCTGGCCCTGAAGGGCGTTTGGCGCCCGGCGGGCACCAACCACGTGGTGGACCTGGGCATGCAGCAAGACAGCCACCACCTCAGCTACCGCACTTCCAACATCACCGGCAACTACCTGGCCGACGCGCCGGGCACGCTCGCGAACAACGCACAGGGCCGCACGCAACTGCAGGCCGCCTACGCCCAAGACGCCTGGCTGCTGAGCCCCGACTGGAAGGCCGTGCTGGGCCTGCGCGCGGAAGCCTGGCAGGCGCGCGACGGCCGCACCGACTTCTCGGCCACCGCCGGCCAGAGTTACCCGGTGCGCCGAGAACACGCCCTGTCGCCCAAGGCCGCGGTGTCGTGGCAGGCCGCGCCGGACACGGTGCTCAAAGCCTCGCTCGGTCGCGCGGTGCGCATGCCCACGGTCAGCGAGCTGTACGGCGCCACGTCCACCACCAATTCGCAGTACATCAACGACGCGAACCTCAAGCCCGAAAAGTCGTGGACGGGCGAGCTGAGCGCCCAGACGGCTTGGGGGCCGTGGCAGTCGCGCCTGACGGCGTTTGCCGAGACCACGCGTGACGCCATCTACTCGCAGACCCTGCTCGACCCCGCCGCCAACAAGAACATCAGCCGCGTGCAGAACATCGACCGCATCGGCACCACCGGGCTGGAGGCCACGCTGGCGGCGGTGGACTGGGGGCTGCCGGGGCTGGACCTGTCCGGCAGCGTCACCTATGCCGATTCCAAGATCAAGGCCAACCGCGGCTTCGTCGCCACGCCGGGCGACACCCTCGGCAAGTGGCAGCCCAACATCCCGCGCTGGCGCGCCACGGCGCTGGCGGCCTACCGCTTCAACGGCCAGTGGAGCGCCAGCCTGGCCGCGCGCTACAGCGGCCGGCAGTTCCGCACGCTGAACAATGCCGACGTGAACGGCTTTGCCTACCAGGGCGTCAGCCGCTACGCGACAGCCGACCTGCGCGTGCGGTGGCAGATCGACCGCCAGTGGACCGCCGCCTTCGGCATCGACAACCTGAACAACGACCGGTACTGGAACTTCCACAACTACCCGCAGCGCAGGTATTCGGCTGAGCTGAAGTTCGACCTGTAAGACGCGGAGCACGCACCCATGAAAGCCTTCATCGCCACTGCCCTCACCACCCTCGCCGCTTTATCCGCCACCACCGCCCAAGCCCACGTGGTGCTGGAACAGCCCGACGCGCCGGCCGGCAGCGGCTACCGCGCCACCTTCCGCATCGGCCACGGCTGCGACGGCGCGGCAACCAAGGTCGTCGTCGTCACGCTGCCCGCCGGGCTGCGCGGGGCCAAGCCCATGCCCAAAGCCGGCTGGACGCTGACCACCACGCGCCGCCCCCTGGCCAAGCCCTACGAAAGCCACGGCAAGCCCGTGACCGACGAACTGGCCGAGGTGCGCTGGACGGCCAACACGCCGGCCGACTTCCTGCAGGACGATTGGGTGGACGAGTTCGTGCTGCGCGCCAGCCTGCCGGCCGAACCCGGCGTGTTGTGGTTTCCGGTGCGCCAGTTGTGCACCCAGGGCGAATGGAACTGGGCCGAGGTGCCCACTGCCGACACACCCAAGCCCCGCGCCCCGGCCGTGAAGCTGACGGTGACGCCCGCCCGCGCCGAGCCCCACGCGCACTGAGTCGGGCTGGGCCGGGCTGAACCGAAAAAAGCCGGGCGCACCCCGGCTGATCGCGGCTTTGTTCACACCCGGCTGCGCTGATGATTCATCCCGTCACCAGTGCACGGCCCCCGGCAACGCTGCGGCCCCTGGCGAGGTGGAGCTCGAGCCCACCCGCGACCCAAAGCAATGACGTTTGGCCCGCACCCAGCACGCTCGCGTGTTGCCCGCGTTCGGCCGCCTGCGCTGTGATGCACGCCGCAGCCCCATGTTCCTTCGGGAATGTCTCGGGCGGCGTGAGGCGCCCTTGCGCCCCGACGGTTCCGCCGCCGGGGCTTTTCCTTTGCACCCGCCCGGGGTGCGGCCGGTTCAAGCCGCCAGCAACTGCTCCAGGCGCTGCTCCCGCAGGCCGTAAAAGCGCTTGATCTCGGCGATCTGCGCCAGCAACTCGGGCCGGCGTGCTGCCAGCGCCTCGGCCGCCGCGCCTTGCGCCTTCACGGCCAGGATCATCTTGTTCTTGCTGGTGTGCTCCAGCGCAATGAACTCGAACACCTGCGTGCGGTAGCCCTGGCTTTCCAGCAGCAGGGCGCGCAGCGAGTCGGTCACCATCTCGGCCTCCTGGCCCAGGTGAATGCCGTGCTGCAGCATCGGCTTGAGCGCCGCCGGCATCTGCATCTGCGGGCGAATTTCCTTGTGGCAGCAGGGCGAGCTCATGATGATGCGCGCGCCGCTTTGCAGGCCCACGTGCAAGGCGTGGTCGGTGGCGATGTCGCAGGCGTGCAGCGCAATCATCACGTCCAGCGGCTGCACGGCTTGTGTGCGCACGTCGCCCTGGTCGAAGCGGATGCCTTGCAGCTGCTCGCCCTCGATCACCGCGTTGCACAGCTTCACCATGTCGTCCCGCAGCTCGATGCCGGTCACGCGCGGGCCCAGGCCCTGAGCCTGCAGCCAGGCATGCACCGCGAACGTGAGGTAGCCCTTGCCGGAGCCGAAGTCCGCCACGCGCACCGGCGCCGTCAGGCCCGCTTCGTCCACGGCGGCCGACAGGATCTCGACAAACCGGTTGATCTGCTTCCACTTGCGGGCCATGGCCGGCACGAGCGCAGCCTGGCCCTTGACGAGGTGCGTCAGCCCCAGCGCCGCCCACACGGGCTGCGCCATGTCCAGCGGTCGATGTTTGGCTTTGTCGTGGCCGGCGGGGGCTGGGGCTGCGGTTTCATCCCCGTCCACCCGCGTCACGCGCAGGGTTTCGCGCCCCTTGCGGCTGACGGCGAACTGCACCTCTTCCGTGGCGGTGTGCAGGTGGGCATTGCGAAACCGCGCGCCCAGCAGCGTGGCCAACTCGGCCAGCCCGGCCTCAGGCGCGTGGTTCTTGGTGATGTCTTTCGTGCGGTGGCGCCACAGGAAGGTGAGCGCAGGCTCACCGCGCAACTCAATCGCACGAACGGTCAGCCGCTCCACGTCCGCATCGTCACCCTCCACAGCCACCGGGCCCGAGAGCAGCAGCTTGCCGAACTGCCCGCTGGCCAGCGCCAGGCGCACCAGGTGCAAAAAGCGCTCATGCGCGGGCGCGGTGGCGGCGGGAGGCGGGGTGATCAGGCGGGTGAACATCGGGCCGGATTGTCCGTGACCCGCACACCTCGCGTTCATCCGGGCCGGCGGAACGAACGCGGCTGACAGCAGCGTCCGTTCGGCTGGCTGCCTTCAGCGCCGACGGCGCACGGCCCCCATCACGCCGAGGGCCAACGCGGCCAGGGCCAGCGCGCCCGGCTCTGGCACCGTGCCGCCACCACAAGCGCGCCCGGTGCACTGGTTATCGCTCGTCAGGCGGAAGTCCTGGAAGGTCCACGCCCGGCTGAGACCGTAGTCCGGGCCGGCAGTGCTCTCACGCAGGCGGATGCCCAGCGAGGTGCCGCCGCTGGTCACCAGGCTGTTGAAGAAGCTGGTCACATCGAAACTGAAGATGTCGCCGACACCGAAGTTCGCGGGGTCGATGTTGAAGGTGCCCACTTGGCCCAGCGACGGCGCCTGGTAGTCGGTGATGTCCTCGAGGTTGTTGCCCGCGTAGGCCTCCACGATCACGGTGCCCGTGAACGGCGTGTTGTTGGTGCCGTTGAACAGGCCGCCCGCCTTGTAGATGTCAAAGGTGACGAAGGCGGACGACGCCAGGGACTGGCCGGCCAGGTTGTACTCCGACAACCCGCGCACCTCCTCCACGGAGAAGCGCCCCACCTCGGCCTTGCCTGCCGGATTGCCGAACACGCCGCCGGTGCTGGAGTGGAAGTGCGAACCGACCGCGGTGTTGGAACCGGAGGCCACGGCGAACGTGAACCCGTTGGTGATGAGGGCCGCCTGGGCTGTTGCAGCTGTCAGGGCCAGCGCGGAGACCAACAGGCCGCGCTTGAACATGCGATGGATCATGGGTACCCCTAGTTTGAAGCGCCCCCAAGACTGGGGCCACTGCAACGAGGCAACTTTCAAGCCAGACAGGCCCTACCCCCGGGCAGCGGCGCTGTCAGCCCAGCAACGGCCCGCCACGACCCCGCCGAAATGACAAATATTTCGACAGCGGCCCAACGCGTTAGGCGTGGGTGATCAGGGCGCGCGTGTCCGCCGTGTCCAGATGCGGCAGCGTGTTGAACGTGACCAGGTGGTGCCGCTTGGGGTTGAACACGAACTCCGTCACCGACGCATTGCGGATGCGCAGGTTCAGCTCCACCACGGTGTCAGCCGGGGTGGCCAGCACCTGGCCCACTGCGGTGGAGATGGGGCCGCCGCTGGAAACGATGAGCACCTGCCGGCCCACACCCACGGCGCGGGCGCGGTCCAGCGCGTCGGCCACGCCGGCGGCGAACGCCGCGTGCGAGGGCATGCCCTCGGGCTGGGTCTCGCCGGCCATCCAGGCCAGCAGCCCTTGGCGCAGCAGGCGGAAGTGCTGTTTCACCGCCTCGGCATCCGTGGGGCGGGCCAGCGGCTCGGGGTGAATGGCGCGCACTACGGCTTCGCTGTCGTACTCGTTCAAGCCGGGCAAGGCCACGGCGGGCAGGTCCTGCCCCAGGCCCTCCACGATGCCGGCCAGCGACTGCGCATGGCGCTTGAGCGTGCCGGTGAAGACCGCATCGAACCGCTGACCGCGCTCGCGCCAGTAGGCGCCGAGGTGGCGGCATTGCGCGTGGCCGGTGGGGCTGAGCTGGTCGTAATCGGCCGCGCCGAAACTGGCCTGGCCGTGGCGAACAAGGTAGAGGCTTCCCATGCCGCGCATGATGGCAAGCCGGCCGCCCCGGCGCTGTCGCGACAATGACGCCATGACCCTGCGAATTGCCACCCGCGACGACACGGCCGAACTCTGGCGCGTGCGATATGCAGTCACCGAGAACACCCTCACCCCCGGGCGCATCTCCGACGCCGAACTGCACGCCTACCTCGAGACCTACGGCCGCGGCTGGGTGGTGGAGTTGTCGCCCCACCCGAACCTGAAGATCGCCGGCTTTGCGATTGGCGACGCGCGCGACGGCCACATCTGGGCCATGTTCGTGGACCCGGCATTGCACGGCCAGGGCTACGGCCGCCAGTTGCACGAGGTGATGGTGGACTGGCTGTTCAGCTTGGGCCACACCCGGTTGGACCTGGGCACCGAGCCCGGCTCGCGGGCGGAAGCCTTTTACCGCCGCGCCGGCTGGACGCCGACCGGCGACGCCCCGGACGCCTACGGCGACCGGCCGTTTGAACTGCGCATCGAACACTGGAAGCGCCATGCTTGACACCCACATCATCGACACCGGCCCCAACCCGCGCACGACACTGATCGTGCTGCACGGCCTGGGGGCCGATGGCTACGACTTCGTGCCCATCTGTGGCGAACTGGACCTGAGCCGGCTGGGCGCCGTGCGCTTCATCTTTCCGCACGCCCCCGAGCGGCCGGTCACGCTCAACGGCGGCTACGTGATGCGGGCCTGGTACGACATCCTCGGCCCCTACCCCGCCCCGGGCGAGGACGAAGCCGGGCTGCGCGCCTCGCAAGCTGCCATTGCCGGTTTGATCAATGCCGAGCGGGCGCGCGGCGTGGCGGCCGAGCGCATCGTGGTGATGGGGTTCTCGCAAGGCTGTGCCATGGCGTTGATGACCGCGCTGCGCTACCCCGAGCGGCTGGGCGGCGCGGTGGGCCTGTCGGGCTACCTGCCGCTGGCCGCCCACACGGCAGTCGAGCGCGCCCCGGCCAACGCGGCGCTACCGCTGTTCATGGCGCATGGCACGCAAGACACGGTGGTGGTGCCGGCCCGCGGCGCGGCCAGCCGCGATGCCCTGCGCACGCTGGGCCACCCGGTGGCCTGGCACGCGTACCCGATGCCGCATTCGGTCTGCGCCGAGGAAATTGCGGACCTGAATGCGTGGCTGTTGACGCAACTGGCTTGATTTCAACGTGCTGTTCGCCCCGCTTGGGGCGGCGGCACTGAGGCAAGATCAAGCAGTCATGGAGCGCCTGGCCCAACAGATCGTCGACTGGCACAACCGCCACCCGCTGGCGCGCCGCATCACCCTGGACGCCGTTCACACGGTGGGCGTGGTGGCGTTGCCGTTCGTGCGGGCCTCGGCCCAGCCGGGCGGCCTGGTGGAACCGGTGCTGACCGACGCCGTCAGCGCGTTCGACGAGCTGGCCGGCTCGCCGCCGGTGTCGCGCGGCGCGGTGTGGCTGCAGCGGCTCAAGGGCCTGGCCGGCCGCGTGCCGCGGCTGCTGGGGCGCGCGCCTCGCACGCAGTGGCGCGCGTTCAGCGAAAAATTCCTGCCCGGCTTGAGCCCGGCCCAGGTGGAGCGGTTTGCGCTGGCGTTCGGCTTCACCGAGCCGCCAGCCGCGCCGGAAAGCCAGCCCTGGCGCGTGATCGTCATCGACGAAAAACTGGCCGCCCGCCACAGCGGTTGGCCGTTTGAGCTGTACCTGATGACGGCCGGCATCGACGTCGGCAAGCGCCGCACCCGCGTGATTGCGGGTCGGGGCATCCCGTCGCAAATCGCCGGGCGCCGGCTGCTGGACATGCGCCGCGTGGCGGCAGCCGCCGCCGTGGTGCTGGGCCTGACCGGCGCGGCCGCCGCCCTGCTGTGGCCCAAGGCCACGCCGGTGCCGGTGGAGCCCGCCCCGGTGGCCACCGCGCCCGCTGAAGCCGCCAGTGCGGCCGCGTCTGCCGCCCTGCCGGCCGAAGCGGCGAGCGGTGCCGCCAGCAGCGCAGACCCCGGCGCCTCCACCCCGGTCAGCGAGGCTGCGGCCCACGCCGGTGCTGCATCGGCCGCTGATGCACCGGCCTCGGCCGCCCCCGTGGCCGCCGCCAGCGCGCCCGACCCCGATGCCCCGCCGCCCGACATCCGCCCCCGCCTGGTGGAGCGGGCCGACGGCGTGAAGCGCCCGCCCATGCTGTCCAGCAAGCCCGCCGAGCCGGCGGAAGCGCCTGACAAACGCGGCGGCGACGCCCAACGCGGCGCCGAGCGGCCGGCCGGGCCGGACCCGAGCCTGGCCCGCATGGCCAAGACCCCGGACAAGGCCGTGGTGGCGCTGGTGGGCCCGCCCGGCAGCAAAGCCGAGGCCGAAGCCCTGCTCAAGAAGATGCAGGCCGGCCTGGCGGGTGTGCACGCCAACCCCGAGAGCTTGCAGGGCGACGTGATCCAGACGCCGGACGGCTGGCGCGCCACGGTGTGGCCGTTCCAGACCCGCGAGCAGGCGCAGCTGATCAACGCCACGCTGATCGCGCGCGGCTACAAGACCCGCGCCGTCAACTTCTAGCAGCCGCGTCGGCCTGGGCCAGCGCCGCCCCCAGGCGCTCGGCCAGTGCGTCCAGCAGCAGGCGAAGCGCCAGCGGCTGGTACTGGCGCGACAGGTACACGCCGTGCACGCCGTGGGATTCGGGTTCGCAGTCGGGCAGCACGCGCCGCAACCGGCCCGCTCGCAGGTCGTCGGCCACCAGGTAGCTGGGCAGGATGGCCAGCCCCGCGCCAGCCAGGGCCGCGCTGCGCATCACGGCAGCATCGTTGCTTTGCAGCACCGCGCGCACCGGCACGCGCAGCCATTCGCCCTGGTGCTGCAACGCGTAGTCGGTGCGGTTGACGTAGGCATGCGTGACGCAGCGGTGCTGCCGCAGGTCCGCCGGCACGGCCAAGGCCGGCGCCGACGCCAGGTAGGCCGGTGCTGCGCACAGCACCGAAGCAAAACGCCCCAGGGGCCGGGCCACGAGGCCGGGGTCGAGCTGGTTGCTGATGCGCACGGCCAGGTCGATGCGCTCTTCCACCAGGTTCACCGCCCGCTCCACCACCACCAGTTCCACCTCGCAAGCCGGGTGCTGGGCCAGGAACTCGGCCACCGCTGCGGCCAGGCAGGCTTGGGCGAGCGACGCGCTGGCCGTGACGCGCAAGCGGCCTCGGGCCTGCTGCTGCGGTGCGCCGGCGGCAGCCTCGGCCTCGCGGGCCAGGTCCAGCATCTGGCGGGCCCGCAGCAGCGCGGCACTGCCCGCCTCGGTCAGACTCACCCGCCGGGTGGTGCGCTGCAGCAGCCGCGCGCCCAGCCAGGTTTCCACATGCTCCAGGTAGCGCGACACCATGGCGCGCGACATGCCCAGCGCCTCGGCCGCCTGCGTCAGGCTGCCGCGCTCGGCCACCTCCACCAACACCTGCAGGGCCCGCAGTCGATCCACGATTTGCTCGATTCAGTAGACAAAGCAAACACTCTATCGATGTTTATCTTCAATTCGCGCATCAATACAGTGACTTCACCGACCCACTCGCGATGAAAGACACACCATGAACGCCTTGAAGACCCTGCGCCGCCTGGCCCTGCCGCTGGCCACCCTCGCCTTGCACGCCAACGACGCCAACGCCCAAACGAGCGCCCTGGCCCCCGCACCGCTGCAGTTGACCGTCTACAACGCCGACGCCGGTAGCTTCCACGTGAACGCCGTGCTGGTGACCGGCCAGACGGACGCCGTGCTGCTGGACACCGGCTTCACCCGCGCCGACGCGCTGCGCCTTGCCGCGCTGGTGCTGGACAGCAAGAAGACGCTTAGAACCATTTACATCAGCCAGGCCGACCCCGACTTCTACTTCGGCGCCGCCGTGCTGAAAGCGCAGTTCCCGCAGGCCCGCCTGGTGGCCACCGCGCCCACGGTCCAGAAGATGCAGGCCACGCTGGCCACCAAGCTGCAGGTGTGGGGCCCGCGCCTGGGCGCCAACGCACCGCAGCAGGTGCCGATGCCCGAGGTGCTGGACACGCCGGTGATCGAGCTGGAAGGCCAGCGGCTGGAAGTGCGCGGGCTGGACGGCGCCCTGCCGGGCCGCAGCTATGTGTGGGTGCCGTCGCTTCGCACGGTGGCCGGCGGCGTGAACGTGTTTGCTGGCCTGCACGTGTGGACGGCCGACACGCAGACCGCCGCCGAGCGTGCCGCATGGCGCACCACGCTGGAGGGCATGGCGGCGTTGCAGCCGGCCCGCGTCATTCCCGGCCACAGCCGCGCCGGCACGCCGCAAGACGCCAGCCTGCTGCGCTGGACGCAGGACTACCTGACACGCTTCGAGGCCGAACTGCCCAAGGCGGCGAACGCGGCCGCACTGATCGGCACGATGCAGACCGCCTACCCCGATGCAGGGCTGGGCATCGCCCTGGACATCGGCGCCAAGGTGAACAAGGGCGAGATGAAGTGGTGAACGCCGCCTGAGCCGGCTCAGGCCGGCCGGCGGATGACGAAGGCGCGCTTGTCGCCGCTGTCAAAGCCGCAGCGCTCGTAAAAGGCCCACACCGCGGGGTCTTTGCGGCTGGTGGTCAGCACCACCTTGTAGGCGCCCATCGTCCAGGCCTGCGCGATGGCGTGCCGGATGACGGCCTGGCCATGGCCGCGGCCGCGGTGGGCCGCATCCGTCACGACGTTCTCGATGACGCCGTAGGACCGCCCGCCACGCGTGAGGTTGGGAATCACGGCGAGGTTGCAGCTCGCGATGAGCTGCGCCCCCTCAAACACGCCGAAGTGGCGCAGGCCCGGGTGCCGGAACACCGCCTGCACCGCCTCGGGGGACGGCGGCGCATCGCCCGCGTTCAGGTGCTGGTACAGCGACACGAGGGCGTCGACCTCGTCGATGCCCAGGTCACGCAAGGTGGTGTTCATGGGCGACAGGCCGCGCACCGGGCCGCCCTCAGCCGGACTGCCAAGCGATGCCGGACGAGAGCCTGCCTCACCTTCACTTCACCTCAAGCTTCATGGTGTTCGCAAAGAACGCCAGGATGTCGCTGCGCTCCTCGATGATCTTGGAGGTGGGCTTGCCCGCGCCGTGGCCTGCGTTGGTTTCGATGCGGATCAGCTTGGGCGCCGGGCCGGTTTCCGCGGCCTGCAGCGTGGCGGCGTACTTGAAGCTGTGCGCGGGCACGACACGGTCGTCGTGGTCGCCGGTGGTCACCATCACGGCCGGGTAGTTCACGCCGCTCTTGATGTTGTGCACCGGCGAGTAGGCCAGCAGCGCCTTGAACATCTCGGGGCTGTCTTTGCTGGTGCCGTAGTCGGTGGCCCAGGCCCAGCCGATGGTGAAGTTCTGGTAGCGCAGCATGTCCATCACGCCCACCTGCGGCACCGCAGCGGCGAACAGGTCCGGCCGCTGGTTGGTGACCGCGCCCACCAGCAGGCCGCCGTTGGAGCCGCCGTTGATGGCCAGCGTGGCGGGGCTGGCGATCTTGTTCTTGACCAGCCACTCGGCCGCGGCGATGAAGTCGTCGAACACGTTCTGCTTCTTGAGCTTGGTGCCGGCCTCGTGCCAGGCCGAGCCGTACTCGCCGCCACCGCGGATGGAGGCCATCACGTACACGCCGCCCATCTTGAGCCAGGTGGCCGCCGTCACGCCGTAGGCCGGCGTGATGGACACGTCGAAGCCGCCGTAGCCGTACAGGATGGTCGGGTTGCTGCCGTCGAGCTTCAGGCCCTTCTTGGCGGCGATGAAGATCGGAAAGCGCGTGCCGTCCTTGCTGGTGACGAACTCGCGGCGCGTCTCGAACTCGTCGGTGTTGAACGCCGTCTTGGGTTCCTTGAAGGCCGAGACCTTGCCGGTCTTGACGTCAAAGCGGTAGATGGACGCCGGGGTGGTCAGGCTGGTGTAGCTGAAGAAGGTCTCGGCAGCGTTCCAGTGGCCGCCGAAGCCGCCGGCCGTGCCCACGCCCGGCAGCTTCACGTCCGACAGCGCCTTGCCGTCGGCGGCGTGCACACGCACCAGCGTGGCGGCGTCGTGCAGGTAGCTCAGCAGGAATCGGCCGCCCACAGCGGAGGCGCCGGTCATGGCGTCCGGCCCTTCGGCCACCAGCGTCTTCCAGCCGGCGGGGGCGGGGTTCTTCAGGTCCACCGAAATCAGCTTGCCACGCGGCGCGCCCTTGTCGGTCTTGACGATGAGACGCTGACCCACGGTGACCACCGGCACGTACTGCGCGTCGAAGTCCAGCGAAATCGCCTGCGGCTTGCCACCCGCGAAAGCGCCCTTGGGCAGCGGCAGCACCATCAGGCCGTTCTTGCTGCCAGCACTCTTCCAGACCGTGACCAGCAGGTGCTGACCGTCGTCGGACACGCCGGCGCCGAAGCCCCATTCCTTGTCGTCCCGGTTTTCCAGCACCAGCACGTCGTCGGCCTGCGCCGTGCCCAGGCGGTGGTAGTAGAGCTTTTGGAAGTAGTTGGCGCCCTTGAGCGCCTCGCCGGCCTTGGGGGCGTCGTAACGGGCGTAGAAGAAGCCTTTGCCATCGGCCGTCCAGGCGGCGCTGCTGAACTTCACCCACTCGATGGTGTCCGGCAGGTCTTGCCCGGTGGCCAGGTCGCGCACCTTCCAGGTCTGCCAGTCGGAGCCCGCGCCGGCCACACCATAGGCCAGCAGCTTGCCGTCACGCGAGGGCACCACGCCACTCAGCGCCACGGTGCCGTCCTTGCTCATGGCGTTGGGGTCCAGCGCCACTTGCGGGGTGTCGGTCAGCGACTTGGCCGTGTACAGCACGTTCTGCTGCTGCAGGCCGTCGTTGCGCGTCCAGAAATAGCGGCCGCCTTCCCGGAACGGGATGCCGAAGCGCTCGAAGTTGTACAGCTCGGTGTAGATGCGGCGCGCCGGCAGGCGCTGCGGCATGGCCGCCAGGAACTGGTCAGTGACCTGGTTTTGCTGGACGACCCAGGCCTTGGTGTCGGCGGCGTTGTCGTCTTCCAGCCAGCGGTAGGGGTCGGCCACGGCGGTGCCGTGGTAGGTGTCCACCTGATCGACCTTGCGGGTGGCCGGGTAGCTGAGGCCTTGGGCCTGCGCGCCCGTCGACAGGACCGCAGCCAGCGTGAGTGCAGAGAGGGTGAGCTTCATGACACAGCGTCCACGTTTTTTGATGGCGCGCATTGTCAGGGCCACCTCACGGCGCGCCGATGGTCACGCAGGGTTTCACCCAGCCGCCCCGCCGGCACCGGCCGCGGGGCGCCTCGTTGGCCGCGTGCTGCACCCGCGCGCAGGCTCAGCTGCGGTAGTCGGCGTTGATGCTGACGTAGTCGTGGCTCAGGTCGCAGGTCCAGACCGTGGCACTGGCCGTACCGCGGTTCAGGCCCACGCGGATGGTGATCTCGGCCTGCTTCATCACGCGCTGGCCCTCTTCTTCGCGGTAGCTGGGCAGGCGGCCGCCCTGGCGCACCACGGCCACGTCGTCCAGGTCCAGGTCGATCAAGCCCTGGTCCAGGTCGGTGATGCCGGCATAGCCCACGGCGGCCAGGATGCGGCCCAGGTTCGGGTCGCTGGCGAAGAACGCGGTCTTGACCAGCGGCGAGTGCGCAATGGCGTAGGCCGCCAGCTGGCATTCGGCCTCGGTGCGGCCGCCTTCGATCGTGATGGCAATGAACTTGGTCGCGCCCTCGCCGTCGCGCACGATGGCCTGGGCCAGTTCCTGCGCCAGCGAAATCAGCGCGGTGCGCAGGGCCTGGGCCTCGGCGCTGTCCAGCGAGGTGATCTCGGCGTGCGCGGCCTGTCGGCTCGCGATCAGCATGAAGCAGTCGTTGGTGGAGGTATCACCATCGATGGTGATGCGGTTGAACGACGCATCGGCCGCTTCCTTCACCAGGGGCTGCAACAGGGCCGGGGCGATGCGCGCATCGGTGGCGATGAAGCCCAGCATCGTGGCCATGTTCGGCCGGATCATGCCGGCGCCCTTGGAGATGCCCGTCAGCGTGACCGGCACGCCGCCGATCTCGATGCGGCGCGAGGCAGCCTTGGGCAAGGTGTCGGTGGTCATGATGCCGGCGGCGGCTTCGCCCCAGGCGTTGCTCTGCAGGGCAGCAAGTGCGGCCGGCAGGCCGGCGGTGATGCGGTCCACCGGCAGGGTTTCCATGATCACACCGGTGGAGAACGGCAGGATCTGCTCGGGCGCGCAGCCCATCAGGCCGGCCAGGGCCTCGCAGGTTTGGCGGGCCCGCGCCAGGCCGTCGGCCCCCGTGCCGGCGTTGGCATTGCCGGTGTTGATCAGCAACGCGCGCACCGCCGAGCCGCCGGCCAGATGCGCGCGGCACAGCTGCACCGGCGCGGCGCAGAAGCGGTTGGTGGTGAACACCCCGGCCACGGCAGCGCCGTCGTCGAGCGCAATGACGGTCAGGTCCCGCCGGTTGGCCTTGCGCACGCCGGCCATCGTCACGCCAAGGCGCACGCCCGGCACGGGCAACAGGGTGGAAGGATCGGGGGCAGACAGGTTGACGGGCATGGCGCGATCAAAAAATGGGACAAAACAGCGCGCGGATTGTAGGAAGCGACCCGCACCGCAGCGCCGCCTCCTCCGGGTGGGCGGCCAGAAAAAACAAAAGGCTCCCGAAGGAGCCTTTCGTTGCAGCCCGAAGGCTGGCGTTCAGCGCGCCGAACGGCGACGGGCCTTCAAGCCCACCACACCCAAACCGGCCAGCAGCAGGGCGTAGGTTTCGGGTTCCGGAACCGGAGTGACGTTGGGCGTGACAGCGGCCAGAGGCGTGGCTGTGATCAGATCCTGCCGGGTCGCGTTCGTCAGCTTGACCAGGCCGTACTGCGCAGCACCGGTGTAGCCGGCCGCAGCAGCCAGGAAACTGTTGGCCAAATTGGCCACGGCGTCTTGCTCAGACTGGGAGTTCAGCTGATTGCTGGTGCCCATCAAGAAAAACTTACCGTCGGCGGCGTTCAACGTGCCCGAGGTCTCGCGCACGATTTCCCACACCGCAACTTGGAAGGCCGCCTTGTCGGTGTAGCTGGCCAGCTTGGCGTACTCCGTGGAGTACAGACCTTGCAGCAGCTTGGATTGCGTGCCAGTGAAGCTGTCCACTGTATAAGTCAACGAGACGCCTGCGCGCCCATTGCTCTGCTCCGGCTCGATGCAAAACGCCAGGAAGCTCGCACCGCCCACATACGAGTAGCTGAGGGCTGACGTGGCGAAATTCGACACAACGGGCCCCGCGCCCAGGTTCAAGTCCTTCGCGCTGAGCTTGATGGCAGCGTTATCCAGACCGCCAAACTGCACATCCACCGTCGCCGCGGACGCGGGCGACAGGGCGAGGGCCAAAACACCGGCGGCAAAAACTGCGTACTTCATGATCAATCCTGTGATGCAGCGGGGACGCAAAGCTCAGTCAGCGCGACGACGCAGGCGGGTCGCGCCAACGCCAGCCAGAGCCAAAGCAGCCAAGGCCAAGGACTGGGGTTCCGGCAGTTCGACCGAAGCCTGAACTCCATCGCCCAGCTTGTCCGCATAGGTCACACCCGTCACGACGAGGGTCCACTGACCGGCCGACAGATTCACGGTCGGCATGGCCCACTGCTCGACGCCGTCGAACTGGCTCCAATCAATGCCCAAGGTCTCCGTCCAGTTGATCTGGACATTGCCCTGCTTCAGCAAGACCGACTGCACATCCACGAACGGCGAGCCACCCAGGGCGCCCACCGTGAACAGCGAACCGCCCACCCAGGTGTTGGCATCCAGCGTGAAGTCCGCCGTCTTGGTGAAAGATGTGCCCCAACCACCGGTGGCGTCTTGCAGGCCCGTGGCCGTCAGCACCGGCAGCACGCCCGCTTGGGCGCCGCCCATGGCGAGCGAGGTGAACAGCGCCAGAGCGCTCAGCAGCTTTTTCATTGGTCTTCCCAACTGACGTATTTGTAGGTTCAGGGCGAAGTTCGACCTGAGGACTTCACTCTAGGGGGGTGCAGCCTGCGGCGCCATCCCCCGACTGCGGGCTTCAGGGCAGGCGGTGTCGGCCTGCCACGACACCGCGCGGCCGGCCCGAGGCTCAGCCGATCAGGCCAGCTTGCCGTGGCAGAGCTTGAACTTCTTGCCGCTGCCGCAGGGGCAGGGGTCGTTGCGCCCGATGTGGCCGAACTGTTCCATCAAGGTCGCCGGGTCGACGTCCTGGCTGATGGAGCCGTCTTCGTTCGGATGCTGGTAGGTCACGTTGGACACAGATTCCGCGCGGCGCTCCATGGCCTCGGCGGCCTGGGCGGCCTCTTCCTGGCTTTGGATGCGCACGTTCATCAGCGTGCGGGTGACTTCCATCTTCACCAGGTCCAGCAGTTGCGAGAACAGCTCGAACGCTTCGCGCTTGTATTCCTGCTTGGGGTTCTTCTGGGCGTAGCCGCGCAGGTGGATGCCCTGGCGCAGGTAGTCCAGCGCGGCGAGGTGCTCGCGCCAGCGCTGGTCGATGCTCTGCAGCAGCACCATGCGCATGAACGGGTTGAACTGGTCGATGCCCACGCGGTCCAGCTTGGCCTGGAACTGCTCATCGCCCGCCTTGATGACCGCCGCAAGGATGTCTTCATCGGTGATGGAGTCGCTCTGCTTGACCATGTCGACCAAGCCGATCGGCACCTGCCACTCCGTCTGCAGCACCTGCTCCAGGCCGGCCAAGTCCCACTGCTCTTCCAGGCTCTCGGCCGGCACATAGGTCCGCACAACGTCGGTGAGCGTGGACTCGCGCAGCGAGGCCATCTGAGCCAACAGGCTTTCAGCTTCGAGGATGTCGTTGCGCTGCTGGTAGATGACCTTGCGCTGGTCGTTCGACACGTCGTCGTATTCCAGCAGCTGCTTGCGGATGTCGAAGTTGCGCGCCTCGACCTTGCGCTGGGCGCCTTCGATGCTGCGCGTGACGATGCCTGCCTCGATGGCTTCGCCTTCGGGCATCTTGAGGCGGTCCATGATGGCGCGCACGCGCTCGCCAGCAAAGATGCGCATCAGCTGGTCGTCCAGCGACAGGTAGAAGCGCGAGGAGCCTGGGTCGCCCTGGCGGCCAGCGCGACCGCGAAGCTGGTTGTCGATGCGGCGGCTTTCATGCCGCTCGGTGGCGATGATGCGCAGGCCGCCTTCGGCACGCACCTTCTCGTGCAGGCCTTGCCACTCGTCCTTCAGTTGCTGAATGCGTGCGGCCTTATCAGCGTCCGGGATGGACGCGTCCGCCTCGATGAACTGGATCTGCTTCTCGACGTTGCCCCCCAGCACGATGTCCGTGCCACGGCCGGCCATGTTGGTGGCGATGGTGATGACGCCCGGACGTCCCGCCTGGGCGACGATTTGCGCCTCCTTCTCGTGCTGCTTGGCGTTGAGCACGTTGTGCGGCAGCTTGGCTTGCGTCAGCAGCTTGGAGATCAGCTCCGAGTTCTCGATGGACGTCGTGCCCACCAGCACCGGTTGGCCGCGCTCGTGGCAGGCGCGGATGTCGGCGATGACGGCGTTGTACTTTTCCTTGTCGGTCTTGTAGACCAGGTCCAGTTCGTCCTTGCGGATGGTCGGACGGTTCGGCGGGATGACGACGGTCTCCAGCCCGTAGATTTCCTGGAACTCGTAGGCCTCGGTGTCGGCCGTGCCCGTCATGCCAGACAGCTTGCCGTACATGCGGAAGTAGTTCTGGAAGGTGATCGAGGCCATCGTCTGGTTCTCGGCCTGGATCTGCACGCCTTCCTTGGCCTCCACGGCCTGGTGCAGGCCGTCACTCCAGCGGCGACCGCTCATCAGGCGGCCGGTGAACTCGTCGACGATGACGACTTCGCCGTTCTGGACCACGTAGTGCTGGTCACGGTTGTAGACATGGTGGGCCCGCAGCGCTGCATTCAAGTGATGCATCAGCGTGATGTTGGCCGCGTCGTACAGGCTCGCGCCCTCGGCGATCAGGCCCGCCTCGGTCAGCAGCGCCTCGGCCACTTCGTGGCCGTCTTCGGTCAGGTGGATCTGGTGGCTCTTCTCGTCCACCGTGAAGTCGCCCGGCTCGATGACGCCTTCGCCCGTGCGCGGGTCGAGCTCGCCAATCTGCTTCTTCAGCTTGGGCACCACGGCGTTGATGCGCAGGTAGACGTCGGTGTGATCGTCGGCCTGGCCCGAGATGATCAGCGGCGTGCGCGCCTCGTCGATCAGGATGGAGTCCACCTCGTCGACGATGGCGTAGGCCAAGCCGCGCTGCACGCGGTCGGCCGTCTCGTAGACCATGTTGTCGCGCAGGTAGTCGAAGCCGTACTCGTTGTTGGTGCCGTAGGTCACGTCCGCGGCGTAGGCCGCCTGCTTTTCCTCGCGCGGCATTTGCGGCAGGTTGATGCCCACTGTCAGCCCGAGGAAGTTGTACAGCTTGGCCATCCATTCGGCGTCACGACGTGCGAGGTAGTCGTTCACCGTCACCACGTGCACGCCCTTGCCGGTCAGTGCATTCAGGTAGACCGGCAGCGTGGCCATCAGCGTCTTGCCTTCGCCGGTGCGCATTTCGGCGATCTTGCCGGCGTTGAGCACCATGCCGCCGATCAGCTGCACGTCGAAGTGGCGCATCTTCAGCGCCCGCTTGCCGCCCTCGCGGCAGACCGCAAAGGCCTCAGGCAGCACATCGTCCACCGTGGCACCAGCGGCAATGCGCGCCTTGAAATCAGCCGTCTGCGCGCGGAGCTCGTCGTCCGTCATCGCCTCGTACTTCGGCTCCATCGCATTGATTTGCTGCACGATGCGGCGGTACTGCTTGAGCAGTCGCTCGTTGCGGCTACCGAAAATCGAGGTGAGAAGCTTGGGCAACATGCTGCGAAGGAGTGGTACGGTCGACGTGAGCCGGGCGGCTCGGACGCTGGAATCTGAGGACGTTGCGCAACATCGCAAGGCAGGTATTGCCCTGATGCGCAAAGCCGGGCAGTTTAGCAGCGCCTCCCGTGAGCCTTTCCGGGGGGCTCATTACACTGACGGCATGGCGTCAGGACCCAATTTTTTGCCCGCACGTGTGCGGACCAGCGTGCCCGCCCCAACGCCGCTGTCGCAGGCACTGCAATCGCACGCCGGTCTGCGGGCCTTGACTGAACGCTTGCAAGCGTCGGAACGGCGGCTGGCGCTGATTCGTCGGGCCATGCCCGGCACGCTGTCGCCACACATCGAAGCAGGCCCCTTGGACGAGGAGTGCTGGACCGTGCTCGTCGCCAACGCGGCCGTGGCAGCCAAGCTGCGGCAACTGCTGCCGCGGCTCGAGTCGGCACTGAACCAGGCCGGCTATCCGCAGCGCATGCGAATCAAACTGAAGCAGGCATGAAAAAACCCGCTGCGCAGTGCAGCGGGTTTCGTTTGGTGCCGGCTATCGGATTCGAACTGATGACCTACCGCTTACAAGGCGGTTGCTCTACCAACTGAGCTAAGCCGGCGTCATTGGCGCCGCATTCTAGGCGGTCATTTGACCCGTTTCAGCGAAGGACGAGCGCCACCGGTGCTGGGCGGCTCGGGCGGCGGCTCATTCTCACCTTCGGTCGGGCGCTCCGGCGCGAGGCGAAGCCCGGCTTTGACGGGTGCAGGCGCTGCCGCCGGCTCCGCCGCATCGGTCACGGGCTCCGGCGCGGGGAAGGCCATGCCTTGCCCGTTCTCGCGAGCGTAAATGGCCACCACGTGATCCACGGGCACCACGATCTCGCGCGCCACCCCACCGAATCGCGCCTTGAACTGGACGAATTCGTTGCCCAACTCGAGACCACTCGTCGCATCGAAACCGATGTTCAGCACGATTTCGTTGTTCGAGACGTACTCCATCGGCACCTGCACCGAGCGGTCAACGTGCACCGCGATGTAGGGCGTGAATCCGTTGTCGGTGCACCAATCGTGCAGCGCACGGATCAGGTAAGGGCGGGTGGACGTGCCACCCGCCGAGCCCCCAGAAGCCGAGGTGGCGTCCATCAGCGGCGCATCACCTTTTCCGAGGGCGTCAGCGCCTCGATGTACGCCGGGCGGCTGAAGATTCGCTCGGCGTACTTCAGCAGCGGCAGCGCATTCTTGGACATGTCGATGCCGTAGTAGTCCAGGCGCCACAGCAGCGGGGCGATGGCCACGTCGAGCATCGAGAAGTCGTCGCCCAGCATGTACTTGTTCTTCAGGAAGATGGGCGCGAGTTGCGTCAGGCGATCGCGGATTTGGGCGCGGGCCTTCTCCAACTGCTTGTCCGTCGCCTTGGTCGTCATGCCGCGGCCTTCCAGCACGTTCACGTGAGCGAACAACTCCTTCTCGAAGTTCAGCAGGAACAAGCGCACACGGGCACGGGCCACCGGGTCGCCGGGCATCAACTGCGGATGCGGGAAGCGCTCGTCGATGTACTCGTTGATGATGTGCGACTCGTACAGGATGAGATCGCGCTCAACGAGGATGGGCACCTCGTTGTACGGGTTCATCAGAGCGATGTCTTCGGGCTTCGCGAACAGGTCGACGTCGCGGATTTCGAAGTCCATGCCTTTCTCGAACAGCACGAACCGGCAGCGGTGCGAGTAGGGGTCGGTGGTACCGGAGTAAAGGACCATCATGGCTTGGGCTCCCGAGGGGTCAATCAATCAAAAACGCGCGACACGTGGGTCGCGCTGAAAAAGCAAACGCAGTGGGTGGCCGTCAGCGCGCCCCACTGCGTGATTCGGCATCGCGAACGCGACGCCGGAACTTGCACGGTTACTTCACGTCCTTCCAGTACGACGCATTCAAGCGCCAGGCGAAGACGGTCAGGCACAGCAGGAAAATCAGCACGACCACACCCAGTTGGAAGCGCTGGGCCTGCGCCGGCTCACCCATCCACTGCAGGTAGGCCACCAGGTCGGCCACTGCATCGTCGTATTGGCGCTCTGTCAACTTTCCGGCCGAGACTTGCTCGTAACCTGCGAACACGTGCACCTTCTTTTCGTGGTCGTGCGGGTCGGCGACTTCGTCGAACTTGACTGTGCGCTGGCCTTGAAGCTCCCACAGCACATGCGGCATCGCCACGCTCGGGAACGCCCGGTTGTTCCAACCGGTCGCCTTCGTGTCGTCGCGATAGAAGCTGCGCATGTAGGTGTACAGATAGTCTGCACCCGAGCCCTTGGAACCGTCGGCCCGCGAGCGGGCGATCACGGTCAGGTCCGGGGGGTTCGCACCGAACCAGGCCTTGGCGTCCTTGGCATCGATGCTCACCTTCATGGTCTCACCAACCTTGTCGGCGGCGAACAGCAGGTTGTTCTTGATGTCGGCTTCGGTCAGGCCGATGTCGCGCATGCGGTTGTAGCGCATGAAAGCCGCGGCGTGGCAGTTCAGGCAGTAGTTGACGAACAGCTTGGCGCCGTTTTGCAGCGCCGCCATGTCCGACATCTTTTCCTTGGGGAACTTGTCCCATTCGATACCGCCGCTGGACGCGTTGGCAGCACCGACCAGGCTCAACGAGGCCAGCAGGATGGCGATCAGCTTTTTCATATCTGTTCTGTCTCCGCGGCTCAGTGGGCGTGGAAAGTCACACGATCAGGCACTGCCTTGGGCGTGCCCAGTCGGCTCCACCAGGGCATCAGCAGGAAGAAGCCGAAGTAGAACAGGGTGCCGACCTGCGCCACCAGGGTGCCCATGTCGCTGGGCGGCTGGATGCCCAGGTAGCCCAGCCACAGGAAGAACACGACAAACACGGCGTACACGTACTTGTGCCATTCCGGGCGATAACGGATCGACTTGACCGGGCTGTGGTCCAGCCAGGGCAGGAAGAACAGGATCACGACCGCGCCGCCCATGACGACGACGCCCCAGAACTTCGCGTCGAACACCTTGAGCAGGAAGATCAGCCCTGCAGCCGCCACCAGCAGCGCAATCTTGGCGCCACCACCGAACTTGCCCTTGAGGAAGCTCACCACGGCCGCCAGACCGATCACGCCGCACAGCACGTTGACCATCACGTCGGTCGTCGCACGCAGCATCGAGTAGAACGGCGTGAAGTACCACACCGGGGCGATGTGCGCCGGCGTCTTCAGCGGGTCGGCCGGGATAAAGTTGTTGTACTCCAGGAAGTAGCCACCCAGCTCCGGTGCGAAGAAGATGATGGCAGTGAACACCATCAGGAACAGGCACACGCCGTAGATGTCGTGCACCGTGTAGAACGGGTGGAACGGCACGCCGTCCAGCGGCTTGCCTTGCGCGTTCTTCGGGCCCTTCTTGATCTCGACGCCGTCCGGGTTGTTCGAACCCACATCGTGCAGCGCCAGCAAGTGCGCCACCACCAGACCCAACAGCACCAGCGGCACGGCGATGACGTGGAAGCTGAAGAAGCGGTTCAGCGTGGCGTCGCCCACCACGTAGTCGCCGCGGATCATCAGTGCCAGATCCGGACCGACAAACGGCACCGCGGCGAACAGGTTCACGATCACCTGAGCACCCCAGTAAGACATCTGGCCCCAGGGCAGCAGGTAGCCCATGAAGGCTTCAGCCATCAGGCACAGGAAGATCGCGCAGCCAAAGATCCAGACCAGTTCGCGCGGCTTGCGGTAGCTGCCGTAGATAAGGCCACGGAACATGTGCAGGTAAACGACGACGAAGAACGCCGACGCACCCGTGCTGTGCATGTAGCGGATCAGCCAGCCCCAGGGCACATCACGCATGATGTACTCCACCGACGCGAATGCGAGGGCGGCGTCCGGCTTGTAGTGCATCACCAGGAAGATGCCGGTGACGATCTGGATCACCAGCACCAACAGGGCCAGCGAACCGAAGATGTACCACCAGTTGAAATTCTTCGGCGCGTAGTACTCCGACATGTGGACCTTGTAGGCGTCGAACGCGGTCGGGAACCGGTTCTCCAACCAGGTCATGGTCTTCACGCCAACCGAGGCGCCTGCGGGAGCTTCTTTGAATTCAGCCATGTCTCGTCCCGTTTCCTGTTAGGCCTTCTTGTCCTCGCCGATCAGCAGCTTGGCGTCGGAGAGATACATGTGGGGGGGCACTTCGAGGTTGTCCGGCGCGGGCTTGTTCTTGAACACACGGCCAGCCATGTCGAACGTGGAGCCGTGGCAAGGGCACAGGAAGCCGCCCGTCCAGTCGTCCGGCAGCGACGGCTGCGGGCCCGAAGCGAACTTGTCGCTGGGCGAGCAACCGAGGTGAGAGCAAATACCCACCGCCACGAAATACTCGGGCTTGATCGAGCGGTGACCGTTCTTGGCGTAATCCGGCGTCGGGTACGCCTTGCGATCGGAATTCGGATCGGCCAGCTGGGCGTCGTTCTTCTTGAGGGCCTCGACCTGCTCGGCCGTCCGACGGACGATCCACACGGGCTTGCCGCGCCATTCGACGGTGAGCTTTTCACCGGGCTTGATGCCGGAGATGTCGACCTCGACGGGGGCGCCGGCAGCCTTGGCGCGCTCGCTCGGCGCAAACGTGCTGACGAAAGGCACAGCGGTCGCGACACCGCCCACGGCGCCAGCGCAGCCGGTTGCAATCAACCAGGTACGCTTGCCTTGGTCCACTTGCTGGTCACTCATGAGGGTCCTCTAAAGAGACTTCTGATCAGGGGCAACTCGGGATTCTAGCGGACGCCAATCGGCGGGCAGCCCGGTCCCGCGTACGGCTGGACACAGGTTTACCCGCCTTCAACCCCTCGCAGCTTGGCGCGAACATGCAGAATTTGGGACTTCGATAGCGCTAACCGGGAGGAACGGATGAGCTTCTTTTCAGAATTCAAAGAATTTGCAGTCAAAGGCAACGTGGTCGACTTGGCCGTCGGTGTGATCATCGGCGGCGCGTTCGGCAAGATCGTCGACTCCTTGGTGGGCGACGTGATCATGCCGGTGGTCAGCAAGGTGTTCGGCGGGCTGGATTTCAGCAATTACTTCATCCCGCTGGCCGGGCAAACCGCCACCACGCTGGCAGAAGCCAAAAAGGAAGGCGCTGTGCTCGCCTACGGAAGCTTCATCACCGTGTCCTTGAACTTCATGATCCTGGCCTTCGTCATCTTCCTGATGATCAAGCAGATCAACCGCCTGAAGCGCGCACCGGACGCCGCGCCGGCCGCCCCCGCCGAGCCGCCCCCGACGCCGGAAGACATCCAATTGCTCCGCGAAATCCGGGATTCGCTGAAGCGCTAAGCTGCCGGATGGACTGACCGCCCGGTAAGCAATGGTTACCGGGCTTTTTTTTGCCACCAAGTTGGCGCGCCTGCAAAGCCTGTCGCTCGACCCAAGCGCGATACTTTGAAAGCTGTTTGCGCTGGTTTTATCAATGAACGCGCCCGAGATCCGCCTGAACCCGCACCTGGAAGCCTCCCTCACCCGCATTCGCATTGCGGGCGAGCAGGCGGCGGAGCGCTGTGCGGAAGGCTTGGGGCTGTCCGCGCTGTCAGCCGGCGAGATCAAGCGCCGCGACGCCCTGCTGGCCGCGCAATTCGTGTTCCGCCAGCAGCAAGGCGTGTTTTCGCAGCGGTTCGTGCAAAGCCTGCGCCGCCAGGTGGCGGCCGAGCAGGGTGATGACAAGCCCGCGGCGGCGGCGCCGGCCCGCAAGGAATGGGGTGAGTTGTCGTTGATGGACGACGACCAGGTCGACAACCTGGTGGCGGCAGACCGCATCGGGCTGGCCATTGGCCACCACTGCGAGTGGGAGTTGCGCGAAGTCGAGTCGTACGTCAGCGGCATTCAGGTCGGCGAGCGCAACCCGCTGCGGCCGGAGTTGATTGCGCAAGGCCTGCTGGACGCCATCCAGAGCATCACGGACGACCCGCAAACCCGGCAGACGCTGACGGACGAACTCACCCGCGCCTTGGCCCAGGAGATGCGCGCCTGCTACGGTGACATCGCCGAGTTGCTGCGCTCGCGCGGGTTGCGCCCCCAAGACCTGCGCGTGCGCGCCACGCCGGACAGCGGCGCATCGCGCTACGGCGGCCTGGGGTCCAGCACCCAACACGGTGACCTGGACTCGGGCCACGGCAGTTTGTCGACGCGCGGCGGCTACGCCCAAACCACGCCGGGCGCGCTTGGCGGCCCGTCGCGCAGCACGGGCTTTGGCGGCGGCATGGGCGCCGGCGGGCGCGGTGGCGGCATGGGAGGCGGTGGAGGTGGCGGCGGCTTGGGGCGTGTCGAGCCGCAGATGATGGATCTGCTGCGCCGCCTGGCCTCAGCACCACCCACGTTCGACACGAGCAGCCTCGACACCACGGGCTCAGGTCGCCTGGGCGGCGACACCGTCAGCGGCGACCTCAGCACCAGCATGTGGGGCCAGATGCCGGTGCCCACCAACCTGATCCACCAGCACCGGGATGAACTGCGCCAGATGGCCACCGGCCGGCTGGATCACATGGTCATCGACGTGGTGGCCGGCCTGTTCGATCAGATCCTGGCCGACCCCAAGGTGCCGCCCCAGATGGCGCGCCTGCTCGCCCGGTTGCAGTTGCCCGTGCTGCGCGTGGCGCTGGGCGACGAAACCTTTTTCTCGTCGCGCCGCCACCCGGTGCGTCAGTTCGTCAACCGCATGGCATCGCTGGCCTGCGCGTTCGACGACTTCAGCGACGACCCCGGCCGCTCCTTCCTGGCCCACGTGCGCGACCTGGTGCAAGACGTGGCCAGCGGCGACTTCGACCGCATGGACGTTTACACGGCCAAGCTCGATGCGCTGGAAGCCTTCATCACCGAGCAGACCCGCAACACCCTGAAGGCCGCGGGTGACGCCGCCGCCGTGGTGGAGCGGCGTGAGACCGACCTGCGGCTGCAGCAGCGCTACGCCCTTCAGTTGCAGCAGCAACTGGCCAAGGTGCCGATGCAGGAGTTCCTGCGGAACTTCCTGGCGCAGGTGTGGAGCCAGGCCATCGTGCTGGCTTCGCGCGAAGGCGCACCCGAACGCGCGCTGCGCCTGCGGCAACTCGGCCGCACCCTGGTGATGAGCGTGCAGCCCAAGGGCGGCACGGCGGCGCGGGCAGACTTCCTGCGCGAGTTGCCCAACCTCATGCGCACCCTCAACGAGGGGCTGGACCTGATCCGGTGGCCCGACGCGCCGCGCAAAGACTTTTTCGGCGCCCTGCTGCCAGCCCACGCGGAATCGCTCAAGGGTCAGGCGCCCAGCGCGCTCGACACCAACCTGCTGATCAAGCAGCTGGACCAGATCTTCGGCGTCGCGCCGCCGGCGGAAGCCGACCTCGCCCGCCCTGTCGCTGGCGAAACCGCGCCCGGTGAACTGGACGCCAGCCAACGCCTGACCCCGGCCGAGGCCAAGAGCCTGGGCCTGGTGGAGGAGTCCGGCGTTGACTGGAACGGCGAGCTGGACCTGGACCTGTCAGGCAACGACGCCGAGGCCGCCGCCGCCCCGCTGACCGCGGTGGACATTTCCATCGACGGCCTGCCGCCTGCCGAAGCCCCGGTCGAGGCCGCGGCGGGTGCGTCGCTGATGGACAACCTGCAGATCGGGTTCGCCTACCAGATGCACACCGGCGAGCACTGGCAGAAGGTGCGCCTGGCGCACGTGAGCGCAGGCCGCAGCTTCTTCATCTTCACGCACGGCAGCCGCCACCAGGAAACCGTCACCATGACGGCCCGCATGTTGCGCAAGCTGTGCGAGGCCGGGCGCATGCGCGCCTACGAGCCGGCCCACCTGCTGGAGCGCGCCACCGCGCGGGCTCGCGCGCAGTTGGCGGCGCTGGGCAGCGGCCGCTAAGCCGCAGCGCGGCTAACTCGCCGCGCCGCTCAAACGGCGTGCCATATGCAGCGCGGCGTGCAGGCTGGAGGCGTCCGCCACGCCACGGCCGGCGATGTCGAATGCGGTGCCGTGATCCGGGCTGGTGCGCACGAACGGCAGACCCAGCGTCACGTTCACGCCCTGCTCCACGCCCAGGTACTTCACCGGGATGAGACCATGGTCGTGCAGCATGGCCACCACCACATCGAACTCGCCCCGCCGCGCACGCATGAAGACCGTGTCCGGTGCGAACGGGCCGCTCGCATCAATGCCTTCGGCACGGGCGTCGGCAATCGCCGGGGCAATGTGCTGCTGCTCTTCATCCCCGAACAAGCCGCCTTCGCCGGCATGGGGGTTCAAACCCGCCACTGCCACCCGGGGCGACGCCCAGCCCATGCGGCGCAGCGCGGCATCGGTGATGCGCAGGGTGTCCAGCACCGATGCGCGGGTCACCTGCTCAATGGCCTCGCGCACCGAGCAGTGGATGGTCACCAGCACGGTGCGCAGCTCGTCGTTGGCCAGCATCATGCGCACCGGCACACCCCCGGCCAGGGCTTGCAACATCTCGGTGTGACCCGGGTACACCGAGCCCGCGGCGTGCAACGCCTCCTTGTGCAAAGGCGCCGTCACCACGGCACGCCCCCGGCCCGCCTGCACACAGGCCACGGCCGCCTCGATGCACGCCACCGCCGCGGCGCCTGCGGCCGCAGACACCTGGCCCATGGGCAGCGCCGCCACATCGGCCGGCAAGCCGGGCGGTTGCCACACCGGCACGCAACGGGGCGGCACGCTGGCCACCTCGGCCGGATCGTCCAACACCGCCACCGCCAAATCGACACCCACCTGCCGCACCGCACGGCGCATCACGGCCACGTCGCCGACGACCACGGCATCGGTCGGGCGGGCTTGATGCCACAGCTTGGCAATGATTTCAGGGCCGATGCCGCAGGGGTCGCCTTGGGTCACCAACAGCGGCAGGGCTAGGGAGTTGTCCGGAGTCATGCAGCATTCTTTCATCACCCCGCAGGCCCGCTGGCAGACTGCGCGCCGGCCCATCCGGCCCCGGAGATGCACTTGCGCCAGACCCTCGCCGCCGCCCTGATCACGGGCCTGCACCTGGTGTGCGCGGCCCACACCACCGCCACACCGCCCACCCCAACCGCAACGCACAGCCAGGGCGTGCCGGCCTCCTCGCCCACGCCCGCGCCCACATCCGCCACCGCCGCGTCGCGTGCGCTGCAGGCACTGTTCGACGAAGCCTGGGACGCCGAGAGCCGCGCCCAGCCGGAATGGGCCACCGCGCGAGGCGACTTGCGCTTCAACGACCGCCTGGCTGACCGCTCCCCCGCCGCCCTGGCCGCACGCGACGCGCTGGCGCGCGACCTGCTGGCCCGTGCCCAGCGCGTGGACGCATCGCAACTGAACGACACCGACCGCACCTCGCTGGCCCTGTTCATCCAGCGCCAGCAACAGGAGGTGGCCCTGCAAGCACTGGCAGGCTGGCGCACGCTGACCTTGGGCACGCTGGGCGGCGCGCAGTCAGCGCTGGCGGGCCTCGCCCGCAACGTGCCGGTGGCCACCGAGGCCCAAGTGCGCCAGTGGCTCGCCCGCTTGGCCGCCTATCCGGCGCGGGTGGATCAGGAAATCGCCATCCTGCGCCAGGGCTTGAGCCTGGGCTGGGTCACCGCACGGCCGGTGCTGGTGCGCGCGATGGCGCAGGTCGAAGCGCAATTGCCCGACGACCCGGCCCGCAGCCCCATCCACGAACCCTTCCTGCGCCTGGGCGCCGGCCTGGACGCCACCACCAAAGCGTCGCTCCAGGCCCAGGGCTTGGCCGCGTTGCGCGAGCAGGTCTACCCCGCCCAGCGCAAGCTGCTGGCCGTGCTGCGCGACGAATTGCTGCCCAAAGCGCCCGAGAGCGGCTCGCTGTCCGGCTACCCGGGAGGCGACAAGGCCTACGAGGCGCTGATCCTGCGCCACGTCACCCTGCCGCTGGCCGCGGGCGACATCCACGCCATCGGCCTGCGGGAAGTGGCCCGCCTGCGCACAGAGATGGACAAGGTGCGCGTGGAGGCCGGGTTCGACGGCGACCTCGCGGCCTTCAAGAAGTTCCTCTACAGCGAGCCGCGCTTCTTCAACCAGTCGGGCGAGGAACTGTTGGACGGCTACCGCGCGATCGCCAAGCGCATCGACCCCGAGCTGCCCAAGCTCTTCGCGCAACTGCCACGCGCGCCCTATGGCATTCGCGGCATGCCGGCCTACACCGGCGAAGGCGCGGCCGACAACTACAACGGCCCGTCGCTGGACGGCGGCACGGCCGGCTGGTTCAACGCCAACGTCATCGCCTACAAACGCCGCCCGAAATGGGCCATGGAGACACTGGTGGCCCACGAGACGGTGCCGGGCCACCACCTGCAAATCGCGCGGCAGGTGGAGCTGGGCGACCTGCCCGCCTTCCGCCGGCAGGCGCAGTACTCGGTGTTCAGCGAGGGCTGGGCGCTGTATGCGGAAACGCTGGGCCCGCAGCTCGGCCTGTTCCGCGACCCCTACACCCGCTTTGGCCACCTGCAGGCCCAGATGTTTCGCGCCGCGCGGCTGGTGGTGGACACCGGCATCCACGCCTTGGGCTGGAGCCGCGAGCGGGCCATCGCCTACATGATCGAGCAAACCGGCCACGAGGCCGGCTTCATGACCGCCGAAGTCGACCGCTACTACGCCCAACCCGGCCAGGCGCTGAGCTACATGATGGGCAAGCTCAAGATGCTGGAGCTGCGCAGCCGCGCCGAAGCCGCTCTCGGCCCGCGCTTCGACCTGCGCCGCTTCCACAACGCGCTGCTGGACCAAGGCGCCATGCCGCTGCCCCTGCTGGACCAACGCATGCAAGCCTGGATCACCCAAGAGAAAGCCCGCCCATGAGCCTGCCCATGACGCCCACGCCCTTCTACCCTGTCGGCACGCCCGGCACCCCCTGGAACGAGGCCGACATACAGGCCTGGCGCGCCCGCCTGCCCCGGCAGCGCAGCCATGCCGACGACGTGGTGGCCGCGCTGGAGCCGCTGCGCGCCCGGTACGACATCCACCGCTACGGCGAAGTCGTGTACGACGGCCACGCCTACCCCTTGCTCGCCGTGCGCAGCCGCGACTGGCGTGACGACCAGCCGGTGCTTGTCGTCACCGGCGGCGTGCACGGCTACGAAACCAGCGGCGTGCACGGCGCGCTGGAGTTCCTGCGCGACCCCGGCGTGGCGCTGGACGGGACCAACCTGCTGGTGGTGCCCTGCGTCAGCCCCTGGGCCTACGAGCACATCCAGCGCTGGAACTTCCATGCCCTGGATCCGAACCGCAACTTCCGCGCTGACAGTGCGGCGGCCGAGTCCGCCGCGCTGGTGGCCCTGCTCGCGCCCTTGCGCGGCCACGTGCTGATGCACATCGACCTGCACGAAACCACCGACACCGACGAATCCGAGTTCCGCCCCGCGCTGGCCGCGCGTGACGGCAAGCCGTTCGAGCCGGGCGAGATCCAGGACGGTTTCTACCTCGTGGACGACATCGACCACCCGCAGCCGGCCTTCCAGCGGGCCGTCATCGACGCCGTCGCCCGCGTGACCCACATCGCGGAGCCCGACGCCCAGGGCCGCATCATCGGCGAGCCCCTGCAGTCGCCCGGCGTCATCGAGTTCCCGGTGAGCCGCTGGAACCTGTGCGCCGCCATCACCGGGGCACGCTTTGCCACCACCACCGAGGTCTACCCCGACAGCCCGCGCACCACGCCCGCGCAATGCAACGCGGCCCAGGTGGCCGCCATTCGCGCGGCCATCAACGAAGCGATGAAGCACAGGCTCACGCCTTGAGCCACACGCGAACGAGCATGACCCCTCCACTTCTCAGGAGATGCCATGTCCGATTCGCCCACGCTGCTGGTCACCGAAGCGCCCAACAACCTGCCCAGCGCCCCGACCCGCGCCGCCTGGCAGGCCCTGCCCGGCGCCGCCCCGAGGCCTTCGATGCCCCGCCGGTGCTCCATCGTCCTCCAGCCCTACTTTGACCGCCGCGCCATCCAGCAACTGCGCGATGCAGACCTGCCTCTGGCGCATGTCAACCTCGGGCCCGCCAAGCGGTGTCGCCGCGGCTTCCAACCGGGGTTGATGCAAGTGCAGCTGTTGCTGGAGCGCGGCATGTCGCAACCCGATCGGCAAGACCTGTTTCCGTACCTGGGTCCGGGCGCCGAGATCGAGGCCCGGGTCGAGGGCCTGCGCATGACGCCGGACCGGCTGCAGGCGGAGCTTGAACTCGACGTGCACGGCACGCGATTGACCGCGTTCGACGCCTACTTCACGCAGGCCCGGTCGGTGTATCGACGCGGTGAGAACTACCGGTTCGAACTCACCGCCCTGGCGCTCGAATTGGCCCCGACCGACGCCCGCGAGCAGGATCGCCTGCAACCCGCCCGCCGTGCCATCACCCGGCTGACGGCAGCAGTCCGCCAAGCCAAGCCAGGCGCCACGCAATTGCTCGGCCAGGCGCTCACCCGGCTGAAGTTGCGAACCCAGCTGGGCTCGCAAACGCTGGACCTGCCCACCTGGGCCCACCCCAGTCGGCTCGCCAGCACGGGGACGCCGCAGGCCGGTGACACCGTGGCCGGCCGCGTCTGGCTTCAAGCCCAGCTGATTGGTCCCGCCTGAGGCGGTGCGCGGCGCGCGGCTCAGGCCGGGTTCGGAATGTCGATGAACTGCCAGGTCAGGCCCAGGTCTTGCGCGACCTGGGCGCCCACGCCCTGCACGCCGTAGCGCTCGGTGGCGTGGTGGCCGGCGGCGATGAAGGCCACGCCGGTTTCGCGGGCGTAGTGGGCCTGGGGTTCGGAGATCTCGCCCGTCACGAACACATCGGCACCGGCGGCAATCGCCGCTTCGAAGTAGCCCTGCGCGCCGCCGGTGCACCAAGCCACCCGACGCACGACTCGGCCATCGCCCGGCACCACGGTCACGGTGCGCCCCAGGGTGGCCTGCAGTTGCTGGGACACCATGGAGAGATCGGTGGGGTCGACGGATGCGAGGCTGCCCAGGTTCTGCTCGCCGAACTGGCTTTCGGCGGCCCACCCCAGCTGGCGGCCGAGTTGCGCGTTGTTGCCCAATTGGGGGTGAGCATCCAGCGGCAGGTGGTAAGCCCAGAGGTTGATGTCGTGCTGCAGCAGGCGCGCCAGGCGCTGCTTCATCCAGCCGGTGACACGACCGTCTTGCCCGCGCCAAAACAGGCCGTGGTGCACGAGGATGGCGTCGGCTTTGGCCTCGATGGCCGCATCAATCAACGCCAGGCTGGCGGTGACCCCACACACCAGATGGCGCACCTCAGCGCGCCCCTCCACCTGCAAACCGTTCGGCCCATAATCTTTGAAACGCGCGGGTTCCAGCAGCCGGTTGAGGTGCAGGTCCAGCGTGTCGCGGTCGGTCATGGCGTGAAAAGGATGTGGGAGTGCTGAAGAGGCTGTGGCTGATTTTCGCGCAGGCCGTCACGGTGGTCCTGGCCGCGCTGTTCGTGGTGACAACGCTGAAGCCGCACTGGCTGGCCCGCTCTACGCCGGCGCGCGGCACCGTCGCCCAGACCGAACAGCAGATCGCCCTGCCGCCGCCCTCGCCCGCGGCGTCGGTCGTGCGCGCCGGCTTCGCCCAGGCGGCTCGCATCGCCTCCCCCGCGGTGGTCAGCATCACAGCCAGCAAGGCGCTGGAACGCGCCGACGGGCGTGACGACCCGCACTCCGGCATTCCCGGCTTCCCGTGGGCAGCCCGCAAGCCGCAGGCCGGTCTGGGCTCGGGCGTCATCATCTCGGCCGACGGCGTGCTGCTGACGAACAACCACGTGGTGGATGGCGCGTCCGACATTGAAGTCCGCCTCAGCGACGGCCGGCAGGCCCAGGCCACGCTGGTGGGCACCGACCCCGAAACGGACGTGGCCGTGCTCAAGATCTCACTGCCCCAACTGCCGGTCATTCCGCTGGGCGATGCGGCCAGCCTCGCCGTGGGCGACGCGGTGCTGGCCATCGGCAACCCGTTCAACGTGGGGCAGACGGTCACGTCCGGCATCGTGTCGGCGCTGGGGCGCAGCCAGCTGGGCATCAACACCTTCGAGAACTTCATCCAGACCGACGCGGCCATCAACCCCGGCAACTCCGGTGGCGCGCTGGTGGATGCCGACGGCCGGCTGGTGGGCCTGAACACGGCCATCTTTTCGCGCAGCGGCGGGTCGCTGGGCATCGGCTTCGCGATTCCGGTGGACGTCGCCCGTCAGGTGGCCACGGCGCTGCTCAAAGATGGTGTGGTGGCGCGCGGCTGGATCGGGGTGCAGACCCGCGAGCTCACACCGGAAATCGCCGAGGCGCTGAAGCTGGGTGACGCCAAGGGCGTGCTGGTGGGCGGCGTGGTGGCCGAGGCGCCGGCAGCCCTGGCCGGCCTGAAGCCAGGCGATGTGCTGACCCGCGTTGGCGCGCATCCGGTGGCCTCCCCCACCGAGCTGCTGGCGCGCGTGGCGGCGCTGGCGCCGCAGTCACAGGTCGAAGTGGCCGTGCAGCGCGCAGGCAAGGCGCTGACGTTTGCGGTCACGGTGGCGCAGCGCCCCCGCCCGCCGCGCCGTCAAGACGACTGACTCGGCGGCTCGGTGCCGGCGTCGTCGGGTGCGCGGGTGCTGCGCACGAAGTAGGTGGCCGCCAGCAAACCCAGCTCGTACAGCAGGCACATCGGGATCGCCAGCGCGAGCTGCGACACGATGTCCGGCGGCGTGATGACGGCAGCAATGATGAACGCCACCACGATGAAGTAGCCGCGCCATTCGCGCAGCTTCTCGACCGACACCACGCCGATGCGTGCCAGCACCACCACGATCACCGGCACCTCAAACGCCGCGCCGAAGGCGATGAACATGTTCATGACGAAGCCGAGGTAGGCCTCGATGTCGGGCGCGGCATTGATGCTCTTGGGTGCAAAGCCCTGGATGAACTTGAACACCTGGCCGAACACGAAGAAGTAGCAAAACGCCACGCCGGCGAAGAACAGCAGCGTGCTGCTCACCACCAGCGGCAGCACCAAGCGCTTCTCATGCGAGTACAGGCCCGGCGCCACAAAGGCCCAGGCCTGGTACAGCACCACGGGCAGAGCCAGCAGGAAGCCGGCCAGCATCGTGATCTTGAGCGGCACGAAGAACGGTGCGATGACGTTCGTCGCGATCATCTTGGTGCCCTCAGGCAGGCTGGCCACCAGCGGCGCGGCGAGCAGGTCGTAGAGCTGACCCGGACCGGGGTACAGGCACAGCGCACCAAAGCACACGGCCACCGCAATGATGGCGCGCAACAAGCGGTCGCGCAGTTCCATCAGGTGGGACACGAATGGCTGCTCGGTGCCGGCCAGCTCGTCAGGGTTGGGGTTCTGGAAGGAGCTCATGTCGAAATCACCTCGGGCTCCTGGCACCTCGGACGCGGCGTGGGCGGCCGCAGGCAGCACCGCACCCTTGTGCGCCCGCACCGGGCACCCGCCCCACGGGGCCTTGAACGCGGGCCATCAATATTTGGGCCGAAAGCGCGCCACGCGGGCCGCGCCGGACTGGGTGTGGCGGCGCACGCCGGCCTTTTGCTTGAACCACAGCGGCGTGGCGCCGCGCTTCAAGCGCCAGTTCTTCTTCGGATGCCGGTAGGCCGGCGGCGGCGCGATGTAGCTGGACGCCCCGCCCTCGTAGGCGCCGGCGTCGCGGGTCACATCGCTCCAGGTCTGGTTCAAGGCCTGGGTGGCCGAGTCGACCTCCTGGCGCACGCTTTGTTCCACGTCGCGTGCGGCCGTCTCGAACTGGGTCTTCATCTTCTGAAGCTCTTCCAGCTCGATGGAGCGGTTGACCTCGGCTTTCACATCCGCCACGTAGCGCTGCGCCTTGCCCAGCAAGGTGCCCACCGTGCGGGCCACGCGCGGCAGTTTCTCGGGGCCGATGACGATCAGCGCCACCGCACCGATCAGGGCGATCTTGTCGAAGCCGAAATCAAGCACTGAAGGACTTACGACTTGGTCTTGGCGTCAACGTCGACCGTGTTCGGGTCGTGGGCCTTGCTGGCCGTGACTTGCTGGGTCGGGGCGGCAGGCGCGTCGGCCGAGCCGTCTTTCATGCCGTCCTTGAAGCCCTTGACCGCAGCGCCGAGGTCGGAACCCACGTTGCGCAGCTTCTTGGTGCCAAAAATGGCGATGACGACGACCAGCACGATCAGCCAGTGCCAGATGCTGAATGAACCCATTGCTTGCTCCTTGAGGACTGGCTCAAATTCTAGGTGAGGGGCCGCGTGGCCGCTGCCATCAGGCCGTCACACGCCGGCGCTAGGTGGGGCCGCCGCTCAGCCTTTCAACCACGGGCGCGGACCGCCCATGACATGCAGATGCAAGTGATACACCTCCTGGCCGCCATCCGGGCCGGTGTTGATCACATGGCGAAACCCGTTGGTCACGCCCAGGTCCTTCATCAGCTTCGGGCCCAGCGCCACCATCTTGCCGAGCAAGGCCGCCTCGGCGTCGGTCACATCCGCCATCGAGGCAATGTGGCGCTTCGGGATGACGAGCAGGTGCACGGGCGCCCAAGGGTTGATGTCGTGGAAGGCCAGGACGTCTTCGTCCTCGAACACCTTTTTGCTCGGGATCTGCCCGGCGACGATCTTGCAGAAGATGCAGTTCGGGTCGTGTGACATGTTCGTTCTCCGTCAGACCGGCATGCGCCGGCCGTCATTCCAGTTCAGGAAACCGCGCACCAGGCGGTAGACCAGCCAGCACCAGTTCAGGCCCAGGATGACGAAGCCCACCCCGATCCAGACGGTCAGGAAGCCTAGAACGGCCCACACGAGGCTCCACCAGAAACTGCGCATCTGCCAGCGGAAGTGGCTGGCATAGAGCGTCTGCGCCGTGTCACCGTACTTCACGTGATTGACGATCACGGCAATCAGCGCCGGGAGGCCCGTGAACATGCCGACGCCATAGAGCAGGTACAGCACCAGTGTGAGCTGGCGCAGGCTCTGCAGGCGCTGGACCTCAGGCGGCATGGCATGGAATCCAGCTTCTTGCATGGCTTCCCCTCAAGCCTTGGGCCGCGCGGCGAACTCAACAAGGCCGGACAACCCTTCCCGGCGGGCCAGCTCGTTCAGCACGTCCTGCGGCGTGAGGCCGAAATGCGCCAGGGCGACCATGCTGTGGAACCACAGGTCGGCCACTTCGTAGACCACCTTTTGCGGGTCGCCATCCTTGGCGGCCATCACGGTTTCGGTGGCCTCTTCGCCCACCTTCTTCAGGATGCTGTCCAGGCCTTTGTCGAACAGTTTGGCGACGTAGCTGGTGCTCGGGTCGGCGCCCTTGCGGCTGTCGATGACCGCGCCCACGCGGCGGAGGATGTCGTCACTCATAAATCTTCTTGGGGTCTTTCAGCACCGGCTCGGCGGGGCTCCAGGCGCCGTTTTCGAGCTTCTGGAAGAAGCAGCTGTGCCGACCGGTGTGGCAGGCGATGCCAGGGTCATGGCCCAGCTGGGTGATGGTCAGCAGCACGACGTCGTTGTCGCAGTCCATGCGGATGCTGTGCACCTGCTGGAAATGGCCGCTCTCTTCGCCCTTGTGCCACAGCTTGTTCCGCGAGCGGCTGAAATACACCGCCTGGCCGCGCTCGGCCGTCAGCGCCAGGGCCTCGCGGTTCATCCACGCAAACATCAGCACGTCACCCGTGCCCTGCTCCTGGGCGATCACGGGCACCAGGCCCTTGTCGTCCCACTTCACTTCGTCCAACCAACTGCTCATGGGATTCAGTCTAGGTGAGTCGGGCCGGTGTGGCCGCGTTCGGCCGCAAACCACTGCAGCACGGGGATGGTGCCGGGCAGCACCGGCTGCACCTGAACCGGCAAATCGGACCAGGCCATCTGCTGGCCTTCCAGCATCTGGAACTCGCCGGTCCAGTCGTACACCTTGCAGAAGTTCAGCCGCACGCGGGCGTGGGGGTAGTCCATCACCAGCACCTGCCACGGGTGGGCGGCGCCGATCTCGATGCCCAACTCTTCGCGCAACTCGCGCGCGAGCGCCTGCGCCACGGTTTCACCGGGCTCCACCTTGCCGCCGGGGTATTCCCAGTAGCCGGCATACACCTTGTCAGCGGGGCGAGAGGTCAGCAGAAAACGCCCTTCCCGCCCGGCCGCGTCACACTCCACCAGCACGCCCACAGCCACTTCCACCGGCACGCGTTCGGCGTCAGACATGGTCCAGCCCCTCCGGCGCGTCATCGCCAATGCGCAGCGCGGGCGCCGACGCCTCCGGGGCAGCACGACCGGCGCGGTCGCGTGCGAACTGGAACGCCACCCGGCCCGAGCGCGAGCCGCGCTCCAGCGCCCACACCAGCGCCTCCTGGCGGTTGGCCTCGATGGCCGCCTCGCTCAGCCCGAAGTGCCGCAGCCACTGGGCCACGATGGTCAGGTATTCGTCCTGGCTGAAGGGGTAGAAGCTGATCCACAACCCGAAGCGCTCGGACAGCGAGATCTTTTCCTCGACCGCCTCCCCGGGATGGATTTCGCCGTGCTCGCCGCGCTTGCCGCTCAGGTTGTCGGCCATCTTCTCGGGCAGCAGGTGGCGGCGGTTGCTGGTGGCGTAGATCAGCACGTTCTCGCTGGCTGCAGCCACCGAGCCGTCCAGGATGCTCTTGAGCGCCTTGTAGCTGGCCTCGCCTTCGTCAAAGCTCAGGTCGTCGCAGAAAACCACGAAGCGCTCCGGGCGGCCGTGCACCTGCTCGATCAGGTCCGGCAGGTCCACCAGATCGGCCTTGTCCACTTCAATCAGCCGCAGGCCCTGGCCTGCAAACTCGTTGAGCACCGCCTTGATCAGCGAACTCTTGCCCGTGCCCTTGGCGCCCGTCAGCAGCACGTTGTTGGCCGGGCGGCCAGCCACGAACTGGGCGGTGTTGCGCAGCAGCTTGGCCTTTTGCGGCTCCACTTCCTTCAGGTCCGCCAGGGCGATGCGGCTCACCGCCCGCACTGGCTCCAGGCACAACGCACCATGACGGCGGCGCGCCCGAAACGCCACGGAGGCGGTCCAATCCGGCGCCGCCGGCGGGGCGGGCAATACCGCCTCCAGGCGGCTCAACAAGCCCTCGGCTCGGGCGATCAGGGATTCAAGCGCAGCAGACATCGCCGCAGTTTAGGCGGCGCGACCTCAGCCAATGCTGCGCAGCGACGCCTCCAACTGCTCGGTCGGCAGCCGCTTGAAGCCCGAGCGCGCGTAGCGCTGCAGCCGGCCCATGATGAAGCTGACCCACACCGAGGCCTGCACCTGGGCCTGCACGGTGGGCGTGAGCGCCCCCTGCGCCTCGGCGGCCGCGCGCAGCACCTGGCGCAGCGACGACTCGATGCGGTCGAAGAACTGGTTGATGCGGGCGGTGAGCCGCTCGTGCTCGTACACCAGCGCGTCGCCCACCATCACACGGGTCAGGCCCGGGTTCTTCTCGCCGAACTGCAGCACCACGCTGGCAATGCGGCCCGCCTTGCCCGGTGGGGGCAGCGGGTGTGGCGTGTCGACGATGCCGTTGACCAGCCCGAACACGCTGCTTTCGATGAACTCGATCAGCGCCTCGAACATCTGCGCCTTGCTGGCGAAGTGGCGGTACAGCGCCGCCTCGCTCAGGTCCAGCCGGGCGGCCAAGGCGGCGGTGGTGATGCGCTCGGCACCGGGCTCCTGCAGCATGGCGGCCAGCACCTGCAGGATCTGCGCGCGCCGCTCGCCGGGCTTCAGGCGCTTGCGGGGCGCCGGGGCTGCAGCGTCTGCGGAGGGCGTTGCCGAGTCCATGCGCCGCGCGGGTGAAGACTCAGTCGCGCAGCCAGCCGAGGCGGCGGGCCTCGTAGATGGCTTCGACCTTGGAGCGCACATGCAGCTTGCGGTACACGCGCTTCACATAGGTCATGACGGTGTGGGGCGAGACCTGCATGAACTGCGCGATCTCGTCGAAGGTGAAGCCCTTGGCCGCCAGGTGCAGCACGCGCGACTCCTGCTCGGACAAGGCCACCACTTCCTCGTCGGCCATCGCCGCGGCCATGGCTTCCGGCGACGGGCCGGTGCTGCTTTGCGCGCCCGGGGCCAGGCGCACCAGCAGGCGCCGGGCGATGACGGGGCTGATGGGGCTGCCGCCGGCGCGCAGCGAGCGCAACTGGCCGGGCAGGTCCAGCGCCAGGCTGTCTTTGAGCAGGTAGCCGGTGGCGCCGGCTTCGATGCTGGCCACCACGTGCTGCTCGTCGCCGAACACGGAAATCACCATCACCTCGCACTGCGGCCGCGTCTGGGCGGCGTGGCGGATGAGCTCGATGCCGCTGCCCCCGGGCAGGTCCAGGTCCACCAGCAGCACGTCAGGCAGGAACTGGTCGAACATGCGGCGCCCCTGGGGCAGGTCGGGCGCGATGCCCAGCAGTTCGATGTCGGGCAGGCTGCCCAGCGCGTGGGTGAATGCCTCCCGGAAACGGGCTTGGTCTTCGACGATCAGGACCGAGAACGGGGTCATGGGTGTGGCAGGCGGTTCAAGCGGCGGACTGCGTATTGTCTGCCAGCCCTGAGAACCTCAGCCCCGCCCACCTCCTTCAGAAATGGGGAGACCTCACCAGTTCAGCCAGCGACGCGACGCGGCGACTCACGTAGGCGGGGCGGCGCGCCAGCCGATCGCGGCCCGCACGGCGCAGCCATCGCTGCATCCACACGGTCTTCATCCCCAGGCCGTGTGCGGTTTTCTGGTGGATGAGCGTGTCTTCCACCAGCACACAGCGGGTGGGCGAGACCTTCAGCCGCGCCAGCACCATGCGGAACATGCGCGCATCGGGCTTGGGGCGTGACTGGCCGAAGCAGGCCATGTCTTCGATGCAGATCAGCCCCTCGAACACGCTCGACAGGCCAATCGCGGCCAGCACACGCTCGGCGTAGGCCAGCGGCGCGTTGGTCATCAGGAACTTGCGGCCCGGCAGCTGACGCAGCGCAGCCAGGTCGTGCGGGTGGCCGTGCAGGTGCGCGTCCAACCCCGGCAGCCGGTGGGTTTCGTGCAGGAAATGTGCGGGCTTGATGCCGTGGTGGCGCTGCAGGCCGGTCAGCGTGGCGCCGTAGCGCAACCAGTAGCGGTGGCGCAGCGCCACGGCGGCCTCGGTGGAGAGGCCCAGGTGCGTTTCGATGTAGGCCGTCATGCTCGCGTTCAGCGCTGCAAACGCCTGGTGCGAGGCGTTGTGCAGCGTGTCGTCGAGGTCAAACAGCCAAACCCGGTCGCGGCGATTCACTCGCATGCAGCCCCTTCGGCCGGCGCTGCCGCGCGCATCACCGGCCTCATCGAGACGAAATCATCGTTCCGTACGCCTGGTCGCTCAGCACCTCCAGCAACATGGCGTGGGGTACGCGGCCGTCGATGATGTGCACGGCGTTCACGCCGCTCTTGGCCGCGTCGATAGCGCCGGCGATCTTGGGGATCATGCCGCCGCTGATGGTTCCGTCGGCCACCAACTCGTCGATGCGGCGGGGCGTCAGCTCGGTCAGCAGTTCGCCCTGCTTGTCCAGCACGCCGCGAATGTTGGTCAGCATCAGCAGCTTCTCGGCTTGCAGCACGGTGGCCAGCTTGGCGGCCACCACGTCGGCGTTGATGTTGTAGCTCTCGTTCTTCTCGCCGAAGCCGATGGGGCTGACGACCGGAATGAACTGGTCGTCCTGCAGGGCCTTCACCACGCTGGGGTCGATGGAGACGATGTCGCCGACCTGGCCGATGTCGTGTTCCTTGGCGGGGTCGTCCTTGTCGACCATGCGCAGCTGCTTGGCGCGGATCATGCCGCCGTCACGGCCGGTCAGGCCCACGGCCTTGCCGCCAGCGGCGTTGATCAGGCCGACGATGTCTTGCTGCACCTCACCGGCCAGCACCCATTCGACGACGCTCATGGTCTCGGCGTCGGTCACGCGCATGCCCTGGATGAAGTGGCCCTTCTTGCCCAGCTTGTTCAGCGCGTCTTCGATCTGCGGGCCGCCGCCGTGCACCACCACCGGGTTCAGGCCCACCAGCTTGAGCAGCACCACGTCTTCGGCGAAGGCCTGCTGCAGCTCGGGGTCGGTCATGGCGTTGCCGCCGTACTTGATGACGATGGTCTTGCCGTGGAACTTGCGGATGTACGGCAGGGCTTGCGACAGGATCTCCGCCTTCTCGCGCGGGGCGATGTGGGCGACGTCGGTGGTGTGGGTGGTCATGCGTGGGCTCCGGAGATGGCCGGCATTCTAGGAACACCCCGCTTGGCGACAATCGCGCCATGCAAGCCAGCGCCTATCTCAAACTCTCGGTGGCCACCGCCATCGTGACCATCGTCCTCAAGACCGGTGCCTGGTGGTGGACCGGCTCCGTCAGCCTGGCGGCCGATGCCCTGGAATCGCTGGTCAACCTGGCCGGCGCGGTGTTCGCATTGGCGATGGTGACACTCGCCGCCCAGCCGCCGGACGCCGAACACCCCTACGGCCACCACAAGGCGGAGTACTTCTCCAGCGGCTTCGAGGGCATCCTGATCATTGCCGCGGCGCTCGGCATCCTGTGGGGCGCGGCGGACCGCTGGCGCCACCCCGAGCCCTTGCACGACGTGGGCCTGGGCGTGGCGCTGGCCATCGTCAGCTCGGCCATCAACGGCGGGCTGGCCTGGGCCATGCTGCGCAAAGCGCGCGAGGTGCGGTCCGTCGCCCTCGAAGGCGACGCCCGGCACCTGATCACCGACGTCTGGACGTCCGCCGGCGTGGTGCTGGGCCTGCTGGGCGTGCTGGCCACCGGCTGGGACTGGCTGGACCCGCTGCTCGCCGTGGTGGTGGCGCTGAACATCCTGCGCGAGGGTGTGCACCTGATGCGTGAATCCACCAGCGGCCTCATGGACGAAGCGCTGGACGCCGAATCGTTGGCGCAGGTGCACGCCGTGCTGGACGACTTCCGCCACCCCACCGCCGTGCGCTTTGATCACGTGACCAGCCGGGTCGCCGGCCAGCGCCGCTTCGTGGACATGCACATGCACATGCCGGCCAGCTGGACGCTGGGCCGTGCCGCCGCGCTGCGCACCTCGGTCGAACAGGCCTTGATGAGCGCCGTGCCCGGCCTGCGCGCCAGCATCCAGTTGCTGCCCATGGATGTGGAAGCCCATTTCGACGATCCGAAGGACCTGCTGTGATCGCCGTACTGCAGCGCGTGAAACAAGCCCGCGTGGAGGTGGGTGGAGCCGTCGTGGGCGACGTGGGCGCCGGCTTTCTGATGCTGGTGTGCGCGGAGCCCACCGACACCGAAGCGGTGGCCGAAAAGCTGATTGCCAAAGTGCTCAAGCTGCGCGTGTTCAGCGACGACGCCGGCAAGATGAACCGCAGCCTGCAGGACGTGGGCGGCGGGCTGCTCATCGTCAGCCAGTTCACGCTGGCGGCCGACACCTCGGGCGGCAACCGGCCCAGCTTCACCGGCGCAGCCCCGGCCGAGCTGGGGCGTCGGCTTTATGAACACACGCTGGCGGTGGCCCGCCGCCAGCACCCGGTGGTGGCCTGTGGCGAGTTCGGGGCCGACATGCAGGTGCATCTCATCAACGACGGCCCCGTCACCATTCCGATGCGGATGAACGCATGACGCCGAAGATCGTCCTCATCGATTCGACCGACGGCCTCGCGCCTGTGCATGACCAGCCCCGCGAGGACCGCCGCATCAGCGGCGCCCCGCAGCGCAAGACCTGGACGCTGCACGAGGCCGGCCCCATGAGCGCCGGCATCTGGGCCTGCGAGGTGGGCCGCTGGCGCATCGTGTTTCCGCCCGGCCGGCAGGAGTACTTCCATGTGCTGGAAGGCCGGGTGCGGCTGCACGGGCCGGCCGGCGCGGTGGACATCGGCCCGGGCCAGGGCGGGGTCATCCCGCCGGGCTTCGAGGGCGAGTTCGAGGTGCTGGCGCCGGTGCGCAAGCACTTCGTGTTCGTGGACGTGGGCTGAGCGGCTCAGGGCAACGGCGCACGCCCTCCCCGCTCGAACTCAAACCGTCAAACCGCGCGACGGTCTTCGATGACCCGACCATCGTTGGGCAGGCTGCCGCGCGGCACCAGGCTCACTTCGCCGCGCAGCTTGGTGATGTCGCGCAGCGTGGCGGCCACCGCCGCGGCGAGGCCTTCGGGGGCACCGTCCGCCTCCACCTGCAAGGTCATGCGGTCGTCGGCCATTTCGCCTTCCACCACCAGCCGCGCGCGGCCCAGCTCGGGGTGGCGCTTCAACACCTCGGCCACCTGGCCAGCATGCACGAACATGCCACGCACCTTGGCGGACTGATCCGCCCGGCCGAGCCAGCCCCGCAGGCGTTGGTTGGTGCGCCCGGTCGCACAGGCGCCGGGCAGCACGGCGGACAGGTCGCCCGTGGCAAAGCGAATCAGCGGATAGCCTGGGCTCAGCGTCGTGACGACGACCTCACCCACCTCGCCGTCGGGCACGGGGTCGCCCGTGCCCGGGCGCACGATCTCGACGATCACGCCTTCGTCCAGCACCAGGCCTTCACGGGCCGACGTTTGGTAGGCAATGAGGCCCAGGTCCGCCGTGGCGTAGCACTGGAACACCTCCACGCCCTGCTCCGCGAACCAAGCGACGAGCGCCGGCGGGCAGGCCTCGCCACTGACCAGGGCATGGCGCAGGCCCAGCGCATGCCCGCCCTCGGCCGCCTTCTCCAGCAGGATGCGCAGCAGGCTGGGCGTGCCGGCATAGGCTTCGGATTGCAGGTCCAGCAGGGCCTGCAGTTGCAGTTCGGTGTTGCCCACGCCGCCGGGAAAGCTGGCGGCCCCGAGTGCCCGCAGGCCGCCTTCCATCATGGCGCCGGCGGGGGTCAGGTGGTAGCTGAAGCCCACATGCGCCAACTCACCGGCGCGGATGCCCGCGGCATGCAGCGCGCGGGCCACGCGCCAGGGGTCGTCGCCCTGCGCAGCGGGCTCGGGCTCGTAGAGCGGGCCCGGCGACTGAAAGACGCGCCGCGGTGCGCCCGAGGCAAAGCCACCGAAGCGCAGCGCCCGTTGGGCGGCTTGCGCGGCGGCGAGGCTACTTTTGCGCGTGAGCGGCAGCGCGGCCAGCGCCGCCCGGGAGGTGACGGCTGCGGCGTCGATGCCCATCAACAACGCCGCATACGCCGGGCACGTGGCCTGCGCATGCGCCACTTGCTGCGGCAGCGCGGCCATCAGTGCGGCCTCGCGGGCAGCGGGGTCGCGGGTTTCCAGTGCGTCGTAGAAGTCATGCATACCGGTTCGCCTTCCAGACAGTCACAGGGCGCCGTGCAAGTGGCTGTGCTTCACCACGGCGAGGCCCCAGCAGCGCCGCGCGCCTTGAAGGCCCTGCCCCATCACTCGTCGTCCTTCCACCGCGTCAGGCGGCGCTTGATTTCGTCCTGCAGCTTGCGCACCTCGGTGGCGGACTTCAGCGTGAACGTGTCCCACTCAGGCGTGCGCGCCGGCCGCTTGGCGAGTTGCAGCTTCACGGTCGCGCCGTCCACCGCCAGCTTGAGCACCACATCGGCACCCAGCATCCAGCCCTCGCCCCGCTCGGTCAGCACGCGCTGATCCCGCACAAAGCGCTTCATCGTCTGCAGCGCCGCATCGGCGTTGAAGGGCGGTGGGGCGATGTCCCAGCTGTCGTCGCTCATGTCGGGTCCTCCTACCCTCTCACGCCAGCCAGCGCTTGCGGCGCTTGTAGCTCTTCACGTCCTTGAAGCTGCGCCGGCCTTCGCCGCCCACGCCGAGGTAGAACTCCTTGACGTCCTCGTTCTCGCGCAAGTCAGCCGCCTTGCCGTCCATGACGACCCGGCCGTTCTCCAGGATGTAGCCGTAGTCGGCGTAGCGCAGCGCCATGCTGGTGTTTTGCTCGGCCAGCAGGAAGGTGGTTCGCTCCTTGGTGTTGAGGTCGCGCACGATCTCGAACACCTCTTCCACGATCTGCGGCGCCAGGCCCATGGAAGGCTCGTCCAGCAGCACCATCTTGGGGTTGGCCATCAGCGCGCGGCCGATGGCGCACATCTGCTGCTCGCCGCCCGAGGTGTAGGCGGCCTGGCTGGTGCGGCGGGTCTTGAGGCGCGGGAAGTAGGCGTAGACCTTCTCAAGCGTCTGCGCCACGGCCGCGCGCCCGTCCTTGCGTGTGTAGGCGCCGGTCATCAGGTTCTCTTCGATGGTGAGGTGCGCGAAGCAGTGGCGCCCTTCCATCACCTGCACCACGCCGCGCTCCACCATGGCCGCAGTGGAGAGCTTTTCGATGCGCTCGCCGCGCAGCTCGATGCTGCCTTTGGTGACCTCACCCCGCTCGCCTTCGAGCAAGTTGGACACCGCGCGCAGCGTGGTGGTCTTGCCCGCACCGTTGCCGCCCAGCAGGGCCACAACGCTGCCTTCCTGCACCTGCAGGGACACGCCTTTGAGCACGAGGATCACGTGGTTGTAGATGACCTCGATGCCGTTGACGTTGAGGAGGGGTGTGCTCATTGGATGGCCTTTGGATCGTCGGCTTGCTGCCCATGCCCGTGCCGGGATTTGCCTTCGGCGAAACCTTCGGTTTTCGCCCCGGCGGGCGACCTACTTTTTGGGCCGCCAAAAAGTAGGCAAAAAGCTCGCCCCGACCGCACCGCCCGCAGCACAGCTGCGGGTTCCCTGCGGTACTCAGGCCTTGAAGCCCCGCGCAAAACTCCCTTCGCTACGCTCCGGTCAAACAGTTGCGCGGAGTCAGTTCTTGAAGTGCGCTGCGCGCACGGCTTCAAGCCGTTCCGTTCCTCGGCGGTGCTACAGGGGCCATACCGAACAGCCGGCGCCAGCCTGCTGGCGGGTTTGGCTGTTGGCTGTTGGGGTTGGCTGTCTCTGGGTTCCCCTTCAAAACCGCTGAGAAGCGCAGGAACCCGGGGCGTGCGCGGAGCGCACTTCAAGGACTGACTCGCGGCGCCTGTTTGAGCAGAGCGTAGCGGCGCGAGTTCGCCGCGGCCCTGGGTTCCGAGCATCGCAAGGCAGCCCGAAGGGCCGGTTTTGCAGGGGCGGCTTCTTTGCCTACTTTCTTGTCCGCACAAGAAAGTAGGTCGCCCGCCGGGGCGAACTCCCGGCATGGGCCTGGGCCACAACCCAAGACAGCGCACAGCCATCGCAATCAGCTCTGGCACTCAGCCGGCGTCCGCCGCGTCAGCTTCTTCTCGCCCGCGTACTTGTCCGCCGCCGCCTTCACCATCGGCTTCAGGATCATCTCGTCCGCCTGGTACCAGTCACTGCTGAAGTTCCACTGCTTGCCATCCCAGGTGTGCACCCGCACCGAGGTGGAGCCCTGGTGGTCGGTGCAGCTGGTGCTGATGGGGCGGATCACGCCGGTCAGGCCCAGAGCGGCGAGCTTCTTGTCGTCCAGGGCCAGGTTCTCCAGGCCCCAGCGCACCTGCTCGCCGGTCATGACCTTGCCCTTGCCATAACGCTCTTGTGCGCGGCGCACGGCCTCCACCGCCAGTGCCTGGATGACCAGCCCGCGGGTGTACAGCACCGAGCCGACTTCGTCCTTCGGGCCTGTGCCCTGGCCCTTCTCGTGCACGAGCTTCAGGATGTCCTGGATCACCTTCGGCGACTGGCCCGAGGTGTTGAGGTTCAGCGCGTTGTAGCCCTTGGCGCCCTCGCCCACGTCCTTCACATCCGGCTCAGCGCCCGACCACCACACGCCGTACATTTTCTCGCGCGGGTAGCCGGTGGCTTGGGCCTCCTTCAACGCGGTGGAGTTCATCACGCCCCAGCCCCACAGCAGCACGTAGTCGGGCCGCTGCTTGCGCACTTCCAGCCAAGCGCTCTTTTGCTCCACGCCCGGCGCGGTGACGGGGATCTTGATCAGCTCGAAGCCGTGCATCTTCTGGCGCTCGTCCAGCAGCGGGATGGGCTCTTTGCCGAAGGGGCTGTCGTGGTAGACCAGCGCGATCTTTTTGCCCTTGAGCTTGTCCAGGCCGCCCTCCTTCTTGCCCAGGTGCTGGATGAGCACATCGGCCGCCGTCCAGTAGCTGCCCATCAGCGGGAAGTTCCAGGCGAACACGCCGCCATCGGCCGAGGCCGAGAGGCCGTAGCCCAGCGTGATGAGCGGGATCTTGTCGTTGGGCACCTTGTCGGTCAGCGCAAAGGTGATGCCGGTGGCCTGCGGGTCGAAGACGCTGGCGCCCTTGCCCTTCAGGCGCTCGTAGCACTCCACGCCCTTGTCGGTGGCGTAGCCGGTCTCGCACTCCTCGAAGGTGAGCTTGACGCCGTTGACGCCGCCGTCACGGGCGTTGATGAGCTTGATGTAGTCCTGCTTGCCGTTGGCCCAGGGCGTGCCGTTGGGCGAGTAGGGGCCGGTGCGGTAGACCAGCAGCGGGAAGAACTGCTCCTTGGCCGAAGCCGGCGCCGCCGGTGCGGCGGACGCAGAACCCCACACGGTGAGGGCGGCCAGGGTGAGGGCGAGTGCCTTGATCTTCATGGGTTGTCTCCTGTCGTCGTTGTGCTCAGTGCGGGAAAGGCCAGAGGCGCAGCTTTTCTTTCAACGTCGCCCACAGCCGCGCCAGGCCGTGGGGCTCCTTGATGAGGAAGAACACGATGAGGGCGCCAAAGATCATCAACGCCAGGTGTGAGGCGGTGGCGGTGTCCATGGGCAGGCCGGTCCAGTAGGGCAGCTTGTCCAGCAGGATGGGCAGCACCACGATGAAGGCCGCGCCGAAGAACGCCCCCGAGATCGAGCCCAGGCCGCCGATGATGACCATGAAGAGCAGGTCGAACGAGCGGTTGATGCCGAAGGCCGCCGGCTCCCACGAACCCAGGTGCACGAAGCCCCACAGCGCCCCGGCCACGCCGATGATGAAGCTGCTGACGGCAAACGCGCTGAGCTTGGCCTGCATGGGCCGGATGCCGATGACGCTGGCGGCCACGTCCATGTCGCGCATCGCCATCCAGCTGCGGCCGATGTGGCCGCGCACCAGGTTCTTGGTGGCCAGCGCGAAGACGACCACGAAGCTCAAGCACAGCAGGTAGCGCGCCGCGGGCGACTCGACACTGAGGCCGAAGAGGTTGAGGTCCGCCACGCCGACCGAGCCCGAGGACGAGTCGTTGGTAACCCACTTCAGCCGCAAGCAGGCCCAGTCCACAAAGAACTGCGCCGCCAGCGTGGCCACGGCCAGGTACAGCCCCTTGATGCGCAGCGACGGCAGGCCGAAGGCCACACCCAGCACCGTGGCGCCCAGCCCGCCGGCCAGCAGCGACACGATCAGCGGCATGCCCTCGACGCGGGCCTGGCAGTTGTAGGCCACGTAGGCCCCCACGGCCATGAAGGCGCCGGAGCCCAGCGAGATCTGCCCGCAGTAGCCCACCAGCACGTTCAGGCCCAGCGCCGCCAGGCTGAGGATGAGGAAGGGAATGAAGATGGCGCGCAACAGGTACTCGCTGGACACCATCGGCACAACCACGAAAGCCGCCGCCAGCAGCAGCGCCATGCCGATGCGGTCCTGCCGGATGGGCAGGATCTGGCTGTCCGCCGGGTAGGAGGTCTTGAACTGACCGTTCTCGCGATAGAGCATGTCTCAGACCCGATCAATGATCTTCTGCCAGTCGCCGGCCCGATGGCCGCCGACTGTCGGCGATCCGCGTCTCGCGCCAGCGCGATCCGCCGACCTTCGATTCCGGTGCGCTTCGCTTGTCTTGCTTCGCAATCCAACCTCCATCGAATCTCGGATTGATCGCGTCAAACGCGATCAATGATCTTTTCGCCGAAGAGGCCCTGGGGCCTGACCAGCAACACCACCAGCACGAGCACATAGCCGAACCAGTATTCGATCCCGCCGCCCATCAAGCTGCCCAGGTAGGCCTCCGACAGCTTCTCGCCCACGCCAATCAGCAGCCCGCCCACGATGGCTCCGGGCACGCTGGTCAGCCCACCCAGGATGACCACCGGCAAGGCCTTCAGCGCCACCAGCGACAGCGAGAACTGCACGCCCAGCTTGCTGCCCCAGATCATTCCGGCCACAAGGGCCACGAAACCTGCCACGCTCCACACGATGACCCAGATGCGCGACAACGGGATGCCGATGCTCTGCGCGGCCTGGTGGTCGTCCGCCACGGCGCGCAGCGCGCGGCCGGTGGCGGTCTTCTGAAAGAAGAGGCTCAAGCCCGCCACGAGTGCGGCGGCGATGAGCGCGGCATAAAGGTCTTCCTTGCTGACGAGGATGCCGCCTTCAAACGTCTGCTCGAACAGGAACATCGGGTCCTTGGGCAGGCCGATGTCGATCTTGTAGATGTCGTTGCCGAAGATCATCTGGCCAGCGCCTTCCAGCAGGTAGGCGATGCCGAGCGTGGCCATCAGCAGCGTCACGCCCTCCTGGTTGACGAGCTTGGACAGCGCCAGCCGCTCCACCAGCCAGGCCACGACCACCATCACCGCCAGCGCGCCGACAAACGCCAGCACGTTCACGAGCAGCTTGCCGTCCAGACCCGTGAACTTCGGGATCCACTCGGCCAAGCGCGCCATGGCGAGGGCTGCGAACAGCACCATCGCACCCTGCGCGAAGTTGAAGACGCCGCTGGCTTTGAAGATCAGCACAAAGCCCAGCGCGATCAGCGAATACAGCATGCCGGACATCAGGCCGCCGATGAGGGTTTCGAGGAATGGTCCCATCACAGCTCCCTCAGTGACCGGCGCCGAGGTAGGCGCGGATCACGTCTTCATTGCTGCGCACCTCGTCCGGCGCGCCGTCACCGATCTTCTTGCCGTAGTCCAGCACCACCACGCGGTCGGAGATGTCCATCACCACGCCCATGTCGTGCTCGATGAGCACGATGGTCGTGCCGAACTCGTCGTTGACGTCGAGGATGAAGCGGCACATGTCCTGCTTCTCTTCCACGTTCATGCCGGCCATGGGTTCGTCCAGCAGCAGCAGGCTGGGCTCCATGGCCAGCGCCCGGCCCAGGTCCACGCGCTTTTGCAGGCCGTAGGGCAGGCGGCCCACGGGCGTCTTGCGGTAGGCCTGGATCTCCAGGAAATCGATGATGCGCTCCACCACCTCACGCTGCGCCGTCTCCTCGCGCCGCGCGGGGCCCAGGTGCAGGGCTTGCGCGAACAGGCCCGTCTTCATGCGCAGGTTGCGACCGGTCATGATGTTGTCCAGCACGCTCATGCCCTTGAAGAGCGCGAGGTTCTGGAAGGTGCGCGCCACGCCCATCTCGGCCACCTGGCGCGGGCTCATGCCGCGGTAGGTTTTGCCGCGCAGCGTGACGGAGCCTTGCTGCGGTTGGTAGACGCCGTTGATGCAGTTGAGCATGGAGCTCTTGCCCGCGCCGTTGGGGCCGATGATGGCCCGCACCTCGTGCTCACGCACGTCGAAGCTGATGTCGGTCAGCGCCTTCACGCCGCCGAACGACAGCGAGATGTTCTTCACCTCGAGGATGACGTCGCCGATCTTCTTGGTGCTCATGCGGCCGCTCCCTTCACTGCGGGAAAGGTGCGCGCCTCGACGATGCGCAGGTCCGCCGCCACCATGGACGTGCGGCCGTCCTCGAACTTCACCTGGGTCTCGATGTACTGCGACACCTTGCCCTCGTAGAGGGCGTCGATCAGCACGCCGTATTTCTCGGCAATCGCGCCGCGGCGCACCTTGCGCGTGCGGGTGAGTTCGCCGTCGTCGGCGTCCAGCTCCTTGTGCAGCACGAGGAAGCGGCTGATCTGGCTGCCCGCCAGCAACTCGTCTTGCGCGAGGTCGGCATTCACCTTCTCCACGCACTCCAGCATCAGCTGGTAGACCTCGGCGCGCTGGGCCAGGTCGGTGTAGCCGGCGTAGGGCAGGTTTCGGCGCTCGGCCCAGTTGCCCACGGCCTCGAAGTCGATGTTGATGAAGGCGCAGACCTTCTCGCGCTTGTCACCAAAGCACACCGCTTCCTTGATGTGCGGGAAGAACTTCAGCTTGTTCTCCACGTATTTGGGCGCAAACATCGCGCCGTCGAAGGGCCCGCCCATCAGGCGACCCACGTCCTTGGCGCGGTCGATGATCTTCAGGTGGCCGCCGGGCGTGAGGAAGCCCGCGTCGCCCGTGTGATACCAGCCCTCGGGCGTCAGCACCTCGGCCGTGGCGGCCTCGTTTTTGTAATAGCCCTTGAGCAGCCCCGGCGAGCGCACCAGCAACTCGCCCGTGTCGCTGAGCTTGATTTCCACGCCGTCGATGGGCACGCCCACCGTGTCGGCTCGCGCCTCGTGGTCGGGCTGCAGGCAGACGAACACGGCCGTTTCGGTCGAGCCGTACAGCTGCTTCAGGTTGATGCCGATGGCGCGGTAGAAGCTGAACAGGTCCGGCCCGATGGCCTCGCCCGCCGTGTAGGCCACGCGCACGCGGCTGAAGCCCAGCGTGTTGCGCAGCGGGCCGTAGATGAGCAGGTCGCCGAGCGCGTAGGCCAGCCGGTCCACAAAACCGACCGACTCGCCATCCATCAGCGTCGGCCCCACGCGGCGGGCCAGCCTCATGCAGCGGTCGAAAAGCCAGCGCTTGGGCGCCGAGGCGTCTTCCATGCGGATCATCACCGTCGTCAGCAGGCCCTCGAACACGCGCGGTGGCGCGAAGTAGTAGGTGGGGCCCACCTCCTTCAGGTCGATGCTGACGGTGGACGCCGACTCCGGGCAGTTCACCACGTAGCCGCAGGCCAGCCACTGCGCAAAGCTGAAGATGTTTTGCCCGATCCAGGCCGGCGGCAGGTAGGCCAGCACTTCTTCGGCGGCTGTGAGTTTGTCGAACCGCTGGCCGGCGCGGGCACGGTCGATCAGTGTGGCGTGGGTGTGGATCACGCCCTTGGGGTTGCCGGTGGTGCCGGAGGTGAAAAACAGCGCCGCCACGTCGCCCGCCTGCCCGGCGGCCACTTCGGCAGCAAAGTGCCCCGGGCGGTCCGCGCCATGCGCGCGGCCTTGCGCGGCCAGGTCGTCCAGCGAGGCCAGGCCCGGCTCGTCGTAGTTGCGCAGGCCGCGCGGGTCGTCAAACCAGATGCGCTTGAGCTGCGGGCATTTCTCGCGCAGCTCCAGCAGCTTGTCGACCTGCTCCTGGTCCTCCACGATGGCGAAGGCGATCTCGGCGTTGTTCAGCGGGAAGACGAACTCGGCCGCCACCGCGTCTTGGTACAGCGGCACCGGCACCGCGCCCAGGGCCTGCGCGGCCAGCATGCTGGCGTAGAGCCGGGGGCGGTTTTCACCGACGACGACGATGTGCTCGCCCCGCCGCAGGCCGGCCGCTGCCAGCCCCAAGGCCAGGTCTTGCACCAGCGCGGCCAGTTGGGCCCAGGAGAGGGTCTGCCAAACGCCGAATGCCTTCTCACGCAAGGCCGGCGCGTCGGGCCGTTTCGCGGCGTGGTCCAGCAGGAGCCGAGGGAAGGTGTCCACCAAGCTGTCTCCGTTGCGGAGGCTCAGGCCCCCGTCTGTGAGCCCATTCTGGGGATTACTTTGACGCCCATCTGTCCGTACGACGACAATTTACGGGCTTTCACGGGCCAGACTTTCCCGCACCTGCAGCCAATGGGCGACACCCCCCTCCCCTTGCGCCAACGCGCGCGCCGCCCCACGCCGGACGAGCTGGAGGCGATTCCGTGGCTGAAGCTGCTGGACGGCGACCTGCGCGAGCGCGCGCTGGCCACGCTGGAGGTGGGGGACGCCCAGCCCGGCGAGCGGCTGTGCCGCATCGGCCGGCCGGCCAACTTCTGGTTCGGCGTGGTGGACGGCCTGCTGAAGATGAACAACGACGACAGCACCGGCCAGGCCGTCACCTTCACCGGCGTGCCGCCCGGCGGCTGGTTCGGCGAGGGCACGCTGCTCAAGCGCGAGGTCTACCGCTACAACATCCAGGCCCTGCGGCCGAGCATCGTGGCCGGCCTGCCCATCGACAGCTTCCACGCGCTGCTGGACGGCAGCATCGCGTTCAACCGCTTCGTGCTGGACCAGCTCAACGAGCGCCTGGGCCAGTTCATCGCCGCGCGCGAGACCGACCGCATCCACGACCCCGACGTGCGCGTGGCGCGCAACCTGGCCGCGCTCTTCCACCCCACGCTCTACCCGGGCGTGGGCAACTGGCTGCGCATCACGCAGCAGGAGCTGGGCTACTTGGTGGGCCTGTCACGCCAGCGGGTGAACCAGGCGCTGCACCGGCTGGGCGATGCGGGCTTGATCCGCATCGAGTACGGCGGCCTGCGGGTGCTGGACCTGCAGGGCTTGCGCCGCTTCGGCGTCTGAGCGTCAGGCGGCGAAGGCCACCACTTCCGGCTCGCTGGGCGGCAAGGTGGCCCAGCGGTCGGCGCGCAGTTCGTACAGCAGGGCTGCCGCGCTGCCCGGGCCGTCGGCCAGCGTGCCCTTCAGGCGCAGCCCCAAGCCTTCCAGCGTCTTGCGTGTGGGCGCGTTGTTGGGCAGCACCGCTGCCACCACGCTGCCTTCATGGCGCTGATCGAACGCCTGCTGGATGGCGAACTGCAGCATCTCTGACGCCAGCCCCCGCCCCCAGGCCTGCGGCGTGATGCGGTAGTACAGGTACAGGCCCGCGTGGTCCGCCACGCGGCGGTTCATCAGGCCCCCGAAGCCGATCAGCGTCTCGGGCGCCTCGCGCTCGGCAATCGCCCAGTGGCCAAAGCCGTGCTGCCGCCAGTGGTCGATCCAGCCGTCCAGCTGTGCTGCCACGGCCGCCTGGCCCTGGGGCGTGGCGGCGGCGCAGAACCGGTTCACGGCCGGGTCGGCGTGCAACGCGGCCAGCGTGTCCAGGTCAGTCACCCGGGGCGGTCGCAACACGAGGCGACGGGTCACCAAGGCGGTCGGCCCGGCACTGGCGGGCTCGCGGAACTCACTGGACAGCATGAAATCGCAAGAATCCGTAAAAACCCTAGGAGGGTAGCCGCAGGCTGGCGGGGGCGAAAGCCCAGGGCAGGGGGAGTTGTAGCAAAACCGTAACAAAACCACGTAAAGCCAGCCGGGTCATCGTGGCGTCGCCTCGGCTTTTCGGGCGGCCCGGGCCAGCGCTTGCAGTTCCTCGGCCACGACGCCGGGCTGGTCTTTCTGGATGTAGTGCCCCGCGCCCGCCACCTGACGGCGGGAAATGCCGGGCACCCACGCCGCCCAGGCCAGTTCCAACTGGCGCACCAAGGCCTCGAAGTCGCCTCGCTCCGCCAGGCTGAAATCGGAGCGCACCAGCAGCCGCGCCGGCACCGCGAGCGGCGGCAGGGCCTGCAACTCGGCAATGCACGCCGGCTGGGCTTGGGCGTCGAACTCCGCCCGCATCGTGCGGCTGAACACCGTGGCGCGCAGACCGGTCGCCAAACGCGCCGCGGCCGGCGCCTCGCGCTGCATGCGCGCCCAGTGGTCGGGGTGGGTCGGGTCCACCAGCAGCAGGCCGGCCACCTCTTGCGGGTACAGGTGGGCGAACGCCAGCTGGTACAGCCCGCCGATGGAGTGCCCCACCAGCAGGAACGGCGGCTTCACGCCGGCTGCCTGCAGCGTGGCGTGCAGCTCGCGCGCCAGCGTGCAGGGGTCGCGCGGCCCGGCGGGCTCCGCGCTGCTGTCGCCATAGCCCGGGCGGTCATGCGCGAACACCGCCAGGCCGGGCGTGACCTGCTCGATCACCCCCGCCCAGACCGCCTTGCCATCGCCCAGCCCGGCCTGGAACACGGCCACCGGCGGGCTCCCGCCTGCTTGCACGAACGCCGTGCGCTGCCCGTTCACCTCCACCGAACGGGTGGGCGGCAGGCTGGCGCAGCCGCTCAGCAACCCACTCAGTGACCCACTCAGCAACGCACCCAGCAACGTGCTGAGGGGCGCGCTCATCCGCTGGGTTCGACCCAGGGCGCTGCGGGTGCGAAAGGCATGTCTCATGCAACCCAGCCTAACCCACGGTTTTTGCAGCGCCGTGATGGCGGCCAGCCTGCAACGACAAGGGGCCGCTCGCGGCGGCCCCTTCGGTGTGGCGGGCGCCGGGAACCCCAGCGCACCGGCTCGGCGGCGTCAGCCGATCAGCAGCGCATTGATGCGCTTCACGTAGGCGGCCGGGTCTTCCAGGTGCCCGCCTTCGGCCAGCACGGCCTGGTCGAACAGCACCTGGGCCAGGTCGTCGAAGTGGGCGCTGCCGTCCAGCTTCTTCACCAAAGCGTGCTCGGCGTTGATCTCCAGCGTCGGCAGCGACACCGGCGCGCTCTGGCCGGCTTGCTTCAGCAGGCGCGCCAGATGGCCGCTCACGTCGCCCTCTTCCACCACGATGCAGGCCGGCGAGTCCACCAGGCGGGTCGTCACGCGCACGTCCTTGGCGCGGTCCTTCAGCGCGTCCTTCAGCTTGTCCAGCAGGGGCTTGAAGGCTTCGGCCGTCTCTTCGGCCTTCTTCTTCTCGTCTTCGTCCTGCAGCTTGCCCAGGTCCACAGCGCCCTTGGCGACGGACTGCAGTTGCTTGCCGTCGAACTCGTACAGGTGGCTGAGCATCCACTCGTCCACGCGGTCCACCAGCAGCAGCACCTCGATGCCCTTCTTGCGGAAGATCTCCAGCTGCGGGCTGTGCTTGGCAGCGGCCAGGCTGTCGGCGGTGATGTAGTAGATGGTTTCCTGGCCGTCCTTCATGCGGCTCACGTAGTCCGCCAGGCTCACACCTTCGTCGGCGTGGGTGGAGGCGAAGCGGAACAGCTTGGCCAGGCGTTCCTGGTTGGCGTGGTCTTCGCCAATGCCTTCCTTCAGCACCTGGCCGAAGTCCTTCCAGAACGCCGCGTATTTGGCGCGTTCGGCTTCGTCCTCGCTGTTGGCCAGGCTCTCCAGCATGCCCAGGACGCGCTTGGTGGAGCCCTCGCGGATGGCGCGCACGTCGCGGCTTTCCTGCAGCAGCTCACGGCTCACGTTCAGCGGCAGGTCGGCCGAGTCGATCACGCCCTTCACGAAGCGCAGGTACACCGGCATCAGCGCCTCGGCGTCGTCCATGATGAAGACGCGCTTCACGTACAGCTTCACGCCACCGCGCTTGTCGCGGTTCCACAGGTCGAACGGCGCCTTGGCCGGGATGTACAGCAGCTGCGTGTACTCGCTGCGGCCTTCCACGCGGTTGTGCGTGTGGGCCAGCGGCGCTTCGGTGTCGTGGCTGATCTGCTTGTAGAACTCGTCGTACTGCTCTTGCGTGATCTCGCTCTTGGAGCGACTCCACAGCGCCGACGCCTTGTTCACCGGCTCCCACTCGTCCGTCACCACCTGCTTGGCGGCCTCGGCGTCCCAGGTCTCCTTCTTCATCAGGATGGGCAGGGAGATGTGGTCGCTGTACTTGGCGATGGTGCTCTTGACGCGCCAGGTCTTGAGGAACTCCTCCTCGCCCTCGCGCAGGTGCAGGATGACGTCCGTGCCACGGCCCGCCTTGGTGATGGTTTCCAGCTCGTACTCGCCCGTGCCTTCGCTGCTCCAGCGCACGCCCTGGTCGGCACCCAGGCCCGCGCGGCGGGTCTCCACCGTGATGCGGTCGGCCACGATGAAGCCGCTGTAGAAGCCCACGCCGAACTGGCCGATCAGCTGCGCGTCCTTCTTCTGGTCGCCTTCCAGCTTGGCCATGAACTCGCGCGTGCCGCTCTTGGCGATGGTGCCGAGGTGGGCGGCCGCCTCTTCGGCGCTCATGCCGATGCCGTTGTCGCTGATGGTCAGCGTCTTGGCTTCTTCGTCGAAGCTGACACGCACTTCCAGATTGGGCGTGTCCTCGAACAACGCGGCGTTGTCCAGCGCCTCGAAGCGCAGCTTGTCGCAGGCGTCGCTGGCGTTGCTCACCAGCTCGCGCAGGAAGATTTCCTTGTTCGAGTACAGGCTGTGGGTGACGAGGTGCAGGATCTGCTTGACTTCGGCCTGGAAGGCATGGGTTTGCTTGGTCATGGTGCGGGTCACGCAAAGAGATGAAAGAGAGCAGCCGACGAGCGATTCGCTCTCCCGAGGCCCCACGTTTTGCGGGCAGATATCAGTATTTCAAGTGCTTGGATCGCAAGAAACGCGGCTCCATCACGCGCACAGTTTGCCGAGAAGTCCCGTCAGGCAGCGAGGAAGTGCCCATGACTTGTCCCTATCCAACCACTCATAGAACGCTTTGGCCATCCGAAGTCCCAAAGCAAAGGCCACCCCAAATGCGACAAAGTAAAACCTCCATGACTCCCACGGGTGCAGGTCACGGTAGTTGGCGGCTCGTTCCTTTCGGTCATCATGAACCTGTGACCGGATAGACCGCATCTGGCTGGGCAGAATGAGCTCGTGGTTTTCACTCAGCGAATAGAAATCATTAAGCAGGGAGTCCCTGGTCACCTCAAGCCGACAGTGTTCCAAGCCGCAAGCTAATAGTGCGCCCCCGCGGGCCGCCATGGATTCAGCCTGACAGATCGCTGCGACCGCCCCCCCGCAGCCTGCCGCCATTGATTTAACTTGTGCCGAACGAAACCGATTGATGGACTCGGCCAACTGGCGGGCCGCCGCGCAGCCTTCTCCCCGTTGGGCCTTCTCGCTGGCCTGCGGACAGTTGATTGCCAGAACAGGGCGAGCCTCAAGGCTCAGGATCTGATGTTCGATCAGCGACTTCCGAATGTTGCTTTCCGCCACTTCCAGAGTCCACAAGCGTGCACCTGACTGAACAACCGTGCTCAGCAACGCGCAGACGGCCACTGCGTTCCACAGGAAGTCGTAACGCGCCACCAACGCCTGGCGAATTGCCGCCTGCGTGCTGTGAAACACCAACACCGTACCTACCCAGAACGAGAAGGTTAGGACACAAAGATATGCCCAGAAACTGAAGAACGAACCGTCCCTACCCCAGAAGCAAAAAGCCGCCCAGACCCCTATCCCTAACAGCACCACCACCCGACAGAAAAGGGCCCAGCTCAGGTTGAACCGCACCCCCATGTCAGTAAGACACCGCCTGGCGGGCCACGTCCACCTTGACGAGCGCCTTTGACAGCGCGCCGGACACCGCCCGGGCGTAGTCCAGCGCCCAGGCCGCGTCGGCAAAGCCGCTGGGGCCGGCGCCGGCCGCAACCTGGATCACCTTGTCGGCCAGCAGCACCTTGCCGCTGCCGCGCAGCGGTTCGCATTCCATGCGAACGAACTGCTCGTCCAGCCAGCGGCGGGCGGCCTCGAAGCTCAACACTTCGGCGCCGTCGAGCTGCAGCTCGACGGGGGCGCCGGTCTCGAAGATGACGGTGATGCGGGCTTGCATGGCCCGGATTGTGTCAGCGCCGCGCCTTCACGGCCTGGCTCAGCACGTCCAGCACGGCCAGCGAGTCGTCCCAGCCCAGGCAGGCGTCGGTGATGCTCTTGCCGTATTCCAGGCCCGCCGGGTCGTCCTTGCCTGGGGTGAACTTCTGGGCGCCGTCGTTCAGGTGGCTTTCCACCATCACGCCGAAGATGCTGTTGCTGCCCTCGCGCATCTGGCCGGCGATGTCCCGCGCCACGTCCAGCTGGCGCTGGTGCTGCTTGCTGCTGTTGGCGTGCGAGCAGTCCACCATCAGGCGCTGCGGCAGCTTGGATTTCTCCAGGTCGGCGCAGGCCTCGGCCACGCTCTTGGCGTCGTAGTTCGGCGCCTTGCCGCCGCGCAGGATGACGTGGCAGTCGGCATTGCCGCGCGTCTCGACGATGGCGACCTGGCCGTTCTTGTGCACGGACAGGAAGTGGTGGCCGCGTGCGGCGGCCTGAATCGCGTCGGTCGCAATCTTGATGTTGCCGTCTGTGCCATTCTTGAAGCCGATGGGCGCCGACAGGCCCGAGGCCAACTCGCGGTGCACCTGGCTCTCGGTCGTGCGCGCGCCGATGGCACCCCAGGCGATCAGGTCACCGATGTACTGCGGCGAGATCACGTCCAGGAACTCGGAGCCCGCCGGCATGCCCAGCCGGTTGATCTCCAGCAGCAGCTGACGGGCGATGCGCAGGCCTTCGTCGATGCGGTAGCTCTCGTCCAGGTAGGGGTCGTTGATGAGGCCCTTCCAGCCCACCGTGGTGCGCGGCTTCTCGAAGTACACGCGCATGACGATTTCCAGCGTGTCGGCGTACTTCTCGCGCTGCTCCTTCAGGCGGCGGGCGTACTCGATGGCGGCCGTCGGGTCGTGAATGGAGCACGGGCCGATGACGACGAGCAGCCGGTCGTCCTCCTGGCTCATGATCTTGCGGATGCGCTGGCGCGTCTGGCTGATCAGGCCTTCCATGGCCGTGCCGCGGATGGGGAAGAAGCGGATCAGGTGCTCCGGCGGCGGCAGCGGGGTCACGTCGACGATGCGCTCGTCGTCGGTGGCGCTGGTCTTGTCGTCCTGCGAGTACCAGCGCTGGGCTTCGGGCTGGACGGTGGAGAGTTTGGCGTTCATCGGGGCACCTCAGGGAAAGACAAACAAAGGCCGAAAAAAAACCGCCGGGCTTCGGAGGCCCGGCGGTTTCTGGGGAGTCTGGGTTCAGCGCGCGCGCTCAGAGCTCTCCACCGCCGGGGCGGGGAAAAAACCAAAAGCGAAAGTACGAAGCGGCACGGAACATGGGACTGGAATCTAGCACGACGGCTGCGCTGAGCTTTCGGCAGCGGGCAAGCCCCGCTTGACCCCGCTTCCGGCTTGCCAGCCAATCGGTGCCTGACTTCAGGAGACACGCGATGCACAGACGCCATGCCCTCGGCGCTGCAGTCACCGGCCTGGCCACGGCGGGCTGTGCCACGACGGCCCCTGCCGCAGCCAGCCCGTTCGCCGTCGCCCAGCCGGTGGTCCCGATTGCCGGCAGCGCCGAGGTCTTCCCGGTAAGGCGCATCTATTGCGTCGGCCGCAACTACGCCGCCCACGCCCGCGAGATGGGCTCAGACCCGACGCGCGAGCCGCCCTTCTTCTTCCAGAAGCCCAGCGACGCGGTGCAGTTCGTGGCCCCTGGCCGCACGACCGACCACCCCTACCCGCCGCTGACCAAGAACTACCACTACGAGCTGGAACTGGTGGCGGCCCTGCACAAGGGCGGGCGCAATGTGCAGGTGGAGAAGGCGCTGGACCTGGTCTATGGCTACGCCGTCGGCCTGGACATGACCCGCCGCGACCTGCAGCGCGGCATGGGCGACCAGAAGAAGCCCTGGGAGATTGGCAAGAGCTTTGACCGCTCCGCCCCCATCGGCCCCATCCACCGTGTGGCCCAGGTCGGGCATTTCACGGCGGGCGCCATCACGCTGAAGGTCAATGGCGCCGTGAAGCAGGACGCCAACCTCAACCAGATGATCTGGAGCGTGGCGGAGCAAATCTCCAAGCTCTCCGAGGCCTTCGAGTTGATGCCGGGCGACATCATCTTCAGCGGCACACCGGAGAACGTCGGGCCGGTGGTGCCGGGCGATCTGATGGAAGGGTCGATTGCGGGCTTGCCGCTATTGAGCGTCAGGGTGGTGGCCTGAGCAAGTCGGCGACGAGTCAAGGCCGGCGCGCGACTCAGCCTGGCTGCGCCGTGCTCCATTCACTCCCCCAGGGCCACCCAAGTGCGCCTGGATGCACCTTGACCCAGATCTTGTCGCCTGGTTTCACATCCTCCAGGGCTGGTAGCCGGACCTCGGGCCTTGCGCCGTCGAGTGGCTGATCCAGATGCCCTGCGAGGTAGTAGCCCCGGCGCGTCGCGCTCTTGCTGGCAATCGCGCTCTTGCTGGCAATGGACGCCTGCATCCACTCTCCCGGGCTGCCGTCGTGCTTGCGATTCCACCCATCCAGCACGCCTGTGACTGCGATGATCCAAAAGGGCAGCGAGAACAGCATCGCGAGCAGCCAACCCGCCAGCTGTTTGTGCCTGGAGTTGGCGAGCGGCGCGAACACAGGGAGCAGAAAGAAAAACAGCGCCACCGGCAATAACGGCAGCCAGAGCCGACCTCCGATTTGAACCGGCGGGTTGTCCACCGCGCGCGCAACCACCAAGGCAGCGACCGCGCCGCTCAGAAACAGAAGAGCGTGCAACCAACTCGCTTCAAGCCGGCTGCCGCCGGCGGGCGCCGTGCTCAAGCCGTACCGCCCACCGTCAACCCATCAATCCGCAGCGTCGGCTGCCCCACGCCCACCGGCACGCTCTGGCCTTCCTTGCCGCAGACGCCCACGCCGGTGTCCAGGGCCATGTCGTTGCCGATCATGCTGACGCGGGTCAGCGCGTCCGGGCCGTTGCCGATGATCGTGGCGCCCTTGACCGGGTACTGGATCTTGCCGTTTTCCACCCAGTAGGCCTCGCTGGCGCTGAACACGAACTTGCCGCTGGTGATGTCCACCTGGCCGCCGCCGAAGTTGGTGGCGTACAGGCCCTTCTTGATGGACGCGACGATTTCCTGCGGGTCGTCCTTGCCGCCGAGCATGTAAGTGTTGGTCATGCGCGGCATGGGCATGTGGGCGTAGCTCTCGCGGCGGCCGTTGCCGGTGGGGGCCACCTTCATCAACCGCGCGTTCATGGCGTCCTGGATGTAGCCCTTCAAGATGCCGTCTTCGATCAGCACGTTGCGCTGGCTGGCACAGCCTTCGTCGTCGATGTTGAGCGAGCCGCGGCGGTCGGGCAGCGTGCCGTCGTCCAGCACCGTCACGCCCTTGGCGGCCACGCGCTGGCCGATGCGGCCGGAGAAGGCGCTCGATCCCTTGCGGTTGAAGTCGCCTTCCAGACCGTGGCCCACGGCTTCGTGCAGCAGCACGCCGGGCCAGCCCGGGCCCACCACCACCGTCATCTCGCCCGCCGGTGCGGGGCGGCTGTCGAGGTTGGTGAGGGCCGCGTGCACGGCCTGCTCGACGTAGCTGGCAATCATCTCGTCGGTGAAATACGCTAGGCCGAAGCGGCCGCCGCCGCCGCCGTTGCCCACTTCACGGCGGCCGTTGCTCTCGGCAATGACGGTGATGGACAAGCGCACCAGCGGGCGCACGTCGGCCGCCAGCGTGCCGTCAGCGCGGGCGATCAGCACCACCTCGTGCTCGGCGGCCAGGCCAGCCATCACCTGGGCCACGCGGGGGTCTTTGGCGCGGGCCATCTTCTCGGCGCGCTCCAGCAGGGCCACCTTGGCGGCGCTGTCCAGGCTGGCGATGGGGTCGGCCATGCCGTACAGCTCGCGGCTGTCGGCCACTCGGCCCTGGCTCGGCACCTTCACCTTGCGGCTCTGGCCGGCTGCGGCGATGGTGCGCACGGTGCGAGCAGCGTCCAGCAGGGAGTCCAGCGAGATGTCGTCGGAGTAGGCAAACGCCGTCTTCTCGCCGGCCACGGCCCGCACGCCCACGCCTTGGTCGATGCTGAAAGACCCGCTCTTCACGATGCCCTCTTCCAGGCTCCAACCCTCGGCGCGGGTGGTCTGGAAGTACAGGTCCGCGTCGTCGACGCGATGCTCCGTGATGACACGCAACGCCTGGGCCAGCGAGGCCTCGGTCAGGCCGAAGGGCTCCAGCAGTTGCGAGCGGGCGGTGGCCAAGCGGGCCAGGGTGGGTTCGACAGCGATCATGGGTCGATTCTAGGAAGCCGGCCGGTCACGCATCGCAACGCAGGGACATGCTTCTTTACGATGAGGCTGTCAGCCGCGAGCCCGGGCCTGTCGTTGTGGAGGGGCCTTGCAACACTCACTCCCCAAGGAGCTCACGATGAAGACGACGCACAAAGCCCTGATCGCCCTGTTGACGCTGGCCGGCGCCAGCGCCTTTGCACAAGCCCCGGCTGCCTCGGCCCCGGGCACGAACACGCCGCGCATCGACAAGCGTGAGGCCCGCCAGCAGGCCCGCATCGCCCAAGGCGCCGCCGACGGCAGCCTGACGGCCCGCGAAACGCAGCGCCTGGAAAAGGAGCAAGCCCGCGTGGACAACGCCGAAGCCAAGGCCAAGGCCGACGGCACCGTGACGGCCAAGGAGCGCCGCCACATCACCGCGATGCAAGACGGCGCCAGCCGCGACATCCACCGCAAGCGCCACAACGCACGCGCCGCCAGCGCTCCGGGCTGATCGGCTCACCCCGACGCAAGCCGGGCGACGAGGCCAGTCAGGCCTCGTCGCCCGCGGCGTTTTTGAGGGCCAGCGCCGCGTCGTACAAGCGGTTGCGCGGCTCGCCGGTGATCTGCACCGCCAGCGCCACCGCCTGCTTCAGCGGCAATTCGGCCACCAGCGGCGCCAGCACCCGCATCACCTCGGCCGGCAACCCGTCCGCCGCCACGGCCACCGGTTCGGCCGCATGCAGCACCAGCACGAACTCGCCCTTCAGGCGCTGGGCATCCGCCGCCAACCAGGCAGGCAAGCTGCCGGCCGGCGCGGTGTGCACGGTTTCAAACTGCTTGGTGAGCTCGCGGCACACCGTCACACTCCGGCTCGGCGCCAATTCCGCCAGCAGGGCCATCAGGTCGGCGATGCGATGCGGCGCCTCGAACACGACCTGACTTTGCAAGGGCACGGCCAGCACGGCTTGCAGCGCACTGCGCCGCTCGCCCGCCTTGGTGGGCAGGAAACCGACGAACGCAAACCCTTGGGCGACGGTGTCGCCCGCCACGCTGAGCGCTGCCGCCGCGCTGCTGGGGCCCGGCAGCGGCAGCACCCGGTAGCCGGCCGCCACGGCGGCCTGCACGAGCACGGCGCCCGGGTCCGAGATGGCGGGCGTGCCGGCGTCTGATGCGTACGCCACCCGCTCGCCCGCCGCCAGCCGCGCCAACACCCCGGCGCTGGCCTCGCGCTCGTTGTGCTGGTGCAGCGTGATGAGCGGCTTGTGCAGGCCCAGGTGGCGCAACAAGGCGCCGCCCTGGCGGGTGTCTTCGCAGGCCAGCGCGTCCACCAGGCCGAGGGCGTGGATGGCACGCAGGCTCAAGTCCGCCAGGTTGCCGATGGGCGTGGCCACCAGGTACAGCGTGCCGGCCGGATACTGCTGCCCACCGGCCGCAGCCGCGGCGGCCTGGCGCAACAGGGATTGATCGGAAATGGCGATGTTCAACTGGGGCTCTCGTTCGAAACCGGGCGACCAACCGACCGACAAGCCGGCCACCCAAAAGGCGGGCGACGCCGCCGAGGACGCCGCGCTGGCCCATTTGCAGCGCGCGGGCTTGCGCCTGCTGGAGCGGAATTATCGAGTCGCCGCGGGCCCGAGCCGCCGCGGTGGCGAGGTGGACCTGATCATGGCCGACCGCGACGGCACCCTGGTGTTCGTGGAAGTGCGGGCTCGCGCCAGCGGCAGCCACGGCGGAGCCGCGGCCAGCGTCACGGCCCGCAAGCAGCAGCGGCTGATCTACGCCGCCCAGCATTACCTGATGCAGCACGCCACGCCGCCACCCTGCCGCTTCGACGTGGTGGCCATCGACGGCACGGCGCTGCAATGGCTGCCCGCTGCGTTTGATGCCGAGTGAACGGCCGGGATCAGGCCCAGGATCGGGCTCGGCTCCGCCTGAAGCAAGCCTGGCTTTTATGATCCGCGGCTCATGATCGAGCAACGAATCCAACAGCAGTTCTTCGAAAGCGCCGACCTGCTCTACCAGGCGGCTGAACAACTGGCCCGCCCACTGGGCATGGCCGCGCAGATGGTGGTGGACGCCATCACCGGCGGCAACCGCATCCTGTGTGCCGGCCAAGGCTTGGCCAGCATCGAGGCCGACTACATCGCCGCCCGCCTGGCCGGCCGTTTCGAGCAGGAGCGCCCGGGCTTGGCGGCGTGGAGCCTGGCCGCCCAGGCGCGTGACGCTGCGGGCCTGGACCTCGCCCGGCTGCTGCAGGCGCACGGCCACCCCGGCGATGTGCTGCTGATGATCGAGCCCCTGCGCGAGCAGCGCGATGCCTGGTCCAGCGCGCTGGCCGTGGCGCATTCGCAGGAAATGAGCGTGATCGCCCTGACCGGCGGCGCGTCCGACGAATGGCGCGGGCTGCTGCAAGACACCGACATCCAGATCCGTGTCAACCACGGACGTGAGCCGCGCGTGATTGAGGCGCAGCGCGTGCTGTTGCATGCACTGGCGGACGCCATTGACGTTCAGCTGCTGGGCAGCGACGAATAACCTGACAGGACCCGTGACGATGAAGAAGCTTTCCCTGACCCTGGCCGCTGCGGCGCTGGCCAGCGCCCTGACCACCGGCTGCGCGCCTCTGCTGATTGGCGGCGCCATGATGGGCGGCGTGAGCGTGGCCACCGACCGCCGCACCTCCGCCACCCAGCTGGAAGACGAGACCATCGAGCTCAAGGCCGGCTCGCGCATCCGCGAGCAACTGGGCGACCGGGTGCACGTGAACGTCAACAGCTACAACCGCGTCGCGCTGATCACCGGCGAAGCCCGCAACGAAGCCGACCAGGCCGAGCTGGAGCGCATCGTGGCCGGCGTCGAGAACGTGACGAAGGTGATGAACGAAGTGGCGGTGACCATGCACAGCTCGCTGAGCAGCCGCTCCAACGACGTCGTCATCCAGGGCAAGATCAAAGCGCAGCTGATCGACGCGCGCGACTTGATCAGCAACGCCTTTTACGTGGTGGTGGAGCGCGGCCAGGCCTACCTGATGGGCCGCGTGACCGAGCGCGAAGCCAACCGCGCAACCGACATCGCCCGCCAGGTGGGCGGCGTGAAGAAGGTGGTGCGTGCGTTCGAGATCATCAGCGAGGACGAACTCGCTCGCATCACGCCGAAGAAGCAGTAAATGCACGCCCCTCGTTCAGGCCTGACGGCCTGACCGGTCTTGCAGACCGCGCTGCGGCTCGCGGGGGATAGCCCGCTCGCACATCCGCTCAATCGCGCCTCGGGGCGGCCCGGAGGCGCGCTTGAATCAAGTGTTCAGAGGCGTTTGATCAGGCTGGACGTGTCCCAGCGCTTGCCGCCCATGGCCTGCACGTCGGCGTAGAACTGGTCCACCAGCGCCGTCAGCGGCAGGCGCGAGCCATTGCGGCGCGCCTCGTCCAGCACCAGGCCGAGGTCCTTGCGCATCCAGTCGACCGCGAAGCCGAAGTCGAACTTGTCTTCCACCATGGTCTTGCCACGGTTGTCCATCTGCCAGCTCTGGGCCGCGCCCTTGCCGATGACGTCCAGCACCTGCACCATGTCCAGGCCCGCGTTCTGGCCGAACCGCACCGCTTCCGCCAGCCCCTGCACCACGCCGGCGATGCAAATCTGGTTGACCATCTTGGCCAACTGACCGGCCCCCGGGCCGCCCAGCAGCGTCACGGCCTTGGCAAACGCCAGGGCCAGGGGCTTCATGGCCTCGAACGGGGCGGCGTCACCGCCGCACATCACCGTCAGCGCGCCATTGACGGCGCCGGCCTGCCCGCCCGACACCGGCGCATCCACGAAGGCGATGCCCCGCGCAGCAGCAGCGGCGTGGAGTTCGCGCGCGACTTCGGCCGACGCAGTGGTGTGGTCCACAAACACAGCGCCAGCGGCCATGCCGGCCAAGGCACCGCCGTCACCCAGCACGACCGAACGCAGGTCGTCGTCATTGCCGACGCAGCAGAACACGAACTCGGCGCCCTTGACCGCCTCGGCCGGCGTCACGGCAAAGCCGCCACCGTATTCCTTCGCCCAGGCCTCGGCCTTCGCGGTGGTGCGGTTGTAGACCGTGACCTGATGCCCGGCACGCGCCAGATGGCCGGCCATGGGGTGGCCCATGACGCCCAGGCCCAGAAAGGCGACGCGACGCGGAGGGATGGAGTCGTAGGTACGGGCGGTCATGGTCAGACGATGGTCAGGTGTTCGGTGCCGCTGGACAGTTCGCCGCTGCGGGCGCGTTCGCTGTTGAGCTTGATCTGCAGGCGCAGGTCGTTGACGGAGTCGGCGTTGCGCAACGCGTCTTCGTAGGTGACGCGACCGGTTTCGTACAGGTCGAACAGCGCCTGGTCGAAGGTCTGCATGCCTTGCTCGCGCGAGCGCTTCATCAGTTCCTTGATCTCGCTGATCTCGCCCTTGAAGATCAGGTCCGAAATCAGCGGCGAGTTCAGCATGATTTCCACCGCCGCCACCCGGCCCTTGCCCTCACGGCGCGGCAGCAGCCGCTGGCTGACGAGGGCGCGCAGGTTCAGTGACAGGTCCATCAGCAGCTGCTGGCGGCGGTCTTCGGGGAAGAAGTTGATGATGCGGTCCAGCGCCTGGTTGGCGCTGTTGGCGTGCAGCGTGGCCATGCACAGGTGGCCGGTCTCGGCGAAGGCGATGGCGTGGTCCATGGTCTCGCGGTCTCGCAGCTCGCCCATGAGGATGACGTCAGGCGCCTGACGCAGCGAATTCTTCAGCGCGGCTTCCCAGCTGTCGGTGTCAATGCCCAGTTCACGCTGCGTGACGATGCAGTTTTTGTGCGGGTGCACGAACTCAATCGGGTCCTCGATGGTCACGATGTGGCCATGCGTGGTTTCGTTGCGCTCGTCGATCATCGCGGCCAGCGTCGTGCTCTTGCCGGAGCCCGTGGCCCCCACCACGATGACCAGTCCGCGCTTGTTCTGCACCACATCGCGCAACACCAGCGGCAGGTCCAGCGACTCGATGGTCGGCAGGATGGACGGAATCGTCCGCAGCACCAGGCCCACCTGCCCTTGCTGGATGAAGGCGTTCACCCGGAAGCGGCCGATGCCGTGCGGCGAGATGGCGAAGTTGCACTCCTTGCAACGCTCGAACTCCGCCGCCTGCTTGTCGTTCATGATGGCCCGCGCCAACTGCAGCGTGTGCTGGCCGGTCAGCGGCTGGGGCGACACCTTGGTCACCTTGCCGTCCACCTTGATGGCGGGCGGGAATTCGGCCGTGAGGAAGAGGTCCGACCCCTTGCGCGACAGCATCAGCCGAAGCAGGTCGTTGATGAACTTGGATGCTTGATCTCTTTCCATACGTACTGCCTACCTGTTCTGCATTTCAAGGCGGCCCCAAGGGCCCGCCGTTACTCCAGCGACTCCCACGGATCCGGCGTTGCCGGACCGTCGGGAGCGTGCCCTTGAGGGGGCGCGCGGAGCGCGTAGGGGGTGGGTCATCAGCCCGGGAAGTTTTCAGGGAACTTCGCCTTGGCCCGTGCCTCCGCCGGCGAAATGATGTTGCGGCGCACGAGGTCGGTGAGGTTCTGGTCCAGCGTCTGCATGCCCAGGCTGTTGCCGGTCTGGATGGCCGAATACATCTGCGCCACCTTGTTTTCGCGGATCAGGTTGCGAATGGCCGAGGTGCCCAACATGATTTCGTGCGCTGCCACGCGGCCCGTGCCGTCTTTGAGCTTGCACAGGCTTTGCGAGATGACGGCCACGAGGGATTCGGACACCATCGCGCGCACCATTTCCTTTTCCGCCGCGGGGAACACGTCCACGATGCGGTCCACCGTCTTGGCGGCCGACGAGGTGTGCAGCGTGCCGAACACCAAGTGGCCGGTTTCCGCCGCGGTCAGGGCCAGGCGGATGGTTTCCAGGTCGCGCATTTCACCCACCAGCACCGCATCCGGGTCTTCGCGCAGCGCGGAGCGCAGCGCGTTGCTGAAGCTGTGCGTGTGCGGGCCCACCTCGCGCTGGTTGACCAGGCTCTTCTTGGACTCGTGCACGAATTCGATCGGGTCCTCGATGGTCAGGATGTGGCCGTATTCGTTCTCGTTGAGGTGGTTGATCATGGCCGCCAGCGTCGTGCTCTTGCCCGAGCCGGTCGGGCCGGTCACCAGCACCATGCCGCGCGGCTTGAGGGCCAGGTCGGCAAACACTTTGGGCGCATTGAGCTGCTCCAGGCTCAAGATCTTGCTCGGAATCGTGCGGAACACGGCGCCGGCGCCACGGTTCTGGTTGAACGCGTTCACGCGGAAACGCGCCAGACCCTGGATCTCGAAGGAGAAGTCGACTTCCAGCGTCTCCTCGTACACCTTGCGCTGCGAGTCGTTCATGATGTCGTACACCATGTCGTGCACCGCGCGGTGGTCCAGCGCCTCGACGTTGATGCGGCGCACATCGCCGTGCACGCGAATCATGGGCGGCAAGCCGGCCGAGAGGTGGAGGTCAGACGCCTTGTTCTTGACCGAGAATGCCAGCAGCTGGGTGATGTCCATGGTGTGCGTATGAAAGAGCCCGGTTGATTATGGCGATCTCCGACTCCCTCCAAGCCACCAAAACCCGCCTCGATGCGGCATGCGTCGCAGCCGGCCGCGCCCCAGGCGCCGTGGGCCTGCTGCCCGTCACCAAAACCTTCCCGGCCGACGCGGTGCGCGAGGCCTTTGCCGCTGGCGCCCGGGCGTTCGGCGAGAACTACGTGCAAGAGGGCCTGGCCAAGATCGACGCCTTGGCCGACCTGCGACCCCAGATCGCCTGGCACCTGATCGGGCCGTTGCAAAGCAACAAGACCCGCCCTGTGGCCGAACAGTTCGACTGGGTGCATTCCGTCGACCGCCTGAAGGTGGCGCAGCGGCTGTCTGAACAACGCCCGGCACACCTGCCGGACCTGCAGGTGTGTCTGCAAGTCAATATCAGCGGCGAAGCCAGCAAAAGCGGCGCGCTGCCGGAGGAGGTGCCCGCCTTGGCCCAGGCCGTGGCCGCGCTGCCGCGGCTGCACCTGCGCGGCCTGATGGCGGTGCCTGAGCCGGGCCCGGGCGCCCGGGCGCAGCATGACGCGATGGCGGCCCTGTTCCAGCAACTGCAGTCGCAGGGCCTGGCACTCGACACCCTGTCTCTGGGCATGAGCGCCGACCTGGAAGACGCCGTGGCGGCCGGCTCCACGCTGGTGCGCGTGGGCAGCGCCATCTTCGGCGCCCGGACATGACGGCGCAGCTGCGCGCTTCCACGTTGCCGCAGCGCACCGCCTGGGCGCTTGCCGCCGGGCTGTGCGTGGCCGCCGCAGCTGCCTTGGCCCAGCCGACGGCGTCCGCCCCGGGTGCGGCTTCTCAGGCTTCGGGGCCCACCGGCCCAGTGCCCAACACCCTGGCGCAGCGCGTGCTGGCCTGCACCGGCTGCCATGGCGCCTCGGGGCGCGCCGCGCCAGACGGCTACTACCCCCGGCTGGCCGGCAAACCGGCGGGCTACCTTTACAACCAGTTGCTCAATTTCCGCGATGGCCGGCGCGACTACGGCCTGATGAGCGACTTGGTGACGCCGCTGTCCGACGCCTACCTGCGCGACATTGCGGGCCATTTCGCGTCGCTGGACCTGCCCTACCCCGCGCCCCAGGCGCCCACCGTGCCGGCCGAAGCGCTGCAGCGCGGCCAGCGCCTGGTGCTGCAGGGCGACGCCCAGCGCGGCCTGCCCGCGTGCACCGCCTGCCACGGCACCCGCCTGACCGGCACACAACCCGCCGTGCCTGGGTTGCTGGGCCTGTCGCGCGACTACCTGAATGGACAACTCGGCGCTTGGCGGGGCGGCCAACGCCATGCCCAGGCCCCCGACTGCATGGCCGACATCGCCCGGCGCCTCAGCACCGACGACATCCACGTCATCACGCAATTCCTGTCCGCGCAGGTCATGCCCGCCGACACCCACCCCGCGGCTGCGCTGCCAGGGCCGGCGCCCATGCGCTGCGGAGGCCTGGCGCCATGAAGACACTGCTGCGCCTGCTGCTGGCCTGTGCCCTGGCCACGGTCCTGGGTTGTGCCGCCTTGCTGACCTGGCAGCGCCACCCGCTGGGCGCCCCGGCGGCCGGCGGCGCAGCGGCCGCACCGCCCAGTGCCGAGCAAGTGGCGCGCGGCGCCTACCTCGCGGCGGTGGGCAACTGTGCAGGCTGCCACACCGCCCGCGGCGGCAGCCGCCTGGCGGGCGGCCGGGCCATTCCCACCCCGTTTGGCACCGTCTTTTCCAGCAACCTCACGCCGGACGCCACCGGCCTGGCCGGCTGGACGCCGGACGACTTCTGGCGCGCCCTGCACTTCGGCCTGGGCGCCGACCAGCGCCTGCTGGTGCCGGCCCATCCGCTGACCAACACCACGCTCGTCACCCGGGACGATGCCGACGCCCTGTTCGCGTGGCTGAGCACCCAGCCCGCCGTGGCCGCCCCACGCCAACCGCACGAACTGCGTTGGCCGTACGGCACCGCACTGGCCCAGGCCGCCTGGCGGGCGCTGAACTTCCGCCCGGGCGTCTATGAAGCCGACCCGACCCGTGACGCCACCTGGAACCGTGGCGCCTACCTGACCCAGGGTCTGGCGCACTGCAGCGCCTGCCACGCCGCCCGCAATGCGCTGGGTGGCGACCAAGGGCCTGCCGACTTCCGCGGCGGGCTGCTCGCCGGGCTGGGCTGGACGGCGCCGTCGCTTCACGACCCCGCCGAGGGCGGCGTACAACGCTGGCCCGACGCCACGCTGCAGCGATGGCTGCGCACCGGCCACGCCGGCCCGCACAGCGCCGTCGGGCCCATGGCGGAGGTGGTGCTGGGCAGCACCTCGGCGCTGAACGAGCGCGACCTGGCCGCCATGAGCGCCTACCTGCGCCAGCTGCCCGAGCACACGGTGGCCCGCGGGCCCGCCACCCGACCTGACCCACGCCGACGCGATCGCGGCGCGGCCCTGTACCGCGAACATTGCGCCAGCTGCCACGGCGCCGAAGGCCAAGGCCGCAGCGACGAAGCGGGCGCCATGGCCTACCCCGCGCTGGCTGGCAGCCGCATGGTGGCCCTGGCCGACGCCACCAACCTGATCCGGCTCATCGAACGCGGCGGGTTCGGGCCCGCCACCGCTGGCCACCCGCAGCCCTACGGCATGCCACCGTTTGCCGGTGTGCTGGACATCGACGACCTGGCCGCCCTGGCCAGCCACGTGCGCCACAGCTTCGGGGGCGGTGCCTCCGAGCTCGATGCCGTGGACGTGGTGCGTTTGAAATCGACCGCGGCCGGCCCGCGCTGAGTGCGCGCGGCGCGCGGCAGCCGACACAGCCGCTGTGAACGAGTTCACGCCAAGCGCAGATGCACCAAAAAGAAATGGTGACAGGTCGAGACACACTGCGCGGCGGCCGCTCGGTGGGGCCGAAAAAACAGGGCTGACAGCCCTACATTCAACCTACGTTGGAATGCCGGCGCGTTTGCGACACCGCCGGGGCTCTGAGAACACCGAACAAGGATCTGATCGCATGAACTTCTTGACCCAACTGCGCATTGGCCAGCGGCTCTTTGTGAGCTTCGGACTGCTGATCTTGCTGCTGGTGGCCATTGGCGTGTACGGCGCCTCCAACGCCAGCGGTCTGGCCAAGGACCTGGACCGCACGGCGAACTCCAGCCTGGTCAAGATCGCGGCCGCCAATGCCCTGGAAAGCCAGGTCAACATCATTTCGCGCGCTGTGCGCGACCTGCTGCTGCTGGACACCGCAGGCGCCATCAAGAAGCAGAAGAAGGCGATCGCAGACGCTCTGGAAGAAACCGAGAAGCAGCTGGCCGGGCTGGAAGCCGCCGCCACCGACGAGGGCGAGAAGGCCACCGTCACGGAAGTGCGTGACCGCAAGACCAAGTTCCTGACCGCGCTGGAGAAGTTCCAGAAGGTGCAAGCCGACGGCAGCCCGGACGAAGCCCGCGAAAGCCTGATCACCGACCTGCGCCCCGCGCAAGCCGCGCTGCAGGAAGGCCTGAAGAAGCTGGTGGACACCCAGTTCGACAACGGCAAGGAACTGGCCGTCAAGGGTGGCGAGCTGGCCCGCCGCTCGGTGATGGTGACCGCCGTTCTGGTGCTCGTGGCCGTGGCGCTGGGCTTTGGTGGCTTCCTGGTCATCTCGCGCTCCATCGTCGGCCCCGCCCGCAAGGCGCAGCACGCCGCGGAAGCCATCGCCGCCGGCGACCTCACGCAAGACATCCAAGTGGAAGGCCGTGACGAACTGAGCCAGATGCTGCAGGCCATGAAGGACATGCAAACCGCCCTGTCCGGCGTGGTGCGCGACGTCTCGACGGCTGCCAGCGAAGTGGCCCAGAACTCCGGCTCCATCGCCGACAGCAACGCCAATCTGGCGGACCGCACCACGCGCTCGGCCGCCAGCTTGCAAAACACCGCCGCCTCGGTGGAAGAGATCGCCTCCACGCTCAAGGGCGCCAGCGACCTGACCCGCCGCGCCGCCGGCATCGCCGTGACGGCCCGTCAGTCCGCCAGCAACGGTGGCGCCGTGGTTTCCAAGGTCGTTGAGACCATGGAAGAAATCAGCGCCAGCTCCAAGAAGATCGGCGACATCATCGGCGTGATCGACGGCATCGCCTTCCAGACCAACATCCTGGCCCTGAACGCGGCGGTGGAAGCCGCCCGAGCCGGTGAACACGGCCGCGGCTTCGCCGTGGTGGCCGCCGAAGTGCGCGCGCTGGCCCAACGCTCGGCGGGTGCGGCCAAGGAAATCAAGGTGCTGATCCAGGAGTCCACCGTGAAGGTGGAAAACGGCACCACGCTGGTCAACAATGCAGGCGTCACCATCCGCAGCGTCGTCGACGAGGTCAACAACATGGGCCAGCTGATCGAGGAAATCTCGCACTCGGCCCAGGAGCAGGCCACAGGCGTGGGCGTTGTGAACGGTGCCATGAATGAGCTCGACAAGGCCACCCAGCAAAACACCAGCCTGGTGGGCGAACTGAGCCGCTCGGCGGATGCGCTGCGCGACAGTTCCACCCGACTGATCGAAGCTGTGGGCTTCTTCCGCGCCGCCTGAAATTCAACCCCAACACATCAAGAGGGTCACCATGTCATTCCTGCGCTCAGCCTCCGTTCTCGTCGCCACCTTGATGCTGGCTCTGGCTGCTCATGCCTCGCCCAAGATCATCAAGAAGGTGCCGCCTGAATTCCCGGCCGAAGCCACCAAGAAGGGCATCAGCACCGGCGTGGTGAAGGCCAAGCTGATGATCGATGCGGACGGCAAAGTCAGCGATGTGGAAATCGTGGAAGCCGAACCCAAGCGCGTGTTCGACCGCGCCGTGAAGGCCGCGCTGATGGAGTGGAAGTTCGAACCGGGTGAAAAGACCACCCACGAAGTGAAGCTGGTGTTCAAGAACGAAGACTGAACCCCGCACCCATGAAAAAAAGCCGGCCCCTGGGCCGGCTTTTTGCTGCGCGTGTCGCCGATCAGCGGTGCGCCATGGTGGCCACCTCGGTGGACGGGTGGTGAGACTGCCACCGCAACGCCCCCCAGCTGACCAGCATCAAGGTTGCCACCACGCCCCCCGCCAGCAGCATGCTGCGGCGACGCCGCTGGGCTTTGCGGGCCCGCACATGTGCGCTGCCGGCGCCCACGGCCTCACGCAGGGCGGCCGTGGGGCGGTTCCGCACCACGCGCTTCAAGTTCACCGCGTGCTTGCGGCCGTCACGGCCCGTCACAATTTCAAAGCTCAGCCACTCGTCCGGCCGTGGGCCTTCGCCATCGGTCGGAAATGCGGCCAAGCCCACCACGACTTTCTCGCCGCCACCGGCGGGTTGAATGGCGCCATACCCGGCGCCGGGGTCCCAAGCGGTCAGTACGCCTTCGAATCTCATAATCACCTCGACTGCTCCCCTGCATATTGCTGCCAACCACGGAGGCGGCAGAAACGGGATGTAAGCCTGACAATCGCCCGCCCGCAAGCCCCCAATTTGTCACACGCATGCCCATCAACTGGTTCCCCGGCCACATGAACTCCACCCGCCAGGCGATCAAGGATCGCGTCAAGGCGGGCTTGGATGTGGTCATCGAACTGCTCGACGCCCGGCTGCCGGGCTCCAGCAGCAACCCGTTGCTGGCGGCGCTCACCACCGGCCGGCCCTCGCTCAAGGTGCTGAACAAGCAGGATCTGGCCGACCCCGCGACCACGGAACTGTGGCTTCAGCACTACAACTCGCAGCCCCACACGCGAGCCATCGCACTGGACGCCGGCGACAAATCGCCGGCCCGCGCGCTCATCAAGGCCTGCCGCGAGCTGGCGCCGCTGCGGGGGGACATGCACAAGCCGCTGCGCGTGCTGATCTGCGGCATTCCCAACGTGGGCAAGAGCACGCTGATCAACACGCTGGTGGGCAAACGTGCCGCCAAGACGGGCGACGAGCCCGGCATCACCAAGACCGAACAGAAGATCGTGCTGGAAAACGGCTTCTACCTGTTCGACACACCCGGCATGCTGTGGCCCCGCATCGCCATCGAACAAAGCGGCTATCACCTCGCCGCCAGCGGCGCCATCGGGCGCAATGCGTTCGATGAAGAAGAAGTGGCGCTGGAGCTGATCGCGGTGCTCAAGCGCCGCTACCCGCAAGCGTTGCAGCAGCGCTACGGCCTGGCCGAACTGGGGGCGGACGACGCCGTGCTGGAGGCCATTGGCGTGAAGCGGGGCGCCAAGATCCGTGGTGGCGCGGTGCAGATGCACAAGGCCGCCGAAGCGCTGCTGATGGATTTCCGGCAGGCCCTGCTGGGGCGCATCACGCTGGAAACGCCCGAGGAATTGACGGCCTGGCACCGCGAAGCGGCCGAGGCGGAGGCCCGCAAGGCGGCGGCTGCCGAAGCGGCCCGCGCGGCCGAGAAGGAAAAGCGCAGCGGTCGACGCGCGGCGAGCAGCGGCGACGCGTGATTGCCCACCCTTGACCGGCCCGGGCGGCCGCCTATGCTGGGGCTGTCTCGACTCTGCCCCTTGCCATGAGCCGCCTGTCCCTGCTCGATCTCGCGTTCTTCATTGCCGAGAGTGAGGCCAGCCCCAAGCATGTGGCCGGCCTGCACCTGCATCAGTTGCCCCAAGGGCACAAGGGCAGCGCCACCACCTTTGCCAAGCAGCTGTTCGCGCGCTTTCTGGAACACACGGACGTGCAGCCGCCGTTCAACCAGGTCATCCAGTTCATCTCGCCCACGCTGATGCCGAGTTGGCGCACGGCCGATGCAGTGGACCTGTCGCAGCACCTGTTCTTTCACCAGCTCAAGGCCGGCGCCAATGACCGGGACGCCCTGTACGCGCTGACGTCCCGTCTGCACGAGCCGGTGCTGGACCGCAGCCGCCCGCTGTGGGAGGTGCACGTGATTGCGGGCCTGTGGGACCGCCAGTTCGCCATCTATTACAAGATGCACCACGCGGTGGCCGACGGCATCACCATGACCCGCTGGGGTGTGGAATCGCTGCGCACCGACCCGGAGGACGACACCCTCACCCCGGTCTGGACGCTGGACCACAGCCGCCGCAGCGCCCGCCAGCGCGAGAAAAAACGCCTGGATCAGGCCATGGCGGGCACGGTGTGGAAGCAGCTGACGGCCAACAGCAAGCGCGCGATTGGCATTGGCCGGCTCACGGCCATGCTGGCACTGGAGGCGGTGAACCTGACCAAGAACGCCATCGCCCTGCCCTTCAAGGCCAGCGGCGGCACGCCGTTCACGGGCAACGCCACGGCCGGCCGGCAGTTCGCCACGGCCGCGGTGCCCATGGGCCGGATCGACACAATCCGCAAAGTGGCGCGCGCCACGCTCAACCATGTGGCCCTGACCTGCCTGGACGGCGCCATGCACCGCTACCTCGCCGACGAGGGCATCACGCTGGACCGGCCCATCACCATCCAGATGCCGGTGAACCTGCGACGCGAGGGCGAAAAGGCCGCGGGCAACAAGATCGGCATCATCCTGGTGGACCTCTCGCCCCCCACCGACGACGCCTACGTGCGCCTGCGCAACGTGGGTTACTCGCTGCGCAATGTGCGCACGATGATCGACGCCGTCGCGCCGGAGGCCGTGGAAACTTACACCATCCTCACCGGCCTGCTGGGGCAGATTGCCGGCATGCTGCAACTGGCAGATGTGGTGACCCCGATGGGCAACACGCTGGTGTCCAACGTGCCCGGGCCGGCCGAGCCGCTGTACCTACAGGGTGCGCGGTGCGTGGAAATGCACCCGGTGTCCACCCTCCCGGCCACGCACCTGCTGAACATCACGCTGTTCAGCTACGCCGGCACGCTGTACTTCGGCTTGATTGCGACCGACGCCCTGCCCAACCTCGGCCGCCTGGCCGCGTACGTGGAAGAGGAAGTGGCCACGCTGGAGGCCGCCGTCGGCCTCTAGCGATGCGGCGGGCCGATCACCGGCCCGCGCGCGGCATCACAACCGCACCCAGCCGCCGATGCGCAGGTGCCAGCGGCCGCCAGCGTTCTCCCAGCGGTGGGGCTCATAACGGTAGCCCGGACGCGGGCGCTCGTAATACCCTGGCACCCACTGGTGCCGACCGCCCGCCCATCCCCAGTACCCCGGCACCCACACCGCGCCGGCGTAGGGCATCACCGGCACGGGCTCGACGTAGGCTGGCGGCGGTGGGGCATCGACGATCACGCCCGGCGGCGCGCCGTACCCGGCATGGCGATGCGCCGGCACCACGACACATCCCGACAGGCAGGCCGCCACCGCCACGCACATCGCCAGGCGCTTCATCGCCGCGGCCCCCAGCCGCCGGAGTTCCCGTAGGTGCCCCCCGGTTGCGCATGCGTGCCTTGCGCGTAGCCGTGCGCGTAGCCATCTCGATACCCACCGTGCCGGTGTGGCACGATGATGCACCCCGTCAACAGGGCCGTCGAGCCCAGCAGGGCCAAGGCCAAAGCCAGTCGTTTCATCCAGCAACTCCCGGCTGCGCCTGCGGCAGCCGCCCGCCTTTAACTCGCCGGGGCATCCACTCGATGACAGCGTCACGCAGTGTTACGTTCACCCCGCCCCTGCATGAGCTCACCACACCCCCAGGGTTTACGACGGGTGCCGGACGGCATGCGGTTGAAGCGTCAGGGCGGCGCTATCCTGCGCGCCTCCGACTCACCGGCCCACCCGGCCTACGTCCCATGAAACGACTGCTTCTGTCTCTGCTGCCCCTGACACTGGCTGCCTGCGCAGCCGCACCCGATCGTCAGGAAGTTGCTCTCGCCCCGCTGGACAAGGACACGATTTGCGAGCGCGAATCGACCACGGGCACCAGCCTGCCCAAGACCCGCTGCCGCACCGCCGAGCAACGCCGCGCCGACCAGGCGGGCGTGCAGCAGGCCGAAGAGTCGCGCCGCACCTTTCAAGGCCTGACCACGGGCAAGTGACGCCCGCGCACGGGCGGGCGCCTCAGCGACCCTCCCGCTGCACCACCACCAACACCCCGATGCCGGTGGCCAGCACCGCGGCCGTCAGCCACAGCGACACCTCGAAGCTGCCACTGGCTTCCACCATGCGCCCGGTCAACGCGGGCGCCGTCACTTGCGCCGCGCCGTAGCCCAGGGTCAGGCGTGCCATGGCCTTGCCGGGGTTGGCCGGTGACCGGCGCCCCACCAGGGCCAGCGTCAGGCTGACGATGCCGATGAACGTGGCGCCGTACAGCAGCGCGCCGGTCAGTGCCGCCGCGAGGCCCGTGGCCAGCGCCGGCATCAGCACCCCCACGATCTGCAGGCCAAACGCGAGCTGCAGCGCCCGCACGTCGCCCAACCGCCGGGCCACGCGATCCCACAAGAAAACCGCTGGCGTGGCCGCCAACCCCACCAGCAGCCAAGCCCACGGGCCGCGCCCCGCCAGCGCCGGTTGCTTCTCCACGATGGCGGCCGTGAACGTGGCATTGATGACAAAGCCCCAGCCCGCGCAAAAGTAGGCCGCCACCATGCCTGCCATCCAGCGCCGTGAAGGCAGCACGCCGGCCAATGCCGGCGCCACCGCGGGCGGCTCCGGTGGCCGCCACCGCCAGGCCGGCACCAGGAACAGCAGGCCCAGCAGCGCAAAGCCCTGCCACTGCCCCGCCCAGTCCAGGCCCGACGCCGCCATGCCCATGGCCCCCAGCGCCGACACGACGATGCCCAGCCCCAGCCCCGTGAAATACAGACCCAGCTCCGGCCGCCGGCCCGAGCGCATCAGCCACCCCTGCACCAGGCCCGACCCCAGCAACATGCCCGCAGCCCCGCACAGCCCGCCCACGTAGCGCGACACGGCCCAGGCGGCGAACGAGGTGGTCCAGCCCATCCATGCCGTGATGACCAGCGCCAGCGGCAGCCCCCAGCTGTACAGCCGGTGCCGCCAGCGCGGATGCTCCACCCAGGCGGCCAGCAGCGCGCCACTCATGTAGCCGGCGTAGTTGATGGCGGCCAGCAAGCCGCCGTCCGCCAAGCCCAAGCCGGCCTGCACATGCATGACGGGCAACAGCGGCGTGAACGCAAAGCGCGCCAGCCCGACCGTGATCACCAGCGCACACACGCCCCCGCACAACACCTGCCAGGCTTGCAGTGCGGGCGCAGAGTTCTTGGGCATGCCACGTTGTAACAGCTGCGGGTTCCCCGGACCTTGCAAACCGCGGGGGCGCACCCAGTTGCCCCGCATGCCTTTCTGGATCAGCTTTGTGGCGGTGGTGTTGATGGCGGCGGCCATTGCGTTGTGGCCGCGCTGGGTGCGCCTGCGCCGAGCACGCATCGCCGCCCGCCCCTTCCCGGCGCCGTGGCGTCGGCTGTTGCGGCGCAACGTGCCGCTGGTGGCTCGGTTGCCGGCGCGCCAGCAGCTGCGCCTCAAGGCCTTGATGCAGGTGTTTCTGGCCGAGAAACCCATCCTCGGATGCCGCGGTTTTCGGGTGACGGATGAGGTGCGCGTCACCATCGCGGCCCTGGCCTGCCTGCCGCTGCTGGGCGCCGCGCGCGGCGTGTACCCGGAGCTGCGCCAGGTGCTCGTGTACCCCAGCGCGTTCGTCGTCGACCGCCCGGTCACGGCCGCCGGGGGCGTGCAGTCCGAGCAACGCCGCGCGCTGGCGGGTGAAAGCTGGAGCCAGGGCCAGGTGCTGCTGGCGTGGGACGAAGTGCAACGCGGCGCCAGCACCCCGGGCGACGGCCACAACGTCGTGATTCACGAATTCGCGCACCAGCTGGATCAAGCCGGCGGCCCGGCCAACGGGGCGCCCGCGCTGGCCACGGCGGAAGACTACCGGCGCTGGTCCACCGTCATGCAGGCCGCCTTCGATGCCTTGCAGTGGCGGCTCGCGCAGGGTGAACCGGGCTTGATCGACCCCTACGCCGCCACCGACCCGGCGGAGTTCTTCGCCGTGGTCAGCGAGCTGTTCTTCGAGCGGCCGGCCGAATTGCAAGCGGCGCATGCCGACGTGTACGCCGAGCTGCGCCGCTACTACCGCCTGGACCCGGCGGCCTGGGTGTGAAGCTGGGGCGGCGCGGGCGCGCCGCCGGGGTCAGAACCCGAGGCTGGCCAGCAGGTCGTCCACGTCGTCCTGCTTGAGCGCCTTGTCCGGCGTCTGCACGCCGCCGAGTTCCTCGGTCTGCAGGGGCTCCACCGGCGCCGGCAGCGAATTCATCAAGTCCCGCAGCGGCGGCTCGGCGCGCTCCAGCATCTTGCTGACCTTGTTGATCACCTGGCCCGAAAGATCCTGAAAGTCCTGCGACATCATGATCTCGGTGTGCAGCGACTTCTCGCGGGCGGCAAAGCTGGCCGCATCGGCCGCGTAGGCCGCGCACAGCTTCATCAGCGCACGGGCCCGGTCCTGGCTGATGTTGGTGGACAGCGCCAGGCGGTTCAGCGCGTCCGACAGTTCGCGGCCCTTCTTGCGCACGGCCTCGGCGTCTTCCTGGGCGGCTTCCACCAGGTTCAGCACCTTGGTGGCGGCCTGTTCGGTCATGCTGCGCACATAGCCCAGACGCTCCCGCGCATCCGGCAGCTCATCCACCACGTTGTGCAGGATTTGAGCGGCGTCGGCGCGGATCATGGCCTGAATGGATGCGTCGGACATCTCGAACTCCCTCGAAGCAACCGGCACCAAACGCCGGGCCGGAGCAGTTTAGGAGCGGCGTCCTGCGCCGCATATGGCCGAAGTACGGCCGAACGCGGCCTTTATCACGCGGACTGCTGCAAACGTCGTCAGGCGTGAATCAGGCAATCCCGCAGGGCTGTGACTTGTACCGCACTCAGCCGGCCCGCCTGTTCGGCCAGCCGCAATTGCTGCAAGGCCAGCTCACGCACCAAGGCGTCGCCCGCCGGCAGGCCCGCCGCTGCGGCGGCCAGGTGCCGCTGGAGCACGCCCACATCCCCGCGCGCAACCGGGCCCGACAGCGCGCCGGGCAAGCCACGCGCAGCCGCCGTGTCCAGCGCGCCGCGGGTCAGCGGCAGCAAGGCGGGCAGGGCCGCATCGGCCGGCAACCCGGCCGAGGTCCACAGCGCCTGGGCCTGCGCCAGCACCGCCAACACGCCGCTAGCCGCCACGTTGGCCGCCGCGTGGTACGCCGCCCGTGCGGCGGCATCCATGGGCCAGGGCAGCGCCAGCGGCACCAGACCCAATTGCTGAGCCAGCGCCACCAGGGCCTCACGGTCGGCGGGTGCCGCCTCGATGCCCACGTGCGCGCCGCTCAGGTTGGCATCGCCCACCAGCAACCGCAACGGATGAAAACCGGCCACGCGCGGCGCCGGCGCCAAGGCCGCCAGCGGCGTGGCCCCGCTGCAATGCAGCGCCAACTGACCGGGCTGCCACGGCAAAGCCTGGGCCACTGCGGCGAGGTGGTCGTCCGGCACGGTCAGCCACACCCAATCGGCCCCGGCCGCGGCCTGCGTCGGGGTCAACTCGCCGGCCGCCGGCGCTCGCCGGCCCACGCGCACCACCGCACCGGTGGCCTGCAGTGCCGGCACCAGCGCGCGGGCCAGGCGCCCGAAGCCGATGACGGCGTGTTGCCGCGCTGCGCTCACACCGGGTCTCAGGGCTTCACGAACTTGAGCGTCATGCGGTCGCTCTCGCCGATGGCCTGGTACTTGGCGCGGTCCTTGTCTTTCAGCGCGTAGGTGGGCGGCAGGGTCCACACGCCGTCCGGGTGGTCGGCCGTGTCCTTGGGGTTGGCGTTGATCTCGCTGCGCGCAGCCAGCTTGAAGCCCGCGTTCTCGGCGAACTTGATGACCACGGCTTCTTGCACGTAGCCGCTGCCGGCCTTGGGGTCTTGCGTGCGCGATGCGGGCAGGCGGTGCTCTTCCACGCCCAGCACGCCGCCCGGCTTCAGCGCCTTGAAGGCGGCGTCGAACACCGCTTGCGCCTTGTCGGTGCCCATGCCCATCCAGTTGTGCACGTTGCGGAAGGTCAGCACCGCGTCAGCCGTGCCGGCGGGGGCGATGTCGTACAGGCCCTTGGCGGCGTCGAACACGCTGAGCTTGACCTTGCTGTACACGCCCATGGAGTCCATCTTGGCCTTGAAGCGCACGCTGCCGCCTTCGGCCGCAATCAGCTGCCCGGCATCACGCAGGTAGGGCGCCAGGATCTCGGTGTACCAGCCGCCGCCCGGCGCCAGCTCCACCACCGTGTCGGTGGGTTTGATGCCGAAAAAGCTGAGCGTCTCGTACGGGTGGCGCCAGGTGTCGCGGGCCACGTTGCCCACCAGGCGGTGGTCGGCGGCCACGGCGGCCTTCAGCGGGTCGGCGGATTGGGCTTGCACCGCAGCGGCGGTGGTCAGCGTCAGGGCGGCGATGAGCCAAGTCTTCATGGGCGATGTCTCCGGTTGAGCGGGGCAGTATCCCGTCCAGGCGGAACCCCTGTCGAAGGTCAGGACGCTCAGGCCACCCAGCCGAACCAACCGGCCAGCGTGTCGAACAGCAGCGTTGCCACCGCGATGGGAATCGGCAGGCCGAGCAGCGTGCCCGCCACGTAGCTGCGCCAGCCCACGCCCGACAGCGCCAGGGTGTAGTTCAGCGCCGGCACCGAATGAAACGCCAGCCGCAAGGCGGCCACGCTGCGCACGGGGTGGGCGTCCAGCCGCGCAAACAAGCGCCGCGCCACCGGCCCTTTGAATTCACGCAAGGCATCGCCCCCCAGCGCACGCACCACCACAAAGGTCACCGTGCAGGCCACGCAGGCCGCGCCGTAGGTGGCCAGGCCGCCGGGCAATGGCCCCAGCGCCAGCACCGCGGCCGCCAGAAAAAAGGCGCCCGGCACGTGGGCCAGGTTCGCCAGCGCGAACAGCGCCGTGAACGCCGCCAGCCCCGACACCGGATGCGCCAGCACCGCCTCGCGCAGCGGCTGCAGCCCGATGTGGCTGCGCAAGCCGCTGAAGTGCACCACCGCCCACAGCAGCGCCGTGAACAGCAGCAGCGCCACCCAGCGCCCGCGCAACGAGGCGGGACGGCGACGGAGGGCGGGCGGCAGGGTCAACGCTGGGGCTTGGCGGGCTTCTTGGCGCCCGAAGTATCCGCTGGCGCCACCACGCCCTTCACGGCCGCCTGGGCCAGCTTGAAGAACACATCGGTGTTGTCGATGACGCCAGTGAAGGCCAGCGCCCCCGGGCCGTAGGCCGACAGCGGCACGTCGGTGCCGGTGTGCACGGCTTGCTCGCCCGGCACCTGGCCAGTGACCAGGTAGTCACCCAGCGCGTCGTCACGCTCCTGCGCATTGGCGGGATACCACTTCAGCGGCGCTTCGCCGGCGAAAGGCTGCTGGCTGTCACGCTGCGGGGTCTTCTTGGTGCGCCAGTCTTCGTAGCGGTCGGCATTGGCGCCGTAGCCCACCAGCAGGCGGTGGTCGATGTCGGTGGTCTGCGGGTAGCCGTCGGCCGCCAGTGCGTAGCGCGGGAACCCGGCCTTCTCGTAGGTGCCCACCACGCTGTTGCGCAGGTTGGCCGCGCCCTTCTTTCCGGCCAGTTCCACCAGCTTGGCGTCGGTCACCATCGAGCCGCCGATCAACGCCGCGCCCGAGCATTCATGGTCGGCCGTCACGATCACCAGCGTGTCGCCGTGCTCGGCCGCAAAGTCCTGCGCCACGCGCACCGCGCGGTCGAACTCCAGCGTGTCCAGCATCCAGCGCTCGGTGTCCATGTTGTGGGCTTGCTTGTCGATGGACGCGCCTTCGATCATCAGCACAAAGCCCTGCGGCGCGCGCTTCAGCACGGCCAGGGCCTTGGTGGCCATTTCGTCGAGCATGGGCTGGTCGGGCAGGCCGAAATCGTCCACCACGCTGCCGCCGCCCAGGCCGTTCTTTTCAGTGCCGCGGCGGCCGTTGATCTTGTCCAGCGCCACGTTCATGTTCGAGAACGCGAACAGGCCCAGCAGCGGGCGGGCCGGGTCGGCTTGGTCCAGCGCGGTCTTGGTGGGCGCGTAGCTGAAGCCGGCGGACTGGAAGTCGCGGATCAGGTCACGGCCCTTGTCCAGCGCCCCAGGGGCGGCACCCCAGCGCTTGACGATGTCGGCCGTGTGTGCCTCGGTGCTGGAGAAGGCGTAGTCGAACGTGTCGGTGCGGGCCGAACCGGGCGTGCCGGCCGGCAGGAACCACTTGCGGCCGCCGCCCATCAGCACGGTCAGGCCGGTGCGGCTGCGGTCGTCGAAGAACTGGTCCACGATGCCCGTGCCCGCCCCGCGGTTGCTGGTGTGCACCGCATTGCCGGCCGGCGTGGCGTCAAACACATCGGCCGTGGTGACGATGCCCAACTGCTTGCCCTGCGTACGGTGCAGGTACTCGCTGAGGTACTCGATGCGCGGGTTGTCGAAGGCGTCGACGGTGTCGTCCGGGAACACGCCCTCTTCGTTGTTGTTGTTCTTGTTGCCGCTCACATACGACGTCATGCCGGGCGACGAGTCAGTCACGATGGAGTTCAGCGACGCGGTCTTGACCATCGCCGTGGCGCTGAAGCTGTCCATGGCCAGCGGCCGCATCGCCTTGCCCTGCGCATAACCATGCACGATGCGCGCGGCCGTGCGCTGCGAGGCGCCCATGCCGTCGCCCAGCAGGATGATGATGTTCTTCACCTTGGGGCCCATCGCGGCGGTGAACGGCACCACGTCGAAGTTGCCCGTGGCCACCACCTTCTGGCCGTCGGCCTGGGTGGCTTCCACGCGGAACACGTGGCGGCCAGCCGCCTCGCTGCTGACCGCGCGCACGGTGGCAATGGCGGTTTCAGCCGCCAGTCCCTTGGTGCAGCCACTGGCGCAGTCGCGCAGGGCCACCGGTGCGGCCACCGGCTTGCCGTCGATGAAGAAGCGCGCAGCCGTGATCTTCTGGCCGGCATCGGGCTTGACCGTGGCCTGCAGGTCAAAGCGCTGCCCGGGCAGGAAGCGTGCAATCACCGGCTCGGGCTGGCCGCTGGAGAAGAGTTCGGAAGGCGGCGTCAGGCGCGACACCGTGGGCGCAGCCAGGGCCGGAGCCGACAGCGCGATCAACAACAGAGCAGTGGGTTTCATGGTGAGGCGTTCCAACAGGAAATCGGGCGTCAATGCACAGAGGCCGCGTGCGGGGCGGGCGAGCTGGCTTGCGCCGCCAGCGCGCCGGGCTCCAGCTCCAACCGCAGCCACGAGACACGGCCCGTGGCGTCTTCCGCCGGGCCGTATTGCAGCCGGCCCACCACGGCCACCGGGCCGGCCTGGTGGGCGACGATGCGGTCCCGCTGGCCCGGGGGCAGCAGCACGGTGACGGTGGTGGCGGGCAGGTCATCGGCTTCGCCGTCGGCGTGCTCCGACATGGCCACCGGCCGCGGCGTCAGCAAGAACTGACCGGCCTGGGGCTGCTCGCGCTGCACCATGAAGCCCACCAGCCGCACCGGCTGGCCGTGGGCGGCACGCAGCTGCGGCGTGGGCTCCAGCCCGTGAGGGCCGATGGGCAGCACAAAGAAGTCTCGCCAGGCCAGCGGGGTCGGGGCCGTATCGGCCCAGGCAGGCGCGCCCCCGATGCTCAACCAAGTCATCAACAACAGCAGCGAAGCAGCGCGGCGCAACATCATCCAAAACGAAGCCAAAACGGCAACAGGCAAAGCGCGCATCCTGGCGCCCGTGCATGACAGGGCCGTGAACAGCGCGGGCCACCGACCTGCGGCCCCAGCGCCGCACCTACAGTGGCACCTGTCTCGTTGAGCGCCGTGACTGGCGCCACTGCCCGCCACTGCCCGCCATGCCTCCTGCCCTTCCTGCCGCCCCGCCCGCACCCGTGTCGTTCGCTCAGGCCTTGCGCTTCTGGCTGCAACTGGGCTTCATCAGCTTTGGCGGCCCGGCCGGGCAAATTGCGTTGATGCACGCCGAATTGGTGGAGCGCCGACGCTGGATCAGCGAGGCGCGCTTCCTGCACGCCCTGAACTACTGCATGGTGCTGCCCGGGCCCGAGGCCCAACAACTGGCCACCTACATTGGCTGGCTGATGCACCGCACCGCGGGCGGGCTGGCCGCCGGGCTGCTGTTTGTGCTGCCCTCGCTGGTGTTGTTGATTGGGCTGTCGTGGGTGTACCTGGCCTGGGGCCACGTGGCGGCGGTGGCCGGCGTGTTCTACGGGCTCAAGCCGGCCGTGGCCGCGCTGGTGGCGCAGGCGGCGCACCGCATGGGCAGCCGGGTGCTGAAGAACGGCTGGCTGTGGGCGCTGGCCGTGGGCGCGTTCGTGGCCATCGCCGTGCTGCAGTGGCCCTTCCCGGCCGTGGTGGCCGCCGCCGCGCTGCTGGGCCACCTGGGCGGCCGCTGGCGCCCGCACGCGTTCTCGCTCAAAAGCGGGCACAGCGCCTCGGCCGCCGCCGGCCACGCGCCTGCGCTCATTGACGACGACACCCCCACCCCACCCCATGCCCGCTTCAGCCGCAGCGGTTGGGTGCGGGTGGCCGGCCTGGGCGTGCTGCTGGGCGGCGCCGTGCTGGGCGTGCTGATGCTGCTGCCCAGCCCGAGCACCACGCTGGTGGACATGGCGCGCTTCTTCACCCAGGCCGCGCTGCTCACCTTTGGCGGCGCCTACGCCGTGCTGCCCTACGTGTTTGACGGCGCAGTGCAGCAGCACCAGTGGCTGACCGCCGCGCAAATGATGGACGGCCTGGCCCTGGGCGAAAGCACGCCCGGCCCGCTGATCATGGTGGTGGCCTTCGTGGGCTACGTGGGCGGCTGGACCCACCAGGTCTTTGGCCCGCAGGCCCTGGCCCTGGCCGGCGCGGCGGGCGCTTGTGTGGCCACGTTCTTCACCTTCCTGCCGTCGTTCGTGTTCATCCTGGCCGGCGGGCCGTTCATCGAATCCACGCACGGCAAGCTCGGGTTCACCGCGCCGCTCACGGCCATCACCGCCGCGGTGGTGGGCGTCATCCTGCATCTGGCCCTGTTCTTTGCGGGCCACGTGGTCTGCCCCCATGGCTGGAGCGCGCCGCCAGACCTGGCCGCCACCGCGCTGGGCGTGGCGGCAGGTGTTGCGCTGATCCGGCTGCGCTGGGGCGTGCTGCCGGTGCTGGGCGCGTGCGCCGCGGCCGGCTGGGCACTGCAGGCGGCCGGGGTGGCCTGAACGCGCCGCGCTTTCAGCGCGCTGTCCGCCTTGGCCGACCCGGCCTCATCACGCAAGCCGACCCAGGCACACTCAAGCCATGCCCACCGTCTTCCGCACCCGCACCGCCGTGCGCCGCACCCTGGCCGCCTGGGTCCTGCCTGCGCTGGCCGCCACACTGATTGGCTGCAGCTTGGTCAACCCCCTGGCCAACGGCTACCTGGACATTGAAGCCACCGAGCTGCAAGCCCGCCTGAACCCACGCTTCCCGGTGCAGCAATGCAAGCTGCTGGTGGCCTGCGTGGAACTTGCCAACCCGCAACTCACGCTGCCCGAAGGCGGCGACCGCATCCACCTGCTCCTGGACGCCCGCCTGAGCCTGGGCACCCGCGAGCGCACCGGCCAAATCGGCCTCTCCGCCCGCCCGCGCTACGCCGCCGACGAGGGCCAGTTGTTCCTGGACGACCTGCAAATCACCCAACTCAATTTCGCCGGCCTGCCCGACGACTACGCCGCGCTGCTGCGCCAACGTGCGCCCAGCCTGGTGCAAGGCCAACTGCGCGCGCACCCGGTTTACGTCATCAACAACGCCACCACCCGCGGCACCCTCGCCCGCCAACTCATCAAAGACGTGACCGTGGTGGACGGCAAGCTGCGCATCCGCTGGACGCCGAAGGGGTGAGGCGCTGGTGGTGAGTTGGGGAGTGGCCGGGCCGCCTTCACAGGCGGGTGCGCGGCAAGGTGTTGGTAGGCCGTATTGGACTTGAACCAATGACCAAAGGATTATGAGTCCTCTGCTCTGACCAACTGAGCTAACGGCCCCCAGGAGGAGCGGCGGATTCTAGTCAGCGCTGGGACAGGGCCTGGCCGACCATGCGGCTGGTGATGTCGACGATCTGGATCATGCGGTCGTAGGCCATGCGCGTGGGGCCGATGACGCCCAGGGTGCCGACGACCTGCCCGTCCACCTCGTAGGGGGCGGACACGATGGACAGTTCCTCGTAGGGCACGACTTGGCTTTCGCCGCCGATGTAGATGCGCACGCCCTCGGCGCGGCTGGAGGTGTCCAGCAGGCGCATGAGTTGGGTCTTTTCTTCAAACAGGTCGAACAGGCGGCGCAGGCTGCCCATGTCGTGGCTGAAGTCTTGCACGGTGAGCAGGTTGCGCTCGCCGGACACGATGACCCGTTCTTCCTGCTGGGCCATGGCCTCGCTGCCCACCTCGACGGCGGCGCTCATGAGGCCGGCGATCTCGCCGCGCAGGGCGTCCACCTCCAGGCGCAGCCGCTCGCGCACCGCTTCCAGCGTGAGGCCGGCGTAGCCGGCGTTCAGGCGGTTGCTGGCCTCGGCCAGCTCGGATTGGGTGAGGTCTTGCGCGGTGAAGATGACGCGGTTTTGCACGTCGCCGTCGGGCGACACGAGGATGACGAGCACGCGGCGCTCGCCCAGGCGCAGGAATTCGATGTGGTGGAAGACGCTGGGCTTCTTGGGCGCGGTGACGACGCCGACGAAGCTCGACAGGTTGGACAGCATCTGCGCCGCGCTGGCGATGACGCGCTGGGGTTGGTCAGGCTGTAGCTGCGCGGTTTCCACGCCGATGAGGCCCGGCTGGGCGGTCAGCATGGTGTCCACGAACAGGCGGTAGCCGCGCGGCGTGGGAATGCGGCCGGCGCTGGTGTGGGGGCTGGCGATCAGGCCCAACTCTTCCAGGTCGGCCATGACGTTGCGGATGGTGGCCGGGCTGAGCTCCAGGCCCGAGGCCTTGGAGAGCGTGCGCGAGCCCACCGGCTGGCCATCAGCGATGTAGCGTTCGACCAGGGTTTTCAGCAGGGATTTGGAGCGCTCGTCGAGCATTTCTCCATTCTATGAACAGGCCCGCGGCTCCCGGGATCCGCAGGACCCCTGTGGTGTAATTTGCCGCATGGCCGAGCGCTTCAGACATGTCGCCATCGTGGGCAAGCATCAGGCGCCTGGCATTCGGCCGGTGCTGGAGGAAATTGCCCAGTTTTTGTGCAGCAGCGGGCTGGATGTTTCGCTGGAAGCCGACACCGCACTCAACACCGGGCTGACCGATTACGACGCCCTCTCGCACGACGAGCTCGGCAAGGTTTGCGACCTGGCCGTGGTGATTGGCGGCGACGGCACCATGCTGGGGTTTGCGCGCGAGATGGCGCCCTATGGCATTCCGCTGCTGGGCATCAACCAGGGCCGCCTGGGTTTCATCACCGACATTCCGATCGAGCGCTGGCGCGAGTCCCTCGCCCCGGTGCTGGCGGGCGACTACGAGGTGGAGCCGCGCGCCATGCTGGAAGGCGAGGTGTGGCGCGACGGCGAGGCTATCTTCACCGGCCTGGCGCTGAACGACGTGGTGGTGAGCCGCGGCGCCACGGCGGGCATGGTGGAGTTGAAGATTTCGGTGGGCGAGCATTTCGTGGCCAACATGCGGGCCGACGGCCTGATCGTGGCCTCGCCCACGGGCTCGACGGCGTACGCACTGTCGGCCGGCGGGCCCATCCTGCACCCGAGCATTGCCGGCTGGCTGATGGTGCCGATTGCGCCGCACACGCTGTCCAACCGCCCCATCGTGCTGCCCGACTTGGGCGAGGTGCGCATGGAGATCGTGGCCGGCCGGGATGCGTCGGTGAACTTCGACATGCAAAGCCTCGCCAGCCTGCTGCACGGCGACACCATCACCGTGCGCCGCAGCCAGCACCAGGTGCGCTTCCTGCACCCCAAGGGCTGGACCTATTACGCGACGCTGCGTCGCAAACTCCGCTGGTACGTTTAAAGCCTGCCCCATGCTTCGGCACCTGAGCCTCAAGGACTTCGTCATCGTTCCCGCGCTGGAGCTCGACTTCGAGCCCGGTTTTGCCGTGCTGACCGGGGAAACCGGGGCCGGCAAATCCATCTTGATCGACGCACTGCAACTGGCCCTGGGCGGCCGGGGCGACGCGGGCGTGGTGCGCGAGGGCGCAGCCAAGGCCGAGATCTGCGCCGAGTTCGACACCCCGCCCCACCTGCGCGGCTGGCTGGACGACGCGGGCTTTGACGCGGACGACGCGCTGCTGCTGCGCCGCGTGATCGACACCTCGGGCAAGAGCCGCGCCTGGATCAATGGCGGTGCCGCCACGCTGACGCAACTGCGCGAACTGGCCGACCACCTGCTGGACATCCACGGCCAACACGCCTGGCAAGGCCTCACGCGCCCGGCCGCGGTGCGCGAGTTGCTGGACGGCTTTGCCGGCCTGGACACTGCCCCGCTGGCCCGCGCCCACGCAGCGTGGAAGCAAGCGGCCGAGGCCCTGCAAAAAGCGCAGGGCCTTCAGGCCGATGCGCAGCGGGAACGTGAGCGGCTGGCCTGGCAAATTGGCGAGCTGGACGGCTTGGCGCCCGGCGAGGGCGAGTGGGACGAGTTGAACGCCGAGCACGAGCGCCTGTCGCACGGCCAAAGCCTGATCGACGCCGCCAAGGCTGCGCTCGACGCCCTGGACGACGCCGAACCCAGCGCCCAGTCGCTGGCCGGCGGCGCGCTGGACCAACTGGAGCGCGTGCTGGACCACGACGCCCGCCTGCTGCCCGCCGTGCAAGCGCTGCGCGATGTGCAGGCGCAACTGCAGGACGCGAGCCACACGCTCTCGGCCTACCTGCACAAGGCCGACCTGGACCCCGCCCGCCTGGCCGAGCTGGACGACCGCGTGTCGGCGTGGATGACGCTGTCGCGCCGCTACCGCCGCCAGCCGCAGGAACTTCCCGCGCTGCTGGCCCAGTGGCGCGCGGAACTGGCCGCGCTGGACGCCGCCAGTGACCCCGCGCAGCTGGAAGCCGCCCTGGCCGCCGCACGTCAGGCGTACGACGCGCAGGCCCAAGCCGCCACCCGCGCTCGGCAAAAGGCCGCCCCGCAGCTGGCCACCGCCGTCACCACGGCCATGCAGCAGCTGGGCATGGGCGGCGGCCGGTTCGAGATTGCGCTGAACGCGACCGACGCGCCGCAAAGCTACGGCGCCGAGAGCGCCGAGTTCCTGGTGGCGGGCCACGCCGGCAGCACGCCGCGGCCGCTGGCCAAGGTGGCGTCGGGCGGCGAGTTGTCGCGCATCGCCTTGGCGATTGCCGTGACGGCCAGCCAGGCCGCCAGCGAGCACGCCCCCGGCACGCTGATCTTTGACGAAATCGACGTCGGCATTGGCGGCGCGGTGGCCGAAACCGTGGGCCGGCTGATGAAGCAGCTGGGCCACGCTGGCGGCGGCCGCCGCCAGGTGCTGGCCGTCACCCACCTGCCCCAGGTGGCCGCCTGCGCCGACCGCCACCTCGTGGTGGCGAAGGCGCTGCAAGGCAGCAGCACCGTCAGCTCCGTGAACCCGGTGGCGGGTGAGGCCCGCGTGGCCGAAATTGCCCGCATGCTGGGCGGCGAGCGGCTGTCGTCCACCAGCCTCGCGCACGCACAGGAAATGCTGAACGCCTCGGTCGCCACGCCCAACCGCAAGGCCAAGTCATGACCCCCACGCAAGACCTGCAGCAAGGCGATGTGGTGCTGCTGACCGGCATGTCCGGCGGCGGCAAGTCGGTGGCCATGCACGCGCTGGAAGACGCCGGCTACTTCTGCGTGGACAACCTGCCCGCTGAGTTGCTGCTGGACTTTCTGCGCCTGGAACAACAGCGCGGCGAGCGCCGGGTGGCGATTGCGGTGGACGTGCGCTCCGCCAGTTCGCTGCCGCTGATGCTGCCGCTGCTGAAGGAGCTGCGAGCCCAGGGCGTGGCTGTTCGGTCGGTGTTCCTGGACGCCAACGACGACGCGCTGATGCGGCGCTTTTCGGAAACCCGCCGCCCCCACCCGCTGCGCGAAGACCGCGACGTCGAGCGCACCGGTCAGGTTCAGCGCACGGCGGACGAAAGCCACCGCCTGTTGCGCGACGCCATCCACCTGGAGCGTGAACTGCTGGGCGGGCTGAAGGCCGAGTCCACCGTCATCGACACCAGCCAACTGCGCCCGGCCCAGCTGCGCGCCTGGCTGGCCGACTTGGTGGGGCCCAACGCCGGCGCCAAGCTGACACTGGTGTTCGAGAGCTTTGCCTTCAAGCACGGCGTGCCCAGCGACGCGGACTTCGTGTTCGACGTGCGCGTGCTGCCCAACCCCTATTACGACCGCGAACTGCGCCCGCTGACGGGGCGTGACGCGCCGGTGGCGGCCTACCTGGCCGCGCAGCCGGAGGTGGGGCTGATGATGGGCCAGATCGCCGGCTTCCTGTCGCGCTGGCTGCCCAACTTCGCGGCGGACCAACGCAGCTACCTGACGGTGGCCATCGGCTGCACGGGCGGGCAACACCGGTCGGTGTACCTGGTGGAGATGCTCGCCCGCCAGTTCGGCCACCACGGCCACGTGCTCAAGCGTCACCGGGAGCTGGACGCGCGCTGAGCCTCAAGTTCAGAACAAATGTTCTAGACAACTTGTTCTAGAACACTTATTCTGAACACATGCCCTCCACCCCTGTCACCAAGCCCACGGCGGCCGAGCTCGACCTGCTGCAGGTGCTGTGGCGCCTGGGCCCGGCCGACGCCAAGGCCGTGCACGAGGCGCTGCTGGACGAACGGCCCGACGCCACCTACGCCACCGTGCTGCGCCAGCTGCAGGTGATGCACGGCAAAGGCCTGCTCACGCGCGACGAAAGCCAGCGGCCGCAGGTGTACGCCCCGGTGCAGGCGCAAGACAAGCTGCAGCAATCGTTGGTGAAGGACTTCATCGCCAAGGCCTTTGCCGGCTCGGGCAAGGCCCTGGTGCTGGCGGCGCTGAAAAACCATGTCAGCGCCAGCGAGCGCGCCGAAATTCAGCGCCTGCTGGCGCAAGGGCGGGACGACGCATGAACCTCGATCCGCTGCTGTACGCCTGGGGTTGGGCGCTGCTGAACTTCATTTGGCAGGGGGCCGTGATCGGCGCGGTGACAGCCGTGCTGCTGGCCCTGCTGCGGGGCGCCTCCGCGCGCTGGCGCTATGCCGTGTGCGGCCTGGGGCTCGCCCTGTGCCTGGCCCTGCCGCTGTGGGCCTGCCTGGACCTGGGCACCCCGGCCGACGCAGCCGATGTGGCCCACGCCACCGACGGCGCCTGGCTGGCCCTGACCGAGCAACTGCCCGCGTTGGTGGGCGCCTGGGCCGGCGGCGCGGCGCTGATGCTGGCGCGCTTGGGCCTGGGCCTGGTGTGGGTGGCGCGCGCCCGCCGGCGCAGCACGCCCGCACCGGCGGCGTGGCAGCAGCGGCTGGACGCGCTGGCGCAGTCGCTGGGGCTGAAGCGCCCGGTGCCCTTGCGCCTGCTGGCCAACATCGCCACCCCCATGGTGCTGGGCAGCTGGCGCCCCTGCGTGCTGGTGCCCGCCGCGCTGCTGACGCGCCTGCCGCCCGACTTGCTGGAAGCGCTGCTGGCCCACGAACTGGCCCACGTGCGCCGTTGGGACTACCTCGCCAACCTGCTGCAAAGCGCGGTGGAGGCCCTGCTCTTTTTTCACCCGGTGGTCTGGTGGCTCTCGGCCCGCATGCGTGCGGAGCGTGAGCTCGTGGCCGACGAAATTTCTGCCGAAGCCCTGGGCGACTCGCGTCGCCTGGCGCTGGCCCTGCATGCCCTTTCTGAACTGGATGTTCCCCACATGACGCCCCCTCTCGCCCAAGCCGCCCGCGGCGGTGACCTGCTCGCCCGCGTCGAGCGCCTGCTCGCCCCGCGCCCCCAGGCCACCGGCTGGAAGCTGGCCCTGCCCGCCCTCTTGATTGCCGCCACCAGCTTCGTGGTGCAGGCCAAAACCAAAGACACACCCCGCACGGCCGACACGCCTGCGGCCACCGCCGCCGCCACACCCGCCCCGGCCGAGGCGCCGGCCGGCCAGCCGCTGCGCCTGCCGGTGAACGCCAAGCACGTGGTGGTGGTGGATGACGCCACCGGCAAGGTGCTGATGGCCCGCGACCCCGACGCCGTGGTGCCGATTGCCTCGCTCACCAAGCTGCTGACGGCCATGGTGGTGCTGGACGCCAAGCTCGACCCGAACGAGAAGCTGCGCATCACCAACGACGATGTGGACACCCTCAAGCACAGCCGCTCCCGCGTGAAGGTGGGCACGCAGATGAGCCGCCAAGCCGCGCTGGAAATGGCTTTGATGGAAAGCGAAAACCGCGCCGCCGCCGCGCTGGCGCGCACCTTCCCGGGCGGTGAGGCCGGCTTCGTGAAGGCCATGCGCACCAAGATCCAGGCCCTGGGCCTGAAGCGCACCGCCATCACCGACCCCACGGGCCTGTCGCCCGCCAACACGTCCACCGCCACCGAGATGGCCACCATCACCGCAGCGGCGGCGCGTTACGCCGAGATCGAGCGCATCACCAGCACCAAGAAGACCCAGGTGCCGGTGGACGGCCGCCAGCGCGAGATCCGCAACACCAACCGCCTAGTGGGCGCCAAGGGCTGGGACATCCGCATCTCCAAGACCGGCTACACCGAGGAAGCCGGCCGCTGCCTGGCCATGCGCATCCTCAACGGCAAGCGCCCGGTGACCGTGGTGCTGCTGGACGCCGACGGCTCGGCCCAACGCCTGCGCGACGCTGCGCTGATTCGCAAGCAACTGGCCCGCCAGGCGTCGTGAACCGCCGCCACCTGCTCATCGCCAGTGCAGGGGGGCTGGCGCTGCGGAGCCATGCGCTGAATTTCGCCAACCGCCCCGCACCCTTCCCCATCCGCGCGGAGGTGGATCGCATCGTGGACATCGCGGTGGGCATCCGGCCGTTTCGCGCCGCGGGGCCACGCCTGGCGCTGGAGCGACACGGCAGCAAGGCGCTGGTGCACCACTACGGCCATGGCGGCAGCGGCTGGTCGCTGTCGTGGGGCTCGGCCCAGGCGGCGATGGGCCTGGTGGCAGCCAGCGGCGTGCGGCCCGGCGAGCGCATCGCCGTGGTGGGCTGCGGGGCCATCGGCCTGACGACCGCGCGCACCGCCCAACAGGCGGGTTTGAAGGTGCGGCTCTACGCCCAAGCCCGCCCGCCGCAGGTGCACTCCAGCGCTGCCACGGGGCTGTGGACCCCCGACTCCCGCATCGTCACCACCGAACACGCCACGCAACGCTGGGCCGCCGGGTGGGAAGCCATGGCCCGCGCCTCGTTTCGCGTGCACCAGAGCTATCTGGGGCTGCCCTCCGCGCCCGTGAGTTGGCACGACGGGTATGTGGTGGCCGATCAAGACTTCGACAGCCCGCTGCCGCACTACGGCCAAACGCCGGAGCCCGACTACCCCGACCTGCAAGACCGCCTGGCCCACCTGCGCCCGGGCAGCGAGCCGGTGCCCGCGGGCGAGCACCCGTTCGGCACCCGCGCCGTGCGCCGCTTCACGCAGATGGTGTTCAACATTCCGGCCTACCAGCGGCTGCTGTGGGAAGACTTTTTGCGCGAGGGCGGCGAATGGGTGCCCCGCACCTTCCGCGACGGCAAAGAACTGACGACCGTTGCCGAACGCACCGTCGTGAATTGCACGGGCGACGCTGCGCGCACGCTGTACGCAGACGTCCACATGACGCCGGTGCGTGGGCAGACAGCGCGGCTCATTCCGCAGCCGGAGGTGGACTATGCGGTGATCTACCGCGGCCAGAACTGCGTCGCCTTGCCGCGCCGCGATGGCCTCCTGGTGGCGGCCACGGGCGCGCACGATTTCGGCAGCGCCGACCTGCGCCCGGACCGCGCCCAGGCCGAGGCCGCCGTGCAGCGGCTCGCCCAGCTGTTTTAGAAGGTTTCCCAGTCGCCCTCGGCGCCCGCTGGCGCAGGTGCAGGTGCCGGCCTGGGCGCCGCGGCTGACACCGCAGGCTCAGCCTTTGCGGCCGGGGCAGGCGTCGGGGCGGGCTTCGGCGCGGACGATTTGGCGCGAGGCGAGGCGGCGGCGCTCATCGGCTTGCGGGACGCTGCGGCACCGCCCGCCTTGGGGGCTGAACGCCGGGCTGACGCGCCCACGTCAGACGCCCCAGCGCCCATCGATCCGTCCACGCGGAAAGCCGCCACCGCTTCGGACAGCTTGGCCGTTTGCATGCGCATGCTCTCGGCCGCTGCAGCGGTCTGCTCCACCAGCGCTGCGTTCTGCTGCGTGGCTTGATCCAGCTGGCTCACGGCGGCATTGATCTGCCCAACGCCTTCGCTTTGCTCCCGGCTGGACACCGTGATCTCGGCCACCAGGTCGGTCACCTTGCGCACCTCGTTCACCATCTGCCCGATGGTTTCGCGGGCCGACAGCACCTGCGTGCTGCCGTTCTCCACCTTGGTGACGCTGTCGCCAATCAGGCTCTTGATCTCCTTGGCCGCCTCGGCGCTGCGCTGGGCCAGCAGGCGCACCTCGCCGGCCACCACCGCAAAGCCACGGCCCTGCTCGCCGGCCCGCGCGGCTTCCACCGCCGCATTCAGCGCCAGGATGTTGGTCTGGAAGGCAATGCCGTCGATGGTGCCGATGATGTCGTGGATCTTGCGGCTGGCGGTGGAGATGGCATCCATGGTGTTCACCACCTCACCCACGGCCACACCGCCTGCGCCGGCCACCTCGGAGGCGTGATTGGCCAGCTGATCGGCCTGTCGGGCGTTGTCCGCCGTGGCCTTGATCTGCGCCGCCATCTGCTCGACCGACGCCGCCGTTTCTTCCAGGCTGGAGGCCTGGCTCTCGGTGCGGGCCGAGAGGTCGGCGTTGCCCTGGGCGATTTCAGCGGCCGCCACGTTGAGCTGATCGCAGCCCTGCCGCACGCCCGACACCATGCCCGCGAGGTTCTGGGTCATCTCGTCCAGCATGTCCAGCAACTGGCCCAGCTCATCACGGGTTTCGCTGTGCAGGCGTTGGGTCAGGTCGCCACTGGCCACCGCCTTCACGGCCGCCGAAGCCAGCCGCACCGGCCGCGTGATGGACCGGGTGATCACCACCGCAGCGGCAATGCCGATCGCCAAGGCGACCAGCGAGGCCAGCATGAAGGTCCACAGCACGCGGTGGTAGGCGCTCGCTGCCGATGCGGTGGCCGCAGCCGCCACCTTCTCGTTGTAGGCCCACCACTGACTCACGGCTTCACGCAAGGGCGTGAAGGCCGCCCGGCCCGCGCCGAAGGTCATCTCCTTGGCGGCCGTGCCCTGGGTGGGGTCCGCGGCGCTTTCTTCGGAGGCCTTGAGCACTTTGTCCTGCACCTGCTGGTAGGCCGCAAAACCCTCACGCGTCTTCTTCAAGAAGGCGCGGTCTTCGTCGTCAGACGCCAGCGCCTCGTAGCTCTGCAACAGCCGCGCCACGTTCTCGCGCCCCTTGGCAATGCGCGCGCCCAAGGACTTCTTTTCCTTGTCGTCGTCGGTCAGGATGTGCTGTTGCTCCAGCCGGCGCGCATCCGAAATGCCCCCGTCGATCTCGTGGATCGCTCGCAAGGACGGCAGGATGTTTTCGGGGTAGTACTCGGCGTGCTGATTGATGTTGCGGGTCAGCAAAGCCCCCACGCCGGCCATGGCCACCAGCAGCGCCAGCAGGATGAAAAACGCAAGGCCCAGGCGCGCACCAACGCGCAGATTCTTCAAGGCATCCACGGCTGTCCCCATTTGTTGTGCAGCCCATGGTGCCTCGTCCACCTGCCCACGGCAATGCGCCGGAGCGTGCAGACTGCGCAGCGACAGCTTTCTCGCAAGGCCGCTGTCGCCCGGATGCGTCGCGGGTCATTTCGAGCCCCTAGCGAGGCTCGCTGAAAGGGCCGTGTCAGGCAGCGCCCGTCAGCAGTTTTTTCAGCGGAGCCGGCAGCGCGTATTGCGGCAACTCACCCCAGGCCACCCAGGTGCCTTCGAGCACGGTGGGGACTGCGGCGCCGCGCAAGGTGTGCAGCACCCAGTCGAAGTGCGTCAACGCGTGTTCGATGCGCGGCATGGGCTCCAGCGCCGCCCCGGCTGCCGCCGCGCGCGCCGTGGCTTCGTCGTCGAACATCGGCAGGCTCCACAGCCCCGCCCACACGCCCTGCGCTGGGCGCTGCTGCAGCAAGACCCGGCCCTCACGCTCGAGCCACAACCACCAGTTCTCGCGCCGGCTGCGCTTGAGCTTGCGGGTCTTGATCGGAAACCGTGTCGGGTCGCCGCCCTGCTGCGCAGCACACAGCGACTGCACGGGGCACAGCAGGCAGTTCGGGCTGCGCGGCGTGCACACGGTCGCACCCAGGTCCATCAGCCCCTGGGTGTAGCGGTCCACCGCCTCGGCGGGCAGCAACTCGGTGGCCCGGTCCCACAGCCGCTTCTCGGCGGCGCTGCTGGCCAGGTCCCCGTCGAAGGCCAGCACCCGGCCGAGGACGCGCTTGACGTTGCCGTCCAGGATGGCCACGCGCTCTCCGAAGCAGAACGCCGCGATGGCGGCAGCCGTGGAGCGGCCGATGCCCGGCAGCGTCTGCAAGCCTGCCGCGGTGCTGGGGAACTGCCCGCCGTGCAGTTCGGCCACCGCACGGGCGCAGGCGTGCAGGTTGCGCGCCCGGCTGTAGTAGCCCAACCCGGCCCACTGGGCCAGCACCTCGTCCAAGGTGGCGGCGGCCAGGTCGGTCACCGCCGGCCAGCGGGCGAGAAAGCGCTCGTAGTAGCCCAGCACCGTGCTGACCTGGGTCTGCTGCAGCATGATTTCTGACAGCCACACGCGGTACGGGTCGCGCGTGTTTTGCCACGGCAGGGTGTGGCGCCCATGCTGGCGCTGCCAGGCCACCACCGTGCGGCCGAAATCTTGGATCAACGCTTCTGGCATGTGGGGCAAAAAAACGTGGAACGCTGGCCCTGCACCAACCGCCGGATCGCCGCGCCGCAGTGCCGGCAGGGCTCGCCCTCGCGGCCGTAGACCTGGGCTTGCATCTGGAAGCTGCCCGCCACGCCGTGCGCGTCTCGAAAGTCGCGCAGCGTGGTGCCGCCGGCCGCCAGGGCCTGCCCCAGCACCTCGCGCACCGCCGTGGCCAGCCGCTGGGCGCGGGGCCGGCTCAGCTTGCCGGCCGGCAGTCGGGGGTCGATGCCCGCCCGGAACAGTGCCTCGCACGCATAAATGTTGCCGGCTCCCACAACGATGTCGCCCGCCAGCAAAGCCTGCTTGATGGACACCCGCCGCCCGCTGAGCGCGGCGTGCAGGTGCTCACCGTCGAAGCGGGGGTCGAAAGGCTCCAGCCCCAGGCCGGCCAGCAGGGTCGAGGCCGGCGCCGCGTCCAGCCCGGCAGACCACACCACCGCGCCGAAACGACGCGGGTCGGTCAGCCGCAGCAGGCCGCGGTCAGTGTGCAGGTCGAAATGGTCGTGCGGCCCGGCAGCCGGGGTGTCCGCCAGGAACGCCAGCGAGCCCGACATGCCCAGGTGCATCAGCAGCCCGCCGGCGTCTTGCAGCGGCAGCCACAAATATTTACCGCGTCTTTGCACCTCGCCGACCACCCGGTTCAGCAGCGTTTCGGGGTCGGCGCCCAAGGGCCAACGCAGCGGTTTTCCCAGGCGCAGCCCGGTGACACGGGCCCCGTGGATGGCGCCGGCAAAGCTGCGGCGCGTGACTTCGACTTCGGGCAACTCGGGCATGGGCCGGAAATCATAATCAGGCCCTGCATTTCCGGAGTCCGAATGCCCTTGCCCCTGCGCCGCGTGATCACCGCCACCGCCCTTGCGGCGGCAGCCCTGCAAGCCCACGCCCAAGACAGCGCCCCTGCCGCCAGCCCTGCTGAACCCATCGTCAACTCGGCGATGGATGCGCCCCTGTTTTACCAACTGCTCATCGGCGAGATCGAGCTGCAGAACGGCGAGGTCGGCGTGGCCTTCCAGGTGCTGTTGGACGCCGCACGCCGCACGGCGGACGAGACGCTGTTCAAGCGCGTCGTCAACATCGCGATCCAGGCCCGCGCCGGCGACCAGGCGCTGCTGGCGGCCCGCGCCTGGGCCGACACCGTGCCCACCTCCACCGAGGCGCTGCAAAGTGTGGTGCAACTGCTGGCCTTGATGAACAAGCCCGCGGAAGTGCCCCAGCCCTTGACCGCCCTGCTGCGCATCGCGCCCGCGTCGCAGAAGGCCGGCTTCATCCTGCCGCTGCCGCGCCTGTTCCAGCGCGCGCCGGACCCCAAAGCCGTGCTGGCCGCCCTGGGCCCGGTGCTGCGCGCACAGACCGGCGCCTTGCGCCCGGCCGCGGCCTACACCGAAGCCCGACTGGCGCTGAACGCGGGCCAGAACGCCCGTGCCTGGACGCTCACGCAGGAACTCCATCAGTTGGCCCCCGAGGGCGATGACGCCCTGCAACTCGCCATCGACCTGCTGCCCACCGAACCCCAGGCCGAGGCGCTGATTGCTGAACGACTGCAACAGCAGCCCGACCGGCACGGCTTGCGCCAGGCCTACGGTCGCGCGCTGCTGCAAGCTCAGCGCCCGGTGGAGGCCGCCCGCGAGTTCCGCACGCTGACCCAGACCACGCCCGACAACCCGGCGCCGTGGCTGGCGCTCGGGGCCATCGAACTGGAGCTCAAGCACACCGCCGCCGCCGAGACCGCGCTGCGCGAAAGCCTGAAGCGGCTGGACACCCCGGCCGCCGGCTCGGAGGAAGACATCAAGGCGCGCAGCGACGGGCGCCGCCAAGCCTGGCTGATGCTGTCGCAAGCCGCCGAGCAGCGTGGCGACCTCAAGGCCGCCGAAGCCGCCCTGCAAAAGCTCGACGACAACAGCATCGAGGTGCGCTACCGCCGCGCCAGCCTGCTGGCCCGCCAGAACAAGCTGAACGACGCCCGCAAGCTGCTGCAGGCGCCGCAGGACGCTTCCGACGCGCAGGCCCGCCAGGCCCTGCTGGCCGAAGCCCAGCTGCTGCGCGAGCACCGCCAATACGCCGTGGCCCTGCAAGTGCTCAAGGGCGCAGTGCAGCGCTTCCCGAGCGACACCGACCTGCTGTACGAGCAGGCCATGATGAGCGAGAAGGCCGGCCGCTTCGAGGAGATGGAAACCCAGCTGCGCAAGGTCATCGAACTCAAGCCCGACTATCACCACGCCTACAACGCGCTGGGCTATTCGCTGGCCGAGCGCAACCTGCGCCTGCCCGAAGCCAAGCAGCTCATCGAGCAGGCGCTCAAGCTCGCCCCCGGCGAGCCCTTCATCGTCGACAGCCTGGGCTGGGTGGAGTTCCGCCTGGGCAACCTGACCGAAGCCGCCCGCCTGCTGCGCCAGGCCCACAACGCCCGCCCGGACGCCGAGATCGCCGCGCACCTGGCCGAAGTGCTGTGGGCCACCGGCGGGCAAGACGAAGCCCGGCGACTGCTGGCCGACGCCGCGCGCAAAGACCCCGGCAACGAAGCCGTGCGTGAGGTGCTGGACCGCCTGAAGGTCAAGCCGTGACGGCCGTGTCCCGAGTGCTGGCGCCATTTGGCGCGCTGGCAGCGGCCCTGACGCTGGCCGGCTGCGCCCACCTGGCGCCGGCGGGTGCACCGGCCGATTCCGCCCAGGCTGCCCCGTCAGCCCCAGCCCCTGCACGGTTGAGCGGCCGCATCAGCGTGACGGTGGCGGGTGATGCTCACACCCGCGGCACGGGTGGCGCCGCCAGCTTCGAACTGTTCGGCGGCGCCGAGGCCGGGCGGCTGGAGCTCACCTCGCCGCTGGGCGCCTTGGTCGCCCGCGCCGACTGGGGCCCGGGCCGGGTGCTGCTGCAGACGCCCAACGATGAACGCCGCTACGCGGACCTCGACGACCTGACCCGCGACCTGCTCGGCGAGCCCATCCCCGTGGCCGCGCTCTTCGACTGGCTGCAGGCCCGCCCCTGGCCGGCCGCGCCCCACCAGCGCACCGACCGCGGCTTCGAACAACTGGGCTGGCGCATCGAGCCGCGCCTGCCCGCGCTGGTCGCCACCCGGCTGGCCGACCCGGTCGTCACCCTGCGCGCCCGATTGGACGGAGGCGATGAAAGCACTCCATGACCTGGCCGCGCCGGCCAAGCTGAACCTGTTCCTGCACGTGGTGGGCAAGCGCGACGACGGCTACCACTTGCTGGAGTCCGTCTTCGTGCTGATCGACTGGGCCGACACGCTGCACATCGAGCGCCGCGACGACGGCCGCCTGGTGCGGCACGACGTGCTCGGCGGCGACCTGCCGGCCGACGACCTGTGCCTGCGCGCCGCCCGCCTGCTGCAGGCCGAAACCGGCTGCACGTACGGCGCCGACATCCACCTCGAAAAACGCCTGCCCGCCGGCGCCGGCATGGGCGGGGGGTCGTCCGACGCAGCCACCACGCTGCTCGGTCTGAACCGCCTCTGGGGCACCCGCGTGCCGCTGCCGCGCCTGCTGGAACTGGGTCTGCGCCTGGGGGCCGACGTGCCCTTTTTCCTCGGCGGCACCCCGGCCTTCGTGGAAGGCATCGGCGAAATCCTGACCCCCATCGAACTGCCCGAGCAGCGCTTTGCCGTGCTCAAAGGCCCGGGCGGACTGTCCACGCCAGAAATTTTTTCCAGCAAAAGCTTGGCAAGGTCAGAAAAGCTCGCTATAGTCATGGGCTTTCCCGCAGCGACAACAACTGCAGAGAAATTCGCAAACGGATTCGGTCGCAACGACCTGCAACCCGCAGCAGAATGGATCAGCAGCGAAGTCCGAGACGCGATCAGCTTGTTGTCCAACACGTTTGGCAACGCCCGGATGACGGGCTCAGGAGCCGCCGTGTTCTCAACGCTCAGCGCTTCGGGAAATGATGGCAAAGACGACCAGTCCCTGGCGACATTGCTTCAAGGCTTGAAAACTTCAGGCCGCGAAGGGTGGACCGGTCGAATCTGCCGCAGTGTGTCGAGACACCCGCTCGCGGGTTGGGCAAACTGAACGGTTATAGGGTGCAGCAGCTCTGTTGTGTCCTGTGTAGGGGAGTCGCCAAGTTGGTTAAGGCATCGGATTTTGATTCCGACATGCGAGGGTTCGAGTCCTTCCTCCCCTGCCAAATTTCTGTTTTTCGCTGAACCGGCTCGGCTATCAGCGAGCCACTGACTCCAGAGGCTCACAGTGCTGCTCAACACGGTTCTCTTCACCGGCAACGCGAACCCGGTCCTCTCCCAAGAAATCGCTGCACATCTCGGCCTCGAGCTCGGCAAGGCCGTGGTCGGTCGTTTCTCGGACGGTGAAGTCACCGTCGAGGTGCAGCAAAACGTTCGCGCCCGTGACGTGTTCGTCGTGCAGCCCACCTGCGCGCCCACGAACGAGAACGTGATGGAGCTGCTGATCATGGTGGACGCGCTCAAGCGCGCCAGCGCCCGCCGCATCACCGCCGTGATCCCTTACTTCGGCTACGCCCGCCAAGACCGCCGTCCGCGCTCGACCCGCGTGCCGATCTCGGCCAAGGTCGTGGCCAACCTGCTGGAAACCGTGGGCGTGGAGCGCGTGCTGACCATGGACCTGCACGCCGACCAGATCCAGGGCTTCTTCGACATCCCCGTCGACAACATCTACGCCTCGCCGGTGCTGCTGTCGGACCTGAAGGCCCGCAACTACCAAGACCTCGTGGTCGTGTCGCCGGACGTCGGTGGCGTGGTGCGCGCCCGCGCCCTGGCCAAGCAACTGGGTTGCGACCTGGCCATCATCGACAAGCGCCGCCCGGCCGCCAACGTCTCGGAAGTGATGCACGTCATCGGCGAGATCGAAGGCCGCAACTGCGTGATCATGGACGACATGATCGACACCGCCGGCACGCTGGTGAAGGCAGCCGAAGTGCTGAAGGCCCGCGGCGCCAAGAGCGTGTTCGCCTACTGCACGCACCCCATCCTGTCGGGCCCGGCCATCGAGCGCATCGCCGGTTCGCAGCTGGACGAAGTGGTCATCACCAACACCATCCCGCTGACCGACGCCGCCAAGGCCTGCAAGAAGATCCGCCAGCTGTCGGTGGCCTTCCTGTTCGCCGAGACCATCCGCCGCATCTCTGACGGCGAGTCGGTCACCTCCCTCTTCTCCGAACAGAACAACAACTTCTGATCGGAATCCCTGGCCGTCGCAAGGCGGCTTTTTCACACGGTACCTGGTCGCGGGTGCCGTTTCTCTTTTGGAGATAAACCATGAAGTTCGTCGCTTTTGAGCGCAAGCTGCAGGGGACCGGAGCGAGCCGCCGCCTGCGTGTGGCCGGCAAGGTGCCCGGCATTGTTTTCGGTGCCGGTGAGCCCACGATGATCGAACTCGATCACAACGCGCTCTTCCACGCCCTGAAGAAGGAAGCCTTCCACAGCTCGCTGCTGGACATGGAGCTGAACGGCGCCACCACGCAAGTGCTGCTGCGTGACTTCCAGATGCACCCCTACAAGCCGCAAGTCCTGCACTGCGACTTCCAGCGCGTGGACGGCACGACCAAGATCACGAAGAAGGTGCCCCTGCACTTCATCGGTGAAGACGTGTCCCCGGCCGTCAAGACCGACCACTGCACGGTCAACCACGTCGTGACCGAGCTGCTGATCACCTGCCTGGCTCAGCAACTGCCTGAGTTCATCGAAGTGAACCTGTCGGGCCTGACCAAGGGTCACTCGCTGCACGTGAACGACATCAAGCTGCCGGAAGGCATCAAGGTCGTGACGCACGGCAAGCCGAACCCCGTCATCGTCACGCCGGTCGAGCCCAAGGTCGAAGAGATCGTGGTTGCTGCTGCTCCGGCCGCCGACGACAAGAAGGGCAAGAAGGGCAAGAAGTAATTCCTGCCTGGCTTTGCGCCAACCGAAAGGGCCCTCCGGGGCCCTTTTGCTTTTTCTGCCCCTGGATAATCTCGCGCCATGATTCGCCTGCTCGTCGGCCTGGGCAACCCCGGCCCTGAATACGAAGACACCCGCCACAACGCCGGCTTCTGGTGGATTGACGGCCTGGCCCGCGGCCTCAAGGCCAGCCTGCAGCCCGACAAGGCCTACCACGGGCTGGTGGCGCGGGTGAACAGCGCCCCGGGTGCCAGCGGCCCGATCTGGCTGCTGGAGCCCATGACCTACATGAACCTCTCGGGCAAGTCGGTGGCTGCACTGGCGCGCTTCTTCAAGATCGCGCCCGAGGAAATTCTGGCCATCCACGACGAGCTGGACCTGCCGCCCGGCGAAATGAAGTTCAAGAGAGGCGGCGGCAACGGCGGCCACAACGGCCTGAAGGACATGCAGGCCCAGCTGGGCAGCGGCGACTTCTGGCGCCTGCGCCTGGGCATCGGCCACCCGGGCCACAAGGCCGAGGTGGCGGGCTACGTGCTGCGCAAGCCGCCCCTGGCCGAACGGCAGGCGGTGGAAGACTGCATCCAGAAGAGCTACGACGCCGTCGAACTGATGCTGCGCGGCGAAATGGACAAGGCGCTCACAAAAATTCACGCCAAGCCGCCCCGGCCCAAGCCCCCGCGCCCCCCGAAGCCCGACGCCGACGCGCAAACTCCGGCTTCATCATGAAGACCCTCCTGGTTCTGTGCTGTGCCCTGATCGCGTGGCCGCTGGCCGCGCAAACCGTGCAACGCCAGGCCCAGGTCTACCGCTGCGGCCCCGAGGGCCGCGACCTGCGGGACTCGCCCTGCCCCGGCCAAGAAGCGCCGGGCGGCCCCGTCACGTTTGACCAACCCAGCGACGCTGACAGCCGCGCCGCCCGTAGCCGCCACCTGGCCGAAGCCAAGCAGGCCGCCGCCCTGGCCGCGGCCCGGCGCGCCAGCGAAGCCGAAGACCGGCGCCATCGCGCCACCGCCGTGGGCCTGCAAAAGTTGCCCGAACCCGCGCAAGCCGCCAGTGCAGCCCCTTTGACGCCCGTCAAGCCGGGCAAGACTTTCAAGGCGCGGCCGCCACAGCCGGCCCCGGCGGCCTCCGCGGCCGAGCCTCGCGGTCGATAGAATCCCGCGCTGTTGGTGCTCGCACCGGCCACTCGGCCAGTGCAGTTCAACGGGAATCAGGAGGGCCCGCGGTCACGCCGCAAACCTAACCTGAGCTGTCCCCGCAACGGTAAGTGGACGAGGCTGCCGCCTCAGCGTTCGATCCACGACCACTGGCCCCTCGGGCTGGGAAGGTCTCGAATGCCGCGCCACCAGCCCGGATACCGGCCAACAACGGGGTTGCCGCGCCCAAGGCGCGCAGCCGTTTTTCAGCCACGCTGCGGGGGTCAGCAGGGCTGGGTGTCCGTTCGCGTTTCTCTCTCATGTCCCACGCTTTCTCTGCGGCCCGTCGGCCGCTGCTCGCCTTGTCCGCCCTGGCCTTGGCCGCTTCTGCGCACGCGCAAAACAAGCTCGACACCGTCGTCACCACCGCCACGCGCACCCCGCAGCGCCTGGCCGAAGTGCTGGCCGACCTGACCGTCATCACCCGCGCCGACATCGAGCGCCAAGCCGCCGCCAGCGTGGCCGACCTGCTGCGCAACAACGGCTGTGCCGAAATGGCTCGCAACGGCGGCGCCGCTGCCACCACCTCGTTGTTCCTGCGCGGTGCCGACTCGCGTCACACCCTGGTGCTGGTGGATGGCGTGCGCATGGACTCGCAGTCCACCGGCGGCGCCAGCTGGCAAGGCATGCCGGTGGCCCAGGTGGAGCGCATCGAAGTGCTCAAGGGCCCGGCCAGCGCCATCTACGGCTCGGACGCCGTGGGCGGCGTGGTGCAGATCTTCACCCGCAAGGGCGGCCGCCAGATCAGCGCGGACCTGGGCGTGGCGCTGGGCAACCTCGGCACGCACAAGGCTGACGGCGGCCTGTTCGGCAGCAGCGGCATCTTTGACTTCGCGGTCACCGGCGCCATCGAAGAGAGCGACGGCTTCAACTCCACCGTCGACTACCCCGGCTCCTTCAGCTACGTGCCCGACCGCGACGGCTGGCACAAGTACCAGGGCACGGCCCGCATCGGCGCCCAAGTGGCGCCGGGCCAGCGCGCCGAGTTCGTGGCGCTGCGCACCCACACCAACGCGCAGTACGACGGCTCCAAGTCCAAGCCGCTGGTGGACGACCACACCGTGCAAGACACCGACGCCCGCCGCCTGGCCTGGACTTCGCAGTGGACGCCTGCGCTGCAGACCCAGCTGAGCTACGGCCAGTCGCGCGATCGCTACGAAACCCAGCCCTCGCCCTACCTGACCATCACGCAGGTGCGCAACCTGGCCCTCACCGGCTCCTACGCCGTGGCTGCGGGGCAGCAGATCAACTTCCAGGGCGAACGCATCGAAGACGAACTGCAGAACAGCGGCCTGGTCACGGCCGGCGTGGGCAAGCGCCACCGCAACGCCGTGGGCGCCGGCTACCTGTTCAACCAAGGCGCGTTCAGCCTGCAAGCCCATGCCCGGCACGACGCCGACAGCCAGTTCGGCAGCGTCAACACCGGCACGCTGCTGGCGGGTTACGCCATCACCCCGGGCCTGCGCGTCGTGGGCTCGGTGGGCAATGCCTTCCGCGCGCCCACCATCTACCAGCAGGGCACGGTGTACGGCCCCGACCTCAGCAAGCCCGGCGTGAAGCCGCTGATGGCCGAGCACGGCCACAACGTCGAAGCCGGTCTGAAGTACACCGCCGGCGCGCATGAGCTGTCGCTGACGGCCTACCGCAACCGCGTGGGCAACCTCATCACCTTCGGCGCTGCCGGCAGCTGCCAGAGCGCCTTCGGCTGCTACCAGAACGTGTCGGAAGCCAAGCTGCAAGGCGTGAGCCTGGCCGGTGCCACGCAACTGGCAGCGGTGAACCTGCGCGCCACGCTGGACCTGCAAAAGCCCACCGACGCCAGCACCGGCCTGCTGCTGGCCCGCCGCGCCAAGCGCCTGGGCAGCGTGAATGCCGACACCGTGCTGGGCGACTGGACGATGGGCGCCGGCGTGCAGGCCTCGGGCGCGCGTTTCGACAACGCCGCCAACACCCGCCGCCTGGGGGGCTACGCGCTGATGAACCTGAACGCGCAGTACAAGCTGAGCCGCGACCTCAAGCTGCAGCTCAACCTGGACAACGCCTTCGACCGCGCCACCACCACCGCCTACGGCTACGCCTCGGCGCCGCGCACGGTGCTGGCCAGCCTGCGCTGGACCCCGGCGCTGTAAGCCGCCTGGCCATGCGTGCGCACCAACTCATCGTCGGCGGGCAACGCAGCGGCAAGTCGCGCCAGGCCGAGCGCCTGGCGCTGCGCTGGCCGGGGCGCGTGGTCGTTGTGGCCACGGCGCTCGCGGGCGACGACGAGATGCGCGCGCGCATCGCACACCACCGGGCCACACGCCCGGCGGGCTTCGACACGGTGGAAGCCCCGCTGCAGCTGTGCAGCGCCTTGCAGTCGGTGGACGCGGCCGACACGCTCGTCATCGTCGACTGCCTGACGCTGTGGCTGGTCAACTGGCTGATGCCAGCGCATGGGGCGGCCGACCGGGCCGGCTGGCAAGCCGAGCGCGAAGCGCTGCTCGCTGCCCTGCCGCAGTTGCAGGCCACCGTGGTGTTCGTCTCCAATGAAGTGGGCTGGGGCGTGAGCCCGCTCGGCCGCGAGGTGCGCGACTACGTGGACGAACTCGGCCGACTGAACCAGGAGGTGGCCCGCCGCTGCGGCCAGCTCACATTGATGGTGGCGGGCCAGCCCTGGACCCGCCCCGTGGAGGAGCCTCGTGATGATTGAACGCCTGTGGCGCGGCCTGCTGCTGCTCGCCTTCGCGGCCCCAGCCGCTGCGGTGGACATTCGCGACGACCTCGGCCAGCTCACCACGCTGCCGGCGCCGGCCCAGCGCATCGTGAGCCTGCTGCCCTCGCTGACCGAAACCGTGTGCGAACTCGGCGCCTGCCCGCGGCTGGTGGGTGTGGACCGCTACTCCAACTTCCCCGCCAGCGTGAACGCGCTGCCCAAGCTGGGCGGGCTGGACGACACCAACGTCGAACTCATCGCCGCGCTCAAGCCCGATGTGGTGCTGCTGGCCGTGTCCTCCCGCGTGAGCGACCGCCTGCGGGCGCTGGGCCTGCGCGTGGTGGCGCTGGAGCCGCGCAGCTACCGCGACGTGCAGCGCGTGCTGGGCGTCATCGGCCAGGTGCTCGGCGTGCCCGACGCCCAGCGCGTGTGGCGGCACATCGAAGCCGGCGTGGCCGCCGCCGCCAGCAGCGTGCCCCCCGCCGCACGCGGCCTGCGCGTGTACTACGAGGTGTCAAACGGCATCTGGGCCGCCGGCACCTCGTCCTTCATGGGTGAAACGCTCGCCCGCCTGGGCACCGGCAACATCATCCCGGCCGAACTCGGCCCCTTTCCCAAGATCAACCCCGAGTACGTGGTGAAGGCCAACCCCGGGCTCATCATGGTGGGCCAACGTGGGGCCGACGGCCTGCCGCAGCGCCCGGGCTGGGACCGCATCGACGCGGTGCGCCGCAACCGCATCTGCGTGTTCAAGCCCGAAGAAGGCGACATCCTCTCCCGCCCCGGCCCGCGCATGGCCGAGGCCGCGCAGATCATGGCGCGCTGCCTGCGCGAGAAGGCCTCGTGATGGCCGCCCTGCCGTCCGTCACCGCACGGTCATGACACTGCGTCCCGCTCCGCTGCTCGCCCTGCTGCTCGGCCTGGGCGTGGCCGGCGTCGTGGCCGGCGTGCTGTTCGGCAGCACGGGTTGGTCCGACCTCGGCGACGACACGATGTCCGTCATCCTGTGGGAGATCCGTCTGCCGCGCTCGCTGGGTGCCTGGTGCGCCGGCGCGCTGCTGGGCCTGGCCGGCGCCCTCTCGCAGGGGCTGTTCCGCAACCCGCTGGCCGACCCCTACCTGCTGGGCAGCGCCGCCGGGGCCGAGCTCGCCGTGGCGCTGACGCTGGCCTTCACCGGTGCGTCGGCCGCGCATGCCTCGCTGCTGGCCGAAATCGGCCTGACCGGCCTGGCCTTTGCCGGCACGCTGGCCGGCGTGGGCCTCACGCTCCTGCTCGCGCGGGGCGCCGAGCAAACCCTGCGCCTGCTGCTGGCCGGCGTGGTGGTGGGCGTGGTACTGAACGCGCTGACCCACCTCGTGTCGCTCTGGACGCCGGACATCCTGCGCGCCATGCAGGCCTTCATGCTGGGCAACACCGGCATGCTGGGCTGGAACAGCGTGGCCGTGATGGCCGCCACCGGCCTCGTGGCCGGGGCCATCGGCTGGCTGGGCAGCCCCGCGCTGGACGCGCTGACCCTGGGCGAAGCCACGGCCACGTCGCTGGGCATTCGCCTGCCGCTGGCACGCTTGCTGTTGATCCTGGCGTTTGCCATGGCCACCGGTGCAGCCGTGGCGCAGACCGGCATCATCGCGTTCGTGGGCCTGGCCGCGCCGCACCTGGTGCGCACGCTGTGCCCCATGCTGCACGGCTGGCTGATCCTGCTGTCGGCCGCCGCCGGTGGTGCCCTGTTGCTGGCCGCCGATGTGCTGGCCCGCGCGCTCATTCGCCCGCAGGAGTTGCCCGTGGGCCTGGTGACCGCGCTGCTGGGCGGCGCCTACCTCACCCTGCTGATGCACCGCCGCGGGGTGCTGCGCAAATGACGGCCCTGCACGCCCGCATCCGGCACCTGCGCGTCGACGGGCGCGACCTGGTGCACGACATCGACCTGCGCCTGCCTCGCGGCCGCTGGACGGCCATCGTCGGCCCCAACGGCGCGGGCAAGTCCACGCTGCTGCGCGCGATGGCCGGCCTGCAGCCCTTCGAGGGCGAGGTGCTGCTGGACGGCCGGCCCCTGGCCCAGTGGCCCAGCCGCGAACGCGCGCGCCACCTGGCCTGGATGGGCCAGCAGGAAACCGGCGCCGACGACCTCACCGCGCTGGACGTGGTGCTGCTGGGCCGCCTGCCGCACCGCCCGTGGCTGGCGCCGCCCACCGCCGCCGACCGCGCCGCCGCGCACGCCGCCATGCAGGCCACGCAAAGCTGGGAATGGCGCGACCGCCGCCTGGGCTCGCTGTCTGGCGGTGAGCGCCAGCGCGTGCTGCTGGCCCGCACGCTGGCCGTGGACGCGCCCCTCACGCTGATGGACGAACCCCTCGCCCACCTGGACCCGCCCCACCAGGCCGACTGGATGGCCGTGGTGCGTCAGCGCGTGAGCGCGGGCCACAGCGTGGTCAGCGTGCTGCATGAGCTGCATCTGGCCCTGCAGGCCGACCACCTCGTGCTGATGGCCCACGGCACCCTCGCCCACACCGGCGCCCCCGCCGACCCCGACACCCACGCCGCCCTCCAGCTCGTCTTCGGTCCGCGCCTGCACATCGCGCAGATCGACGGTCGCTGGGTGGCCTTGCCCTTATGAGTTCCCACACCACGGCCTGCCCTGCGCTCTTCATCAGCGCCCCGTCCTCCGGCTCTGGCAAGACCAGCCTCACCGCCGCCATCGCCCGCAGCCACAGCCGCCGCGGCGAACGCGTGCGGGTGTTCAAAACCGGCCCGGACTTCCTGGACCCCATGCTGCTGGAGCGTGCCAGCGGCCACCCCGCCTACCAGCTGGACCTGTTCATGGGCGGCTTCGCCCACTGCCAGACCCTGCTGGCCGAAGCGGCGCGCGAGGCCGACCTCATCCTGGTGGAAGGCGTGATGGGCCTGTTCGACGGCAACCCCAGCAGTGCCGACCTCGCCGCCGCCTTCGGCCTGCCCGTGGCCTGCGTGGTGGACGCCTCGGCCATGGCCCAGACCTTCGCCGCGCTGGCCACCGGGCTGCAACGCTTTCGCCCCGGCCTGCAGCACGGCGGCGTGATTGCCAACCGCGTGGGCGGGCTGGCCCACGCCCGCATGCTGGCCGAGGGCCTGCCGCCGGACCTGCCGCTGGTGGCCGCCGTGCCGCGCCTGGGCCACCTCAGCCTGCCCGAACGCCACCTGGGCCTGGTGCAGGCCCAGGAACTGCCGCGCCTGCACGAGCTGCTGGACGGCTGGGCCGATGCCTGGGACGCCGCGCTGCACCCCGGCCACGTCATTCCCCGCGTGACCTTCACGCACGAGCCCGAGCCGGCGCCGCAGCGGACGCTGGCCGGGCGGCGCATCGCCATTGCCCGCGACGCGGCCTTCGGCTTCATCTACCCGGCCAACACCGACCTGCTGGAAGCGCTGGGCGCCGAGCTCGTGTTCTTCTCGCCCGTGCAGCACCAGCCCCTGCCCGCGTGCGACGCGCTGTGGCTGCCCGGCGGCTACCCCGAACTGCACGCCGAGGCGCTGAGCCATCACCCCACGCTGGCGGCCGACCTGCGTGCCCACGTGGCCGCCGGCAAGCCGCTGCTGGCCGAGTGCGGCGGCATGCTGGCCCTGCTGCAAACGCTGACCGACGCGATGGGGCAGGCCCACCCCATGGCCGGGCTGCTGCCGGGCCAGGCCCGCCTGCAGGCGCGCGTGGCGGCGCTGGGCTTGCAGGCCATCGACTGGCCGGAAGGCCCGCTGCGCGGCCACAGCTACCACTACTCGACGCTGGACACGCCGCTCACGCCCGTCGCCACCGCCACCAACCCGAATGGCGGCAGCACGGCCGAGGCGCTCTACCAGCAGGGCTCGCTGCGCGCGAGCTACCTGCACCACTACTTCCCCTCCAACCCCGAGGCCGTCGCCGCCTTCTTTGGCAACCATGGACATTGAACAGCCGCCCGTTCACCGCGAACGCGTCATCCCCACCGGCGAGCGCCGGGGCCTGGTGCTGGTGCACACCGGCGACGGCAAAGGCAAGAGCACGGCCGCCTTCGGCCTGGCCCTGCGCGCCCACGGCCGCGGCAAGCCGGTGCTCATCTACCAATTCATGAAGGTGCCCAGCGCCCGCTTCGGCGAGCACCGCATCTTTGAGCAGCTGGGCGTGCCCATCATCGGCCTGGGCGACGGCTTCTCGTGGAAGAGCAAGGACCTGGAGCACAGCGCCGAGCTGGCCCGCGAAGGCTGGGCCCGCGCCGAGGCCACCATCCGCGGCGGCGAGCACTTCCTGGTGGTGCTGGACGAAATCATGTACCCGCTGCGCTACGGCTGGGTACCGCTGGACGCCGTGCTCCGGGCGTTGGCCGAGCGGCCGCCCCATGTGCACGTGGTGCTCACCGGCCGCGGCGCGCCCGCCGAGCTAATTGACCGGGCCGACACGGTGACGGAGATGACGCTGGTCAAGCACCACTATCAAGCCGGCGTGCCGGCACAGCGGGGGATTGAGGATTGAGCAGCCTTGATGCGGCCGTTGAGCGCGCCCGAGGGGCCGGCGAGGCGGGTTGCGGGCAAGGCGCGCCGACGCCGTGGGCTCGTGCCCACCAGGAGAAGCAACGCCGCCAGCGAACCGCAGCGCCGGTCCAGCAGGCGTGCAGCGGTGTTCATCGGCGTGATGAGCTATGCCGTGTCACCCAGAGATTGAAACCACGAGACGTCGATGCATAGCGAGCGATCAACGGCCGAATCAAGGCTCACCATTTGCACGACCTGCGCTGACGGGCAGGGCCAGGCCCTGCTGGAGGCGGTGGAGAACGAAGCACTGGCGCGCGACCTGCCGCTGGCCATCCACGGCCAGGCCTGCATGGCGGCCTGCAAGCAAAGCTGCACCGCCGCCCTGCAGGGCCCGGGCAAGCACAGCTACCTGTTCGGCCAGCTGCAGCCTGACGACGCCTGTGTGGACGCCCTGCTGGACGTGGCCGCTCAACACGCCGAGCCGGGCCACGGCCTGCTGGCCTGGGACCGCCGCCCCGAGCGGCTGAAGGCCGGCCTCGTGGCCCGGCTGCCGCCGCTAGGCTGAGCGCCTCGGAACCCGACGCGGATGTCTGCGCTGATGCCGCTGCTGTTGCCGCTGGCCCTGGCCATGGCCCTGGTGGTGGACCGCCTCTGGGGCGAACCGCCCACCTGGGCGCACCCGGTGGTGGGCATGGGGCGCTACCTCGGCGCCTTTCGCCTCACGCGGCTGCGGCCCCTGCCCGGCTTTGTGGCGGGCGCCCTGGCCTGGGTGTTGGGCGCGGCCTTGACCGGCGCCCTGGCGCTGTGGATCGAGCGCACGCTGCTGCACAGCCTGCAGCCCTGGGCCTCGCCAGCGCGCCTGCTGGTGGCGGGGCTGCTGCTGGGCGTGCTGCTCAAGCCCCTGCTGGCCTGGCGCATGCTGGCCGAGGAAGCCCTGGCGGTGGAGACGGCGCTGGGCTTCTCGCTGGACGCGGGCCGCGCGCGCCTAAGCCGGCTGGTGAGCCGCGACACCTCGGCCCTCACCGCCACCGAGGTGCGCGAAGCTGCGCTGGAAACGCTGGCTGAGAACCTGAACGACTCGGTCATCGCCCCGCTGTTCTGGTTCGCCCTGGCCGGCCTGCCGGGGGCGGCTGTTTACCGCTTTGCCAACACGGCCGATGCGATGTGGGGCTACCGCGACGCACGCGAGTGGTGCGGCAAATGGGCCGCCCGGGCGGACGACGCACTCTCGTGGCTGCCAGCCCGCATCACCGCGCTGTTGCTGCTGCCGCCGGTGCTGCCTGCGTTGGTGCGCGAGGCCCGCCGCACGCCGTCGCCCAACAGCGGCTGGCCCATGGCCGCGCTGGCGCTGCGGCTCAACCGCCGCCTGGCCAAGCCCGGGGTCTACGTGCTGCACGCCGGCGGCCTGCCCGCGCAGCCGGGTGACCTGCACGCGGCCCGTGTCGTGGCCCAGCAGGCGGTGTGGGCCGGCGCGCTGATGATGGCCACTCTGGCCTGGGCGCTGCGGGCATGACACCGCGGCTGCCCGTGCACGGCGGGCCCGATGGCGGGCCGCCGGTGCTGCACGACTTCTCCACCAACGCCAGCCCTCTGGGCCCACCGCCAGCCCTGCTGAACGCCGTGATGCAGGCCGACCGCAGCCGCTACCCCGACCCGCACTACCGCGCCTTGCGCAGCCTGCTGGGCGACGAGCGCCGGGTGCTGCCCACCGCAGGCGGGGCCGAGGGCATTCGGCGCCTGACCCTGGCCGCCCACCTCACCGGCCGCCGCGAGGTGTGGGCGCCCGAGCCCGGCTTTGGCGACTACGCGCTGGCCGCGCAGGCGCTGGGCATGGCGGTGCGCGCTTACGCGTCGCCCGAGGACATCCGCCCCAGCGCCACCGCCCTGGTGTGGATCTGCGAGCCCTGCAACCCCACCGGCGCCAGCGTGGCCACCTGGCCCACCCTGCAGGCCGGTGCACACGGCGCCCTGGTGGTGGTGGACCGCGCGTACGAGCCGCTGCGCCTGCACGGCGCCACGCCGGCACTGCCGCCCGGCGCCTGGCAGATGGTGTGCCCCAACAAAGCCCTCGGGCTGACCGGCGTGCGGGCCGGCTACCTCGTCGCCCCCGAAGCCGACGCGGTGTGGGCCCAGGCCCTGTCGCTGGCGCCCAGCTGGGTGCTGTCCGCCGAGGGCGTGGCCCTGCTCACGCATTGGCTCACCGCTGACACGCAGGCCTGGCTGGCCCAAGCCCGCGCCACGTTGCGCAGTTGGACGGCCCAGCAGCGCAACCTGCTGGCCGGCCTGGGCTGGGAACAGCTGCCCAGCACCACGCCGTTCTGGCTGGCCCGCCCACCCCACCACGACACGGCCGCACGCCTGCGCGAACACGCCATCGCGGTGCGCGACGCCACCAGCTTCGGCCTGCCCGGCTGGGTGCGCGTGTCCACCCAAACCCCGGCCGCGCAGCAGGCGCTGCGGCAGGTCCTGATGCAGATGCAAGGAGAGACCCGATGACCCGAGGCAAGGCCGTGATGGTGCTGGGCACCACCAGCGGTGCCGGCAAAAGCTGGCTGGCCACGGCGCTGTGCCGCTGGTATGCCCGCCAGGGCCTGAAGGTGGCGCCCTTCAAGGCGCAGAACATGAGCAACAACGCGCGCGTCGTGCCCGGCTTGCATGGAACGATGGGCGAGATCGGCAGCGCCCAGTACTTCCAGGCCTTGGCCGCGCGCCGCGTGCCCGAGGTGCGCATGAACCCCGTGCTGCTCAAGCCCGAGGCCGACACGCAGAGTCAGGTGGTGGTGCTGGGCGACGTGAACGCTGAACTCTCTCGCATGCCCTGGCGCGAGCGCAGCGCGCAACTGCGGCCCCACGCGCGCGCCGCCCTGCAGGCGCTGATGGCCGAGAACGACGTGGTGGTGATCGAGGGCGCGGGCTCGCCGGCCGAGATCAACCTCGCCGCCAGCGACTACGTGAACCTGGGCACCGCCCGCGACGCCCAGGCTGCCTGCCTGCTGGTGACCGACATCGACCGCGGCGGCGCTTTCGCCCACCTCTACGGCACGCACCAGCTCATGCCCGAGGACGTGCGCGCCCAGGTGCGCGGCTTCGTGCTCAACCGTTTTCGCGGCGATGCGGGGCTGCTCGCCCCAGGGCCGGAACAGCTGCAGCAGCTCACCGGCGTGCCCACCATCGCCACGCTGCCCATGTGGCGCGGCCACGGCCTGCCCGAGGAAGACGGCGTGTTCGACGACGCCGCCACCGGCAGCCACAGCGGCCTGCGCGTGGCCGTGGTGGCCTACCCGCGGCTGTCCAACCTCGACGAATTCCAGCCCCTGCGCCAGCTGCCCGGCGTACACCTGAGCTGGGCCCGCGAGCCGCGCGACCTGGCCGGGGCCGACTGGGTCATCCTGCCCGGCAGCAAGGCCACCGCGGCCGACCTGGCCTGGCTGCGCGCACAGAAGCTGGACCTCGCCATCAACAGCCACCGCGGCCGCATCCTGGGCATTTGCGGCGGCCTGCAAATGCTGGGCGAAGCCCTCATCGACCCGCACGGGCTGGACGGCAACGCCCCCGGCCTGGGCCTGCTGCCGCTGGTGACGGTGTTCGAGCCGCAGAAGCTGCTGCGCAGCGCCGTGTTCCAGTTCGCCGGCGACCTGAGCGGCGACTGGCAGGCCCTGGCCGGCGTGCAGGCGGCGGGCTATGAAATTCGCCACGGCCGCACCCAACCGCACGCCGGCCTGCCCGCCCCCCACGTGGCGCTGCGCAACAGCGCCGGCGAAGCGGTGGGCTGGCAGGCCGGCCGCGTGCTGGGCGTGTACGCCCACGGCCTGTTCGAGCAGCCCGCGGTGCTGAAGGCCCTATTCGGCCAGGCGGGGCGGCCGCTGGAGGCGGTGTTCGAGGGGTTGGCGGATTTCATTGACCTGCATTTCCAGCCGGGCAAGATCGCGGCCTTGATCGATTGAAAGCCCCCACCATGCGCGCCCTGCTGCTGACCGTCTGTCTCTCACTACCGGCCCTCGCCCACGCCTGGGGCGCGGACGGCCACCAGACCGTGGCCACCATCGCGGCGGGCCTGTTGCAAGGCACGCCGGCCGAGGCGCGCGTGACCGCGCTGCTGGGCGGCATGACGCTGCCGCAAGCCGCGGTGTGGGCCGATTGCGCCAAGGGCATTTCGCCGGCCCGCGGCTACAGCTACCCCAACCCCGGCAAGTACGCGGAATGCGCGCCGCTGGAGACGCCCGAGCGCATCGCCGAGATGGCGGACTACGTGAAGCGCAACGACCGGCAGTGCACGCTGGCCGGCGAGGACAGCTGCCACAAACAACTGCACTACACCGACGTGGCCCTGCAGCGAAGCCGCTACCTGCTGGGCTTTGCGGGCACGCGGGAGGACGACATCGTCGGCGCACTGCGCCATGCGCTGCAGGTGCTGCAAGGCCAGCCCGTGGCGGGGCCGCCGCAGCTGCGCAGCCCGCGCGAAGCGCTGCTGCTGGTGGCGCACCTGGTGGGCGACATCCACCAACCGCTGCATGTGGGCGCGGTGTACCTGAGCGCGCAGGGCCAGCGCGTCGACCCCGAAAAGCAAGGCTTCGACCCCGCCTCCGACACCGTGGGCGGCAACAGCCTGTGGGTGACGGCCGCCCCGAAGCCTGCCCCGCTCCCGCCGGCCGCGCCCTCCGCCCCCGGCGCGCACACCCACCCCGGCGAGCCCGTGGGCGCGGGCTTCGGCCCGGTGAAGCTGCACAGCGTGTGGGACGGCGTGCCCGAGAAGTTCAAGCCCGCCCGCGTGGATGCCGCCTGGTTGGCCGCGGCGCGCCGCCTGCCCCACCACAGCGGCGATCCGCTGGCCTGGCCGGCGCGTTGGGCCACCGAGTCGCTGGATGTGGCCCGGGAGGCGTTCGATGGCATGAGCTTCTCACCGCGCCAGGACCGCCACTGGAGCGTGGTGCTTCCCGAGGGCTACAGCCCCCGCGCGGAACAAATCAAGCACCAGCAGCTGTTGCGCGCCGGCGCCCGGCTGGCGCAGGTGCTGCAGGCGGTGTTTCCGCGCTGAGCCTTCGCGCACGGAGGCAAGGGGCGAGCGAGGCCCAAGCGCACGGAACGTTGCCGCTTCAGGCCCAGCCGGCCACGCGATCGAAGCTGCGGCCGTGCGGCCACACCGCGTCCAGCGTGGCGGCGTCAGCGCCGAACCAGCGCGCCCATTCGGTGCCGAGCTGGTCGGTGGCGGTGGACGGCAGCCACACGCCCTGGCCCACGTCATCGGGCCCGTTGGCGCTCAGGTCCGGGAAGCGGCCCAGCAGCTTGCCGCCGTTGGTGCCGCGCGCCGCGCCGCCCACGGCAAAGTGATGGCTGCCCCAGCCGTGGTCGGTGCCCGCGCCGTTGCTGGCCAGCGTGCGGCCGAAATCGCTGGCCGAGAACAGCGTGACGCTGTCGGCCAGGCCCAAGCTGGCCATGGCCGCCTGGAAGGCCGTGACGGCGCCGTCGATTTCGGCAAACAACTCGGCCTGACGCTGCAGCTGATCGTCGCCGTGGGTGTCGAAGCCGCCCAGCGAGGTGAAGAAGCATTGGCGAGACAAGCCCAGCGCGCCACGCGCCGCAATCAGCTTCGCGGCCATGCCCAACTGGCGGCCCAGCCCCGTGTCCGGGAACGGGGTGCTGACGTTGCTGCTGGCCAGCGCGCCGGCCAGCACGCGCTGCACCTCCAGGCTGCGCCCCATCAGGTTCAGCCAGGTCTGCTCGAACGGATGGCTGCGCGTCTCCGCCAGCGTGGCGGCCACGGCGGCCGAGAGCGGGTCGCTGCCGGCGCGGGCGTTAGGGTTGTAGAACTCGAAGCCGAAACGCCCGCTGGACGACACGCGGTACGGCGTCAGGCTCTTGTCCCCCGCCTCCCACACGTTGCCGCCGGACAGGCTGATGGCCGCGTAGCCCCGGTTCACCTGGCCCTCGGCCACGGCGCGCTCCAGCAGGCGGCCGCCCCAGCCGTTGCGCGGCGGCGCTTCGGGCATGCCGCTTTGCCAGGCGCCTTGTTGGTCGCTGTGCGAGAACAGGTTGCTGGGCAACGGCACGCTGCGGGCGTTGTACTGCGCCAGCGTGGTGGGCTGCAGCAGGGGGCCGGTGTTGGCGATGACGCTGGCCTGGCCGGTGTTCACCAGCCCCTGCAGGCCGGTGAACGCCGGGTGCAGGGCCAGCCCGCTCGCGTTGGAAAGGCTCAGCGGCCGCAGCGTGCTGCGGTCCAGCGCCAGGTTGGGGCGGGCCCGCTGGTAGGCGGTGTAGCGGGCGTCGGCGGGCACCAGCAGGTTGTTGCCGTCGTTGCCGCCGAACAGGAACACACACACCAGCGCGCGGTAGTCCCCCGCGGCGGGCGCGCTTTGGGCCAGCGCCTGCATCTGGGCCCAGGGGTGGAGCGCTGCGGCGGCTGCGCCCCACTGCAGCAGTTGGCGTCGACGGATCGTCATGGGAACCTCACTTCGAGCAGGGCGTGTTGGCGCGGGGCCCTCACCGCTGAATCACGTGGTCAGGGCTGAGGGCGGTCACGATCAACGCGGCCTTGACCGAATCGGTCTTGCTGTCGATCGCGCCGATGAGCGTGGTCAGCCGCTGGCGGGTGCTGTCGCTCATGCCGAGGTTGAAGAACAGCAGGTCCAGCCGGTCCACCAGTGCCTTGGCGTCCAGGGCGGCAAGGCTGGTGAGGTCCAGGTTGAGCCGGTGCTGTTCGGGCCAGCCGTAGCCGCCGCTTTGAAACAACTCGGCGAAGAAGTTCAACGAGCCCGCCACGGCGGTTTCGCCGCTGATCTGGAACTCGGGCGCCACCCAGCCCTGCGCGGCAATGGGGCCGGCCGGCTTGAACGCGGGTGAATAGAAGTTGAAGACCGACGGCGCCAGCAAGGGGCTTTGGCCCAGCGCGTCGTCCGCACTGTCGAGGTACTGGATGCGGTTCTGGCCGCTGGCGCTCTTGGCACCCAGGCCGCGCAGGACGTTGGCCAAGCGCACCACCGGCTCGCGCTGCTTGGCCACCGAAGCGGCCGGGCTGTCGCCTCGGGCTTCAGCGTCCAGCAGCACCGCGCGCACCACGGCCCGCAGGTTGCCGCGCACACCGGCGCCGTCGTTGGCGAACACCGCCGCCACGCGGCCAACGTAGGCTGCGCTGGGGTTGCTCGTCACCAGACGCTGGATGAGCTGCCGGGCGAAGAACGGCGGCACGTTGGGGTGCTGGAAGATCGCGTCCAGCGCATCGGCCATGTCCTTCTCGGGCGTTTGGCCGGCGGGCAGGGTCTTGCCGTCCAGCAGCTTTTTCTCGCCGGTGGCGTGGTAGCCGGCCCAGGCTTTCATGGGCACCACCCACAGGGCCTCATCGTTGTCGTCGTGGTTGTGGAAGAGGTCGGGCTGGTTGTTGTCCAGCCCGCCGTAGCTCCAGCCGCTGAAAGCCTGGGCAAAGCCTTTCACCACAGCCTCGTCGTAGGTGGGCTGGGTCTTGCCCGCGGCGTCGAGCTTGGGCGTGCCGTCGGCGTTCAGCTGCACCAGCCCGATGGAGAACAGCTGCAGCACCTCGCGGGCGTAGTTTTCGTTGGGGTGGGTGCCGCGCGCCGGGTCGCCCTTTTCGCTTTCCAGCAGGTTCAGGTAGTAGCCCATGGCGGGGTGCAGGGTCACGTCCTGCAGCAGCGTGCGCCAATTGCCGAAGGCGTTGCGGTTGAGCATGTCCAGGTAGCTGCTCATGGCCACGGGGCGGATGTCGGGGGCGATGTTGCTGATGACGAAGATCTGCAGCAGCGCCCAGCTCACGCGGGCGCGCAGCTGGTCTTCACCGCTCAGCCATTGCTGCCAGATCGCCTCGTAGCTGGCTTCCTCGGGCACGTAGGGCTTCTCGCCGGGCGCCTGGTCGCGGCCGCGCTGGCGGTTCAGGTAGTCGAGGTGCAGCGCCGCGGGTTGGGCGAACTGGGCATTGAGCCAGCTGTCCAGGCCCTGCGCCACCAAGGCGTCCACCTGGGCCGGGCCGGTGGCGCCGAACGTGGCCTGCGAGAGGAAGCGGGCGGCATCACGCCGCGTGGGCGGGGGTGCAGGCGGTGCACCGGGCGTGCTGGGCGCGCCCTCCCCCGGGCCGGCCGACGATGCCGCACCCCCTCCACCCCCGCAGGCCGCCAGCAAGGCGGCTGCGCTGGCGGCGGCCAATACACCGGCCGCGCGATCGGCGGCGGGTTGGGTGTCCGGCGACGTGCCCGGCGTCGGCGCACACCGGCCGTTCAAGGGGTCCAAGGTGTCGACCGTGTCGACCGGAGGGGCCGTGTCAGCCCGGTTGCTCGTGTCGTCCATGCCCACTCCCACAGCGCTGCGGCACTGTAGGCAGGCCGCAGCGCGCGCGGCGTGAGCAATGGTGAGGGGATGTAGCGGCCCCGGGCCGTGGGCCAGGGCCTTGCGCCATGGCCTTGCGCCGAAAGGGGGCGCATCCGCCGAAAGAGGTCAGGCGGCCGAGGTCAGGCGCTCGTACTTCTGCAGCAGCGTCTCACGGCTTTCCACGTGCGCCGGGTTCACCGGAATGCAGGCCACCGGGCACAGCATCACGCACTGCGGCTCGTCAAAGTGGCCCACACACTCGGTGCACTTGGCCGGGTTGATCTCGTAGAACTCCGCGCCCATCGAGATGGCGTTGTTCGGGCAGGCCGGCTCGCAGACGTCGCAGTTGATGCATTCGTCCGTGATCATCAGCGCCATGTTGCGACTCCATCGGGCTGCCGGACGAATACGGCACGCGCCTGCATGCGCGCGCCGCGCTCGGCGGGGCAAGGCATGCCTTGCCGATTCCCGCCGTGCGTGTCGGTGATCATCAGCGCCATCGTCAGCTCCCCTTGAACTTGTCGTTCAAGCGCGCCAGCACGCCGGGCGACACGAACTCGGCCACCTCGCCGCCCAGCGTCGCGATCTCGCGCACGAAGGTGCTGGAGGTGTACTGGTGGTGCTCGCCGGGGGTCAGGAAGATGGTTTCCACCTCGGGCATGAGCTTGCGGTTCATGCCGGCCATCTGGAACTCGTACTCGAAGTCGCCCCCCGTGCGCAGTCCACGCACCACCACGCGGCCGTCGTGTGCCCGCACGAAGTCGCGCAGCAGGCCGTCGAAGGCAATCACCTCGACGTTGCCGAGGGGCGCGGCCACCTCTTGCGCCATGGCCAGGCGCTCGTCCAGCGTGAACATGGTCTTCTTGTGGTGGCCCACGGCCACGGCCAGCACCAGGCGCTCGAACATGCCGGCGGCGCGGCGCATCAGGTCTTCGTGGCCGAGGGTGATCGGGTCGAAGGTGCCGGGGTAGACGGCGGTGATGGTCGTACGGGTCGTCATGGGGCGGGATTGTCCTCGCGGCGCAGCAGGTGGTAGTGCACCGCGCCCGCACGCCCCTGGCGCCACACGGTGAAACCGGCCGGCGGCGTGATGCTGTGCGGCGCTTCCACGTAGATCAGCCCGCCCTCGGCCAGCAGCGGCAGCGCTGCGGCCAGGGCTGCGTCGAACAGGTCGGCGGCAAAGGGCGGGTCCAGCAGCACGAGGTCGAAACCGCCGCGCGGTGCGGCACGCATCCAGGCCAGCGCATCGGCCGCATGCACCTTCATCGTCGTGGCCTTGAGGCGCTGAACGCTGGCGCGCAGGCCGGCGGCCAGCTTGGCATCGCGCTCCACCAGCACCACCTCGGCCGCGTCGCGCGAGGCGGCCTCAAAGCCCAGCGCGCCGCTGCCCGCGAAAGCGTCCAGCACGCACCAGCCGGTCAGCGTCTGGCCCAGCCAGTTGAAGAGTGTCTCGCGCACGCGGTCCGACGTGGGCCGCAGGCCCGGTGCGTCGGGCACGGGCAGCTTGGAGCGCTTCCACTGCCCGCCAATGATTCGAATCTCACCCATGGCCGCATTGTCCGCGGCCGCGGTGACTCACTGGCGGACCGGGATGCCCCGCGCGGCCATCAGCGCCTTGGCCTCGCCCACCGTGTGCTGGCCGAAGTGGAAGATGCTGGCGGCCAGCACCGCGTCAGCGCCGCCTTTGGTGATGCCATCGGCCAAGTCGTCCAGGCCGCCCACGCCACCCGACGCGATGACGGGCACGGGCACCGCGTCACTCACGGCGCGGGTCAGTTCCAGGTCGAAGCCGCTCTTGGTGCCGTCGCGGTCCATGCTGGTAAGCAGGATCTCGCCGGCGCCGAACTCGGCCATCTGCTGGGCCCAGGCCACGGCGTCCAGGCCCACGTTCTTGCGGCCGCCGTGGGTGTAGACGTCCCAGCCGGGGCCGCGCGCCGCGAGGTCGTCGCCCTGGCGGCGCTTGGCGTCAATGGCCACCACGATGCACTGCGCGCCATAGCGGTCGCTGGCCGCGCGGATCAGCTCGGGGTCGGCCACCGCGGCGGAGTTGAACGACACCTTGTCGGCGCCCGCGTTCAGCAGCCGGCGCACATCGGCCACGGCCCGCACGCCGCCACCCACCGTCAGCGGGATGAAGACCTTGGAGGCCACGTCTTCAATGATGTGCAGAATCAGGTCGCGGCCGTCGCTGGTGGCGGTGATGTCGAGGAAGGTCAGCTCGTCGGCGCCCTGCTCGTTGTAGCGGGCGGCGATGTCCACCGGGTCGCCGGCGTCCCGCAGGCCGACGAAGTTGACGCCTTTGACGACGCGACCGGCGGTCACGTCCAGGCAGGGGATGATGCGTTTGGCGAGCATCGGTCAGCGGCGCGTGGCCGTCCAGAGCCGCTGACGCGCCCCCTCGGGGGGCAGCGAACGGAGTGAGCGTGGGGGCATCATCAGCCCAATGCAGCCATCAGCTCGTCCGCACGGGCCTGGCCGGCAGCGAAGTCGAGATCACCGGTGTAGATGGAGCGACCGCAGATCACGCCCTCCACGCCATCGCCGAACACGGCGCACAGGCGCTCGATATCGGCGATGTTGGACAGGCCGCCCGATGCGATGACGGGAATGGTCAGCGCCTGGGCCAGCTTGACGGTGGCCTCGATGTTGATGCCGGTCAGCATGCCGTCGCGGCCGATGTCGGTGTAGATGATGCCTTCGACGCCGTAGTCCTGGAACTTCTGGCCCATGTCGACGACTTCGTGACCCGTGAGCTTGCTCCAGCCGTCGGTGGCGACCTTGCCGTCCTTGGCGTCCAGGCCCACGATGATGTGGCCGCCAAAGGCGCTGCAGGCGTCCTTCAGGAAGCCGGGGTTCTTCACCGCGGCCGTGCCGATGATGACGTAGCTCAGGCCGTCGTCCAGGTAACGCTCGATGGTGTCGAGGTCACGGATGCCACCGCCCAGCTGGATGGGGATCTCGTCACCCACCTCTTTGATGATCGCCTTGATGGCCGGCTCGTTGACCGGCTTGCCCGCGAAGGCGCCGTTCAGGTCCACCAGGTGCAGGCGACGCGCGCCGGCATCCACCCAGCGGCGGGCCATGGCGGCGGGGTCTTCACCGAAGGTGGTGGAGTCGTTCATGTCGCCTTGCTTGAGGCGGACGCAGCGACCGTCTTTCAGGTCGATGGCAGGGATCAGCAGCATGGCCGGGGGCTAGGTCAAAACAAGGGTTGGAAGGCGTGGTGACTTACCGAGTGGCCGCCGTGGAACCGGCTCTGCCGGGCCACCAGCGGCGCCCCCTTGAGGGGGCCGGCGAAGCCGGTAGGGGGTGGGGTGGTCCTCAGGGCTTCCAGTGCAGGAAGTTGCGGTAAAGGGCGAGGCCCAGCGCAGCACTTTTCTCGGGGTGGAATTGGGTCGCAAAAATGTTATCCCGCGCGACTGCACAGGTAAAGCGCAGGCCATAGTCGGTCTCGCCCGCGCTGTGTTCGGGCAACGCCGTCGTCGCGTAGAAGCTGTGCACGAAGTAGAACCAGCTGTCGTCCGGGATGCCGGTCCACACTGGATGCGGGCGCGGCTGGTGCACGCGGTTCCAACCCATCTGCGGCACCTTGAAGCGGCTGCCGTCTTCCTGCAAGCGGCCTTCCAGGCGGAAGCGCTGCACGCGGCCCGGAATCAGCCCCAGCCCCGGCGTGTCCTGCTCCTCGCTGTGGTCCAGCAGCATCTGCATGCCGACGCACACGCCCAGCAGCGGCTTGGTGGCGGCAGCTTCCAGCACGGCTTCCTTGGCGCCTGAAGCGGCCAGCTCCGCCATGCAGTCCCGCATGGCGCCCTGGCCCGGCAGCACCACGCGTTCGGCAGCGCGGATGACCTCGGGGTCGCAGGTGATGGCGACGTCGAAACCCTGGCCCTCGGCCGCATGCATGACGGCCTGCGACACCGAGCGCAGGTTGCCCATGCCGTAGTCGACAACGACGACCGTGCGCGCCCCTCGCCGAACGGGTACGTTCGTCGATCCCCCGAGAGGATGCGGGCCGGCTTGGGACGGCCCGGCGCTCGGCCCTTCGGTGCGCGTCACAGCGACCCCTTCGTCGACGGAATCACGCCGGCCGAGCGGGCGTCGGCCGTTGTGGCCATGCGCAGCGCGCGGCCGAAGGCCTTGAACATGGTCTCGGCCTGGTGGTGGGCGTTGTGGCCCTTCAGGTTGTCGATGTGCACCGTGGCCAGCGCCGCGTTGGCAAAGCCCTGGAAGAACTCGAAGGTCAGCTGCGTGTCGAAGGCCCCGATGCTGCCGGCCGTGAATTTGCAGTCCATGTGCAGGCCCGGGCGGCCGGAGAGGTCGATGACCACGCGCGAAAGCGCCTCGTCCAGCGGCACGTAGCTGTGGCCGTAGCGGGTCAGGCCCGCCTTGTCGCCCACGGCCTTGGCGATGGCCATGCCGAGTGTGATGCCCACGTCTTCCACCGTGTGGTGGCCGTCGATGTGCAGGTCGCCCTCGCAGTGGATGTCCAGGTCGATCAGGCCGTGGCGGGCGATCTGGTCGAGCATGTGGTCGAAGAAGCCGATGCCGGTGTGCAGCTTGGACTGGCCCGTGCCGTCGAGGTTGATGCGCACGGTGATGCGCGTCTCGCGGGTGTTGCGGGTGACTTCGGCGGTGCGTGGGGTGGTCATGACAGGCAACTCGTGAGTTCGGCCAGCAGGCGGGTGTTGTCGTCGGGCGTGCCGACGGTGAAGCGCAAACAGTTGGCCAGCAGCGGGTGCATGGCCGAGACGTTCTTGATCAGCACGCCGCGCGCCTTGAGCGCGGCAAAGGTGGCCGCCGCGTCGGGCACCCGCGCCAGGATCATATTGCCCTGACTCGGCCACGCGTGGACGCCCGGCAGCGCCTGCAGCGCCGCAAACAAGCGCTCGCGCTGCTGCCGCAACTCGGCGGCCTGTGCGGCGTAGACGTCGGCGTGTTCCAGCGCGAAGAAGGCGGCCTCGGCGTTCAGCACGCTGATGTTGTAGGGCGGGCGCAGCTTCTCGACCTGATCGACCAGCGCGGCGGCACCCAGCAGGTAGCCGATGCGCACGCCGGCCAGGCCGAACTTGCTCATGGTGCGCATGACCAGCACGTTGGGCTGGCGGGCCATGAGGCCGAGGCTGTCCTGGCTGGCGAAGGGCTGGTAGGCCTCGTCCATGACCACCAGGCCCGGCGCGGCCTGGGCGATGCGTTCAATGACGCCAGCGTCCCACAGCGTGGCCGTGGGGTTGTTCGGGTAGGCCAGATAGATGAGCGCGGGCTGGTGCTGCGCAATCGCGGCCAGCATGGCGGCTTCGTCGAGCTCGAAATCGTGAGCCCGCAGCGGCACACCCACAAAGTTCAGCCGGTGCTGCCGGGCCAGGGCCTCGTACATCACAAAGCCCGGCACCGGGGCCAGCACCGTGGCGCCGGGCTGGGCGACGGCCAAGGTCAGAAGGCCGATGAGTTCGTCCGACCCATTGCCCAGCGTGACACCCACCTCGTCGCCCACGCCGGCGTGGCGGGCCAGCGCGCGGGCCAACTCGGCCGTCCGCTCGGCGGGGTAGCGGTTCAAGGCCAACGCCCCCAGGCGAGCGCCCAGCGCCTGCTGCAGCTCGGGCGGCAAGCGGTAGGGGTTCTCCATCGCGTCGAGCTTCAGCGCGCCGGCACTGGGTTGCACGACGTAGGCGTGGGCGGCCCGCACGTCCGGGCGGATGCAGGCGAGCGCTTGTTGCAAGGGGTCGGTCATGGTGCGGTGACGAGCGGGTTGAGCACTTGCACGCTGTCGTACACCGCTTCATGCGGCAACGCCAGGCTCAGCAGCCGGGTGCAGCCTTGCGCCTTGGCGCTGGCCACAACCAAGGCGTCGGCAAACGGCAGGCCGAAGCGGCTTTCCAGCGACCAGGCGGCTTCCACCGTGGCCTGGTCAGCCTGCCACGGGCGCCAGTGCTGGTAGCGGCGCACCTCGGCGCGCACGTCGCCCTGGGGCATGGGCGGTGACACGCGCTGGGTGGCGAGCAGGTAGAAGTCGGTCAGCACCTGCACCGAGACGCGACCGGTGCGCGCCGTCCAGAGCGTGCGGAGCCAGGCGAGCACCTGTTCGCGCTCGGCCGGGCGGGCGCCGTCTTCGCTGAACAGCAGCACCGAGGTGTCGACAAACACCGGCTCGCTCATCGCACCTCCCGGCCCGGGTAGGGATGTCCGTCAGAGGCCCAGCTGCGCTCCCGGTGCAGCCAGTCTTGCAGCGCACGTTCGTAGGCGTCGTCGTGCCGCATCTTCTCGGCCAGCAACTCGCCCAGCAGGCGCGACACGCTGGTGTTGCGCCGCGCGGCCTCCAGCCGGGCCCACTCGGCCACAGCGTCGTCCATCGAGACGGTCACGTTCTTCATGGACCGGAGGTTACACGAAGTTCGTGTTCCACGAACTTTGTGTCGCGTTAACCCTGAGGCCGAAACCACAACTCCGGTCGATCCAACGGGGTGGCCTTGGGCAGCAGCGGGTTGTGCAACTCCAGGACCCGTCGGCTGCCCAGCCGGGCGCGGGCCAGGTCGTCGCCGTGGTGCTTGAGGAACAGCCGGTCCCACGCTCCCGTGGTGCGCAGGCGGTGCAGGCCCAGCTCGATGGCTGCGGCCAGCTCGTCATCGTCGGGCGCCACGAAGTAGTACACCGCCGCGGGGTAATGCAGGCAGACGTCCGGCACCACGGTGAGGCCCTGGCCGTAGCGGTCGTGCTCCCACCACACCTCCTCCACGGAGCGCGGAAACGCGTCCGCCCGCCCCAAGCGCAACTGCTTGAACATCGCGTCATAGCTGGGAGACACCACCACCCGCAGCCCGTTGGCCTGCAACACACCGGTGTCGGGCCACTCCAAGCCCTGCAACATGGAAAACGCGCGCAGGTCGGCCAGCGTCTGCACCTCCCGCAGCCGCTCCGACACCTCGTGCGGTGCCAGCAGCAAGCGCCACCCGAACAAGCCTTTGAAGATGGGCAGCCGGATCGGCCGGGCCTGCTGCTCACGCTCCACCGAGGTCATGGTCCAGACCACATCCAGCCGGCCGCTGTGCCGCCCCAGCTCCTGCAGTGCACGGTTTTGCGGGATGAGCTCGGGCGTGGGCTCCAGGGTCACGGGCAGGCCCGCGGCGGCCAGCGCCTGGTCCAGCAGCACGGCCGCATAGTTCTTCATCAGGTCAGCCCGGGCCGACACCCGCGGGATGAGCAGGCGGCGCGGCGCCGCCTGGGCTGAGGCCAGCGAAGCACCCGCCGCGGACAGCAGGAAATTTCGTCGACACAAAGACATGGGCGCAGCGTAGCCCAAGCAGGTGACCGAGGTGAAGGCGGGCCGACGCCATCGCTGCCCCCCCACCCCGCCTGGGGTAGCCTTGGCGCCCCGTGATGTCCTGAGGTGTTGATGTCAGCGTCCCGCCCGACCAAGAAGCCCCTGCAAGCCACTGTTGCGCGCCTGACCCGCACCGGCCGCGCGCTGGGCAAGCTCAAGCCCCAGCCCGTGCACCCGGCGCAGGCGCTGCACGACATCCAGGCCCGCCGCAGCGCGCGCCGTCGCAGCTCGGGCCTGCAACTGGTGCTGGCCGACCGTGTGGACTTCCTGAACCCCGCGCACTGGGACCGCCTCGCCACGCATTCGGTGTTCCTGTCGCGCGAGTACCTGCGCGTGCTGGAGGCCCATGCCCCCGACAACCTGGAGCCGCGCTACGCCATGGCCTATGCCGACGGCGAGCCGGTGGCTGCGTTGCTGCTGCAGCGGGTGACGGTGAGTGGCCCCCAGCTGCGCAAGCCGGGCCGCGTTTCGGGCCTGAAGCGGCTCGTGCAAGCGCCGATGCAGGGCCTCCAGGAACACCTGCTGGTGTGCGGCAACCTGTTGGTGTGGGGGCCGCGCGCCATGGCCTTGAGCCCTGACGTAGACACCACCCTGCTGTGGCACGGCATTGGTGAAGCCATCTACCGCCTGCGCCGCGCAGACAAGCTGCAAGGCCAGTCAGACCTGGCATTGATCAAGGACCTGCCCCTGCCCGGCAGCGACGCCCCTGCCGCCCTGCGCCTGCTGGGCTACCGCACCGTGGACACCGAACCCGACATGGTGCTGACGCTGCGCCCCGAATGGCGCACCTGGGACGACTACCTCGCCAGCATGACCTCGGGCTACCGCAGCGCCGCCAAGAAGCTGCTGAAGGACTGCACCGCGGCGGGCGTGAGCTTGCGCGACATCACCGCCGAAGACATGCAGGCCCGCGCCGACGAACTGCACGCGCTGTACAGCCAGGTGCACGAAGCCCAAGGGCTGCGGCTGGCCACCCTCACGCCGGGTTACCTGCCGGCGCTGGCCGCCGCCCTGGGGCCGCGCTTTCGCTGCCGGGTGGCCGAACACGCCGATGGCCGATGGCTGGGCTTCGTCACCAGCGTGCACGACGGCGACACCACGCTGGGTTACTACATCGGCTACGACCGGGCCGCGAACGCCGACGCCCCGATCTACCTCACGCTGCTGCAGTCCACCGTGCAAGACGCGATCGCCTTCGGCTCGTCGCGCCTGAGCCTGGGCCGCACGGCGCTGGAACCCAAGGCCAAGATGGGCGCCAAGCCTGAGCCGCTGAGCTGTGCGGTGCGCCACCGCGTGTCGGCGCTGAACTGGATCACGACCGCGCTGACCCGCACCGCCGAGCACGACGAGCCGCCCGAACGCAGCCCGTTCAAGGCCGTGCCGACCGACGCCGCCTGAGCGTCAGGCGCGGGTCACTTCAAGCGCAGTTCTGCCGCGCGTGCATGGGCCTGCAAGCCCTCGCCGTGCGCGAGTGTGGACGCGATGCCGCCCAGCACCTGGGCGCCCTGCTCGCTGACCTCGATGAGGCTGCTGCGCTTTTGGAAGTCGTACACGCCCAGCGGCGATGAGAAGCGCGCCGTGCTGGCGGTGGGCAGCACGTGGTTGGGGCCGGCGCAGTAGTCGCCCAGGCTCTCGCTCGTGTACGCACCCATGAAGATGGCGCCCGCATGGCGCAGCAGCGGCTCCCAGCGGGCCGGCTCGGCGGCGCTGATCTCCAAATGCTCGGGCGCGATGCTGTTGCTGATCTCGCAGGCCTCTTCCATCGACCGCGTGTGGATCAACGCACCGCGGCCCTGCAGCGAGGCGCGGATGACGGCTTCGCGCGGCAACGTGGGCAGCAGGCGCTCCATGCTCGCTTTCACGGCGGCGAGGAAGTCGGCGTCCGGGCTGAGCAGGATGCTCTGCGCCAGTTCGTCGTGCTCGGCCTGGCTGAAGAGGTCCATGGCCACCCAGTCCGGCGGCGTGGTGCCGTCGGCGATGACCAGAATCTCGCTCGGGCCGGCAATCATGTCGATGCCGACCTGGCCGAATACATGCTTCTTGGCCGAGGCCACGTAGGCATTGCCCGGCCCGGTGATCTTGTCCACGCGCGGCACGGTGGCCGTGCCGTAGGCCAGCGCGGCCACGGCCTGGGCGCCGCCGATGGTGAACACGCGGTGCACGCCGGCCACGGCCGCCGCGGCCAGCACCAGCGGGTTGCGCACGCCGTCGGGCGTGGGCACCACCATGATGATCTCCGGCACGCCGGCCACATGGGCCGGGATGGCGTTCATCAGCACGCTGCTCGGGTACGCGGCCTTGCCACCGGGCACGTAGATGCCTACGCGGTCCAGCGGCGTGACCTTCTGGCCCAGCAGGGTGCCGTCTTCATCGCGGTAGCTCCAGCTGCGGCCGGACGCTTCCAGTTGACGCTCGTGGTAGGCCCGCACCCGGCGCGCAGCGGCCTGCAAGGCCTCGCGCTGCGCCGCTGGAATGGAGGCGAGCGCGGCCTGCAAGTCGGCCTGGGTCAACTCCAGATCCGCCATGGCGGCGGCCTGCACCCGGTCGAAGCGGGCGGTGTAGTCCAGCACCGCGGCGTCGCCCCGGGCCTGCACGTCGGCCAGGATCTCGGCCACGCGGCCTTCGATGGCCGCATCCGTCTCGGCCGACCAATGGCGCAGGCGCTCGAACTCGGCGGTGAAGTCGGCAGCGGCGGTCGAGAGTTGGCGAATCATGCGGAGACGGCGCCGGCGAAGGCGTCGATGAGGGGGCGCAGGGTGTCGCGCTTGAGCTTGAGCGCGGCTTGGTTGACGACGAGGCGGGAGGAGATGTCCATGATCTGCTCCACCTCCACCAGCTTGTTGGCGCGCAGCGTGCCGCCGGTAGAAACCAGGTCGACGATGGCGTCGGCCAGGCCGGTCAGCGGAGCCAGTTCCATGGAGCCGTAGAGCTTGATCAGGTCCACGTGCACGCCCTTGTCGGCGAAGTGCTGGCGGGCGATCTCGGTGTACTTGGTGGCCACGCGGATGCGCGAGCCTTGCTTCACGGCGGCGACGTAGTCGAAGTCGGCACGCGTGGCCACACTCATGCGGCAGCGGGCGATGTTCAGGTCCAGCGGCTGGTACAGGCCGTGCGAGCCGCCCTGGGCCAGGGCCTGCTCGTGCAACACGTCGCGCCCGGCAACGCCCAGGTCGGCGCCGCCGTACTGCACGTAGGTGGGCACGTCGCTGGCGCGCACCAGCACCACGCGCACGCCCTCGCGGTTGGTCGGCAAGATCAGCTTGCGCGAGGTTTCGGGGTCTTCGAGCACCTCGATGCCGGCGGCGCGCAGCAGCGGCAGGGTCTCTTCAAAGATGCGGCCCTTGGACAGCGCCAGCGTCAGACCTTGGTTGGCACTCATTGCGCGAACTCCTCGGGCGTCAGCGTCTTCATCGACAGCGCGTGGATTTGCTCGCGCATGCGGTCGCCCAAAGCAGCGTACACACGCTGGTGGCGCTTGATGCGGGTGAGGCCGGCAAACTCGGCGGACACGATGGTCGCGAAGAAATGTCGACCGTCGCCCTCGACTTCCAGGTGCGCGCAGGGCAAGCCAGCGGCAATGAAATCGCGTACTTCGAGCGGGGTCGGGTCGGCCATCACGGGGTCCTTCTGGAAAACCCGTGATTCTAGGAAGGGTTGCAACGCGCGGCCTTCGGCCCGCTGCAAACCCCGCTTCAGCCCCGGATTCAGGATCGAATCTTGTAGCCGCGCTGCAGCAGGCTCAGCGCCAAACCGGCCGTGGCCACGAAGCTGAAGCCCACCACGGCGAGGCTCAGCCACGGCGACACGTCGCTCACGCCGAAGAAGCCGCGGCGGAAGCCGTCGATCATGTAGAAGAACGGGTTCAGGTGGCTGATGCCCTGCCAGAACCCAGGCAGCGAGTGCACCGAGTAGAAGACGCCCGACAGGAAGGTCATCGGCATGATGATGAAGTTCTGGAAGGCGGCCAACTGGTCAAACTTCTCGGCCCACAGCCCGGCGATCAGGCCCAGCGTGCCCATCAAGCCAGCGCCGAGCACGGTGAAGGTCAGCACCCACAGGATGTTGTCCAGGCCCGGCGGCGCAAACCACGCCGTCACCAGCAACACGCCCGTGCCCACCGCCAGGCCCCGCACGATGGCCGCGCCCACGTAGGCGACGAACCACGCCAGCGGTGACAGCGGCGTCAGCAGCAGGAACACGAGGTTGCCGGTGATCTTGCTCTGAATGAGGCTGGACGAGCTGTTGGCGAAGGCGTTCTGCAGCACGCTCATCATCACGAGTCCCGGAATCAGGAACTGCGTGTAGCCGACGGTTTCGTACACCTTCACGTGGTCTTCCAGCGTGTGGCCGAACACGAGCAAATACATGCAGGCGGTGAGCACCGGCGCGGCCACGGTCTGGAAGCTGACCTTCCAGAAGCGCAGCACTTCTTTCTTGAACAGGGTGGAGGCGCCGTTCATGCTGCGTCTCCTTGCATGATGTTGAGGAACACGTCTTCCAAATCGGCGCGGCCGATCTCCAAATCTTCGACCGGCACGCCCGCAGCGCGCAGCGTGGCCAGGGTGGTTTCCACTTCAGCGGCGTCATGCGCCGTCACTTGCACGATGCGCCCCGTCACGCGAGCGCGCGCCGCGATCTCCGCCGGCAGCGCCACATCCGTCTTGAAGCGCAGCATGGTGTGCGCCGTGCCGGCCAGCAACTGCGAGGTGCGGTCCAGCGCCACCAGCCGCCCGCCCTTGAGCATGCCGATGCGCTGGCACAGGGCCTCGGCTTCTTCGAGGTAGTGGGTGGTCAGCAGCACCGTGTGGCCCTCTTTGTTCAGGCGGGCGATGAACTGCCACAGCGTCTGGCGCAGCTCCACGTCCACGCCGGCCGTGGGCTCATCCAGCACGATGACCGGCGGGCGGTGCACCAAAGCCTGCGCCACCAGCACGCGGCGCTTCATGCCGCCCGACAACTGGCGCATGTTGGCGTTGGCCTTGTCGGCCAGGCCCAGGTTGGCGAGCAGTTCGTCGATCCAGTCGTCGTTGTGCTTCACGCCGAAGTAGCCGCTCTGGATGCGCAGCGATTCGCGCACGCTGAAAAACGGGTCGAACACCAGCTCCTGCGGCACCACGCCGAGTGCCTTGCGGGCCGCGGCGTAGTCGTTCACCACATCGTGGCCCATCACGCGCACGCGCCCTTCGGTCGCTTTGGCCAGGCCGGCCAGCACGCTGATCAGCGTGGTCTTGCCGGCGCCGTTGGGGCCGAGCAGGCCGAAGAACTCGCCGCAGGGGATGTCGAAACTGACGCCGTTAAGCGCCTTGACCTGCCCTCCCCGGTAAGTTTTCTTGACGTTCTCGAACGAGATGGCGGGGGGCGAAGCGGTCGAACTGGGCATAGGCTTGGAATTCTAGAAGTCGACCCTGTCGGCGCGCTTTTCGCTGCCAGAATGACCCGATGACCTGTCGGCTCCCACGCTCGCTGCGCTCGCTTCCCCGCATGAAAGCGCAACGGTCGTTCGGGGCGATCGCGCGCTCCTGACATGCCCACGCCCAAACGCCCCCGCCGCACTGCCGAGCGCATCCTGGAGGTCACGCTGGACCTCTTCAATGCCTTCGGCGAGCCGAATGTGTCGACGACGCTGATCTCGGCGGAACTGAAGATCAGCCCGGGCAACCTGTACTACCACTACCCGGCCAAGGACGAGCTCGTCAACGCGCTGTTCGGCCGCTACGAGGCCGAGCTGAACGAACTGCTGGCCGCTGCCGACAACGTGCGCAACGTGGAGGATGCCTGGCTGTTCTTCCACATGCTGTTCGAGCTGATCTGGAAGCACCGCTTCCTCTACCGCGACCTGAACGACCTGCTGTTCAAGAACCGCCGGCTGGAAACCCACTTCCAGGCCCTGCTAGCCGCCAAGGAGCAGGCCATGCGCCACGTGCTGTCGGGCCTGCACCTGGGCGGCGCGCTGAAGATGGACCTGCGCGAGGCCGCGCCCACGGCCAATGCCATGGTGGTGGTAGTGAGCTACTGGCTGAGCTACGAATACGTGCGCGACCCGCGCCACGCGCTGGAGCCCGACCGTGCCGGCGCCGCCCTGCTGCGCGGCGCCTTCCACGCGCTGTCCCTGCTGCTACCCTACCTCGAGCCCGCGTCGAAAGACCACCTCTTCAAGCTCGCCGGCCAATACCAATCAACCTAGGAGACAAGCCATGGCCAAGTGGACCGCCTTTCCCTACGACAACGCCGCCTTCGTCTACACCCCGGCCACGCTGAAGAAGCACTGGGCCCGGCTGCACGCCGGCGACGCCGAGCCCTTCCCCAAGGACGCCGCAGTCGTGCAGGCCTGGATCCACTTCCACGCTGGGGAATTCCAGGCCGCCTACGACGCCGGCCTCGCCGCCGGGGGCGCGGGCCTCACCGTGGCGAACAAGGCCCAGGGCATCTACGCCAACTACCTTGAGAAGAAGGAGAAGGTGAAGCTGGAGATGTTCCTGGAAATCGCCGAGCGGGCCGAAGCCCAGCAGGCCGAGGAACCCAAGAACGCCAACGCCTACTACTGGCAGGCCTACGCGCTGGGCCGCTACGGCCAGGGCATCAGCGTGGCCAAGGCGCTGGCGCAGGGCCTGGGCGCCAAGGTCAAGGGCGCGTTGGAAACCACCATCAACCTCGCCCCCAAGCACGCCGACGCGCACATCGCGCTGGGCGCCTTCCACGCCGAGGTGATCGACAAGGTCGGCAAGCTGCTGGGCAAAACCCAGGGCGCAGACACGGCCACGGGCCTGAAGATGTTCGAGCAGGCCTTGAAGCTCAACCCCACCAGTGCCATCGCGATGATCGAGCGCGCCAATGGCCTGGTGATGCTGGAAGGCGACAAGCGGCTGAAGGAAGCCGAGCAGCTGTACGCCGATGCCGCCGCCTGCGAAGCCATGGACGCCATGGAACAACTGGACATCGAGCTCGCCAAGGAAGAGCTGGACGAGTGATCTCCGGCGCCAAGCGCGCATTAGTTCACGCCCGCTGCGGCGGGTCGTGAACTGCATCACACCCCCTCTCCCGCGCCTCCGGGGGTGGCAGCGCCGCCCCAGCGGCGTAAGCTTCGCACCCATCCGCCACCCCACCACCGCGAGACCGCACCATGAAGTTCCTGATCCCTGCTTTCGCTGTCGTCACCGCTTTCGCCGCCCAGGCCGCCAACAACGCCACGCCCGAGCAAGCCGAGCTGCGCGCTGAATGCGCCAAGAGCTACGAAGCCACCAGCAGCATCTCGACCCCGGTCTCGGCCAACGAATACCAATTCGTCTACGCCAACGGCAAGTACAAGGGTGAAGCCAAGCCCGGCAAGCTGCTGGCTTGCACGAACGACCAGTACGCCGCCTACCTGGACAAGGCCGATCCGGCCAAGGTGATGGCCGCCTACCCGACCGCCGCCGGCCGCCCGACCGCCGCCAAGAAGAAGGCCGAGCCCTTCCGCCTGTAAGCCGCTCCACGGCTCACGAAACAAGCGCTCCTCGGAGCGCTTTTTTGTTGCCTGCGCCGGGCAACAACCCTGATCCAGGCACACCAGCGACGCCCTTAAGCTGCACCGCACCCCACCTTGCTGCGGAGCTTGCATGCGGCGTTTGATCCTCCTGCTGTTCACGTGCGCCCTGCTGACCTTGCAGGGCTGTGCCTCGTGCCCGCGTCAGGATCCCCCCGAACCGACCCAGGCATTGGCCTTCAACGCCGCCACGCCCATTTACCGCTTGGCGCCCGCCGGCCACGAGGCGCTGTCGCTGGCCGAGTACCAAAGCCAGTTGGCCAGCTGGCTGCCGGGCCGCGCTCCCGCGGTGCTGTTCGTGCACGGTCGGGGCAAGGAACCCACCAAGAGCGTCTACGGACAGACAGGCATCGCATCGGGCCGAGCGCTTCAGCACCTGACCGACCGCGGCCTGCGCCCCTGGATGTTCAACTGGGACTCCGCCGCCGACGGCCTGGACCGGAGCTGTCCGCTCGCCAAGACCGATGACGCCGTCGATCCGTTCTGGCAGCTGCTGCAGTTCCACGCCGCCCTTCGCGCCCAGCAGCCTGCGCTGCCTCGCCCTGTGCTGCTGGTGCACAGCATGGGTGCCATCGTGCTGCAGAAGGTGATCCAGCAGCACGGGTGGCCAGCCACGGCCCCAGGCGACCGGCTCTTCGAGCGCATCGTCTTCTCCGAGCCCGATGCCGACGAGCGCGACCACGTGCGCTGGCTCACTCGCCTGGCCCAACGCGAAGAGGTGTGGGTCACCTGGAATCGGGGCGACGTCACCTTGAACTTCGCCACCGATGCCCGCGAGGCCGGCGAGGGCGCCTTGGGTCTGGGGGTGCCCTACAACCGCCCGCTGGCCCCCGGCGTGCGCTACCTGGACCTGAGCCACACGGGCTGCTGGCGCGGCTGGCTGAACCACACCGTGTTCGTGGCAGGCAGCTTCGGCTACGCACCGACCACCGACGCGTTCCTGGGGCGCCTGCTCGCTGGCCATCCCATTGACCCCGACCACGACCGCGCCATCGAGCGCCGGGACGAGCGCGGTGTGATTCGGCTCAAACCCTAACCGACAAACCCCACGGCCCTCGGTCAATTGGCCGATGGGCAAGCCCAAGCGCGGGCGGCACAGTCTCCCGTCCAGCCCCTCCCCCGCCCACCGCCACCATGTGCTTCCTGCTGATCGACGACCACGCCCTGCTGCGCGACGGACTGGCCCTGATGCTGGCTGCAGCCAACCCGGGCACACCCTGCGTGCAGGCGGGGTCGCTGGGAGAAGGGCTGGACATCGCACGCAGCCGTCCGGACCTGCGGCTGGTGCTGCTGGACCTGGACCTGCCCGACAGCCATGGCCCGACCGGCATCCCGGCCGTCATGGACGCCTGCCCCACCGCGCGCGTGGTGGTGCTGTCGGCCCACGAGGAGCCAGCCACGGTGGAAGCCTGCATCGAGGCCGGCGCCTCGGGCTTCGTGCACAAGAGCGCCGGGTTCGATGAGTTGAGCGCGGCGCTGGCGCTCGTGACACAAGGCGGCATCCCGCTGCCGCAACGCCTGCTGCAGGGCTCCGCCCGGCCGCTGGACAGCGCGCTGGACGCCCTCAGCGCCCGCCAACACGAGGTGCTGCAGCAACTGCTGCGCGGCGCCAGCAACAAGGTGATCGAGCGCGAGTTGGGGCTGTCGGCGTCCACGGTCAAGACGCACCTGGCCGAGATCTACCGCCGGCTCGGCGCGGCCAACCGCACGCAGGCCGTGGTGGCCGCTGCGGCGCTGGGCCTGCGCATCACACCCGGGGCAGCCGCACCCTGAAGCGAGAGCCTTTGCCGGGCCAGCTGTCCAGCTCCAACGGGTGACGCAGCAGCGCCAGGCTCTGGCGCACGATGGCCAGCCCCAGACCCCAACCCGGCGTGCCGCCGGTGCCCGGCCCCAGCCGCACGAACTCGTCAAAGATGGCTTCGCGCTGCGCCTCGGGAATGCCGGGGCCGGTGTCCCACACCTCCAGCCAAACCTGCGTGCGCCGCAGCCGCGCCCGCACCAGCACGCCCCCGCGCGGCGTGTGGCGCACGGCGTTCACCGCCAGGTTGCGCAGCACCTGGGCCAGCAGCGTGGGGTCGGTGCGCACCACGGCCGCGGTGGGCCGCACCCGCAGCACCAGGCCTTTGGCCTCGGCCTCGGTGCGCAGGTGCAGGGCCACTTCATCCAGCACCGGCTGCAAGGGCACGTCGGACACGCGGGTCTTCACCGCGCCGGTGTTCAGCCGGGAGAGGTCCAGCAGCTCACTCATGAAGCGCTGCAAGCCGTCCAGGCCCTGCTGGGCGCGGTCGAGCAGGCTGAGCTGGTCTGCATCGGTCGCGCGCTGGCGGGCCAGGCCCACCATCAGGCTCACGGCCAGGATGGGCTGGCGCAGGTCATGGCTGGCCGTGGCCAGAAACGCCGACTTCACCCCGTTGGCCCGGTGCAGCGCGCGGGTACGCCGCTCGATGCGGGACTCCAGCAAGCGGTTCAGCCGATCGCCCCGCGCCAGCGCCAGCATCAGCCCGCGCAGCCGCCACAGGCCGAACACGCCAAGAAAGATGGGCGAGGCAAACGGCAGCAACAGGCGCCCCTCGATGGACAGGTGCCCCAGGCCATAGAGGTAGTCGTGCGCCCCGGCCGCCGAGACGAGCACCGCCCCCAACGCCACGGCCGCCACCGGCCAGCCCCGCTGCCGCCAGGCCTGGCGCAGCAGCAGGCCCACGGCCGGCAGCAGCATGAGCGCCAGCAGTGGGTACAGCCAGCGCCGCGCGGTCACGATGGCCTCCATGCCCGCGGCCACGGTGCCCAGCACCAGCAACACCACCGTGAAAGCGTCGGCCAGCGTGCGCCAGCGCCCCAGTTGCAGGTCGCTGGCGGCCAGCGCGAGCCGCGTCAGCAGGTAGGCCGACACCACCTGCGCGCCGAAGAACAGCAGGTCCGGCCCCGGTGCCGGCAGACTGAAGCCCTGGTCGTAGTAGGTGAGGTTGCGTGCACAGGCCACGCAGGCCAGCAGCGCGAAGCTGCCCAGCACACCGTCGTTTCGCTGTTGCAGCCAGAGCAGCAGCATCACCAGCGCCAGCGTCAGGGCCACCAGGTTCAAGGCCTGCGGCAGGCGGGCTTCGCGCACATGCGCTTGAAAGGCCAGCGCCCGCACGTCCGCCACCGGACCGGCCCACACTCGCGACAAGCCGCCCCGGATGCCGTAGTTCACCTCGACCTCCAGCCGGTTCAGGCCTGGCTGCAACAAGCCCAGCGGCAACGCCACCAAGCGCGGCTCCGGATGCTGGCGCGGCAGGCGGGCGCGCTCGCTTTGCAGCACCACGCCATTGAGCAAGATGCGGTGCTCGCTGGACACCCGCGGCAGGTACAGCGCCCAGGCGCCGTTCAAGGGGCCCGACACGGGCAAGTCCAACAGGTAGGTGCCACGCCCGGCAATCGGCAGCCCACGCAGGCCCCAGGTGTCGGGTAGCGCCACGGCCTGCGCCGTGCCGTCCGCCGCCACGAAACGGGCCTGCAACAACTCCAACAACCCGGGTGGCGGCGCGGCCGCACTGCTTGCCGCCGGCTCCAGTGGGGCCTGCGCCCAAGCCGCAGGCAGTGCCCACATCAACCCCATGATCAACAGCAGCACGCGCGGCCCCTGCAGCGCACGCCGCAAGGCCATCCGCGCCCAGCGCGCGCCAAAACTGCCGCGGCTAGACCGCATCGCCCTGCCAGGGCAGCATCAGCGACAGCAACAACAGCTTCTCGAACTCCGGCGCGAAGTTCTCAATGATGGCTTCGGGGTCTGGGCACAAGCCGGTGTCGGTGATGAGCCCGAACTGCACGCGGCCGGCGTAGGTCAGGATGCTCACGCCCATGCCGATGTCGCCGGACTGCGGCACCCAGAACATCACCTTCTCCACGGTCGAGCCGCAGAACTGCAGTGCGTGCGCCGGCCCCGGCACGTTGGTCATCACCGCGGTGGCCTTCTTGGCGAACACGTTCAGCATCGCGTGCTGCACCGGCTTGATGAGCAGACCCGCCACCGAGAGCAGGCCGAACGCCATCACCGGCTGGAAGCTGCCCTTGAGCTCGCTCATGCGCGCGCGCACCGCGAACAGCCGCTCCACGGGGTTGGCAATGCCGATGGGCAGCACCAGCGGCACCAGGCCGAAGCGATTGCCCAACTGCCAGGCCTGCTCCAGCGGGCGCAGGTTCACCGGCACCATGGCGCGGATTTCCTTGCCGGCCGGGTCTTCGCCCTTGTCTGCCAGGTACTGGCCGATGGCGCCCGCCGCGCAGGCCAGCAACACGTCGTTGATGGACGCCCCCAGCGCCTTGCCCACGGCCTTCACCTCGTCCAGCGCCAGGCTGTCGTCCCAGGCCACGGTCTTGCGGTTGCCGGGCTTGCCTTTGAGGCGGGTGTGAGAGTCGTCCGGCATCAAGGCAAACGCCGCCACGTCCGACACCGCCTGGTAGCCCATGCGGGCCATCTCCAGCGAGGTGTCCATGGGGGTGGTGCCGTGCATGGCCAGGTCCACGCCCTTGGCCATGCCTTTGCCCGTCATGCCGATGGCCTTGACGGTCAGGTTGGTCATGGGGCGCAGGAAGGCATCCAGCAGCCAGTCGGTCTCGTGGTGCTCCTCGGGCTCACGCGCCCGGCGCTGCGGGGGCGACTTGCCACCATCGGTGATGGACAGCATCACCGCGATCAGCGCAATGCCGTCGGCAATGCAGTGGTGAATGCGGGCAATCAGCGCGCTGCTGCCGTCGCCCATGTCCTCGATCAGCTGGAACTGCCACAGCGGGTGCGCCGGGTCCAGCGGCTGCGAGCACAGCTCGCCCACGCGCTCACGCAACACCGCATCACGGCTTTGCCCGCGCAGCGGCAGCGGCACTTCCTCCACCACGTGCCGGGCGATGTCGAAATCACGGTCCACCACCCACTGCGCGCCCATCAAAGGGTCTTCCACCACCTTCTGGCGAAAGCGCGGGTACTGCAGCAGCCGCTGCGCCACACGCTCGCGCAACGCAGCCAGCGTGATGCCCGGGCGGATGGACCACACCCCGACGATCATCATCAGGTTGGCCTCGGTGTCCATGCGCAGCCAGGCGGTGTCCACCTTGGACATGCGTTCGCTCAACTGGGCCACGGCGTCTCCTCGCAAGTCGTTTTTGGGGGCCTAAACTCGAAAGCCCGTCGAGCCATTGTCCTGAGAATCGACGACCCTGATCAGCCTGGAGAACCCCGTGAGCCTGAAAGACCAATTCGAAGCCGCCGTCGCCGACTCCAAGAACCTGCCCGAGCGGCCCGACAACATGACGCTGCTGAAGATCTACGCCCTGTACAAGCAAGGCAGCGCCGGTGATGTGGACGGCAAGCGCCCCGGTTTCACCGACATGGTGGGCCGCGCCAAGTGGGACGCCTGGAACGAGCTCAAGGGCACCTCCACGGACGACGCCATGCAGCAGTACATCGACCTGATCGAGTCGCTGAAGTAAACCCGCCCCGGCGCTGGACGCAGCGCCTGCGGCAGCCGGCCACCCGTGAGGGTCAGGCCGGCTTCTTTTTGGCCGGGGCTTTTTTCTTGCTGGCCAGGAGGGTGTCGAGTTCTTTCTGGATCTCGGCCTCGATGGTGTGCTTGAAGGCGCCGAGCAAAAAGCCCAATTGCGCCACCAGCTCGAACCGGTCGGCCGCCACGGTCAGCTCGCCCTTGACGCCGGAGCGCGTGAACTCCACGGTGTCTTCGTCGTCGCCCTCGATCACCGTGCATTCCATGTCGAACTTCTGTTCGACCTGCTCGGCCCACTGCCAGGCGATCTCGCGGGCCTGCTTGAGGCCCAGCGTGTGCTCACGGTGAATGCGAATTTCGGCCATCGGCGCCACTCCTGCAATGCTGGCGCGCACTCTACCGCCCGCGCTGGCTTTGCCCGCATACTTTGCGCCGAAAGCCCCGGGGCCGTGCGCCCCTCAGCAGGGCTCGCCAGGGAGGATGCATGCGACTCAACCCCACCACGCCCACCGCCGCACGAACGGCCACGCCCCCTCGCTCGGCCGACAGCGCGCTGGACGAAGGCCTGCTGCATTTCCACGCCCCCGAGCCCGACCACGCGCTGGCCGTGCACTGGTTCAGCCTGGCGGCCGAGGCCGGCAGCGCCGAAGGCCTGGCCCACCTGGGCTGGTGCCAGCTGGAAGGTCTGGCCCTGCCGCGCGAGCCGCTGCAAGCGCGTGAGCGGCTGGAGCAAGCCGCCGCCGCCGGCAGCGTCACCGGGCAGTTTCAGCTGGGCCGCATGCTGGTGGGCGGCTGGGGCGGCACGCCCGACGCGGCACGCGGCGTGGCGCTCTACACCGCCGCGGCCGCACAAGGCCATGCCGACGCCACGTTCAACCTGGCCTGTTGCCTGGAATCGGGCTGGGGCTGCCAACCCGACCGCCTGGCCGCCAAGGCCCTGTTCCTGCGCGCCCGCACGCTGGGCAGCCCGCTGAAGGCCCCGGGCCTGCGCATCCGCCAGCGCGAGCTGGACGCCGTGCGCGACCTGGCGCGGCGCCTGGCCCAACCGGGCCTGCTGCCCGAGGTGCTGGCCGACCGCCAGGCCGAGGTGGCGCGTGCGCAAGACCTGGCCCGCAGCCCCACGCGCCGGGCCATGCGCAGCCACCAGCAGCGCGCCCGCTGGCGCCGGCTGGCCAGCCTGGCCGCGCTGGCTGGAGGGCTGGCGGCGCTGCTGGCCGGCTTGTTCGGCTGGCGTAACCAGCAGCACCTGGCGCATGATGCCGGCCCCACGTCCACCGCCTGATTCACCTCCGGATTCCCCGTCTGCCCATGAGCCACCGCGCCTTGCCCCTGAACACCCATTTCACCGACATCGGTCCCCTCGTCTACGGCTGCATGGCCCTGGGCGGTGATTGGGGCGGCGGCCCGCTGACCGAGGCCGACATCGCCCAGGCCCACGCTGCCGTGGAGGCCGCGCTGGACATCGGCGTGAAGCTGTTCGACCACGCCGACATCTACCGCCGCGGCAAGGCCGAGGCGGTGTTCGGCGAACTGCTCAAGCGCAACCCCGGCCTGCGTGCCCGAGTGCGGCTGCAAAGCAAGTGCGGCATCCGCTTTGCGGACGACGTGAACGTGGGCCGCTTCGACCTGAGCGCGGCCTACATCGAAGACAGCGTCAACGGCATCCTGCAGCGCCTGGGCGTGGAGCAGATCGACATCCTGCTGCTGCACCGGCCTGACGCCCTGATGGAACCCGCCGAAGTGGCCCACGCCTTCACCCGCCTCAAGGCGGCCGGCAAGGTGGCGCACCTGGGCGTGTCCAACATGCACGCCGGCCAGATGGGCTGGCTGCAAACCGCGCTGAGCGAACCGCTGGTGGTGAACCAGCTGGAACTCAGCCTGGCCAAGCTGGACGCCATCGACGCCGGCACCGCCTTCAACGACCCGCAAGCCGCCACCCGCCCCGGCGCCATCGGCTGGGCCGGTACGCTGGAATACGCCCAGCGGCACGGCGTGCAGCTGCAGGCGTGGGGGTCGCTCGCGCAAGGCCGCTTCAACGACCCCGCCTCGTCAGCCGCTGCCCAGGTCGTGCACGAGACCGCCGAAGCCCACCGCACCACGCCCAACGCCGTGCTGCTGGCCTGGCTGCTGCGCCACCCGGCGGGCATTCAGCCGGTGATTGGCAGCGGCAATGCCGAGCGCATCCGCGCCTGCGCCGATGCGACCCGCATCCAGCTCAGCCGCGAAGAGTGGTACCGCCTCTACGTGACAGCGCGGGGCGAGCGCCTGCCCTGAACCACGCGAAGCCTCACGCCAGCAAGGGCTGCTTCGGATGCAGCCGCGCCATGCTCAGCACGTCTTCGTAGCGGCCGTTGCGCAAGCCGTAGGCCTTGAGCCGGCCTTCCGGCGCGAAGCCATGGCGCTCGTACAGGCGGATGGCGCGCTGGTTGTCGTGATAGACCGTGAGCTCGATGCGCAACACCTGGGCCCAGTTGTCGGCGTAGTCCAGCAGCGCGGTCATCAGCGCGTTGCCCACGCCCTGCCCTTGCGCGGCGCGGGCGACCGTGATGCCCAGGCTCATCGCGTGGCGGCGGCGCACCGAGGGGCCCACCGGGTGCAAACCGGCCAGGCCCACGGGCTTTTCATCGATCACCGCGGCCAGCACCAGTTCGTTGGAGCCCGGTGCCGGCGGGTTCATGCCTGCGATGCGCTGAGCCCAGAGCTCTTCGCTGGCGAACGGCAGTTGCAGCGTGCCACCGAACACATCGGGGTCGGAAAACTGTTCGGCAATCGCCGCAGCGTCAGCGGGTTTGACGCGGCGCAGGGTCAGGTTCATCGGGGCCTCCTTGGCCGCGCAAGGTAGCACGGCGGGCGTCACGCGGCAGCGGCTGCAGCGCCTGCACCGCCGCATGGAAGCGGGGCCAGTCACGCCCCTCGCGCTCGAACAGCTGCTGGAAGGCCGGCACCAGCTCGTCGTACGCCGACAGGATGGCGAAGCTGGCGTTGTTGGCGCGCTGGAACCAGGCTTCATAGCCGGGGGCCTCGCGGGGCGCTCGGGCGCGCAGGTCGTCCAGGATGGCGGCCTTGGCCTCGGCCCGCGCCTCGGGCGCGCCGGCGTAGGCCGCCTGCAGGCGCTGCCGGCCTTCGCGGGCCAGCGTCAAAAAGGCTTCACGCCGCGCGCGGCCCTGGTTGAAGGTGGCCCGGGCGTCGGGCTGATCGGCCAGCCAGGCCTGGGCCCCGAGCAGCTCCACAGCGGTGGCGTAGGCCTCGTTGAAGCCGGTGTCATCGGCCACGTAAACGCGCTGGTGGGCCAGCTCGTGGAACATCATGGCCGCCAGCTCACCGTCCGGGTAGCGGATGAAGGTGCTGAGCAAGGGGTCGCCGCCCAGGAAGCGGCTCCAGCCCAGCGTGGAATACGCCGGAATCGCCTGCACCTGCACCTCCCAGCCCTCGGCCTGCAAGGCGTCGGCCACGCGTTGCGCGGCGGCGCGGTCGAACCAGCCTTGGTAGCCGGCGCAGCCCATCAAGGGGTAGCACCAGGTCTTGAGCTGCAGGTCGAACGCCGGGGCGGCCACCACGTTCCACACCACAGCCGGGCGGCCCAGGTCGGCGTAGCGGCGGTAGCTGTTGTTGTCGGGCAGGGCCAGCTGGGCGCTCGCGAAGTCTCGAATCTGCTGACTGAGGCGCAAGCGTTCGGCCAGGGCCGGCGGGGTGGCGGGGTCGGCCAGCCAGTCGGGCACCGGGCGGGCGGCGCGCACCAGCGCGAGGTGACCGCCAGCCGCCTGACTCCAGTGCGCCAGCGTGCTGCAACCGGTCAAGCTGAGCGTCAGCCCCGCGCCCAGCACCAACACCAGCGCGCCCACGGCCGCACGGCGGAGGCGTCGCCTACCCCGCGCGCCGGCCATGTCAGCGCACCACCACCGTCAGCACCGTGCCGGCCGGCACGCGCACGCCGCGGCGCACGTAGCGCGTGGCGCCGGCGGGCACCTGGTCGTCCACGTAGGTGTGGCTGGTGCGGCCCAGGCGCGTGAGGGCGTCCAGCGGGGCCTTGCGGCGCGAGCCTGCCTGCTCGGCCGTGTCGGCGCCCATCAGCAGGTAGCCGGGCCATTGCACCTTGGGGAAGCCATAACCCAGCGGCGCGTGGCGCTGCGGCATGCCACCGAACACCGTGGTGCCCAGGCGCTCGAATTCATCGGCCAGGCCCTCACTGCCCGCGCGACGCAACACGCCGTCCAGGCAGGCGTAGCTGCTCATGGCGTCGCACTCGGTGATGATCTTTTGTGTCCAGCCAGGGCCCAGCCGCCGGTTCAGGAAGGCGGCCAGGCTGCCGCCCATGGCGTAGTTGGCGGTGGACTGCCCTTCCGCCCAGTCCAGCAGGGGCGTGCCGCTGCCCGAGGCCAGGTAGTTGGGCAAACGGCCGCGCACGATCTTGTTGGCACCGGGGGTGATGCGGTCCGAGAGCAGGTCTTCGGTGGCCATGGCGGAGGTTTCCTCCAGCCAACTGTCGTGCGACACGCTGCGCCGCACCGAGCGCTGGTGGTAGTTGATCATGTGCGTCAGCTCGTGCACGAGGGTGGACGACACATCCGTGGGCGAGCGCGCCAGGCTGGTGCCACGCACAAAGAACGCCAGCGCCTCGTTGGAGTTGGCGTAGCGGCTGCTGCGGCTGCGGTAGGAGTTGTTGACGCCGTAGAAGTAGCCCACCGTGGACGTGCTGCTGCCCAGGTGGCTGGTCACCACCACGTTCACGTCCTGCCGGTTGGTGGCGCTTTCCTGCAGCAGCCAAGGGCGGGTGTTGATCTCGCTGCTGCCCCACACCTCGCCCAGCAAGGCCACGGCCAGGGCATAGCCGCCCGCATCGCCGCAAAAGCTCTGCTGCAACGCGTCCACATCCGACGTCTTCACGGTGCCAGCGGTACTGAGTTCGTCTTCCACCCAGAACACCACGCGGCGGCCGGGCACGGCGCAGGTGCTCACCACGCGCGCCGTGTAGGGCACGGGCTTGCTCACGTCGTCCATCAGGTCGTTCCAGACCCGGGAGGCGCCCACCTCAGTCGCAGCGCGCGCGCGGCGCTGCGGAGCTTCGGCCGGCGCCGCAGCGGCCACGGGCGGCGTCTGCAGGTCGTCCAGCGCCTGCAAGCGTTGCTGGTTCAGCAGGCGTTGGTGGGCGGCATCGGCGGCGGCCTGCGTGCCGTCGCTCGCCGCCAGCGCATGCGCGCGCGTGGGCGAAGCCGAGGCCGGTGCAGCCAGCGTGCCGGCGCCCGGCAGGTCGTTGGCATCGGTGGACTCGCCATGGCTGAACACCAGTGTGACCGCCTGACCGGGTTTGACGCCGGGCAGGTCCACATCCAGCACCCGCGTGCTGGGCGAGGCATTGCGCAGCCGCCACACACCCACACCAGACGCCGCACCCAGGTAGCTGCCGTCGGCGGCCGTGGCGCAGTGCAGGCCGCTGCAGCCCGGCTGCCACACGCCGGCCGGGCGTGGCGCCAGCGCAGGCGCGGCCTCCACCTGCACGGTGACGCTGCTGCGCGCGGTCACGCCCAGGCTGTTTTGCCCGGTCACCGTGGCCTGCACGCTGCCCGCCTGGGCCAGCAGGCGCTCGGCCACCAGGCCGTCCATCGCCGTGGTGTCGCTGAACTCCCAGCGCCAGCTGATGCCGTTTTGCAGGTCGCCGCCCACGAACTGCACGGCCTCGCCCGCGTACACCCGCAGGGCGGACGCCGTGGCGCGTGCCACCGGGTCGGCCGGCGGTGCAGGCGCAGGGGCCGGCGCCGGCGCGGGAGCAGCACCGCCACCCCCACCGCCGCCGCAACCCGCCAGGCTGGCCAGGGCGGCCACGGCCACGCATGTGCCCCACGTGGCCCAAGTGGCCCAAGTGGCCCAAGTGGCCCAGTGCCCCACCGGCTTGGCCCGCGTCTTCACCCCATACCCGCTCATGCTGCTTGCTGCTCCATCTTGATGCGCCACGTTGGGCGCGCGGGGCCGATTGTGGGAGCCTGCCGGGGGCTCACCAGGCCCACCGCGCCCCCTGGACGAGCGACACCCCTAACGCATCCGTCCGCAGCCCTTCAGCTGCGGCGGCGCGCAACGGTCACGCGGCCTGCACCTGCACCAGGCAGTCGTAGAAGGCCGGGGCCTCGCCCAGGTCGGTCAGCCGCTGGTGCGTGACCTCGTTGACGTTGGTGCCGTCCAGGCCCAGCTTGCGCCACCACACGCCCAGGCCGTTGACCACCCCCGGCCGTGCCCGCGGGCTGACCTTGAGCGTGGCGACGTAGCGCCCCCGGTCGTTGAACGCGGCCACGCGGGCACCGTCCACCAGGCCACGTGCGGCGGCGTCGTCGGCGTGCATCTCCAGGATGGGCTCACGCTCGATGTCGCGCAGGCTCTTCACGTTGACGAAGCTGCTGTTCAGGAAGTTGCGCGCCGGCGGCGAGATCATGGCCAGCGGGTAGCGGGCGGCCAGCTCGGGCGCGCTCGTCGCGCTTTCGTAGTTGGGCACGTAATCCGCCCCCACCGCGCTCGCCCGGCCGCTGGGCGTGCGAAAGCCGCCGTGCGCGAACGGCGCCTCCGGAATCGGCAGCGGCTGCCAGCCCTGGGTGCGCAGCAGGTTCAGGTCGATCTCGGCCGTGAAGGCCTGGGCGGCGAGCTGCTCGTCGGTGTCGGCAAAGCAGGAGTCGGTCAGGCCCAGCGCCGCGGCGAGCTCGCGGAAGATTTGCGTGTTGGGCTTGGCCTCGCCCAGCGGCGCAATCGCCGGCTGGTTCATCAGCACGTCGGTGTGGCCGTAGCTGGTGTGCACGTCCAGGTGCTCCAGCTGCGTGGTGGCGGGCAGCACGTAATCGGCCAGGTCGGCGGTGTCGGTCATGAAGTGTTCCAGCACCACGGTGAACAGGTCCTCGCGCTGGAAACCCTTCACCACCTTGGGCGACTCGGGTGCCACCGCGACCGGGTTGCTGTTGTAGACCACGACCGCCTCGATGGGCTCGTCGGTGTGCAGCAGCGCGTCACCGATGGTGCTCATGTTGACCATGCGCGGCGTGCGCCCCGCGAGCAGGTCCGGCCGCTCGAGGGCCGGGTTCTTGTACGGCGCAAACCAGCCCGAGGCCGACAGCAGCAGCCCGCCGCTTTCATGCCGCCACGCGCCGGTCAGGCAGGGCAGCAAGGCCACCAGGCGCACCGCGTTGCCGCCGCCGCGCACGCGCTGCATGCCGTAGTTCAGGCGGATGGCGGCGGGCTGGGTGGTGCCGTAGTCGCGCGCCAGGCCGCGCACCTCGTCGGCGGTGATGCCGCATTCGGCCGCCACGCGCTCGGGCGGCCAGGCCAGGGCCTTCTCGCGCAGTTCGTCCCAGCCCTCCACGTGAGCGTCGATGTAGGCGCGGTCCAGCCAGCCGTGGGTGATCAGCTCGTGCATCACGCCCAGCGCCAGCGCGCCGTCGGTGCCGGGCAGCACGGCGATGTGCTGGTGGCATTTGTCAGCGGTTTCGGTCTTGCGCGGGTCGATGCAAATGAGCTTGGCGCCCTCGCGCTTGGCCTGGTTGGCGTAGGTCCAGAAGTGCAGGTTGGACGCGATGGAGTTGCTGCCCCAGATGACGATGAGCTTGGCGCCCGCGAAGTGCCGCGTGTGCATGCCCAGCTTGTGGCCGTAGGTGGCGGCCAGCCCCGCCCCACCCGCGCTGGCGCAGATGGTGCGGTCCAGCCGCGCCGCGCCCAGCGCGTTCCACAACCGGCCGGCCATGGCCTCGCCTTGAATCAGGCCCATGGTGCCGGCGTAGCTGTACGGCTGGATGCGCTGCGGGTCACGCGCGGCGATCGCCTGCAGCCGCGCGGCGATGTCGGCCAGCGCCTCGGCCCAGCTCACCTGCACGAACGCCGGCGCCTCGGTCTTCTTGCTGACCCGCTTGAGCGGGTGCAGCACGCGGTCGGGGTGGTAGGTGCGCTCGGGGTAGCGCGACACCTTGGTGCACAGCGCCCCATGCGTGTTCGGATGCTCGGCCCGGCCCTGCACCTTGATGACGCGTTCGCCCTCCACGGTGACCTGCAAGGCGCAGGTGTCGGGGCAATCATGCGGGCAGGCGCCCAGGACGGTACGGGTGGACATGGCAATCGCGGTTCACAACGGAGCCGCGATTGTCTCCACTCGAGGGTTCCCGGGTTCAGAGCTGGCTCATCCCGCCGTCCACGATGACCTCGGTGCCGACGATGAACGCCGACTCCGGCGCGCTGAGGTGCAGCACCGTGGACGCCACCTCCTGCGGCGTGCCGAAACGGCCCAGCGGCACCTGACTCTGGATCTGCGCGGCCACCTGCTGGAGCGTCTCGTCATCGAAACCCAGCTTGCCGTACAGCGGCGTGCTGACGGGGCCGGGGCTGACGACGTTGACGCGCACGCCCTGCGGCAGCAGCTCTGCCGACAGCGTCTTGGCCAGGGAGATGAGTGCGGCCTTGCTGGCGGCGTAGATGGCCGAGTTGGGCATGCCGATGCGGGCGTTGATGGAGCCGTTCAGCACGATGGACGCGCCGCGCGCCAGCACCGGGCGCAGCGCCTGGATCAGGAAGAACGCGCCCTTGGCGTTGGTGGCGAAGGTGCGGTCCCACAGGTCTTCGCTGGCATCGGCCAGCGACGCGAACTCGGCGATGCCCGCGTTGATGAACACCGCGTCCAGCGTGCGGCCGGCGGCTGCGAGATGGGCGCCCAGCGCACGCGCGCCCAGCACGTCGGACGCATCCAGCGGCACAAGCTCGAAGCCCTGGGCCTCATGCGACTTGCCCGGGCGGGCGGTGACGATGACGTGCGCGCCCTCGGCCTGGAAGGCATGGGCCGCGGCCAGGCCGATGCCGGAGGTGCCGCCAGTGACGAGAACGGTCTTGTGGGTGAAGCGCTTGGACATGATGGGGTTCCTTTCGAGTCGGGTGATGCAGCGGTGTTGCCGTGGACTCGATACTCGGCTTCAGCCCCGTTTTTGACGTCCGGCCCGGTGGGCCGACTCGTGCAAGGCTTTCGAACATGCTCAGTGACGACGAGATCCAGCTGATGCAGGCCATCGGCGACAGCGGCAGCCTCACCCGGGCCGCGGCCCGCCTGGGCAAGGCGCCGTCCACGGTGTCGTACACGCTGCGCCAGATCGAGGGGCGCTTCGACGCGCTGCTGTTCGACCGCCGCCGCTACCGCCTGCAACTCACGCCCGCCGGTGCGCTGCTGGTGCGCGAGGCCGTGCGGCTGCGGGACGACATGCAGCGGCTCACGCGCCGGGTCACGCAAGTCGCCAAGGGGTGGGAGGACCGGCTCTGGATTGCCACCGACGAGGTCATTGAGTTCGAGAGCCTGCTGCCGGTCATTCAGGACTTCGACACACTGGACTCCGGCGTGAGCCTGCGGGTCACGCACGAGGTGCTGGGCGGCACCTGGGAGGCCCTGGCCGAGGGCCGTGCGGACCTGGTGGTGGGCGCCACCAACGAGCCGCCGCCCGGCTTGGGCGTGCAGTGGCGCGAACTCGGCCAGATGCGGTGGGTGTACGCGGTGTCACCGCGCCACCCACTGGGCCAGGCGCCGCAACCGTTGACGGTGGAGCAGATGCGCGCCCATCGCGCGGTGGTGGTGCCGGACACCTCACGCCGCCACGAAGGCCGCGCGTATGGTCACGGCGCCGGCCAGCCCACGCTGGCGGTGCCCACGATGGCGGCCAAGATCCAGGCGCAACGCGCGGGCCTGGGGGTGGGTTGGCTGCCCGAGGCGCGCGTGGCCTCGCTGCTGGCCCGGGGCGAGTTGGTGGCCCGCATCGTCAGCGTGCCGCGCGAGCCCAACACCCTGTACCTGGGCTGGCGGGCCAGCGACGGCCGCGCCCTGGCCTGGTGGCTGGAGCGGCTGGCCGACCCGCGCCTGTGCCGGCGCCTGGTGGACGGCCTGGACCGCTTCAGCTCAGCTTGAAGTAGCTGATTTCTTCGCTCAGGCGCTGCGCCTGCTCGGACAGCGCCTTGGCCGCGGCGGAGGTTTCCTCCACCAACGCGGCGTTTTGCTGCGTGGCGGTGTCCAGCGCCCGCACGGCCTGGCCCACTTCCACCACGCCCTGGCCTTGCTGCTGCGTGATGAGGGCGATCTCATCCATCATGGTGGCCATCTGGCCGGCCTTGTCGACGATGGAGACCATCATCCCCTGCGCCCGGCCCACCACGCCGTGACCGGCCTCGACCTGGTCCATGCTGGTGCCGATCAGCGTCTTGATTTCCTTGGCGGCTTCGGCCGAACGGCTGGCCAGGGCGCGCACTTCCGATGCCACCACCGCAAAGCCGCGGCCGTGCTCGCCGGCTCGCGCGGCTTCCACCGCAGCGTTCAAGGCCAGGATGTTGGTCTGGAACGCAATGCCGTCGATGACGCCGATGATTTCGCCGATGCGGGCGGACGACTGCCGGATGGTGGCCATGGTCTGCACCACATCGCCAATCGCCTGGCCGCAGTCGCCGGCAGCCCGGGCGTTGTCCTTCATCAGGCCATTGGCCTGCTCCACGGTGCGGCCGGCGTGCTGCACCTGGGCGGAGATCTGCTCCATGGTGGCGGCGGTTTCTTCCAGGTTGGCGGCGGTCTGCTCGGTGCGGGCCGACAGGTCCAGCGACGCGCCGGCAATCTCCTGGCTGGAGGTGCGCACCTGGGCCGAGCCCCGCAGCACTTCGCCCACGATGCTCCGCAGCGCGGTCTGCATCTCACCCATGGTGAGCATCAGGCTGGCGGCTTCGTCACGGCCCCAGGGGCGCGGGGCGGTGGTGAGGTTGCCTTGGGTGATGGCCTTGAGGTGGTCGGCCACTTCATCCAGGCCGCCCATCATCACGCGGTAGAAGCTCAGCAGCAGGTAGGCCGCCACGGCCACGAAGGCGCCCGACAGCATGAGCTTGAACGCGAAGCCGTGCTGCTGCTCGTCGATGCGCTCCTGCAGGCGCGTCGTCAATCGCTCCAGAACCTGATCGTTCAGGCGGTGCTGCCGTTCGACCACGGCATTGCCCAGCTGTTTCAAGGCGCCGCCGTCGCCCTGCACCGAGCCGGACAGCAGCTGCGTCTCCACCGCCTTGAGAAAGGCTTCCTGCGCCGCGTCAGCGCCGGCCATGTCCATGGGCTTGGCCACCTCCGGGAAGGCCGCCACGCCGAGCTGGAACGAGCGCTCGACATTGGCCTCCATGTAGGACTGCAAGGCCGACCATTTCGAGATCTGGTCATGCTGCTCGGGTGTGGCCGCGCCCGCCTTCAGCACGGCGCTGCCCAGGTCGCGCAGCCGCGCCAGGATCTCGGTCTGCAGCGGCCCGTGCATCACGGTCACCAGCATCATGTGGTACGTGTCCAGGTCCGGGTCCAGGCTGAGTTGGGACCCGTCGGCCACGTCGGTGATCAAGGCCAGCACCGCGTCGTTGAATTGCACGTAGGCCGGGAGCGCTGACGCGTCCAGCGGCGCATCTCGCAACGCGGCGTGGCGCTGGCGCACCTGATCGAACGCCTTGCGTGTGCCCAGCGCCTGACCCATCTCCCGCTCGGCCGCGTCCAGCTTGGACAGCGCCTGTTCCGCGCGACGCAGCGCGTCGGCCGGTGATTCGCCCAGCATCGCCGAGGCCCGCGCGTCCTGCGCCGCACGCATCAGCGCCAGGGTCGGGCGCAAATAGGCCACCCCCTGCTGCTCGGCCTGCGCCGCACCGATGACGCCCTGCGCGGCTTGCCACAGGAAGGCCAGCATCACCACCAGCGGCACCACAAATGCCGTGGCGATCCAAAGCGCCTTGGCCGTGAACGACAGCCGCCGGAAGAGTCGGATGCCGGGTGCCAGCCAGCCGTGGTATCGGAAGAAATCACCCCGGGATCGGGCGGCGGTGGGTGCTGATGCAGCAGCGGCGCGGGTTGCGCCAGGGGCCAGAGACACGTTCATCAAAATTGTGGAGATGGGTTCGAGACGAGGGCCAGCGGCCGATGCTAGGGGCCGCTCGTGGCAGCGTGCTTTCAGGCACGTGTCGCAGCCGTCCAAAGACAGCCACCGTGCGCATCAGTTCACGCTTGGTTCAGTGCAATCGTTGGCAGCACAAAACGTGCCACGCAGCCGTGGGGCACCGCCGCATGCAATTCGCACCGCCCGCCATGCCGCTCGGCAATCTCCCGCACGATGGCCAGGCCCAGGCCGCAGCCGTCGCCGCCCGTGGCGCCGCGCACAAAGCGCTCGAACGCCCGCTCGCCCAGATCAGCGGGCACGCCCGGGCCGTTGTCTTCCACTTCCAGCACCACCTGCCCGCCGGCGTCGCGCAGGCGCACCGTGATGGCCGCGCCTGCTCCGGCGTAGCGCAGCGCGTTGTCCACGAGGTTGGCCAGTGCTTCACGCAGGAGCACCGCCACGCCCATCGTTTGCACCGGCGTGGCGGGCAGGTCCACACCCAGGTCGCAACCGGCCGCCAGCGCGCGCGGCACCCATTCGGCCACCACCTCGCTCACCAGCCGGGTGCAGTCCACCGGCTCGCGGGGCTGGGCGGCGCCGGCCTCCGGCTCGGCCCGCGCCAGCACCAGCAACTGCGACACCAGGCGCGCGCCGCGCACTGCGCTTTCATGCACCCGCTCCAGCCGCTGGCGCAGCGCCGGGTCGGTGGCCGCGGCCAGGGCCAGTTCCGTTTGCCCCTTGAGCCCGGCCAGCGGGGTGCGCAGCTGGTGGGCCGCGTCGCTGATGAAGCGGCGCTGCGTGGCCAGGCTGTGCTGCACCTGGCCCAGCAGCTCGTTCACCGCGTCGGCCAGCGCGCCCACTTCGGCCGGCGCGGCCTGCAGCTGCACCGGGTCCAGCGCATCGGCGCGGCGGCCTTGCATCTGGCGTTGCAACTCGGCCAGCGGCTTCAGGCCTTTGCGGATGCCGGCCCACACGCCCATGCTCATCAGGCCGATCAACAGCGACAGCGGCAAGGCCGTGTCCAGCAGCATGCGCCGCGCGAGCTGATCGCGCGGGGCGGTGGAGCGGGCCACCTGCACGCGCATGGCCGAGTCCAGCGCGCCGGCGGCGCCCAGGTGCAGATCCAGCGACACCACGCGCATGGCCTCGGGCAGCGCGGTGTCGAAGAACACCGGCTCGTTCAAGGCCGGCTGGCCCGGTGGCGGCGGCATGCGGGCGTCGCCCAGCAGCAATTGCCCCGGCGGCGAGCTGACGGTGTAGAGCACCCGCTCCTGCGGGTTGGCGGGGTTCACGCTGAGGATGTCTTGCGCCGAAGCGGGCAGGTCCACGAACACGCCGCTGGCCGTGGGCTTGATCTGCCGCGCCAGCGCCCGCGCGGCCTGCAGCAGGCTGGCGTCCACCAGCTCGTCGGCATGCCGGCTGGCCAGCCGGTAGGCACCGAACGCGGCCACCAGCCACAGCACGATCTGCGGCAGCAGCAGCCACAGCAGCAACTGCCGGTGCAGCGAGCGGCGGGGCGGGGCGCCCATCAGGCCGGCGACGTGGTCGCTTCCAGCAGGTAGCCCAGGCCGCGCACGGTGCGCACGGCGAGGCCAGAGCCCTCCAGCTTCTTGCGCAGCCGGTGGATGTAGACCTCGATGGAGCCGCCTTCGTCAGCGCCCCAGGCGTCCACGATCTGCTGCTTGGTGACCACGCGGTCGCGCTCGGTGACCAGCAGATCCAGCAGCGTCCACTCGCGCGGGCTCAGCTCCAGGGCGTCGCCGCCCACGCTGGCGCGCCGGGCGGTGCGGTCCATCGTGAGGCGGCGCAGCTGCTGGCTTTGCGAGGCCGGCCGGCCCCGGCGCATCAGCGCGTGCAGGCGGGCTTCGAGTTCAGGGAAATCGAAGGGCTTGGTGAGGTAGTCGTCCGCCCCGGCTTGCAGGCCTGCCACGCGGTGCTCCAGCGCGTCCAGGGCCGTGAGCACGAGGATGGGCAGGGTGCGGCCGGCCTCGCGCACGCGCTTGAGCACGGTGAGCCCGTCCACCAACGGCAGGCCGAGGTCCAGGATGGCCACATCGAAATCCTGCTTGCGCAGCAGGTACTCGGCCACGGCGCCGTTCTCGGCCCATTCCACCTTGAACTGCGCGTTCAGCAACTGCTGCTGCAGCGCATCGGCCAGCAGGGGGTCGTCTTCGGCAAGCAGCACGTTCATGCCGCGCACTGTAGCGGCGGGCGCGCTACTGGTTAATACGCTATTAAGTTTATTAATTGTTCGTAATCATTCGGGCATGCGCCGCCTGTCCGTTCTCGCCCCCCTGCTGCTGAGCACAGCCCTGGCGCAGGCGGCCCCGGCGACGGACGTGGTGCACTGGTGGACGTCGCCCGGCGAAACCGCCGCGCTGCGCGCGCTGGCCGATGCGTACCGCAGTGCCGGCGGCCAGTGGCGCGAGCTGGGCGTGCCGTCCTCCGAGCAGGCACGCACCGTGGTGCAGGCGCGCATCCAGGCGGGCACGCCGCCCATGGCCGCGCAGTTCAACCCCTCGCTGAGTTTTCGGCGCCTGGCCCGCGACGGCCACCTCACGGCGCTGGACGACCTCGCCGCCCAAGGCCGCTGGGCCGATGTGCTGCCCCCCGTGCTGCTGGACGCCGTGCGCGTGGACGGCCATGTGTACGCCGTGCCGCTGAGCATCCACATGCCGGCCTGGCTGTGGAGTTCCAAGGCCGCGCTGGCCAAGGCCGGCGTGCGCCAGGAGCCGCGCAGCGTGGACGACCTCTTCGCCGCGCTCGACCGCCTGCAGGCCGCCGGCCTCATCCCGCTGGCCCACGGCGGCCAGCCCTGGCAGGACCTGAACCTCTTCAACGCCCTGCTGGCCAACCAGGGCGGGCGCGAGCTGTACTTGGCCGTGCTGCGCGACCGCGACCCCGCCGCGCTGCAAAGCGATGCCCTGCGCCAGGTGCTGCTGAACTTCAAGCGCCTGCGCCGCTATGTGGACGCCGCCTCGCCCGGGCGCAGCTGGGCCGACACCACCGCCCTGCTCACCAGCGGCCGCGCGGGGCTGATGTTCATGGGCGACTGGGTGAAGGGCGAGTTCAGCGCCGCCGGCCAGCAGCCCGGGCGCGACTACGGCTGCGCGCCGGGTCTGAGCCCGCGCGCGCCCTACATCGTGGACGGCGACGTGCTGGTGTTCCCGCGGGACGCGTCAGGCGCGGTCACCCCAGCCAACCCCGCCAGCCCCACGCCCGCACAAGCCCTGCTGGCCCGCGTGGCCAGCGCCCGCGGCACGCAGCTGGCCTTCAGCGCCCGCAAGGGCTCGGTGCCCGCCCGCACCGACCTCGACACCCGAAGCCTCGACACCTGCGCCCAGCAGGGCGCGGCCGCCCTGCGCGACGCCCAGCGCCTGGTGGGCAACACCGAAATGCTGCTGCCGCCCGACCAGCTCACCGCGCTGGAAAAGGCCGTGAGCGACTACTGGAACCGCGACATTCCCGCGCCGGCGATGCAGCAAACGCTCGCCCGCATCCTGCAACGCCCCGACAACAACACCGCCCCGAGGAGACAGCCTTGACCCGCGTTCACATCCAGGACCTGCACATCCGCTTCGGCCAGAACGACGTCATCCAGCACCTGGACCTGGACGTTCACAGCGGCGAGTTCCTCGTGCTGCTGGGCCCCTCGGGCTGCGGCAAGAGCACGCTGCTGCACACCATCGCCGGCCTGAACCCGGTGACGGGCGGCAGCATCCACATCGGCGAGCAGGACATGACCCGCGCCGAGCCCAGCCAGCGCGGCGTGGGCATGGTGTTCCAGAGCTACGCGCTGTATCCGAACATGACGGTGAAGGAGAACCTGGCCTTCCCGCTCAAGATGGCCAAGATGCCCAAGGCCGAGCTGGAAAAGCGCGTGGCCGCAGCGGCCGACATGCTGCAGCTGGGCCCCTTGCTGGAGCGCCGCCCGGCGCAGCTGTCGGGCGGCCAGCGCCAGCGCGTGGCCATCGGCCGCGCCGTGGTGCGCGAGGCCAAGGTGCTGCTGCTGGACGAGCCGCTGTCCAACCTCGACGCCAAGCTGCGCACCGACCTGCGCCGCGAGCTCAAGACGCTGCACCAGCGCCTGGGCAACACCATGATCTACGTGACCCACGACCAGGTGGAGGCCATGACGCTGGCCACCCGCATCGTGGTGATGCACCAGGGCGTGATCCAGCAGATCGGCACGCCGGCTGAGGTGTACGACAAGCCCAAGAACCTGCGCGTGGCGGGCTTTGTGGGGTCCCCAGCCATCAACCGCATCGAGGGCCAGGTGGGAGAAGGCGGCGTGTTTGCCACGCCCGCATTCAGCCTGCCGCTGCCGCCCGGCCTGGCCCAGCGCCCGCAAGGCGAAGTGCTGACGCTGGCCGTGCGGCCGGAGAACGTGCGCCTGGCAGCGGACGCGCCGATCGAGGCCGAGGTGCAGTTGGTGGAGCCGCTGGGCAACCAGCACGTGGTGTGGCTGCAATGCGCGGGCGTGACGCTCTCGGCCGTGCTGCCGGGTCAGCCCGAAGTGCAGGAAGGCGCCCGGGTGCGCGTGGGGTTCGATGCAGCCAAGACGCTGTGGTTCGACGCCGCCAGCGACCGCATCGCGCTGGACTGAGCTGCCCCCCCCGCAAGAGCGGCTGACGCGGCGCCCACGGCGCCGCGCCGAGAGGTCTCAGCGCCGACGGCGGCTGGCGAACCACACCCAGGCGCCACCGGCGGCCAGCAGCATCCAGCTGGAGGGCTCCGGAACCGGCACGGGCGGCACGGCCTGGCTCACATCGAACGAGATGGAGACGGAGCCCAAGGCCAGCGAGGCCTCGGCGTTGCCCAGCACCGAGGCGGAGCCCGAGAACACGGGCATGAGCGAGAACGCGCTGCGCCAGCCGTTGGTGCTCGACATCACCTGGCCGCTCGCATCGAGTTGGTCGACGGACAAGGCCTGCACCAGGCTGATCTGGGCGTGGCCGTATTCATAGGCCGTGGTTGCGCCGCTGGACCATGCCGCCAAGCCCCGCCCGGCCGACACGCCCTGCCCCGTGTCCGCGCCAGGCGTGGCCGTGCCGAACGAGGTGACAGAGCCCGTGCCAGCCGCGCCGTCCCGAGTGACCGGGTTGTTCACGCGGTCGAACCGCAGCGTGGCGCCCGCCACCGAGGAATTCACCACCCCATTCGCCATGGCCGGCAGGGCGTCCAGCGTGGGTGCGGCCGAGATGCCGTAGTCCACCCGCGCGCTGCCATTGCTGCCTTGGTAGAGGCTGTAGATCGCGTTGTTCGGGTTGCCGCCGTTGGCGGTGGCGGTGGACTCCCCCGTTTGCCGGGCGCCCAGGCGGTACGTGATGGCGTTGACCTGCCAACCGGCCAGCGGTGCGACGGCCATCGTGGTGAAGAGGTCAAAGCTGCTGTATTTGCTCAGGCCCGGCGCCACCCCTTGCACAAAGGTGGCGGCCCCGGTCGGGCAGAGCCCGCCGCAACCGGTGCCGTTGTACAGCCCCGTCCACGACAAGGTCAGGATGGAGTGCCCCGCCGCCCCCTGCGTGACCACCTGGCTGAAGGTGCCGGGCAATGCGTCCAGCGTCACCTTCAGATTCGCGCCGTTCACCGTGTCCGCCTGGGCGGCCCACGAGCCCAAGGCCAGTGCGGCGGCCCAGGCCAGGGTGCGAGCGGGGTGGCGCGGGGTGGGGAACGAGCGGGTCGTCATGGGAGGCTCCAAAACCGGGGTTGATCGCTGCAAGGGGGGGCTGCACAGGACGCAACAACAGCAGTGCGGCGATGCAGTGGGCGCCAGCCTAGTGACACCGGACGACATTGGAGTGAAGGCGCGCCCGCCGCACTCCACACTTCTGTGGAGTGGCGGGCGGCGGTGTCGCGCGCGCCGGGCTGGCTCATCAAACCGTCATGGCGCTCGGGTCCAATGCAGCGCCCTGTTCATCGCTCCACCGCCCCTTCTACCGTTCCGCGCCCATGCTGTTGCTCGCCCGAACCGCGCTTGCCATGCTCTTGGCCACCTGCTCCGCGCTGTCGCTCGCGCAAGCCCCGGCGGCCGCACTCACCCCAGCGGAAAAAGCCCAGCGTGACGCCGAGCGGGTGTTCGATGTGATTCGCTTTCACACGGTGCGCAGCAAGCCGGCTCGGCCCACCCCGGCCGCATCCACCGCCAACGCGCCGGCGGCGGCGCGGCCCGCCACCACCGCCAAAGCGGCCACACCGCCGGCCGCCACAGCATCGGCCCCCGATCCCGCAGCGCGCCGCGCGCTGGCGGACGGCGCCCTCAGCCCCGCACCGGCTGCGACCGTGGCGACCGCCGCCGCGGCGGACAGGCCCCAGGCCGGAGGCACCACACCCATCACTACCGCCGAGCCGCCGCCCGCGTCGGCCCCTGCCGCCCCCACGGCCATGACGGAAGCGACGGCAGACGAGCCGGACAACACCGACGCAGACGGTGCCGACGAAGTGCCGCTGCGCCTGCAGAACTTTGTGGCGCCGCTGCTGTCGCCCGAGTTGCAAGCCACGCTGGGCGCGGGCAACCGGCACGTGAAGGTGCGCGTGACGGTGGAGATGGATGGCCGCGTCAGCCGCGCCGAGGCCGCGCCGGGCGTGCCACGCCGGCTGGCGCGCCCCGCCACCGAGGCGGTGATGCAATGGCAATTCGCGCCGCTGCCCGAGGCCCGGACGGCGGATGTGGACCTGCTGTTCCGCCGCGACTGAGCCGCCCGCACAGCACGCGAGGCGCTGCGGCACTCAGCCGCTGAAGCTCAGGGTGCGGAGGCGGCGGCCGCAGCGGGCAAGGCCCAGCTGAAGCCCTCGATGCCCCGGGCAATCGCGTCGGCCGTGTCTTTGGCGGTGCCGGATGCCGGGCCTTTGAGCAACACCACCAGCCGGTGGCCCTGGTTGTTGGCCACATAGCTCACGGCGCGCAGGCCGTTGGGCAGCTTGCCCTCGTAGCGCGCCCCGGGCACGCCGCCCACCTGCACGGCCTGGGCGGCGTCGCGGGTCAGGCTCTTGTCGAAGGGGTTGCCGATCTTGACCGCGCTGTCCAGCGCGTCATAGGGCTTGGCGGCATCGGGCTCGGCGTAGCTCCACACCACGATGTAGACGGCCTTGGTGTCGGGCGCGCGGGAGAGCACCACCATGCCGGCGGGCTTGCCGGTGCGGGCGTCGACCTTCTGCTCGCGCGAGAGCTCTTCGGTGCCATCCGGCGCGTTGAAGCTGCCGAAGGGCGTGGCCACCGCCCCCGCCCACGTGGGCAGCGGCAAGGCACAGGCCAGCAGCGCGGCGGCCCCGAGGCATGAAAACAAGTGACGGCGCATGGTGGTGGTTCTCCCTGGTGTGCGGTGAGGCCTCGACTGACCCCTTCGAGGCCCATCCAGGCCCAGCAAGGCTCATCGGAAGCGGATGTGACAGCGGCGCCACGTGGGGCGCCGCTTCAGCTTTAACGGTTCAGTTCTCTTTGTAGATGCGGACCCAGTCGACCTTCATCTGCGACGTCGCAGGCGTGGTCGCATCGGGCGCGCCAGGCCAGTCGCCACCGATGGCCAGGTTCAGGATGACGAAGAAGGGCTTCTCGAACACCCAAGTACCCCCCGCCGGCAACAGGGCCGGTGTGAGACGGTGGTACTCCTTGCCGTCCACGTACCAAACGATCTCGTTGGGCCGCTTGATGATGGTGTACGTGTGGAAGTCGTTGATGACCGGCGCACCGAGGTCCACCGGCTTGCCAATGCCCTGCGCGCCCGAGTAGCCGGGGCCGTGCAGCGTGCCGTAGGTCGTGTTCGGGGTCTGCGGCACGAACTCCATGATGTCGATCTCGCCCGACTTGGGCCAGCCGGCCGTGGCGAGGTCGGTGCCCAGGGCCCAGAAGGCCGGCCAGACGCCCTTGCCCGTGGGCAGCTTCATGCGCGCCTCGACCTTGCCGTAGGTGAAGGCGACCTTGTTGTTGGTGTGGATGCGCGCCGAGGTGTACTCGCAGGGCTTGTCGTTCCAGCAGGGGCCGGGGTTGGCGGTCTTTTCGGCGGTGATCACGAGCATGCCGGCACCGTCGGTCTGCGCGTTGCGCGCGTTGGACGTGTAGTACTGGTACTCGTGGTTGCCCCAGCCGTTGACTTCCTTGTTGCCGAGGTCGTAGTTCCAGTTCGCGGCCTTCGGCACCGTGCCGGCGGGGTCGTCGAACTCGTCACTCCAGACCAGCGTCCAGGTGGACGGGGCCGGTGCGGGCGTGGGGGCTGGCGCGGGAGCCGGAGTGGGAGCCGGCGCCGGTGCCGGCGTGGGTGCCGGCGTGGGTGCGGGCGCGGGGGCCGGGGTGGGCGCTGCCGTGGCCGAACCGCCGCCGCCGCCACAGGCGGTCAGCACGGCGGCAACGGCCGGCAGCAGGTGGCGCCAGGGGCTGGGGGCCGGGGTGATCTTGGGCATGGTGTCTCCAGTGCTTTCTTTGTGGTGAAGGTGGGGCGGCGTCCAGGCTCAGCCGCGCCAGTCTTTGAGGAATTGCTGGTACCAGCCCGCGCTGGCCTTGGGCGTGCGGGCGAGGGTCTCGTAGTCGACATGCACGATGCCGAAACGCTTGAGGTAGCCGCTGGCCCACTCGAAGTTGTCCATCAGGCTCCACACCATGTAGCCAGCCATAGGCACGCCTTGCTGCATGGCCTTCGCCACGGCGCCGATGTGGGTGCGCAGGTAGTCGATGCGGTCGTCGTCCTGCACGCGGCCGTGGCTGAGCTGATCGTCCTTGAAGGCGCCACCGTTTTCGGTGATGTAGACCGGCGGCAGCGCGGCGTAGTCGTTCTTGAGCAGCACCAAGAGGTCGGTCAGGCCCTGAGGGTAGATCTCCCAGTCCATGTCGGACACGGGCAGGCCGCGGCCCTTGGCGTTCCACTCCTCGCCGCTGGCCGACACGACCGAGCGGGTGTAGTAGTTCACGCCGAGGTAGTCCATGGGCTGGGCGATGGCGGCCATGTCGCCGGCTTCCACCACGGGCGCGTCGGCGCCCAGGTCGGCCAGCGCGTCGGCGGGGTACTCGCCCTTGAACAGCGGGTCGGCGTACCAGCGGCGGCCGTGGGAGTCGGCCAGCTGCGCGGCGGCCACGTCGGCCGGCATGGCGGTGGCGGGCACGGTGGAGGCGAGGTTGAGCACGATGCCGAGCTGGCTTTTTGCCCCATCCGCCCGCAACGCCTGCAGCGCCAGGCCGTGGCTCAGCAGCAGGTGGTGCGACACCTGGGCGGCGAGTTTGCGGCTCTTCAGGCCCGGGGCAAAGATGCCCTTGTCATGGCCCAGCGTGGCCACCACCCAGGGTTCGTTGTGGGTGGTGATGCCGGCCAGGCGATCGCCCAGGCGGTCGTTCACGTGGCGGGCGTACTCGACGAAGCGGTGCACCGTGTCGCGCGAATTCCAGCCGCCGAGGTCTTGCAGGCCTTGCGGCAGGTCCCAGTGGTTGAGCGTGGCCCAGGCCTGAATGCCGCGCGCCTTCAGGCCGTCCACCAGCCGGTCGTAGAAGTCCAGGCCCTGGGGGTTGAACGCGCCGTGGCCGTCCGGGCGCACGCGCGGCCACGCGATGGAGAAGCGGTAGGCGTTCACGCCCAGCGAGGCGATGAGGTCCAGGTCTTCTTCCAGGCGGTGGAAGTGGTCGCAGGCGACGATGCCGTCGCTGGCGTCGGCGATCACGCCGGGCTGCTTGCAGAAACGGTCCCAGATGGATTCGCCCTTGCCGGCTTCATGTGCGGCACCTTCGATCTGGAAACTGCTGGTGGCCACGCCCCAGACGAAATTGGGCGGAAATTGCAGGTGCAGGGGGGCTTGCGACATGGCAGGGGTTGTTGTGTTTTTATTTGACGGCGCCCGCGGTGAGGCCCGCGATGAGTTGGCGCGACGAGACGATGAACAGGACGATGAGCGGCAGCGTGGCGATGGCCGAACCCGCCATCAGCGCACCCCATTCGGTGCTGGTGGTGCTGAAGAGGCTGCGCAGGGCCAGCGGCAGCGTGTAGTTGTCGGCCGTGCGCATCACGATCAGCGGGTTCATGAAGTTGTTCCATGAACTGATGAAGGTGATGAGGCCCAGCGTGCCCAGCGCCGGCTTCATCAGCGGCAGCGCGATGCGCCAGTAGATTCCCAGCTCGCTGGCGCCGTCGATGCGTGCGGCATTCAGCAGCTCCTTCGGCACCGTGCTGGCCGCGAACTGCCGCATCAGGAAGATGCCGAAGGCACTGGCCGCGCCGGGCAGGTACAGCGCGCGGTGGGTGTCAATCCAGCCCAGCGTGTCCATGACCATGAACATCGGGATCATGTTCATGAAGGCCGGCACCATCATCGTGCCCATCACCAGCGCGAACAGCGCCTTCTTGAAGCGGAACTCCAGCATCGCAAACGCATAGCCCGCCATGGAGCAGAACAGCAGCGTGAGCGCGGTGGACATCAGGCCCACGTACAAGCTCCAGCCCACGTTCTTCCAGAACGGCAGACGGGTGGTGAGCACCGCGATGTTGTTGAGCAACTCGCTGCTGAAGAACAGCGGCGGCGGCACGTTGAAGATGTCGGTGCGCGACTGCGTGGCGAACACGAACATGAAATAGAACGGCGCCAGCATGATGAGCGCGCCGACGCCCACAAGCCCGTAGGCCAGCCATTTGGAGGTGTGCTTCATGCCTGCACCTGCCGATCGGCGAACGCCTTGTTCGTGAGCCAGGTCATGGCGGCGATGACGCCGAACATGATCCAGGCCAGGGCACTGGCGCCGCCAAAGTCCGAGAAGTCAAACGCCAGGCGGTAGAGGTAGATGCCCACCGTCATGGCTTGCTGATCCGCCCCGCCCTTGCCGTTGGTGAGGATGAAGGGCTCTTCGAACAGCTGCAGCCCGCCGATGACCGACAGCGTCACGCCGAACAGGATCATGGGCTTGAGGCCCGGCAGCGTGATGCGCAGGAACTGCTGCCAGGGGCCGGCGCCGTCCAGCTTGGCGGCCTGGTACAGGTCGTGCGGGATGGTTTGCAGCGCAGCCAGGTACAGCACGAGGTTGAAGCCCACGTAGCGCCAGAACACGACGATCGCCACCGCCGGCTTGATGGCCTCGGGCGAGCGCATCCAGTTGATGTGCTCCATGCCGAACATCGCGTGCAGCGCCTGATTGACGAGGCCGTAGTCGGTGGAAAACAGCGAGCCGAACAGCATGGCAATCGCCACGGTGGAGGTGATGTAGGGCAGGAAGTACGCGCCCGACAGCACGCCGCGCCAGCGCTTGAGTGCCTGGTGCAGGAACACCGCCAGCGGCAGCGCCACCAGGTGCTGCGGCACGCCGGTGGCGACTGCCAGCCAGAGGGTGTTCTTCAGCGACTTCCAGAACCAGCGGTCGGTCAACGCGAACACAAAGTTATCCAGGCCCACGAACTGCATGGCCTCGATGCCGCTGGTGGGCTCCCACGACTGGAACGCCAGCCACAGCGAGAACAGCAGCGGGAACAGGCCGAACACCGCGAACAGGATCAGGAAGGGGCTGACCAGCAGGTACGGCGCCCAGGAGGCAGGAATGCGGAAACTCATCAGCGATTCGCCCGGTGAACAAGCAGGGCCTGGGCGTCTTCCAGCGCCTGCGGGATGGGCTTGCCGTACTCCAGCACGTTGTCGAGTTCGGCGTTGACCACCTCGTCGGCAAACTTCTGCTGCTTGTGCATGCGCACCACAGGAATGCGGCGGGCGGCGTCGCGCCACAGCACGCGCGCCCGCTGGCCGCCGAGGAAGGGCACGGGCTGGTCGAAGAAGGCGTCGTCCTGCGCGGCCAACAGCGCGGGGAAGGCGTCTTGCGAGCGGAAGGCGTCGAGCTGGCGCTGGCGGTCCAGCGTCATCTCCTGGATCAGCTGCCAGGCCAGTTGCTTTTTCTCCGGCGCCGAGCGGCGCGGGATGGCGTAGTAGGTGCCGCCGTACGAGCAGAAGGTGTTTTCGGGCAGCTGCGCCACGCGCCACTTGCCGGCGGTGTCGGGCGCGACCCAATTGGCCATCTGGCCGGCCATCCAGCCGCCCGAAATTTCAGTGGCCAGGCGGCCGCGCTTGAGCAACTCGGCCCAGTCGTTGAACCAGACTTCCACCCGCGCATCCAGCCCCTGCTGGCGCACCTTCTTGGCCAGCTCGAACGCGCGCACGAAGCGGGCCGAGGTGATTTGCGGGCGCTGCTGGTGGTCAAAGAACTGGCCCTCGCCGGCCGGCGTGCCGGCGCGCACCACCACATCCTTGAGCAAGCGCACATCGCCAATCAGGTAGGCGCCGGTTTTGGCCTTGAGCTGCAGGCCGGCGTCCACATAGCTTTCCCAAGACCGGGTGAGGTCGTCTTCCTTCAACCCGGCGCGGGCCAGCACATCGGCCCGATAAAACAGCGAGCCCGGCCCGATGTCGGTGGGCATGGCGACGATGGCGCCCTGGCGGTTGCGGGCGGTGTCGATGGCGAAGGGCACGAAGCGGTCTTTGAACCGCTCGGCGCCGAAGGCGGGCGCCGACAAATCTTCCAGCCCGGTGCCCAGTGAGAACCGGCCGAGGTAGCTGGTTTCCAGCGCGATCACGTCCGGCAGGTGGCCGGAGGTGGATAACGCTGTCGTCATCGCCGTGTGGTGGTCGTCGTACTGGCGGCTGATGACCTGGGTGCGCACCTCCGGGTGGCTCTGCGCCCAGCCCTTGAGCAGGTCCTTGGCGATGACGTCCACCAGCGGGAACGCGGCCACGGTCAGCGGCGGCAGGTCTTTGGCGCGCGCCCAGCCGGTGGCGCCGCCCAAGGCGGCAGCCAGCAGGTGGCGACGGGGGAGGTTGGGGAGCTGGGACATGGTCTTGAAAGCGCTTTCAAGATTGTGCTTCATGCCGGTGCAGGCCCCAGCAGCACAAACCCTAGGCCCCGTGGCCACGAAGGCTGAACCGCGCAGAACGGGGCAGGAAACGCCGCTATCCCCCTAGAAACCCCAGGATGACAACGTTTTGTCACCCGATTTCGGGTTTCCACCGCTGACGCCCCGCCTCACCGGTCGCAAAGTGGTATCTAAGAGGTGGTCGCAGTCGCAAACTGGATGCATACCAGTTGGAGCCAGCTCACACCGTCTGCTCGGAGGGGCAGGCGACGCCCGCCAGGGCTCCGAGCCAGGAGCCCTGCCCGCACGAACCGTTTGCACCCATTCAGTCAAGGACCGACTCGCCATGAAGAAGCCCGTTTCCGGCATCTCCGCGCACCAGCTGCGCCGCCTCGCCGCCATCACCGCCGCCGCGTTTGCGCTCAGCGCCAGCGCCCAGACCTACCCCGCCTGGAAGGCCGACACCTACTACGCCGCCGGCACCCTGGTGACCTACAACGGCCACGTCTACAAGGCCCTGGTCAACCAGACCGACTACGCCTCCACCGGCTGGAACCCCACCAACGCCTCGCTCTGGACCGACATGGGCGTGGCCGCCGGCCCGGCGCCTTCTCCGGCACCCACACCTGCCCCGACGCCCGCCCCCACCCCCGCGCCCACCCCGGCGCCGACACCTGCGCCCACGCCCGCCCCCAGCGGCAGCTGCGCGGCCGGCTGGTCCAGCACCAAGGCCTACAACGGCGGTGAAGTGGCCAGCAAATCCAACGTGAACTACAAGGCCAACTGGTGGACCCAGGGCAACGACCCCGCCACCAACAGCGGCCCCACCGGCAGCGGCCAGCCCTGGACCTCGCAAGGCGCGTGCTCCACCGCCCCCACACCGGCGCCCACGCCCAGCCCGACACCCTCGCCGAGCCCCTCGCCCAGCCCCAGCCCCTCTCCGAGCCCGGCTCCCTCGCCCGCCCCGGCCCCGGGGCTGAGCGACCCGGCCGCCAAGTCGGCCAACCAGAACGGCCGCGCCTACACCGTCTACTACCCGAGCTGGAGCGACAACTGGTTCGATGCCACCGGCAAGAACCTGAACCAGGTGTTTCAGGCCAGCAACTTCGCCCGCATTCCGGCCAACTACACCCACGTGGTGGCCGCGTTCGCGCAGCCCAACTTCACGTGGGGCGGCATGGCGGCCAACAACTGGTCGGGCACCGGCATCAACTTCAATGGCCGGCCGTCGGACATCAAGGCCGCCATCGACGTGCTGCACGCCCGCAACATGAAGGTCATCCTGGCCGTGGGCGGCGCCACCTACAACAGCTGGGGCACCCTCTCGGCGGAAGGCCACGCCGGCAGCGGCCCGACCATCACCGCCCTGGCCAACATCATGAAGGACGTGGGCTTTGACGGCCTGGATGTGGACTACGAAGTCGACGGCATCACCACCGACGCCTACGCCGGCGCGGTGAAGGCCATGCGCAAGGCCGTGGACCTGGCCGGTGGCGGCCGCATCCTGACCGTGGCCGCCTGGTCGTCGGGTTCGGACTGCACCGGCGCCACCGCCAACGACCCGCAGTGCGCGGGCGTGGGCGTAAGCTACTGGGGCGGCAAGGCCGGCGGTGAGCGCCTGCTCGTCAACGCCTACCCGGCGCTGAAGACGGCGTTCAACATCGTCAACATCATGAGCTACGACGCGCGCTTCGAGCACTACGACGGTGTGACGGCCTGGAAGTCCTACCGCCAGATGTTCCCGAGCAGCACCATCGTGTCCATTGGCTTCGAGACGGCCCCCGAAGGCTGGAGCGGCGGCCAACTGGTGGTGAACAACGCCGACGCCCAGTGCACCGGCTCGGTCATCCTGCAGAACAGCTACGGCACCAACATCAACCAGCCGTACTCGGTGGAGCGCTACCTGAACGCCGTGGTCACCAGCACCTCGGCGAACAAGAACCCGCGTGACGGCGCCATGCTGTGGCAAGCCCTCAAGACGGCCACCGGCACCTGCGGCAGCGCGCCGCTGGCCTCGCCCGGCGCCATCGGCAAGAAGGCCGCCGGCCTGCTGAACCTGGTGGACGACCCGGCGCTGCAGAACGCACCCTGGAAGTAAGCGGCCCACCGCCTCTCTGAAGCCTCTCTGAAGCCTCTCTGAACGCAACGGGCCGTCACGGCCCGGTTGCACCGCACGGCCGCCCTGGGGTGGCCGTGCGGCGTTGCCCTGCGCGCTGCGCTCATTCACTCGGACGGCCGACACCGGACTGTTCACCCCGCAAGGAGCCCACCCATGATCACCCGCCCCCCGCTGCCCACCACCGCCCGCGTCTGGGCCGCTGCCGCCACGCTGGCCCTGGCTGCCGTGGCCCACGCCCAAACCTACCCCGCCTGGAAGGCCGACACCTACTACGCCGCCGGCACCCTGGTGACCTACAACGGCCACGTCTACAAGGCTCTGGTCAACCAGACCGACTACGCCTCCACCGGCTGGAACCCCACCAACGCCTCGCTCTGGACCGACATGGGCGTGGCCGCCGGCCCGGCGCCTTCTCCGGCACCCACACCTGCCCCGACGCCCGCCCCCACCCCCGCGCCCACCCCGGCGCCGACACCTGCGCCCACGCCCGCCCCCAGCGGCAGCTGCGCGGCCGGCTGGTCCAGCACCAAGGCCTACAACGGCGGTGAAGTGGCCAGCAAATCCAACGTGAACTACAAGGCCAACTGGTGGACCCAGGGCAACGACCCCGCCACCAACAGCGGCCCCACCGGCAGCGGCCAGCCCTGGACCTCCCAGGGCGCCTGCGGCGGCAACGCCCCCAGCCCGGCCCCCACCCCTGCGCCTTCCCCGGCGCCCACACCGGCCCCGACTCCGGCGCCAACGCCAGCTCCCACGCCGGCCCCCACGCCCGCGCCCAGCCCCTCCCCTGCGCCCGCCCCGGGCAAGCACCAGCTGATCGGCTACTGGCACAACTTCACCAACCCGGCCGGCCCCACCTTCCCGATCAGCCAGGTGTCGAGCGACTACGACGTCATCGTGGTCGCTTTCGCCGACGACGCCGGCAACGGCAACATCGCGTTCAACCTCGACGGCGGATCCGGGGGCGAAAGCCGGTTCATCGCCGACGTGGCCGCCGCGCGCGCCAAGGGCAAGAAGGTGGTGCTGTCGTTCGGCGGCCAGAACGGCACGGTCACGCTGAACAACGCCACGCAGGTGACGAACTTTGTGAACAGCGTGGAAGCCATCCTGCGCAAGTACGGCTTCGACGGCATCGACCTCGACCTGGAAAGCGGTGCGGGCGTGACGTCGGGCGCGGCCATCCAGACCAACCTCGTGACGGCGGTCAAGCAGCTCAAGGCCCGCATCGGCAGCGGCTTCTACCTGTCGATGGCGCCCGAGCACCCGTATGTGCAGGGCGGCTACGTGGCCTACAGCGGCATCTGGGGGGCCTACCTGCCCATCATCGACGGCCTGCGCAACGAGTTGAACATGCTGCACGTGCAGTACTACAACAACGGCGCGGTCTACACGCCCTACAGCACGCAGGGCCTGGCCGAGGGCAGCGCGGACATGCTGGTAGCGGCCAGCCGCATGCTGATCGAGGGCTTCACCACCAACAACGGCACCGGCGCGTACGTCTTCAAGGGCCTGCGGCCGGATCAGGTGGCGTTCGGGCTGCCCAGTGGCCCGTCGTCGGCCAACAGCGGCCTGGCCAGCGTGGCCACCATCACGGCCGCGCTGAACTGCCTGACCAAGCTCACGCAGTGCGGCGCCATCAAGCCGCCGGTGGCCTACCCCACGCTGCGCGGCGTGATGACCTGGTCCATCAACTGGGACCAGAAAGACGGCCTGGCGTTCTCGCGCGGTGTTCGTGCCTCGTTGAACGCGCTGCCGTAACCCCGCATCGCCCGCGGCGCGCCTCCGTTCGAGGCGCGCTGCGGGCGCCACCTCACCCCGGCCTGGGGTTCTCACTCCCCGGGTCACCCCGTCCCTCACTTCGGGCACACGCAGGTGTTGCCACTCCGGTGCACGTCCGCTTAACGTTGAAAGCGCTTTCAAGTCGCCGACACAGGCGGCGGGCACCACAACCCCTTGTTGGAGACAGACATGCGATTCATGCGATCCCTCGTTCGGCCGGCCCTGGCCGGGCTGTTGATGGCCTCGGCCGCCTTGGCCCAGGCTCAGTCCTGGCAACTGATCTGGAGTGACGAGTTCAACGGCAGCATCGGCCCGAACTGGGTGTTTGAAACCGGTGCCGGCGGCTGGGGCAACAACGAACAGCAGTACTACCGCCGCGAAAACGCCACCATCGAGAACAACGCCCTGGTCATCACCGCCAAGCGCGAAAGCTTCGGCGGCATGGCCTATACCTCGGCCCGCATGAAGACGCAGGGCCTGAAGACCTTCAAGTTCGGCCGCATGGAAGCGCGCATGAAGCTGCCGTCCTTCATGGGCGCGTGGCCGGCGTTCTGGATGCTGGGCGCCAACCTGCCCCAGGTCGGCTGGCCCGCCTCCGGCGAGATCGACGTGATGGAGCACATCAACGACGAGAACAAGGTCTACGGCACCATCCACTGGCAAGACAACAACGGCCAGTACGCGTCCTACGGCGGCAACATCGCCACCTCCGTGACCGACTGGCACGTCTACGCCGTGGAGTGGGACCCGAGCGCCATCCGCTGGTACGTGGACGGCACCAAGTACCACGAGGTCAACATCGCCAACGGCATCAACGGCACCGATGAATTCCAGAAAGACTTCTTCCTGCTGCTGAACTTCGCCGTCGGTGGCAACTGGCCGGGCTTCAACATCAACGCCGCCGCGCTGCCGGCCAAGATGTACGTGGACTACGTGCGCGTCTACGCCCCCGCCACCGGCGTGGCCACGGTCTACCAGGACTGCAACTACGCCGGCTACTCGGCCGCCCTGCCCGAAGGCAGCTACACGCTGGCCCAACTGCAGGCCCGCGGCATCCGCGACAACGACCTGTCGTCGCTGCGCGTGAACGCTGGCTACAAGGTGCAGCTGTTCGATGGTGACAACTTCACCGGCGCCAGCGTCGTGCGCACCGCCGACTCCGGCTGCCTGGTCGACCAAGCCTTCAACGACCGCGCCACCTCCATCATCGTGTCCAAGGCCTCCGCCGCCTGGTCGCGCCAGATCGAGGCCGAGTCGTTCAGCGCCATGGCCGGCGTGCAGCTGGAAGCCTGCTCCGAAGGCGGACAAGACGTCGGCTGGATCGACACCAACGACTGGATGGCCTACAACAGCATCAGCTTCCCGACCAGCGGCACCTACAAGGTGGAATACCGCGTGGCCAGTGCCGGCGGTGGCCGACTGTCGCTGGACCTGAATGCGGGCAGCATCCAGCTGGGTCAGCTGGCGGTGCCCGCCACGGGCGGCTGGCAGAACTGGACCACCATCTCCCACACCGTGAACATCAATGCCGGCACCTACAACGTCGGCGTGTTCGCGGCCCAGGGCGGCTGGAACCTGAACTGGATCAAGTTCACCAAGCTGTAAAGCACCGAGCCCGGGCCGCCGCGAAACCGGCCGCCCGGGCCTGACGCTGTGCGCGGCGACGGCGCCTACACTTCCCCTTTCGCCCGCCGCACACGATGAACGCCAAGCAGCCCCCCGCCAAGAAAGCGTCTTTGAGCCGCCCGGACGGTGTCGTCACCCTGGAACAGGTGGCCGAAGCCGCTGGGGTCTCGCCCAGCACCGTGTCGCGCATCCTCAACGGCACGGCGGCGGTGAGCCAGGCCAAAAAGGACGCGGTGCAAGCCGCCATCCAGGACCTCGGCTACCGGCCCAACCCGGTGGCCCGCGGGCTCGCCGGCGGGCGCACGCTGTCCATCGGCGTCGTCACCCAGATCATCTCCAGCCCGTTCTACGGCGAAGCCCTGCTGGGCATCGAACGAGAACTCGAGCGCGCCGGCTACGTGCCGCTGTTCGTGTCCGGCAACTGGAACGAAGACGACGAACGCAAGGCCATCGAGACCCTGCTCTCGCGCCGGGTGGACGGCGTCATCGTGCTGGCCGGGCGCATGCCCGACGCCGAACTCGCCACCGTGGCCGACAGCCTGCCGGTGGTGGTGGTGGGCCGCCAACTGGCGGGCCCGCAACTGTTCAGCTTCAGTTTTGACAACCGCGAAGGCGCGCGTCTGGCCACCCAGCACCTGATCGACCAGGGGCACCGGCGCATCGCCTTCATCGCCGGCGACCTCATGCACGACGACGCGGTGGAGCGCCAGAACGGCTACTTCGACGCCCTGGCCGGCGCCGGCATCGCGGTGGACCCCAACCTCATCGTGCAGAGCGACTACACCGAAGCCGGCGGCATGCTGGCGGTGAGCCGCCTGCTGGAGCGCGACGCGCCGTTCACCGCGCTGTTTGCGTCCAACGACCAGATGGCCATCGGCGCCTGCCTGGGCCTGCACCGGCGCAACCTGCGGGTGCCGGACGACGTCTCTCTGGTGGGCTTCGACGACCTCATCATGGCCCGCTACGCCATGCCGCCGCTCACCAGCGTGCGCCAGTCGGTGTACGAAGTGGGCGTGGAAGCGGCCAACGCCATGCTGGCCATGCTCAGCGGCGGCCAGCCCAAAGCCCACCTGCCCGGCCCCGAACTGGTGGCCCGGGAAAGCACCCGCCGCCTGTCCCGCTGACGCAGCACTGCCCCGCCCCCGCAGCCCGGTGAGCCGGAGTGTTGCGCAGGGCGGGAAAACCATGTGGCCGAGCCTCCGGACGCCGCGCATAGTTATCTGAAAGCGCTTTCATTGACCGCCGTCAAGGACCGCTTTCAACCCAGCACGCCTCGCCCGAGGCGGGTGGGCTCACCGGGCTGCCCCCTGTAAGACCCACCCCACACCCCGTGGTGCGCGCCCCCTGTTTCGGGCTCGCGCCGCGTTGCGGCCGCGCCGCAGACTGCGGGTGTTGCCTAGGTTGAAAGCGCTGCCAATGACGTATTCTTGAAAGCGCTTTCAGCTCCTGACCGAGCGCCAATCGACAAGATCCACAACTCTGGAGACACGTGAATGAGACAGCTTCGCCCTGCCCTTCGCCGCACCACTCTGGCCACTGCTAGCGGCCTGCTGTTTGCGAGCGCCGCTGTTCAGGCCCAAGGCCCTGGCCAAGGTCCCGCCCAGCCCCCCGGCTCGCCGCCGACCCCCTCCACCGTCGCCTCGCAGGCACTCGCTGGCACCACGCAACTGGAAACGGTCATCGTCACCGGCATCCGCAAGTCGCTGGAAACCTCGGTCAACCTGAAGCGTTCGTCGTCCGGTCTCGTGGACGGCATCGTGGCCGAAGACATCGGCAAGTTCCCCGACACCAACCTGGCGGAATCGCTGAGCCGCATCTCCGGCGTGTCCATCGACCGTGCCAACGGTGAAGGCACCCGCATCACGGTGCGCGGCATGGGCCCCGACTTCAACCTGGTGCTGCTCAACGGCCGCCAGATGCCCGGCGCCAGCCTCGACGGCAGCGCTCCCAGCTCGCGCTCGTTCGACTTCTCCAACCTCGCATCCGACGGCGTCGCGGCCCTGGAGGTCTACAAGACCAGCCGCGCCAGCAGCCCCACGGGCGGCATGGGTGCCACCATCAACGTGCGCACCCCGCGCCCGCTGGACACCAAGGACACCATCGCGCAAGTCGGCGTGAAACTGGTCAGCGACCAGTCGGCCCGTCGCCTGCCGGGCGAAGAGCAAGGCAAGAACGCCACGCCTGAGCTGAGCGGCATCTACAGCACGCAAACCAACGACGGCACCTTCGGCATCGCGCTGATGGGCACCTACCAGGTCCGTGACTCCGGCTACTCGCAAGCCAACGTCAGCAGCGGCTGGAAGAGCTTCGACGGCATCGTCGACAACGACTGGGGTGGCTCGCACGCCGCCTGGGGCGGCCTGCCGCCGGCTTCGTCGGGCGACATCAAGAACCGTCCGACCGCCGGCTCGATCTACAGCGTGCCGCAGAACATGAACTACTCGTTCACCGGCGTGCACCGCGAGCGCCTGAACGGTCAGCTCGTCATGCAGTTCAAGCCCAGCAAGGACCTGCTCGGCACGCTGGACTTCGTCATGTCGGAGCAGAAGTTCCGTCAGCGCCGCAACGACATCTCCGCCTGGTTCAACTACGGCGGTCAGTTCGGTGAGTACCAGACCGGCTCGCCCTCCTCGCCCATCATCTACGGCGAGCGCATCCCTGGCGCGAACTCTGACGTGGCCATGGGTGCCTCGCGCATCCAGACCAAGAACAAGAACCAGCAGATCGGCTTCAACCTGAAGTGGACCGCCACCGACGCGCTGAGCTTCGACCTGGACGCCCACCACTCCACCGCCACCTCCGGCGCCAACGACCCGCTGGGCACGGCCGTCACCCTGGGCACCGCGTCCCAGAACCGTGGCGACACCTCGGTCGACTTCAGCAACAAGTTCCCGGTGCTGATGATCAAGGGCGGCGCCCTGGATCCGGCCAAGCAAGAGCTGCAGGGCTCGGTGTTCGGCAACAGCTACCAGAAGAACCAGGTCAGCCAGCTGCAGACCAAGGGCCACTGGAAGATCGACGGCGACAGCAGCCTGGACTTCGGTCTGGCCCTGACCGACGTGAAGAACCGCTCGGCCTTCGCCAACGTGCAGCGCGACACCTGGGGTGCAGGCGCCGCCGGCGGCCCCGCCGCGATGCCGGACGACATCTGGAAGGTGGACTCGATCAGCAAGTACTTCAGCCGCATCCCCGGCTCGAGCGATCCGCGTCTGTTCAACAACTTCTTCTACTTCAACTTCGAAGACCTGCGCGCGGCCGCCATCAAGGCCCTGGGCTCGGACTCGCTGCTGAAGGCGTCGTTCAACTTCACCGACGACTACAACACCACGGAAAAGTCGCAAGCCATCTTCGGCCAGTACAACCTGGCCTGGGACTGGGGCGTGCCGATGGACCTGGCGGCCGGCCTGCGCTACGAGCGCACCAAGGTGCATTCGCCGAGCGTGGAATCGGTGCCGTCGACCGTGCGCTGGGTGTCCGCCAACGAAATTCCCATCACCTTCAACGGCACGACCAACGCGTCGCGTGATGGCAAGTACGGCTACGCCCTGCCCTCCATCGACTGGAGCGCCGACCTGAGCAGCGACATCAAGCTGCGCGCCAGCTACGGCAAGACCATCGGTCGCCCGGGCTGGAACGCCATCCAGGGTGGTCGCACGCTGAACGGCCTGGCCCGCATCGACGGTGGCAGCGGCTCGGTGGGCAACCCCGACCTGAAGCCCCTGCAGTCCAACAACCTGGACTTCTCGGCGGAGTACTACTACGCCAAGAGCAGCTACGTCGCGGCCAGCTACTTCCGCAAGTCCATCAAGGACTACAACGAAGCCGTCATCTCGCCGCAAACCATCCCGGGCATCACCACCCCGATCGGTGGCGCGTATTACCAAAAGGCCATCCAGGTCGGCAAGTGCACGGCGAACGACTCCGGTTGCATCCGCGACTACATCTTCGCCAACTTCGCCGGTCAGCCGGGTGTGGACGCTGCAGCCAAGACGATCACGGCCCAGCCGGGCGATCCGCTGCTGGTGTTCCAGATGGGCACGTTCCAGAACAACCAGCGCACCAGCAAGCTCAGCGGTATCGAGCTGAATGCGCAGCACATCTTCAGCAACACCGGCTTCGGCGTCTCGGCGAACTTCACCAAGGTCAAGTCCAACCTGACCTACAACAACAACAAGGTCGGCGCACAAACCGACGTGTTGGTGGGCCTGGGTGACTCCGGCAACCTGGTGGGCTTCTACGAAGACACGACCTACTCGGCCCGCCTGGCCTACAACTGGCGCGGCAAGTTCCTGGCAGCCAACTTCGGTGGTCAGGAAGGCGCTCAGCCGCTGTACGTCGAGCCGTTCGGTCAGCTGGACATGAGCCTGGGTTACAGCTACGACAAGAACCTGCGGTTCCAGTTCGAAGCCATCAACCTGACGGACCAGTACACGCGCACCCACCTGCGCAACGAGAACCAGATCGGCGCGGTGACCCAGCTGGGCCGTCGCTTCATGATCGGCGCTCGCTACAAGTTCTGATGAGGGAGTGCGTCAGGCCGCGCGTCGCGCCGGCTTGACGCATCTCCGCCAGAACGGCGGGCTTCGGCCCGCTTCACGAACACACACCTGAGGGTGGCTCCGGCCGCCCTGCTTCAGGCCCGAGTCAAGGTAAGTCGGGGGGCCCCCGGCGCCTGAGCTCAGGCACAGTCTGGTTCGGCGGTGTTCGCACTCTGGGGCACCGTCCTTGTTCGCCCGTTTGGCGAGGCCGCGAGAGCGGCCCTTTTTCATTGTGGGGACCGGATCGTGAACGACAGACTGCGTGACGTGGTGGTGCTGGGCGGCGGCTCGGCGGGCTGGCTGGTGGCCGGTTTGCTGGCGGCTGAACACGGCCAAAGCTTGCGGATCACGCTCATTGAATCCAGCGATGTGCCGACCATCGGCGTCGGCGAAGGCACCTGGCCGTCGATGCGCGACACGCTGCGCCGCATCGGCCTGTCTGAACCCGAATTCATCCGCCGCTGCCAGGTCACGTTCAAGCAAGGCTCGCGCTTTGACGGCTGGGCCCGCGGCGACGCCGGCACGCCCGGCGACCGCTACTACCACCCCTTCATGCTGCCCGTGGGCTGGGGCGACGCCGAGCTCGTGCAGGGCTGGCTGGCCAGCGCCCCGGAGCGCCCGTTTGCCGACGTGGTGAGCCCCTCGGTGCAGGTCTGCGAAGCCGGCCGCGCGCCCAAGCAGGTGCAGACCCCCGCGTTCGGCGCCGTCAGCAACTACGCCTACCACTTCGACGCCGGCCTCTTCGGCCAGATGCTGCGCGAACACGCCGTGCAACACCTCGGCGTGCGCCATGTGGTGGACCACGTCGAGGCCGTGATCGGCCACGACACCGACGCCCGTGCCGGCGACATCGCCGCGCTGCGCACCCGCGCCCATGGCGACCTGACGGCCGACCTGTTCATCGACTGCTCCGGCCTGCACGCCCGCCTGATCGGCGAGCACTTCGGCGTGCCGCTCCAAAGCGAACGCGAGGTGCTGTTCAACGACGCCGCCCTGGCCGTGCAAGTGCCTTACGCGCAGGCCGACACGCCGATTGCCACCTGCACCATCGCCACCGCGTGGGCCAAGGGCTGGTTCTGGGACATCGGGCTGCCGCACCGGCGCGGTGTGGGCTGCGTGTTCTCGCGCGCCCATGCCACCGAAGACGAAGCCCAAGCCGCCTTGCAGGCCTACCTGGATGCCACCGGCGCGCCGGCCGAGCGGCCCGCCCCCCGCCCCATCCGCTACGACCCCGGCTACCGCACGCAGTTCTGGGTGCGCAACTGCCTGGCCGTGGGCCTGGCCAGCGGCTTCATCGAGCCCCTCGAGGCCTCGGCCCTGGCACTGGTGGAACTGGCCGCCCAGCGCCTGTGCGAAGAGTTCCCCATGACCCGCGCAACCATGGACGCCGTGGCCCGCCGCTACAACGACGACTTCCGCTACCGCTGGGCCCGCGTCATCGACTTCCTGAAGCTGCACTACGCGCTGACCCAGCGTGACGACAGCGATTACTGGCGCGCCCACCGCGACCCCGCCAGCTGGCCCGAGCGCCTGCGTGAACTGCTGCCCCAGTGGCAACTGCGCGCCCCGGCCCGGCACGACTTCGGTCGGCTCGACGAGGTGTTCCCCTCGGCCAGCTACCAGTACGTGCTGTACGGCATGGGTTTCCGCCCTGACACCCAGGCCCTGCCTGCCGACAAACTGCAAGCCGCACAGGCCTGCTTCGACGAGGCCACCCGCCAGGCCCGCCGCATGGTGCCCGGCCTGCCCGGCCACCGTGCGCTCATCGACCACATCCACCGCTCTGCCGCATGAAACCCGCCCTGCTCGACAACGTCACCCACCGCCACCTGCGCATCCACACTGAGCGTGCGGCGCACCTGGGCGATGCCCGCCAATCGGCGCTGGCCCTGCCGGCTGAGTTCCGCCAGCTGCAGGCGCACTTCCCCATCGTGTTCCAACTGGTGGAAGGCCAAGGCACCAACGCCGGCTTCCAGCCCGTGGCGCTGTTCGGCCTGGAAGAGGGCCAGAACCTGTTCCTGACGCCCACAGGCTGGGATGCCCCGGTGATGCCCATGGCACTGCAGCGCGACCCCTTCCTGATCGGCCGCGGCCCGGACGACAGCCTGCAGCTGCACATCGACCTGGACAGCCCGCGCATCGTGCGCCCGGAAGAAGGCGAAGTGGGCACGGCCCTGTTCATGCCGCACGGCGGCTTCAGCGACCACCTGGACCACATCGTCCAGCTGATGGAGCACCTGCATGCCCACGCCCAGCAGCTGCCCCTTTTCATCGAAGCGCTGACGCGCCACCAGCTGCTGGAGCCTTTCGTCATCGACATCGAGTCGCCCAGCGGCGAACAGCACCGCCTGACGGGCCTGTTCACCATCCATGAAGAGCGGCTGCATGCCCTGCCTGGCGAGGCGCTGGAAGCGCTGGCGCGCGAAGGACACCTGCTGCCCATCTACATGCAGATTGCGTCGTTGGCGCAGCTGCCGGTGCTGCTGGAGCGTGCCCGCGGATGAGCCCCTCGTCCAACGATGACGTTGGCCGGCTCGGGCAGCCGAGATGCGCCCTGCCTTGAGATTTCCATGCGAGCTGTACCCACCTGGACCGGGCCCTTCGACCCGAACGCCCTCCCCGCCGAGCTGCTGACGGCCGATCGCCCCTACCTCGTGCGTGGCGGTTTTGCGCACTGGCCGGTGGTGCAGGCGGCGCGCCAGTCCGACGAAGCCCTGGCCCGCTACCTGATGGCGCAGTACAACGGTGTGCGGGTGGGGCTGTTTCAGCTCGCACCGGAGGCCCAGGGCCGCGTGTTCTATGCCGACGACACGCTGACCGACTTCAACTTCAACCGCTTCAGCGCTACGCTGGACCAGGTGCTCTCCGGCCTGCTGGGTGTGGCCCAGAACCCGCAGGCACCGGGCCTCTACGTGGGCTCCACCACCGTGGACGCGGTGATGCCCGGCTTCCTGGATGCCAACCTGATGGGCCTGGGCGACCGCGACGCGCTCGTCAGCCTGTGGCTGGGCAACCGCACTCGCATCGCCGCGCACTACGACCTGCCGGACAACCTCGCCGTGGTGGCCGCCGGGCGCCGGCGCTTCACGCTGTTTCCGCCCGAGCAAATCCACAACCTCTACCTCGGCCCGCTGGACCCCACACCCGCCGGCCAGCCGGTCAGCCTGGTGGACTTCGCGCAGCCCGACCTCGCACGCTTCCCCCGCTTCTCCCGCGCGCTGGAAGCGGCCGAAGTGGCCGAGATGGAGCCCGGCGACGCGCTCTTCATCCCGAGCATGTGGTTCCACCACGTGGAGGGCCTGGCGCCGGTGAACCTGCTCATCAACGCCTGGTGGCGGCAGACGCCCGAGCACGTCGACTCGCCGCTGACCGCCCTGCGCCTGGCGCTGATGACGCTGCGCGACCTGCCCGAGAAAGAGCGCCGCATCTGGCAGCAGCATTTCCAGCACTTCATCTTCGAGGCCGATGACGACACCTGGGCCCACATCCCGCCGCCGGCGCGCGGCGTGCTGGGGCCCATCGACGAAACCCTGTCGCGCCAGGCCCGCACCCAACTCCTGAACCAGCTCAAACGATGATGAACACCGCCATGAAGTCTTTCCACCGCGTCGTCATCGCCGGCGGCGGCACCGCCGGCTGGATGATGGCCGCCCTGATGAGCAAGCTGCTGGGCAAGCGGCTGGACATCAAGCTCGTCGAGTCCGAGGAGATCGGCACCGTCGGCGTGGGCGAGGCCACCATCCCGGCCCTGCACACCTTCCACAACCTGCTCGGCATCAACGAAGCCGAGTTCATGGCCGCCACCAACGCGACCTTCAAGCTCGGCATCAACTTCGAGGGCTGGAAGGACATCGGGCAGGACTACTTCCACTCCTTCGGCACCACCGGCAACGACCACTGGAGCGCTGGCTTCCAGCACTTCTGGCTCAAGGGCCGCGCCGAGGGCCTGGCCAAGACCTACACCGACTACAACCCCGAAACGGTGGCCGCCTTCGCCAACCGCTTCGCCCACGTGCCGCGCAACGGCCTGAACTACGCCTACCACCTGGACGCCACCCGCTACGCCAAGTACCTGCGCGCCATGAGCGAGGGCTACGGTGTGAAGCGCATCGAGGGCAAGATCGCCCAGGTGCTCAAGCACGGGCCGGAGGCCGGACCGGAGCGCGACGGCGACATCGCCGCGCTGCAGATGCAAGACGGCAGCCGCATCGAAGGCGACCTGTTCATCGACTGCACTGGCTTTCGCTCGCTGCTGCTGGGCGAGGCCTTGGGAGTGGGCTATGAAGACTGGTCGTACTGGCTGCCGTGCGACCGCGCGGTGGCCGTGCAAACCACCTCGGTGCGCGACCCCTGGCCCTACACCCGCTCCATCGCCCACCCCTTCGGCTGGCAGTGGCGCATTCCGCTGCAGCACCGCGTGGGCAACGGGCTGGTCTACAGCAGCAAGGAACTCAGCGACGCCGACGCGCCCGACATGCTGCGCCAGAACGTCGAGGGCGAACTCATCACCGCGCCCCGCCTCATCAAGTTCACGCCCGGCCAGCGCAACAAGGTGTGGGAGCGCAACTGCGTGGCCGTGGGCCTGGCCAGCGGTTTCGTGGAGCCGCTCGAGTCCACCAGCATCCACCTGATCCAGCGCGCGGCCATCCGGCTCATGCAGCTGTTCCCGGCCGGCGGCGTCAGCCAGGGCGATGTGGACGAGTTCAACCTGCAGTCCAAGCGCGAGCTGGAGCACATCCGCGACTTCATCGTGCTGCATTACCACGTGAACGAGCGCACCGACTCCGCGCTGTGGAAGCACGTGCGCGAGATGAACATCCTGCCCTCGCTGCAACACCGCATCCAGCTGTTCCGTGAGACGGCGCGCGTGTTCCGCCCGAGCGACGAGCTCTTCGCCGAGAACTCGTGGGTGCAGGTCATGATGGGCCAGGGCATCACGCCCGAGCGCTACCACCCGGTGGCCGACCTGATGGGCCGCCAGGAGTTGAACAACTTCCTGAGCGACATCCAGGTGAAGGTGTCACGCACCATCGCCGGCCTGCCCACGCACAAAGCCTATGTCGACCAGCTCTGCGCGCCTTACCGCGAGGCCACGCTGGACCAGCTGGTGGCCGTGATGCCCAAGGTCTGACGCCCCAACGGCCCGCCGCGGGCGAGCCCCTCGCGCGCGGGCTCGGTCACCAACGCAGGTGCACGACCCGGTAGCCCGCCGTGCGCAGCGCCTTCAACAGGGTGGGCAGCGCGCGGGCGGTCTGGTCTTGGGCGTCGTGCAGCAACACGATGCCGCCGCCGCTTTTGGCGAGTTGGCCCAGCAGCTTGTCCGTCAGCATCTGCGGGGTTTGATCGGGCAGCCAGTCTTCCGCGCCGGCATCGACCGACATGACGGTGATGCCCAGCCGCGCCAGCGCCTGCATCAGCACCGGCGACTCGGCCAGGAACGGGAACCGGTAGGCCGGCGGCGACTCGCCCAACACCTCGGTGTAGGTGGCGAGCATGGCTTTCAGGTCCTGCCCCTGCGCCTCGGGCGGCAGCTGCGCAAAGTTGTCATGCCGAAAGCCGTGCATGCCCACGCTGTGGCCGGCGTCGCGCACCTGGCGGGCCAGCGCGGGGTGGCGCGCCATGGGCTCGCCGTTCATGAAGAAGGTGGCTTGCACGCATTGGTCGGCCAGCGCCTGCAGCACCTGCGGCGTGGACTCCGGACGCGGGCCGTCGTCAAAGGTCAGTACCACCTCTTGGGGCGCCAGGCCGGGCAGTGCGGCGTGCTGGGCGGTGCCCCAGGCGGCGGCCTCGCGCGGCAGGGTGAGCGTGCGGGCGGTGCCCCAGGCGCCGGGGTCGCAGACCGGCGCCGCAGAGGCTGCGCCGCTGGCCGCTGCCAGGGCGAGCAGCCAGCTGCCCGTGCGCACCCGTGCACCCATCAGTGCACCCATCAGTGAGCCCCCACGGCAGCCTCGTGGCCCTCGGGCTGATCGGCCGGGTCGTGCGGGAACGGCGCCAGCCAGGCCAGCAGCACCGGCGGGATGGAGAACACCAGCACCCAGCCGAAGAAGCTGACGTACTGGTGGTTCACGTGGTTCCACAGCAGGCCGCTGACGCTGCCGGTGCCCCACTTGGTCAGCGCCATCACGCCGGTGGCCATGGCGTAGTGGGCCATGCGGAAGGGGCCCGGGGCGATCTGCTGCATCATGTACAGCATGTGGCCCACCGAGCCCATGCCGAAGCCGAATTTCTCCAGCGCCACAACGACCGCGATGGTGGTGGCATCGACCGGCATGGACTGCGCCAGGTAGAAGTAGGTCAGGTGCGGAATGTTGAGCACCAGGGCCAGCGTGAAGAAGGTGCGCGGCAGCGTGCGCTTGGCGACGAAGAAGCCGCCGAGAAACGCGCCTGCAATGAAGGTCAGCGTGCCCACCGTGCCGTTGATGTGCCCCAGGGATTCGTTGTCCAGCCCCAGGCCGCCGGCCTCGCGGGTGTCCAGCAGGAACAGCGGGCCGAACTTCTCGATGAAGCCTTCGCCGAAGCGGTAGAAAAAGATGACGGCCAGCATCATCCAGATCTGCGGCTTCTGGAAGAAGGTGATCCAGGCCTCGGCCGTGGCCTTGAACCCCGCCGCCAGCCCCTGCCCTTGCAGCGTGGAGGGCGAGCCCGGCGGCAGCACGCGCAGGTGGTACACGCCGAACAGCGCCATCGCCGCCGCAGCCAGCGCCACGACGATCACCCAGCACTGCACCCAGCTCATGCCCAGCTGGTTGTGCAGGTGGCCGGTGAGCGACACCAGCAGGCCCGACGCGATGACCGCGCCCAGGTTCCAGCACATGCCCTGCAGGCCCGAGTAGCGGGCCTGGTCGGTCTTGGAGACGGTGGTCATGAACACGCCGTCGGCACAGGTGTCTTGCGTGGCGGACGCAAAGCCCACGATCCAGAAGAAGGCCAGCGACAGCTTGAAAAAGCCGTCCAGCGGCAGGCACAACGCCACCAAGCCCAGCGCGGCGGCCATGGTGAACTCCATGCTGATGACCCAGAAGCGCTTGCTGCGCCCCACCTCCAGCAGCGGCGCCCACAGCGGCTTGAGCACCCAGGGCAGGTACATCTGCGAGGTGTAGAGCGCGATGTCTTCGTTGGACACGCCGAGGTTCTTGTAGATGATGGCCGCGACCACCCCCACCATCACATTGGGCAGGCCCATGGCCAGGTAGAGCGAGGGCACCCAGGCGAGCGGGTGACGGGAAGGCGTGGTCATGGGGTCTCCGGGGTGTTTTTGTTGGGGTCGATCAGCGCGGGGCCGGTGCTGGCGCCGGCGCCGGGGTCAGGGCTTGCAAGGCCGCGGCCACGTACACCAGCGGCGCGTTCCAGTTGATGGCCACCTCGTTGCTGGCGTAGCTGCAGGCGTGGTCCAGGTAGGCCCGCGCGGGCTGCGCCGAGGCGTAGCGCACCGGGCAGCCTTTCTCGTCTTGCCGGCCCGGGTTGGGGCCGCCCACCACAAAGCCCGGCACGGGCGCGGCCACGCCGTCGGCCTCGGACGGGCGGTGGTGCGGATGCAGCGGCGGCCGGGTGCCGAACCCGGTCACGTAGCTCTGGCCCAGGGGGTTGCGGCCCAGCAGGTAGTCCAGCACCGACTGCGCGGCGTCGAGCCGGGTGCGGTCGCCGTCCAGCCGGTAGGCCTGGATGAGCATCAGCGCCTGGTTGAGGGCCTGCGCATTGCTGCCCCAGCCAAAGTCGGCCCCCTGCAACGGCAGGCGGTAGGCCGACGCCTGCCAGGTGGCGGCCAACTCAGCCCCCAGGCCCCGCACCTGGCGGGTCACGAGTTCCGCATCGGCCGGCGTCAGTTCGGCCCGGTGCTGCGCCAGGCTCACCCAAGCCAGGCCTGCCACATCGCCCCAGCCGGGCACGCGGATCGCCTGGCGCTCCAGCGCCAGGGCCTCGCGGTAGGCGGGCTCGCGGGTGGTGAGGTAAAGCTCGGCGGCGGCCCAGGCGAATTCGTCGCCGAGCTTGTCGTCGCCGTACTCGCCGGTGTGCACGTCCGGTGGGTTCTTGAACACCACGTCGGGGTGGGCCTGCGCCCAGCGCCAGGCCGCCACGGCGGCGCTGCGCAGGCGGGCCGAGAAGCCCGGCCGCTGGGCCTCGAAGGGCTGGAACACGCGGCTGGCCTGGGCCATCACGGCGGCGAAGTCCAGCGCGGCGGCCGTCCCCTTGGCCACCACGTAGCGCGGCGCGCGGGCCTCGTGCGGCATGACGATGCCGTCAAAGCCCAGGTTGGTGAGCTTGTTGTAGACGCCGCCGTCCGCCGGGTCCTGCATGGCCAGCATCCAGTCCAGGTTCCACAGCACCTCGTTGAGCAGGTCGGGCAGGCCGTTGCCGGTCTCGGGGATATTCAGGTGCTGGGCCTTGAACAGCTCGGGGAAGTGCTCCCACGCGGCCAGCAGCGTGTAGACGCTGATGCCGGAGTTGACGATGTACTTGTTGTAGTCGCCCGCGTCGTACCAGCCCTTGGGGGCGGCAATGCGCGTGCCCTCGGGGCGCTCGGCACTGGCGGCGGAAGCGTGCACGCGCACGTCGGTGTCGGGGTGGCCCGCCGGGCGCGCCCAAGGGCCGGCATGGCGGGCCTCCAGCGCGGTGCTGGCGCGGTTGAAGTAAAAGGCCTTGAGCGCCGCGGCCGAGAGCGCGGCATAGGCGTCCGCCGCCACCTGCACGCGCACCGGTGCGGCGCGGCCGTCCACCTGCAATTCGTAGGTGCCGGGTTCGGTCAAGGCCGACAGGTCGGCCAGTTGCACCGGCGCCTGGGGCCCGGCCGGTGCCCAGGTGCGCGGCGCGCTGAGGCGGCCTTGCAAGACGGGCTCGGCACGGCCCACCCGTCGCACCTGAAAGCTCGCACCGGCATCACCCGAGGCCTGAACGGTGGTTTCAGCGGCCGCCTCCACCACCACCCACTTGGCCGCGCCAGGCAGGTAACCCAGCTGGTTGACGGCCACGCCCTGCGCGCAAGCCGGGCCAACCGCCAACGCGACGCACGCGACCGATGGCAAAGGCAGCGACGACAACAAGCGGCCCAAGGCGAAGCCGCGCGTGCGGCGGAGGGAGGTGGTGTTCATGGTGCGAGGCGGGGAAGTCGAAATGATGACAACGCTGTCAATTCGCGTCTATTGGGGTGAACACCCGCGCGGGGCGCGCGCCGCCGGTGCCTTGAAAGCACCCGGCAACGCCCGCCCGGCACGCGGGTGGGGTTCAGGCCGTCCAGCGCAGCGACGCACCTTCGGCCAGCGGCGGGCTGCGGCGGCCGTCCACCTCCAGCGCCCAGTCGCGCAGGGCGCCTTCGGTCACGGTGGCGATGTACTCGGCGCCCTGGCGGGCCACGGTGCCGCGTGCCGCGACCTGCCCGTTCAGCCCCACCACGGTGAAGGCCGCCGTGGCGCCGTCGGCCAGCTCGAACACGCGCAGCACGGTGCCGCGGGCGTAGTCGTAGTCGGGCTTCTCGGTCTCGGCACCCCAGGCGATGACGCTGCCCGGCGCGGCGTACAGCGGCAGGCTCAAGTAACCATGCGTCTCGCGGTGCCAGCGGCCGCCGGCCTTCTTCTCGCCGCTCAGCAAGTGGGTCCACAGACCGTCGTCAGCTGCGCCCGGCAGGTAGAAGTCCACCTCGCCGATCTCGGTGAACACCGGCGCCACCAGCAGGCTCGGGCCCAGCTGGTACTGCCGGTCCAGCGTGGCGCAGGCCGGGTCGGTCGGGTGCTCCAGCAACATGGCGCGCATCATGGGCACGCCGGTTTGCGTGGCCTCGTGCGCGGTGGCGTAGAGGTAGGGCATGAGCTGGTGCTTGAGTCGCGTGAAGACGCGCAGCACGTCGCAGCTTTCTTCGTCCACCAGCCAGGGCACGCGGTAGAAGCTGCTGCCGTGCAGGCGGCTGTGCGAGGACATCAGGCCGAACTGGATCCAGCGCTTGTAGACGGCCGGCGGCGGGTTGCCCTCGAAGCCGCCGATGTCGTGGCTCCAGAACGCGAAGCCGCAACTCGTGAGCGACAGGCCACCGCGCAGGCTCTCAGCCATGCTCTCAAAGGTGCTCCAGCAGTCACCGCCCCAGTGCACCGGGAAGCGCTGGCCCGAGGCGTAGGTGGAACGCGCGAAGACGATGGCGTCACGGCCCTGCACCTCCTGCAGCAGCTCGAACACCGCTTCGTTGTACTGAAGCGCGTAGAGGTTGTGCATCTCCACCGGGTCGGAGCCATCGAAGTACTGCACGCCTTCGCTGGGGATGCGCTCGCCGAAGTCGGTCTTGAAGCAGTCCGCCCCGGTGGCCAGCAGGCGGCGCAGGTGGCCCTGGTACCAGGCCTTGGCGGCGGGGTTGGTGAAGTCCACGATGGCCATGCCGGGCTGCCACTGGTCGGTCTGGAAGGTCAGGCCGTTGGTTCTCTTGATGAAGTAGCCGTGCTTCACGCCTTCCGCGAACAGGGGCGACTTCTGCGCCACGTAGGGGTTGATCCAGAGGCTGATCTTCAAGCCCTTGGCATGCAGGCGCTGCAGCATCGCCTCGGGCTCAGGGAAGCCCCGGCGGTCCCACTCAAAGTCGCACCACTGGAACTCGCGCATCCAGAAGCAGTCGAAGTGAAAGACCGACAGCGGCAGCTCACGGCGCTTCATCTCGTCGATGAAATGCGTGGCGGTGGCTTCGTCGTACTGCGTGGTGAACGAGGTGGTCAGCCACAGGCCGAAGCTCCAGGCCGGCGGAAGCGGGGCGCGGCCGGTCAGCGCGGTCAACCGCTGCACAACATCCTTGGGCGTCGGGCCGGCAATGACGCAGTAGTCCAGGCTCTCGCCTTCGCGGCTGAACTGCACGCGGGCCACCTTCTCCGAGCCGACCTCGAAGGACACCGGCCCGGCCTCGTTGACGAGCACGCCGTAGCCGCGGCTGGTCAGGTAGAAGGGCACGCTCTTGTAGACCTGCTCGCAGGCGGTGCCGCCGTCCTTGTTGGTGTTCTCCACCACCTGGCCGTTCTTGACGAAGGGCGTGAAGCGCTCGCCCAGGCCGTAGACGTTTTCGCCCACGCCCAGCGTGAGCTGCTCGTGCACGTGATTGCGCGTGACGCCGTCTTTGCCGGCCCACTGGATGTAGCCGAGACTGCGCCAGTCACTCTTGGTGAGCAGGCGGTCGCCCTCGCGGAAGGTGAGGCTCCAGCCCTCGCCCTTCTTCACCTCCACCGACAGCGCGCCCGAGGTGAGCGTGGCCGTGGTGTCGCCGTCCACCACCTGCACGGCGGGCTGCGTGGCGCCCACCATGGGGATGTGCAGGCGCGGTGCCTGCGAGGCGATGTAGTGCTCCACGCTGACGCGGATGACGCCGGGCAGCGGCGAGGTCAGCGTGACCGTGAGCGTGGGGCCTTGCAACGTGTCGCCGCGGTGCTTGATGGGGCGGGTCGTGGCAAGCACGACCAGGCGGTCGGCGTGGGCTTGCACCTCGTAGGCCTCGGCCGCGTAATGCGCGGCGACGCCGGGTTGCAGCATCCACTGTCCGTCAGTGAACTTCATGGCGGTCTGGTTCTTTCTTCTCTGGTTGTCTCCGAATGCCTTCAGAGGGGTGCGGCTCTCACATGGCGTGAGATGTAGTCGCCGTGGTCCGGCACGGCGGCCACGGTCTGGTGGATGGCCTGGCGCAGCCGCACGAAGTGCTGCAGCAAGGCTTCCGGCGGGATCTGATCGATGGCGGGGTCCAGGCTCGCGGGGCGCACGCCCAGGCCCAGGAACAGGCTCACCCACGAGGGCTCGGCAAAGCTGTCGGGGTCAAAGATGGCCACGCGGCCGCTCTCGCGGAACAACTCGATCTGGTGCGCGAGGTTGTCCGGAATCGGCATGGCCGCGCAGTAGCGCCACAGCTCGCTGTCGCGCCGCTCGGTGAGCTTGTAGTGCAGCGCAATGAAGTCGCGCGTGGACTCGTACTGCCGCGCCATCAGCCGGTTGAACTCGGCCGCCAAGTGCGGCTTGAACTGGCGGTCGGGCCACAGCTGCAGCAGGCGGCCCACGCCGTCCATGATGAGCTGGATGCTGGTGCTTTCCAGCGGCTCCAGAAAGCCCCCGGCCAGGCCGATGGCCACCACGTTCTTCACCCAGCCGGCCTTGCGGCGCCCGGTGGTGAAGCGCAGCTGGCGCGGCGTGTCCAGCGCCGGGCTGTCCAGGCCCGCCAGCAGCGTGGCGGCGGCTTCGTCGTCGCTGATGAAGTGGCTGCAGTACACATGGCCGTTGCCCGTGCGGTGCTGCAGCGGAATGCGCCACTGCCAGCCGGCGGCGTGCGCGGTGGAGGTGGTGAAGGGCGTGAGCGGCGAGGACGGGCCCAGGCGCTCGCTCGGCACCGCCAGGGCGCTGTTGCAGGGCAGCAGCGCGCTCCAGTCCTCGAAGGGCGACTGCATCGCCCCGCCGATGAGCAGCGCGCGAAAGCCCGAGCAGTCGATGAACAAGTCGCCTTCGATGCGCCGGCCGTCCGCCAGCTTCACGGCCTGCACGAAGCCGTCCTCGGGGCGCAGCTCCACGTCGACGATCAGGCCCTCCAGCCGCTGCACGCCGCGCGCGGTGGCGTACTCGCGCAGGTAGGCCGCGTAGAGCCCGGCATCGAAGTGGTACGCGAACGAATAGGCATTGGCGGCCGACGGCGGGCCCTCCACCGGTGGCGTGAAGCGGTGTTGGTGCGCCATGACGGTGGCGGTGGACCAGTCTTCGTAGCTCGGCAAGCCGTCCACCACGGCCGACAGGCGCAGCCAGTGCTGCCAGGGCGCGCGGTTCTCGATGGCGGGGCCGAAGTCACCAAAGCCGTGGAAGAACCGGTGGCCCACACGGCCCCAGTTCTTGAACTCGATGCCCAGCTTGAAGCTGCCCTGCGTGCGCTTGACGAAGTCCGCACCGTCCAGCCCCAGCGTGCGGTTGTAGGCGCGGATCGGCGGCAGCGTGGCCTCGCCCACGCCAACGGTGCCGATGTCGGGCGACTCGATCAGCACCACCTCGCAGCGCCCCGCGCCCGCGCGCTCGAAACGCTGGGCCAGCGGCGCAGCGGCCATCCAGCCCGCGGTGCCACCGCCCACGATGACGACCTTGCGAAGCGACGGATCAGCAGACATCTCAGCGGGCATGGCGGCAGACGGGGCAGCAGACAGGACAGGCACAGCACGCGTGAAGTGCGCGCGTGGTGCAGATGAGGCGGCAGCGCGCCCCAAAGCCGGGCATCGGGGCGGCGGCGCGATCTTCGGTGAGGCATGGGCGCTTCGGATAGGTGCTTTCACCCTATTTACTTCGTTCGTTGGTCGAACTAATATGAATTTCACAACAAGGCCTCAGGCGTCCGCAGCGGCGCCCGAGCCCACACACCAAGGAGACACATGCAGGCCGAAGCCGCCGGCAGCCAACAGCTGCTCAAGGTCATCAATCGCATGGCGCTGGTGCGGCACCTGTGTGCCCACCCGGGCCTGTCGCGGGCCGACCTGGCCGGCGCCGTGGGCCTGACCAAGTCCACCGTCAGCGGCCTGACGCGCGAGCTCATCGCCGAAGGCTGGCTGGTCGAGCGCGAGGTGGTGGCCACCGGCGACTTGGGCCGCCGCCCCACCCCGCTGTTCATCGACCCCGACCGCCTGCTGCTGCTGGGTGCCGAGGTGGGCATCGAGCAGGTGCGCGTGGTGGCCACCTCCCTGACGGGCGAGGTGCGCGCCAGCACGGTGGCCAGCTACGGCGCCAGCCGCACCGCCAAGGCCTGCATTGGCACGCTGGCCACGGCGCTGCTCAAGCTGCGCAAGCAACTGGCAGCCACGCAACAGGTGCTGGGCATCGGTGTGGGCCTGCCGGGTGGCGTGAACGAAGCGCGCGGCCTGCTGCACTTCGCGCCCAACCTCGGCTGGCGCGATGTGCCGGTGGGCCAACTGCTGGCCGACAAACTGCACGACACCGCACTCGCCGACGTGCCCCTCTTCATCCAGAACGAAGCCGATGTGGCCGCACTGGGGGAGATGGAATTCAACCCCGCCGCCGATGCCGACCCGCTGCTGTACGTGTCCATCAACCAGGGTCTGGGTGCGGGCGTCATCGTGGGCGACCGGCTGCTCACCGGCAGCCGTGGCTTCGCGGGCGAGGTGGGCCACATGGTGCTGCAGCTGAACGGCCCGCGCTGCTCCTGCGGCCGCCGCGGCTGCGCCGAAGCGCTGATTGCCACGCGCGCCCTGCTGGGCGGCAGCGACGCCGCACCGGCCCTGCGCTCACTGGCCGAGGTGCGTGCGCACCTGGTGGATGAAGACGCCGACACGCTGAAGGCCGTGGCCTCCGCCGGCCGCTACCTGGGCGTGCTGCTGCAAAACCTGGCCACCGCGTACGACCCCGGCGCCATCGTGCTGGGGGGCTCGGTGGTGGAGCTGGGCGAGCCCTTCCTGCAACCCGCACTCACCACGCTGAACGACTACGCCGCCGCCGCCAACCTGCCGCCGCCGAGCGTGCGCGTCTCGCTGTTCGGCGCCAACGCGGTGGCCGTGGGCGCCGCGGCGTTGGCCCGTTATCGCCTGACCCGCCCCACACTGCCGCTGGCCGACAGCAGCACCGTGGCCACCGATGCCGAGGAGGCCGTCTGATGTTCCTGGGCATCGATCTCGGCACCTCGGAAGTCAAGCTCCTGCTGCTGGCGGACACCGGCCGCATCGTCGGCACCGCCGGCCACCCGCTCACGCGGCAGAGCCCGCAGCCGCTGTGGTCGGAGCAAGACCCCGCCGCCTGGTGGCAGGCCACGCAAGCGGCTGTGGCGCAGCTGCGCGCTGCCCATCCGGCAGCGTTCGCCGCGGTGCGCGGCATTGGGCTGTCCGGGCAAATGCACGGCGCGGTGCTGCTGGACGCGGCCGACGCCGTGCTGCGCCCGGCCATCCTGTGGAACGACGGCCGCAGCCATGCCGAGTGCGCCGAGCTGACAGCCGCCGCACCGCAACTGCAGGCCATCGCCGGCAACCTCGCCATGCCCGGCTTCACCGCGCCGAAGCTGCTGTGGGTGCGCCAACACGAGCCCGAGGTCTTCGCGCGCACCGCCAGCGTGCTGCTGCCCAAGGACTGGCTGCGACTGCAACTCACCGGCGAGAAGGTGTCCGACCCGTCGGACGCCGCCGGCACGCTGTGGCTGGACGTGGCCCGCCGCGATTGGTCTGACGCGCTGCTGGCCGCCTGCGGGCTGAGCCGCGCCCACATGCCGCGCCTGGTGGAAGCCAGCGAACCCAGCGGCGTGTTGAAGCCGGAACTCGCCGCCGCCTGGGGCCTAGGCCCTGACGTGGTGGTAGCCGGCGGCGCGGGCGACAACGCCGCCAGCGCGATCGGCATCGGCGCCGTCGCGCCGGGCGACGGCTTCATCTCGCTGGGCACCTCGGGCGTGCTGTTCGTGGTGAACGACCGCTACCGCCCCAACCCCGCCTCGGCCGTGCACGCCTTCTGCCACGCCCTGCCCGCGCGCTGGCACCAGATGAGCGTGATGCTCTCGGCCGCCAGTTGCCTGCGCTGGTTCTGCGAGTTCGTGGGCCAGAGCGAGGCCACGCTGCTGGCCGAGTTGGACGACCACCCCCGGGCTTTGTTGTCGGCGAATGACAGCGCAGTCATTCCCGAAGCCAGCGCGCCGATCTTCCTGCCTTACCTCGCCGGTGAGCGCACCCCGCACAACGACGCGTTCGCCACCGCCACCTTCCACGGCCTGACCGCGGCCACCTCGCGCGCCGCCCTCACCTACGCCGTGCTGGAAGGCGTGGCTTTTGGCCTGGCCGACGGGCTGGACGCGCTGCGCGCCGCCGGCACCGCGGTGCAGCGCCTGTCGCTGGTGGGCGGCGGCTCGCGCAGCCCGTTCTGGGCACAGCTGATTGCCGACGCGCTGAACGTGGAGATCGTGGTGCACGCCGGCAGCGAAGCAGGCGGTGCGCTGGGTGCGGCCCGCCTGGGCGCGCTCGCCACCGGCGGCCAGGTCGAACAGGTCTGCACCCGCCCGCCTGTTGCGGCCACCTATTCCCCCACCCCCGAACGCCACGCACGCCTGGCCCCCCGCCTGGCGCGCTTCCGTGACCTCTACCGCCGCTTGCGCGGCGCCTGACCTTCCCGTTATGACGAGCTACTTCCAACACATCGCGCCCATCCGCTACGAGGGCGCCGCCAGCGAAAACGAGCTGGCCTTCAAGCACTACGACAAGGACCGCCTCGTGCTCGGCAAGCGCATGGAAGACCACCTGCGCTTCGCCGCCTGCTACTGGCACAACTTCGTCTGGACCGGCATGGACCCGTTCGGCGGCGCCACCTTCGAGCGCCCCTGGTTCCAGGGCGGCAGCCCGATGGAACTGGCACGTGCCAAGGCCGACGCCGCCTTCGAGTTCTTCCAGAAGCTCGGCGTGCCCTACTACTGCTTCCACGACCGTGACGTGGCCCCCGAAGGCGCCACGCCGCGCGAGAGCCACGAGAACTTCCAGCGCATCGTCGACCTGCTGGGCGAGAAGCAACAAGCCACGGGCCTGAAGCTGCTGTGGGGCACGGCCAACCTGTTCAGCCACCGCCGCTTCATGTCGGGTGCGGCCAGCAACCCCGACCCCGAGCTCTTCAAGATGGCCGCGCTGCAGGTGCGCGACGCGATGGACGCCACGCTCAAGCTCGGCGGCGAGAACTACGTGCTGTGGGGCGGCCGCGAGGGCTACGAGACCCTGCTGAACACGCGCATCGGCCAGGAGCTGGACCAACTCGGCCGCTTCCTGAACATGGCGGTGGAGTACAAGCACAAGATCGGCTTCAAGGGCGCCATCCTCATCGAGCCCAAGCCGCGCGAGCCGTCCAAGCACCAGTACGACTTCGACACCGCCACCGTCTACGGCTTCCTCGTGCGCTACGGCCTCGAGAAGGAAGTCAAGGTCAACATCGAAGCCAACCACGCGACCCTCTCGGGCCACAGCTTCGAGCACGAGATCGCCACCGCGGGCGCGCTCGGCATCCTCGGCAGCCTGGACATGAACCGCGGTGACCCGCAGCTGGGCTGGGACACCGACCAGTTCCCCCACAACGTGCCCGAGACGGCGCTGGCGCTGTACCACGTGCTGCAGGCCGGTGGCCTGGGGAGCGGCGGCCTGAACTTCGACGCCAAGGTGCGCCGCCAGAGCATCGACGCGGCCGACCTGTTCCACGGCCACATCGGCGGCATGGACGTGTGTGCGCAGGCACTGCTGGTGGCCGAAAAGATGATCACCGACGGCCGCCTGAAGGCCGCCGTGGACGCCCGCTACGCCGGCTGGGACAGCGCGCAGGGCCAGGACATCCTGCAAGGCCGCTGCACGCTGGACCAACTCGCCGACGAGGTGCTGGCCCGCAACACCGATGTGGCGCCCGTCTCGGGCCGCCAGGAAGTGCTGGAGAACCTCGTGAACCGCTTATGCGGTTGAGGCCCAGGCCCCGTTTCTTTCCCCTCCAACCCGCCCCGTGGCACGGGCGGCGTTGCTTCATCCCCGTTCCCGCCGAACCAGTCCTGAATCACAGGCCACGCGCCACCACACAAAGACAGGAGACACAGTGAACCGACCCCGCCGAACCGCCATCTCGTTGGCCGCCGCTCAAGCCACCCTGCTCTGCAGCGGCCTGGCCCTGGCGCAAACCGCCCCCGCCCCGGCCGCCGCGCCGGAAGCCAAGACGCAGAAGATCGAATCCGTCGTCGTCAGCGGCCGCCGCGCCGCGCTGCAAACGGCGCAGAAGATCAAGCAGGAGGCCGACGAGATCGTCGACTCCGTCAATGCCGATGACATCGGCAAGCTGCCGGACAAGTCGGTCACCGAGGTGCTGCAACGCATCGTGGGTGTCACCATCGATCGCACCATGGCCAAGGGCGACCCCGAGCACTACTCGGTGGAAGGTTCGGGCGTGAACATCCGCGGCCTGTCCTATGTGCGCTCCGAAGTGAACGGCCGCGACACCTTTTCCGCCAACGGCGGCCGCGCGCTGAACTTCGAGGACGTGCCGCCCGAGCTGATGGCCGGTGTGGACGTCTACAAGAACCCCTCCGCCGCCCAGGTGGAAGGCGCCGTGGGCGGCCTGGTGAACCTGCGCACCGCGCTGCCGTTCGACCACGCCGGCTTCAAGGGCGCGCTGTCGGTCAGCAGCAACTACAACGACCTGCAGGGCAAGTGGAGCCCGGCCGCTTCGGGCCTGGTGTCCAACCGCTGGCAAACCGACGCGGGCGAGTTCGGCGCGCTGCTGAGCGTGGCCCGCAGCCAAACCACCACCCGCACCGACCTCTGGCAGGTTGAGCCCTACTACAAGGTGGACGGCACGCACTGGGTGCCCAAGGGCGCGCAGTGGCGCGACTCCAACTTCGACCGCACCCGCTCTGGCACCTACGGCGCGCTGCAATGGAAGAAGGACGACGTCAGCAGCTCGCTCACCTACTTCGAGTCCAAGTACAAGATGCACTGGGACGAGAACGCGCTGTTCGCGCAGTCCTCGCCCTACAACATCCAGATCGGCAGCGGCGCCACCTACGGCAGCAACGGCCAGCTGCTGACCGGCACGCTGACCGACCCGGCCGACGGCGGCATCAACTTCGGCGCTGACACGCGCTACATGACGCGCGACTCCCGCACCCGCGACCTGGGCTGGAACCTGAAGTGGAAGGCCAGCGACCGCTGGAGCTTCAGCACCGACCTGCAACTGGTGAAGTCCAAGACCAGCGCGTTCGACTCCACCGTGGCCACCGGCCTGCAGATGCCCAAGGAAACGCTGGACCTGTCGGGCTCCATCCCGCGCGTGGTGTTCGATGCCTCCGACCTCGCCGCCCTGCAGAACAAAGGCAACTACTACTGGGCGTTCACGATGGAACACCTGGACAAGAGCAAGGCCGATTCCAAGGTCTGGCGCGCGGACGCCAAGTTCAACTTCGACGACAAGGTGCTGCAAGACCTGCAGTTCGGCGTGCGCCTGACCGACCGCAACGCCACCACCATCAACTCCTCGCCCAGCTACAACTGGTCGGCCATCACCCAGACCTGGCAGCAGGGCTGGAACATCTCGGGCCTCGCCCGCCTGAACGACCCGCGCTTCAACGCGCCGGTGCAGCTGCACCAGTTCAAGAACTTCTTCGGCGGCCAGAGCGTGCCCAGCATCTACGTGCCGGACGTGTCGCTGGCCCAGGGCTACCCGAACAGTTACGCGCAACTGCACAAGTACCACGACATCCTGTGCGCCGAGCAAGCCGCCGCCCAAGGCTGGGGCAGCTGTGACGCCTGGACGCCCGCCACCTTCGGCACCGATCCGCAAGGCACCAACGCCCAGCACGAGAAGACGCAGGCCGTTTACGGCCAGCTGCGCTTCGGCTTTGACGACCAGCCCCTGCCGGTGGACGGCAACGTCGGCCTGCGCGTGGTGCGCACCGACATGAAGGCCGCCGGCTACACGGTGTTCAAGAGCAATGCACCCACGTTGCAGCCCGGCCAGACGCTGGGCGGCGTGGCCATTCCGAGCGTCACGTCCTTCTCCAAGGCCATCGACGCCGGCCAGACCTACACCAACGTGCTGCCCAGCCTGAACCTGCGCCTGAAGGCCAGCGACCAGCTGCAGTTCCGCCTTGCGGCCGCGCAAGCCATCTCGCGCCCGGACTTCTCCGACATGCAGGCCTACACCTCGCTGTCGCTGGACACCACGCAGCACACCACCGGCAGCACCATCGTGGTGGACAACGTGGCGCTGACCGGCAAGGCCAACGGCAACCCGCTGCTCAAGCCGGTGCGCTCCAACCAGCTGGACCTGACCGGCGAGTGGTATTTCTCCAAGACCGGCTCGCTGACCGTGGCGCTGTTCGACAAGGAGTTGAAGGACGTCATCGTCAAGCAGTCGGCCAACGTGCAGCTGCTGGACGGCGCGGGCAAGCCGGTGAACTTCACCGTCACCTCCCCGGTCAACGGCGCCAAGGGTCATGCCCGGGGCCTGGAAATCGCCTTCCAGCGCTACCTGGACATGCTGCCCGGCTGGCTCTCGGGCTTCGGCGTGCAAGCCAACTACACCTACGTCGACAGCAAGACCAAGCCCTACGACCCGGTCCTGAGCGCCTACTGCGCCGGCACCAGCACCGACGCGGCCAACCTCAACCTGAACATCAACGGCTGCGACACCGACGGCAAGACCTTCGGCAACCTGCCGCTGATGAACCTGTCCAAGAACGCCTACAACCTGGCGCTGCTGTACGACCACGGCCCCGTCTCGGCCCGCCTGGCCTACAGCTGGCGGTCCAAGTACCTGCAGGGGGTGAACGTGAATGGCACCAACGGCGGTGACGGCAAGCTGGCCAACGGCACCGGCGTGGCCTGGGCCCTGCCCACCTGGAGCGATGCCTACGGCCAGGTGGACGCCGGCGTGACCTACCGCTTCAGCGACCAGTTCAGCCTGAGCCTGGAAGGCCAGAACCTGAACAATGCGCTGGCCCGCCAGCTGATGCAGCAGCAGATCGGGCTCATGACGCGTGGTGTGAACTACACCGGCCGCCGCTACTCGGTGCAGGCCAGCTACACGTTCTGACCGTCGCACCGGCCCGGCGCCTGCAAGGGCGCCGGGCCCTTGGGTGCGGAGACCCGATTGCGGTAACCCGATTGCGGAGCCCCGATGAAGCCCTTCTCCTGCCTCGCGGCGGCCACGGCCCTGGCCGGCCTGCTCGCCCTGCCGGCGGCCCAGGCCGCTGAAGCCCCCCGCCTCGTCCAACGCGACGGCCGCCACGCGCTGCTCGTGGACGGCAAGCCCTTCCTCATCCTGGGCGCGCAGGCGCACAACTCCAGCAACTACCCTGCCGCCCTGCCCAGCGTCTGGGCTGCGGCGAACGACCTGCACGCCAACACCGTGCTGATGCCCGTGGCCTGGGAGCAGGTGGAGCCCGAGGAGGGGCGCTTCGACTTCAGCTTCGTCGACACGCTCGTCAAGCAGGCCCGCCAGCAGAAGAAGCGCCTGGTGCTGCTGTGGTTCGCGACCTGGAAGAACACCAGCGCACAGTACACGCCGGCGTGGGTGAAGCTCGCGCCGCAGCGCTTTCCCGCGATGCGCGACAAAGACGGCAAGGCCAGCTACTGCCTCAGCCCCTTCGGCACCGAAACCCTGAAACACGACCAGCGCGCGTTTGTGGCGCTGATGACGCACCTCAAGAAGATCGACGCCACCGAACGCACCGTGCTGATGGTGCAGGTGGAAAACGAGGTGGGCACCTACGGCCTGGCGCGTGACCACGCCCCGGCCGCGCAGGCCGCGTTCGAGCAGCCCGTGCCCGCCGAAGTGCTGGCCCGCCAAAAGCCCAAGCTGGCCGCCACCGGAAATTGGCGCGAGGTGTATGGCGACTACGCCGACGAGTACTTCCACGCCTGGGCCATCGCCCGCTACATCGGCCACATCGCCCAGGCCGGCCGCGCGGTGTACGACCTGCCGATGTACGTGAACAACGCGCTGCGCAACCCGTTGGAGCAACCGCCCAAGCCCTGGGCCAACAACTTCTCCAGCGGCGGCCCGAGCTGGGACGTGATCGACATCTACAAGGCCGCCGCCCCGGCGGTGGACATCGTCGGCCCCGACCTCTACAGCCCCGAGTCCGCCCAGATCGAAGCCAACCTGCGGCTGTTCCAGCGGCCGGACAACCCACTGTGGGTACCCGAGTTCGGCACCAAGCCGGCCTACGCCCGCTTCATCTACGCCATGCTGGGGCGCGGGGCCATCGGCATCTCGCCCTTCGGCATCGACTACTTCAACTACAGCAACCACCCGCTGGGCAGCACCGCCACCGACAAGGCCCTGGTGGAGCCCTTCGAGCGCGTGTACCGCATGTTCGCGCCCCTGCAGCGCCAATGGGCGCAGTGGGCATGGGACGGCAAGGTGCAGGGCGCGGCCGAGGGTGACGACCGCCAGCCCCAGCAGCTGAACTTCCCCGGCTGGACGGCCAAGCTCACCTACCGGCTGGGTCGCTTCGGCGAAGCCAGCTGGGGCGGCGAATTCGCCAAGCCCGCGCCGGGCACGGAAGAACCCAACGGCGGCGCCGCGTTCGCGCAGATCAGCCCGGATGAGTTCATCGTCATCGGCCACCGCGTGCGCGTGCGCCTGGAGCCAGCCGAAGGCACGCAGGGCCTGATGCTGCGCGCCGAGCAAGGCCGCTTCGACGCCCAGGGACGCTGGGTGATGGAGCGCGTGTGGAACGGCGACCAGGTGGACTGGGGGCTGAACCTGCCGGCCGAGCCGGTGATGCTGAAAGTGACGATGGGCCGAACGAGATGAGCTCCGCCCCTACCGGCTTCGCCGGCCCCCTCGAGGGGGCGCCGCTGGTGGCCCGGCAGAGCCGGTTCCACGGCGGCCGCTGGAGGAGGCGGCTGCTGCGCGCCGCCATCATTCTGGTCGGCTCGGCCACGCTCAACTCATACGCGGCCGAACCCGTGCTGCACTACGCCTCGCCGGCGCCCGACACGGCGCAGGGCTGGGAGCAGCAGGCCCTGCCCATCGGCAACGGGCGGCTGGGCGCGATGCTGTTCGGCCAGGTGGCGCGCGACCGGCTGCAGTTCAACGACATCACGCTGTGGACGGGTGACCGGCACACGATGGGCGCCTACCAGCCCTTCGGCGACGTGGTGCTCACGCTGGACGGCGCCGATGCGCCCGTGACCGACTACCGCCGCACGCTGGACCTCGCCCGCGCGGTGAACCGCCTGAGCTACACCCTGGGCGGCGTGCGCTTCGAGCGCGTGGCTCTGGCCAGCCACCCGGCGCAAGTCATCGCCTGGCGGCTGACCGCCAACCAGCCCGGGGCCTACAGCGGCCGCCTCGCGCTGACCGACCGGCACGGCGCCACGCTCAGCGCCGCCGGCCACACGCTGACCGCCGTGGGCCAACTGCCCAACGGCCTGGCCTACGCCAGCCAGCTGCGCGTGGTGAACGAAGGCGGCACCGTGGCGGTGGAGGGCAGCACGCTGCGCTTTCAAGGCGCGACCGCGCTCACCGTGCTGCTGGCCGCCGGCACCAGCTTTGCTGACGGCCAGCCGCCGCTGCCGCGCGTGGAGCAGCAACTGGCCGCCGCCCCGCGCTGGCCGCAACTGCGCCAGGCGCACGAGCGCGACGTGGGCGCCCTGCTGGGCCGCGTGCAGCTGAACCTGGGCGCCACCCCACCCGAGCGCCGCGCGCTCACCACCGACGCCCGCCTGGCCGCCTACAGCCAGCAGGGCCACGACCCGGAACTGGAAGCGCTGTACTTCCAGTTCGGCCGCTACCTGCTGGTCAGCAGCTCGCGGAGTTCGTTGCCCGCCAACCTGCAAGGCCTGTGGAACGACGCGCTGCAGCCGCCGTGGAACAGCGACTACCACTCCAACATCAACCTCCAGATGAACTACTGGCCGGCCGAGGTGACGAACCTGGCCGAAGCGGCGCGGCCGCTGCACCGCTTCGTGCAGCGCCTCATCCCCGAGTGGCGCCGGCCTGTTGCCGAACGCGCCGCACTCGCGTTGAACGACCCCGCCGCGCTGCCGCCGGAAACCCCGCCGTGGGATCACTCGGTGCAGCCGCCCATCGAAACTTTCTTGAAGGACGGCCGCCCCGTGCGCGGCTGGACGCTGCGCACCGAAACCAACCCCTTCGGCGCCCAGGGCTACCTGTGGAACCTGACCGGCAACGCCTGGTACGCCCGCCACTTCTGGGAGCACTACGCCTTCACGCAAGACCGCCGCTTCCTGCGCGAGCAGGCCTGGCCCGTGCTGAAGGAAGTGGGCGAGTTCTGGGAAGACCGGCTGCAGGCAACGCCAGACGGCCGCCTCGTCGCCCCCAGCGGCTGGTCGCCCGAGCACGGCCCCATCCTGGACGGCGTGGCCTACGACCAGCAGATCCTGTGGGACCACTTCGACCACCTCGCCCAAGCGGCCGCCCTGCTGGGCGAGCGCACCGTGCAGGCCAAGGCCGAGCGCATCCGCGACCGGCTCGCCGGCCCGCAGGTGGGCCGCTGGGGCCAGCTGCTGGAATGGCCCACCGAGCTGAACGACCCGGTGCTGGACACCCCGCAGGACACGCACCGCCACGTGTCCCACCTGTTCGCGCTGTTCCCCGGCCGGCAGATTTCGCCCGGCCGCACGCCGGCCCTCGCGGCGGCGGCGCGCACCACGCTGGAGGCGCGCGGCGACGTGAGCACCGGCTGGTCCATGGCCTGGAAGATGGCCTGGTGGGCCCGGCTGCGCGACGGCGAGCGCGCCCACCGGCTGCTGGGCCATCTGCTGGCCCCACCCGGCGCCCGCAAGGCGCGCGAGGGCGGCGAAGTGAACCAGGGCGGCACCTACCCCAACCTGTTCGACACCCACCCGCCCTTCCAGATCGACGGCAACTTCGGCGCAACCGCCGCCATCGCCGAAATGCTGCTGCAGTCGCACGACGGCGTCATCGACCTGCTGCCCGCCCTGCCCGCCGCCTGGCCGCAGGGCGAGGTGCGCGGCCTGCGCGCCCGCGGCGGCTTCGTGGTGGACATCGCCTGGGCCCAGGGCCGCGTCACCCGCGCCACGGTGCGCGCCGCAGCCGGCGCGGGCGGCGGCCGCCTGCGCGTGGGCGAACGCGTCATCGACCTGCACCTCCAACCGGGCCAAGCCCGCACGCTGAACTTCCCATGAAACGATTCCTCCTGCCCTGGCTGGCAGCCCTGCCGCTCGCCACCCAAGCGCTCGACCTCCAACGCTGGCAGATCGCCGTCACCGACTTTGAAGGCGAAGCCCTGCTGGCCGCCGACCGCGTGACCGTGCCCAAGCCGGCGCAACCCCGCGTGCCCAACAGCCACGTGGCGGCCCGCCGGGCCGGTGACGGCACGCTCACGCTGCAGTTCAGCAACTCCTGGATCGCACAGTTGCGTTGGCAAGGCGGCAAGCCCATCAACCTCACCCCCTACCTGGCTCAAGGCACGGTGGAGTTCGACCTGAACGTGATCGACCTCGCCCACGGTGGCATGAAGTTCAAGCTGGGTTGCGGCAAGGATTGCGAGCGCAAGCTGCCCTTCTTGTTCGCTGGCCGCGAACTCATCGGCAAGGGCCCGCAGCACCTGTCGTTCGCGCTGAAATGCTTCTGGCGCGAGGGCGACGACTTCTCCGCCGTGCCCACGCCCTTCACGCTGGAGGGCACGGGCAGCGGCGAGGTGCAGATCAGCCGCCTGCGCTTCAACAAGACGGGCAAGCCCACCACCGCTTGCCCGGACTACCGCACGCAGTCCGTCACGCCGCAGCGGCTGCAGGAATCCTGGGCCGTGCAGTGGTGGCTGCCGCGCCATGCGCAAAAGCTCGCCGAAATCCAAGCCCACCGGGAAGCCGGCCGGCGCGTGGACCTCGTGTTCCTGGGCGACTCCATCACCCAAGGCTGGGAGAACGAGGGCAAGCAGGTCTGGGCCGAGCGCTTCGCCCAACACAACGCCGTGGCCTTGGGCTTTGGCGGCGACCGCACCGAGAACCTGCTGTGGCGCCTGCAGCAGGGCGAACTGGACGGCATGGCGCCCAAGGTCATCGTCATGATGATCGGCACCAACAACACCGGTGACCGGCTGGAAGACCCGGCGCTCACCGTCGCCGGCATCCGCGCCAACCTGGCCGAGATCCAGAAGCGCCAGCCGCAGGCCACCGTGCTGTTGCTGGCCCTCTTCCCGCGCGGCGAAAAGCCCGACGACCTGACCCGCCGGCACAACGCCAAGATCAACGCGCTGCTGCCCGCGCTGGCCGATGGGCAGAAGGTGCGCTTCCTGGACCTCGGCCCCGCCCTGATGAACGCGGACGGCACGCTCTCCCAAGACATCCTGCCCGACTGGCTGCACCTCAGCCCGGCCGGTTACGCGATCTGGGCCCGCAGCCTGGAATCGACCCTGAACTCTCTCCTCGCGCCCTGACGGCGCCCCGCTCCTGACCCCATGACCGCACTGACCTACGCCAGCCCCTTCCCCGCCGACTTCGTGTTCGGCGTGGCCGCCGCCGCCGCCCAGATCGAGGGCGCCGCCTTCATCGACGGCAAGGGCGAATCCATCTGGGACCGCTTCGCCCGCCAGCCCGGCAAGGTGCACGACGGCGACACGCTCGACGTGGCCTGTGACCACTACCACCGCTTCGACGAGGACTTCGCGCTGATGGCGTCGCTCGGCGTGAAGCACTACCGCCTGTCACTGGCCTGGCCGCGCATCTACCCGAACGGCGACGGCGAGCTCAACCCCGCCGGCCTGGACTTCTATCACCGGCTGTTTGCGAGCATGAAGCGCCACGGCATCACGCCCTGGGTCACGATGTTCCATTGGGACCTGCCGCAAAGCCTGGAAGACCGTGGCGGCTGGACCTCGCGCGTGACGGTGGACGCCTTCGCCCGCTATGCCGACACCGTGGTGCAGGCGTTTGCCGGCGAGGTGAAGCACTGGATCACGATGAACGAGATCCGCTGCTTCACGCAGCTGGCCTACGGCTACGGCACCAAGGCGCCGGGCCGCAAAGAGCCGCAGGCCGTGGTGAACCAGACCTTCCACCACGCGCTGCTGTGCCACGGGCATGGCGTGCGTGCGGTGCGCGAGTTCGGCGGCGCGGGCGCCGTGGTGGGCCTCACCGACAACTGCGACGTCTGCATCCCCGTCACCGAAACGCCGGCCGACATCGCTGCCGCGAAAGCCTGGTTCCTGGAGAAGAACGCCCACGTGCTGGGTGCCATGCACGCCGGCCACTACCCGGCCGACTACCTGGCCCGCGCCGGGGCTGACGCGCCCGAGGTGCTGCCCGGCGACTTCGAGCTCATCAGCCGGCCCACCGACCACCTGGGCCTGAACATTTACACCGGCACCTACGTGCGCGCCCCCAAGGCGGGTGCCTCCGACAAAGCCTGGGAAGCCGTGCCCCTGCCGGCGAACTACCCCAAGGCCGACAGCCCCTGGCTGCACATCGCGCCGCAGTGCATCTACTGGGCCACGCGCTTTTGTGCCGAGTTGTACGGCCACACCTCGCTCTACATCACCGAGAACGGCTGCGGCTACAACGACGAGCCCGTGGTGAACGGCGAGGTGCTGGACCTGCACCGCCGCGACTTCCTGCGCAACCACCTGCGTGAAGCCCACCGCGCGATTGCCGACGGCGTGCCGCTGCACGGCTACTTCCTGTGGAGCTTCATCGACAACTACGAGTGGGAAGATGGCTACCAGCGCCGTTTCGGCATCGTGCACTGCGACTACGAGACGCTGCAGCGCACGCCCAAGCTCTCGGCCCGCTACTACGCCGACGTGATGCGCACGAGGACCATCCTGTGAGCGCCGTCGCCCCGCCCCTGAGCGCCGCGGTGGCCCCCGCGACCGACCGCCTGCCGCTGAAGCAGAAGATCGGCTTCGGCCTGGGCTCGGTGCTGGACATGTGGGGCCACTGGCTCTACGCCTCGCTGGCCTTCCACGTGTTCAACATCTTCCTGGGCGTGGCGCCGGGGCTGATCTCCACGGTGCAGGCGATCAAGATCGTCATCGACGCCGGCTCGGACGCGCTGTTCGGCTGGCTGTCGGACAACACCCGCACGCGCTATGGGCGCCGCCGCCCCTTCATCCTCGTGGGCGGCGTGCTCGCCGGCATCGGCCTGCCGCTGATGTTCGCCGTGGGCCGGGGCTGGACCGACACGCAGTACTTCCTCTTCATGCTGTTCAGCATGGTGATCTACGTGCCGGTGATGAGCTGCTTCAACATGCCGTGGGTGAGCCTGGGCGCGGAGATGACGCCCGACTACCACGAGCGCACCAGCGTGATGGCCGTGCGCGCGGCCATCCAGAAGGGGCCGGAGCTGGCGATGTTCTTCGCCGCGCAGTTCACCACGCTGGCCTGGTTCCACGACGCCAACGGCAAGCCCGACATCCTGCGCGGCGCGCAGACCTACTGCGCCATCCTGGGCGCCATCATGGTGGCGGTGTCCATCGCCATCTTTTTGCTGGTGCGTGAGCGCTATTACGAGAAGCTGGTGTCGCACTCGCAGGCCCGCATCCCGCTGGCCGACACGCTGTGGCGCACGCTGCGCTGCAAGCCCTTCCGCACCATCCTCACCATGTCGCTGGCCTACAGCATCGGCACGGCCATGGTGGGCGCGCTGGGCTACTACGCAACCGTCTACTACGTCTGCCAAGGCGACGTGACGCTGGCCACGAAATGGAACACCGCCATGGGCCTGGCCGGCATGGGCTTCGGCTTCGCCGGCATTCCTTTCTTCACGTGGATCGCGCGCCGCCACGGCAAGCGCACCGGCCTGGCCTGCGTGCTGACGCTGGCCATCGGCGCCTTCATCGGCGACTGGTGGTTCTACGACCCCGAGCACCCCGCCCTGCAGCTGCTGGCCTGCGGCTTCGTGGCCTTCACCGGCGCGGGCTTCTGGACGCTGTACGGCGCCACCATCGGCGACGTGGTGGACTACGACGAGCTGGAAACCGGCCAGCGCCGCGAGGGCTCGTTCTCGGCCTGCCAGTCGTGGATCTCCAAGGTCGGCATCGCGCTGGGCGTGGGGGCCTCGGGCTGGATCTTGCAGTTCACCGGCTTCGACGCCCACCGCGAAGGCGCGCAAACCGCCGAGGCGCTGTTCTGGATTCGCGCGCTGCTGTCGGGCATTCCGGTCATCGGCCTGGTGATGGCGCTGGCCGCGGTGCTGCGCTTCCCGCTGACCGAAGCCCGCATGGCCGACATCCGCCGGCAGTTGGAAGCCAAGCGGGGCACGGTATGAGCCTGTCCCGCCGCCACGCGTTGCAGCTGGCGCTGGCCACGGCCAGCGTGCCCGCCGCGGCAACCCCACACACGGCGGCCGGGGTGGAAGGTCAGCGCCGGGCCGACCTCGGCAACGGCACCTACCTGAACCCCATCGTGGCGGGTGACCATGCGGACCCGACCATCCTCAAAGATCGTGCGGACTACTGGATGACGTTCTCGTCCTTCCAGTCCTACCCCGGCGCGGTGCTGTGGCACTCGACCGACCTGCTGAACTGGACGCCGGTGACGGCTGCACTCACCGAAAACATCGGCACCGTGTGGGCCATGGACCTCGTCAAGCACGCGGGCCGCTACTACCTCTACATCCCCGTGCTGCAGGACGCCGGCACCGGCATCTACGTCATCCACGCCAGCGACATCCGCGGGCCGTGGAGCGCGCCCATCGACCTGAAGATCCCAGGCTGCATCGACCCCGGCCATGCCGTGGGCGAAGACGGCCGGCGCTACCTGTTCGTGAACGGCGGCCGCCGCGTGCGGCTGCGCGACGACGGCCTTGCCACCGACGGCCCGCTGGAGGCCCACGCCTGGCAACCCTGGCAGTACCCCAAGGACTGGGTGGTGGAGATGTTCGCGCCCGAAGGACCGAAGCTGCTGCGGCGGGGCGAGTGGTTCTATCTCGTCTCCGCCGTGGGCGGCACGGCCGGGCCGCCCACCAGCCACATGGTGACGGTGGCGCGCTCGCGTTCCATCCACGGGCCGTGGGTGCACTGCCCGCACAACCCCATCGTTCGCACGACGAGCGCGGACGAGCCGTGGTGGTCGCGCGGCCACGCCAGCCTGGTGGAGGGCCCGAGCGGCGATCCGGGCGACTGGTGGATGGTCTATCACGGCTACGAAAACGGCTTTCGCACGCTGGGCCGGCAGGCGCTGCTGGAGCCGGTGGAGTGGACGAAAGACGGCTGGCCGCGGGCCAAGGGCGGCACGCTGGCGCGACCGCTGCCGGCCCCGCGCGGCGGCCGCCGCGGCCCGGCCGGGGTGCCGCTGTCCGACGACTTTGCACAGCCCCGCATGGGCACGCAGTGGAGCTTTCATGCGCCGGGGCCGGATGAACTGCAACGCCTGCACTGGGAGGGCGGGAGCCTGGCCCTGCGCGGCAAGGGCAAATCGCTGGCGGACTGCTCGCCGCTGGTGTGCATCAACGGCGACCGCCGCTACGAATGCAGTGTGGACGTGGAGATCGCCGGCGACGGCCACGCCGGCCTGGGCCTGTTCTACGACGAGCGCGGCCACGTGGGCCTCGGCTTCAGCCCCACGCAGCGGCTGACCTACGGCTACGGCCAGGAGCACGCGTGGATGCGCGAAGCCCTGCCCCCGCTCACCGCGGGCACCACGCGCCGCGTGCGCATCCAGCTCACCAACCGAGACCACGTCCTCACCTTCCGCTACTCGCTCGACGCCGGCGCCACGTGGGTGCAACACCCCTGGCAGATGGAAGTCTCGGGCCTGCACCACAACGTCTTCGGCGGCTTCGTCAGCCTGCGCATCGCGCTGTTCAGCGCGGGGGCCGGCGAGGCGCGCTTTCGCCACTTCACCTACCGGGGGCTGCCCGCATGACCTCTCGCCGACACCTGCTGGCCGCTGCGGCCGCCTTGCCCTTGATGGCCCACGCCAAGCCGGCCCGGCCCGCGTCACGCCGCATCGTGCTGGACCTGGCGCAGGCCACCCAGCCGCTGGACCGCTTCTTCGACCACTGCGTGGGCGCCGACTACCCCGGCACCCTGTTCCGCGACGACTCGCTCGCGCAGCTGAAGACGACGGTGGACGAACTGGGCTTTCGCTACCTGCGCTTCCACGCGATCTTTCACGATGTGTTCAAGACCGTCACGCGTGACGCGACGGGCCAGTTGGTGTTCGACTTCAGCGGCATCGACAAGCTCTACGACGCGCTGCTGGCCCGGCGCATCAAGCCCTTCGTGGAGCTGGGCTTCACGCCGCTGGCGCTGAAGACCTCGGACCTCAAGATCTTCTACTGGCAAGGCAACACCTCCCACCCCGAGCCCACCGGCTGGGTGGCGCTGATCGAAGCCTTCACGCGCCACCTCCTGCAGCGCTATGGGGCGGCCGAGGTGCGCAGCTGGTACTTCGAGGTGTGGAACGAGCCCAACCTCGACGGCTTCTGGGAGAAGGCGGACCAGCAGGCCTACTTCGACCTCTACACCCGCACGGTGAAGGCCATGAAGGCCATCGACCCCGCCCTGCGCGTGGGCGGCCCGGCCACCGCGGGCGCGGCCTGGGTGCCGGAGTTCCTGGCCCACGCCCAGGCCACGAACTCGCCGGTGGACTTCATCACCACGCACACCTACGGCGTGGACGGCGGCTTCCTGGACGAGTTCGGCCAGGAGGACCGCAAGCTCTCGCCCTCGCCCGACGCCATCGTGGGCGACGTGCGGCGCGTGCGCAAGGAAATCGAGGCCTCGCACCTGCCGGGCCTGCCGCTGTTCTTCACCGAGTGGAGCACCAGCTACAACCCGCGCGACCGGGTGCACGACAGCTACATGAGCGCCGCCTACGTGCTCACCAAGCTGAAGGGTTCGCAGGGCCTGGCCCAGCACATGAGCTACTGGGTCTACAGCGACCTGTTCGAGGAACCCGGCCCGCCGGACGCGCCCTTCCACGGCGGCTTTGGCCTGATGACGCGTGAAGGTGTGCGCAAGCCGGTGTGGTTCGCCTACAAGTACCTCGCGGCCCTGCAGGGGCGCGAAGTGCCCACGACGGATGCCCACACCTGGGCCGCCACCGACGGCCACGGCCTGCAAGCCCTGGTGTGGGACTGGCGCACACCCGACCAGCCAGTGAGCAACCGCAGCTACTTCGGCAAGCCCCAGCCCGCGCGCGATGCGGGCACGGCCACCGTCGAGCTGCGCCACCTGCCCCCAGGCCGCTACCGGCTGGCGGTGCACCGCACCGGCTTCGAGGCCAACGACGCCCACACCGCTTACCTGAAGATGGGATCGCCCCAGATGCTGAACGCTCAACAACGGGCCACGCTGCAAGGCCTGACCGCCGACCGCCCCGAGACGCAACGCGAGTTGCGCGTGGGGGCGAGCGGCACGGCCACCGTGACGCTGAAGCTGCGCAGCCACGACGTGCTGCGCCTGAGCCTGACGAAGGTGGCCGCATGAAGCGCCGCCACGCCCTGGTTGCGCTGGTGCCGCTGAGCGGTTGTGGCGGTGGCGGCGCCGCGTCTGCCGCGCCCGCCGTCGCCCCGGCGCCTTCACCGGCCCCCAGCCCGGCACCCGCCCCCGCACCGTCCCCCTCCGGCATGCGCGACCTCACCAGCCTGCAGCTCAGCGCGCTGATGGGCGCAGGCTGGAACCTGGGCAACGCGCTGGAGGCCATCGGCGGCGAAACCGCCTGGGGCAACCCGGCCACCACGCAGGCGCTGCTCAACGCGGTCAAGGCCGCGGGCTTCAAAACCGTGCGCATTCCCGTGTCGTGGAAGCAGTACGCCGACGCCAACGACGTCATCCGCGCGACCTGGCTGGCCCGCGTGGCCGAGGTGGTGGGCTACGCGCAAAAGGCGGGCCTCTTCGCCCTGATCAACATTCACTGGGACGGCGGCTGGATGCAGCCCACCTACGCCGCGCAGGCCGTGGCCAATGCGCGCATCACCACGTTCTGGATGCAGATCGCCAACCACTTCAAGGCCTACGACGACACCCTGCTGTTCGCCGGCACCAACGAGGTGATGGTGGAGGGCGACTACGGCACGCCCAAGGCCGAAAACGTCGCGGTGCAGAACGGCTTCAACCAGCAGTTCGTGAACGCGGTGCGCGCTACCGGCGGCAACAACGCGGTGCGCCACCTCATCGTGCAGGGCTTCAACACCAACATCGACCACACCGTAGCCTTCGCGGTGTTGCCCACCGACACGGCCAAGAACCGGCTGATGATGGAAGTGCACTTCTACGACCCCTACAACTTCGCGCTCAACGAGAAGAGCACGATCTGGCAGTGGGGTGCCGGCGCCACCGACCCCCAGGCCACCGAGACCTGGGGCAACGAAGCCCACATCGACGCCCAATTCCAGAAGATGAAGGCCAAGTACGTGGACCAAGGCGTGCCGGTCCTCCTGGGCGAGTTCGGCGCCATTCGGCGCACCGAGTACGCGGCCGCCGAGTCCTACCGGCTGGCGTGGAACGGCTACGTGGCCCGCTCCGCCTGGACGCACGGCCTGGTGCCCGTGTACTGGGACGCCGGCGCTGCGCGCGAGAACCACAGCATGGGGCTGTTCGACCGCAACACCGGCGAGGTGGTGTACCCCGCGCTCGTCCAGGCCCTGGTGAACGCCGCCCGCTGAACACGCCGCACCGCGCGCTCCCCCTGAAGCCGCCCCGTTTCGACGGGGCGGCTTCTTTTTAACTACTTCTTTCGCAACTAATGGAAAACTCGCGCATTAATCGCGTGTTTCTTCGTGATAATTGCGCCGAAAGGGGTCGCGCCGAGCCCCTCACCGATGTGTGCCGAAGAGCGCCAAGGTGTCTCGCCCTCCAGACGGCAGACCATACACAGGAGACAACAGGTGAAGGTGCCCTTCAAGAGTTCCCCCATCGCCATCGCGGCGATGATCGCGACAATCATGGCCCCCACGGGCGCCATGGCCGCCGACGCGGCCGATGTGAAGCAGCTGGAGACCGTGAGCGTCCAGGGCCTGCGCCAGAGCCTGGAAAAGGCCCAGGAGGCCAAGCGCAACGCTGATCAGGTGATGGACGCGATCCGCGCCGAAGACATCGGCAAGTTTCCGGACAAGACGCTGGGCGAGGCGCTGCAGCGCGTGGCCGGCGTGCAGGTGGGCCGCGACAAGGCGGACGTGACCTCGGTGCTCATCCGCGGCCTGCCCGACGTGGCCACCACGCTCAACGGCCACGAAATCTTCACCGCCGAGGGCCGCCGCCTGGCGTATCAAGACCTGCCGGTCGACAGCATCGCCGGCGTGGACGTGTTCAAGGCCCAGACCCCGGGCCAGCTGGAAGGCGGCATTGCCGGCCTGCTGAACGTGCGCACCCGCCTGCCCTTCGACAACAAGGGCCTGGTGACCACCTTCTACGCCAAGCTGGACCGCGTGAACCCCATCGGCAATGCGGGCCCCGACCTGAACAACCCCACGATCGGCGGGCTGGTCAGCAACCGCTGGCACACGCCCCTGGGCGAGGTGGGCGTGCTGCTGGACGCCACCTACAAGCGCCAGCACTTCAACCACGCCGTGCAGTGGGTGGACGTGCCCGACCACATCTGGAACGTGCGCGCCGACGGCACAGGCGAGCGCAACTTCTCGGGCACCGCCCCGGCCGGCGCGGCCCTGGGCTCCATGGGCCACGTGGGGGGTGTGTACAACCAGGGCAAGGTGGAGCGCCCCAGCGCCCACGCTGCGCTGCAGTGGAAGCCCAGCCAGGAGCTGGAGCTGAACACGCAGCTGGTGTACATGGGCTACAAGGCCCGCACCGAGGAAGACTACATCGGCAACATCACCGGCTGGGCGCCCGCCGCCAAGAACCTGGTGACGGCCCCGCAAGGCCCCTGGTGCAACACCAACAAGGGCAATGTCTGCCCCATCCTGAGCGGCTACTTCCCGGCCGAAACCAACCCGGCCAGCGGCGTCTACAGCGTGGACCCGTACACCTTCGACAGCACGCAGGCCCGTGACATGAAGACCACCACGGCCATGTGGAACGTGGGCGGCGTGTACCGCAGCGGGCCGCTGAAGGTCGAGTCCGACGCGGCGCTGTCGTACTCCAAGTTCAAGGTGGACGACATCGTGCTGGACCAGGCCATCATCTTCCCCAGCGCCCAGGTCTGGTTCTATGACGAGCAGGGCCACGGCGGCTTCAAGGTGACCAACCCGAACAGCGCCACGCCCTTCCTGGACGCCAACCAGTTCCGCCTGCGGGCGCTGAACCAGAACTGGCACGACGGCATCGGCCGCCAGCTGCAATGGCGCAACGACGTGAGCTACCAGACCGGCCACAGCTGGCTGCCCGAGCTGCTGGGCGGGCTGCGCCTGTCGTCGCACAAGGCCGAGGCGCACGGTGCCGACAGCGGCCGCGACGTACCCGGTGGCGGCCTGAACTCGCAGCGCCCCAAGCCCACCGACATCTTCGGCGCGGGCATCGAGAGCCTGGTGCCCGGCATCGACCGCCTGGGCGGCGCCTTCCTCACGCCCTCGGTGGACTACCTGCTGGACCAGACCGACAAGATCCGCAGCTACTACGGCTTCAACACCGGCCGGCTGGCGGAAGACCCGAACCGCATGTTCAAGCAGAAGGAAGACACGGTCACGCTGCACGGCGCCGGCCGCTTCGTCACCGCGCTGGGCGGCGTGGAACTCTCCGGCGTGGCCGGCCTGCGCGTGGTGCACCTCAAGCGCAACCTCAAGGGCATCAACCAAACCGGCGCCTACACCGACGCGAGCGGCGTGGCCCACGCCGAAACCTTCACGCCGTTCGACATCGACACCGCCGAAACCAACGTGCTGCCCAGCGTGAACCTGCGCATCGATTGGGGCGACAACTGGGTGTCGCGCGTGGCGGCGGGCAAGACGATCTCGCGCCCCAACTTCGGCGACCTGAACCCCGCGCTGGCCCTCACGCCGGCCAACCCGCCCAACGTGCCGGTGGGCCACGGCGGCTCGGGCAACCCGGACCTGAAACCGGTGAAGTCGCAGAGCCTGGACTTCAGCCTGGAGTACTACTTCGCCCGCAACGGCTTCGTGCAGGGCGCGGCCTTCTACCGCAAGATCGACGGCTACGTGTACGGCCTGACCCGCCGCGAAACCATCAACGGCGCGCCCAGCGACATCGGCCGCCCGTTCAACGCCGGCAAGGGCAACCTCAAGGGCTACGAGCTGACGGCGCAGAAGTTCCTGGACTTCCTGCCCGGCTGGTTGAGCGGCTTCGGCGCATCGGCCAACTTCACCTACATCGACGGCAAGACCGATGTGGCCGACAACGTGGAGCAGACCTCCTTCTCGCGGCGCGACCTGTTCGGCGTGTCCAAGAAGAACATCAACCTCTCGCTGCTGTACGAGAAGGACGGCCTGACCGGCCGCGTGTCGGTGAACCACCGCGACAAGTACCTCGAAGGCCTGAACGGCGGCCAGATCTCGACCAGCAACTACGTCAAGGCCAGCACCTACGTGGACCTGGGCGTGGGCTACCGGCTGACCGAGTCGCTGTCGCTGCAGTTCGACGCGCTCAACGTGACGGCGCAGCACTACGAGAGCTACATGGACTCGGTCTACCGGCCGCGCGACATCCGCTACCAGCCGCGCACCTACAGCGTGGGCCTGCGGGTCAAGCTGTAAACGCCGCACTGGTTCCAACGATCTCTCATCAGGGCGAGAGTTGCCGTGCGGACCCTTCCTCCCGAATGGCCGCACGGCCTTTTTTGACACGCCCCGGTGACCCCACCCCGACCCGCCATGGCTGAACCGCTGCTCCACGATGCCTCCGCCCCCGCGGCCAACGCCGACGGCCCGCTGCTGCGCAAGCTCGTCATCGTGGGCGGCGGCACGGCCGGCTGGATGGCGGCGGCCGCTTTGTCCAAGGTGCTGCGGGGCCGGGTGCAGATCGAGCTGGTGGAGTCAGACGACATCGGCACCGTGGGGGTGGGGGAAGCCACCATCCCGATGATCCAGCAGTTCAACAAAGCCGTGGGGCTGGACGAGAACGAGTTCCTGCGAGAAACGCAGGGCACCTTCAAGCTGGGCATCGAGTTCGTGAACTGGCGCGAGCGCGGCCACCGCTACTTCCATGGCTTTGGCTGGTTCGGGCAGGCGTTGCACTCCACCCGGTTTGAGGACTACTGGCAAAAGCACTGGCAGCGCGGTACCGCGCAAGACCTGGACGACTATTCCATCGGCCACCAGGCGGCACTCGCCGGGCGCTTCATGCGCCCCACCACCGAGTTCGGCCCCTCGCCGCTGGCCGACATCGCCTATGCCTTCCACTTCGACGCCCACCTCTACGCCCGCTTCCTGCGCCGCGTGAGCGAGGGCCGCGGTGTGCAGCGCACCGAGGGCCGAGTCGTGCAGGTGCACCAGCATCACAACGGTCATGTGCGCAGCGTGCAACTGGCCAGCGGCGCCGTGGTGGCGGGCGACTTCTTCCTGGACTGCTCAGGCTTTCAGGGGCTGCTGATCGAGCAAACGCTGAAGAGCGGCTTCGAGGACTGGAGCGACCTGCTGCCCTGCGACCGCGCCATTGCCGTGCCCTGCGCACCGGCGCCGCAGCTGCTGCCCTTCACCCGCTCCACCGCGCACACGGCGGGCTGGCAGTGGCGCATTCCATTGCAGCACCGCATCGGCAACGGGCACGTGTTCTGCAGCCGCTTCATGAGCGAGGACGAAGCCACGCACCTGCTGCTGACGAACCTCGACGGCGAGCCGCTGGCCGAGCCGCGCACGCTGCGCTTCACCACCGGCATGCGCAAGCAACCCTGGGTGGGCAACGTGCTGGCACTGGGCCTGGCGGCCGGCTTCATGGAGCCGCTGGAGTCCACCAGCATCCACCTCGTGCACACGGCGCTGCTGAAGCTGCTGCAGTTCTTCCCGGACCGCGGATTCAACCCCGTGGTGATTGCCGAGTACAACCGCCAGGCCCGCTTCGAGTGGGAACGCATCCGCGACTTCCTGGTGCTGCACTACCACCAGACCCTGCGCGACGACAGCCCCTTCTGGCGCCACTGCCGGCAGCTGAGCATCCCCGACACGCTGCGCGCCAAGATGGACCTCTACCGCGCCCACGGCCGCGTGTTCCGCGAAGCGGACGAGCTCTTCACCGAGGTGAGCTGGCTGCAGGTCATGCACGGCCAGGGGCTGCGCGCCGAGGGCTACTTTCCACTGGTGGATGTGGTGGACGACCACGCCGTGCGACACCACCTGCAGAACACCCGCGACATCATCCAACGCTGCGTGCCACAGATGCCCACGCACGAGGCCTACATCGCCCGGCACTGCCCAGCCCCCGCCCCCACGGCCCTCGCCTCCCGCATGGCCCCCACGGCTCACCCTCTGGAACCCACCGCATGAAACACCCCCTCGCCACCCTGGGCCTGGCCTGGCTGCTGGCCCACAGCCTCACCGCTTGCGGCGGCAGCGGCGGCGGCGCCAGCCCGGCGCCCGCCACACCCACGCCCAACCTCGCCACCACCAGCAGCATTGGCGACTTCCCCGATCCCTTCGTGCTGGTGGACGGCGCCACCAGCTACGCCTACGCCACCAACGGCAACGGCGCGCATGTGCAGCTGCTCAGCTCCGCCAACCGCGTGAACTGGACGCGCCAGCCCGACGCCATGCCCACCCTCGCCCCCTGGGTGCGTGCTGCCACGCCCGACATCTGGGCACCCGAGGTGCTCAAGCTCGCCGCCAACCGCTACCTGCTCTATTACACGGGCCGCGACAACGCCAGCGGCAAGCAGTGCGTGGGCGTGGCCGAGGGCACGCAGCCAGCCGGCCCCTTTGTGGACAAGCGCAACGCACCGCTGCTGTGCCAGGTGGCCGAGGGCGGCACCATCGACGCGAGCCCCTTTCTCGACAGCGACGGCCAGCTCTACCTCTACGCCAAGAACGACGGCAACTGCTGCGGCCAGCCCACCACGCTTTACGCGCAAAAGCTGAGTGCTGACGGCCTGAGCCTCGCCGGCCCGGCCGTGCCGCTGTTCCGCAACACCGAGGCCTGGGCGGCCCACGTGATCGAGGCGCCCTTCATGTGGAAGCGCGACGGCGCCTACCAGCTCTTCTACTCGGGCAACGCCTACGACTCAGCCGCCTACGCGCTGGGCCTGGCCCACTGCACCAGCCCGATGGGCCCGTGCACGCTGCACCCGGGCAACCCGGTGCTGAAAAGCAACCTCACCAGCACGCCGCCGCTGATCGGGCCTGGCCACAACGCACTGTTCAACGTGGGCGGCACTGACTACATGGCCTATGCCGCCTGGCAGGTCACGGCCAGCGGCGCGCGCGGTTCAGTGCGCTACCTGTACATCGACAAGGTGGACTGGGTGAACGGCGTGCCCACGGTGACCGGCCCCAGCCTCATGCCCTGAGGCCGAAGCCGTGCGCTCAAACGGTAGTTCGAGGCGGCGCCTTGGCCGCGGCGTCGTCATGCGCGCGCGCCGGGGTGAAGGCAATGCGCGTCAGCAAGTCTTGCGGGTAGTTGCCGAACTTGCGGCCGAACAGATTGAGGCCGCCGCGGTGCTTGGCATCGGGCTTCACGCCGAAGCGCACCTTGATGTGGTTGGCGCGGGTGAGCTGCAGCTGCTCGATGGTCACGCCCGACAGGTGCACGCCGTCGATCAAGGTGCCGGCTTCGCTCACGGTCCATTGCTTGAGCAGCCCATGCGTGGTGCGCTCCAGCGGCCACCAGTCGGGCGTGAACGCGGCCCGCGTGCCGCCGTAGTCACCGGGGCAGGTCCAGGTGCCCACCTCCACGTCGTTCACCCACAGCGTGATGTCGCTGGGCCAGTCGGGGTTGAACTGCGGCGCCTCGGAGCAGATCTCCACGCTGAGCTGGATGGACTTCGGGCTGGCACCGAACGGCAGGTTGTTGGGCAGCGCGTATTCGATGTAGCCGTCCTGCGCGAACCAGATCAGCTGCGCGTTCACGTGCTCCGGCTCGAAGAAGCTGCGCGTGTCGTCCAGCATGCCGATGATCTTGTTCTCGCTCACCAGCCCGCAGGTGGGCTTGGCCTCCACGTGCCGGTAGCTGCCGATGGGCATGCTGATGGACACCACATCGGCGTCTTGCTCCACCGCCGCGCCGGGCAGCTGGATGAGGATGGCGTCGTAGCGTTTGCGGCAGAGCTTTTGCGTGCCGCGCGTGCCGGGCTCGGTTTCCACCGCCACCAGGCCCACGGCCTGCAGCAGGTTGATGTTGGAGCTGATGGTGGAGTGCGGCAGGTTCATCGCCTCCGCCAGGTCGCTCACGTTCAGCACCTGGTTGGTCAGCAGGCCCAGGATGGCCTGGCGTGTTTCCAGCGCCAGCGCCTTGGCCACCGGCACGACGGACTCGCCGTCCACCATCAACACGCGCCCACCGTCGATTGCCATCCCCGACCCCGGTCTTTGTTTCCAAGAAGCTCGCGATTTTATGGACGGGCGCCCACCCCCGCTGGCACTCGTCTACCCCAGGTGAGCTTGGCACCACTCCCACCGAACAGGGCGCTCGCAGCGGCGCGCTTCGTTCCGGCTGCATTCGCGACAAACGCCCCCATTCCCGTTCCTCCGGAGGCGGCAACGCCTCGATCCCGACCGCCCGCCGGTCTTTGCCGTGCTGCGCGCCACCCCGGCCCGGAGCGCAGCCCGGCCCATCACCCTGGCCTTTGACATGACCCCTTCCCCCTGGACCGCGCAGGCCGCGCACGACTGGTTTCAACGCCAACCCCTGCCGCTGGGCGCCAACTACGTGCCCGCCAACGCCATCAACCAGCTGGCCCTCTGGCAAGACCTGGACGAAGCCCGCATCGACCTCGAGCTCGGCTGGGCCGCCGGCCTGGGCATGAACATGATGCGGGTGTTCCTGCACGACGCGCTGTGGCGCGCCGACGCGGCCGACTTCAAGCGCCGCATTGACCGCTTCCTGACGGTTGCCGAGCGCCACGGCATCCGCGCGATGTTCGTGCTGTTCGATTCCTGCTGGAGCCCGGTGCACCACCTCGGCCCGCAGCGCCCGCCCATTCCCGGCGTGCACAACAGCGGCTGGGTGCAGGGGCCTGGCGCTGTCATCCTGAACAGCTACGAACAGCACCTGGACAGCCTGCGCGGCTACGTGCAAGACATCGTGGGCCACTTCGCCCAAGACCCGCGCGTGGCGGTGTGGGACGTGTGGAACGAGCCGGACAACAGCGGCGGCGGCTTTGGCTTTTATGACGCGGTGGAAACCCCGCGCAAGACCGAAGCCGTCACCGCGCTGCTGCCCCTGGTGTTCGACTGGGCCCGCAGCGCGGCGCCCTCGCAGCCGCTCACCAGCGGCGTCTGGATCGGGGAGGACTGGTCCGCCACCAGCACCACGCTCAGCCCCATCCAGCGCACCCAGCTCACGCAAAGCGATGTGACCAGCTTCCACGACTACTCGTGGCCCGAGAAGCTGGAAGCCCGCATCCGCCAGCTGCAAACCTGGGGCCGCCCGTTGCTGTGCACCGAGTACATGGCACGCAGCCAGGGCTCCGCGTTCGACACCGCCCTGCCCGTGGCCGCACAGCACCGCGTGGGCATGATCAATTGGGGCTTTGTGGACGGCCTGTCGCAAACCCGCTACCCGTGGGGCAGCTGGGTGCACCCGTACAACCGCATGCCCGACGGCATCTGGACCTGGTTTCACGACGTGCTGCACACCGACGGCACGCCCTACCGGGCGGCCGAGGTGCACTGCCTGAGGGCCCACGCCGAGGCGGTGGGCACACGCTGAGGCACACCGGCCGGTGCAGGGCGGTTCACGCCGCCCAAAGGCTAACGCCATGGCCAGGCGTCAGCGGCTCCGCGCTTGCTCCAGCAGCCAATCCCGAAACGCCTGAAGTCGCGGCACGCCGCTGCACTGCGGGCGGTACACGATGAAGTAGGCCCGCGGTGACGAGAACGACACCTGCGGGAACAGGCGCACCAGCCGCCCGCTGGCCACGTCGTCGCGCGCCATCACGCTGCGGCCCAGGGCCACGCCCTGCCCCTCGACGGCCGCCTGCAGCACGGCCGCTGCGTTGTTGATGCGCGTGCCACGCCCGCGCGGCGCCCCGGTCACGCCCGCTGCGCGCAGCCAGGCCGCCCAGGTCGGGAACCCGGCGTCGCCGTCCATCGACAGGTCATGGATCAGTGTCTCAGCCAGCAGGTCGCTCGGGCGGCGCAGCCGGCGCGCACCCTCCAGCCAGCGGGGGGAGCAGACCGGGTAGATCTCCTCCTCCAGCAGCTTCTCGGCCGTGAACCCGGGCCACTGGCCCGCACCGTAGCGCACGCCGATGTCCACCCCGTGCGCGGCCAGGTCCACCGGCTTCAAGCTGGTGTCCAGCCGCACCTCGGTGTCAGGCCAGGCGCGGTGGAAGCTGTCGATCCTCGGCAGCAGCCACTTGGCGGCGAACGCCGGGCTCACGGTCACCGTCAACACGCCGTGGGGCGAGCCCTCCTTCAGCCGCTCCAGCCCCAGCGTGAGCCGGTCCAAGCCGGCGCGGATGTCCGCCAGCGCGAGTTCCGTCGCCTCGGTCGGCACCAGCCGCTCACGCCCGCTGCTGCTGCGATGGAACACCGGCGTGCCCAGCCAGGCTTCCAACGTGCGCACCAACTGGCCCACCGCCGCCGGCGTCACATGCAGCTCAGCAGCAGCGGCCGCAAAGCTGCGGTGGCGGGCGCTGGCCTCCAGGGCCCGCAAGGCGTTCAGGTGCACCAGCTTCGTCATGTCGCAAAAGTTTTTCTTTGTCGATGGCGCAATTTATCTGGTTTGTCGGGCGTGCGCGCTTTCCAAAGAATTCACTCCGTTCGGCCCGTATGCAAAGCGCACTTTCGTGAGGCCGGCGTCTCCAACCGAGTTGAAAGGCAATCATGAGCACATCATTTGAAGGAAAGAAACTGTTGGTCATCGGCGGCACCAGCGGCATGGGGCTGGAAGTCGCACGCCAGGTGCTGGCGCAAGGCGGTCGCGCCGTCGTCGTGGGCCACCGCGCCGACAAGGCCGCCGCGGCCCGCGAGGCACTCGCCACGCTGGGCCCAGTGGAGGCGATCACGGCCGACCTCGCCAGCCCCGCCGGCGTCGCGGCCCTGCGGCAGACCCTCGCGGCCGAGCACGCCGACGTCGACCTGCTGGTCAACGCCGCAGGCGTGTTCTTCCCCAAGCCCTTTCTGGAGCACCAGGCAGCGGACTACGAGATGTACATGCAGCTGAACCAGGCCACCTTCTTCCTCACCCAACAAGTGGCGTCGCAATGGGTGGCCCAGGGCCGGCCCGGCGCCATCGTCAACATCGGCTCGATGTGGGCGCGGCAGGCCATTGCGGCCACGCCGTCGTCGGCCTACTCCATGGCCAAGGCGGGCCTGCATGCGCTGACGCAGCACCTGGCCATGGAGCTGGCGCCGCACCGCATCCGCGTCAACGCGGTGTCACCGGCGGTGGTGCAAACGCCGATCTACGAAGGCTTCATCCCGAAGACGCAGGTGCACGAGACCCTGCAGGGCTTCAACGCCTTCCACCCGATCGGCCGGGTCGGCACGCCGGCGGACGTGGCCCATGTGGTGAGCTTCCTGCTGTCCGACCACGCCTCCTGGGTGACCGGCGCGATCTGGGACGTGGACGGCGGCGTGATGGCCGGCCGCAACTGAGGGCCACGCGGCCGTCCCCCCAGGATGGCAGGGTGGCAGGGCGAAGTTGAGGTCAACTGGGCACACGCGTGGCTATGCTCGCCGCACCGTTTCCTTCGCCCCAGTGCCACGATGCGAATGACTACTTGCTGCGGCCCTCTTGCGGGCCCTCTCGCTGACCTGCTCCCCAGCCCTCTCGCCGGCCCTCTCCCCGGCTGTACCCACGCCCGGCCCTCGCAGGCCACACGGGCTGGACGCCTCGCATGAGCGCGCGGCGGATGTGGGCGGCGGGCGGCGCCGCCGCGGTCGCCGTGCTGGCCTGGGCCGCATGGCAGGGCTATGGCCTCGGCGCCCCGGCGCCCGCCGCGGCCGATGCCGCGTCAGCGCCGGGCGCGAGCGGCAGCCACCTGGCCCTGCCCCAGGCAGCAGCCGCCGCCAGCGCGGCACCGTCGGTTGCCGAGGCCACACCGACGGCCGCCAGCGGCGCGGCACTCGCCACCCTGTCACCGGCCGAGCCGGGCTTCGGCTCGGCGGGCTACGCCCCCTTGGTGCAACGCGCACTCGACAGCGGCGACCCGGAGCAGGCGCTGGAAGCCGCGCGGCGGATTGCCGGCTGCAACCCGGAACGGGATGTCGAGGCCATGCTCAATGGCACGCACCCGAAGTACCGCATCGTCATGGCGCAATCGGCCCAGACCGAGATGATCAACAAGGAGCGCCAGAACCAGCGCTATTGCCAGACGCTCACGCCTGAGCTGCGCGCGCAGTACCCCGCGCTGGTGGCCCGCGCGCTGGAGGCCAAGGTGCCCGGCGCGGGCCTGGCCTACTACGACAGCCTCAACCGCGAGACCCGCACGCCGGCCGAACTGGCGCGTGCGCTGCAGGCACTGCGCGCCGACGCCGAACACGGCGAGGAGATGGTGGTGCCGTTGATGGTCCTGCAGGACCTGGGCCAGTCGCGCGTGGAACGGGCGGCGTACACCCGGCTGATGGACTTGCTGATCCTGAAGAACGTGCTGCCGCCCCTCAACGGCCTGACGCCACCCAAACCGGCGGATCCGCCGTACTCGGCGCAAGAGCAAAGCGAGGCTGCAGCGTTGGTCAAGCGCTTGTGGCCGCGGTTCGAGCGGCGGGGCTGAGCTCTCGCCCGTTCAACTACGGCGGCTGAACGGGCGGCCCGGACACCGTCCTCAGGCCGCCCACAGCACCTCAAACCATTGGCGGCTGGCGCCCAACTGCAGGCTGACGTCGTCGCCCTCGACCTTGCCCAGCAGCGCCTGGCCCAGCGGCGCGTCGGGGCTGATGACCTGAACCCGCTGGTCGCCCCGCGTCAAGCTCATGGTGCCGCCCGGCGGGCCCACATAGAGCTGTTGCTGCTGGCCGGCCGCATCAACAAGGCACACCCAGGCGCCGAGCTGGATGCCGCGGTCAGCGTCGTACGCCGCCGGCCGAAACCGCCGCCAGCCCGCCATCGCCTGGGCGATCGCTTCAGCGCGGCGCACCTGGCCGGTGGCGAGGTACGCGGCCTCCAGGCCGAGGGTGTCGTATTTGTTCTCGGCAATGTTTTCTTCGTGCGTGGCCGTCTCGTGGGCGGTGCGTGCAGCCTGTTCGGCCTGCCTCAGGTCTTCCGCCAGACGCGCCAGCACCTGCTCGTGCAGCCAAGTCTTGTCCATGGCGACAGCGTAGCGCGCCGGCCGCGCGCAGCCGCCCGCCTGACGCGGGTCGAGCCCCGGGTGCTAAAAAATCGTTTTTACGACAGTTGCGTGTCGCATTTAACTGTTGCATAGTGACGCCATGGAACAGCCCACGCCTGACAGCGCCGCAGACCGCCTGTCCCTCGACACCCTGGCCAGCCTGACCGGGGTGAGCCCCCGCACCATTCGCTTCTACATCGCCCAAGGCCTGCTGGACCGGCCCGAAGGCGAGAAGCGCGGGGCGCACTACCTGCAGCGCCACCTGGACCAGTTGCTGCAAATCCGGCGCTTCAGCGAGGCGGGCCACAGCCTCGACCGCATCCGCGCGCTGATGCAAGGCGCGCCGGAAGACCCACCGCGCCAGCGGACGGAGCCCGGCGCGGTGGAGGTGTGGAGCCGCATGACGCTGGTGGATGGCCTGGAGCTGCACGTCGAGCCCGGCCGCGCGGGCCTGTCGCCCGAGCAACTGCGGGCGCTGCTGCAGGGCCTGACTCAGCTGTACCACCAGGTGCGCGCACGCTGACCGCGCCCGCCGGGCGACACGCCCACCGATGCATTCACAGGGAGAGAACACATGAGCCACGACACCGCCGCCTTCCTTTTGACCCCCGTCGACGACGAGGCCCCCCGGCCCGTGCTGTGCGGCGTCCAGGCCCACGGGGTGCTGGACGGCGTGCTGCTGGAACTGACGGTGCGCCAAACCTATCGCAACGCCTCGCGGCAGAACCTCGAGGTGGTCTACACCTTCCCGCTGCCGAGTCAGGCGGTGTTGCTCGGCTTCGCCTCCGAGCTCAACGGCCAGCGCATGCAGGGCCAGGTGGTGCGCCGGCAGCAGGCCGAGCAGCGCTATGAAGAGGCGCTGCGTGAGGGCAATGCGCCGGTGATGCTGCAGGCCCTGGGCGATGGGCTGCACACCGCCAACATCGGCAACCTCAAGCCGCAGGACGAATTGGTCATCGAGCTGCGATACGCCCAGCTGCTGTGCTTCGAGCAGGGCCGGCTGCGGCTCAGCATCCCCACAACGATCGCGCCGCGCCACGGCAACCCGACCGCAGCCGGCCTGCAGCCGCAGCAGGTGCCCACCGCGTCGCTGCACGCTGCGTACCCGCTGGAGGTGTCGGTGGTGGTCGGCGCGGGCCTGGGCGACGCGGCGGTGGAATGCGCCACCCACCGCGTGGCCGTGGAGCCGTGTGCCGAGGGCCGCCGCTACCGACTCGCCCCCGGCGCGTGGCTGGACCGCGATGTGGTGTTCAGCGTCCAGCCGGCCGGCCCGGTGCCGTCGCTGCTCGTCACCTCGCAAGACCGGGCCGCGCCGAACGCCGGCTTCGTGGCCCTGGCCGCCTTCCAGCCGCCGCTGGAAACGCCGCGCGCGGCGCTCGCGCTCAAGCTGCTGGTGGACTGCTCCGGCTCCATGGCGGGCGACAGCCTGGCGTCGGCCAAGTCGGTGCTGCACGGCGTGCTGCACCAGCTCGGCGACGCGGACAGTCTCAGCCTCACACGCTTCGGCTCCACGGTCGAACACCTGCTGCCCCCGAGCCGGGCCGTGGCCGAGGTCAAGCACCACGTGCAGCCTGCGCTGGCCCGCATGGAGGCCGACCTCGGCGGCACCGAAATGGCGCTGGCCCTGCGCGCCGTGTTCGCGCTGGAGGCCCCGTCCCAACTGGCGACCCAAGACGTCCTGCTCCTGACCGATGGCGAAATCTGGGAGATTGACGCCGTCATCGCGAGCGCCCAGGCCAGCCAGCACCGGCTCTTCATCATCGGTCTGGGCTCCTGCCCTGCCGAAGGGCCGTTGCGCCGCCTGGCGGAAGCCACCGGCGGCGCCGCCGAGTTCGTGACGCCCGGCGAGGCCCTGGAAGCCGCGGCCCGCCGCATGCTGACGCGCATGCGCCAGCCGCGCCACGCCGAAGCGACGGTGGATTGGGGCGCCACGCCGGTGTGGCAGACGCGGCTGCCGCGCAGCGTCTACGGCGGCGACACCGTCATCGCCTTCGCGGGCTTTGCCGCGCCCTGCGCCCTGACGCCCTGCTTGATGGCCACCGGCGACAGCGACGGCCGCCGCGCCACGCTGGCCCGCACCAGCACCCACGCCGAGTCAGGGGGAGCCACGCTGCCGCGCATGGCAGCGGCGCACCGCATGGCGCAAATCGATGCCCCCGACGCGCCCGAAGCCTTGGCCCTGGCGCTGAGCCACCAACTGCTGTCGGACCAGACCCACTGCATCCTCGTGCACGTGCGCGCGGCGGAAGACCAAGCCACGGATGAAGCCGAGCTGCACCAGGTCTCGTCGATGCTGGCCGCCGGATGGGGCGCCACGTCAACCGTGCGCGCCGCGCCGACCTTGCAGACGGTGGCGGCGATGCCTTCGCCCTCCCGCCAAGCCCGGCCCGGCGCCGCGCCGCCGGAGATCAAGTTCTCGCTGGCCTTCTTCGATGACGGCGAAGACGCCAATGCGCCCGCCCCGGCCTTCCTGCGTGCGCAGCCGAGCGCAGCCCCATTCGCAACGCTACGCGAGGTGGCCGAAGCCATCCACGCCTTCCTCCGAGCGCCCCAGCCCCACGGCGCGTCGCTCGACGCCACCTGCCGCGCACTCTCACTGCATGACGACCTGCTCGCGGCGATTGCCGAGGTGGGCGCTCTCGTGTCCGAGCCGTCGATGGCGTGGCTGCTGCTGGGCCACTGGATCAACACCCGCCCCAGCGGCCTGCACGACCCCGCCCTCCGCAACGCGCTGACCGCACCGCTGAGCCCGGTGGACCAGAGCCTCGTGCACACCGCGATGGGCCTGCTCGACCAAGCGCTCGGCCTCTACGGCCTGGACGACGGGTGCAACCCGCGGCAGCGCCGCCCGGCCGGTGCGCTGCGACCCGCGGCGGTCTGATCGACCCGCGGCGGCGGGCGGAGGACGACGGCGGCCCGATGAAGGCGGGTGCCGCCGAACCCGGATACTTCGCGCCTCCTTCGCCCCGGAACGCCCATGAAGAAGATCATCCTCGTGCTGCTGGTCGCCGCCTCGGCCTACTTCACCTACAAGACGCGGCAGGAGCGCTAGCAACAGCAGGCCAACCCCGCCGTCATCGAGCGGCCCGAGTACGCCGAGACCAAGGTGGACCTCAAGGGTGACAGCGGCCGGGTCATCAACTCGGTGGTGCTGGTGGCCACGGCCAGCCAGACCGAGTGCGACACCGCCGCAGCCAAGATGGTGCAGACCGTGCTGGACGCCAGCGCCCGCAAGGGCGTCACCGGCACCGTCAAATCCACCGAGTGCAAGACCGAGCTGGATGCCCGCATGGCGCGCCTGTTCGCCAACCAGCCCACCTTCGTCACCTACATGGCCCTGGCCCGCGGCAAGCCCGAAGAGCGCGAGACACGCATGCTCTATTGGGGCGTCACAGTGCAGGAAAGCGACATGCTCTGCGAGATGGTGCCGCAGATTCAGAAACGCTGGACGGGCAAGGTGTCGTGCGTGCAGGCCACGCGTTAGTCCGATTCATTGCGGTGCCAACCGACCGCAATCGCATCCAGGCCCGCACAGACCCAACGAGCATCGCCCAGCCGTCACGGGTTCGCGCGGTGGCGGTGTCACTCACGAGCACGCCTGTTCGAGCGCCAGTTGAGGCGCCGTGAGCGCCCCGCGTCCGAAGTTCATCGCCAACTCACCGCGCACGCCGGCGGCAATCGCCTCGTGGATGAAGTCCAACTTCTCCAGCACCCGGTCGGCCATGACGAACGGATAGGCGTCGTGCGCGCCCATGCTGCGGGACATGGCATTGCTGAACTGAGAGATGGGCAGCCAGTCGGCAACCACGCGGTGCTTGAAGTCTGGCGCGTCCGCGGGCATGGCGCGCGCGTGAACTGGCGGCAGATTGGGCACTGCACCGTCCAGCCGCAGGCCCCACGCTGACGCGGTTTCCAGCCCATCCCACACGTGCAGGTAGTGGGCCCAGCATTCGGCCCAGTCCTCCCAGGGGTGGGAGCTGGCGTAGACGCTGATGAACGCGTCAGCCCAATCGGTCAACGGGCCTGCGTAGTGACGCTGCAGGGCCTCACGGTAGTCGGCCCGCTCGTCGCCAAACAGCGCACGGAAGCGATCTTGCCAAGGAGTGTGGGCGATGAGGCGGTCCCAGTAGTAGTGCCCGATCTCGTGGCGGAAGTGCCCCAGCAGCGTGCGATACGGCTCGCCCAGGCGGGTGCGCACGTGCTCGCGATGCGCATCGTCCGCTTCGGCGATGTTCAGGGTGATCCGGCCACGGTCGTGGCCTGTCAGCACCTTCGCCTGAGGGTTGGTTTGCTCGAGGAAATGAAACGCAACGCCATCGAGCGGGTCCACCTTCTGGTTGGGCACGGGCAGGCCCAATGACAGCAACCCATAGGTCATGCGCCGCTTGGCCGCCTCGATGCGAGACCAATGCGCCCCGTTCTCGGGCTTGTCGAGCGCGGGAAAGACTTCGGTGGTCCGGCACGACACACACAGCGGATCCACATCGTCGGCCCGGACCATCCAATTGCAGCCCAACGGGGGACTGTGGTGGGCGCATCTGCGGTGGAGGTGCGGCGCAACCGCGGACAGGCGAACCCACGCCCCGTTGGGCGCCGGTCCAGCGTCGAACGCGCCCATCGTCAACTCATCGGGAATGAACCCGAGCTGCGCCTGACAGGCCTCACACACGACGTTTTCAAAGAAGACACGCGCACCGCAGCGCGCACAGCTGAATCGTTTCATGAGGGTGTGGGAGGGTGGGTTGGCTACGCTGATCGACGATCCAATGCCGCCAGGCGTCCGTGCCTGAAGGCTTGCCCACCACCGAGCACGCTCCGGACTCGACGACACCTCGCGGCGCTTGAAACTCCACGCTAGGGCTCGCGCCACGCCGCACCCATCAGACAACACGCCGAGCCCGAATCAGCCGCGCCTGAATCAGCACGTGCTGGCGCCAGAGCGCCACGCTTCAACCGGCCGCCGAGGGTCGGTGGGCAAGGAAGCCCGCGTAGGACGGCTGAACCGGACGACGGCGTGTTGGATGACATGCGCGCGCAAGCGTCCCACCTAAGCTGACCCGCCATGGCTCCGACACGCAAAGCATCCGCACTCTCTGCCGACAACGGTGCCGAAGACTGCATCCTGGTGCTGCAAGGCGGGGGAGCCCTTGGGGCTTACCAAGCCGGCGTGTTTGAGGCGCTGGCCACCGTGCAACAGGAACCGAATTGGCTTGCGGGCATTTCCATCGGCGCCATCAACGCAGCACTGATTGCGGGCAACCCTGCGGCTATGCGGGTGCAGCGCTTGCGCGCCTTCTGGGATCGGGTTAGCTCCGTGCCGCAGCTGCCGGGCACGGAACACTGGACACGGTGGCTCAGCGCCGTCACGGGGCGCGAGGCCTCGAACGAAGCGCGTGCCGCGGGCGCCATCTGGCTCGGTGTGACGGGCTTCTTCGCGCCACGCGTGCCGCCCGCGCCGTGGCAACCGCGCGGCACTCTCCAGGCGATCAGCTACTACGACACCTCGCCGCTGCGCGAGACGCTGGAGCAGTTGGTGGACTTTGACCGCATCAACAGCGGCGCGGTGCGCTTGTCCGTCGGTGCCGTGAACGTGCGCACCGGCAACTTCGAATACTTCGACTCGGCCAAGCAACGACTGGACGCGCGCCACGTGATGGCCAGCGGCGCGCTGCCGCCCGGCTTCGCGCCCGTGGAAATTGACGGACAGCACTACTGGGACGGTGGTTTGGTGTCCAACACGCCGCTGCAGTACGTGCTGGATGAGCCTGGTGAGCGCCGCCGCACGGTATTCCAGGTGGACCTGTTCGCGGCACGCGGCGAACTGCCGACGACGCTGCCCGAAGTCACAGAGCGCGAGAAGGACATCCGCTACTCCAGCCGCACGCGCTTGAACACCGCCCACCAGTTGGAGCGCCAAGCTCTTGCACAGGCCGCCCACCGGCTGCTGGCCAAGTTGCCCGCGAAGTTGCGCAACGACCCGGATGCCCTCGCGCTGGTCCGTCTGCGCTGCGATGCGGCGGTGGATGTGGTGCACCTCATCTATCGCAGCAAGCACTACGAGACCCAGGCCAAGGACTATGAGTTCTCGCGCCTGTCGATGCAGGAGCATTGGGAAAGTGGCCGAACGGACATGGCCCGCACGCTGCTGGACCCGCGCTGGACCCAGCGCCAACGCATGGCCTCCGGCGTGCGTGTGTTCGACCTCTCGGCCGACGCTCCCACCGTCGACAAGATCCGCCCGCAAGCCAAAACCCCCACCACCGCATGAACGCTGCAGACGTCGCCCGCAATGCCTTCGCCATGCCCCTCACCAGCCCGGCGTTTCCGCCTGGGCCGTACCGCTTCATCGACCGCGAGTTCCTGATCGTCACGTACCGCACCGACCCGGACGCGCTGCGCGCGGTGGTGCCCGAGCCGCTGCAACTGACCGAGCCAGTGGTGAAGTACGAGTTCATCCGCATGCCCGATTCCACCGGCTTCGGCGACTACACCGAGTCGGGCCAGGTGATCCCGGTCACGTTCGACGGCGAACCCGGCGGCTACGTTCACGCGAAGTATTTGAACGACGAGGCCCCCATCGCAGGCGGCCGCGAGTTGTGGGGCTTCCCCAAGAAACTGGCCTCGCCGCGCCTCGCGGTGGAAACGGACACGTTGCTGGGCACCCTGGACTACGGTCCGATGCGCGTGGCCACAGCCACGATGGGCTACAAGCACCGCGTGTTGGACACCGAGCCGGTGCGTCGCGGGCTGCTGGGGGCGAACTACCTGCTGAAGATCATTCCCCACGTGGACGGCAGCCCGCGCATCTGCGAGTTGGCGCGGTATTTCCTGGAAGACGTCACCGTCAAAGGCGCCTGGACCGGACCCGCGGCTCTGGAACTGGCGCACCACGCGCTGGCGCCGGTGGCACAGCTCCCGGTGTTGGAGGTGGTCTCCGCCATGCACCTCCTGACCGACATGACCCTGGGCCTCGGCACCGTTGTGCATGACTACCTGGCCGCACCGCCATCCCCCAGCCCCCTGAGGTCCACCACACCATGAAACTTCAAGACAAGGTCTGCCTCGTCACTGGCGCCGCCAGCGGCATCGGCAAGGAAATCGCCCTCACCTTCGCACGTGAAGGCGGCAGGGTCGTCATTGCCGATCTGAACCGGGCGGCCGCGCAGGCCGCGGCGAGCGAGATCACGGGAAGCGGCGGCGCCGCCATGGCCGTGACGATGGACGTGACCGACGAAGCGCAAGTCAACGCCGCCGTCGCCGAGGTTGTCGCGGCGTGGGGCGGTGTCGATGTGCTGGTGAGCAACGCGGGCATCCAAATCGTCCATCCAATCGAAGACTTCCCGTTTGCCGACTGGAAAAAGATGCTTGCCATCCACCTCGACGGCGCGTTCCTCACCACCCGGGCTTGCGTTCCGCTGATGCAAAAGTCCGGCCGCGGCGGCACGGTCATCTACATGGGCTCGGTGCACTCCAAGGAAGCGTCGGTGCTGAAGTCGGCCTACGTGACAGCCAAACACGGGCTCATCGGCCTGTGCAAAACGGTGGCCAAAGAAGGCGGCAAGCACGGCATCCGGGCCAACGTCATCTGCCCCGGCTTTGTACGCACAACGCTGGTGGACAAGCAGATTCCCGAGCAGGCGCAGGCACTCGGCATCAGCGAAGACGACGTCGTCCAGAAGGTCATGCTGAAAGACGCCGTGGACGGTGAATTCACAACCGTCCAAGACGTGGCCCAGGCGGCACTGCTGTTTGCGGGTTTTGAGTCCAACGCGCTGACCGGCCAGTCGCTGGTCGTCAGCCATGGCTGGTTCATGCAGTGACCCCCACCGTTGGGAAGTCCAACGCCACGTGGGGGGGGGCGACGCAGGTGACGGACATGCCCAAGGGGGGGGCTGGCCGAACCGCAGGCCGTGTCGCCCATCATCATGAGCACGCGGCTGCAGGATCAGTCCAGCGACATCGTGTTGCTGCGGGAGTTGATCGATGTCATCTATGCCGAGCAGCGGGCAGCGAGAGAGGCCGCGGAGGCGAAACGTGGATGAGGGCGCGGTGTGCTTCGTCCAGCGAATGGGTTGGCGGGAGCCGCCTTTTAAAACCCAATTTGATATCAAATTGCCTCAAAATTACTTGAAGGCATAATTCGGCCGTTGAACTTGGATGGCAAGGCTGACCGCCTTGTGAGCCGGCGCCGGCCTGCCGTCCAAGCCGCGCGACACCCCGTCGCCCATGTCGGGCTCGAAAACGGCAAACCAACGAACCCCCAGTTCGTGCCGGCACCCTCAGGCCCGCAACCCGATTGCCCCTTATCTCAAACACCGAATTCGCCCTGGGGCCGCCCCGCCGTTTGCCCGCGACACACGAGGCCCAGACGGGTCGCTTCAGTGCCTCGCTCACCGTCCGCCACGCGCAGTGCGAGGCCCGACACACCCCCCGTGCTCCGCGTCGACGCTACGCTGGCGTCGCGACACGCGGCCCGGGTATTGGCCGTCACTCAAGGCTGGCTGCAGGACTGCAAGCCCCAACCGCCCGGCACCCCACGATCTGCGCATGGCTGACCACCGCCCGGCGCTTTCTCCGCAGCGAGCTTCCGGTTCGCACGTCTGCATCGCGACGCGATGCGCCCTGATTCCATGAAAGGCTCCTCCATGAGCACCAAAATTTACGTGGGCAACCTGCCCTATTCCGTCACCGATGCCAGTCTGCGGAGCAACTTCTCCGAGTTCGGCACCGTGTCGTCTGCCAAGGTCATGATGGATCGCGACACCGGCCAATCCAAGGGCTTCGCTTTCGTGGAAATGGAGTCGGCCGACATGGCGCAGGCGGCGATCGGCGCCCTGAACGGTGTGTCGGTGGACGGCCGCGCCATCACCGTGAACCTGGCGCGCCCCCGCGAAGAGCGCGCGGCGCCGGGCGCCCGCAGCACAACCGGCTACCGCGCCAGCCATCGCAAGGATGTCGGCTACGGCACGGGTGGTTTTGGCGGTGGCCGCTACTGAGGCCTTCGCGGCTCTTGCTGCAAACCGGCTCGCCTGAGCCGGTTTTTTTTCGTCTGCGACGCCGCCTCCGGCCCCACATCCGTGGCGTGCCGCAGCGGGTCAGGGGCGCGCCGGCCTCAGCACCGCGTACGCCGCGCCCCCCAGCACCACACCCCAGAAGGCTGAGGCCAACCCCAAGAAGTTCAGCCCCGACGCCGTCACCAGAAAGGTGATGAGGCCGGCCTCGCGGTGGGCGGCGTCTTGCGCCAGCGCCGTGAGGTTGGCACCGATGGCACCCAGTAGCGCCAACCCGGCCAACACCGCCACCAGCACCGGGGGCAGCGCCAGGAACAGCGCGATCAGACTGCCACCCAGGCTGCCCGCCAGAACGTAGAACACGCCGTTGGCCACCCCCGCCACGTAGCGGCGTGCCGGGTCCGCGTGCGCCTCCTTGCCGGTGCACAGCGCGGCGGTGATGGCCGCCAGCACGGTGGCAATGCCACCAAACGGTGCCGTCAGCAACGCACCCAGGCTGGTGACGCCCAGGATGGGCCGCGCCGGCGTGGCGTAGCCCGCGGTGCGCAGGATGGCCATGCCGGGCAGGAACTGGCCCGACAGGCTCACCAGCACCAGCGGCAGCGCAAGACTGAGGGTGGACGCCCACGACCACGCGGGGGTGATGAACTGGGGCACTGTCCACTGCCAGCGCAGCGCATGCACCGGCCACTGCCCCAAGGCGGCCGTGAGCGCCAGGCCCAGGGCCAGCACGGCCACCACGTGGTAGCGCGGCCACCAACGCTTGAACACGAGGTAGCCCGCCACCATGCCCAGGCCCAGCACGGGTGCGCCCTCCACGGCCTTGAAGGCCCGCGCGCCGAACTGGAACAGGATGCCCGCCAGCATGCCGCTGGCGATGGCCGGCGGCAGGTGGCGCATGAGGCGGTCAAAACTCCCGGCAAGGCCGATGAAGCCGATGAGCACGGCCGCCGTCAGGTAGGCGCCCACGGCCTCGTTGAGCGACAGACCCGGGGACAGGGTGATCAGCAACGCTGTGCCGGGCGCCGACCACGCCGTGATGATGGGCGCCTTCAGCCACAGGCTGAGCACGATGCCGCTCACACCCGCGCCGACCGAGATGGCCCAGACCCACGACGCCGTCATCTCCGGCGACACCTGGGCCGCCTGTGCGGCCTGGAACACGATGACCAGCGGCCCGGCGTACGAGATGAGCACCGCAAGGAAGCCGGCGGCCACGGCCGACAGGGACAGGTCGCGGCGCAACGCGGCGAGCACGGGCTCAGCCCTGCGGCAGTTCGTCCAACCAGGCGTCCAGGCAGACGGTAAAGTGAACCGCCCCAGGTTTCAAGGAGGCTCAATAGCCCCGGAACCGCGCCACCTGGTCCAGCACGCGCGCGACGTACTCGCCGCCGATGCCGTGGTCCACGGCGATGTCCACGCACTCGTGGCTGAAGTCGTCGGTAACGGTCAGGCACTTGATGCGCCGCCCACTGGCCAGGCTGTCGCTGACGAAGACGCAGTGCGCGTCAGCGCGCCGTGACACTCACCGACCACGTGACGCCGAACCGGTCGGTGAGCATTCCAAAGCCTGCACTCCACTGTGACGCGGCCAGGGACTCCACCACCGTGCCGCCCACCGCAAGTGCCTCCCAGTAGCGTCGAGCTTCATCAAGGCTGTCGGCGCTGATCGAGACGAAGCACGCCTGATCTGTGTGCGTGAGCCCCTGCTCGCGACGCGTGGCGCCACCTGCAGCAATGCCAGCCTGGGCAGGGCCAGGGATGTCGTAGGCCATCACTCGGAAGCCGTTGCCCGCGGCGACAAGGCCAAACACGACATGCTGGGCCCCCGGTGCTTGCGCCGGCATGCCGAAGTCGGCATAGGTCTTGGCGATCAACTGACCGCCAAACACGGATTGGTAGAACTCCAGCGCCGATCGCGCATCGCCCCGGAAATTGAGGTGGGTGGTTGTCTGAACTGACATCGGTGCTCCTTGAAAGAATCGGCCGGATTGGCGCGACCGATGCAGTCTTTCAGGGGAGTAGGTCAGAATCGGTCCTAGATGACGACGAGCCTTTGACTGCATGACAACGGCCGACCGACTCCTCAACTTGCTGTCCCTATTGCAGACAGGTCGCGAATGGTCGGGCTCGACGCTGGCCGATCGGCTCCACATCAGCGCGCGCACCGTCCGCCGCGATGTAGACCGCCTTCGCGAGATGGGCTACTGCATCCGGGCCACGATGGGTCCCGAGGGCGGATACCGACTTGCCGCGGGCCAAGCGCTGCCACCGATCCTGTTTGATGACGACCAGGCGGTGGCCGTGGCCATCGCGTTGCGCGCTGCGACTTCGCTCGGCGCCGGCATTGAAGACGCGGCCGTTCGTGCGCTGAACACGATCCGCCAAGTCATGCCGAGCCCCCTGCGGCACCGCCTGGATGCGATCGAATTCACAACGATCGGGCGCGCCGGAGACGGCCCATCAGTCACAGCGCCGTTGGACGTGCTGCGCGCCCTCACGCAAAGGATCAGCGACCGTCAGACGCTATATTTCGACTATGTCCCGCGGGCCGGCAGCGACGCTGCCCAGGCGCCAGCGTCACGCCGTGCCGAACCACATCATCTGACGCAGTCCCGCAGTCGCTGGTACCTCGTGGCTTGGGACTTGGATCGACAGGACTGGCGCATCTTCAGTGCTGACCGGATTCGGCCGAGCTCCAAGCCGGGGCTGCGCTTCGCTCATCGCACGGCGCCCGGCGGGGACTTCGCTGCTTTCGTGTCTGCGAGATTCAAAGGCTCGGACGGACCTGAGTGGCCCTGCGTTGGAACGGTGTTGATTCAGTTGCCGGCGGAGAAGGTCTTGCCGTTTGTGGGAGACGGCCAAGTGACGGCGGTGGACGCCGAGTCCTGCTTGCTCAAGATGGGATCGTGGTCGTGGCACGCTTTGGCGGCCGTCTTTGGGCAGTTCAATGCCCCGATGAACGTTGTCGAGCCGCAGGAGCTTCGAGAGTCTTTCAACGCGCTGGCTCAGCGCTATACACAGGCTGCCCATGCAGAGCGGAATTCGAAGCCGGAGTAGTTGATCTTTAGTCGCTATCGGTTCACAACAGCTCGCCAGCGATTAAACGTTCTCCTGCGACGCGCGGACGACACTGCGAGGATCGCAATGGATCTGTAGATTGAGCGAGGATCAAGGAACTGGCAACGCGCACCGGCGCAACACTAAGCCCGTCTTTTCCTGAATTTATCTGGGATTGCAGCCCTTCTAATCGCCGAGCTCAAAGTACGGAACAGGTCGCTCGACACCTGAAAGGCAGCAACAACCAGTCGCCCAGCGATCCAAATCAAACTGCCCGCAACAATACAAAAACACCCGGCACTCAAATTCCTCGCCGGCTAGCCGGCCTGCTTTCGTACGCTTATCAAGAATTTCCAGAGGTGCTGAGCCGCTTTTTCCGCCAATGCCGAAAATGGCAAACTCTGTTTGAGCTCAATGCCAGGAGAGTATATGCAATAACCATCATACTCTCCAAACTCCACTCCTTCAGTCTTCAACGAGTCCTTGACGGATTCGATGATCTCCTTGTACACACTGACGCTTGCGTAAAGTTTAACGACGCCATCCGCGTTACCTTCAAGTGAAAAAAAGGCTCCGTAGATCTTTCCAGGATTTGTCGCTTGCTTCAACACTTGAACGCGCCTTTTTTGCTGCGTCTTATCCCGCTGAAAGCGAGGCATCGGAAACTCCTGTTTATCAAGCCGCGCACACTCGGTCAATTTGTCACCACAGAGCTTTAGCAGATCATAGACGCTCTCGTTAATGTGGACACGCGCCGCCTCGAACGCCTTCAACTCTTCAGCGCTGAGCACCGAATCGTATGTCGGTTCACCGTCCAGAATTTCATCCCAGTAGTCGGTGTACTTCGCTGCAAACGCGAGAACATCGGTAACCGTGCCACTCATGCAACACACTCCTCAACCAATTCAAGCATCGCCCGCTGCTCCCGAAGACTCCAGCGATCGAATCCGCCTTGACGACACAGTTCCAACAAGCCAACAGCGATCGACTTCAGATATCGAGCGAGATAGTTACTCGAACCATCGGCTTGATTAGAGAATGGCAACCACGCATGAAGAACGTCCCGAAAAGTCATATGCACGCAGGGAACTCGGCTCCTGGGCGGTTGGGCTCCAGGCAGAGTCAGGTATACGAGCAACCCCTGTCGCGCCCCCCGCAACTCAGTCAGCGCGTCATGGTACCGATCAAGTTGCGCGTGGCCCTCAGTTGCGTCGATCTTGTTCTCCACGAGGATCAGCATATTGCTTAGCGAAATACTAATGTCAACCCTGCCCTTGGATGTCGTGCGCTCTGGCTCCACCGATACTTCACACCCAGGCGCGTACGTCGGCTCCGCATAACCACGCTCCTGACAATAGCGTGACATGCTGATCAAAAACGCTTCGAGTAATTGGGGGGCGAGTTCCGAACCGTTAACGGGATCCAAGTGGTAGGCAAGCAGTTTCGTGTGGATCGGTTCGTAGCGCAACTCACGCATCGGCCCAAGCAGGTCCGGCTCAACCTCAAGAGAAAGCAATGCCGAACGCTGAACCGAGCTCAATTCGGATTTTCGCTGCACATTCGCCCCGAGCATGCGCCAGCGAAGGTCGTTCTCACGAGCCATCACAAGCTGCCGAAATAGATCAAGCCCGACATCAGGCGCACCCGGGCCGCAGTTAAGTTCTTTCGCATATAGCGCTAGCTGTCTGGCGTAGGAATCCAACGAGATTCCGCCGCTTGGCGCATGCGCCTGCCACATCGACGCCAGCGTCTTCAAATAATCAACAATTGGCACTTTCGGCACCTTGATCTTCGCTTTGTTTTCCTGGGTCTATCCGGCCTAATAAAGATCACTGGCAAACCGTTATTAGGTACGCAACCGCATTGAGACCGCGCTTTGACACCAACAACGCCATCGCGGCTTAACGGGGCCGAAGAAGCGCCGCATGGACATAAAGCAGACTTGCTTTTTGGCTCACTGTGAACCAGCCGCTCGGGACTTGGATGTCACACTCGCTGCCCCGATGAATGGTCCTTCACGGCTACGAACTCTAGTCCCACCTTCATAATTCGGAAGGCGGGATAATCCAGTAAGGCAGACGAACGAGTGCGGCGGCCTGAACACAATCCCAATGTATACGTGATCAGAAAGTTTGCCCCGCGATTCAATGCAAAAAGCCGGTATCTATGCCACGCATGATCGCCCACAAAGTTACGACGGATGTGCAACCTGTGCCGGTAGATGCCGCAGCAGGCCGGCTTCCAGCTTCTGTCGCACCTCTTCGCGCAGGTTGGCAGGCGCCAAGACTTCCAACTGCGCGATGTGCGCGAGCAACCACCATCGCAATTCCCAGCTCAGTGGCAAGCGCACCCTCACCTCGTACCAGTCCGGGGTCAGGGTCTCGACGTGCTGCGATGCATCCAACGGAGCCTCACAGAGCAGATCTGCGAGGACCCGATCACATCGGAAGCAAAGGTCGATCAGTTCACCGCCGCTCTCGGTCCCAAAGAGCCCTCCACTGCGCTTCATCGCAGCAGCCATGTCCAGGCCGACCGGCAGGGCCGACAACTTGGGCAACGCAAGTGCAGCGGTGATACGGTGCAGCGCAAAGTGCCGAACAGGGCCGGTGCGATCGGCATCGGTCACAGCAGCCAGGTAAACCGTCGGCCCTCGCAGGAGCAGTCCCACCGGGTGAAGGAGATAACTCTGCTCTTCCTGGGTGCCCGGCTTGCGATAGCTCAACTGGAGTTGGTGCTCGTTCAGCAAAGCTTCTGACACCGCTTCCAGCACCGCAGCAGGCGGGAGTTCGGCAGGCAGTTGTCCAAGGCCTGGTGGTGCCACGTGGACCTTAGACACCCAACGTGTGGCCCGGCCTCGAGGGCCTGTTTTTTCCAGCGCGGTTCGCGCCTGTTGGAACAGCGCGTTCAGGCTGCTGCTCCAGCTTGCGGGCAACGCATGCCGCAGATGTCGCTCAAGCAGAACCAAGCCAAGCGCCTCCGGCGCCGACAGACCCAACAAGGAGTCCCGGGCACCTGCGGAAGTCCAGCGCCAACCGTGCGGCTTGCTCCGCTCGTCGCATTCAATGGCGAAGTGCTGTTGCAGCATCCTCAAGTCACGCTGAACCGTCCGCGCCTCGACTTCAATGCCTTGACCAGCGAGCGCATTGAGCAGCTCGGAAGTCGTAGACAACCGCCCCACGGGGATCAACGCCAGGAGCGCCAGCAGGCGATCGAGCGACTGGGACTTCTCTGCGGATGGCATGTCAGGGGAAGGTCTTGGGTTGGATGCTGCTGTTCAATGCGCTGCCGCCACAGTCGACCGGGCGACGGTAATGATTCTGGATGCGACTCCACTATCGACCGAGGCGTTAGTGGATTGGCTCATGTGATCTGTCGCAGCCGCTACTTAGGGCACGCTGGCGATGCTAGAGATCGATCGCCAGACCCGCATTCGCGTTCGCTCGACGGTCAGGAACAATTCCTCGTCCTCCGCGAGAACGTCCTCACGCTCCACGCGCTCCAAGACACCCCATCCCTCCGCATCGCGCTGTTTCCAAAGTTCCACCATTGCGCTTCGACAGTCAAAACTGAGATCGTCAGTGCCCGATAGCGGGACCTGTGCAATCAGCTCCAACATGAGCTTGCCGCGGCCTGTCGCGGCATGGAGCACGGCCAGCGAGCACGGTTGCCGAGCCCCAGGCACGAAGAACAAAAGCCACTGAACCCGCCCCACCAAGCTCGGCCTCACCCATTCGCACAGATGCTGCTGCTGATGCCGTTCGAGCAGCGAACTCACCGCGCGCGCAGAGTCCACGCAGCGCACCATGCGATTTCCATACTGACGCAGGCCGGTGTGCAGAAGTTTCCAGCTCAGCCCACGTGACGTCGGCGGTGTTGCGGTGATCTTGGCCCACCAGCGCGGCAATCGCTCCAACCACCACTCAGGCGACGAGCGCCGCCACGGCGCGCCGATGTGCTCCATGACGTCAGGCTCGTCTTGGTGCAGATCCTGGAAGCTGTTGGACAGGTGGGCGAGCATCTGGTGGAGTACTTGATAGCGGGGCACCTCTGCCTTCAAGGCCCGTTCGAACCTCGACCAATCGCCGTGGTGGCAGACGCGCAGTTCACGCAGCATCCAGCTCAAGACCTTGGGTGGCAGAGGCATGTCCTCGGGCCAAGCGACACAGTCGACCAAGCCAAAGCACAACATGCCGTCCATCGCGCGCAAACACCGCAAAGCACTGCGCAGACTGGGCTGATCCCGAGGCCACGCACGCGCGGGAAGTTGATGGCTCAATCGCTGCAAGTCCGTCAACGACGTTCCAGCGTCCGTCTCATCGCCGGTGATCTCGAACTGCATGACGCGTCGTACGGCCCAAGGCGGTATGTGAAGCCTGGGGGCCAACGCTTTGGCGATCGCACGTGAACTCGGCTGCCGTCCCTCACGGAAGAGACGTGCCAAGCACTTGAGCGCCCCGAAGACCTCCGCTCGACAGCTCGTCATCTGCCCCAGCAGAAGTCCGATGACTGCATGGGCGCGACCGATGACGGCGCGCCGCTGCAAGCGCAGTACTTCCTGGCGCGGCGCAAGAACCCAGCGCACCAACGGCAGCGTCATGGCGTGACCGGTGGCGAAAACGGGGCTTGGGAGAATCTCGCCCTGGAGCGACTGCCGCCAGATCTGAAGGATCACCTCATCCCTGAGCCGACGCTCCACCGGTGCGATCCACTGGATGAAGGCCTGCCGATCACGCAGCGAAGCCTGGCTGCGCTGTGCGAGTTGGTGCCAGTAGGCGACCCGGATGCCCGACCAAGCAGCCAAGCGACTGGACAGGTCTGCCAAGTCCATCAGCATCGGCTTGTGCGGATCGCGCTCCCCGCAGCCAAAGAGCGCGTCGCATTCATCCAAGAACAACGGGTTCGGCCAACGGGTAGGCGGCTCACCAGCAGTACGTGCAAGCGCCCAGATGCGCTGGGCTCTCAGGCTCTCAAGAACGGCAACGGGGGTCTCCCAATGGGATGCCCATTCCAACGGGCCGCTGCGCAGCCAGGCGAAGCACTCGATGACCTGATCCACTCGCACGCCAGCAACCGATGCCAGCGTGTGCTGCTGACCCGGCGCCGCTGCCAGGTGTTTCGAAGCTATTGCGTTGCCATCCATGACGTCATCGTCACGCCTGATGCGACAGCATGGGTCGCATCCAGTCAGCGCGGCGGGTTCCTGCAATCCGTGCAGCGACATCCATCAATAGCAATCGAGGCCAGTTTGTGGGGGGCGCCGCACTGGCAACAGAGTTCCGCGCAGGCGGCTTGGGCTTGCTGGATGAGAACCTGCAGCGTTGCGCCTTGAACCGGCGTTGCGAGGTCTCGCGGCCGAACTCTGAGACGCAGAAAGCCGAGCTTGAATTTGCAAAGGACAGGCACGGCACCCGCGGCGGCCAGCGCATCAAGCGCGGTGAGCACCGGCTTAGACCAACCTGGTGGAAGTGGCCCAAACTGCCGCGGCTCGTCCGCTGGGTGTTCCAGCAGCCATTTCGCAATGGCCGACGGAAGGTCGTCCGGGTCATCAAGGGCAGCAGAAATGCGTTTCATGGGCGACCTGAGTGGGATGGAACCCAAAGCTGCCGCACGCTGCGACAGCATCGGTCGCACACGCGCAAGTCCTGTGGCGCTGCTCAGGAACTCGGGGCTTTGTGCGACGGCGCCGTGATGATGAGCCGATCACCTCGTGCGCCGCTCAACAACCGTGCCTACCGACGACTGCTGCTGTCAGCTGCCCACCGCGCTGCGCGAAGCCCTGCGTTCAGTGCCCGGGCGGCCGCAACTCACCGTCTTGAGCGGTGCCGGGGCCTCAGCCGAAAGCGGGATCGCGACATTCCGAGACGCTCAACATGCGTTGTGGGCTGACTTTGACCCGGCCGAGCTGGCGACCGAACAGGCCTGGCGGCGAGATCCTGCCCGGGTATGGGCCTGGTACGAATGGCGTCGACGGACGGTCATGGACGCCTCACCGAATGAGGGCCATCTTGCGTTGGCTGCGCTGGAATCTCGGTATGACGTCACCCTCATCACTCAGAACGTGGATGATTTGCACGAGCGGGCGGGAAGCAGTCAGGTCGTTCATCTGCACGGCAGCCTGTTTGCGCCCAGGTGCTTTGCGTGCGCTCGCCCAGGCACCTTCCACGGGTTGCCACCCCAAGCAGACTCTCCGCAGTCGCGCATGAACCCGCCGGGCTGCAAACACTGCGGCGGCAAGGTCAGGCCGGGCGTGGTGTGGTTCGGTGAAGCCCTCCCTCAGGTTGCGTGGAAGGCCGCTGAAGCGGCAACGGTCAACACGAGCTTGCTGGTTGTGGTTGGCACATCAGCCATCGTGCAGCCGGCCGCCCGTTTGCCCGAGCGTGCGCTTCGCGCCGAAGTTCCCGTACTGGAAATCAACACCACGCCCGTGCTTGCGCAACATCACTCAGCAGTGATCGCTTGGCCCTGCACGGCAGCAGCCGGACTTGGTGCGCTGGCCTCGCAGCTGCTCTGACGCCTGGTCGCCATGAACACTCAGCAACCCAGCCCATTGCACGGCGCCGCTCGGCGAACGCGGCGCTTCGACCCCACCTTGCCACCCTTGGTGTTTCTGGACTTCGATGGGGTTCTGCATCCCAACCAGACAACGCCTGATCAGCGCTTCGAGCATGTGGACGTATTGATGGACCTGCTCGACGAACACCCGGAGGCCGAGCTGGTGGTGTCGTCGAGCTGGCGGTTTCATTTCGGCTGGGACGACCTGTTGGCCGAGGTTCCGTCTCGGCTGGCCAAACGTCTGGTGACAGCGACGGGGCCCGCCCTCCCGGGCAGGTTCCAGCGGCATGCGGAGATTAAGAACTTCCTGGGGCGCCTTGAAGTCGATGGACAAGGCGTGAGACCCTGGCGCGCTTTGGATGATTGCGCCTGGGAGTTCCCTTCGAACTGCACTGAGCTGATTGCGTGTGATGGCGCGCGTGGGGTTCAAGAGGGCGAGCTCTATGAGCTCCAGGAGTGGCTCAGCCAACTGAGTTCGTGCCGGCTTGCGATAGACACCGGTGGCGCGCCCGCATCGCCAGAGCTGGCGCGACGTGCCGTCGAGGTTCTGGATGCAGCCGATATTCCCAACGTGGCGCTGTTGCAGCGCACGTTTCGCCTGAGCTACAGCGAGGCGCTCCACATGCTTGGCGCTTACCTGCATCACACGCGGTAAAACGACATGCCGCACGGTAGTCGCCGCACCATGGCAGCGCGGCACAGCGTGCAGGGCAGGCAATGCAGTCGCGGCCTCCGCTGTTGTTGTCTGCGTGTCGTCAGCCCACGCCATGGCGCAGTGGGCGACAGCAGATGTCCATCAGCGTCGCTTCGCTGCATCGCTGGACTTAGCGTCTTCGTTCAATAGGTCGTGCAGCGATCGTGCAACTGACGCGCTCCCGACTCAGTACAGGCCGGATGCCGCCTGCTGTGCACTCAACAGAGCGTCAGGTTTCCGGGCGAGGCTTCTATAGTGCCGGCAGTTCCGTACTCTGTTCTGCCATGGCCAGCGTACTGCCCGACTTGCCACGCCAGCGCCCACTCAACGCCGGCGAATACGCTGAACGACAGCTGCTCGAGCGCCTGGCCGAAGAACTGCCGGACGCGATCACCCTTTTCCATGGGGTGCAAATCGGTCAATCCATGCCGATGCCGGCCTTCGGTGAACTTGACCTGGTACTGGTCGATCCGGCGGGCGACCTGCTGGTCATTGAAGTCAAAAGCGGATCCCTGGAGGTCGAGCAAGGAAGGTTCTACAAGCAGTACGGCCATCAGCGCAAAGATGTGCTTCAGCAGGCCCGTCGCCAGTTGCAAGGGCTCCGCCAGCGCCTGAGCGGCGAAGGCCTCAATGTCACTGTCCATCACGTCCTGGTGCTGCCCGACGTGAAGGTGATTTCCGGAACCGTGGCTTGGCCCAAAGAGTGGATCTTGGACGCAGACGCTCAGCCAGACTTGTCGCGCCGGCTGATGGATCTCATGCATCCGGCGGGAGCCATGCCCGCTCCGAACCCAGAACTGGAAAGCCGCGTCCTGGATTTCATGCGTGACCGCTTTCTGGTCGCCCTGGACGTGTCGGCAAGGACGAAGAATGTCCGCACGGTGACCCAACGCCTCGCCGAGGGCCTGGCCACGTGGGTGCCTCGACTCCAAGTGCCATCCGGCCTGCTGCGAGTGCAAGCCACGGCAGGCTCCGGCAAGACGCAGCTGGCTTTGCGCCTGCTGCAAGACGCCTGCCGCCAGGGGCAGCGGGCCGCTTACCTGTGCTTCAACCGGCCTTTGGCGGAGCACATGGCGCGCATCGCTCCAGTCAACTGCCAGGTGGAGACCTTCCATGAACTGGCCGTGCGCCGGCACCGGCAGCAACTGGGGCAGAGCGAATGGCAACCCGTGGGCAGCATCGACTTCGACGCCGCAGTCGCCACGTTGCTCGCTCAGCTTGAAACGTCAGCGCCAGATTTGGACCTGCTGGTGCTGGACGAGGCCCAGGATTTCCGGCCCGAGTGGGTGCTTGCCGCTCTGCAGCGGCTGCACACGCAAGGCCAAGCCGTCCTGCTGGAGGACGCGGATCAGGCGCTGTACGCCGATCGCGAGACGTTCGATCTCCCAGAGGCTGCGGTGCTCCGAAGTCCAGACAACTTCCGCAGTCCGCGGGCCATCGTCGACCTCATCAACTTGCTTCAGTTGTCTGAGACGCGCGTGGAGGGACGCGGTGTCGAAATGGGAGAGCCGCCCGATCCGCTGGTCTACGACGGTCCCCGACAACTGATTCGGCAAACCGAGCTCGCAGTGAGGCGATGTTTGGAAAAAGGCTATGCCTTGTCCGACATCGTCATCCTGAGCTTCCGAGGCCGAGCGAGCTCCGCCCTACACGAGATCGAAAAGCTGGGCGAATGGTCGGTGCAACGGCCCACAGATCAATTTGATGCCGATGGCAGCATGAAATGGACAAGCGGCGAGGTCATGCTCGACACCGTGTTTCGCTTCAAAGGGCAAGCCGCTCCTGCCGTGGTTTTGACCGAGTGTGACTTTGAGTCGCTCGACGTCGTTGCTCGCCGTCGGCTGTTCGTCGGGATGACGCGGGCGCAAAGGCATCTGGAATGGGTCATCAGCCAGCAGGCCGCCAAGGCCCTTGCTGCTCTGCTGGAGTAGGCTCGAATGTCGCCCGACTCGGATCCTGACTCGGATCCTGACTCGGAACGTTAGTTCCATTGTCCTTGACATGCAACACCCTGCCGGTCGCCCCATTGGAACTAGCAACTCGGCGCCGATACGTCTCATCAATGTCGCATCTGCGCGTCTGCAGCACCACTGCTGGCCAACGTACTCGCAGCCTTGTCGATGTCCTGACTGGTAAGGGTCTTCAGTTCCTGATCGCTAGTTTGCTCTCCAATTCCTACCGACGTTGCTAGTCGATGAGATTGACTGAGACGAGCCTGATCTTTTAGGTTCCGAGCTAGCCGCCCATTGCCGCCACAGCCTTTCTCGCTAAGAAGCCACTTTAGGCGTAATGGCAATAACCGACGCGCAGATTCGCTCAACGTCAGGTCCTCGGCGGCACATTGCTGATCAAAAATGCATACCAGTTCATCGACAGAGTAATCAGCAAAATCAAGATGCACGCTAATGCGCGACCGCAAACCCGGGTTGCGGTCCAGAAACTGTTGCATCAATTCCCGGTAGCCAGCAACGATCACAACCATCTTGTCCCGATGGTCTTCCATAACTCTCAAGAGCGTGTCGAGGACTTCCGGCCCGAAGTCCCCGTCCGAGTCCGAGCGAGTCAGTGCATAGGCCTCATCGATGAATAGAACACCTCCCATCGCACGATCAAGAACGGCCTGCGTCTTCGAAGCTGTCTGACCGACGAACCCAGCAACAAGATCCACACGCTGCACTTCGGTCACTTTGGGAGACGGCAACAGCCCTAGCGAGTAATAGAGCTTGGCGATGATTCGTGCGACTGTGGTTTTACCGGTACCTGGGTTACCGCAGAACGCCAGATGCAAAGAAGGCAGCGCTTCCGCCTTTAGATGGCGCCGTGCGCGCTCCTGGTTGACCTGACAAAGGTTGACTAGACGTTCAACTTGTCGTTTGACTTCATTCAAGCCAACCAATGCCTGTAGTTGCGACAAGGTATCTGAAACTTCCTGTTGTGGATCTGGACGATCCAGTCGGATAGCCTCATTTAACGCAGTCTCAATATCCTGGCGCCGAATGGTCTTCATTTCGAATCTACTAACTCTAGGAAGCTTACCAATCCGAAGCGCGTGTGCCTCAAGAACTTTCTCAACAACGTTTCTTACATAGCGTCCGTTGCCAAAGCGCGCCCCCTGTGCACGTAACTCACGCCCAAAGATCACTCCTAGACCATCGCGCAGACTATCCCAGCCTTCGACATCAAAGTCCTGTTGCGCCAATTGCTCTACGAAGACGGACAAAAGATCATCCTCGTCAAAGTTTCCGAACTCGACGTAACGGCTGAAGCGAGACTGCAGCCCAGGATTGCTCTCGAGGAACTCACGCATTTCTGCCGGGTAGCCCGCGACAATGACTGCCAGTTCATCCCGATGGTCTTCCATCATCTTCAGCAGTGTGTCGATGCACTCCTGCCCGAACGCATCTTGCTCGCGACTCAGCGTGTACGCCTCATCGATAAAAAGGACACCCCCAAGCGCTTCACGAACCCGCTTGCGGGTCTTGATGGCTGTCTCACCGAGGTATTGAGCCACGAGACCAGCCCGGTCGGTTTCGACAAGCGTCGAACTCGGCAACACGCCGAGATGCTGATACAGATGGGCCACGATACGGGCTACTGTTGTCTTCCCTGTTCCCGGATTACCAACAAACACAAGGTGTCTGGTGATCGTAGGAGTCGTTCGCAAGCCCGATTCGGCACGTAATCGCTGAATCGCGAAGAAGCTTGCCTGCTTGGCAATCTCCTGCTTGATGCGCGACATTCCAACCAACCCAGCGAACTCTGCATCCAAAAAGCGCTCAATCCGCTCCGTAATCGATCCAGTTTGTCGAGGCGTGGCAGCCCTTGCGGATTCAGGGGAGGGGACGAGACGATTCGGTGTCCTTGAACCCTCACGTGAACCGCCCACCGGCGGGGCTACGTAGACGACACGCTTCCTCGGCTTGAGCCGCAGCGTCTGATCGGCTTCAGAAGCTGGTGGTAATGGAGGAACTGCTTCTGTAGCTAACTTAGCTTCTGAAGGTCGTTGCCCAGCTTGCACATTCGCCAAATATGCTTGAGCATCCCTCTCACCTTGTTGAGCTGCGAGGCTAATCCAGTGAAGTCCCTCCGCCTCGTTTGTCAGCCCACCCAGCCCTTGCACCAAAGCTCGACCGATCTCGAACCGCGCCGCTGCATGTCCTTGCTTTGCTGCAGCGAGCAGCCAACGAGCCCCCGTTGCTGAATTGGCGGTGACGCCGACACCATGAAGTCGCGCGAGGCCAACCAAGTATCTTGCGTTGATGTCACCATGAATCGCGGCATGTAGATTCTGCTCATAGGCACGCTCATCCTCAATGGATGACAAGGGCGGTACATCAGGCCAAGGCTGATTCTCCGGAGTACCCGGTTGCGGGTTGTCTTGAGGTGTAGAACTTGCCATGAAAACGGACGCCCCCGTAGCGCAACTCGGTCGATGCTACGCCGCCGTCTTAGCTACACAGTGACGCAATCCTCCAGATAGCGTGCCAATGTCTCCACCCGTGAGGCTCCGCAGGCCTCAACGACGCGCTGCAGACCGCCCAATTTCGTCGCTATCGCTACTTGGAGTAGCTCCAACTGGCCCTGAAACGTTCAGCGAAGCTCTGTCGCTGGCGGCGTTTAAGGCACAAAACCCCACAACCATTCAGTCATCCACCAAGCGCCCATTGCTTTCCGATTCGTGACTTCCCGGTTGCTACGCCGTCTCTGAACATCGCAATAGGCCCTTGGAAATCACAGAGTGCCGACCAACACGTGAATCATTGCAAACGTTCGGTACTTGCCGCCCTCGAAACGCCCCGCCCGCCTAGGCTCGAATGCCATAGGCACTGCCTGAGCGCAATTAGACGCCCGAGCCTTTTCAAGTTTGGATCCTGCCGGCTAGCGCAATCTCAGCGCTAACGGCGCGTTTCGAAGTACGCCTCTTAGGCCGGCCTACGAAGAAGGAACGCAGATTTTGATGCGACATGAAATGTCGCTCCTCTCCGGATGATTTAGCTCGTCTTCTCCAACGAGCCCATCCATGAAAGTTCGCTACTCGCGTGCCACGCTGCTGTCCAGCCCAGGCACAGGCCTGGAAACGATGTCTGCCCTCTCCCGGCTCTGGGCGCTGCGGCTTCTGGTCCCCTTGGGGGCCCATCGGCAACTCCTGTTTGCCGATGGCTTCCAGAACGACCTGCTCGGTCGCGCGCTGGGCGTCGAGGCAGACGACGGTGAGGCCTTGGAAGTTCGCGGCCTGCCCGAACGGCTGGCGGAGCTGCGACGGTTGCACCGCACCGCCGAGCGCAAGCGCAACACGTGCAAGCTGCCGCCGCAGTTGCAGAGCAACCTGGAACGCCTCACAACCGCCCTGCCCCTGAGCCCCCTGGAGCAACATCTCCTGGCCTTTGCGGTGGTGCTGGCCAGTGACACGCTGCTGGAGGCGGTTGCGAGCGGGCTGGGCTACATCAGCACCAGCGCCGCGTACCAGGCTCTGGCCGTGCTGTTGGACTCGGATCTCGGCAGCGTGCGATCGGCTCTTTCAGCGAACGGTGCCCTGGCCAGTTCCGGGCTCATCAAGTTCGACCGAAGCGGGCAAGGGGAGTTGAGCAGCAAGCTGATGCTCTTGTCGGGTGAACTGGCCGATCAACTGCTCCATGTCGACGCCGAGCCCATGGACCTGCTGCGTGAGACCGTCCTGATCGCCGCACCCGGGGAGTTGCGCCGGGAGGACTTTGACCACGTGGCGTCGATGTTGGACGTTCTCGTCCCCTACCTTGACCAGGCGCTTGGCCATGGGCACACCGGAGTGAACGTCCTTCTGCACGGAGTGCCCGGAACCGGCAAAACGCAGTTGGCCCGGGTCCTTGCCGAGCAACTGGGCGCAAGGTTGTTTGAAGTGACGAGCGAGGACGGAGACGGCGACCCGATCACGGGGGACCGGCGGCTTCAGGCCTACCGAGCTGCCCAGTGCTTCATGGCTCGGCAGCGTGCGATGGTGTTGTTCGATGAAGCCGAAGACGTTTTCACGCCCGCAGAAGGGATGTTTGGACGCCGCCGTCCCGCGTCCAGCAAGGCATGGATGAATCGAATGCTGGAGGAGAACACCGTGCCGGCGATCTGGATCACCAATGACGTCTCGAGCATGGATGCGGCGGTCGTCCGGCGCTTTGACGTGGTCCTGGAGATGCCGGTGCCACCGCGTCAGCAACGCGAGCGCATCTTGTCGCACGCCTGCGGAGACATCGCCCTGGCCCGAGACCTCCGCGCACTGGGCGCCCTGGACCGCCTCGCCCCGGCGGTGGCCGTGCGGGCAGCCAAGGTGGTTCGTGCCGTGAACGACAAGCTTGTCTCCACGAGCCAGCACAAAGCCTTGCAAGGCCTGATCCACGAAACCCTGCGTGCGCAAGGACACGAGGTCCCCTGGGTGAAGCCGTCGGCGCGTCCGAACATTGCGTTCGACACCGCGTTTGTGAATGCAGACCTCGACCTGTCGCGCCTGGTGGACGGGCTGCAACGGAGCCGCATGGGCCGGATGTGTCTGTACGGTCCTCCCGGCACCGGGAAATCAGCTTTCGCCCGCTGGGCGGCAGAACGTCTGGACATCCCGCTGATCGCCCTGGGCTGCTCGGACTTGCTGTCCCCATGGGTGGGCCAGTCCGAGAGGAACATCGCGCTGGCTTTCCGAAAGGCTCAGTCCGAGGGCGGCTTGCTGCTGATCGACGAGGTGGATGCGCTGCTGCGGGATCGATCACGTGCCGGCCACACCTGGGAGCACAGCCTGGCGGCAGAGCTCCTCACACAATTGGAAGCATTCGATGGGCTGTCCATCATGACGACCAATCTGTTGGACTCGCTTGATCCGGCTGCACTGCGGCGATTCGACATCAAGATCAAGTTCGACTACCTCAAGCCCGCGCAATCCACGGCCCTGCTGGAACATTGCTGCGCCGCCCTGGGGCTGGATGCACCTCAGCAGTGGCTTGCCAACAAGGTGGCTCGGGTCGGCATGCTGGCGCCCGGGGACTTCGCGGCGGTGCTGCGACGCCACGCCATTCAGCCCTTTGAGCGGCCCGAAGACCTCGTGTTTGCCCTAGAGGGTGACAAATCTCTGCGGGAAGCTAACCGGCCATCTGTAGCATGGCTGAACTAAAAAATGGCTCGATCACCACGACTCGTGCCCAAGGAGGAGCGGATGCGCACGCTGTCCAAATCAAAGCTCATGGCGTTTCGGCAATGCCCCAAGCGGCTGTGGCTGGAGATCCATCGACCAGAGCTCGCGACCGTCTCGGCCGGTGCGCAGGCGCGATTCGCGGAAGGTCACACCGTAGGCGCGATTGCGCGCAGCTTCTATGACCCCGAGGGCACCGGCGTTCTGATCGACCCGGTTGCGCAAGGTCATGCGGGCGCGATGCAGCGCAGCCAAGAATTGCTCCAGGCCAAGACCGTGGCCCCGCTTTTCGAAGCAGGCTTCTCGGACGGTCGCGTGATGGCCTATGCCGACGTGCTGCTGCCAGTCCCGACGAAGCGGGGCCGCAAGTGGCGCATGGTCGAGGTGAAGTCATCGGCCCAAGTCAAGGACTACCACCGGGAAGATGTGGCGGTGCAGGCCTATGCCGCACGCGCTGCGGGCGTGGACATCGAATCCGTGGCGCTCGCTCACATCGACAGCAGTTGGACGTATCCCGGCGGCGGCGACTACCGAGGACTTTTGGTCGAGGAAGACCTCACGACGGATGTGGCCGCGCTCGCCCCCGAAGTTCCTGTCTGGGTCGACGAAGCGCACAAGATCGCTCAACGCCGCACCGCGCCCAAGATCGCGACCGGGGCGCAATGCACCACGCCGTTCGATTGCGGATTCATCGACCACTGCCAGCAGGGGCAGGTGGCCGCCGAGTTCCCTGTCGCATGGCTGCCGCGGGTTCAGACCAAGGCCCTGCGTTCCCACTTGGATGAACCCGGCGTGCAGGACCTTCGGGACGTGCCTAACGACCTGCTCAACGAGCGCCAACTTCGGGTCAAGGTGCACACGCTCTCGGGCCAGGTCTTCTTCGATGCCACGCGAGCAGCCGCAGAGTTGGCTCAACACAGTCGTCCCGCCTATTTCCTGGACTTTGAGACGGTTCAGTTGGCCGTGCCCATCTGGAAAGGTACGCGGCCGTACCAGCAGATTCCGTTTCAGTTCAGCGTTCACCGCATCTCCCGCACCGGGCAGTTGACGCACGGTGAGTTCCTGCAACTGGACGGCTCAGATCCGTCGCGCTCATTCGCAGAAGCTTTGATAGCAGCGTGCGGCCGCAAGGGGCCGGTCTTCGTCTACAACGCCGGCTTTGAAAGCTCCCGCATCAAGGAACTGGCGCAGCGCTTCCCGCGCCTGCGGGCAGAACTTCTGCTGATCCAGGGTCGCTTGGTAGATCTGATGCGGGTGGCCGAGGCTTGCTACTACCACCCTGACCAGCAAGGCAGCTGGAGCATCAAGAAGGTACTGCCCACGATCGCGCCGGATCTGGACTACGGGGCGCTGTCGGGTGTGCAAGACGGAACGATGGCCATGCAGGCGTTCGTGGAGGCGGCCATCGATCCGCACACCACGGCGGAACGACGCAGCGCCATTGACGCGGAACTCCGCGCGTACTGCCGCCTGGATACGCTGGCCATGGTGAGGATCTGGCAGTACTTCTCCGGTCATTCCAAACCGATCGAAGTCACCTGATGTCCAAGCGTCCGGACAACCTTGAAACCGTGCTGCTGGCGCTGGAGTTGCTCCGGCGCATTCCGCGGCGCGGCCAGATCTCTGCTCCGGAGCTGCATGAGCAAATTGAGGCGGCGGGCCTCAAGCGCGATCTGCGCACGATCCAACGACAGTTGGAGGTCTTGTCCGCCCACTTCGCGATCGATCGGGACGACTCGAGCAAACCGTTCACTTACCGATGGAAAGAGCAGTCCGCCGGACTGTCGTTGACGTCCCTGACCGAGCAAGAGTCGTTGCTGCTCCTCTTGGCCAAGCGGCATCTGGAGGCCTTGCTGCCCGCGCGGCTGATGAAGTCGATGGATGGGTTTTTCAGGCAGGCCAACTCACGGCTGCTCGACCCCACGCAACGCAAGCTCGAAAGGCAATGGCTCGACAAGGTTCGCATCGTCAGCGTCACGCAGCCTCTTCTGCCTCCTCCAATTGAAGAAGGGGTCTTCGAGCAGGTCAGCGAGGCGCTGTATGCCAACCGCTGGCTGAACGTGCACTACCGCAACGCAGCTGGCAAAGACACGATCGCCGATGTCATGCCCTTGGGTCTCGTGCAGCAAGGTCCAAGGGTCTACTTGGTGTGCAGGTTCAGTGGGCACAAACAAGAACGCAGCCTGGCTCTACACCGGATGAAAAGCGCTCTGGCAAGCTCACAAACGTTTGACAGGCCCACCGAGTTTGACTTGGCTCGCTACGACGCCGATGGTCAATTCGGATTTGGCGATGGGAAACGCATCCGCCTGCACTTCAACATCACTCGCGATGCAGGTCAGCATCTCCTGGAGTCGGCGTTGTCCGCCGATCAAAAAGTCCAGATGCGAGACGACCACATGCGCGTCAGTGCCACCGTCATCGAGTCGGCCCAGCTGACTTGGTGGCTGCAGAGCTTTGGCAGTGATGTTTGGGGCGTACGGCGAAACCGTGTCACTTCGCCATGATCGGTGCCGTGGCCTAAACAAAAACGCTCTGCGGACGAACAGAACGGCCCCGTCCTGCACGTCAGATCCGTTCGCCAACGACATCGCAGCAGCTGCCTTCAGCTGCCGACATAGCCTGTAGCAGTGATGCCACCTCGAGATCCGCCGTTCGATTGTTGAAAGAGGCCTTTAGCGCGCGCCCTACGCGGAATGCAGACCTGGCTGAGCCAGCTCATAGGTTCAGCCGGTGCAAAGCGACGAAGCAAGCAACGACTTGCCGCGGACACTCACGCCGGAAGGCATTCCGTTGTTTATCCCAGGCGCTCGTCAACCGACATCATCTGAGTCTTGAGCTCATTACTGAGTTTCGCGGCCGTAACGTCCTCGGTTTTTTCCAATGCCGTCCACTTCTTCTGCAGGCCATCCCGCGTCAAACCGTGGTCCTGATCTGCCAGCCTCTTAATCGATTTGGTCGACATCTTCTCGAGCCAGCCGATCGTCCTTACGCGAAATGCGGGACCGTTCTTTTGCGGTTCCACCAGCAGGTATACGGGCCATGAACCTTGATCCTTTGACTTCTTGAATGCGTCCCAGCGCGGGTCGTACAAGCAGGCTGTGGTGCGCCCTTCGTCTACTGTCAGGCCAAGTTGATGGGCTGCTGCGTAGATCGGAGCAAACGGCAGGTGGTCGACAACCTCTTGCCAGTGCTCCCAGTCACTCAAATACCAAGCGTCGATCGCACGACGACCATCAGATGCCACGGAGCGGATGCACTTGTTCCAGTCCATGTCATACAGCCTCCCCATCCAACGGACAACGGTCTCATGGCGCATGGCAATTCCCGTGATCAGCCTCTCGCGCTGATCGTGCTCACGCGCATGGCGTTCAAGGTAGGTCAAATAATCTCGAAGCGCCTGCTTTCCGGAGCCACCGAGGCGCCCGTCAGGCTTGTGCTCCGACAAAAAGCTGACCAGCCAACTCAGATCCAGCGGAATCCAGCCATGTTCCATGGCCTCAACATGATTGCGACTTTCGGAGTCGAGCAAGACGCCTACGAACTGCCAAGGCTCGCCCTTCCGCGTGTCCGCCGGGAATTCCTTCTTCAGCCCTTTCTCATAGTCTGCCAACTGCTTTGGACTGAGCTTCGCCCCTGTCTTGAATTCGATCGCCAGGATGACTCGCTGCTTCGGGTTGGCAATGACCAGATCGCAGCTCCGATTTCCGATCCGGTACTCGCGACAAACCACGGCCTCTTTCCATGTGAGCTTGGCGAGCCGATTCAGTTCTCCGGCTCGATCACCATCAGCCTTTGCCGCCGCACGAAGTAGAGCGCGAATAGCGCCGTCACCCAACTCGTGCTCGTTGAGCGGATTGAATAGCCAATGCAGGATGCGTGCATGACGCACTTCACGTGGATCAGTGATCTCCAGAAGGCTACGAGACGTGATGCCGCCACGGAACTCTGCAACTTGAGGGTCTTCGCGAAACTTCTTGATCTGCGCTGCGGATGGAACTGCAGGGGATGCGTGTTTAGTGTTCTTCATGGGACGCGTTAGCGCGCATTAATTTGAGTGGCGACGAGAATCTGTCAACTGCAGGCAAAAGCAGCTGGGCGATTGTTCGCACTAAGAATACCTAACGCCATGGGCAATGAGATCATCCGTTTCCCTAGGGCCTCGCATTGCGAGCAGTGAGTGGCGCACTAGCCCATTCTTTCCGCCACGGGCAGCGCGTTCCGGATACACGACCTTCGACTGCGCCGACCTCCTAGCCGTTTCTTCAACCAAGTTCCGGACACCTAACTCGAGCAATCCGATCACGCCCCTTGAGCCGCTCGCGCCTCCGCCTCGGATACAAAGGGCCCATCGATCACTTGAACGTAGCCCCTGGTGAATCGCGTGCCCAGCTCTGCGGTGGACACCACCCGGTTGCAATAGGCGCCACCAAACTCCAGTTCACTGTGCAGGTGCGCGGCATCAACCTCCGCCACCCACCAGAACCCGCTCACCCTCGCCAGAGACACAGGCCCACGAAGCCCGAACCCGGCCAGCGTACGCGCCACGCGCGGGCTTACGCGGGTGAGCCGCGAATGCTCGGGCGCACTGCCATCGGGGGTGTCCTCGCAGACCAGACACACCGGCGCCTTGTCCATGCGCTGCACCACGGTCGACCGGGTGAGCCTGTCGATCAACGCGCGTGTCTCGCGATAGGCTTCCTGACTCACGAGGGGCTCATGCATCACACACCTCCTGTTCGAGCAGAGTCCGTCAAACGCCTGCAGTCACCCACTTGTCGTCGCTGAGCACCTGCTCGCCGTCCCAGCGGTAGGCCACAAGCGGCCCGTCACCGGCGGCCGACCAGTCCAAGCACGCGACCTTGGGGGCTTGCAACACCGGGCGCCCCTGCATCCAGTAGTGCCCGATGAACACGGGAACGTCGTCGACCGTGCGCCCGGCGTAGGCGCCACCCATCGGCTGCGCAGGCAATTCTCCTTGCTGGCCTGCCGTCAGGATGGCCGCTTCCTGCAGCGTCACATCGCTTCCCAGCCACCAGCGCGTGCGCACGTCATGCCGACGCACGCCGGCGTGATCGTGGACGAAAAGCCCGTCGGGAAGCCGCACTTCCAGCCCCTTGGCGATGCCCTCGACCGCGTGCCACTCGTCCGTGCCTTTGGTGAAGGCCGCGTGCAGGAAGTCCTCCTCCATAGGCGCGCCCCCTGGGTGCCGGCTGCGAACCAACTCGACATAGGGCTCATGCCACCAGGCGTGCACGACCCGCAGTTCCCCCAGATCCAGACACAGGGGCAGCGTCCGGAACCAATCCAGGATCTCGTGGTGCAGTGCACTGCCCTCCCCGACCTGCGCCAGAAACTCGGCGTGCTGGGCTCGTTTTTCGGCCGAGTGCTCTCGCAGGAAGCCTGCCCCGTCCCGGCGGGGCGTCGCGAAGCCGATCGCATTGAACTCGTGGTTGCCCATGATGGCCAGGGCTTGGCCGTTGTCGACCATGCTCCGCACGATCTGCACGACGCGCACCTGCTCAGGGCCACGGTCGCTCAGGTCGCCAACAAAGATCGCCTGCCGCCCGGGCGGCGCTTCCCAGCCCGACGCGGTCTCCACGTAACCCATCGCACTCAGCAGGGCTTGCAGCTTGCCCGCCTGCCCGTGGATGTCACCGATCAGGTCGTACGCCAGGTTCTTCTTCATTCCATACCCCTTAGTTGCATATCGCCACGAACAAAGTGTGGCACAGTTCGTTGCATTACACAACTAACGATCGAGATGCCGACATCACAGAGCGCCACCGCGGCGCGCTCCAAGCACCCGATGCCGTTCGTTCGCGTTGAGGTGTGCGTGCTGGGCCTGAGCGAGTCGGGTCTTCAGGTGCTCCTCGGCCAACGGGAGGCTGCGCCGTTCGCGGGTCAATGGGCGCTGCCAGGCGGTGTGCTGCGAATCGATCTGGACGAAGACTTGGACGCCGCAGCACGGCGGGTGATGGACGAGCGTTTGTCCTTGACGCTGCCGTTCCTTCGACAGTTGGTGACCGTCGGGAGCAGGACACGCGATCTCGATCGAGCGCCGTGGGCGTTGAGCGTGGTTTACCGAGCCCTCGTGTGGGTCGATCAAGTGCAGCCTCTGGCCGGCAAACGCATGCGTGGGCTGGCCTGGCGCCCTGTGGAGCAAGCGCAATCCGATGCGACGCTGGCCTTTGACCACCGAGACCTCATCGCGCTGGCCGTCCAACAGACACGCGATGAGGTGGACGCCCTGACGCTACCCAGCGGATTTGTTCCGTCCGCTTTCACGCTCGGGGAGTTGCAGGCCCTGTGCGAGCGAATCCTGGGGCGCGCCTTGGACAAGTCGAGCTTCAGGCGCAAACTGCACGACCGGGCCCTGGTTCGCCCCATTGAAGGCGCCATGAAGGGCGGAGCCAATCGGCCGGCGCAGGTGTTCGAGTTGCAGCGCTGACCACCCACCCCGCCCAGCAACCAGGCCCCCCATGTCATGAAGCACACGCCCTCGCACATTGCATCGGTCCTCTGCTCTGCCGCGTTCCGCCGCACGCAAGCCTCCCAATCTGCGCAAGAGTTCGCGCACCGTTTGGAGCACCCGGTGATCGCTTGGACCTGGCCGGGATCGATTGAAGCGCTTTCGACGGAAGCGTCCTCGACCGACCTCCCGTTGGCGGACTCACCCGAAGATCTGAGTGCCGCCCTTCTGGGTTTGCTCTTCCCCAAGACGGCGGGGAGAGATCGTGAATGGGTCGCGCCGATGGCTCTGCTGCCGAGCGGTGGAGCGGCGGGCCTGCGCGGCGTAGACGTTTGCGAACTGGACTTCTCAGCGCACGCTCACCTGTATCCCGCCGCCGATTGACGGTTTCCGGCGTATCCTTTGCGCATGGATTGGTCCACCTGACGGACTGGGGGATTTGTTCCTGCTTGTGGTCCCCGGCCTTCGCCGAATCCCACTAAAACTGGAGACCGTTCATGGAACGACGCGCATTTCTTCGCGCGCTGCTGGCCGTTGGTGCCAGCGCACCCTTGGCTTCCCTTCCCTCGAACGCCCCCGCTGCGGTGGTGGATCAGTTGTGGCAGCAGGCGATAGAAACGCCAACCGAGTTCGCCGTCGACAGCTACGGCACCCTGTGGGTCCCGGGAGTCCCCGAGGTCGAATACCGGCACCAAGCGTTCGAGCTGGTGGTTCGAGACGGCATGACGGGTGCGCAAATCGCATCCCTGGTGGAGGAGTGTCCGCCGCTAGCCGAGGATCTGAATGACGCGTGCTTGAGGGCGCTGGAGGACCTAGCCGAAGCTGAACAGGAGCCCGGGCGCGCGCAACACCGATCGCTGAAGCGCCGCATCAGCCGCGCCCCGGCAAGCGAAGCCTGGCGGGCTTGGATTGACTTCCTCGCCGCACAAAAACGTTTGCCCGAGTTGGTCGAGTTCATCCAGGCATGGTTGGCCCAACCGCTCGCGGTGGCTGACTACGAACATGTCAGCCCCTACAACGGCCCCCAGGGTGAGGCGTGTCGGTTCTTCGACACCTTGCCGCACAAAGCGCTGACCGCGCTCGGTGTGCGCCTGGTCGAGGGGGACCATCCAGGCAGCAGCTATTTCGCAGCGGAACTGACGGTGGGTCTGGATGACGCGAATGCCCGAGTGGCCAAGCTGGGGTGGCCGATCCGGTTCGTTGAAAGTTCGCGGTGGTGACAGGACTTTGCTATTGACGCAGGCGGCCCTCAGCTGCGAGCTTGGTAGGCCCCGTCAACCGTATTGACCTCGCACGAACTGCGGCTCTGCAGCGTGAGCGGACGGGGCTGGCAAACTGTGCGTCATCATCAAGAAGGGACGGTTTCAGATGAAGACGACGTGGATCGCGCTAGCGCTGGCCCTACTTGCGGGATGCGCCAAGAAGGCGCCAGAGCCAGTTGTGAACCTCAGTGGTTTTGAGCTGGGTGGCAGCGCAGAGCAGGTGATGCAATCGACGCCCGATTGGAAGAGCATAACCATCGGAGGCGTCCCTTCGTATTTCGTTCATTTAGGTCCATCGGCGGAGTTTGGAACTGATAACAAGCTTCAGTCGCTGATGTTCTCGTTCCAATCAACGAGCTTCAGCCAAGTTGTTGGAAATGTTTCGAGCAAGTACCCCAGCCTGGCCTGCAAGGACAGCAGGGGGTCGCATCCCAATGGCAGCGCCACCTTCGACCAAACCGTATGCTCGATGAGGGTCAAAGGCGGCGAGTTGGTCATCCAGCGTGTCCATGGTGACGTCAAGATGTCCGTCTTGACGCTGAAGAGCGATGCCGTCATCTCCAAAGAGAAGCAGAACAAACAGAAATGAAAGCGCGGCCTTGCCCTTCCTGCGGGGCAGTCAAACGCCTCTCGTAGCCGCGGTGGATGGCCGCTTCCAGCCTGACGCCGCCTTCGTAGGTCGACCGGCAGGTCTGCAGCGGTTGCGGTCTTTCGCTCCATCGAATTCGACGCCCGGAAGCTGCCGTTCAACGTGCGAGGTCAGCGGGCGGCGCAGCCGTCCGCTGCAGCGACCGGTTAGCCCTCAGGCTCGTGCGAGATTGGCGCATTACGGGTTGCCAGGGTAGAGCGGGGACGGCCTTGAAAAGGACACCTTGTCATCCCGAGGAGGCACAGCCTTCAAAGGCCAAGCAATTGCGGAAGCGCAGGTGAGCGCGACGGCTATAGCCGTCGCGGTAAACAGCAGCGAAGCCCCGCCGGAGAAGCCCCAAAGGACCAAAGCTGAGATTGCGACTAGCTCGAACAGAACCGCAGCTGGAGCGGTGGCGTTGGATGGCAGGAAACTGAACTCATCACAACCCGTGCATCGCACTGGACGGCGCTTGATTGATCGGAGTGCGGCAAGCACCGGTATTGATCGAGCGTGCCAATGCGGACAACGCTTCATGATGAAGGCTAACGCAGAGTTAACCGGGCGACGACGGTATGGCGCCTGGCCCGTGCGGCGCATGATGAGCAGACGGCGCCGCGTGGGCCAGGCGCCATGCCGTTGGCGATCCGGTTGAACGACCTGTTAGGCCGCACTATGGCAACAGCGTCTGCATGTCACGCGCATAGGTCGCGTAGTCTTCCCAACCGAGTAGCTCGACAATTTGCTTTGCCCGATTCTGCTGGGGATGCGCTGCAAGGGAGAAGTGTGTTCCCTGTTCTGACTCCAGGGTGGCGAACAGATCGGTGAGGGCCTTCTTGAAGTTGCCCTCTTCATAGTGCATCGACTGATTGCGTCCCTGCCAGATGATGTCTCTGATGCAGAGCGATCCAATCGTTCGACCCGTTGGCGCTGCGTTGAGGCCACCGTGGACTAGGGAGATCCCCTGTTTGGCAATCTGGAGGACTGCACCTGCGACCGCCTGGGTGGCTTGTTGATGTGCGCCAACGCTGGCTTGAAGCATGGCCACTTCAGATCTGAGCCTCTCAGCGTCCTGCGACGCCTTTGCTGCCCGCCCGAACGCGGCCATAACGTAGGCGTCGGAGAAGTCATCGTTCAAGTCGCTGGTTTGAAAGTCCCACTGGTGGACCCTAAGGCGCGCCTCGGCACTTGCCAGTTGACCTGAGAGTTCCCGCAGTTGCTGCTCCTCTTCTGTTGCCAACCGTAGGAGGTTTTGGGTGGCGTACTCGGTGTCTTTAAGGTACTGATGCATGTTGGACTGGGAGTTGTGCGGCCTAACGTTTAAGCTGAGCCGCGAGCGGCGGCTTGCCGACGCGAATCGGCTCGATCGACTGGTTAGCCATCGCTGTTGCCAACACGACTACTCGCCCTGCTTCTCGACGACCAAACCATGATGCTTCTCGAGATGCCCAATGACCTTCTCCAACGCAGACATCACATCGAGCTGATTGGCACCGAATGCGTAGTAAGCCCCGCGCACCATTTCGTCAGTTGCAGTTGGCGGAACTATTGTGGTTCGAACCTTCCTCGTACTGCCATCCGCTGCGCGAAGCGTCACGGGGTATCTGAAACTCCGACCCGCGGCTTCACGCACACCGCCCGGCCCGTAGTTCTGGATGCTCGCGTTGTAGCACTCGTTGCCAAGAATGCTCTCAAGTTGCACGAGGAGTTGCCGGCGAGCTTTGGATAGTGGCTTTGGCATCGGTGGGCTTTGGGTGCGTGTTGCGATGGCTAACGTTTTGTAGACCGCAGGGCGACGCGGTCTATCACCGCAACCCGCGCAGTAACGGGGCGCACCGCATGCGATCCAAGTACTTGTCGATGCTGGACTTTCAGTCTAGTTGACTGTTTATTCATACAGTACCAAATTTCCCACCAAGAGCCGCACCCGTTACAAAGCTGCTTGACCGGTTCGCGGCGCCGGCAAGCGGAGGCTGCCATGCTGCCCGCCGTCGTTCGCCCCACCATGCCTCGCGCAGCTTTGCGCCCGGCTCTCCCGGCCAACTTACCGCCCTTGCGAGCAGTGAAGTTGCTCGATCAGTTGCGTGAGCGCGTCCGGATGTTGCACTACAGCCGGCGGACGGAGCAGGCGTACTTGTACTGGTCTCGGGCGTTCATCCGGTTCCATGGCTTGCGCCATCCTGCGGAGATGGGCGGCCCCGAAGTCGAAGCCTTCCTGACCTATCTGGCATCCGACCGTGGGCTGTCGCCGTCCAGCCATCGCCAGGCCTTGTCGGCGCTCTTGTTTCTCTACGGCAAGGTGTTGGGCCTGCAGTTGCCTTGGATGCAGGAGATCGGCCGTCCAGTACCCAAGCGGCGCCTGCCCGTGGTGCTGAGTGTCGACGAGGTGTTGTCGGTGCTAGCCAGTTTGCAGGGCGAGCATCAGCTGCTGGCCCTGCTGCTGTACGGCACGGGCTTGCGGATCACCGAGGCCTTGTGCCTGCGGGTCAAGGACCTCGACTTTGCGCAGCGTGCGATCTATGTGCGCCAAGGTAAAGGGGGCAAGGATCGGGTGGTGATGCTGCCGCAGTCCTTGGTCTTGCCGCTGCGAGATCAGTTGGGGCGGGTTCGCCAGGTTTGGGCGGCTGATGTGGAGTCGGGCTGCGCCGGGGTGGAAATGCTCTATGCGCTGGAGCGCAAATACCCGCGGGTCGGTGCGAGCTGGGGATGGTTCTGGGTCTTCCCTCAAGACCATCACTCCACCGATCCGCGCAGCGGCGTCGTGCGTCGGCACCATCTCTACGACGAGACTTTTCAGCGCGCTTTCAAGCGGGCGGTTCAGGCTGCCGGCATCGACAAGCCTGCGACGCCGCACACGCTGCGGCACTGTTTTGCGACCCATCTGCTTCAAGCGGGTAGCGACATCCGCACCTTGCAGGAGTTGCTCGGGCACGCCGATGTGGCGACGACCATGATATATACCCATGTGCTCAGGATGGGCGGCGGTGCCGTGCGCAGCCCTCTGGACTCGCTTCCTGGCGCTGAGGAGCCGCAAAGCAGTCGTTGGTGAGCGACAGCAACCAGCCTGATGCAGCCAGAGGCATCGCTGGCATGGCCGGACAATTCTGGCCGACAACGGTCTCTTCAAATCGCGCTCAAGGTTAAGGGCGCCTACTGCAAGGCAGCGTTCCTAGCCCTGCGAGTCTGTGCACTGATCCGCTGACCCTAATCGTTCTACGCGATCAACCCAGCGATCGACGAGCCTTCATCCGCGCAATCAGCCCCTTGACCTGCCACGCCAGGTCATGCCCGCCGGACCAGCGCTCGATCACAGAGGTAGGCATAAACGTCAGCACCAAGTCGTCCTCCTCATAGGCCAAGGTTTTGACGAAATTCAAAGGCCGTGGTCCATCCCAGCATTGGTAGGTGCTGGTGTCGAGTGCCCGCTGACGAAGCAGGTACCACTCGCCGCCCAGTTCCATGGGCACTTGACGCACCTGATGAATCACCAGGGCCAGTTCAGGCGTGGCGCGCACCGACACACGTCGATGGTGAACGATGCGCAGAAGCAAATCTTCGATCAGCCACCACTGCGTCTGCGGATCGACTGTGCAGCCTTGAGCGTCGGGGCGATACAAGTCGTCTTGCGGTCGGGAACCCCACGGCTGCAAGACCGCCACTTTCAGGCTGTCGCGCCGCAGCGGGACGACTGACAGTGCGGCCTTCGCACGAAAGTACGACGCCCCCGCGAACCATTCCGACGAGCCAGCCATGCCAGGCGCGGCATGCAGCCGATACGGTGCGAGCAGTTTGTGCAAGGCCCGTTCCGATTGCTCAGCCCGCTCTCGCGAAGGCAACCAAATGACATGCGAGCTCGGCAGGTCCAGCGCCGAATCGAAATACTCGTAGAAGCTTTTGACGCGTGCAGACGGGTTGAAGGACCAGCCGATCTTGAACCGGGTGCGATCGATACGCTGCAACAGGTACACCGCAGCCGCCGAATCCCGCTGAGGGGATGACCATTGAATCGATGGTCGGACGGCTACGCGGTTCGATGCGACTTCCGGCTGCGTGCCAAAGAGGGAGGACGTTTTCATGGGAGTCCTGGTTCGGATGCTGGGGAGGGGTTTCAGCCTTGCGGCGGCTCTTGCGTCGTGTCCTCGCTCGGTGAGGCGCCCCAGCGGGCCATCCAGCGCTGGAATTCGGGAAGAAGCCAGCGCAGCGACATGCCACCCACGGTGCCGTTGAGTGCAATCACCTGCCAGGTCTCCTGAGCATCAAAGCCGGCCACCATGGCGGCCGTCCAGGACCAGGCGATCCAGGTCGCCGTGATGGCCGCGACGGCGCGAAGCGTCCAGGGGCTGGCCGGGCCGGCACCGAGGTGCCACATGGCGATCTCGCCGACCACGGGGATCCATCGCAGGCAGGCCAACGGCCACGCGCCCGGTTGTGCCGCGGCCAGTTGCCACAGGCTGGTACGCCCAGCGGAGTTCAGTGCATCCCCATGGGCGTGGCGGTGGCCTCGCTGGATCAACCAGAGCGAAGCGGCTTGATAGACGCTGAGCGTCAACAGGAAAAACGTCCCATGGGCGATCCAGCCGCCGTACCCAGGGAACAGTTGCAGCAACAGCGCATGACAGTCTTGAATGATGGGCATGGTGCGAACTCCTTCAATCGGCACTGCAGGCCGAGGGGTTGTTGAACGGGGTGATGCGGTCGGTGGTCAGGCCGGGACTTGCCTGGTCGTTGCCTTGGATGAGCCAGTGGCTTCGCTGGCTGTGGCGCGCGCTGAGCGTCTGCCCATACGGCATGGACGACCCGGGCGGCAGGCGCAGCGGTGGCAGCGACTTCTGTTGCACCCGCCGGCTGTAGCGACGCTGTCCGCGCGGGCCTTGAGGTGTGCGCGTCAGGACGATTTCTCGGTGTTGGATCGACAGCCAGATCCGGGCCCCGGTGCGGAACTCGCCCTGAGGCTCATGAGGCAGTTCGACGCGCAGCGAGCCATCGGCACGGCGGGTGAGCACGGTGCAGCGTCCGGGTTGGCTGCCTGCGCCATTCCGGCGTTGGCGGTTTTGTCCGTCGTGTGCGCAGCGCCGAAGAGGTTGGGTGGACATAGAAAGCTCCAAACGTGAGTTCGAACGAAGCGGGAGTCCGCCGGCCGCGTGCGTGCGACGGGCGGGGTGCTGATGAGGCAACGCGCGAGGCGGCGCTGCCTTCACGCTTGCCACCAAGGCGGCTCTTGCGACACGTCCTCGTCGCACGGGTGCGCGTCGTGGTGCTCCGCACGGGGGCAAGCCGAGTCCCTCGACTTGGATGCAAAAGTGACCGCACAGGCGCTGGAGGTGCGAGGCCGTGAGACATGGACGAGTCGCACCTCCGGGCGCGCGCACAGCCAGCCCATCACCGCTCCGCAGTCCTCGTCGGTGATGGCGGTGTCGACGGCCGTGATGGCGATGGCGTCGGCCGAGTACTGCGCGGCCAGTCCGCGCGTCGCGGCGAAGGCCGCCAACTCCGCGCGCAGCTGGCTTCGGGCCCTTTCTGGCAGGGCGTGAGTCACAACCGTGAGGGTCCAGTCCGCATGGGCAGTCGACGGTGCGAGGCGCCGAGAAGCGTTCAAGGCCGTTGTGCTGGGCGTGTTCTGCATGGGATCTCCGATGGGTGGCGCGGCAGACGGGTCGCCGGGCGGCACTGGGGCCTGCCGTCATCGCCAGGGCATTTGCGAGCGCAACGCAACAAGGGCTGCGAGGCGCTGGATTTATTCGGGGCAGTGCTCCGCCAGCCCGGCCGCTGACAGGCAGCGGGCCGTGCGGGTCACCTCAGGGGATGGGCGCCGATGCCGAATCAGGCGGCGTGGCGCTGCAGGTCAGGCGGAGGCTGGGCCTTGGCGCCGTCGTCGTTGGCGGACTCGGTGCGGGATGCAGAGGCCGAGTTCCCGCTCGCGAAACGGCTGGCCAGCAGGCGGTCCATGGCCGATCCGTCACGACGGGTCAGGTTGGGCACGTAGCGGCTGTAGACCTGGAACAGCATCTGCGTGTTGGCATGCCCCAGTTGGCGCGCGATCCACTCCGGCGCTTCGCCTGAGGCCAGCCAGAGCGTCGCGGCCGTGTGGCGCATCTGGTAAGGCCGCCGCTCCAGGCCCAAGTGCCGCAGCAACGGGTAGTACACCCGGTCGCTGAAGTTCTTGTTGTCGATGGGCTGGCCGGCACGATTGCAGAACACGTAGTCGCGCTTGCCCGTGGCTTCTTGTTGGCGCTTCAGCGCCTCGAAGACGGGCTGCGACATCTGGATGTCGCGCTGCGAACTGTCGGTCTTGGTGTACTCGTCCTCGCCCAGCACGAAGGTCTCGCGGATGAGGATGAGGCGGCGGTCGAAGTCGACGTACTTCCATTTGAGGCCATGGGCCTCGCCGGTGCGCATGCCGGTGAAGAAGCGCACCAGGAAGTAGTCCCGCCAGTCGGCGCGAACCTCAGCCAGCATGCGCTGCACCTCGTCCAGCGTGAATGGCTGAACGTCGGACTTGCGGATCTTGAGCGCTTTGACGTTCGCGCAGGGCGAGATGAAGTCGTAGCGGTCGGCCGCCTCGGCCATGATTTGGCGCAGCACCCCGAGGATGTTGTTGATCCGCTTGTTGCTGAGCTTGGCGCCGGTGCGGCCGGGTTTGTCGGCGAGCTTGGCGCGGAAGGTCAGGACGTCGGCTTTGGTGATGCTCGATACGGGTCGGCTGCCGAACTCGGGGAGTAGGTGGCCGTCCAGGGTGGAGTCGAGCACCTTGATGTGGGAGCGGCGCCATTCGACCTGGTGCTCTGATTTCCAGGTGGAGGTGAAGTCCTTAAACGTCGGCGCAAATCCGCTTGTCCGTACAACCTGGGGCGCCGCCGGTTCTGACGCCGCAACAACTGCAGGCTGCGCCGCCGAGCGGCTTCCCGGGAAGGTTGCGGCGTAATCGAAGGTCCCTGTTGCAATGTCCGCTTCGATCTTGGCCAGAACCTTTTCCAGCCGCTTCCGATTGCCGGGCGTGTCGGGCAGTACCGTGTATTCACGGCACCGCCGACCTTGGAACCTGAAGTCCATGAACAGCGTTCCACGGCCGGTCAGCGTGCGAATACTACCCATGGAGCACCCCACCATTCGCCATCGGGATGCCGACCGTCGTCTGACTGGGCTTGCCCATGTCGCGAGCGATCTGCGCCCAGATGTAGAGGATCTTCCTTCCGCCGAACGGCCGTATGTAGTGCACGCCCTCCAGCAGGACGCTGTCCTTGAGCCGCTCGCGAATGGTTCTTGCGTCGTACTTGATCCTCGCGGCGAGCTCATCAGTAGTCAGATATTCATCAGTCACGTCGACCCCTTCGTCTACCCAGCGTATCGCTAGACATAAAGAGTCTACCGCTATATCGCTAGACGTCAAGCGTCGTATCAAGGAAGCGATCTAGAAAACTACAATCACTGCACGATGACCGCCCCTACTCGCACTCAACTCAATGTCCGCATCAGTGAGCGGCTTGAACGCGCCATCGATGAGAAGCGTATTGAGCTGCGCGAGGCGCTCGGCGCTATCCCATCCCGCTCGGATGTTCTGAGGCTCGCCCTGGAGGCATACCTCGGCATCGACCTGACCGAGGATGAGCAAGATCGGCGGTCTACAACTGGCCCTGCGAAGCGCGTCAAGGCAAAACAAGGCCAAACGCGGAGCTAGCGCCGAACTTCCTGTCAGGGCCGATCAGGGCACGTCGTCAAGGGCTTTGTCGATGAGTTGGTGCCCTGCCGCCAGCAAGCTCGGACAGTTTGCGCGCTGAGGTTGCCGTGCGAGGGTGAAACGGCTCAGGCGGTGGATCTGGTCGCGCTGTCGAGGGGCGGTGCTCAGTCCAGCCTGCGGGGCACATAGAGCTAGATGAACCAGATGCGGCGTAGGTGCCGCGCTAGGTCCTAGACCCATTCCGTATTGAAGCCCAGCCAAAGGACCTCACCGCCGGTGCTGCACGGCATGGTCGGGTCAGGCTGCAGTTCAGCCATGAACTCGGCGCTGTCGTCATCTGGCGCAGCGAGCATGGTGTGATGCCCAAATCCGGAGTGCTGGGCAGCTCCGTCGTCATCACCGCGCCCCGGCGATGACGGCTTGAGTAAGCCCTGGAAACGGCTGAGCTCTCGTTCGTCGTCAACGTCAGCGACTGAAACGAAATCCTGTAGTTCGGTGCAGGACTACGCAGTAAGTGCGGGCATGGTGGTGGGGTTGCTGAACTACTGCCGAAGGTCGGAAAGAGGGATCAACGAGGCTTGCTGACTACAACGAAGGGCCACCTGTAAGACGTGTACACGTGGGGGCGGCAACCCTGCTTCTGCTTGAGCGTGGCGCATATCCGAAACACCGTGCCCACCGGATAGTCCGTATGCATCTCGGCGGCGCACTCAACCAGGAGCCCCTCGGGGAAACATTGGCCAGGCTCGGGACGTATCTCGACTGGATAACGATGATTCGACTCGCTGGATGGGTGAGACCGGACCAAGACCGATTGATATCCAGGCTTGCAACGGTGCATAGCGTCGGCTGCGCGTTGTAACGACCCGCTGAACTTTAGGCCCGTTAGTCGAGGTTGCCGACGGTGTCGGGCCGAGCAGTCACGCGCTGCCGCTCCGCGTTCATGGGCATTACCGCCCCATCCTCCAAGCAACAGATGCGGTGTGCACGCAATAACATCAGAGCAAAAGAGGGAGAGGTAAATCGATGGCATCAATCGATTCAGGCACAGACTCGCGCGTCGCCGTTTTGGTGGACTGCGACAACACGACGCCAGAGATTCTTGAATACGCGCTGCGCGTCGTTGCCCAGTTTGGGCGGGTGGTACTGCGCCGTGGCTATGGCAACCACGCCACCCTGGCCAACAAGTGGCAGGACGCGATGGTGCGCCTGGCCTTCACTCCTTGCCTGCAGTACCAGTACGCCGCCGGCAAGAACACGGCTGACATTGCGCTGGCGCTGGATGCCGTTGAGGCCCTGTTTGATCAGCGCGCCGACACCTTCTGCCTGGTCACCAGCGACTCCGATTTCGCCTACCTCTGCCGCAAGCTGCGCGAGCGCGGCGCCACGGTGCACATCGTGGGCGAAGCCAAGACGCCCGATGCGCTGCGCAACGCCAGCGACCAGTTCTTTGAATGGGCTCCATCTGACCCAGCCGTGCCCAGCGAAGCGACCGCGGCGAAAGCGCCAGCCCCGGCCAAACCGAAGCAACGGCCCAAGACGGTCGTCAACGCGGTGCGGCTGCTGGCCGCAGACACCCCTGACGGCCACGTCACCGTCAGCGGCTTGGGCTCCTACCTCCGGCGCACCGACCCAGCCTTCTCGCCCCAAACCCATGGGCACTCCGGCTTGCTCAACATGCTCAAGACCTACGATCTTCTTCAGGTCAGGCAGGAGGCCGGCGGCCACTGGACGGTGGCCCTCGCTGCACTGAAAGAGCCCACTGCCACCGCCCCAACTTCGAACGGCGCTGCCTAGATTCAATCCTCGCGACATGCTCGACGACATCAAGAAAACCCTCTGGGCCACAGCCGACAAGCTGCGCGCCAACATGGACGCGGCCGAATACAAGCACCTGGTGCTCGGCCTGATCTTCCTGAAGTACATCTCCGACACCTTCGCCGCGCGCCGGGCCGAGGTGGTGTCCCGGCTGGCGGACCCGGCCGACGAGTACTTCTACGGCGATGCCAGCCCCGAAGACCTGGCTGCGGAAGCTGACGACCGCGACTACTACACCGCCGTCAACGTGTTCTGGGTACCCGAGGCGGCCCGCTGGGAATCACTGCGTTCCCAGGCCAAGCGGCCCGAGATCGGCAAGCTGATCGACGAAGCCCTGAGCCTGATCGAAGCTGAGAACCCCAAGCTCAAGGGCATCCTAGACAAGCGTTATGCCCGTGCGCAGCTGCCCGACGGCAAGCTGGGCGAGCTGGTGGATCTGGTCTCCACCATCGGCTTCGGCGAGAACCCCAGCAGCGCCCGCGATGTGCTGGGCCAGGTGTACGAATACTTCCTGGGCATGTTCGCCAGCGCCGAGGGCAAGCGGGGCGGCCAGTTCTACACGCCGGCCAGCATCGTCAAGACGCTCGTCGCCGTGCTGGCACCGCACCACGGGCAGGTGTACGACCCCTGCTGTGGCTCGGGTGGCATGTTCGTTCAGAGCGAGCGCTTCATCGAGGCGCATGGCGGCAAGCTGGGCGATGTGTCCATCTACGGCCAGGAAGCCAACCCCACCACCTGGCGCCTGGCCGCGATGAACCTGGCCATCCGCGGCATCGACTTCAACCTGGGCCGCGAGCCGGGCGACACCTTCACGCGCAACCAGCACCCCGACCTGCGCGCCGACTTCATCCTGGCCAACCCGCCTTTCAACATCAGCGACTGGTGGCATGGCAGCCTGGAAGGCGACCCGCGCTGGCAGTACGGTGACCCGCCGCAGGGCAATGCCAACTACGCCTGGCTGCAGCACATGCTGCACCACCTCAAGCCCACCGGCCGCGCCGGCATCGTCCTGGCCAATGGCTCCATGAGCTCCAGCCAGAACAACGAGGGCGTCATCCGCGCCGCGATGGTGGACGCCGACGTGGTGGAGGTGATGGTGGCCCTGCCGGGGCAACTGTTCTTCAATACGCAGATTCCGGCCTGCCTGTGGTTCTTGGCCAAGAGCAAGCCTGCCGCGCGCAAGGGTCAGGTCTTGTTCATCGATGCGCGCAAGCTGGGTCGCATGATCTCTCGGGTGCAGTGCGAGTTCGCAGACGAAGAGATTGGCCGCATCGCGGGCACGGTGGCCGCGTGGCGCGGTGAGGCGGCGGGCGAGGTGGTTGGTGAGTACGCCGATGTGCCGGGCTTCTGCCGCAGCGTGTCGCTGGCCGAGATCGCCCAGCATGGCCATGTGCTGACGCCGGGGCGCTATGTGGGCGCCGAGGAGGTCGAGGACGACGACGAGGCCTTTGTCGAGAAGATGACGCGGCTGACCGAGCAACTGGGCGAGCAGATGGCGAAGGGGGCGGAGCTGGATGCGTTGATTCGAACGAAGCTGGGGGGACTCGGCTATGAGTTCTGAGTGGCCCATGGTGCGTCTCGGGGACCATGTTGACGCCTGTCTGGGCAAGATGCTCGACGCGAAGAAAAACAAGGGAACGCCACAACCGTATCTTGGCAATAGCAATGTTCGATGGGGGATTTTCGATCTCGACGATTTGTCAAAGATGCCATTCGAGTCTCACGAAGAGGAACGTTATAGCTTGATGCCCGGCGACTTGGTCGTGTGTGAAGGGGGTGAACCGGGGCGGTGCGCGATCTGGACGGGCCCAGCAGGCATGAAGGTGCAGAAAGCGCTGCACAGAATCCGATCGACAGGTTCGTTTGATTCCTATTACCTCTACTACTGGTTTCAGCAACAGGCCAATACTGGGCGGCTAGAGCCCCACTTCACGGGAACCACGATCAAGCACCTGACTGGCAAGGCAATTGCGGCGTTGGAGGTTCCTCTGCCCCCAATCGCGGTTCAGCGGTCGCTGGTGGACGTTCTTAGATGACTTGACGACCGCATCACCCTGCTCCGCGAAACCAACGCCACGCTGGAAGCCATTGCCCAGGCGCTGTTCAAGTCCTGGTTCGTAGACTTCGACCCCGTGCGCGCCAAACGCGACGGCCGCGCCCCCGAAGGCATCGACGAAGCCACCGTCGCCCTCTTCCCCGACAGCTTCGAGGACTCGGCGTTGGGGGAGGTGCCGAGGGGGTGGCAGGCCAGTTCGCTTGCCGAGCTCACCGCCCGAATTGGCGGCAGCATTCAAACCGGGCCGTTTGGCAGCCAGCTGCATGCCTCCGATTACGTCGCCGATGGCGTGCCCGTTGTCATGCCCAAAGACATCAGCCTGCGCCGCGTTCAAACGGATTCCATCGCCCGCGTGCCGGCAGCAGACGTCGAACGCCTGGCGAGGCACAAGCTCCTGCCAGGTGACATAGTGTTCAGTCGGCGAGGTGACGTTGAACGACACGCCTTGATCTCGGAAACGGAGCGGGGCTGGCTTTGCGGCACAGGCTGCCTTCTGGTGAGACCGGGCAAGGGCTGGCCCTCACCAACATTCCTGTCCATGTTGTTGGATGCTCCGCAATCGCGAGCCTGGCTTGTTCAGCATGCTGTTGGCGCGACGATGCCCAACCTCAACACTGGCATCTTGGGTTCGGTGCCCGTGGTCTTGCCTCCTTCCAATCTGCTGGCGGCATTTGAAGATGTAGTGTCGGTACTGGAAGCGAGCCGGGCTGACAACTCAGAGAGGGTCCGCACGCTTGCATCCCTCCGCGACACCCTCCTGCCCCGCCTCATCTCTGGCCAACTCCGCCTGAGCAAGACGTCTGTTGCCATAAAAGGCTTGTCGGCATGAGATCAGTTGATCAACGAGACGAACTTTGGACGTCGTTCATTAGACGTTGGCCGCTATCTGCTCTCAGGAACTTGACGCTTGAAGAGTACACACAGGCAGACAGTCAAGCTGGCTTCACCGGGTGGGTGAAGTTCAAGACTGATGGGCTGGGTTGGCGTCCGAAGGGCGGATCAAGCTTCGATCGCGTTGGTGTGTGCGCCTTGCCAGCGGATCCGAAATGGCGTGCGAAGGTAATCGACAGCTTCAGCGAGCGTCCGCACAGCGCGGTCGACGCCGAGCGGGGTTACTGCTGGCGAAGGACTTTGGGTGCTGACATCGATGCGGCATTTCGGGCCACCAGGCTGCGCATCGTGGAAATTGCAGAAGCAGCACAGGGGGGAAATCTCAATGTATTGAAAGCTCCACAACTTCACGCGGACTACGAGTGGAAGGTGTTCTTCCTCTATCAGGATCGTGACCACCCGGTGCTACTCCCGGCACAGGAGCAATCGGATGTTCGCCAGTGGTATCACGCAAGGTACAGAGAGCGATTGCCGATGGGCGGAGGGAAATCTGCTGAAGCGTCTGTGCTGGCCAACCAGCGCCTGATGGACCAACGCAGCGGACAGTCTCTGTTCGATTACGTGGATGAACTCACCGGCGAAACGTATGGCCCTGACGACGACACGACCGAGTCGCTCAGCCCTCAAACGCCAGAAGCCTCTTTCGACGCAGTACGGACCGTCATGCCTGCTTTGAATCAAATCCTGTACGGCCCGCCTGGAACAGGCAAGACCTACGAGACCATCGACACCGCGTTGGCCATCCTGGATCCGGCCTACCTGGCGCAGCAGCGCGCCGATCGTTCAGCACTGAAGGCGCGCTTCGATACTCTGGTGCAGGAGCGTCGCGTCCGGTTCGTGACCTTCCATCAAAGCTTCAGCTATGAAGACTTTGTGGAGGGCATCCGGGCCAGCACGCCAGAGGGTGCGGCAGGGGGCGGGCTGACTTATGCGGTCGAGCGCGGTGTTTTTGGCGAACTGTGTGCCGATGCGAGCCGAAATCGCGAGTCCGACGAGCGAATCGGCGTCGGTTCCTCTCCCACGGTCTGGAAGTTGTCAATCGCTGAAGCCAGCAGCAAGGACGGCACGCGCCAGTACTGCTTCGAGCACGACGAGGCACGCATCGGCTGGAAGGACATTGGCGACCTCGAACTGGCCAATCTCGCGAACCCGTCTATGGCGCTGGGCGCCAAAGATCGGGCCTCGCTGCAGAACTTCGCCCACGAGATACAGGTCGGTGACGTGGTGCTATGCCTGGGCAGCAAGACCACGGTGCGGGCCGTGGGTGTGGTGGCGGGCCCCTACGAGTACCAGCCCGAGGTACCGACAGGTGTGCGCAGCGACTACGTCCACCGCCGTGCTGTGCGCTGGCTGAACACGAAGCTGGACTTCGACATCACCAGCCTCAATGGCGGTAAGCAGCTCACCTTGCAAACCGTCTACCCGCTCAGTCGGATTGAATGGCCGCAGTTGGAGCCTGCGTTGCGAGCCGTCGGGGCCTTGCCTGATGTCGCCCCAGCAGGGCCGGGCGCAGAGAAACAGCCCTACGTGCTGATCATTGACGAGATCAACCGCGGCAACATCTCGCGCATCTTTGGCGAGCTAATCACGCTGATCGAGCCCTCCAAGCGGGCGGGCGCCGAAGAGGCGCTGGAGGTGGTGCTCCCGTACTCCAAGATGCCGTTCAGCGTGCCGAGCAACGTCTACCTGATCGGCACCATGAACACCGCCGACCGCTCGCTCACCGGCTTGGATGTGGCATTGCGGCGGCGCTTCGAGTTCCGCGAGATGCCACCACGCCCCGGGGAGCTTAAGGGCATCAATGTGGAGGGCATTGAGGTCGATCGTTTGCTCGACACGATGAACCAGCGCATTGAGGCCCTGCTTGATCGCGATCACCGCCTGGGCCACGCCTATTTCATGCCCTTGCGTGAACAGCGCACGTTGGCACGCCTTGAGCAGGTCTTCCGCAACCAGGTGTTGCCGCTGCTGCAGGAGTACTTCTTCGACGACTGGCAGCGCATCCAATGGGTGTTGAACGACCACCGCAAGGCAGAAGACTTCCGCTTCGTGCGTGCCGTCGCCGCTGACGTGGCGGAGCTTTTCGGTTTGGATGTGAATGTGACGCGCAATGCACAGACCTGGTCGATCAACGAGTTAGCCTTCAAGCAGGCGCAGAGCTATCTGGGTGTCATCGACCACCGCGACGCGCAGGACGCAGCCGCATGACACTTGGGCTGCACCGCGTCAGCGTTCGAGAGCACGCCTGGCTCTGCACCGAGCCCGTGCCCGCGTCGCTGGATTGCGCGCAGCTCACCGAATCAGCCTTCGACTACCTGTGCAGCTTGAGCGAGCGCTTCTCAAGTGGCGGTGCGCGACTCTTGCAGGTGGAAGGCCGGCGCCGGCTGAAGTTGGACAACTTCGTGGGCGTGATTCAAACGCCATGCGGCACAGTGCTGGAGATCGTGCCCAAGCATCACGCCGAGGGGGGCAGCTTGGCCGAGGCGCGCTTGCTGCTTCGGAAGCTGCTGCTGGCGCTGTTGGATTTACCCACGCGTGATGTGGGCGCGGCCTCACTGCAGCTGTTCGACGCGCCCTTGTCTGAATGGGTGATGGGGCGCTTTCTTCAGGAGCTGGACACGCTGGTCAGCCGCGGTCTGCGGTTCGAATATCAGCGGGTGGACGAGGAATTGCCGTTCCTGCACGGGCAGCTGAACCTCAACAGGCAACTTCGCCAGCCACCTGGGCGAGAGCATCGCTTTCATGTGCGGCATGAGGTTTACCTACCCGATCGACCCGAGAACCGGCTGCTGAAGCTGGCGCTGGAGCGGGTGCGACAAGGCACTCAGGACGCCAATCACTGGCGCCTCGCCCAGGAGCTGAGCTTCCGGTTGGCAGAGATTCCTGCCAGCCGCCAGGTCGAGCAGGACTTCCGCGCCTGGGGCCACGATCGCCTGTTGGCGCACTACCAGGCCATCAAGCCGTGGTGCGAGCTGATCCTGAGCCAGCACATGCCCTTGGCCGTGGCTGGCGACTACCAAGGCATGAGCCTGCTGTTTCCGATGGAGAAGCTCTTCGAGCGCTTCGTCGCGCGCTGGCTGCGCGCATCGCTGGCAGTTGGCCTGGATATGCGCACGCCGGCCCGCAGCGAGTCGCTGTGCGAGCACCAGCAGCAGCCGATCTTTAGGCTGGAGCCCGACATCCTCATTGCAGACGGCGGCCAGCGCTGGGTGCTGGACACCAAGTGGAAGCTGCTGGATGCCAGCAAGCGCGCGGACAAGTACGGACTCAGCCAATCGGACTTCTACCAACTCTTTGCCTACGGGCAGAAGTACTTGGGCGGGGCCGGCCGCATGGCCCTGATCTACCCGCGTACGGAATCCTTCCAGAGCCCGCTCGATACCTTCGACTTCGGTGGTGGCTTGAGCCTAGAGGTGCTGCCGTTCGATCTGGATCAAGAGCGTTTGCTCGGTATTGAGCGCCTCAGACTCGCTCGGCGAACCCACGAGGAACGGCTTGTGGCCTAACACGCGAGCGTCGGGGTTCTTGGCAGGCGCAACCGTGCAAAACGACACCCGATTGGCAGGGCTACGACCACTTTTCGCGTCAGCGCGTAACGCTATCATCGATTGGCAAATTCGCTCACAACAAGCACTCGCAATCGAGGGAGATCCAACATGGCTAAGAAGTTCGCAGATATCAAGACCACCGCTGGCGCTCGCGTCATGCTGAACCTGGACTGCACTGCGTATGTCACCGCTACACACGGCACCAACATGGCAGACGGCGCAGAGGTTGTTCTGATGACGTTGAACGAAGAGGGTTTCAAGCAGGTTAGCGTGCCGGCCAGCCAAGTCGAGAAGTTGCTCAAATCCATCAACGCACTGGGTGACCAGTTTGTGAAGGTGGCAGCCATTGGTGGGGGTGAGCTCTTCCTGAACACCATGTTCATTTCAAGCATCGACCCACTTCACGGCAATGACTTCAGCGACGGCGCAGCGGTTAACGTCATGAGCTCGGTCGTTCAGGTCAGCAGCAGCAGCGCGCTTGACCTGATCAACTTGGTCGTCTAACCCTACCCGGATGCGCAAGGCCTGACGCCAGGCCTGTTTGACGTGACCGGTGGGCAGTGGTCATCTGTCGACAGGAGCGGAAGCGTTCGCCACAGAGGGGGTGGAACTAGTGGTCACTGAGGGTCAGTTGGAGCGCGAGGCCCTGGGCTGGCTGGCAGAGGTGGGCTACATCCACCGCCAAGGCGCTGACATCGCGCCCGATAGCGCCACGCCCGAGCGGAGTGACTACCGCCAGGTACTCCTGTGCGGTCGGCTTGCCCATGCCATCCATAAGCTGAACCCTGGCATCCCGGGCAGCGCCCGCGACGATGCGCTGGCGCAGGTGCTGGACCTGGGCATCCCCGCCCTGCTCTCGGCCAACCGTGCCTTCCACAAGCTGCTGGTCAGCGGCGTGCCGGTGCAGTACCAGAAGGACGGCGAGACGCGCGGCGACTTCGTCCGCCTGGTCGACTGGGGCGATGTGGCCGCCAACGAATGGTGGGCAGTCAACCAGTTCACGATCAAGGGCGCGCACCACACGCGCCGGCCGGACATCGTGCTCTTCGTCAACGGCCTGCCGCTGGTACTGATCGAGCTGAAGAACCCGGCCGACACGCATGCCGACATCTGGAAGGCCTTCGACCAGATTCAGACCTACAAGGCCCAGATCCCCGACGTGTTCCAGTACAACGAGGTGCTGGTGATCTCGGACGGCAGCGAGGCACGGATGGGCTCGCTGTCGGCCGATGAAGAGCGCTTCCAGCAATGGCGCACGATCAGCGGCGCAGACCTGGACCCGCTGGGCCTGTTCAACGAGCTGGAGACGCTGGTGCGCGGCGCGCTGGCCCCGGCGATGCTGCTGGACTACCTGCGCTACTTCGTGCTCTTCGAGGACGACGGGCGGCTGATCAAGAAGATCGCTGGCTATCACCAGTTCCATGCGGTGCGGGCAGCCATCGCGCATGTGGTAGCGGCCTCGCGGCCGGACAGCAGCGCGGCATTGCGCGGCAAGGGTGGCGTGGTGTGGCACACCCAGGGCAGCGGCAAGAGCATCACCATGACCTGCTTTGCGGCTCGGGTGATGCAAGAGCCGGCGATGGAGAACCCGACCATCGTCGTGATCACCGACCGCAATGACCTCGACGGCCAGCTGTTCGGCGTGTTCAGCCTGGCTCAGGACCTGCTGCGCGAGCAGCCGGTGCAGGCGACCACGCGGCAGGAGCTGCGCACGCTGCTGAGCAATCGGCCGTCTGGCGGCATCGTCTTCGCGACGATACAGAAGTTCATGCCCGGCGAGGATGAGGACCTGTTCCCCATGCTCTCCGACCGACGCAACATCGTCGTCATCGCCGACGAGGCCCACCGGACCCAGTACGGCTTCGAGGCCAAGCTCAAGGAGGTCAAGGTTCGAGGCGGGTCTGCATCAAGCACCCTGACCACCGACGGGGCCGAGCCGGCGCATACGGCGGGGGATTTTGAGTCCCCTGCGTACAAGACCAAGTACCAAGTCGGCTACGCCCAGCATCTGCGCGATGCCCTGCCCCATGCCACTTTCGTGGCCTTCACCGGCACGCCGGTTTCCGCGGCCGACCGCGACACGCGTGCCGTGTTCGGCGACTACATCCATGTCTACGACATGCAGCAGGCCAAGGAAGATGGCGCCACGGTCGCCATCTACTACGAGTCGCGCCTGGCTAAGCTGCGTCTGAAGGATGAAGAGCTGCCCACCATCGACGATGAGGTGGATGAGCTGGCCGAGGACGAAGAGGAAAGCACCCAGGCCAAGCTCAAGAGCCGTTGGGCGGCGCTGGAGAAGGTCGTCGGTGCCGGCCCGCGCGTGGCCAGCGTGGCGGCTGATCTGGTGACGCACTTCGAGGCCCGCGACTGCGCCCAGCGCGGTAAGGCCATGGTCGTCGCGATGAGCCGCGACATCTGCGTTCACCTCTACGACGAGATCATCAAGCTGCGGCCAGCCTGGCACGACCCGGACCCCGAGAAGGGTGCGGTCAAGATCATCATGACCGGCTCGGCCAGCGACAAAGTGCTGCTGCGCCCCCACATCTACAGCAGCCAGGTCAAGAAGCGACTGGAGAAGCGCTTCAAGGACCCGACCGACCCGCTCAAGCTCGTGATCGTGCGCGACATGTGGCTCACCGGCTTCGATGCGCCCTGCGTGCACACCATGTACGTGGACAAGCCGATGAAGGGCCACAACCTCATGCAGGCGATTGCCCGCGTGAATCGCGTGTTCAAGGACAAGCAGGGCGGCCTGGTGGTGGACTACATCGGCATCGGCAACGAGCTGAAGGCGGCCATGCGCGAGTACACGGCCAGCCAGGGCCGAGGCCGGCCGACCGTCGATGCGCATGAGGCCTATGCGGTGCTGGCCGAGAAGCTGGATGTGCTGCGGGCCATGCTTCACGGTTACGACTGGAGCGGCTTCCTGACCGGCGGCCACAAGACCTTGGCGGGTGCTGCCAACCATGTGCTGGGCCTGAAGACCGAAGGCAATCGCGACGGCAAGAAGCGCTTTGCCGACGCCGCCCTGGCGATGAGCAAGGCCTTCACGCTGTGCTGCACGCTGGACGAGGCCAAGGCCGTGCGCGAGGAAGTGGCCTTCCTGCAGGCCGTCAAGGTGATCCTGACCAAGCGCGACATCTCGCAGCAGAAGAAGACCGACGAGCAGCGCGAGCAGGCCATCCGGCAGATCATCAGCCAGGCCGTTGTGTCCGACGCCGTCGTGGACATCTTCGATGCGGTCGGCCTGGACAAGCCCAACATCGGCCTGCTCGATGACGAGTTCCTGGCCCAGGTGAAGAACCTGCCCGAGCGCAATCTGGCGGTGGAACTGCTGGAGCGTCTGCTGGAAGGCGAGATCAAGTCCAAGTTCGCCAGCAACGTCGTGCAACAGAAGAAGTTCTCCGAGCTGCTGGGCAACGTCATCACCCGCTACCAGAACCGCTCGATCGAGACCGCGCAGGTCATGGAAGAGCTGGTCGAGATGGCCAAGAAATTCCGCGAGGCAGCGTCACGCGGCGAGGCCCTGGGGCTGACCGATGACGAGGTCCGCTTCTATGACGCGCTGGCCAACAACGAGTCGGCCGTCAGGGAACTGGCCGACGAGACTCTGAAGAAGATCGCCCACGAGCTGACCGAGAACCTGCGCAAGAACCTGAGCGTGGACTGGTCAGAGCGCGAGAGCGTGCGCGCCAGCCTGCGGTTGATGGTCAAACGCATCCTGCGCAAGTACAAGTACCCGCCGGATATGCAGGACGCGGCGGTGGAGCTGGTGTTGCAGCAGGCGCAGGCGTTGGGGGAGAGTTGGTCGTGAAGTGCCAAGAGATGTGACCAGCGGAAGACAACTGCGTGTCCGTATGGATGACCCAAGAATTCACGACCCATCCAAAAATCGACACTGGGCGTCTTTGACGCCGCCAGGGGGCAGCACATACTTGGGCTGGAAACGTTGAGCCCGCAAGCCGATACGAAAAGGCATATCTCAAATGCAGACATCCGTTGTCTTTGACATCCCGACAGACATTGCAGGCCGGATTGCCCTTGGGCAATACGAGCGAGTCGGTGGCGTCGTTCGGGAACGAGCTACTGGTCAGGTAGTCACATGGCTGAGGGAAACTGGGACGTCGGGGGGCGGAAAAGCGCTCGAACTTCTCGGCTCAGTGGGTAGCGCCGCCAGCATCCTGAACTTGGGCGCTACCGTCGGCTTCGGCATCGCGACGCTTCGCAAACTGGACAAGATTGAAGGAAAACTTGATCACATCAGCAACAAGCTGAACGAAATTGAGTCGCGAATTGCAAAACTCCACTGGACTGTGGAACTCGGCTTTGCGCAGACCCTGCACGCACTTAACCAGATCGCGGAGTGGAAAGAAATGGAATTGAGCGCTGCCTTAAGCAGCGCTGCCAACTTGGCGTGGAGCAGTCAATTCCTAGAGCCTGGCAGCACGCAGCGAGTAATGCGACTTGAAAACGCTCTGCACTCTGCCAATGAAGCCAAGGAAAAGCTTGTTTTACTGGCGCGCCGGGAAACGGACGAGGCTGTTGAAGGGATTAGAAAGTCTCGACAAACGGACGCCGGCTTCAACTTTGATTCAAGTGCCGCGACGACAGCAATCCGACTCAGGCAAGCAGTTGCCGCTAGTGCATTGTGTGCGTCGATAAGTGCTGAGGCCAATGACCTACTTTCTGCGGCCGCTGCGCTGAAGCAAGACTATTCCGTGCTAAACGGCCTGTATACAACCCTCGGTCTTGCAGGCATTGGACAAGGACTTGGGGTCGTCGAACTCTTGGGGCATACAAGCAAGAACGGATCGTTATCTACAGGCCGCTTAGACTCGCTCGTGCGTCGTTTCCGTGCGAATGGCATTCTGGACCTGGTCGATATGCGAAACACAATTGAAGAAAAGGCCGATCCCTCCAATTCTGGCGGCGAGCATATTGATGCTGGCGCGGCGCTTAAGATTGCAGGAACGATCATTGCCGGCGTGTCACCGTGGCCATTTCCGACAAAGATTTCTGGTGGCACGGCAAAGCCAGAACCGATTCGCGTCTCAACCGTCAGCCCCGACGCGATGCGATTTTTTGGGATGCTCGATCAAGTGGCTGAAGACATGGACCGGCTCAATGGGCACTCGCTTGAGTATGAATCCGGCGCGTTGATTGGTGCGTCAATTCACGAGTACCGACAAGCGTTCTGCGTCGATGATGCGCCTGACTCCGCTTCCATAGCCTATTTCAAGATCGCCGCTTAAGGTACTGCGATATCAGTTCAGTATCCGATTGGTAGGCCGTCAGCACTTGCCGCTTGAGGCGACTTATTCCACTCGAGACCATCGTCGTGGAACAGTGGCGGTGCGTCGTCGCCGACGTGAAGCAGGGCGTGCCGACAGCGTGCGTAGGTGCGATGTCGCATGGCGGGATGTGGTGCGGATGGCCGCAGCGCCCTACGCAGGTAGCGCCGACATCGGCTGCGCGCTGAGGCCAACTTGACCCTGCTCCCGATTCAGTACCGCTCGGAAGTAAAACTTTCCTGCCTATCTGAAGCAGCCCAAATGCTTAGGCCCACTCATCCGCCGGCGATCGCCCGACATGGCACGCCCATGTCGCGCTAGTTGTCCGGATGGCAGGTGAAGAACAGAACCTGGTGACGCTGCGCGGCATCGAACAGCACGCGCTTCATATGGGTCAGGCGCTCTGTGTCGCTGTGCACCATTGCGTCATCCAAGATCAGCAGAGTCGGGCGGCCAGCATCGCGCAGCAGATCGGCGTACGCGAACCGGCTGACCAAGCCCAGTTGCTCCAGTGCCCCAAAGCTCAGTGAGGAGAAAGTTCCTGCATCCGTCACGCCCATACCTAGCCGGCGCGTAAGGACGTCTGGGTGTTGTCGCGTCGCAAGCCAGAGCCACTTTCCCGCCTAAGGCGGGCGGCTCGGTGAGGTTTGATTGGGCAACCTCCAGCGGGGAGCTGGGCCCATGAGCCCGCGTCGACCGCGGGTTTAGGCCCCAGCCTTTCCGCCGGCGTCAGCCGGCAGTCAAGACGTCGACAGCCTTTTCTCTAGCCATGGCGCGCCACGTACGCCGCCGAACGGCCGCCGGCAGATTTAGTAGCCGCGCATCATTAAGGGGCCTCGGACTGCGCCCGGCAGCCATCCCGACGACCGGGGCACCTCGCCTCGACGAGGCGCTTGTTGCCTCGGGCTATGACCCAATGGTCATCGAGGCTAGGTGCAACTGACGGGTGGGCCAAGCCCAGGCCACCGGTGGGCCACACATGGGCCACGGCGCCCAGAAACGACAAAGCCCGCACTGGGCGGGCTTTGCTAAGCCCTTGTCAGGACTCATTATTTCTTGGTTGCGGGGGCCGGATTTGAACCGACGACCTTTGGGTTATGAGCCCAACGAGCTACCAGACTGCTCCACCCCGCGACTGAAGCTAGCAGTATATATCGGTTTTTGACCGAGTGGCAAGACTTTCTTGAAATTCTTGCTTTGGCCGCGTTCAAGACGCCGCGCGGACGAGGTCGAACGGCCGGGATGAACCCGCCAGGGAAGAAACTGGGGCGCTTGCACGTTGTGCGTGCATGTCATGAATTCAATGCACGACACCCCTTCTTTCGGCGCGTCGCTGTCGGCCCTGGTGCCGCGGCTGCGGCGCTTTGGGCGGCTGCTGACCGGGCACGCCCAGGACGCCGACGACCTGGTGCAGCTGGCGCTGGCGCGCGCCTGGCAGCACCAGGCCCGGTGGGAGCCGGGGACGCGCCTGGACAGCTGGATTTTTCGGATCATGCAGAACGCCTGGATCGACGAGGTGCGCGCCCGGCAGCGCCAGGCGCAGGTGCTGGTGGCAGACACCGACGAAGCCCTGGCGGCCACCGCGGGCGCGCCGTCGCCGGTGGACGCGATCGCGGTGCGGCAGGCCGTGGCACAGCTGAGCGAAGACCACCGCGCCGCCGTGGCCCTGGTGCTGGTGGAAGGGCTCTCCTACAAGGAGGCCGCAGAGGCCTTGGGGGTGCCCATGGGCACGCTGACCAGTCGCCTCGCGCGGGCCCGTGAACAGTTGCAGGCGCTGCTGGCGCCGGAGGAGAAACAACCATGCGCGACCTGAACGACGCCGCGCCCCGCTGGCCCACATCGCCCGACACCTTGCCCCTGAGTGACGAGGTGTTGATGGCCTGGGTGGACGGTGAGCTGGACGCCTCGGCACACGCCCGGGTGCAGGCGCAATTGGCGGGCGACCCGCAAGCGCGCGAGCGCGTCGCCCAGCTGCAAGCCCTGACCGTCCAGTTGCGCCACGCATTTGCGCCTGAACTGGGCGACACCGTGCCGGCGGCGCTGCAGGCCGCAGCCCGCGGCGAGGGGCTGCAGACGGCCCAGGTGCTGACCTGGCCGGACGCCCGGAGGACGCCACCCGCACCGGCCGATCGACGCGCCGGCTGGAGGGGCTGGGCCCGCTGGGGCGGGCTGGCGGCCAGCGTGGTGGTGGCGCTGGGGGTGGGCGCGGTGCTGTGGCAGCCCCAGCCAGGCGCCGAAACCCTGCTGGCCCAAGCCGACGGGCGCCTGGTGGCGCGCGGCGCGCTGGAACGCAGCCTGCAGCAGAGCCTGGCCAGCGAGCCGGGCCACGGCCCGGTGCGCGTGCTGCTGAGCTTCAAGGACCACGACGGCCAGTTCTGCCGCACGTTCGCATCCCCCGCCGGCTCAGGCCTGGCATGCCGCCGCGGGGCGGACTGGCAGGTGGCAGTGCTGGCCACGCCGCCCTCCACGGCCCCCAGCCCTTCCACAGGCCTGCGGCTGGCCAGCGGAGACCTGCCCGCCACGGTTCTGGAGGCCGTGGAACGGCGCATCTCCGGCCTGACGCTGGACGCCCCGCAGGAGCGCGCCGCACGTGACGGAGGCTGGCGTCCATGAAGCCGTCGCCCCGCCACCTCAAGCTGCTCGGCCTGACGTTGCTGACGGCGGCCGCGCTGTGGGCCCACGCCCAGGCGCCCGCCGCCCCGCTGCGCTGGCTGGACCTGATGTCGCGCACCTGGACCGACGTGCCCGACCCCGAGCCCGGGGGCTGCCGCGGCGATGATGAGGCATGGACGCTTTGAACCGTTGGCCCCGCCGCCGTGCCGCCTTGGGGCTCGCGGCGTGGCTGTGCGCAGCCGCAGGGCTGACGTGGGCAGGCGCAGGGGCTGGCGGGGGTGCCGCCGGCGGCCCGACGGTGCGGCCGATGGGTGCGGGGACCGGTGCAGGAACGACCGGGAGTACGGGCAGCTGGACACGCCCGAGCCTGCCCACGGATCGCCCGGTCGAGCGCCCGACCGGCCTGCCCACCACTCAACCCACCCGCGACGCGCAAGACGCCGCACGCCCCACCGGCCGCGACGCTCCGGCCAAAGACCTTCCCACCAAAGACGCACCCGCCAAAGACGCACCTGCCAAGGACACCGCCACGCCGGCCACCACGTCGACGACGCCCGCCCCACCGCGCGAGGGCGATGCCCCCAGCAACACCACCACTCCGGCACGCCGCGACGGTGAAGCTCGCGACGCCCGAGACCCGCGCGACGACACCCGCACCATGCCCAAGCCCGGTGACGCCGAGGCCCGCCCGCCCCGGGCGGAGCGGCCGGAGCGGAGCGAACGGGCCGAACGCGTGGAGCGCCTGTTGAGCGCCCTGCCCTGGGCCCTGGAGCGCGACCCTGCAGGCGCTGCGGTGCGTCGCGCCGAAGTGACGCTGTGGTTGCCGGAGCGCGCCGTGTGGCCGCCGGCGCTGCACACCTCCGGCTTCACCGTGCTGCGCGAGCGCGAGGTGCTGGGCCGCCGCCTGGTGGTGCTGCGCCCACCGGCGGGCATGGCGCTGGCCGACGCCGTGGCACAGGTCAGCCAATGGTTCCCGCGGGCGGAGGTGGACTTCAACCATCTGATGCTGGACAGCGGCCGTGCCGAAGCCGCGCCGAACAACGCCTCAGCGCCCCGCCCGGCCCCGCCGCCGCCCGCGGCCCCTTCGCGCCCCGGCCCACCGCCGGCCCTGTTGCATGTGGGCTTGATCGACGAAGCCCTGGAGCCCGCGCCGGAACTCATGGACGCGCACGTGCAGGCCTGGCGCTGCCCCGAGCCCGCCGCCGAGCTGCCCCGGGGCCACGGCACCGCCGTGGCGCGCGTGCTGGTGCGGCAGTTGCGCCAGGCCGGGCGGCCGGCCGTGCTGCATGCCGCCGACCTGGGCTGCGGCCCGGGCGCGGTGGATGCCATGGCCACCGCGCTGCAGCAGATGGCGCAGGCCCGGGTGCCGGTGGTGAACCTGAGCGCGGTGGGCCCGCACAACCGGGTGATGGCCGCCGTGGTGGCAGCCTTTCTGGCGCGCGGGCACCTGTTGGTGGCGGCCGTTGGCAACGACGGCCCGGCCGCCCCGCCGCTGTACCCCGCCGCCTACCCCGGTGTGGTGGGCGTGACTGGGGTGGACGCGCAAGGCCGCGTGCTGCTGGAGGCTGGCCGGGGCGAGCACGTCGCCTTCTCGGCCCTGGGCGTGGTGGAACTGGACGGCCCCGACGGCAGCCGGCGCGTGTGGCGCGGCACCTCGTTCGCCGCGCCGGTGGTAGCCGCAGCGCTGGCCCAGCGCCTGCCTGCCCCTGACGCGCGGCGCGCCGCCGACGCGGTGGCCGATCTGGCCCGCCACGCACGCGACCTGGGCGAGCCAGGCTGGGACCGCGTCTACGGCCACGGCCTGGTGGAGCCAGACACGGTGCGCCTGGCGGGCCCGGCCGAACGCCGCTGACATTCCGACACAACGCGCCTGCCGGGCGAGGGAATAAAGCAGGCGCCTGCCGCGTTCATGCAGGCAACCGGGGCCGCTGTCGTGCGCCGGCATCAACTGCGGAGAGTTTCATGAGCAAGCGCACTTCCCTTCTGCGTATCGCCCTGGCGGGCAGCGTGGCCGCCGCCGTGCTGGCGGCCTGCGGCGGCGGTGGCTCGGGGGCCACGGCCTCGGGCCCCAGCGTCACGCCGATGTCCTACAGCCTGCAGACCTACATCACCGACAACCTCGCGACTGAGTACTCCAAGGTCTGGGTCACGCTGAAGAAGATCACCGCCGTGGACGGCAGCGGCAGCGAAGTGACGCTGCTGGACGCCACGGCCAGCCCGGTCACGGTGAACCTGTCGTCGCTGGCGGACGTGGGGCAGTTCATGTCCACCGTGACGCTGCCCGCCGGCCTGTACGCGCAAGTGAAGGTGACGCTGGGCAACAGCGTGCAACTGGTGTCGCTCAACGGCGCCACCACCGTCAACGCCAAGTTCAACAGCACGGGCGCCGACCTGGTGTGGACGATTCGCGACCTGGACGTGAACCCCGCCAACAGCGGCCAGCTGGTGCTGGACTTCAACCTCGCCAAGTTCACTTACGACGCCACCACCGGCATCGTCACACCCGTGATCGAGCGGCGCGACGCGGGCGAGGCCTTCGGCAAGTTCATCCGCCAGCACGCCGAGGTGCACGGCACCGTGAGCGCGGTGAACGTGAGTGCGGGCACCTTCACGGTGACGGGCACGCGGCTGGGCGGCAGCGTGATCGTGAAGCTGGCCACCGACGCCACGCTCATCAACGAACAAACCCAGGCCAAGCTCACGCTGGCCGACCTGGCCGTGGGCGCCACCGTCGAGGTCAAGGGCACGGTGACCCCCGGCGCCACCACGGCCGACCCGGCCACCGTCACCACCGCCGTCGTGCACGTGCTGCCTGCCGGCAGCAGCAGCACGGGCACCGACGCCGTGCCGCGCCTGCGCGGCGCGGGCACCATCACCGCGGTGAACAGCAGCAAGATCACGGTGTCGCTGACCGACGCCAACTTCCTGCCCAGCAGCAACAGCGTGGTGGTGGACACCGCCAGCGCGCGCTTTTCCCACGGCCAGAGCAGCGACCTCGCCGTGGGCGTGGCGGTGCACTTCACCGGCACGGCCAGCAGCAGCGCCAGCACGGCCATCACCGCCAAGGTGGTGGATGTGGACGGCGCGTCGTCCACCCCGCGCAGCGGCGACAAGTTCACCTCGGGCGTGCAGGGCAAGGTGTCGGCCGTGGCCAGCAGCACGGCCTTCACGCTGGTGGTCAGCAACAGCAACAGCAGCGTGCCTGCCGGCACCTACAGCGTGGACGCCACCAACGCGCGCTACGAGTCCGGCACGGCCACCTGCCTGGTGGTGAACGCCCAGGTGAAGGTGCGCGGCGCGCTGAGCGGCAGCACGCTGACCGCCACCGAAATCGAGATCCCGGGCTGCGCCGGGCAGGGCCGCTCGTCGCCGGGTCATCACTGACGTCACCGGCATGGCGTAGGCTGGCGGCCCACCGTTGAGGGTTCGCCCGCCTGCCCATGCCTCTGCTGTCGATCGTCCGTTCGCTGCTGCTGTTGCGCTTATCCCGGCGGAGCGCTGGGCCCGCCGGTGTTCGCGCGGCCCACACGCAAAAGCGAACACACCCCTGGGGCATCGCGGTCGGCCTCATCGCTTTTCTGAGTGCCACCGCCGGTCACGCTGGCGAGCCGCTGAAGGTGGCCACCTTCAACCTGCGGCTGAACTTGGCCAGCGACGGCGCTGACGCCTGGCCCCACCGCAAGGCCCACGTGCTGGCCATGGCGCGCTACCACGGCTGGGACATCCTGGGCACGCAAGAAGGCCTGCCCGACCAGATCGCCGACCTGGAGCAGTTGGAGGGCTTCACCCGCGTGGGCGTGGGCCGGGACGACGGCGCCTCGCGCGGCGAGCATGCCGCCATCTTTGTGCGGCACACCCGCTTCGAGGTGAAGCGCTCGGGCACCTTCTGGCTCAGCGAAACGCCGGAGCGCCCCTCCAAGGGCTGGGACGGCCGCTGCTGCCACCGCATCGCCACCTGGGTGGAGCTGCGCGACAAACAAGCCCCGGCGTCGGCGGGCAGCTTCTACGTGTTCAACACGCATTTCGACCACGAAGGCGTGGTGGCGCGCCGCGAGTCCGCCCGGCTGCTGCTGTCCCGGTGGCAGGCGCTGGCGGGCACGGCCCCGACGCTCGTGATCGGCGACTTCAACAGCAGCCCCGGCAGCGAGCCCGTGCGCCTGCTGGAAGCCGCGTTGCTGAACGCCCGCGACACCACCCGCACGCCGCCCTACGGCCCGGAGGGCACGTTCCAGGCCTTCCGCATCGACGCACCGCTGCCGGCGCAGGAACGCATCGACCACATCTTTCACACCCCCGGCATCGAGGTGCTGCAGTGGGGCGCGCTGACCGACTCGCTGCGCGGCCGCTGGCCGTCAGACCACCTCCCGGTGGAAGTGCGCGTGACGCTGCCGGACGCGCCCCGCTGATCGGCTGCGGGGGTGCGTGGGGCTGACCGATCCAGCCTCAGCGCCCGTCACGGCCGCAGGCAACGCCCATCGGCTGTGAGTGCGACGCGCCAGCGGCGCAACAACGCCGGGTTCGCATCCAGCCGCGTGTGGCCCCAATGGCCTCCGGCACAGCCGCTGTTTGGGCGGCCGGCGGCTTCCACGCAGCGATCAGCCGGCCCGGCGTGATGCCTCCTGCGCCGGGCACAGCGCGGCGTGGGGGCGACGTACATCGTCACGCCCCAGGGCCGCGGCTGGTGGCTGTGCAGCACGTCGTCGGCCATGTCATCACGCGTCTGCCCCACCTGCACGGTGGTGCGGCCTTGGGGGCGGTGTGCAGGCCGATGATGGGGGCCGTGGTGGGCGTCGTGATGGGCGCTGATGCAGCGCCGGCGCCCGAGGCCCCCAATGCCACGAATGCCCCCAATACCCCCAATGCCCCCCACGAGCACGCTGCAGCCCAACCGTCGAAGGATCGACGTCATGCGCCGCATGCGATAGCGCCATCAACCGCTTTGCACGGAGGTCTCGCCGCAGGCTGCCAGGCCGCCGCGCTGCCGTCCGACAGCAGGGGCTTTGGCCCGCCGGCACACTGCGGCCATGCCGCGTGCCGATGTCGACCTGATCACCCGCCGCCCCGAGGGGCTGTACTGCGCGGCGGGCGACTTTTTCATCGACCCCTGGCGGCCGGTGGCGCGCGCCGTCGTCACCCACGCGCATGCCGACCACTGCCGCGCCGGCCACGGCAGCTACCTCGCCCACCGCGATGCCGAGGGCCTGATGCGCGCCCGCATCGGGCCGGAGTTGCGCCTGCAAGGCCTGGCTTACGGTGAAGTCGTGCACCTCAACGGCGTGGCGCTGAGCCTGCACCCGGCCGGCCATGTGCTGGGCTCGGCCCAGGTGCGCGTGGCGCACGGTGGGCAGGTGTGGGTGGTGTCGGGGGATTACTTCGTCAGCGGTGCGGGCGATGTGAACGACACGTGTGCCCCGTTCGAGCCCGTGCGCTGCGATGTGTTCATCACCGAAAGCACCTTCGGCCTGCCCATCTACCGCTGGGCGCCGCAGCGCGAGGTGCTGGCCGGCATGCGGGCCTGGTGGGCCGACTGCGCCGCGCAAGGCCGCCACGCGCTGTTGATGGGCTACAGCCTGGGCAAGGCGCAACGGCTGCTGGCCGGCCTGGCCACGGCCGACGCCCCCGGGCCGGTGTTCGTGCACCCCGCCGTGGCGCGCATCAACGACGCATACCGTGCCGCAGGCGTGGCGCTGCCCGAGGTGCCCGCCGTGACGGCAGACGCGTCGCTGAAGCGCCAGCGGGGCGCGCTGGTCATCGCGCCACCCGCCGTGCATGGCAGCCGCTGGGCGCAAGCGCTGGGCCCGCACAGCGACGCCTTTGCCAGCGGCTGGATGCGGCTGCGCGGTGCCCGCCGGCGCCGGGGCGTGGACCGCGGCTTCGTCTTCAGCGACCACGCCGACTGGCCCGGGCTGCTGAGCGCCATCCGCGCCACGGGTGCATCGCGCGTCATCGTCACGCACGGCGACGAAGGTGCGCTGGTGCGCTATCTCACGGAACTGGGCCTGCAGGCTGAAGCCTTCGCCACCGAGTACGGGGATGAAGCGCACGGCGTGGAGGCGGCCGAGTGAGCGCCGCGGCTGCCCACCCCGCGCACGCGTGCGCCCGCGGGGCGGAAGACGCCGCAAGCGGAAAGGCGCCCGCATGAAACGCTTCGTCGCGCTCTACCTGGCGCTGGACGCCAGCACCTCCACGCTGGCCAAGGTGGCCGCGCTCAAGCACTACCTGGCGCAGGCCCCGGCGCGAGACGCCGCCTGGGCGGTGTACCTGCTCGCGGGCGGCACGCCCCGCCGCGCCGTGCCCACGCGGGAACTGCGCGCCCTGGCCTGCGAGGCCGCCGGGCTGCCCGACTGGCTGTTTGAGGCCGGCTACGCCGCCACGGGCGACCTGGCCGAGGCGATTGCGTACGTGCTGCCCGACCCGGTCGACACCTGGGACCTGCCGCTGGCCGACTGGATGGAGCAGCGCATCTTGCCGCTGCGCGGGCTGGCGCCCGAGGCCCGACGCGAGGCGGTGCTGGACGCGTGGCGGGGCCTGTCGGCGGACGAGCGCTTCATGTTCGTGAAACTGGTGGGCGGCGGCTTTCGGGTGGGGGTCAGCAAGCTGCTGGTGCAGCGGGCGCTGGCGGCGTGGTCGGGGGCCGATGCGGCTGGTATCGCGCAGCGCATGATGGGCTACACCCAGATCGACACGCCGCCCACGGCCGAACGGTTTCAGGCACTGTTGGCCGACGACACGAGCGGCCACCGCGGGGGCCAACCCTACCCCTTCTTTCTGGCGCATCCGTTGGCCGCCGAGCCGGCCACCCTAGGCCCGCGCGACGGCTGGCTGGCGGAGTGGAAATACGACGGCATCCGCGCCCAGGTGGTGAAGCGGCAGGGGCAGGTGTGGATCTGGTCGCGCGGCGAAGAGCTGGTCACCGAACGCTTCCCCGAGGTCGCACTGGAAGCCGGGGCCTGGCCCGACGGCACGGTGGTGGACGGCGAACTGCTGGCCTGGGCGCACGGCGACACCGCACCGGCGCCGTTCGCGCTGCTGCAAAAGCGCATCGGCCGCACGCGCCTGACACAAGCCGTGCTGCGGGAAGCGCCGGTGCGCCTGCTGGCTTACGACCTGCTGGAGAGCGACGGCATCGACCGCCGGGCCGAGCCGCTGGAGACGCGCCGGGCCCGCCTCGTGCCGCTGGGCGTTGCGGTGTCGCCGCTGGTGGAGGCGGCCGACTGGGCCGGGCTGGCCGCGGCCCGCGAGGGCGCACGCGAGCGGCGGGTGGAAGGCCTGATGCTCAAGCACCGGGCGTCGGCCTACGGCATTGGCCGCACCGGCAGCGCCTGGTGGAAATGGAAGGTGGCGCCGCTGAGCGTGGACGCGGTGCTGATCTACGCCCAGGCCGGCCACGGGCGGCGCGCCAACCTGTACACCGACTACAGCTTTGCGGTGTGGAACCGGGCGCCGCGCGATGCCGCTGAAGCACAAGCCGCGCTGGACGCACCGGGGACCGAGCTGACGCTGGTGCCCTTTGCCAAGGCGTATTCGGGCCTGACGGACGCCGAGATCCAGCGCGTGGACCGCGAGATCCGCCGAACGACGGTGGAGAAGTTCGGCCCCGTGCGGCGCGTGCGGCCGACGATGGTGTTCGAGTTGGGCTTTGAGGGCATCCAGGCCAGCAGCCGCCACAAAAGCGGCTTGGCCGTGCGCTTCCCGCGCATGCTGCGCATCCGCGACGACAAGCCGCTGCACGAGGCCGACACGCTGGCGACGCTGCGCGCGCTGATGGAGACCGTTCCCCATGACGACGAAGATCGCGACAAAGACAGCCACAACGAAGGCGACGAAGACCGCGCCCCCAACGGCCACAACCGCGGCGACCACTGACTGGCTCGCCGCGCGCGGCTGGAAGGCGTTCCCCTTCCAGCGCCAGGTGTGGCGCGACATCGCGGCCGGGCGCTCGGGGCTGCTGCACGCCACCACCGGCTCGGGCAAGACGCTGGCGGTGTGGCTGGGCGCGCTGCAGGCGCTCAGCGCCACCGAGGCGCCGCTGACGGTACTGTGGGTCACGCCGATGCGGGCCTTGAGCCAGGACACGCTGCGGGCCTTGCAAGACGCGGCGGCGGTGCTGGCGCCGCACTGGTCGCTCGCCGCGCGCACCGGAGACACGTCCTCGGGCGAACGCGCTGCACAGCAACGCCGCTGGCCCACCGCCCTGGTGACGACGCCCGAGTCGCTGAGCTTGATGCTCGCGCGTGCGGACGCCCCCGAGGTGATGCACCGCGTGCGGCTGGTGGTAGTCGACGAATGGCACGAATTGCTGGGCAGCAAACGCGGCGTGCAGTTGCAGCTGGCCCTGGCGCGGCTGCGGCACTGGAATCCGGGCCTCATGACCTGGGGCTTGTCCGCCACGCTGGCCAACCTGGAGGAAGCGGCCGACACGCTGGCGCCCGGCGCGGTGCTGGTGCGCGGCGCGCAAGACAAGGCAATCGACATCGACACGCTGCTGCCCGCCCGTATTGAGCGGTTTGCGTGGAGCGGCCACATGGGGCTGAGTCTGTTGCCGGCGGTGATCGAGCGCATCGCCAGCGCCGCCAGCTCGCTGGTGTTCACGAACACGCGATCGCAGTGCGAACGCTGGTTTCAGGCGCTGCTGGACGCGCGCCCGGACTGGGCCGGCCTGGTGGCCCTGCACCACGGCTCGCTGGATGCCGAGGCGCGCACTTGGGTGGAAGCCGCCATGAAGTCGGGTCAGCTCAAATGCGTGGTTTGCACCGCAAGCCTGGACCTGGGCGTGGACTTCCTGCCCGTGGAGCAGGTGCTGCAGATCGGCTCGGCCAAGGGCGTGGCGCGGCTGCTGCAACGCGCCGGCCGCAGCGGCCACGCACCGGGGCGCCGCTCGCGCGTGACGCTGGTGCCCACGCACAGCCTGGAGATTTTGGAAGCCTCCGCCCTGCGCGCGGCCGCGCAGGCCGGGCAGATCGAGCCGCGCCGGGCGCCCGAAGCGCCGCTGGACGTGCTGGTGCAGCACCTCGTCACGGTTGCGCTCGGCGGCGGCTTTCGGCCCGACGAGTTGCGGGCCGAGGTGCGCAGCGCGCCGAGTTATCGGGCCTTGAGCGACGACGCGTGGCAGTGGGCGCTGGCCTTCGTGCGGCACGGGGGCGAGTCCTTGCGCAGCTACCCGGACTTCCAGCGCGTGGTGCCGGATGAATCCGGCGTCTGGCGCGTGCCCGACGCGCGACTGGCCCGGCGCCACCGCAGCAACATCGGCACCATCGTGTCAGACGCGGCCATGAGCGTGCAGTTCCTGACCGGTGGCCGCATCGCCACCGTGGAAGAAGGCTTCATCGCACGGCTGCGCCCGGGCGACGTCTTTTTGCTGGGCGGCCGCTCGCTCGCGCTGGTGCGCGTGGAGGGGCTGACGGCGTACGTGCGCACTGCCCCGCCCGGCAAAGCCCTGCTGCCCCGCTGGGACGGCGGCCAGTTCCCGATCTCGGACACCTTGGCAGGCGCCATGCTGGCCCGCTTCGACGAGGCGGGCCAGGGCCGCCTGGCCGACCGCGAGATGCGCTTCATCGAGCCGCTGCTGGCGCTGCAAGCGACATGGTCCGCACTGCCGGGCACCGAGCGACTGGTGGCCGAGGTGATGACCTCGCCCGAGGGCCACCACCTCTTCCTCTTCCCGTTTGCCGGGCGCACGGTGCACTTGGGCCTGGCCGCGCTGCTGGCCTGGCGGGTGGGGCGCGACACGCCGGCCACGTTTTCCATGGCCATCACCGACTACGGGCTGGAACTGCTGAGTGCCACGCCCATCGATTGGGCCGCCCGCTTGAGTGCCCTGCTCGCACCCGTGGACCGCGACACGCTGCGCGAGGAGGTGCAGGCCAGCCTGAACGCCAGCGAGTTGGCACGCCGGCGCTTCCGCGAGATTGCGCGCATCGCCGGGCTCATCTTCCAGAGTCACCCCGGCGAAGCGCGCAGCCAGCGCCAGCTGCAGGCGTCGGCCTCGCTGTACTTCGACGTCTTCCAGCAGCACGACCCGGGCAACCGCCTACTGCAACAGGCGCAGCAGGAGCTGCTGTCGGCCGAGCTGGATGTGGATGCGCTGGGTGCCGCGCTGACGCGCATGGCCCGTCAGACCCTGGACCTTCAGCATCCCGCACGCCCGACGCCGCTGGCCTTTCCGCTGTTGGTGGAACGGCTGCGAGAGCGTGCGAGCACGGAGTCGCTGGCGCAGCGCTTGGCGCGCATGTTGGCGGAACTGGAGTCGGCCGCTGGCGGGCAGGCCGTGGCCGATGTGAGTGCACGGCTGGCGTTCAGCCAAGGCGACAGTAAGCCCGCACCTCGCCGCACGCGGAGGTCCCGCCGATGAGCCTGCCGTTGATGGCTGCAGGCACGCAGCTCTCCTTGCTGCCCGAGGGTGCGGTGTGGTGGCCGGCGCAGCGCACCCTGTTTGCGGCCGACCTGCATCTGGGCAAGGGTGCGGCGTTTCGGGCGCAAGGGCAGCCGGTGCCGGCCGGCAGCACCGCGCACACACTGGCGCGGCTTCAGCGCCTGGTCGAAGCCCACGAGGCCGAACAGCTCGTGGTGCTGGGCGACTTCTGGCATGGCGCAACAGGCCTGACGCCTGCCGTGCTGGACGCGGTCTCCGGCTTCGCGACGGCGGTACCCACCGTGCTGGTGCTGGGCAACCACGACCGGCGCATCCACCCGCCCGGCCTGCCCGTGCACGCCCTGCACGGCCCGTGGACGGTGGGAGCACTCACCGCAGCGCACGAGCCCCCTGTTGCCGACGCGCCGGGCTTCACGCTCGCGGGCCACTGGCACCCCGCGGTGACCCTGGGCAGTCGCGCGGGCGATCGGCTCCGGCGCCCCTGCTTCGTGCACTACACCCACGCGCTGGTGCTGCCCGCCTTCGGCGCCTGGACGGGGGCGCTCACCCGGACGCCACGAGACTGGAGCGCTGAAGGCGCCGAGATCGCTGTGGTCGGCGACGGCCAGGTGCACTGGCTGTACCGGGCGAAATGAGGCCCATGTCCAGACGAAAAAAAGCCCGCTCAAGGCGGGCTTTCCAGTTCAGCGTGCGCTGAGCTTATTCAGCGGCTTCGCCAGCGGTCTCGCCTTCGGCGCGATCCACCAGTTCCACGTAGGCCATCGGAGCGTTGTCGCCCACGCGGAAGCCCATCTTCAGGATGCGGGTGTAGCCGCCCGGGCGGTTCGCGAAACGCGGGCCCAGTTCGTTGAACAGCTTGCCGACGATGTCGCGGTCACGCAGACGGTCGAAAGCCAGGCGGCGGTTGGCCAGCGTGGGTTCCTTGGCGAGCGTGATCAGGGGCTCAACCACGCGGCGCAGTTCCTTGGCCTTGGGAACCGTGGTCTTGATGGCTTCGTGCGTGAGCAGCGAAACGCACATGTTGCGCAGCATGGCAGCGCGGTGAGCGCTGGTGCGGTTGAGTTTGCGGAGGCCGTTACGGTGACGCATGGTGCTTTTCCTTTCACTTCATTAATGCCGCCAGCCGGATCAGGTACTGGCGGGTGCACCGGGTGGCGTTGGTCAGCGCGCCACCCTTCTAAAAATTAACGCTTGTCGAGACCTTGGGGAGGCCAGTTCTCGAGACGTGCGCCCAAGGTCAGGCCACGCGAGGCGAGGACTTCCTTGATTTCGTTGAGCGACTTGCGACCCAGGTTCGGGGTCTTCAGCAGCTCGGTCTCGGTACGCTGGATCAGGTCGCCGATGTAGTAGATGTTTTCGGCCTTCAGGCAGTTGGCCGAACGCACGGTCAGCTCGAGCTCGTCGACCGGACGCAGCAGGATCGGATCGAAGCTGCTGGAGCGCTGGGCCGGCTGGTCGAAGGCATCGACCAGGTCGGTGCCCTGCAGCTGGGCGAACACGGCGAGCTGTTCCACCAGGATCTTGGCCGAAGCACGGATCGCTTCCTCAGGCGAGATGGCGCCGTTGGTTTCGATTTCCATGACCAGCTTGTCCAGGTCGGTACGCTGCTCGACGCGAGCGTTTTCGACGGCGTAGCTGACGCGCTTGACGGGCGAGAACGAAGCGTCGAGGACGATGCGGCCAATGCTCTTGGTCGGCTCGTCGCCGAAACGGCGCATCGTGCCGGGCACATAGCCACGGCCCTTCTCGACCTTGATCTGCATGTCCAGCTTGCCACCTTGCGACAGGTGGGCAATGACGTGCTCGGGGTTGATGATCTCGACGTCGTGCGGGGTCTGGATGTCAGCCGCCGTGACAGGGCCTTCACCTTCCTTGCGCAGGACCAGGGTCACTTCTTCGCGGTTGTGCAGACGGAAGACGACGCCCTTGAGGTTCAGCATGATGTGAACCACGTCCTCTTGCACGCCGTCGATGGCCGAGTACTCGTGCAGCACGCCAGCGATCGTCACTTCCGTCGGCGCATAACCCACCATCGACGAGAGCAGCACACGGCGCAGGGCGTTGCCCAGGGTGTGACCGTAGCCGCGTTCGAACGGCTCCAGCGTGACCTTGGCGCGATGACCGCCCAGGGGCTCCACGTTGATGGACTTGGGTTTGAGCAAGTTGGTTTGCATGAGGTCTTTCTTTCAATACCCTCGGTTCGTTACACCGATAAGGCTGAGGACCAGCCGGGCAGAGCCTTCGAAGGGCCAATAAGCCCGGACGAGGAAACGCCGACCGCACCCTTTCAGGCGTGGTCGGCGGGGGGAACGATTAACGCGAGTACAACTCGACGATCAACGATTCGTTGATCTCGGCACCGAACTCATCGCGGTCCGGGGCCTTCTTGAACACGCCTTCGAGCTTCGTGCCGTCCACGGCCACCCAGGCCGGCAGGCCGATGGAGTCCGCCAGCTTGAACGACTCGGTCACGCGCAGTTGCTTCTTGGCCTTTTCGCGCACGGCGACGGTGTCACCGGCCTTGACCATGTAGGAAGCGATGTTCACGACTTCGCCGTTCACCACGATGCCCTTGTGCGACACGAGCTGACGTGCTTCAGCGCGGGTCGAGCCGAAGCCCATGCGGTACACGACGTTGTCCAGACGCGATTCCAGCAGTTGCAGCAGGTTCACGCCGGTCGAGCCCTTGCGGCGCTCGGCTTCAGCGAAGTAGCGGCGGAACTGACGCTCCAGCACGCCGTACATGCGCTTGACCTTTTGCTTCTCGCGCAGCTGCAGACCGAAGTCCGAGGTGCGCTGGCCCGACGTGCGGCCATGCTGGCCCGGCTTGCTGTCGAACTTGGCCTTGTCGCTGATGGCGCGGCGGGCGCTCTTCAGGTAGAGGTCGGTACCTTCACGGCGGGAAAGTTTGGCCTTGGGGCCGAGATAACGTGCCACTTTGCGTGTCCTTCAATCAATCTGACGCCGAGTCGAGGAGTCCCGAACTTGGCGCGAGTCCAGCCGATGTTGTTTTGGGCTTGGACGGTGGGCTTACGAGCCTGCACCGGCTGGCGAGGCTCAAGACTGAAGCCGGCGTGGCACTACAGCGCCACGCCGGCTTCGGGAAAACGCGCGATTATCGCACCGTCATCCGAATCTGCAACTCCAAATCACCCAGGGGTGACGGGTCTTAGATGCGACGACGCTTTTGCGGACGGCAGCCGTTGTGCGGCACCGGGGTCACATCCGAGATCGAGTTGATCCGGATGCCCAGGGCGGCCAGCGCACGAACCGACGACTCACGACCCGGGCCCGGGCCCTTGATCTTCACGTCCAGGTTCTTGATGCCCTGCTCTTGAGCCGCGCGACCGGCCACTTCAGCCGCCACCTGGGCTGCGAAAGGCGTCGACTTGCGCGAGCCCTTGAAACCCTGGCCGCCCGACGAAGCCCAAGACAGGGCGCCGCCTTGACGGTCGGTGATGGTGATGATGGTGTTGTTGAACGAAGCGTGAACGTGCGCGATGCCGTCAGCAACGTTCTTGCGGACCTTCTTGCGAACGCGCTGAGCCGCCGAATTGTTGGGTGCCTTTGCCATATTGACCTTCTTTCAGTTCGGATCAGCGATCACTTCTTGCCGGTAGCCGCCGACTTGCGCGGACCCTTGCGGGTACGGGCATTCGTACGGGTACGCTGACCACGCATCGGCAGGCCGCGACGATGGCGGAAGCCGCGGTAGCAACCCAGGTCCATCAGACGCTTGATGTTGATGGACTGTTCGCGACGCAGATCGCCTTCGATCGTCAGCTTGTTGACTTCATCACGGATCTTTTCCAGATCGGAGTCCGTCAGGTCCTTGACCTTCTTGTCGAACGGGATGCCGCAGGTGGTGCAGATCTTCTGCGCGGTCGTACGGCCAATGCCGTAGATCGACGTCAGACCGATCTCAGTGTGCTTTTGCGGCGGAATGTTGATACCAGCAATACGTGCCATGGTGGTCCTCTAGTCCTGTCGTGCGGCCAATCAGCCCTGGCGCTGCTTGTGGCGCGGGTCGGTGCAGATCACACGCACCACGCCCTTGCGGCGGATGATCTTGCAATTGCGGCACATCTGCTTCACCGATGCCGAAACTTTCATGGTCTGCTCCTTGGCCTAACTCTTATGCGCTCTTGACGCGTTCCCGGGGGTTCAAACAGCTCACTTCGCCCGGAACACGATGCGAGCACGACTCAAATCGTACGGTGTCAATTCCACGGTCACTTTGTCACCAGGCAGGATCCGGATGTAGTGCATCCGCATCTTGCCCGAGATGTGTCCAAGGACGACATGCCCGTTTTCCAACTTCACCCGAAACGTGGCGTTGGGGAGGTTCTCAAGAATCTCGCCCTGCATTTGAATGACGTCGTCTTTCGCCATGCCCAACGTTTCAGAGTGGTTGAATAGAAACCTTATCTCTTGATCCGATCAGTTCTCGCCCATCAGTTGGGCTTGAAGCTGGCCTTCTTCAGCAGCGATTCGTACTGCTGACTCATGATGTAACTCTGCACCTGAGCCCAGAAGTCCATCGTCACAACAACGATGATCAACAGCGACGTACCACCAAAGTAGAACGGCACGTTGTACTTCAGCGTCAGGAACTCGGGCAGCAAGCACACCAGCGTGATGTACACGGCACCCGCCAACGTCAGGCGCGAGAGGATCTTGTCGATGTGCTTGGCTGTTTGCTCACCCGGACGAATGCCCGGAATGAACGCGCCGCTCTTCTTCAGGTTGTCTGCCGTTTCCCGGCTGTTGAACACCAACGCCGTGTAGAAGAAGCAGAAGAAGACGATCGCAGCCGAGTACAGCAACACGTAGATGGGTTGCCCAGGGCTCACCATCGACGCCAAATCCTTCAACCAGCGCATGCCGTCGCCCGTGGCCACCCAACTCACAATGGTGGTGGGCAGTAGGATGATCGACGACGCAAAGATCGGCGGAATCACCCCGGACATGTTGAGCTTCAAGGGCAGGTGAGACGACTGACCACCATAAACCTTGTTACCCACCTGGCGCTTGGCGTAGTTCACCAGGATCTTGCGCTGACCGCGTTCGACAAAGACCACGCCGTAGGTCACAAAAACCACCAGCGAGATCACCACCAACGCAGAGCCGTAGCCCATCGCACCGGTACGGACCAACTCGAACAACCCGCCAATCGCGCCAGGCAAACCTGCTGCGATACCGCCGAAGATCAGAATCGAAATGCCGTTGCCGAGACCGCGTTCGGTGATCTGCTCACCCAACCACATCAGGAACATCGTGCCAGCCACCAAGCTGGAAACCGCCGTCAGACGGAAACCGAACCCCGGGTTCAGCACCAGGCCCGCCGAGCCTTCCAACGCCAGCGCAATCGACAGGCTTTGGAAAAGCGCAAGACCCAGCGTCGCGTAACGCGTGTACTGCGTGATCTTGCGGCGACCGGACTCGCCCTCCTTCTTCAACTGCTCGAGCGATGGAATGACGTAACCCATCAGCTGCAGAACAATCGACGCGGAGATGTACGGCGTGATGCCCAACGCGAACACCGTGAAGCGCGACAGCGCGCCGCCGGAGAACATGTTGAACAAGCTCAGGATGCCGCCCGACTGACCCTTGAAAAATTGGGCCAGCTGGTTAGGGTCGATGCCCGGCACCGGAATGTGGGCGCCGATGCGGTAGACAACCAGAGCCAGCAGCAAGAACACAAGCCGGCGACGCAGGTCGCCAAACTTGCCGCTCTTGGCCAGCTGATTCGCGTTGGTAGCCACGCTGGATCAGTTCCTGAACGTTCAGGCGACCGAGCCGCCAGCTGCTTCGATCGCGGCCTTGGCACCCTTCGTGGCGTTCACGCCCTTCAGAGCCACCTTGCGTTCGATCGCGCCGGACAGGATCACCTTCACCGACTTCGCCAGTTGCGGGACCAGGCCCACAGCCTTGAGCGTCGACACGTCGATCTCGTCGCCAGCCAGGCCTTGCAGGTCCGACAGCGTGATCTCGGCGTTGTACTTCAGCGTCAGCGACTTGAAGCCACGCTTGGGCAGGCGACGCTGCAGCGGCATTTGACCGCCTTCGAAGCCCACCTTGTGGTAGCCACCCGCGCGGCTCTTTTGACCCTTGTGACCGCGACCTGCGGTCTTGCCCAGGCCGGAGCCGATGCCGCGGCCGACACGGCGCTTGGCATGCTTGGCGCCCTCAGCGGGCTTGATCGTATTGAGTTCCATCGTCTTGTCCTCGGTGGGCAGCGCTTACAGCACCTGCACCAGATAGGCGATCTTGTTGATCATGCCGCGCACGGCGGGCGTGTCTTCCAGCGTGCTCTGGCTGTTCAGCTTGCGCAGACCCAGGCCGACCACGGTGGCACGGTGCGAGGCGCGGCAGCCGATGGGGCTACGCACCAGCTTGACCGTCACGGTTTTCTTGTCAGACATCTTGTGCTCCGCTTGGGCGATCAGTTGAAGATTTCTTCAACCGTCTTGCCGCGCTTGGCAGCGACTTCCGACGCGGTGGTGGAACGCTTCAGAGCATCCAGCGTCGCGCGGACCATGTTGTACGGGTTCGTCGAACCGTGGCTCTTGCTCACGATGTCGGTCACGCCCATCACTTCAAAGACGGCACGCATCGGGCCGCCAGCGATCACGCCAGTACCGGTCGGAGCCGGAGCCAGCATGACGCGCGAAGCGCCGTGCTCGCCCACCACGTTGTGGTGAACGGAACCGTTCTTCAGCTGGACCTTGATCATGTTGCGGCGGGCCGATTCCATCGCCTTTTGCACAGCGACGGGCACTTCCTTGGCCTTGCCCTTGCCCATGCCAATGCGACCATCGCCATCACCGACCACCGTCAGAGCAGCGAAGGACAGCGTACGGCCGCCCTTGACCACCTTGGTGACGCGGTTCACCGCGATCATCTTTTCCTTCAGGCCGTCGTCGTTGCCTTCAGCCTGGGCGCCGCGGGGTTGAAACTTTGCCATTTCGTATTCCTATGCGTCAGAACTGCAGACCGGCTTCGCGAGCCGCCTCGGCCAGGGCCTTCACCCGGCCGTGGTACGCGAAACCCGAGCGGTCGAAAGCGACCTTCTCGACGCCAGCAGCCTTGGCCTTCTCGGCAATCAGCTTGCCAACCACGGATGCTGCAGCCACGTTGCCGCCGTTGCTGACTTGGGCGCGAACCGACTTCTCGGCGGTCGACGCAGCAGCCAGCACCTTGTTGCCGTCTTCCGACAGCACTTGGGCGTAGATGTGCAGGTTGGAGCGGAACACCGTCAGACGGGCGACGCGCTGGAGCGCGATGCGAGCACGGGTCTGGCGCGAACGACGCAGGCGTTGTTCTTTCTTGGTCATCATGGCGCTGTTCCTTACTTCTTCTTGGTCTCTTTGAGGGTGACCTTCTCATCCGAATAACGGATGCCCTTGCCCTTATAAGGCTCAGGGGGACGGAAGGCGCGAACCTCAGCGGCGATCTGACCGACGATCTGACGATCGGCACCCTTGATGACGATTTCCGTCTGGGTCGGGCACTCGACCTTGATGCCAGCCGGCATGTCCTTGACCACCGGGTGCGAGAAGCCGATCTGCAGGTTCAGCTTTTGACCCTGGGCTTGAGCGCGGAAACCCACGCCGACCAGGTTCAGCTTCTTCTCGAAGCCCTTGCTGACGCCATTGACCATGTTGGCCACCAGAGCACGCATCGTGCCGCTCATCGCATCGGCTTCGGCCGACTCGTTGGCGGGCACAAAGCTCAGCTTGCCAGCGTCATTCTTGACGGACACCAGCTTGTTCGCCGGACGCACCAGCGTCCCCAGCGAACCCTTGACGCTGATCGAATCAGCGCCGACGGTCACATCCACGCCTTGCGGGAGGATGACCGGCATTTTTCCAACGCGGGACATTGTTCCTACTCCTTCGCTTAGGCGACGTAGCAGAGCACTTCACCGCCGATACCGGCAGCGCGCGCCTTGCGGTCCGTCATGACGCCCTGCGGCGTGGTGACGATCGCCACACCCAGGCCATTCATGACCTGAGGAATGTCGTGACGGCCCTTGTAGATACGCAGCCCCGGGCGGCTCACGCGCTCGATGCGCTCGATCACCGGACGGCCAGCGTAGTACTTCAGGGAAATTTCCAGCTCAGGGCGGGAAGCTTCGCCACGGACGGCGAAGTCGTCGATGTAGCCTTCGTCCTTCAGGACCTTGGCAATCGCCACCTTCAGCTTGGACGACGGCATGGCAACGCTCGTCTTCTCGACGATTTGGGCGTTGCGGATGCGGGTCAGCATATCGGCGATGGGATCACTCATGCTCATTTGCGATATCTCCTATCAGCCGATTACCAGCTGGCCTTGACGACACCAGGGATGTCGCCCTTGAAGGCCAGTTCACGGATCTTGTTACGGGCCAGGCCGAACTTGCGGAACGTACCGCGCGGACGACCAGTCAGTTCGCAGCGATTGCGCAGACGTGTCGGGTAGGCATTGCGCGGCAGCTTTTGCAGCTCGAGGCGAGCGGCGTAACGCTCTTCATCGGACTTCTTGCTGTCGTCAATGATGGCCTTCAGTTCGGCGTACTTCTTGGCGAACTTGGCGACGAGCGCCTCGCGCTTCAGCTCACGTTGTTTGATCGAGAGTTTTGCCACGGTTCACCTCAGTTCTTGAACGGAAACTTGAACGCAGCCAGGAGAGCCTTGGCTTCGTCGTCCGTCTTGGCAGTCGTCGTGATGCTGATGTTCAGACCACGCAGAGCATCCACCTTGTCGTACTCGATCTCGGGGAAGATGATTTGCTCTTTGACGCCGATGTTGTAGTTGCCGCGACCGTCGAACGAACGGCCGGAGATACCACGGAAGTCGCGAACGCGCGGCAGCGCGATCGTCACGAAGCGGTCCAGGAATTCGTACATCTGGACGCCACGCAGCGTCACCATCGCGCCGATGGGCACGTTGTCACGAATCTTGAAGCCGGCGATCGCCTTCTTCGACTTGGTCACCACGGGCTTCTGACCCGCGATCTTGGTCAGGTCGCCAACAGCGTGGTCCATGACCTTCTTGTCAGCCACCGCCTCGCTCACGCCCATATTCAGCGTGATCTTGGTGATGCGCGGCACTTCCATGACCGACTTGTAACCAAACTTCTCGGTCAAGGCGGGCACGATTTTTTCGCGGTATTGCGTTTGCAGACGAGCCATGTCGGACCTCTTAAGCCTTGATCTCTTCGCCGGTCGACTTGAACACGCGCACCCGCTTGCCATCGACGAGCTTGACGCCCACGCGATCGGCCTTGCCGGAAGCGGCGTTGAAGATCGCCACGTTGGATTGATGGATGGGCATGGTCTTGTCAACGACGCCGCCGGTTGTACCCTTCATGGGGTTCGGCTTGACGTGCTTCTTGACGACATTCACGCCCTCGACCACAACGTGGTCTGCGTCAGCGCGCGCGGTCACGGTGCCGCGCTTGCCTTTGTCGCGGCCGGTCAACACGATGACCTGGTCGCCGGTACGAATCTTGTTCATGGCTTACCTCAGACTGTGGGGGCTCAAAGCACCTCAGGCGCCAGCGACACGATCTTCATGAAGCGCTCGGTACGCAGTTCACGCGTAACCGGGCCGAAGATGCGCGTGCCGATCGGCTCGAGCTTGGCGTTGAGCAGCACGGCGGCGTTGCCGTCGAACTTGACGAGCGAGCCGTCTTGGCGACGAACACCCTTGGCCGTACGAACGACCACAGCGCTGTACACCTCGCCCTTCTTCACGCGACCACGCGGCGCAGCTTCTTTGATGCTGACCTTGATGATGTCGCCAATGTGCGCATAGCGACGCTTGGAGCCGCCCAGCACCTTGATGCACTGAACCGACTTGGCGCCAGTGTTGTCCGCGACGTCAAGCCGCGATTGCATTTGAATCATGTCTGTCCCCAACTTGCCCCGAGTCCCTCCGCATCAGCGAAAGTCGTCGGTCAGTCTTGGGCCCGTAAGTCGATCAGCGCTGGCTTTCACCAACACCCCTCGACGGTTGAGGGCGGATCCGAGGCCAGGCAGTTTGGAGCGAGGATGCTCACGCGCCTAGCGTTCGGCGAAGCTGCGCATTATGCAGCGCGGCGGTGTTGACGTCAACTACCCCCGCAATGTTTTTGCAAAGCGCCCCGGAGCGGCCATCAAGAGCCGCCGCCGAGGGGAAATGCCTGCGCAATTAAAGGGCGCGCGCTTGCTGCAGCATCGTGGCTGCGTCGCTGACCGCGAATTGTCCCGGAGCCTCCACGTTCAGCGTACGCACCACGCCATCTCGGACCAGCATCGAATAACGCTGCGAACGCAGCCCCATGCCCTTCGAGGTGAGGTCCAACGTCAGCCCAACCGCCTGGGTGAAGGCGGCGCTGCCGTCGGCCATCATGCGCACTTTCCCGCCCGCCTTCTGCTCGCGCCCCCAGGCGCCCATGACGAAAGCGTCATTGACAGAGACGCACCAAATTTCGTCAACGCCTGCCGCGCGAAGTTCATCCGCCGCCTCGACATAGCCGGGCACGTGCTTGGCCGAACACGTCGGCGTGAAGGCGCCCGGCAGCGCGAACACCGCGATGGTTTTGCCGGCAGTGGCCGCTTTCACATCGAACGCGTTGGGCCCGAGGGTGCAACCCTCACCTTCCACTTCGATGAATTCCTGCAGGCTGCCCGCGGGCAACGAATCACCAATTTGAATCATGGATACACCTCATTGGCATGGCGCCAAATAAAAAACCGGCGCGCCAGAAATCCAGCGCGCCGGTTGCAGTCCGGTCAGGAGACCGAAATCCGTTTAGACGATTTCAGCCTTCTCGACCAGGCGGGTGACAACCCAGCTCTTGGTCTTGGAAAGCGGACGGCCTTCGCTGATCTCGACCACATCACCCATCTTGTACTCGCCCTTTTCATCGTGGGCGTGGTACTTGCGGGAACGGGCCACGATCTTGCCGTAGAGCTCGTGCTTGGCGCGACGCTCGACCAGGACGGTGACCGTCTTGGCGCGCTTGTCGCTCACCACGCGACCGACGAGGGTGCGGGTGTTCTTGGTGACGGCCTCAGTCATTTCGCGGCCTCCTTCTTCTTTTGTGCCAGAACGGTCTTGGCACGCGCGATGTCGCGGCGGGTCTTGCCCAGCTGGCTGTGGTTGGTCAGCTGCTGGGTGGCCTTTTGCATGCGCAGGCCGAAGTGGGCCTTCAGCAGGTCGGTCACTTCCTTTTCGAGGGCAGCGACGTCCTTGGCGCGGAGTTCAGATGCTTTCATGGTGTCCTTCCTCAGGTACCGACCTGGCGGGCCACGAAGGTGCACTTCAGCGGCAGCTTGGCAGCGGCCAGCGTAAAGGCTTCACGAGCGAGTTGCTCGGGAACGCCGTTGACCTCGTAGATCACCTTGCCCGGCTGGATCTCGGCGACGTAGTACTCGGGGTTACCCTTGCCGTTACCCATACGAACTTCGGCGGGCTTTTGCGAGATGGGCTTGTCCGGGAACACGCGGATGAAGATCCGGCCGCCACGCTTGATGTGACGCGAGATCGCACGGCGAGCCGCTTCGATCTGGCGGGCCGTCAGGCGGCCACGCTCCGTGGCCTTCAGGCCGAAGTCACCGAAAGACACCGCAGCGCCTCGGGTTGCAACACCCGTGTTGCGGCCCTTCTGCTCCTTGCGGTATTTACGACGAGCGGGTTGCAGCATATTTATTCTCCTTTGGCCTCACCAGCAGCGGGAGCCTTGCGGATCACGCGCTTGCCGGCGGGCTGGGCTGCACCGCCAGGAGCGGCTGCAGCGGGCTGGTCTGCTCCGTCACGCGGGCCACGGTCGCCACCCGGACGGCCACGGCCACCAGGAGCGCCCGGACGGGCGTTACGGCGCGGGCGACGATCGTCTTCGGCGCCTGCGGGGGTGTTGATGACCGGAGCCTCGCCATTGGCCAGGCGGTCACCGCGGTAGACCCAAACCTTGACGCCGATGACGCCGTAGGTGGTCTTGGCTTCAGAGAAGCCGTAGTCGATGTCGGCCTTCAGGGTGTGCAGGGGCACACGACCTTCGCGATACCACTCGGTGCGAGCGATTTCGATGCCGTTCAGACGACCCGCGCTCATGATCTTGATGCCCTGGGCACCCAGACGCATGGCGTTTTGCATCGCGCGCTTCATGGCGCGGCGGAACATGATGCGCTTTTCGAGCTGCTGGGTGATCGAGTCGGCAATCAGCTGGGCATCGACTTCAGGCTTGCGCACTTCTTCGATGTTGACGGCGACGGGCACGCCCAGACGCTTGGTCAGCTCAGCCTTCAGCGCTTCGATGTCTTCACCCTTCTTGCCGATCACGACGCCCGGACGAGCCGAGAAAATCGTGATGCGGGCGTTCTTGGCAGGACGCTCGATCAGGATGCGCGAAACAGCGGCGTTCTTAAGCTTGGCCTTCAGGTAGTCGCGAACCTGCAGATCTTCAGCCAGCATGCTGGCGAAGTTCTGGTTGTTGGCGTACCAGCGCGAGGCCCAGTTACGGGTGACAGGCAGGCGGAAGCCAACCGGATGGATTTTCTGTCCCATAGTCTTCCTTGCGCCTTAGTTGCCGACTGCCACGAAGATGTGGCAAGTGGGCTTGCTGATGCGGTTGCCGCGGCCCTTGGCGCGAGCCGAGAAGCGCTTCAGCGTGGCACCCTGTTCGACGTAGATCGAGGTGACCTTCAGATCATCAATGTCAGCGCCGTCGTTGTGCTCGGCGTTGGCGATGGCGCTTTCGAGCGCCTTCTTGATGATGACGGCCGCCTTCTTCTGGGTGAAGGTCAGGATGTTGAGGGCGTGATCCACCTTCTTGCCGCGGATCATGTCGGCCACGAGGCGGCCCTTGTCACACGACAGGCGGACGCCACGGACGATTGCTTTGGTTTCCATCGTCTCTAGTCCTTACTTCTTCCCGGCCTTCTTGTCGGCCGGGTGGCCCTTGAAGGTGCGGGTCAGTGCGAATTCACCCAGCTTGTGGCCGACCATTTGGTCAGACACATAGACCGGCACGTGCTGCTTGCCGTTGTGAACGGCGATCGTCAGACCGATGAACTCGGGCAGGATCGTCGAGCGACGCGACCAGGTCTTGATGGGCTTCTTGTCCTTGTTGGCAACCGCCTTGTCGACCTTGGCCTGCAGGTGGTGGTCAACGAACGGGCCCTTCTTCAGCGAACGAGTCATGGCCTAGCCCTTACTTCTTGCGACGCGAGACGATGAACGTCTGCGTGCGCTTGTTGTTGCGAGTGCGATAGCCCTTGGTCATCGTGTTCCACGGGGACACGGGGACCTGGCCCTCGCCGGTGCGGCCTTCACCGCCGCCGTGCGGGTGGTCAACCGGGTTCATGGCGACGCCGCGGACGGTCGGGCGAATGCCCTTCCAGCGGATGGCACCGGCCTTGCCGTACTGGCGCAGGCTGTGCTCTTCGTTGCTCACTTCACCGATGGTGGCGCGGCAGTCGATGTGCACGCGGCGGACTTCGCCGGAGCGCAGGCGAACCTGAGCGTAGACGCCTTCGCGAGCCATCAGGACGGCGGAAGCGCCGGCCGAACGGATCATCTGGGCACCCTTGCCAGGCAGCAACTCGATGCAGTGGATCGTGGAGCCGACCGGAATGTTTCGGATCGGCAGCGTGTTGCCCGCCTTGATCGGCGCTTCAGCGCCGCTCAGGATGGTCGCGCCGACTTCCAGGCCGCGCGGAGCAATCACGTAACGACGCTCGCCGTCGGCGTAGCACACCAGAGCGATGTGAGCCGTGCGGTTCGGGTCGTACTCGATCGTCTCGACCTTCGCGGGAATGCCGTCCTTGTTGCGCTTGAAGTCCACAACGCGGTAGTGGTGCTTGTGACCACCGCCCTTGTGACGCATCGTGATGTGACCGTTGTTGTTACGGCCAGACTTCTGCTTCTGGGGCTCCAGCAGCGAAGCCTCAGGCGCGCCCTTGTGGAGGTGCTTGTGCACCACCTTCACAACGCCACGGCGACCGGGCGAAGTGGGCTTGACTTTGACGATGGCCATTTACGCGGCCTCCCCGGAGAAATTGAGCTCTTGACCGGCCTTGAGGGCCACGTAGGCCTTCTTGACGTGGTCACGGCGACCCGGACGGCCACCAAAGCGCTTGGTCTTGCCCTTGACGTTCACCACGCTGACCGACTCAACTTCCACCTTGAACATCAGTTCAACAGCGGCCTTGATTTCGGGCTTGGTGGCATCGCGCAGGACCTTGAACAGAACCTGGTTGTGCTTCTCAGCGACTTGCGTGGCCTTTTCGGACACGATGGGCGCGAGCAGCACGGAGGCCAGGCGGCCTTCAGCAAACTTGGGGGCGCTCATGCCAGCATCTCCTTGAGTTGCTCGACCGCAGCCTTGGTCACCAGCACCTTCTTGTAGAAGACGAGGGACAGCGGGTCGGCGTAACGCGGCTCGACGACGAGCACGTTGGCCAGATTGCGCGAAGCCAGCAGCAGGTTGTCGTCGACCGTGTCGGCGATCACCATCACCGAGTCCAGGCCCATGGCCTTGAACTTGGCAGCCAGCAGCTTGGTCTTGGGAGCTTCGACCGAGATCGAATCCACCACAGCCAGGCGACCTTCACGGGCCAGCTGCGACAGGATCGCAGCCATGCCAGCGCGGTACATCTTCTTGTTCAGCTTGTGCGAGAAGTTCTCGTCAGGCATGTTCGGGAAGATGCGACCGCCCCCGCGCCACAGCGGCGACGAGGTCATACCGGCGCGAGCGCGGCCGGTGCCCTTCTGGCGGAAAGGCTTCTTGGTCGAGTGATGGACCTGTTCACGGTCCTTCTGAGCACGGGTGCCTTGACGGGCATTGGCCTGGAAGGCCACGACCACCTGGTGCACCAGGGCTTCGTTGTAATCGCGAGCGAAGATGGTGTCGGGCGCGTCCACCTTGGACGTGGCCTGACCCTGCTCGTTCAGGAGCTCGAGCTGCATCAGTTGGCTCCCTTCTTGATCTTGACCTTGACGGCCGGGCGAACGACAACGTGGCCGTTCTTGGAGCCCGGAACCGCACCGCGAACCAGCAGCAGCGAACGGGCTTCGTCCACGCGCACGATGTCGAGGTTTTGGGTGGTGACGGTTTCGTCGCCCATGTGGCCGGTCATCTTCTTGCCCGGGAACACGCGCCCCGGATCTTGCGCCATCGAGATCGAGCCCGGCACGTTGTGCGAACGGCTGTTACCGTGCGACGCGCGCTGCGAGCTGAAGTTGTGACGCTTGATGGTGCCGGCGTAGCCCTTACCGATGGACGTGCCTTGCACATCGACCAGCTGGCCCGTGGCGAACAGCGTCACGGGAACCGTTGCGCCAGCCTTGTACTGGGCTGCAACGTCGGCGTCGACGCGGAATTCCTTGAGGATTTCACCGGCTTCGACACCTGCCTTGACAAGGTGGCCGGCTTCAGGCTTGGTGACGCGCGAAGCTTTGCGCGTACCGAACGCCACTTGAATGGCGCTGTAGCCGTCGGTCTCTTGGGTCTTGACCTGGGTCACGCGGTTGTTGGACACATCCAGCACCGTCACAGGGATGGCATCGCCATCGTCCGTGAAGATGCGCATCATGCCCACCTTGCGGCCCAGCAAACCGAGACGGTTGCTCAGACTCATGTTTTTCTCCAGCCCCGACCACTGATGCGATCGAAGCCATTACGAACACCCGACATCGATTGGCCGGGCTGACCTTGCGACGCCACCAAAGTAGCGCCGCGCGAACCCCGAGCAGGCGTGAGCCAACCCGGAAAAGCTGGCGAGTATAGCTTGAGGGATTGCCCGGATGCAACCCCAGGCCGAACAGTGCCCAAAAAGAAACCCCGCTCAGGGTCATGAGCGGGGTTTGGGATCAAGGGGCCTCACGGCCCAAAGATCACTGCAGCTTGATTTCGACGTCGACGCCAGCGGGCAGGTCGAGCTTCATCAGCGCGTCAACCGTCTTGTCGGTCGGGTCGACGATGTCCATCAGGCGCTGGTGGGTGCGGATTTCGAACTGGTCACGGCTCGTCTTGTTGACGTGCGGCGAACGCAGGATGTCGAAACGCTCCATGCGCGTCGGCAGGGGCACCGGGCCCTTGACGATGGCGCCCGTGCGCTTGGCCGTTTCCACGATTTCGAGGGCCGACTGGTCGATCAGCTTGTAATCAAACGCCTTCAGGCGGATGCGGATCTTTTGCTTTTGCATGACGATTCCTTAAAGAGCGAGTGGAGCGCCGAACGGAAGCCGCCCGGCGCACGTCACGCAGTGATTACTCGAGGATCGTGGCAACGACGCCCGAACCGACGGTGCGGCCACCTTCACGGATGGCGAAGCGCAGACCGGTTTCCATGGCGATCGGGGCGATCAGCTTCACGGTGATGCCGACGTTGTCGCCAGGCATGACCATTTCCTTGTCCTTCGGCAGCTCCACGGCACCGGTCACGTCCGTCGTGCGGAAGTAGAACTGGGGACGGTAGTTGTTGAAGAACGGGGTGTGACGGCCGCCCTCTTCCTTCGACAGCACGTAGATTTCGGCCGTGAAGTGGGTGTGCGGCTTGATCGTGCCCGGCTTGGCCAGCACTTGGCCGCGCTCGACGTCTTCGCGCTTGGTGCCGCGCAGCAGGATGCCGACGTTGTCGCCCGCTTGACCTTGGTCCAGCAGCTTGCGGAACATTTCGACGCCCGTGACCGTGGTCTTCTGGACTTCGCGGATACCGACGATTTCGATTTCTTCGCCGACCTTGATGATGCCGCGCTCGACGCGACCGGTCACCACGGTGCCACGGCCCGAGATCGAGAACACGTCTTCCACCGGCAGCAGGAAGGCGCCGTCAACGGCACGGTCCGGCTGGGGGATGTAGGTGTCCAGCGCATCGGCCAGGCGCATGATGGCTTGTTCGCCCAGGTCGCCCTTGTCGCCTTCCAGCGCCAGCTTGGCCGAACCCTTGATGATGGGGGTGTCGTCGCCCGGGAAGTCGTACTTGCTCAGCAGCTCACGCACTTCCATTTCGACGAGCTCCAGCAGCTCGGCGTCGTCGACCATGTCGCACTTGTTCAGGAAGACGATGATGTACTTCACGCCGACCTGACGGGCCAGCAGGATGTGCTCACGGGTCTGGGGCATCGGGCCGTCAGCGGCCGAGCACACCAGGATCGCGCCGTCCATCTGGGCGGCGCCGGTGATCATGTTCTTGACGTAGTCGGCGTGGCCGGGGCAGTCAACGTGCGCGTAGTGGCGGTTGGCCGTCTCGTACTCGACGTGCGCGGTGTTGATCGTGATGCCGCGGGCCTTCTCTTCCGGAGCCGCGTCAATTTCGTCGTACTTCTTCGCTTCGCCGCCGAACTTGGCCGACAGAACGGTCGCGATTGCAGCCGTCAGCGTGGTCTTGCCGTGGTCGACGTGACCGATCGTGCCCACGTTCACGTGCGGCTTGGTCCGTTCAAACTTGCCTTTTGCCATTTCAATTCTCCGAAAAGAGCAGTTCGCCAGTCTGTTGGTTTAGCGTTTCCACAGCGCCCAGAGTTCCCGCCGACTGGCGAAGCGGGTGGGCCGCTGTGAAGACGATTCTCAAAAGAGGATCAGGTCGACGACTTGCCGCGCGCCAGGATGATGGCGTCAGCCACGTTCTTGGGCGCTTCAGAGTAGTGCTTGAACTCCATCGTGTACGTGGCGCGACCTTGCGTGGCCGAGCGCAGCGACGTGGAGTAGCCGAACATTTCGCTCAGCGGCACTTCGGCCTTGATGACCTTGCCACCGCCGACCATGTCGTCCATGCCCTGCACCATGCCACGACGGCTGGACAGGTCACCCATGACGGTACCGGCGTAGTCTTCCGGCGTCTCGACCTCCACGGCCATCATCGGCTCGAGGATGACGGGGCTGGCGCGACGCATGGCTTCCTTGAAGCCCATGGAGGCGGCCATCTTGAACGCGTTTTCGTTCGAGTCCACGTCGTGGTACGAACCGAAGGTCAGCGTGGCCTTGACGTCCACCACCGGGAAGCCGGCCAACACGCCGTTCGGCAGCGTGTCGATGATGCCCTTTTCCACGGCCGGGATGTATTCGCGAGGAACCACACCGCCCTTGATGGCGTCGACGAACTCGAAGCCCTTGCCCGGCTCTTGCGGCTCGAGCGTCAGCACGACGTGACCGTACTGGCCCTTACCACCGGACTGGCGAACGAACTTGCCTTCGACGTCGGTTGCGGTCTTGCGGATGGTTTCGCGGTAGGCCACTTGCGGCTTGCCGACGTTGGCTTCCACGCCGAACTCGCGCTTCATGCGGTCGACGATGATTTCCAGGTGCAGCTCGCCCATGCCCGAGATGATGGTCTGGCCGGACTCTTCGTCGGTGCGCAGACGGAAGGACGGGTCTTCGGCAGCCAGACGGCCCAGCGCGATGCCCATCTTTTCCTGGTCGGCCTTGGTCTTCGGCTCGACAGCCTGCGAGATCACCGGCTCCGGGAAGATCATCTTTTCCAGGGTGATGACGCTTTCCGGGTCGCACAGCGTTTCGCCGGTCGTGACGTCCTTCAGACCCACGCAAGCCGCGATGTCGCCGGCCAGAATTTCCTTGATTTCTTCACGCTGGTTGGCGTGCATCTGCAGGATCCGGCCGATGCGCTCCTTCTTGCCGCGGATCGGGTTGTAGACGGTTGCGCCGGATTGCAGCACGCCCGAATACACACGCACGAACGTCAGCTGACCGACGTAGGGGTCGGTCATCAGCTTGAAGGCCAGCGCCGAGAACTTCTCTTCGTCGGTGCGCTCGCGGGTGATCGGCTGGTCGTCTTCGTCCGTGCCCGACACCGGAGGGATGTCCAGCGGCGACGGCAGGAAGTCGATGACGGCGTCCAGCATGCGCTGCACACCCTTGTTCTTGAAGGCGGTGCCGCACAGCATCGGCTGGATCTCGGTCGCGATGGTGCGCTGACGGATCGCGAGCTTGATCTCTTCCTCGGACAGGTCACCCGTCTCGAGGTACTTGTTCATCAGCTCTTCGGTCGCTTCGGCAGCCGACTCGACCAGCTTTTCGCGCCATTCCTGAGCGACTTCCACCAGGTCGGCCGGGATGTCTTCGAAGGTGAACTTCATACCCTGGGACGCTTCGTCCCAGATGATGGCTTTCATCTTGAAGAGGTCCACCACGCCCTTGAAGTTTTCTTCAGCGCCGATGGGAATCACCACGGGCACCGGGTTGGCCTTCAGGCGGGTCTTCATCTGGTCCACGACCTTGAAGAAGTTCGCGCCGGTGCGGTCCATCTTGTTGACGAACGCGAGGCGGGGCACCTTGTACTTGTTGGCCTGGCGCCAGACGGTTTCCGACTGGGGCTGCACGCCACCCACGGCGCAGTACACCATGCAAGCACCGTCCAGGACGCGCATCGAGCGCTCGACTTCAATGGTGAAGTCCACGTGTCCGGGGGTGTCGATGATGTTGAAGCGGTGCTCGGGGTAGGACATGTCCATGCCCTTCCAGAAGCAGGTCGTCGCGGCCGACGTGATCGTGATGCCGCGCTCTTGCTCCTGCTCCATCCAGTCCATCGTGGCGGCGCCATCGTGCACTTCACCAATCTTGTGGTTCACACCGGTGTAGTAAAGGATGCGTTCGGTCGTGGTGGTCTTGCCAGCATCGATGTGCGCAGAGATACCGATGTTGCGGTAGCGCTCGATGGGGGTTTTGCGGGCCATGGTTTGCTCCAGAAGACAGGAGCCGCCAGCGGGTTAGGGCAAACCCGAGGCGGCCGAAAGACGTTGAGTTTAGAAGCGGAAGTGCGAGAACGCCTTGTTGGCTTCTGCCATGCGGTGAACTTCGTCGCGCTTCTTCATCGCGCCACCGCGGCCTTCAGCGGCCTCCAGCAGTTCATTGGCCAGGCGTTGGGCCATCGACTTCTCACCGCGCTTGCGAGCGGATTCCTTGAGCCAGCGCATGGCGAGGGCCATCCGGCGGACGGGACGAACTTCCACGGGAACTTGGTAGTTCGCACCGCCGACACGGCGGGACTTCACTTCAACCATGGGCTTCACGTTGTTCAGGGCGACCATGAACACTTCCAGGGGGTCCTTGCCGACCTTCTTCTCGACTTGGTCGAGAGCGCCGTAAATGATGCGCTCGGCAACAGCCTTCTTGCCCGATTCCATGATGACGTTCATGAACTTGGACAGGTCGACGGAACCGAACTTGGGATCCGGCAGGATTTCGCGCTTGGGTACTTCGCGACGACGTGGCATGGGAATCTTCCTTCTGCTTCAGTTGGAGGGGCTTGTCGCCTCGCTCCGCTGGACAACCACCGACATCTGGGGCCATCCACTTACTCGGCTGACTGAGACATTCAGCAACCGCAACAACGTTGGGTCAGCTGTAGCGCTGAACCCGAACAACCGATTTACTTCTTGGGACGCTTGGCACCGTACTTGGAACGGGCCTGCTTGCGATCCTTGACGCCTTGCAGGTCCAGCGAACCGCGGACGATGTGATAACGCACACCAGGCAAGTCCTTCACACGACCGCCGCGCACGAGCACGACGCTGTGTTCTTGCAGGTTGTGGCCTTCACCGCCGATGTACGAGATGACCTCGAAACCGTTGGTCAGGCGCACCTTGGCGACCTTACGCAGAGCCGAGTTCGGCTTCTTGGGCGTGGTGGTGTAGACGCGGGTGCAGACACCGCGGCGCTGCGGGCAGTTTTGCATCGCAGGCGACTTGGACTTGGTGACCTCAGCCTCACGGCCGTGGCGCACCAGTTGATTGATGGTTGGCATAAAACGACTTGTTCCCGTTTGAAGTCAGTGAACCTCACCGATGGTTTCGGCGCGCGCAAGCGCGCACCGCCCAAAAGGCGAAGAGCCGGCGATTGTAGACCGGGGGCGTTCCACACACAAGGCCCTGCGCGCAGACCCGCTAAGCTCCCGCCATGGATCCCACCGCGCCCGCTGTTGCCCCCTCTTTGCCCGTGCCCGCCGACGAGCGGCCGCAGTTGGTGATCGACACCCAGGTCGTGATGGACTGGCTGGTGTTTCGCGATCCGCGTGTGGAGCGGCTGACCCACGCGCTCACGGCCGGCAGCCTGCGCTGGCTGGTGGCGCCCGCCATGCTGGACGAACTGTGGCATGTCCTTGGTCGCGGGGTGGCGGCGGCCTATGGGCCGGATCGGGCCCACATCGAGTCGCAGTTCGCCGCCCACGCACTCTGGGTGGACAACCCACCGCCGCAGGCGCTGGCCGGGCGCTTGGTCTGCCGCGATCCGGATGACCAAAAGTTCATCGACCTTGCAGTGGCGCACCGGGTGCGGTGGCTGATCTCGCGCGATAAGGCTGTGCTCGCCTTGGCCAAACGCGCGCGCGCGATTGGCATCCAGATCGTGACGCCGGACCGCTGGGCGGCCGAGTAGGCAAGAAAAAAGCCGCCGCGGCAGCACCGGGCGGCTTTCGACAGGGCGAGGCCCTGGGGGATTACTCGGCCGAGTCGTCCCCAGCGTCCACACCCGCCATCTGCGCAGCGGCCAGCTCTTCGGCCTCCTGCAGGGCGATGGCGCGACGCTCGGCGTCGTCCATGGCTTCCTTGGCACGGCGTGCCTCGTGGAAGGCCATGCCGGTACCCGCCGGGATGAGGCGGCCGACGATGACGTTTTCCTTGAGGCCACGCAGCTCGTCGCGCTTGCCCATGATGGCAGCCTCGGTGAGCACGCGGGTCGTTTCCTGGAAGGACGCGGCGGAGATGAAGGAGTCCGTCGACAGCGAGGCCTTGGTGATGCCCAGCAGCACGTCGGCGTGCGTGGCGATCAGCTTGCCTTCCTTGCGGAGCTTGTCGTTGGTGTCCAGCAGTTCCGAACGCTCGACCTGCTCGTTCAGGATGTAGTGCGAGTCACCCGGGTTGGTGATGGTCACGCGGCGCAGCATCTGGCGAACGATCACCTCGATGTGCTTGTCGTTGATCTTCACGCCCTGGAGTCGGTACACGTCCTGCACTTCGTCGACGATGTAGCGCGCCAGTTCCTCGATGCCCAGCAGACGCAGGATGTCCTGCGGGTCGGCCGCGCCGTCGACGATCAGTTCGCCGCGGTTCACCACTTGGCCTTCGTGCACCAGGATGTTCTTTTCCTTGGGCACCAATTCCTCGTGGGCCTTGCCGTCCGGATCGGTGATCTGCAGGCGAATCTTGCCCTTGGTCTCCTTGCCGAACGACACCGTGCCGGTCTGCTCGGCCAGCACGCCGACGTCCTTGGGCGAACGGGCTTCGAAGAGCTCGGCCACACGCGGCAGACCGCCGGTAATGTCTCGCGTCTTCTGGCCTTCGACCGGGATACGGGCGAGCACTTCACCAGGCAGCAGCTCTTGGCCGTCGCGGATCTGGATCAGCGCGCCGACCTGGAAGCCAATGGCCACCGAGTGGTCGGTGCCGGGGATCTTGACCTCGTGGCCTTGGGCGTCCAGCAGCTTGACCTGCGGGCGAACGACCTTGGCAGCGCCGCGGCGCTTCGGGTCGATCACGACCAGGGTCGACAGACCGGTCACTTCGTCCACCTGCTTGGCGACGGTCACGCCTTCCTCGACGTTCTCGAACTTCGCCTGACCGGCGAATTCCGTGATGATCGGGCGGGTCAGCGGGTCCCAGTTCGCCAGCACCAAACCGGCCTTGATGACCTGGCTGGGCTTGATGTTCAGGATCGCACCGTAGGGCACCTTGTGACGCTCGCGCTCACGGCCGTGCGGGTCGCTGATGATGATTTCGCCGGAACGCGAAATCACGACCAACTCGCCCTTGCCGTTCGTCACGTAACGCATCGTGGCGTTGAAGCCGATGATGCCGTCCGACTTGGCTTCCACGCTGGAGGCCACAGCGGCGCGCGAAGCGGCACCACCGATGTGGAACGTCCGCATCGTCAGCTGCGTGCCCGGCTCACCGATCGACTGCGCAGCGATCACACCCACGGCCTCGCCCACGTTCACCAGACCACCGCGGCCGAGGTCACGGCCGTAGCACTTGGCGCACAGACCGAAGCGCGTGCCGCAGGTCAGCGGCGTGCGCACCTTGATCTCGTCCACACCGGCCTGCTCCAGCACGTCGAGGGTGTCCTCGTCGAGCATGTTGCCGGCGGTGAGCAGCGTGGCTTGCGTTTCGGGGTGGATGACGTCGATGGCCGCCACACGACCCAGCACGCGGTCGCGCAGGGATTCGATGACTTCACCGCCTTCCACCAACGCGCGCATGTTCATGCCGTTGTCGGTGCCGCAATCGTCTTCCGTGACCACCAGATCCTGCGTCACGTCGACCAGACGACGCGTCAGGTAGCCGGAGTTCGCAGTCTTCAGCGCCGTGTCCGCCAGGCCCTTACGAGCACCGTGGGTCGAGATGAAGTACTGCAACACGTTCAGGCCTTCACGGAAGTTCGCCGTGATGGGCGTCTCGATGATGGAGCCGTCCGGCTTGGCCATCAGGCCGCGCATACCGGCCAGCTGACGGATCTGGGCCGCGCTACCGCGAGCGCCCGAGTCGGCCATCATGTAGATCGAGTTGAACGACTCTTGATCGACGGTCTTGCCGTGGCGATCGGTCGTCTTCTCGACCTTCAGGTGGTCCATCATCTTCTTGCCGATTTCGTCACCGGCCTTGCCCCAGATGTCCACGACCTTGTTGTAGCGCTCGCCGGCGGTCACGAGACCGGAGACGTACTGCTGCTCGATCTCCTTGACTTCCTTCTCGGCGCGCTCGATCAGCGTGTGCTTCTGAGCGGGCACGAGCATGTCGTCGATGGCGATCGAGATGCCGGCGCGGGTTGCCAGGCGGAAGCCGCTTTGCAGCAGCTTGTCAGCCAGCACCACGGTTTCCTTCAGGCCGCACTTGCGGAAGGAGGTGTTGATCAGACGGCTGATCTCCTTCTTCTTCAGGGCCTTGTTGATGTTGGCGAAGGGCAGGCCCTTGGGCAGGATTTCCGACAGCAGGGCGCGGCCGACGGTGGTGTCCACGAGCTTGGTCTCGGGCACGAACTCGCCCGTTTCCTTGTTCTTGGTCCACTCGGTCAGGCGCACGCTGATCTTGGCGGTGATTTCCACAACGCCGTTTTCCAGCGCGCGGATCACTTCCGGGATGTCAGCGAACACCAGGCCTTCGCCCTTGCCGTTCGTGCGCTCACGGGTGGCGTAGTAAAGGCCCAGCACCACGTCTTGCGACGGAACGATGGACGGCTCGCCGGAGGCCGGGAACAGCACGTTGTTGGAGGCCAGCATCAGCGTGCGGGCTTCCATCTGCGCTTCGATCGACAGCGGCACGTGGACGGCCATCTGGTCACCGTCGAAGTCGGCGTTGAAGGCCGAGCAGACGAGCGGGTGCAGTTGGATGGCCTTGCCTTCGATCAGCACGGGCTCGAAAGCCTGGATGCCGAGGCGGTGCAGCGTCGGGGCGCGGTTCAGCAGAACCGGGTGTTCCTTGATGACTTCTTCAAGGATGTCCCAGACCACCGGCGTGCCGGATTCGACTTCCTTCTTGGCAGCCTTGATCGTCGTCGCGATGCCCATGGCTTCGAGACGGCTGAAGATGAAGGGCTTGAACAGCTCCAGCGCCATCAGCTTGGGCAGACCGCACTGGTGCAGCTTGAGGTACGGACCCACGGTAATGACCGAACGACCCGAGTAGTCGACGCGCTTGCCCAGCAGGTTCTGACGGAAGCGACCGCTCTTGCCCTTGATCATGTCGGCCAGCGACTTGAGGGCACGCTTGTTCGCACCGGTCATCGCCTTGCCGCGGCGGCCGTTGTCCAGCAGCGAGTCGACGGCTTCCTGCAGCATGCGCTTTTCGTTGCGCACGATGATCTCAGGGGCCTTCAGCTCGAGCAGGCGGGCCAGGCGGTTGTTGCGGTTGATGACGCGACGGTAGAGGTCGTTCAGGTCGGAGGTCGCGAAGCGGCCGCCGTCCAGCGGCACCAGCGGACGCAGGTCCGGCGGCAGCACGGGCAGCACGTCCAGCACCATCCAGTTCGGCTTGATGCCGGACTTCTTGAAGGCTTCCATGACCTTCAGGCGCTTGGAGTTCTTCTTGACCTTGAGTTCCGAGCCGGTCATGTCGTTGCGCAGGCGATCGATCTCGATGTCGAGATCCATCTCCTCCAGCAGCTTCTTGATGCCCTCGGCGCCCATCAGTGCGATGAACTCGTCGCCGTACTCGACACGCTTGGCGTCGTAGTCGTCCTCGCTCATGATCGAGAACTTCTTCAGCGGCGTCATGCCCGGGTCGACGACGACATAGGCTTCAAAGTACAGCACGCGCTCGATGTCGCGCAGCGTCATGTCGAGCACCAGGCCCAAACGCGACGGCAGCGACTTCAGGAACCAGATGTGCGCGCAGGGCGCCGCCAGGTCGATGTGACCCATGCGGTCACGGCGAACCTTGGTCTGGGTGACTTCAACGCCGCACTTCTCGCAGATGACGCCGCGGTGCTTCAAGCGCTTGTACTTGCCGCACAGGCACTCGTAGTCCTTGATCGGGCCGAAGATCTTGGCGCAGAACAGGCCATCACGCTCGGGCTTGAACGTCCGGTAGTTGATGGTCTCGGGCTTCTTCACTTCACCGAACGACCAGCTGCGGATCTTCTCCGGCGATGCCAGGCCGATCTTGATGGCATCGAAATGCTCATCCGGCGTGAACTGCTTGAACAGGTCCAGCAAACCTTTCATGTGTTCTCTCCTGTACCTGATTAGTTGCGCTCGAGCTCGATGTCGATACCGAGCGAACGAATTTCCTTGACCAACACGTTGAACGATTCCGGCATGCCGGCTTCGATCGCGTGCTCACCCTTGACGATGGATTCGTACACCTTGGTGCGGCCGTTCACGTCGTCGGACTTGACCGTCAGCATTTCCTGCAGGATGTACGAGGCACCGTAGGCTTCCAGCGCCCAGACTTCCATTTCACCGAAGCGCTGACCACCGAACTGCGCCTTACCACCCAGCGGCTGCTGCGTGACGAGCGAGTACGGGCCGGTCGAACGGGCGTGCATCTTGTCGTCCACCAAGTGGTGCAGCTTCAGCACGTGCATGTAGCCGACGGTGACCGGGCGCTCGAATTGCTCGCCGGTGCGGCCGTCGCACAGCCAAGCTTGGGTGCGCGTCTCGGTCAGGCCCTTCTTGGCGGCGATGTCGTCCGGGTAGGCCAGCTTCAGCATGCCGCGGATTTCCTCTTCCTTGGCGCCGTCGAAGACCGGCGTCGCGAAAGGCACACCCTTGGACAGGTTGGCCGCCATCTCCAGCACTTCCGCATCGGAAAGCTCGTCGATGTTTTCGGTCTTGCCGCCGCTCTGGTTGTAGAGCTCGTCGAAGAACTTGCGCAGCTCAGCCACCTTGGAGTGCTGCTGCAGCATGTCGCCGATGCGCTGGCCAATGCCCTTGCCGGCCCAGCCCAAGTGCACTTCCAGCACCTGACCCACGTTCATCCGCGACGGAACGCCCAGCGGGTTCAGCACGATGTCGGCAGGCGTGCCGTCAGCCATGTAAGGCATGTCTTCGATCGGGGTGACCTTGGACACCACACCCTTGTTGCCGTGACGGCCGGCCATCTTGTCGCCAGGCTGCAGGCGGCGCTTGACGGCCAGGTAGACCTTGACCATCTTGAGCACACCGGCGGGCAGCTCGTCGCCCTGCGTCAGCTTCTTGCGCTTTTCTTCGAAGGCCAGGTCGAAGCTGTGGCGGGTTTGGTCCAGCGCGTTCTTGATCGACTCGAGCTGGTTGGCCACATCTTCTTCCGCCGGGCGCACGTCGAACCAGTGGAACTTCTCGACGGAGGCGAGGTAGTCCTTGCTGATGACCGTGCCCTTGGCGATCTTCTGCGGGCCGCCGTTGGCCACACGGCCCACCAGCAGCTTCTCGATACGGTCGAAGGCGTCGGCCTCGACGATGCGCAGCTGGTCGTTCAGGTCCAGGCGGAAGCGCTTCAGTTCATCGTCAATGATCTGCTGAGCGCGCTTGTCACGCTGGATGCCTTCGCGGGTGAAGACCTGCACGTCGATGACGGTGCCACTGGTGCCTTGGTCGACGCGCAGCGACGTGTCCTTCACGTCCGAAGCCTTCTCGCCGAAGATGGCGCGCAGCAGCTTCTCTTCCGGCGTCAGCGTGGTTTCGCCCTTCGGCGTGACCTTGCCCACCAGCACGTCGCCGGGGTTCACTTCGGCACCGATGTAGACGATGCCCGACTCGTCCAGGCGGCCCAGTTGCTGCTCGGACAGGTTGGGGATGTCGCGGGTGATTTCTTCCGAACCCAGCTTGGTGTCACGCGCGTTGACCACCAGTTCCTCGATGTGGATCGAGGTGTAGCGGTCTTCGGCAATGACGCGTTCCGAGATCAGGATCGAGTCTTCGAAGTTGTAGCCGTTCCACGGCATGAACGCGACCAGCATGTTCTGGCCCAGAGCCAGTTCACCGATGTCGGTGGAGGCGCCGTCGGCAATGATGTCCTCGGCCGCCACCTTGTCGCCACGGCGCACGATCGGGCGCTGGTGGATGTTGGTGTTCTGGTTGGAACGCTGGTACTTGATCAGGTTGTAGATGTCAACACCGACTTCGCCAGCCACGGTCTCGTCATCGTTCACACGAATCACGATGCGGTTCGTGTCGACGTAGTCCACCACGCCGCCGCGGCGAGCCGCGACCACCGTGCCCGAGTCCTTGGCAGCCACGCGCTCGACGCCCGTGCCCACGAAGGCCTTTTCAGGACGCAGCACCGGCACCGCCTGACGCTGCATATTGGCGCCCATCAACGCGCGGTTCGCGTCGTCGTGCTCCAGGAACGGCACCAACGAGGCCGCGACCGACACGATCTGCGTCGGCGCCACGTCCATGTACTGGATGCGCTCCGGCGAGGTCAGCACCGATTCGCCGTTTTCACGGGCAGAGACCAGTTCGTCGCTCAGTTCGCCGGACGCGTTCAGCGTGGCGTTCGCCTGGGCGATGACGTACTTGCCTTCTTCGATGGCCGACAGGTAATCGATCTGGTCGGTGACCTTGCCATCCACCACGCGACGGTACGGCGTCTCCAGGAAGCCGTATTCGTTCAGCTGGGCGTACAGAGCCAGAGAGTTGATCAGGCCGATGTTCGGGCCTTCCGGCGTTTCGATCGGGCAGACGCGGCCGTAGTGGGTCGGGTGCACGTCACGGACTTCGAAGCCGGCGCGCTCGCGGGTCAGACCGCCCGGACCCAGGGCGGAAACACGACGCTTGTGCGTGATTTCCGACAGCGGGTTGGTCTGGTCCATGAACTGCGACAGCTGCGACGCACCGAAGAACTCCTTCAGCGCCGCGGAGATCGGCTTGGAGTTGATCAGGTCGTGCGGCATCAGGGCTTCGGTCTCGGCCTGGCCCAGACGCTCCTTGACGGCCTTCTCGATACGGGCCAGACCCGAGCGGTACTGGTTCTCGGCCAGTTCGCCCACGCAGCGCACACGACGGTTGCCCAGGTGGTCGATGTCGTCCACTTCGCCGCGGCCATTGCGCAGCTCGACGAGGATCTTGACGACGTCAAGGATGTCCTCGTTGGACAGGTTCATGTTGCCTTCCGGCGTGTCACGGCCGACACGCGCGTTGAACTTCATGCGGCCGACACGGCTCAGGTCGTAGGTGTCGGTGCTGTAGAACAGGCGGTTGAACAGGGCCTCGACGGCGTCTTCCGTCGGCGGCTCGCCGGGGCGCATCATGCGGTAGATGGCGACGCGGGCAGCCAGCTGGGTTTCCGTTTCATCGGAAGCCAGGGTCTGGCTGATGTAGGCGCCTTCGTCCAGTTCGTTCGTGAACAGGCACTGAATTTCCTTGACGCCGGCGGCGCGCAGCTTCTTCAGCAGCGCGTCGGTCAGTTCGTCGTTGGCCTTGGCAATGATTTCGCCGGTGTCGGCGTCGATCATGTTCTTGGCCAGCACGCGGCCGACCAGGAAGTCTTCCGGCACCGAGATGTGCTGCGTGCCGGACTGCTCCAGCTGGCGCACGTGACGGGCGGTGATGCGCTTGTCCTTCTCAACGATGACGGCACCCGACTTGTCGACGATGTCGAAACGGGCGACTTCACCCTTCAGGCGGTCGGCCACGAATTCGAGCTGCGCGCCAACGTCCATCAGGCGGAAGTTGTCGAACACGAAGAAGTGGGCCAGGATCTGCTCGGGATTCAGGCCGATGGCCTTCAGCAGGATCGTGACCGGCATCTTGCGGCGGCGGTCGACGCGGAAGTACAGGATGTCCTTCGGGTCGAACTCGAAGTCCAGCCACGAGCCGCGGTAAGGAATGATGCGGGCGCTGAACAACAGCTTGCCCGACGAGTGCGTCTTGCCCTTGTCGTGCTCGAAGAACACGCCCGGCGAACGGTGCAGCTGCGACACGATGACGCGCTCGGTGCCGTTCACGATGAAGGAGCCGTAGTCGGTCATCAGGGGCACTTCGCCCATGTAGACCTCTTGTTCCTTGATCTCCTTGACCGTCTTCGCCTGGGGCGACTCACGGTCATAGATGATCATCTGCAGGCGCGCGCGCACGGCGGCTGCATAGGTCAACCCACGCTGTTGGCACTCACGGGTGTCGAACGGCGGCTTGGCGATGTTGAACTCGAGGAACTTCATCTCGACGAAACCGTTGTGCGAAACAATCGGGAACGCCGACAGGAAGGCCGCCTGCAGCCCTTCGGGCTTGCGTTTGGCGGGAGCCACGTCCTTCTGCAGGAAGGCCACGTAGCTGTCCTTCTGCATGGTGAGCAGGTAAGGAACGTTGAGAACGCTCTCGCGCTTGCCGAAGCTCTTGCGGATCCGCTTGCGCTCGGTATAGCTGTAGGGGGTTGCTTGCGCCATAAACACTCCGTGTCGAGTGCGCCCCCGGCCGTGGGACGCACCGTGTGCGGCGACTGGCTGGCTCACGCACCCAGGACGGGTGGCTGCCTAGCTTGGTGGTTGGCCACTACCAACCGCTGGCGGACAACTCGAGCATTGCACCCAAGTCCGACCAAACTGGTTCTCTGCAGTCGGATCAGAGAACACGTGAAAGAACCTCGCATCATACCGCGCACGGTTCTTTCACCTGCTCTCCACGGGACAAACCCGTAAAGACGAAAAAGGGGAAGCCCGAAGGCCACCCCTTTTTTTGAATCCGGCGAACCGGATTCGGTCGGCAGGACGCGCCCGCCGAACCGATTTACTTCATCTCGGCCTTGGCGCCAGCTTCGACCAGCTTCTTCACAGCGGCTTCGGCGTCGGCCTTGGAGATGCCTTCCTTGACGTTCTTCGGAGCGCCGTCGACCAGGTCCTTGGCTTCCTTCAGACCCAGGCCGGTGATTTCGCGAACGGCCTTGATGACGCCAACCTTCTGGGCGCCAGCGTCGGTCAGCACGACGTTGAATTCGGTCTTCTCTTCAGCAGCAGCAGCAGCGCCGCCAGCAGCGCCACCGGCGGCCGGAGCAGCCATCGAAGCGGCGGACACGCCGAACTTCTCTTCAATTGCCTTGACCAGGTCGTTCAGTTCCAGAACGGTCATGCTGTCCAGGGCGGTCAGGAAAGCGTCTTTATCGAATGCCATGATGTGTTCCTAAATATCAGATGGGTTGCGTAGGTACGCGGTGTTCGTCGATCAGGCCGCGGGCGCTTCGGCAGCGGCTTCGGCGCCACCACCACGCTGTTGGGCCAGGGCAGCCAGCACGGCCGCGGTGCGCTGCACCGGCGACTTGAGCAGGCCGGCGATCTGCGACAGCAGGACTTCCTTGGACGGGACGGAGGCCAAAGCCTTCACGCCATTGACGTCCAGAGCCTTGCCACCGTAGGCACCACCCTTGATGACGAGCTTGTCGTTCGTCTTGGCAAAGTCAGCGATGACTTTGGCAGCGGCGACAGCGTCTTCGGAAAAGCCGTAGATCAGCGGACCGACCATGCTCTCCGCAGCAGCTTCGAACGGGGTGCCGGCGACAGCGCGACGGGCCAGGGTGTTCTTCAGCACGTGAAGATAGACACCCTTGGCACGCGCGTCGACGCGCAGCTTGTTCAAGGCTTCCACGGTGAGGCCACGGTACTCGGCCAGCGCCAGGGTCTGCGACTTCGCTGCTTGCGCTGCGACGTCGGAGACAACGGCTGCCTTCTCGTTGCGATTGAGACTCAAGGTCTACTCCTCACATTTGCTCCTTCAGGCCTTGCGGCCATCCAGAGCGCCAGGGATTCAGCGACCATCTGATGGGAAACACGTGCAACACGAATTTCTCTCAGCGGGACCGCCATCTGCGCTGGTTCTCGACCTCCGACGGATCGGAAGCTTCGATTTAAGGGGTCTCCACCAGCGGTCTTGGATGACGCACCGGCCAATTGCTCAGCCGATGCCCCACCAATCTGTTCGCCTGCAGCCAGACTCGCTACAAGCAGATTCTTGAGCCGGGCACGAGGCCCGGCGCGTCATCAGGCTGCGGAAGCCTGGGCGTTGATCGACGCGATTTCGACGCGAGCACCCACGCCCATGGTCGACGACACGGCGACCTTGCGCAGGTAGACGCCCTTGCTCGAAGCCGGCTTGGCCTTGTTCAGGGCCTCGACCAGCGCACGCAGGTTACCTTCCAGCTTGTCGGTGTCGAACGAGCGACGGCCGATGGTGCCGTGGATGATGCCGGCCTTGTCCACGCGGAACTGGACCTGACCCGCCTTGGCGTTCTTGACGGCAGTGGCAACGTCCGGAGTCACGGTGCCGACCTTGGGGTTCGGCATCAGGCCACGGGGGCCCAGGATTTGACCCAGGGTACCGACGATGCGCATCGTGTCGGGCGAAGCGATCACGACGTCGAAAGGCATGTCACCCGCCTTGACGCGCTCAGCCAGGTCTTCCATGCCAACAACGTCAGCGCCGGCAGCCTTGGCTTCTTCAGCCTTGGCGCCTTGGGCGAACACGGCCACGCGCTTGGTCTTGCCGGTGCCGTTGGGCATCACGACCGCGCCACGCACCACTTGGTCCGACTTCTTGGCATCGATGCCGAGTTGCACAGCAACGTCGATCGACTCATCAAACTTGGCCGTGGCCAGGCTCTTCACCAGGTCCAGGGCTTCGGTCAGGGCGTACAGCTTGGTCGTTTCGACCTTGCCAGCCAGCGCCTTTTGCTTCTTGGTCAGCTTCGCCATGTTCAGACCCCTTCAACGATGATGCCCATCGAACGGGCGGAGCCGGCGATGGTCTTGACAGCAGCGTCAATGTTGGCAGCCGTCAGGTCCTTGGCCTTGATCTTGGCGATCTCTTCCAGCTGGGCACGGGTCAGCTTGCCGACCTTGTCCAGGTGCGGACGCTGCGAACCCTTTTCGATCTTGGCAGCCTTCTTCAGCAGCACGGTCGCCGGGGGCGACTTGATGACGAAGGTGAAGCTCTTGTCGGCGAAGGCGGTGATGACCACCGGCAGCTTCATGCCGGGCTCGAAGCCAGCACCGGAAGTCTGGGCGTTGAACGCCTTGCAGAATTCCATGATGTTCAGGCCACGCTGACCCAGCGCGGGACCCACCGGCGGCGAAGGATTTGCCTTGCCGGCCGGAATTTGCAGCTTGATGAAGCCGACAATTTTCTTGGCCATGTTTTCTCCAATCCAGCGACATCGCGGCCTGCGAACGTCGCCTGAGTGCTAGCGCATCGGAATCGACCCCAAACGGGCCCTACCTTTGCTCCTCTTGTCTGCCTGACGTTGCAGACTGATCACGGGCCGACGTTCAGGGGACGCCGGCCGAACCCGCGATTCTAGCGCGCGAAGCCGTTTTGGCCTAGCGCCTTTCGGAATGACCGAGGGTCAGACCTTTTCGACCTGGGCGAAATCCAGCTCCACCGGCGTTGCGCGGCCGAAGATGGTGACCGAAACGCGCACCTTGGACTTGTCGTAGTTGACCTCTTCGACCGAGCCATTGAAGTCCGTGAAAGGGCCTTCCTTGACCCGGACGATTTCGCCCACCGTCCACTCGACCTTCGGCCGCGGCTTCTCGATGCCTTCCTGCATCTGGTTGACGATCTTGTCAACTTCAGCCTGGGAGATCGGTGCCGGACGATTCCGCGCGCCGCCGATGAAGCCCGTCACCTTGGAGGTGTGCTTGACCAAGTGCCAGGACTCGTCGTCCATCACCATCTCAACCAAAACATAGCCCGGGTAGATGCGACGCTCCGTCACGGTCTTCTTGCCGTTCTTCAGCTCGACCACTTCTTCGGTCGGCACCAAGATGCGGCCAAACTTGTCTTGCATGCCCGCGCGATCGATGCGCTCGCGCAGATTGCGCTCGACCGCCTTCTCCATGCCGGAGTAGGCGTGAACGATGTACCAGCGCTTGGGCAGACCCGCGGGAGCTTCGGTCGCGACGACTTGTTCTTCAGACATTCGGATTCCTTGCGATCAGCGCTTCCAGCCCAGGATCAGGTCGTACAGCACCCACTCCAGCGTCTTGTCGGTCAGCCACAGGAACAGCGCCATGATGACGACGAAGGCAAACACGTAGCCGGTCATCTGCGTCGCTTCCTTGCGGGTGGGCCACACCACCTTCTTGACTTCGCGGACAGAGTCGCGGCCATAGGCGATCAGGGACTTCCCGGGCTCGGACACGAAGAATGCACCCGCACCCGCTGCCAGCAACAGGATCAGCGCAATCCATTGCACCAACGCACCCTGCTTGGACAGGCCGTAGAACGCTGCCAGCGCACCGATCAGCAGCAGCACCGCTGCCGCCAGCTTGGCCTTGTCGGCGCCGCTGGTCACGGTCTCGACTTGGGGAGGATTCGCCATCTCTTCACTTTCACGCGCCCACTGCAGGCGACTGTTTCGATGCTGTGATGGCACGTAGCCATCAGCAGCAAGGCCCGCCGAGATCACTCTCGCGGGCCGATGCTGGTTTTTGCCAGGAACCAACCGCCGTGATCAGCGGCGGGTGGCAGGGGCAGAGGGTCTCGAACCCCCAACCTTCGGTTTTGGAGACCGACGCTCTGCCAATTGAGCTATGCCCCTGCGGCGAAAAACTTACTCGAGGATCGTGGCAACGACGCCCGAACCGACGGTGCGGCCACCTTCACGGATGGCGAAGCGCAGACCGGTTTCCATGGCGATCGGGGCGATCAGCTTCACGGTGATGCCGACGTTGTCGCCAGGCATGACCATTTCCTTGTCCTTCGGCAGCTCCACGGCACCGGTCACGTCCGTCGTGCGGAAGTAGAACTGGGGACGGTAGTTGTTGAAGAACGGGGTGTGACGACCGCCCTCTTCCTTCGACAGCACGTAGATTTCGGCCGTGAAGTGGGTGTGCGGCTTGATCGTGCCCGGCTTGGCCAGCACTTGGCCGCGCTCGACGTCTTCGCGCTTGGTGCCGCGCAGCAGGATGCCGACGTTGTCGCCCGCTTGACCTTGGTCCAGCAGCTTGCGGAACATTTCGACGCCCGTGACCGTGGTCTTCTGGACTTCGCGGATACCGACGATTTCGATTTCTTCGCCGACCTTGATGATGCCGCGCTCGACTCGACCGGTCACCACGGTGCCACGACCCGAGATCGAGAACACGTCTTCCACCGGCAGCAGGAAGGCGCCGTCAACGGCACGGTCCGGCTGGGGGATGTAGGTATCCAGCGCATCGGCCAGGCGCATGATGGCTTGCTCGCCCAGGTCGCCCTTGTCGCCTTCCAGCGCCAGCTTGGCCGAACCCTTGATGATGGGGGTGTCGTCGCCCGGGAAGTCGTACTTGCTCAGCAGCTCACGCACTTCCATTTCGACGAGCTCCAGCAGCTCGGCGTCGTCGACCATGTCGCACTTGTTCAGGAAGACGATGATGTACTTCACGCCGACCTGACGGGCCAGCAGGATGTGCTCACGGGTCTGGGGCATCGGGCCGTCAGCGGCCGAGCACACCAGGATCGCGCCGTCCATCTGGGCGGCACCGGTAATCATGTTCTTGACGTAGTCGGCGTGGCCGGGGCAGTCAACGTGCGCGTAGTGGCGGTTTGCCGTCTCGTACTCGACGTGCGCGGTGTTGATCGTGATGCCGCGGGCCTTTTCTTCCGGAGCCGCGTCAATTTCGTCGTACTTCTTCGCTTCGCCGCCGAACTTGGCCGACAGAACGGTCGCGATTGCAGCCGTCAGCGTGGTCTTGCCGTGGTCGACGTGACCGATCGTGCCCACGTTCACGTGCGGCTTGGTCCGTTCAAACTTGCCTTTTGCCATCTTGCGCTCCTGAGGAGAACTCGTTGCGACGAGTAGAAGAAAAAAGAGGGGTGGTGCCCATGACGCGGATCGAACGCGTGACCTCTCCCTTACCAAGGGAGTGCTCTACCACTGAGCCACATGGGCATCGGCACGGGTTTGACGGCACCCTCGCGGGCAACCACCGACAAACCGGTGTCGACTCTTGCTTCAAAAACCGCCGCGCCGAACTGGAGCGGGAAACGGGAATCGAACCCGTGTCATTAGCTTGGAAGGCTAAGGTTCTACCATTGAACTACTCCCGCTCTGGGAGCTAGCGCTCTGGTGGAGGAGGCTGGATTCGAACCAGCGTACGCAATGCGGGCAGATTTACAGTCTGCTGCCTTTAACCACTCGGCCACCCCTCCTGAGGCAAGCCCGCTACTGTAGCACAGGTTTTTGGGCTCGCAATAGAACTCTCGAAAGTTCTGCGCAAATTCAGAAGACGGCCCTGGCGAATGAGAAGCCGAGGAGCACGCGATGCGCGCGCAACTGCCGCCAGACCGCGAGTCAGCGGAACGCGCACGCCGCACTGCACCACCCCAACCCGAGACGGGCTCGCGCTCGCGCGGCACGCCCACCCGGCACGACTTGGCCACGGGCACGATATGGCCGCCACCCCGCGCGCAGAACGCCCACTCAATCGGTTAGCTGCACATCGCCCACCGACTCGACCCGCATCAAGCCAAGAGCAACCCAACCATCCCGCATCTCCCCACGCCCACACTCATCCCATGCGCCACGGCAACCCGGCGTCACAAAGAGGCCACAACCAGACCACCTGACGTCGCCCGCCCGCAACAGTGATCCGTCACAACCATGCCACTCGGATACCAATAAAACGCCTTTCCCAGGCCGCCCTCCCAGAGGAAATGCCGCTCCAGCACTGGGTCGGCACCTCATCCTCCGGGAAACCACCCATGAGAAATTGGTAGCAAAGTGGCTTTATCAATCGTTACAGTGGCATGGCACTGGTTGCTGAAGGTGTCTCCGTCGGGATGCCGCCAGCAACCGGATCCAAGGTGGTATGCAAGGCCCCGTGCAGTCACCGCCGCCCCGATTCCATGGCCACAACGAGGAACAGTTCATGAAGGTCAAGCAGACCCCCATCTCGCAGGCGGTGTTCATCGCTCTGCTCGGCGCCGCCGGCGCTGCCCTGGCGCAACAGGCGCCCGCCAACCAGCTCGAGACGGTGACCGTCACCGGCATCCGCGCCTCGCAAGAGAAGTCGCTGTCGGTGAAGCGCAATGCGGACACGCACATCGACGTGATCTCGGCCGAAGACATCGGCAAGATGCCCGACAAGAACGTCGCCGACTCCCTGGCCCGCATCCCGGGCGTGACCATCCTGAACAGCCCGTCGGGCGGCTCGGGCGGCTTTGACGAGCGCGACCGCGTGGGTCTGCGTGGCACCAACCCCAGCCTGACGCAAACCCTGCTGGACGGCCACTCGGTGGCCAACGGTGACTGGTTCGTGCTGGACCAGACCGGTGCCGGCGTGGGCCGCTCGGTCAGCTTCTCGCTGCTGCCGTCGGAACTGGTGAGCCGCGTGGAAGTGCACAAGAACGCATCCGCTTCGGACATCGAGGGCGGCACGGCCGGCGCGGTGAACATCATCACCCGCAAGCCGCTGGACTTTGCGAAGTTCCTGACGTTTGAAGCCAGCCTGGGCACCGTCTACGCCGACTTGCCCAAGAAGTCGGACCCGCAGGTGAGCGCGCTGTTCGCCTGGAAGAACGACGCCAAGACCTTCGGCGTGCTCGTGCAGGCGTTCAACGAAAAGCGTCACCTGCGTCGCGATGGCGTGGAGACCTTCGCCCACGACGGCGCCATGTCGCTGACCCCGATCACGGCCGCCTCGCACCCGACCGCAGTGGCCGCCGGCATTCCCGCCGGCACGCTGTTCCCCAACCTGATGGGCTCGGCTTTGTTCACGCAAGAGCGTGAGCGCAAGGGTGGCCTGATCAGCGCGCAAATCAAGCCGACGAACGACGTCGACCTGACCGTGACGGGCTTCTCGTCCAAGATGAACGCGGACAACTACAACCGCAACTACATGTTGTCCAACATGTGGGCGCTGAGCCGCAACCCGACGGTCACGAACGTCACGATCGACCCGTCGACCCACATCCTGACGTCGGCCAACTACACGTACGCCACGCCCACCATCATCGGCGTGTACGACCTGATCTCGCGCAAGGCCTCGGCCGAGACCAACTTCCTGAACCTGGAAGGCTCGTTCCGCGTCAGCGACAAGCTGAAGCTGTCGGGCCAAGCCGGCACCTCCAAGGGCAAGGGCAAGACGATCAGCCAAGACGTCTATGAAGGTGACATCACCGCCTCCAGCGGCGGCTTCCAGCTCAAGGGCAGCGGCGAAGCCCCGGCCTTCAACATCGGCAACGCCAACGGCGCGGCCCTGAAGCCGTCGGGCACCGACTGGATCTTCGGTGACCAGAACGTGGTCGTGCAGGACAAGGACACCTGGGCGCAAGTGGACGGCGAGTACACGCTGGACATGGGCATGCTGCGCAGCCTGAAGTTCGGTGCACGCACGTCCAAGCACGACCGCTACACCGACGGCCCCATCGTCAACCAGGGCCCGAACTGGGGCACCGACCCGTTCGCCAACCCCCTGCCCGCCTCGGCCTACACCGAGCAGTACCCGAGCAACTTCGGCAGCGGTCTGGGCGCTGGCTTCCCCACGGGCATCAGCTACCCGACGGCGGACGCTCTGGCGGCCTACAACGCCAAGTACTCCAACCGTGACATCTCGCGCCGCATGGTGACGCACGAGTACTCGGTGGCGGAAAAGACCACCGCCGGCTACGTGCAGGGCAACCTGGAAGGCGAAGGCTGGAGCGGCAACGTCGGCATGCGCCTGGTGCGCACCAAGTCCAGCACGCTGGTGTGGGTGCCGACCAGCAACAAGACGCTGCCGGGCTACGTGCCGTCCGCGTTCGCGGCGGTCGGCCCGAACTGGACCGACCCGTCCGGCTACTACCAGACCTACCACGACCGTTCCTACACCGACGCCCTGCCGAGCGCCAGCGTGCGCATCGACGTGACGCCGAAGGTTGTGGCTCGCCTGTCGCTGTCGCGCACCCTGACCCGCCCGGACTACACCGCGCTGTCGGCCGCCCAGCTGCTGGGCGGTTACTCCGACCCGACCGGCAAGTCGGTCGGCAGCGGCACCAGCGGCAACCCGGACCTGGACCCGATCCGCTCGACCAACTTCGACGCCAACATCGAGTGGTACTTCGCGCCGCGTGCGTTCGTGTCCATGGGCGCGTTCCACATGAACATCGGCAGCTACATCACCGACGGCGTGCAGCGCGTGATGGCCTCCACCGACGTCACGCCGGCCGGCGGCCAGCAAGGTTCGCCGACCAACCAGCGTGTCACGGCTCCGTTCGATCTGACCACCCAGATCAACAAGAAGGCCAGCGTCACGGGTCTGGAGTTCGCGTTCGAAACGCCGGTGTTCAGCAACTTCGGCATCGGTGCCAACTACACCTATGCCGACGCCCACGACGCCAGCGGCCATGCCCTGCGCGGCGCGGTCAAGCACTCGGCCAACCTGAACGGCTTCTTCGAGAACGACCAGTTCTCGGCGCGCCTGAACTACGGCTACAACTCGGACAACTTCCTGGGTCGTGACCGTGGCTCCGACTACTACCAGCGCGGTGCTGGCGTGCTGTCGGCGTCGGTGGGCTACAAGCTGAACGACCACTTCGCCTTCAGCCTGGACGCTCAGAACCTGAACGACCCGACGCTGAAGTACTACGGCGACTTCAAGTCGCAGCCGCGCGCCATCTACAAGAACGGCCGCCAGTTCTACTTGACCGCTCGTATTAAGTATTGACGTGCCCCTCGCCCGGTCGCGCCTCGCTGAACGCGGGGCGTGCCCGGTCGATCCCCCTGGGGGATGGCGATGCTCGTGGCGTTGAGCCCCGAGCACATCGCCGGGCGGGCCGGCTTGGGAGCGGCCCGGCGCTCGGCCCGACAACGCAATGACCACCGAAGGGGAACGTGCACCACACGTTCCCCTTTTCTGTTTTGATCACGCCATGAGCGACACCGCCACCGTTTTCAACCAACACACCGCCGCGCGGCCGGCCGCCGGGTCCACCGACCGGCCGCCGCCGGTGCAGCACATCTGCGTGGTGGGCGGCGGCACGGCGGGCTGGATGACGGCCCTGATGCTGGCCACCTCGGCCTACGGCCCCCGCCTGAAGGTGACGGTGCTGGAGTCGCCCCAGGTCGGCATCATCGGCGTGGGTGAAGGCTCCACGCCGTGGCTGCGCGGCTTCTTCGACGGCCTGGGCATCGAGGAGGCGGAATGGATGCCCGCCTGCAACGCCACCTACAAGGCCGGCATCACGTTCGAGGGTTGGTCCACCAAGCCCGGCTTCGAGCGCTACTTCCACCCCTTCGCGTCGATGCTGGACAACATGACCATGCATCAGTTCGTGGACAACGTGCACGCACGGCTGGAAGGCGCCGACGTGCACGCCCACCCGGACCGCTTCTTCATCGCCGCCGCACTGGCCCGGCAAGGACGCGGCCCGCGGGCGCAGGCCAACTTCCCGTTCGACGTCTGGTACGGGTATCACTTCGACTCGACGCTGCTCGGCCAGTTCCTGGCCCGCAAGGCGGTGGAGCGCGGCGTCACGCACACCGCGCGGCATGTCACGCAGACCCTGCTGAACGAGCGCGGCGACATCGGCCACCTGCAGCTCGACGACGGCAGCCGCCTGGCGGCCGACTTCTTCATCGACTGCACCGGCTTCGCCTCCCTGTTGATCGGCCAGGCGCTGCAGACGCCCTTCGTCTCGTACGCCGAGAACCTGTTCAACGACGCGGCCATCGCCCTGCCCACGCCGCTCACCGGCGCCATCGAATCCCAAACCACGGCCACCGCCCTGCGCCACGGCTGGGCGTGGAAGATCCCGCTGACGAACCGCCACGGCAACGGCTACGTGTACAGCCGCGCCCACTGCTCGCCCGACCAGGCCGAGACCGAGCTGCGCGCCCACCTCGGCCTGCTGGACGCCGACGTGCCGGCCCGCCACCTGCAGATGCGCGTGGGCCGCATGAGCCAGATCTGGAACCGCAACTGCGTGTCCGTGGGCCTGTCGCAAGGCTTCATCGAGCCGCTGGAGGCCACGGCCCTGCTCTTCGTGCAGCGCACGGCCGGCGCGTTCGTGGAGGCGCTGGAAGCCGGCGACCTGGGCACCGCGGCCCAGGCGCGCTTCAACGAAGACATGCGCACCCGCTTCGAGAACACGCGCGACTACATCGTGGCGCACTACAAAACCAACTCGCGCACCGACACCGAGTACTGGCGCGCCAACGCCGACAACCTGCACCTGTCGGACTCGCTGCAGGGCGTGCTGATGACGTGGCTGTCGCGCAAGCCGCTGGCGGCCGGCTTGAAGCAAGGCCGCTTCGGCCAGGGCTACCCCATCGTGTCCTGGTACGCACTGCTGGCCGGCATGGGCATCTTTCCGGAAGGCGACGACCTGCAGCCGCCCACGCCCCACCAGGCCCGCCACCGGCTGGACACGGTGGACGACTTCATCCGCCGCAGCGCGATGAACTTCCCCGACCACCGGGCGCTGCTCGCCGACATCCCGCCCCGCGTGGGCGACAAGACGCTGCAGCTCTACCTGTGGTGATGGGGCCGCCCGGGCGGTGGCGTCTGGATCAGGCCTTCAGCCGGGCCGCGAGGTCCTGACGCAGCGCGGCGTCCTGCGCCGCATCCAGCGGGCCGAACAGGTGGCGCTGGCCGTCCGGGATGTGGGCCAGGCCCGCGCCCTGGGCGCCGAACACGTAGTGCCCGAACAGCGCCCGCCAGCCCTCGCGCTCGGCCTCGGGCAGGTGGCGCAGGGCCAGCATGGCCAGGCGCATCGCCGCCATGTGCAGGTCGTCGGGCCGGCCGGGGGCAGCGTCGGGGCGCCACCAGTAGTTCATCAACACGTTCAGGTGCGGCGCCAGCGCCTCCACCTGGTGGAACCACAGCGGCGGGATGTAGATCGCGTCGCCCGGCTCCAGCTCGGCCACCACGGCCTGCGCCAGCGCCTGGGTCAGCAGCGGGTACTGCGCCGGGTCGGCCCGGTGCAGGTCGGGCACAACGGACATCGGCGCCGGCGTGGGTGCGTGGTCCGGCGGGCCCAGGTAGAGCAGCGGCGCGCAGGCCGGCGGCAGCAGCGTGAAGCGGCGCCGCCCGGCCGCCACGCAGGCGATGTTGTGCGAGTCGTCGAAATGCGCCGGCACCGTGGCGCGGTTGCCCATCCACAGGCGCGGCGCCACGTCCGCGTCCAGCAGCGGCAGCGCGTTCGCCTGCTCCAGGCCCGGCAGCGCCTCCGCCACCAAGGCGCTCTGCGCCGCCAGCGCGGGCGGGTCGGGGAAATGGCTGTAGCGCCACAGCTGCTCGAACAGCGCCGCGTAGGGCCGCTTGTCGCGCGCGAAGTTGAAGCCCTCCAGGCCCGGCTTGTAACTGAAGGCCCGCGTCGCATCGGGCTTGGCCAGCAGCGCGTCCACCGGCAGGCCAGCGTCAAACCCCGCCACGTACCGCAGCCCGGCCTCCAGCCCCTCGCCGCACGCGCGCACCAGCGGCCAGTCGGCCACCAGCCCGCGCATCACCACGGGCTGGTAGGCCGGCACCACCTCGCGCTCGAAGCGCTCGCGGGTCAGGCCGGAGATTTCAGTCATCGCCTGCATCGTTGCGTTCTCCCTCGTGTTCGGCGCGCTCACGCGTCATTTTGAGCGGGGCCATTGGCTCTCCGCCGCCACCCGCAAAGTTACCAGTGAGATACCAATTTGTAACGCTTTCTGCTGATTGGTATTTTATGGGTATGCCACCTGCTAACGTCGCGCTCGCTCGGGGCAAGGCGCTTTTGTGAGCTGGAGGGTGCGGATGCCGTCGGGTGACAAGCGATCGTTCAACTCATATGGAACTGAACCCATGAAAGCATGCATCCCCTCCCTGGCCGCACTGACGCTGGCCTGCTTCGCCACCCTGGCCGGCGCCACCACCGTGTACGTGGAAGGCTTCGGCGCCACCCAATCGCTGGCGGCCACGGCAGCGTCCAACAACTGGCGCTCCAGCTACCCCAATGGCACCTACCAGGGCATCTACCGCTGCAGCCCCGTGGGTGGCGCCACCGCTCCCAACGGCACCTGGGACTGCGTGGCTTACGGTGACGTGCCCTCCACGCCGCCCAAGACCATCGTCACGGCCAGCGCCCACGGCGACCCGGCGTCCCTGGCCTGCCAGCGCGCCATGACCAGCTGGAACAGCCAGTACGGCGCCACCTCCACCTTCACCGGCACGAGCGTGGTGGAGGTCTACGGCAACGGCGGCAATGCCCGCCCGACCGATTTCATCTGCACAGCCACGGGCTACAAGAACTGAGCCCGATTGCGGCGGCATACCCAGGGCGCCACACGGCGCCCTTTTTCCATGCCCCCTCCCCCGCTGCAAGAGCCATGGCGGCGCCCGGCCTGAGCGGTGGTCTGGCCGGGCACGCGCCTCAGCCGCGCCGCGCCAGGGCGCCTTGCCACGCCTCGGGAATGTGGGCGCCGGGGTCCTGCTCGCGTTGCACCAGATAGTGCCCGAACATCGCCGCCCAGGCGTCGCGCTGCGCGGGCGGCAGGGCGTTGAGCACCTGCAGGGCCTGCATCAGCGCCGCGGCCGGCACGGGCAGGTCGGCGCGGCCGGTCACCGGCCACCAGTAGTTCACCAACAGGTTCACCGTCTCCAGCGCCTCCACCTGGTGGTACCAGAGGGGCGGGATGTAGAGCACGTCACCCGGCTCCATCTCCACCACGCGGGCGGCGGCCAGCGCGTCGCGGTAGCGCGGGTAGCGGGTGAAGTCCGGCGCCTTGGGGTGCACCACGGAAATGGGCGCGCCCGAGGGCGTGTGCTCCAGCGGGCCGATGTAGAGATTGCCCACCTGATCGGGCGCGAACAGCGTGAAGCGCCGGCGCCCGGCCACCACGCAGGCCAGGTTGTAGGGGTGGTCGTGGTGCACCGGCACGGTCAGCGCGTTGCCCAGCCAGAAGTTGGGCACCACGCCGGGCAAGGCCCGCAGCGGGTTCTCCACCTCGAAACCCGGAATGGCCTCACTGACCTTGGCGCACTGCGCCGCAATCGCCGGCGCACCGGGCAACGGCGCGTAGGCCTGCAGGTGGGCCATGAACTCGGCCAGCGGCATACGCGCCTTCACGAACGCGAAGTCAGTCAGCGTCTCGTTGTAGCCCATCACGCCCTGGGCGGCGGCGCGGGTTTTGGTGGCCATGACCTCGGTGCCGCGGTCAAAGCGCTGCAGGTAGCGGCAGATGGCCAGCGGCGCCTCCAGGCCCGCCTGCACCGCGGGCCAATGGCGCACCAGGCCGGGCAGCAGCACCGGCTCGGCGCAGGCCTGCAGGCGCTCGCGCAGCCCAGGCTCGTCAGCGTCCGGCCAGCGGGCGATGGTGTTCACGGCCGCATCGTGTTCATCGCGTCCAGGATCTCGCCGTTGTCCTGGCTCAACTCCCACGCGAACACGCCCGCCAAACCCGCCTTCTTGGCGAAGGCCACCTTGGCGCGCACGGTGCGCGGGTCGTCGTAGCCCACGAACTTGCCGTCGCCCACCAGCGCCCAGCTCTGCGTGCCGGCGTCGAACACCGGCTTCAGGCCGCGGGCCTGCAGTGCGGCGATGTCCTTGTAGGGCACGGAGCCATCGTCATTCGGCCAGGGCTTGGCGTAGCTGCGGTCCGCCTTCACGCCGTCAAAGGCGCGGGCGTACATGGCCACGCCGGCCACCATCTTGGCCGCCGGCACGCCCTGCGCGCGCAGGTTGCGGGCCTGGGCTTCCAGGCTGGTGTCGTCGCCCGGGCGGACGCTGCGCAGGCCGGCGTGGTTGCCGATCTGGCGCGTCCAGGGGCCGAAGAAGTCGTAGGTCATCATGAACACCAGGTCCAGCGACTTCGCTGCGCGGCCCATGGGCATGCGCTGCAGTTGCTCGCGGCTGCTGTTGATGGCGGTGGTCAGCGCATAGCGGCGGCCGGTGTCGCGGCCCAGCGCGTCCAGGCCCGCACGCAGGTCTTGCAGCAGGGCCACGTAGTGCTCGCCGTCGGCCTTGCTGCCCAGCTGCACGCCGTTGGAGGCGCCGTTGTTGCCGGGGTGCTCCCAGTCGATGTCCAGCCCGTCAAAGCCGGGGTGGGCACGCAGCCAGGCGGTGGCGTGCTTCACGAACGCCGCGCGGCCCTCACGCGTGGCGGCGAGGTGAAAGAACGGGTCGGACCCGCCCCAGCCGCCCACCGAGGCCAGCACCTGCACCTTGGGGTCCCGGGCCTTCAACCGCTCGGAGGCGGCAGAGAAGGTGGCCTGGTCGGCATGCGGCGCGATGCTGAAGTTGGGTTGGCCCTTGCAGGCCTCGGCCTCCTGCTTGCGCTCGCCTTCGCCGCAGATCAGCAAGAAGGCATACAGCAGGTGGGTGACGCGGCCGGGCTGCAGCTGCTCCACGCCCTGCACGCCGCGCTCGGCCAGGATGTAGGCACCCACGACCGGGGCCGTCTGCGCCGGGGTCACGGCAGCAGCCAGGGCCAGCGCGGCGGCCATCAGGGTTCGCTTCATAGGTTGCACTCGCTGGTCAGGCCCCGGTCGGGCACGGTGTCTCGTTGCGCCACGCCCTGGCGCTGCAACTGCGCGGCGCGGGCTTGCATGGCGTGGGGGCTCACGGTCTTGCCGGCGGCGTGCAGCACCCAGTCCACCTCGAAGGCGTAGTCGCGCGGCGCGCCTTCCACGGCACCGGCCGAAATCCAGTGGTTGAAGCTGATCGCCATGGGTTGGCTGGGCACGTTGCGGCCGGTGTGCTCGCCGATCAGCCGGCCGTTCACGTAGTGCCGCGTGCGGGTGGGCTCCACCTGCACGGTCAACAGCTGCCAGCCGTCAAAGCTGCCTGGCAGGATGGACGCCTGGTTGAACGACTCCCACGGGTCGATGCGCACGGTGTGCCAGCTCACGCCGTACAGGCGCGTCTCCGGTTCGCCCCAGCCGCCGTGCGGCAGGTACTCGAAGTCGACCTCGCTGAAGTTGGGGTCGTAGTCGTGCTTGAGCGGGCCGGCCAGGAAGAAGCTCTGGATGATGGGGTCGCGCGAGCCCGGTGTGTCGCGGAAGCGCACGCGCGCGGTCGTCGTGCCCACCAGGAACTTGCGCGGCCCGCACAGCTGGGCCAGCGTGGTGTGGGCGGGCGTGCCGTCGGTGCGCATCGTGAGCTTGAGCAGGCCGCCACTCAGCGACAGCTGGCTGGCCTTGAAGCTGGCCCCCGGCAGGCCCGGGTGGCCCGTGCCCTCACGCAGCACCCAGCCGTGGGCGCGCAGGGCGTCGAGGCTGGGCTGGGAGAAGTCGTCGAAGAACTCGCCGCCGGCTGCAAAGGCGGGCAGCGCCATCAACGCGGCAATCAGGCCGACGAACTTCATGCGGCCACCGCCGCCGGTGCGGGTTTGCGCCACAGCGGCAGCACGAACAGCAGCAGCAAGGCGGGCAGGCCGCAGACCAGGGTCCAGAGGAAGAAGTCCTGGTAGCCCAGAGCTCTCTGAATGTCACCACTGAATGAAGTGGGCACGCTCAGGCCAATCGCCATCACACCCGACCCGATGGCGTAGTGCGCCGTCTGGAACTTGCCCGGCGCAATGACCTGCATGATGAACAGGATGACGCCGACGAAGCCAAAGCCCCAGGTGAAGTTTTCGATGGCCACCGCGATGCCAATGCGGATCAGATCGTCAGGCAGGGCCACGCTGAGGTAATAGAACACGGCGCTGGGCACGGCCATCGCGACGATCAGCCCGGGCAGTGCACGACGCAGGCCGAGCCAGGCGGTGAAGTAGCCGCCCAGGATGCTGCCGACGAGGAACGCCAGCGTGCCGGCCGTGCCGTAAACGCCACCAATCTGCTCGGTCGTCAGGCCCAGCCCGCCCTTGGCGCGCGGCTCGATCAGGAAGAGCGGCCCCACGGTCTGCGTCTGCGCCTCGCCGAGCCGGAACAGCAGGATGAACAGCAGGGCCATCCAGATGCCGGGCTTGCGCAGCAGGTCGACGACAACATCCAGCAGCAGGCGCCAGGTCCCGGCCAGGGTCAGTTGGCCGAGCTGTGCATTCGGCGCGGCCGGCAAGGCGTAGGCGTTGTAGCTGGCCAGGCCCACGAGCAGCACGGCCAGCAGGCCGAAGATGGTCGTCCAGGCGTTGGCAACGCCCATGCCGGTTTCCAGCTTGCCGGCCAGCACCAGCAGCCCGCCGAGGATCAGGAACTTCGACGCATTGAAGAAGGCGCCCTGCCAGCCGGCAAAGGTCGCCTGCTGCTTGCTGTCCAGCGCGCCCATGTAGAGGCCGTCGCAGGCGATGTCGTGGGTGGCGGACGCATAGGCCAGCAGGAAGAGCAAGCCAATGGCGGCGGCAAACCAAACCGGCAACTGCAAGGCCAGCGCCATCGCGCCCAGACCGGCGGCGCTGAGGTATTGCATGGCCACGACGATGCGCTTCTTGCTGCGCACCATCTCCAGGAAGGGGCTCCACAACCACTTCACGCCCCAGGCCATGCCGATAACGCCGAGCCATCGCGTGATGACCTCGTTGTCCATGCCCATGTTCTTGAGCATGAAGGCGGCGATGCGGTTCACGACGAAGAACTGCAGCCCCTGCACGAAGTAGAGGCTGGGGATCCAACGCAAAGGGCTCTTGGCGGCGACGCTCATCACTGCAGTCCTTGCGGCGCACGGCCGGTGGCTTGGGTCTTGCCTTCCAGCCAGGCTTTCAGCCCGGCCAGCGCGCCGGGCGCGAAGCCCCAGCTCAGCACCGTGGGGCCGGCCACGTCCAGCGCCTGGTAGGGGTTCCAGAGCGACAGGTGCAGGTCCGGCCGCCACTCGCTTGCGGCCAGGCCGTAGCGGGCGCGGCGGGTGGAGACGAGCACGTTCACGCGGCCGTCTTGGGGCACGGTGGTCCAGTCGAGCTGGACGATGTCGTCCACCATCTGCACCTGGGCGTCGGTGAAGGCACTGAACAGCGCCACAGCCTGCGCGCCGGTGGGGCCGGCTTCGGACACCATGTCGGTGGGCACGTCGCCCTGCACGATGACGCGAATCGGCGCGTTCAGCGCGGGCGGCTTGGCGCCGCGCAGGGCGGTCAGGCCGGCGGCCCAGGCCTCGGCCATCAGCGCGTGGTCGGCCGCGCGGGCGGCGCTGTCGTCCACGGCGCGGGCCGGGTAGGTGGTGGCAAAGCGGTCCAGTCGGCGGTTGGCGGTGGCACCTTGCTCGGCCGTCAGGCGGCCGTCGGCAAAGGCCTCGCGCAGCGCGTTGATGGCCACCAGTTGCTCGTCCAGCGAGCCCTGGGCCAGCACCATGTCGGCGCCGGCGTCGATGGCCATCACGGCGCTCTTGGCATAGCCGAAGCGCTCGGCCACGGCCTTCATCATCAGCGCGTCGGTGATGACCACGCCGTCATAGCCCCAGTCGCGGCGCAGGATGCCGCCCAGCAACTCGGGCGACAGCGTGGCCGGGCGCTCGGGATCGATCTGCGGGTAGACGATGTGGGCCGTCATCATGGCCGGCGCGTCGGCCGCCAGGGCCTTGAAGGGCACCAGCTCCAGCGCGTCCAGCTCGGCGCGGCTCTTGTCCACCGTGGGCAGCGCGTGGTGCGAATCCACATGCGTGTCGCCGTGGCCGGGGAAGTGCTTCACGCAGCAGGCCACGCCTTCGCGCAGCGAGCCGCGCATCCAGGCCGCGGCCAGGCGGCTGACTTCGGCCGGGTCGTTGGAGAAGCTGCGCTCACCAATCACCGGGTTGGCCGGGTTGTTGTTCACGTCCAGCACGGGCGCGAAGTTCCAGTTGATGCCCAGCGACTTCAAGCCCCGCGCCACCGCGGCGCCCACGGCTTCGGCCCGGGTGGTATCACCGCTCGCGCCCAGGGCCATGGCCGAGGGCGGCTGCGGCAGGAAGGTCACGCGCACCACGGCGCCGCCTTCCTGGTCGATGCCGATCAGCGCCTCGGGGCCCAGCACCTCGATGAGGTCGGCCATCAGCGCCTTCACCTCGGCCTCGGTGCCGATGTTCTTGCGGAACAGGCACACCGCGCGGATGTGTTGCGCGCGCAGGAAGGCCGCGGTCTCGGCCTCCAGCGTTTTGCCCGGAATGTCGACCATCACGAGACGGCCAGGGTCGAAGGTGCTCATGCGGGTCGTCTCAGTGCGTTTTGGTGACCTTGGCGAGGTTGGGCGGCACGTCCGGGTTGAACCCGCGCGCCCGCGCCAGCGCTTCCACCATGGGGTAGAAGCTCTGCACCAGGGCGATGGGGTCCAGGTCTTCGTTGCCGGTGGTCACCAGCGGCAGCAGTTGCACGCCGGCCGGGCACGGCGTGCCGATGGGCGCCGCCAGCAGCACGCGGCCGCCGCGGGTGCTCATCTCTTCGGCAATCGCCAGCAGGCCGGCCTGCGCCGGGCCGCGCGGGGCAAACACCAGCAGCGGGTAGCCGTCGCGCACCAGGGCCATGGGGCCGTGCTTCACTTCCGCCCCCGAGAAGGCCTCGGCCTGGATGCCGCAGGTTTCCTTGAGCTTGAGCGCCGCTTCCATCGCCACGGCCAGGCCCGTGCCGCGACCCAGCACGAACAGGCGCTCGGCGTTCTGCAGCACCGGCAGCGCGGCGGTCCAGTCCAGCTTGGCGGCCTGCTCCAGCGCAATGGGCAGCACGTTGAGTGCGGCGCGCAGCGTGTCGTCCTGCTGCCAGGCGGCCACCACGCGGGCGCCCGCCACCAGCTGGGCGATGTAGCTCTTGGTGGCGGCCACGCTCTTCTCGGGGCCGGCGTGCAGCTCGAAGACGTGCTCCGCCGCCGCCGCGAGCGGCGAGCCGCTGGCGTTGACGAAAGCCACCGTGCGGGCGCCGCCTTCGCGGAAGAACTTCGTCGGCGCGATCAGGTCCGGGCTTTGGCCCGACTGCGAGAACGCCAGCGACAGCAGGCCCTGGCAGTGGATGCGGCTCTGGTACAGCGTGATCAGCGACATGGGCAGCGAGGTCACCAGCCGGCCCAGGCGCGCCATCACGAGGTACGCGAGGTAGTGGGCGGCGTGGTCGCTGCTGCCGCGCGCAATCGTCAGCACGCTGGTGGGCGGCACCTCCTGCAGGGCCTGGCCCAGGCGGGCGTAACTGAGCGGGTCGGCCGCCAGCTGGCGGGCCACCACGTCCGGCGCGCTCAGCGCCTCTTCAAGCATCAACGACGACATCGATCTCTTCACCTTCCACAAACACGCGCTGCACCTGCAACCCGCCATCCATCACCACCACATCGGCCCAGGCGCCGGCGGCCAGGCAGCCCCGGTCGTGCAGGCCCAGGTACTCGGCCGCCGCGGTCGACGTGCGCCGCGAGGCCTCCACCAGGTCCAGGCCCAGGGTGTGCACGAGGTTGCGCAGCGCCTGGTCCATGGTGAGTGCGCTGCCGGCCAGCGTGCCGTCGGGCAGGCGCACGCCGCCCAGGCACTTCTGCACCGTGTATTCGCCCAGGCGGTAGTCGCCATCGGGCATGCCGGCCGCTGCGGTGGAGTCGGTCACGCAGAACAGGCCGGGAATGCAGCGCAGCGCAGCGCGGATGGCCCCGGGGTGCACGTGCAGCAGGTCGGGAATCAGCTCGGCGTGCTGGCCATGCGCCAGCGCCGCGCCCACCATGCCGGGCTGGCGGTGGTGCAGCCCCGGCATGGCGTTGAAGAGATGGGTGAAGCCCGCCGCGCCGGCGTTCAGCGCGGCCACGCCGTCGTCATAGCTGCCGGCGCTGTGGCCGATCTGCACGCGGATGCCCGCGTCACGCAGCGGGCCGATCAGCGCGAGGTGGCCGGGCATTTCCGGCGCAATCGTCAACACCTTGATGGGCGCGAAGGCGTTCAGCCGCAGCACCTCGGCCAGCGTGGCCGGAATGGCGTGCGCGGGCTGGGCGCCGAGCCGGTCGGGGTTGATGTAGGGCCCCTCCAGGTGCACGCCCAGCACGCGGGCCTGGCCTGGGCCGCGGGTGCGGCACACCGGGCCCAGGGCCTGCAGCGCGGCCTCGATCTCGCCGACCGGCGCGGTCATGGTGGTGGCCAGAAAGGCCGTGGTGCCGTGGCGCGCGTGGCGCTTGGCGATGGTGGCGATGGCGTCGCCGGCTTCCATGGTGTCGCGCCCACCGCCGCCGTGGACGTGGGTGTCGATGAAGCCCGGCAGCAGCACCGGCCGGCCGCCCTCACCGGCCCGCGCCGACTCGATCGGCGTGCCGCTGACCGACGCAATGCGGCCGTGCTCGACCGTCAGGTGGCCGGAGATCACGCCCTGCGGCGTGACGATGTCGCCCTCCAACCGCATCAGTCGCGCCTCATTTCCGCGACGAAGTCGTAGTAATCGCTGCGGCAGTACGAATGCGTCAACTCCACCGCCTGGCCCGTGGCCAGGTACCCCACGCGGGTGATGAACAGCACGGCGGCGCCGAGCGGCACTTCCAGCAGGCCGGCCAGCTTGGCGTCGGCGTTCAGCGCGCGGATGTGCTGCAACGCGCGCACCGGGGCGCGGTCGCCGAGGTGGGTGTACAGCGAGGCTTCCACCTTCTGCGGGTCGGGCAGCACGCTTTGCGGCAGCACCGACACCTCGTAGGCCATGACGACCGAGTCCGCCAGGCGCTGGCGCTCCAGGCGCGCCACGCGCTCGCCGCTCTTGAGTTCCAGCGACAGCTGCTCGTCCGGCGCAGCGGGCGTGAAGCCGCGCAGCAGCCAGCGCGAGCTGGGCACAAAACCGCGCTGGTGCAGCTCTTCCGAGAAGCTGGTCAGGCGCGTCAGCGGCTGCTCCAGCTTCGGCGCGATGTAGTTGCCCGAGCCGCGCTTGCGGATGATCAGGCCCTGCTCCACCAGCCGGTCGATGGCCTTGCGGGCGGTCACGCGCGAGAGCTCCAGTTGCTCGGCCAGCACGCGCTCGGACGGCAGCGCCTCGTCGGCGTGGAAGATGCCTTCGCGGATGGCCTGCGCCAGGCTCTGCGCCAGCTGCATGTACAGCGGCGAGGCGGCGTTGGGGTCCGGCTTGAAATCGAAAGCTGCGCTCATGAGCGGGCCTCTGGTTGCTGTTTTTGGGGTTGTTCTTGCTGTTGGATCAGCCACAGCGCGCCGGCCACCGGCTCGCCGCGCGGGGCGACGCAGCGGGCCTGCACCGCCGGGCTGAGGCGGGCATTCAGGCGCTGGGCAATGCTGCCGGCCAGCGCCAGCGGCAGCGTGGGATGCACGGCCGTGGCCAGCGCGTCGAGGGCGAAGGCGGCTTGGTCCAGCAGCGCGGCGGCGGCGGGGTCGTCCACCGCGTGCTCGAACACCAGCGGCGCGAGGCTGGCGTAACCACCCTGCCCGGCTGCGGCGCAAAAGCTCAGCAGGTCTTCACGCGAAGCGCCGGCCCGCTGCCACACGGCGTGGGCCAGGCTGCCAGCGGGGGCGCGGCCGTCGAACGCGGCTTGCGCCAGCTTCATGGCCTGCTGGCCCAGCCAGGCGCCGCTGCCTTCGTCGCCGATTTGCCAGCCCCAGCCGCCCACCATGCGGCGGCTGCCATCGGGCAGCAAAGCCTCGGCCACCGAGCCGGTGCCTGAGATCAGCAGCGCGCCGGGCTCGCCGCCATGGGCGCCCAGCAGGGCCACGAGGCCGTCGGTCACCAGGGTGAAGGCCGCCACGCCGGGGTCGGCCGCCACGAACGCGTCCAGCTGCGCCGGCACGCCGGTGCCTGACAAGCCCAGGCCCAGCGCGCACTGCGCCAGCTCCAGGCCCGGCACGTTCGCCGCCGCAATGGCTTGGGCGATGTGCCGCCAGGCTTGCTCGGCGCCCTGGCCCAGGGCGGACGCGCCGGCTTCGCCGCGGCCCAGCACGCGGCCGGTGGCATCGGCCACCAGGGCGCGGGTGCTGGTGCCGCCCCCGTCAATGCCCACCCAGTGGCGCACCGGGCGGCCCGCGGTGCGGGAGGTCATCAGGGAGGGGTCAAGCGTGAGCGGCATGGTCGACGGGAATCAGTCGATACCACTCTAATACCAACGCAAGGGGGCGTCAATTGGTTTTAAACTGGTCTACGACCGTGCCGACCGGGCTGCGCGACGCTCTGCAAACGATGGAGGCAGGGCGGCCCGGGCGCCCGAAAGCGCGCCAGGATGGTCAAGAATACCAGTCAGAAACCGCCCGCTCCCCCCGCCCTGCCCGGAATCCTGCCCGTGTTCACCCTCCACCCCGCCGCCAGCGACGCCCTGGCCGAGCTGCTCAGCCGCATCGCCCGCGTGGCCCACCGCCACCCCGCGGCGGCCGACCGCCTGCTCGACCACCTCAGCAGCCAGGCCCTGGCCGCGGGCGACATCGCTGTCGGCGTGGATGCGCTCTACGCCCGCTTCAGCCTGCTGGAGCCGCGCGGCCAGGCGCTGGAACTGCTGCCCGCGCTGGAGCAAGCTGGCGCGCAGGCGGCGGCCGGGCACGTGCCCATCCAGGCCGCGCGCGTGTGCGAGGCGCTGGGCCGCGTGGCTTACCAACAGGGCGAGTACCAGCTGGCCAGCGAGCAGTGGAGCCGCGCGCTGGACCTGGCCGAGGTCAGCGGCCACCTGCAAACCGGCGTGGCGGCGCGCATTGGCCTCGGGCAGATCCATTACGCGCAGTCCGACTGGGCCCGCGGCCTGCGCCAGATGCGCGACGCCGCCGAGCAACTGGCCCAGGCCAGCAAAGACGGCGACGACGACTCCTACCTCGCGGCCAAGCTGGCGCTGAACATCGGCGTGGGCAGCATCGAAACCGGCGACCTGCCCGCCGCCGAGCGGCATTTCAGCCACGGCCTGGCCGCCGCCCGGCGCGGCGGGCACCGCGTGTTCGAGGCCGAGGCGCACTGGCACCTGGCCCGCGCCGCCCTGGCCCGCCAGCGCATGGACTGGGCCGTGGCCGACTGCCGGCTGGCGCTGGACATTGCCGTGCGCCACGGCTACCCCTGGCTGGAAGCCGCCGCCAGCCGCACCTGGACGGAGATTGCGCTGGCCCGGGGTGACAACGCCGCCGCCGTGCGCTCCACCCGCCACGGCCTGGCACTGGCCCAGCGCATCCAGGCCCGCGCGCAAGCCCGGCAAGCCCACCTGCAACTGGCGCAGCTGCTGCAAGCCGAGGGCGACGCCGCCGGCGCGCTGGAGCACCTGTGGCAGCACCTCGCGCTGCAGTCTGAAATCGAGCGCCTGTCGCTGCCCGCACGCACCACGCTGGCGGCCCCACCGGCCGAAGACGGCAGCGTGCCCGTCACGCCGGAAGAGCTGCTGCTGCACCTGTGCGGCCAACGCCAGCGCCTGGCGAGCCTGCCGGCGGCTGACGCGGTGGCCGAGTTGCGCGCGGCGAGCCTGCGCATCCTGGGGCTGGACCACGTGCAACGCTGGCCCCTGAGCGACGCCGGCTTGCACGCCGCCGAGCACCCGCGCTACCTGGACCTGCTGCGCCGCCACGGCGCGCCGCTGGCCCTGCCCGACGCGGCTCTGCACCCCTGCCATGCTGAGCTGGCGCCGCTCGCCGGCGCCGCCCAAGCGCGCATCGAAGTGCCGCTGTACCGGGGCACCGAACTCACCGGCGCGCTGTGGCTGGTGGACGCCAACCCCACCCGCGCCTGGACGCGGCAAGAACTGCTGATTGCCAGCGAACTGGCGCTGCTGTTCGAGCGGATTTGAAGCCCCCGCCTGGGCTTGCCACGCTGAACGCGGGCAGGCACACCGCCCTGAGCGCCCTGAGGGCCCTGACAGCCCTGTGGGCCGGCTTGGGGCGGCCCGGCGCTCGGCCCAACACTCCCTGCTGGACCGGCGCGATCACACGCCGCGCATCTGCCCCTCGCGCCGGGGCGCGTCGCGCAGCAGGCCGTCAATCAGCTGGGCCTCGGGCAACTGGGCCCAGTAGCGCACTGGCATTTCCTTTTTCATGGCCGCCACCTTCACGCGCGCCGGGTTGAAGATGCTGCGGTAGTAGGTCAGCCACAGCGCCTCGCCGGCATCTTCGGCGGGGGCTTGGTCGCGCTGGGCGGGGCCGGCGCCGGTCAGGCGCGTGCCGTCCCAGTGCAGGCAGCCGCGCGGCGTGAGGATGGCCCAAGGGTGCTGCGCGAACCGCCGCACAAAAAACGGCGCCACCGCGCGCAGCACATGGTGCGCCGGCTCGAACCACGCCACGTGCCGCCGGCCGCCCGCGGCCGTGGGGTCGGCCACCTCGCGAAAGCGCACGAAGGCGTGCATCTTGTGGATCTCGCGCCCCACCTGGCGCGCCATGGCCTTCAGGTGGCGGCGGTCGGCGTCCAGCACGTCGCCCCACAGGCCCGGCGCCTGCTGCAGCCGGCGGGCGTAGGCCAGCAGCCGGGCGTAGCGGCTGTCATCGTCGTGCATGGCCACGCTGCGGCCCAGGGCGTCCCAGCCGGGCGGCGGGGTCCAGGGGCCGGCGTGCGGTGCGGCGGCGGGCTCGGGCTCGGCCTCGAACAGCGCGGCCTGGGCGCCGAGGTCGTGCGTCCATCCCGCGCCGGCGCCGGCCAGCAGCGCGGGCAGCTGGGCCGAGAAGCCGTCCCAGTCCGACGGGTGGCGCAGGGGCAGTTCCATCACCACGCTTCCGTTCAGAACAGGCTGGCCTGCTGCGGCGCCGCGGCGGGCTGGGCCAGCGCCTGCACATCGGCCGGGCGGGGCCGGTGGTCCACCGCCACCACAAAGGGCAGTGCCTTGCGCGCGGTGGGGCCCAGGGCCAGCAGGTCGGCACGGCGCAGGCGGCGGTGTTGACGCGCGGCCAGCAGTTTGTCCACCGAGCCCACACCCAGCCCCGGCACGCGCAGCAACTGCTCGCGCGGCGCGCGGTCCACATCCAGCGGGAACTGCGCCGGGTGGGCCAGCGCCCAGGCCAGCTTGGGGTCGTGCTGCAGCGAGAGCAGCCCGCCCGCGTCGGTCACGATCTCGTCGGCCTCGAAGCCGTAAAAGCGCATCAGCCAGTCGGCCTGGTACAGCCGGTGCTCGCGCATCAGCGGTGCCGCCTGCGGGGGCAGCTGCCGGCTGGCGTGCGGGATGGGGCTGTACGCCGAGTAGTACACCCGCCGCAGCCCCTGGCCGCGGTACAGCCGGTGCGACAACTGCAGCACGGCCCGGTCGTCTGACGCATCGGCGCCCACGATGAGCTGCGTGCTTTGCCCCGCCGGCGCAAAGCTGGGCGGCTTGGCCGTGCGCGCCGCCGCGCCGGGCAGGGCCCGCACCGTATCGGCCTCCTTGCGGGCCTCGCGCGCGGCCTGCAGGCGCAGGTGAATGCGCGACATGGTGCGCTGGATGCCATCGGCGTCTTTCTCGGGCGCCAGCGCCTTGAGGCTGGTGGCGCTGGGCAGCTCCACGTTGATGGACAGCCGGTCGGCATACCGGCCGGCACGCTCCACCAGCTCGGGCGAGGCGTCGGGAATCGTCTTGAGGTGGATGTAGCCCTTGAAGTGCTCCTGCTCGCGCAGCCGGCGCGCCACCTCGATGACCTGCTCCATCGTGTAGTCGGGCGTGCGGATGATGCCGCTGGACAGGAACAGCCCCTCGATCACGTTGCGGCGGTAGAACGACAGCGTCAGCTGCACCACCTCGTCCACCGTGAAGCGGGCGCGCCGCACGTCGCTGCTTTTGCGGTTGATGCAGTACAGGCAGTCGTACACGCACCAGTTAGTGAGCAGCACCTTGAGCAGCGACACGCAGCGGCCGTCGGGCGTGTACGAGTGGCAAATGCCGCTGCCGGTGGTGGAGCCGATGCCTTTGCCGTCGCGCGAGTCCCGCTTGGCGCCGCCGCTGCTGGCGCAGGAGGCGTCGTACTTGGCGGCGTCGGCCAGGATGGCGAGCTTGTCCTGAACTTCCATCGCGGAAACTGTACAAAACAACAGCCTTTGATTTGAGCGACACCCCGGTTCAAGCCCTGCTCATCTGGCCCACCTCCACCACTGCGCGCAAGGCGTGGCGCGCTTTCACGGCGAATTCACGTCGGGGCGCCACAGTGCGGCGCTCGTGCCTGCCCCCGCCCATCCGCCCCACGCCGCTTGCGGCATTGCCGCCCCCTGCCCCTCGGCCGCGCCGCCGCTGCCGCCGGGCTTTCGGCGCCTGATGGCCGCGCAGTTCACCTCCGCCCTGGCGGACAACGCCTTGCTCATCGTGGCGCTGGCCGCACTGGTGCAACAGGGCTACGCCGCCTGGTGGGCGCCGCTGCTGAAGGTCGGGCTGATGGCCGCCTACGTGCTGCTGGCGCCCTGGGTGGGCCCGCTGGCCGATGCCTTCGCCAAAGGCCGCGTGATGGCCGCCATGAACGTGGTAAAGATGCTCGGCCTGGCCCTGCTGGCGGTGGGCCTGCACCCGGTGGCCGCACTGGCCGTGGTGGGCCTGGGCGCGGCGGCCTACGCGCCGGCCAAGTACGGGCTGGTCACCGAACTGGCCACGCCGGCCGCGCTGGTGCGGGCCAATGGCTGGATCGAGATCAGCGTGGTGTCGGCCGCGCTGCTGGGCGCGGGCCTGGGCGGCGCGCTGGTCAGCCCGTGGTGGCTGGGCTCGGCCTGGGCCACCGCCTGCGCGGCGCTGGGCCTGCCGGTGAACACGCTGACCGCGTCGCTGGCGGCGCTGCTGCTCATCTACGGCACCAGCAGCGTGCTGAACGCCGGCATTCCTGACAGCGGCCAGCGCCAGCCCAGCGCCGCCCTGCACCCGGCGGCGCTGCTGCGCGAATTTCGGGCGGCCAACCTGCGGCTGTGGCGCGACGCCGAAGGCAGCCTGTCGCTCGCCGCCACCACGCTGTTCTGGGGCGTGGGCGCCACGCTGCAATTTGCCGTGCTGCGCTGGGCCGGCGAGGTGCTGCACCTGCCACTGAGCCAGGCCGCCTACCTGCAAGCCACCGTGGCCGTGGGCGTGATTGCCGGCGCCGCCGCCGCCGGCCGCTGGCTGGCGCTGCACCAGGCCCGCCACGGCCTGTGGGCCGGCGTGGCCCTGGGCCTGCTGATGCCCGTGGTGGCACAGATCGACCAACTCACCACCGCCGCCCTGACGCTGGCCCTGGTGGGCGCCGTGGGCGGCGCCATGGTGGTGCCGCTGAACGCCCTGCTGCAACACCGTGGCGCCGTGCTGCTGAGCGCCGGCCGCTCGATCGCCGTGCAAGGCTTCAACGAGAACCTGAGCGTGCTGGCGATGCTGGCCGCCTACGCCGTGTGCGAGGCGGCCGGCGTGCCGATTGGGGTGACGCTCAGCGGGCTGGGGGTGTTGGTGGCGGGGGCGATTGCGGGGTTGATGGGGGTGGAGGCGAGGCGGCGGAAATACTCACCCCGCGACCTTTGAGACAGACCGCGCTGCGCAGCCAGAGGTTGGGCATAGTCCGCGGGCGCTCAACCCACGGCCCTGTACGGGCCGCAACTCGCCGCCTCATGCACATCTGCCGCTCACGCACCACCCTCTTGCTTGCTGGCATGACCGCGCTGGTCTGGTTCATCGCGCCAGCCCAAGCCAGCACCCGAAACGAAAAACTGCTTCAACTGGTGGAGGTGACGCAAGTAACCGCCGCGGCGCAGTTGTCCATCGACCGACAGGTGGCCAGTGACAAAGCCCAGGTTCAGCAAGCCCTGCAACAGCTGATTGATCGCGCACGCCCCGCACCGCTCTACGTGGCCCAACTGCAGGAGGCAGCCGACGTGTTTGCCGCCGACCTGAAGGCCCCCATCGAAGCCCGCGAAATCGCCGACGTCTGGGCTCAGAGCTTCGCCAAGGACTTCAGCGACGAAGAGCTGGACCAATTGCTGGCGTTTTACGGGTCGCCGCTCGGCCAGCGCGCCATCCGGGCGGGCCAGGCGGCAAGCGGCGCCATGGCCGAATTCGTGCAAGCCTCGCAACTGGTGCGCGCCGGCAAGGCCAATGAAAAGCTGCAACGCCGCCTGGCCGAGATCGCCCGGGACTGCAATTGCGCGCCGCGCTGACCAACCCCGCCCGCAGCCTGAGCTACGACCCCGACGGCAGCACGCTCAGCGATGCGCAGGCGGGCTCCAGCACCGGCTACACCGCCACCTATGGCGTGCAGGGTCATCTGGCCACGCTCACCCAGGGCAGCAGCGCGGGCGTGGAGTACACCTACGACACGATGGCCCACCGCATCAAGCGCGCGCAATGGACGGGCTCCAGCACCAGCGCACGCACCATCACCGTGTACGCCTACGACCAGAGCCACCACCTGCTGGGCGAGTACGCGGCCGATGGCACGGCGCTGACGGAATACGTGTGGCTGGGCGACACGCCGGTGGCGGTCATCAAAACAGCCGGGGCCGGCATGCAGCTGTACGCCGTGCACACCGACCACCTCGACACGCCCCGCATGCTGCTGGACGCCGCCGGCAACCTGCGCTGGCGCTGGATGGGCGAACCCTTTGGCGCCATGCCCGCCGAAGAACAACCCACCGCCGGCCAACCCGCCGTGCAGCACAACCTGCGCTTTCCGGGCCAGGAGTACGAAGCACTGGGCGGCAAGCATTACAACTACTTCCGGGTGTATGACCCGGGGTTGGGGAGGTATGTTCAATCTGACCCCATCGGGCTCGCGGGTGGCATCAACACGTATGCCTATGTCAACGGAAACCCGTTGATGTACATGGACCCCTATGGCCTCTGGGCGTGGGGTGACCCGCTGCCTGACTGGCTGGTTGATGGGGCTGCTGGGTTCGGTGACACGCTGTCGTTCGGTGGCACGCGAGTGGTCCGACGTTGGATGGGAACAGACGGTGCGGTGAACCGCTGCTCCATTGCTTACAGCAACGGAGAGTGGGGAGCAATCGGCTTGAGCTTGGCGTTTGGAGGTGCCCACCTTGGCCGCAATGCCTTGAACCAGATGGGACGAGCAGGAGACCTCGGGACACGTGTTGCAAGAGGCGTTGGCCGAGTGTTCTCCGATGGCCGGAGTTGGGGCGCAGTGCGCGACACATGGAGCGTCGCTGCGGGTAACGGTGAACGGTGGTTGGCGGCCAACGGTCAAAGCCTGCATCACTGGCTCATCCCACAGCGCTTCGCAGAGGTCAATGCCGGCTTCAACTACATGGCCATCTCAGCCGGCTTCAATAGCTGGATGAATGGTTCGACCGCCTTCCGGACGGCTGTTGAGTGGGGCTTCCGGGGCAGCGTAGCGGGCATCTATGGCGCGCCACTGACTGCCGCAGTGAGTCGCGACGATTGCACCTGCCAGAAATGAACACCATGGACATCAACGAACGCATCGAGCAGTCGAAAGTGCGAGTAAAGAGTGGGCTGCGGCTCATCGGCTTCCTGCTGCTGGTGGCCGTGGGTTCTCTCTTCTTCGGTGTCGTGTGGCTTGCGAAGTTGGGTGGCCTTGCTGCTGGCTTCTTCACGCTCGTAACGCTGTTGGAGTACTGGAATGTGCGGCGGCTGAAAGGCCGCAATGAGCCTCCAGCGACGTAGCTCAATCGGCATGTCACCGTGTCCGGGCTGGCCGCCAGGCCACCCGGAGGACTCGGCCTTGACGCGGTGGCGCAACGCCTGACGCTTGCCGTTCGGCGGGGAATGCAGACGAAGTGGCAGGCCCCGGTGACGGCAGAGGGCGACTCGCTCCCTTCCCGTGGAAGGGCGGGGGGATGGGTTGGAGCCGCTGCCGCAGGACAGCGGGCAGCTCGTAGGTTGGGGTGAACGCAGAGCACCCCAACGGTGCAGCCGCATGCGACGCTGGGGTTCGCCAAACTCACCCCAGCCTACTGGCTGTCGATTCAGGCCCTGCTGAATCGTCGTGGAGTTGGCGCAGCGCCGCGCCACCCTCGCCAGCCAGGAGCACGCCATGAAGCCCACCCTCGTGACGCACACGCCGCGCGTCGTTGTCGGCTTGCCGATCGTCACCCAACCCATGTCACCGGAGATTCCCGCGCTCTGGTCGCGCTTTTTGCAGCGCGCGCAGGACATCAGCCCCGTGCTGGAACCCGGCGTGGCCTACGGCGTCATTCAGATGAATGTGGGCGCCGGTGGTGAGCTGAACTACCTGGCCGGCTTGCCTGTCGCAGGCCCGGCGGAGCCGGCCCCAGCGGGCATGGCCGCCGTCACCCTTGCGGCGGGCCTGTACGCGGTTTTTGAGTTCGCGGTGTCAGAGACGGGCGCCGCCTTCGACTTCATTCTGAACACGTGGCTGCCTTCGTCGGGCTACGCGCAAGCCGCATCGCCCTTGTTCGAGCGCTATGGGGAGGACTTCGACCCGAATCAGCCCTCGTCGCGCATGGAGGTGCATGTTCCGCTGATGGCCCGCAGCAGCGACAGTCGCTCCGCGCCGCGCTGACATCGCCACCCCACCCGACTGGAACCCGCCATGACGCACTACCTCATCTCCTTCCCAGCCGCCGCCATGCAGGTGCCCCCGCACGAGTTGCCCGCCGTGGGAGACGCTGCCCGCGCCGTGGTGCGCGAAGCCAAGGCCGCCGGTGTGTACGTGTTTGCCGGCGGCATTCACTCCGGCGTGGCGCCTCTGCGGGTGCAGGGCGATGGCCACGCCGGGCCCAACACCGACCCCGCCGCCCAGAACCTCGACGGCGGCTTCTGTGTGCTGAAGCTGCCCACCCGCGACGCCGCCGTGCAATGGGCCGCCAAAATCGCCGCCGCGTGCCGCTGCGCGCAGGAACTGCGCGAGTTCGCGCATGACCCCGAAAGCTGAGCGCCCACACGTTCGCAGGCTGGGGTGCACGCAGAGAACCCCAACGGTGCAGCAGCGCACGACGCCGGGGTTCGCCAAGCTCACCCCAGCATCCGGGCTGCAAGACCTGAGACCCGCACGGCTTGCCGGGCCTGCTCCGGCGCGCCAAACTGCCCCACCCCGCCGGACCGACACCGCACCGCCATGGCCGCTGCCAACAAAACTCAACCCACGCCCGCCAGCGTGCATGCCCACCTGGCCGCCCTGGACGACCCCGCGCGGCGGCAGGACTGTGAGGCCCTGGCCCAGCTGATGGCCCGCGCCACGGGCGAGCCGGCGCAGATGTGGGGCAGCAGCATCGTCGGGTTTGGCCGGCTGCATTACCGCTACGACAGCGGGCGCGAGGGCGAAACCTGCCGCGTGGGCTTTGCCTCGCGCAAGGGCGACATCAGCCTGTACGGCCTGCACGCCGCGCCCGACCATGCCGAACTGCTGGCCCGGCTGGGCCGGCACAAAACCGGCAAGGGCTGCCTGTACCTGCGGCGGCTGAGCGATGTGGACCTGGCCGTGCTGGAGGCTTTGGTGGCCTCGGCGGCGCGCGCGGCGGCCTGAGCCCGCCCTGACCGCTCAAGCCGCCGGCTGCAAGCCCTGCATGGCAAACACGGGTTCGGCGCGGGCGATGGCGCTTTCCAGCACACCTTCGAAGCGGGCGGTGATGTCGCCCCAGTCCAGCCGGCGGGCGGTGGCGCGGGCGGCTTCGGCCACGGCAAGGCGCGCGGCGCGGTGGCTGGCGGCCACGCGGGTGGTGGCCACAAAGTCTTCCTCGCGGCCGGCGCCGGCCAGCCAGCCGTTCACGCCGCTGTGGATGAGTTCGCCCGCGGCGGCGCTGTCAAAGGCCACCACGGCGCAGCCGCTGGCCATGGCTTCGGTGGTGACGTTGCCGAAGGTTTCGGTGAGGCTGGCGAAGAGGAAGAGGTCCAGCCCCGCGTAGTGGGCGGCGAGGTCGTCGCCGCTGCGGGAGCCGGCGAAATGGGCCTGCGGGGCGCGCGCGGCAAGCTCGGCGCGCATGGGGCCGTCGCCCACGAACACGAGCTTCACGCCGGGTTGCTGGGCTTTCACGGCTTCATAGGCGGCCAGCACCACGCCGAGGTTTTTCTCGGGCGCCAGGCGCCCCACGTAGCCCAGCACGAGGTCGTCGGGCCCGGCGCCCCAGCTGGCGCGCAGCTCGGCGCTGCGGCGAGCGGGGTCAAAGCGCTGGGCGTCCACGCCGCGGCCGACCACGCTCAGGCGCTCGAAGCCGCGCTCGGCCAGCAGCTGGCGCAGGGCTTCGGTGGGCACCATGGTGGCGTCGCACCGGTTATGGAACTTGCGCAGGTAGCCCATAATGGGTTTGCTGAGCAGGCCCAGGCGGTAGTGCTTGCCGTAGGCGTGGAAGTTGGTGCGGTAGTCGGACGTGACGGGCAGCGCCAGGTGTTGCGCGGCCTGCAGGGCCGACCAACCGAGCGGCCCTTCGGTGGCGATGTGCACCACGTCGGGCCGCTTGAGCGACCACAGCTTCACCAGCGCGCGCTTGCTGGGCACGCCCATGCGCAGGTTGGGGTACAGAGGCACGGGCAGGCCCTTGGTGAGCACTTCGTCGACCACGGGGTGGCCGCTGGGCGGCGTGGCGCGGGCGGGCTGGCGGGGGCGGATCAGCTGCACGTCGTGGTTGCGGCGGTTCAGGCCGTCCACCACGCGGGCCATGGACATGGCCACGCCGTTGACTTCCGGGGGGTAGGTCTCGGTCACCACGGCGAGCCGGCGCGAATGGCGCGGCGCGGGGAGGTCGTCCACGAGAAGGGCGTCGGCGTCGTGTGCGGTGTTCATGCGTGCATGGTCACGGCGGCCTGCAACAGAACGATGACAGGGGCGCTGCCATCGCACCGTCACGGCGTTTTCACGCACGGCCACCACCATGCGGCCCGACCTCCAACCTCACCTCAAGGACGGGACGTGAACGAGTTCTTTCAAACCCTGAAGACGCAGCGCTGGGATGACCACCGCTACTACCACCACAGCCGCATCAACCAGAGCCTGCACTTCATCAGCGCGATCAGCTTTCTGGTGTCGTACGCGCTGGTGTTCGTGAACCCGGCGTGGGCGGCGCTGCTCGCGTGGTGCGTGTCGATGACGACGCGCCAGGCCGGCCACTTCTTCTTCGAGCCGCGCGGCTACGACGAGGTGAACCAGGCCACCGACGAGCACAAGGAAGCGATCAAGGTGGGCTACAACATCCGCCGCAAGATCGTGCTGCTGGCGGTGTGGGTGGCGCTGCCGGCGGTGCTGTGGGTGGCGCCGTCGCTGGGCGGTTGGATCGAGCCGGCCGTGGGCCTGAAGGGCTACCTGGAAGACGTGGGCATGGCCTGGTTCTGCCTGGGCGTGGCGGGCCTGCTGTTCCGCGTGGGCCAGCTGTGGGTGACGCAAGGCGCGGTGCAGGCCCTGGCCTGGATGACCAAGATCCTGACCGACCCGGTGCACGACATTTACCTGTACCACAAGGCCCCGCTGCACCTGCTGCGCGGCGAGCTGATCGACCCGATGGAGCACGTGGGCGGCTCGGCGCACTGAGCATCCGCACACTCCAAAGGACAAGGCCCGCGATGCGGGCCTTTTTCATGGGCTCAGCGCAGGGGCTGCGCGAGGCGGGAGCGCCGCTCGATCAAGAAGTCCATCAACGCGCGGGTTTTGGCGGGCAGTTGTGCCCGCGACGGCACGTACAGATAAAACCCCGGGAAGGGCCGGCACCAGGGCACCAGCACGCGCACGAGACGCCCCTCGGCGAGGTGCTGGCGCACGCCGAGGTCCAGGTACTTGATCAGGCCCACGCCTTGCAGGGCGGCGTTCAGCAGGTTCTCGTCGTCGTTGAAGACGGCGCTGCCCTTGGGCTCGAACACCACGGTGGCGCCGTCGGCCTCGGGCGCGGTGAACGACCACCGGTCCAGCGTGCCGCTGGAGGTGAAGCGGTAGGCCAGGCAGTTGTGCTGCATGAGGTCGGCCGGCGTTTGCGGCACCCCGTGGCGCTTTAAATACGCGGGCGCCCCCACCACCGCCATCTCGATGGGCGGCGACACGGGCACGGCCACCATGTGCTCGTCCAGACTCTCGCCCAGGCGCAGGCCGGCATCCACGCCGTCCGCCACGATGTTGGACAAGCCGTCGTGCACCACCAGCTCCAGGCGCAGCTTGGGGTGCCGCGCCAGGAACTCGCCCAGGTGCGGCTCGATGAGCAGGCGCGCCGCGATGCGCGAAGAGTTCAATCGGATCAGGCCGGACGGCGCCTCGTGCGCCTCACCCAGTTCGGCCACGGCGCGCTCGATGCCGGTCAGCGCGGGCTGCAACACGTCCAGCAGCCGCTGGCCTTCGTCGGTCAGCGACATGTCGCGCGTGGTGCGGTTCAGCAGGCGCACGCCCAGCCGCTCTTCCAGCCCCTTCAGGTGCTGCGACAGCGCGGCGCGGGTCACCTCCATCTCGGTGGCCGCCTTGGTGAAGCTGCGGTGGCGGGCGATGTGGGCAAACCAGGTCAGCGAGGCGACCAGTGAGGGCTCGATGGGCATATTGTTTAGTCTAGCTATGCAGTCATGTTCGCGATCGGTGGTTTATCAAAGTCAATCCAATTCCTAGGATTCATCCATGTCGCCGCCCACCGGCAGCGAACCCACCCGAAACGGAGCGAATCCATGTCCACCAACGTCACGTTCAAGAACCTCAACGGCCTGGGCATCACCATGGCCGCCACCCTGTACTTCCCGGCCGGCTTTGACGCGGCCAAGACCTACGCCGCCGTCGTCGTCTCCCACCCGGGCGGCGGAGTGAAGGAGCAGACCGCCGGCCTGTACGCCAGCAAGCTGGCCGAGCACGGGCTGATCGCCATCGCGTTTGACCGCTCGTACCAGGGCGCCAGCTCCGGCGAGCCGCGCCAGTTGGAGAACCCGTACGTCAGCACCGAAGACATCAGCGCCGTCATCGACTACTTGACCACGCTGCCCTACGTGGACGCCGCCAGGATCGGCGCCATGGGCATCTGCGCCGGTGCGGGCTACAGCGCCAACGCGGCCATCAACGACCGCCGCATCAAGGCCCTGGGCCTGGTGAGCGCGGTGAACATCGGCCAGATGTTCCGCAATGGCTGGGAGAACAACGTCAAGGACGCCGACGCCGTGGGTTACCTGGACTTCGGCGCCAGCGCCCGCACGGCCGATGCCGGCAAGCCCGAGCTTGTCACCATCCCGCTGGCCCCGCTGAAGAAGGAAGACGCGCCCAACGCCGAGCTGGCCGAGGCCTGGGAGTACTACCACACGCCCCGCGCCGAGCACCCCCGCGCCCCGGGCTATGCGCTGGCCCGCAACCTGACCCAGCTCATCACCTACGACGCCTACCACCTGGCCGAGGCCTACCTGACCCAGCCCATCCTGGCCGTGGCCGGCAGCGCGGCGGGCAGCAAGTGGATGAGCGAGGACCTGCTGGCACGCGCCGCCAGCACCGACAAGACGCTGCACGTGGTGCAAGGCGCCAACCACATGTCGCTGTACGACGTGCCTGCGTACGTGGACGAAGCAGTGTCGGTGCTGGCCCCGTTCTTCCGCACCAAGCTGGCGGGCTGAGCCCCGTCAGAACTTCTGCGCCAGCATCTCGCGGAACACGCCGCGGCGGATGGTGCGGGCGGTGAGCTCGGGCGCTGTCCACCACCAGCCGTCGGCTCGCATCTCGTCGCACGCGGCGATGAAGCGGTCCATCACGCGCTGGAAGTCGGCGTCGGTGTAGTTGAGGCTGAAGATGAGCCGCCCGGTGCCCACCCAGCTGAGCGCCAGGCCGTGCTTGCGCAGGTAGAACTGCAGCATCCAGTGGTAGCGGCCGGGCTGGGTGTACAGCACCGTCCAGATGGTGGAGAGGTTGGCCAGCCGCACCGGAGCACCGGCCGCTTCCAGGCGCGCGTTGAACTGCGCGCAGCGGGCGTTCCAGCGCGCGTCCAGCCCGTCGTACAGCGCCTGCACATCGGCGCGCTCCAGCCGCTTCAGGAAGGCGGCCATGGCGGCCACCACGTAGGGGTGGGCGTTGAAGGTGCCACGGGCAAAGCAGATGTCGGCCGGGCGGTCGTCGCGGTAGCGGGTCATGAGGGCGCGGCTGCCGCACACCACGCCCACGGGCAGGCCACCGCCCAGCGTCTTGCCGTAGGTGACGAGGTCGGCCTTGACGCCGAAGTACTGCTGCGCGCCGCCCGGGGCGAGGCGAAAGCCCACGAACACTTCGTCAAAGATGAGCACGATGCCGCGCGCGGTGCACACCTCGCGCAAGCGGCGCAGCCAGGCGGTGTAGGCCTCGCGGTCGTACGCGGCGCGGCGGCTGCCGTCGATGAGGCCGGAGTCACCCGGCGCGTTGGCGTTGGGGTGCAGGGCCTGCAGCGGGTTGACCAGCACGCAGGCGATGTCGCGCCGCGTGGCCAGCACTTTCAGCGAACGCTCGGCCATGTCTTGCAGGGTGAAGGTCTCGCGCGGGGGCAGCGGGTTGCCGGGGCCGGGCTGCACGTCTTCCCACCAGCCGTGGTACGCGCCGGCAAAGCGCACGAGGCGCTTTTTCTTGGTGTGATAACGCGCCAGCCGCACGGCCTGCATCACGGCCTCGGTGCCGCTCATGTGGAAGCTCACCTCCTCCTGGCCGGAGATGGCCTTGAGGCGGCCGAGTACGTCAAGCACGCAGGGGTGGTAGGCGCCCAGCACGGGGCCCAGCGCGTGGGCGGTGGCGACGGCTTCGTCGATGCAGTCTTTGTAGGCGTCGTAGCCCAGCAGGTTCACGCCGTATGAACCCGTGAGGTCGTCCAGCCGGTTGCCATCCAGGTCTTGCACCTGCACGCCTTGGCTGGACTGCAGGAAGGCGCCCACGCGCAGGTGCTGGCGCAGCACCGGGCTGAACTGGAAGGGCACGCGGTAGCGGCCGGTGAACTTGAGGTCGGAAATGGTGTCGCGGGCGATCTCGGTGGCGGCGAGCGTCTGCGCGTAGCGCCGGTCGAACTCGGCGCCCAGGCGCTGCAGCGCGGCGCGGCGCTGGGCGGCCACCTCGGGGGGCGCGCCGTCGGCCGCGAAGAACTGCGTCTCGTCGTACGCGTAGCCGGGCACCCAGCGCGCCAGGCGCTTGGCCATGCGGGAGTGGCCCGCCAGCGAACGGTGCTTGGCGCGCGAGAGTTCCAGCCGGCGCTTGGCCGCCGGCAGCAGCGCCAGCACGCCCAGCGCCAGGGCCGACAGGGTCAGGGTTTCGTCCATCTCGGGTTCCGCATATTCACGAAGGTTTCAGATGTACCTGCCACGCTTGACAGCGCCATGAATGACAAAGCCATGACCACCCCTTCCACCCGCGGCTGGTTCCAGCGCCTGGTGGCCCAGGAGGACCTGAACTTCCTGCTCACCAACCGCGTGCCGCGCATCGCGCTGACCCGGGCCATGGGCTGGTTCTCGCGCATCGAGAGCCCGCTGCTGACGCGGGTGTCGATGGCGGTGTGGCGCTGCTTCACGCCGCTGGACTTGAGCGAGGCCAAGCACACCGAGTTCCGTTCGCTGAAGGACTGCTTCACCCGCGAGCTGAAGCCGGGCTCGCGCGTGTTCGACGCCCGGGCCGACGTGCTGTGCAGCCCGAGCGACGGCATCGTGGGCGCATGCGGTGAGGTGCGGCAGGGCCAGGTCTACCAGGCCAAGGGCTTTCCGTACGCCACGGCCGAGCTGTTCGGCCCGACGCAGGACGCCCGCGTGTTCGAGGGCGGCAGCTACGTGACGCTGCGGCTGACGTCAGCGATGTACCACCGCTTCCACGCCCCGGCCGACGGCACGGTGGAGCACGTGACCTACCTGAGCGGCGACACCTGGAACGTGAACCCGATCGCGCTGCAACGCGTGGAGCGGCTGTTTTGCCGCAACGAGCGCGCCGTGGTGCGCCTGCGGCTGCGCACGGGCGAGCCCATCGCCCTGGTGCCGGTGGCGGCCATTCTGGTGGCGAGCATTCGCCTGCACTTTCTGAACGTGCTGCTGCACCTGGGCCGGCGCGGCGCGAACGAGATGCCGTGCCAGGCGCCGCATACCAAGGGGCAGGAAATGGGTTGGTTCGAGCACGGCTCCACCATCCTCGTGTTCGTGCCCCCAGGCTTCGAGCTGGCCGAGGGCGTGGCCACGGGCGCGCAGCTGCGGGCGGGTCAAGCGCTGCTGAAGCGGGTGGGCTGAGTCGGCCCGGCGGGCGCTGCCGCTGGCTGCCGCGCCCCGCGCGGTGGGCCAGTCGCGGGGCCGCTCAGCCGCGCCCTTTGACGAGCGTGGCGGGGTCAGCCGAGGGTTTCGGCTTCCGCCGCCACCCGCACCGGCACGGGCACTTGAACCGGCGCCACGGCAGGGCTGGGAGTTGGCGCCACCGGCGCACCGGCCAGCGCGGGCTTGGCGGCGGGTGCCATGCCGGGCAGCGCGGCTTGCTCGCCCCGGTCGATGATTTCCAGGCGGCCGTCGTGGTGTTCCACCAGCGCGGTCAGGCTCTCCACCCAGTCGCCGTCGTTGCAGTACAGGATGCCGTCGATTTCGCGGATCTCGGCATGGTGGATGTGGCCGCACACCACGCCATGCGCGCCGCGCTTGCGCGCCTCGCGAGCCACCGCGTTTTCAAACTCGTTGATGTAGCTGACCGCGCGCTTGACCTTGTGCTTCAGGTAGCGCGACAGGCTCCAGTACGGCAGGCCGAATTTGGCGCGGATGTGGTTGAACCAGCGGTTCACCTTGAGCGTGAACTCGTAGGCCAGGTCGCCTGCAATGGCCAGCCAACGTGCGCATTGGACGACGCCGTCGTACAGGTCACCGTGGGTGATCCACAGCCGCTTGCCGTCGGCGGTGATGTGCAGGGCTTCCTCCACCACATCCACGCCGCCGAAGTTGTGCGTGAGGTACTTGCGCGCGAACTCGTCGTGGTTGCCCGGAATGAACACCACGCGCGTGCCCTTGCGCGCCTTGCGCAGCAGCTTCTGCACCACGTCGTTGTGGGCCTGCGGCCAGTACCACGAACGCTTGAGCTGCCAGCCGTCGATGATGTCGCCCACGAGGTAGAGCGTTTCGCACTCCACGTCGCGCAGGAAGTCCAGCAGCGCCTGCGCCTGGCAGCCGGGCGTGCCCAGGTGCAGGTCCGAGATCCAGACCGTGCGCACCTTCAGGGTGGCGCGATCCGGCTCTGGATCGGGACCCGGCTCCATGCGGGTGGCAACGGCGGCGGGGGGAAAGGGCGTCGTCGACATGGCGGCCATGCTGCACGGCCGCCATGACGCACGCGTGACCGTGGCGCCGCGCCGTCAGCCCCGTTGCGCGGGCGACGCGACGCGGGGCGTCACCCTCGGGCGTTACGGGCGCAGCCGCGCGGCCAGCTTGGGCGTGGCCGCCTCCAGCGGTGCCAGCAGGCGCGGCCAGAGCTGCGCGCCCAGGTCGCGCCGGAACGGCCCGAAGTGCTCGATCTTCTTCACCCCCAAATCCGCCGGCGCCACCGTGTGGCGCGCCACGCGGGCGCCGCTGAATTCGCGGGCCAGCGCGTCCACCGCCGCCGCGGGGCCGAAGAGGTGGTCGTCGGTGATGCTCCACAGGTGCACCGCGCCCGAGAAACGGTGGTACGCACGCTCGCTCGCCAGCGTCGGGTCGCCGAACAGGAAGCCGGGCGTGCGGCCCCAGGCCGCCCATTCACGCGCCGCACCGGCTGGCAGGTCTTGCGCACGCGGGCCGAGCACGCGCCCGGGCGCGCGGCCCAACAAGCGCACGAGCAGCGGCAGCACCACGTGAAAGAACGTCCACGCCTGCACCCGCGCCCAGCCCGACCAGTGGCCCACATAGGCCACCTGCGCCGCCACGCCGAGTACGGCATCCACCTGGGTCTCAAAACCGGGCACCAGCCCCACCGCATTGCCCCCCAGCGAATGACCCACCCACAGCAGGCCCAGGTCGTGTCCCTGCGCGGCGCTTTCCGCGCGGCGCCGCTCGTGCGCCGCGTGCAGCGCCGCGGCCATGTCCACCCGCGCCCAATCGCGCAAGCGCACGTCTTCGCCCGGTTGAAGCGCCGCTTTGGAAGTCGCGATGCCGCGGTAGTCGAAGCTCAACACCGCATAGCCGCGGCGGGCCATCCACTCCGCGAAGTGGCGGTAATAGCTGGCGGGCACCGCCGTGGCGCAACCAATCACGGCGACTGCGCGCACCGGCATGCCGGAGGGCGGCTGGAACCAGGTGGCGGCGAGCTGGCGGCCGTCGCTGCACGGCAGGGAGATGGGCGTGGTGGCCACCTGGGCGCTGGCGTCAAGCTCAGGCGACACGGCGAACGGGGTCGTGCCGCGGGCGTGGAAGGCGGGGGGTTGGGGCTGGGACATGAACACCTCTGGGACTGCGATGCCGCGCTTGTGCTGCCGGCTGCGGCAGTCTAGATTGGCGATCTTTGAAGCAGAAGTTGCGCTAAGGGCGCTTCATCGTCAATCAAATGTCAACAAAGAATGGGCCGAATGCGCTGGTGACGCGTCGCCGGCAGACCGCCGCAGAGCACGCGTTGGACGCCAACGCCTTGGAGCTGTTCGCCCGCATCGCACAAGCCGGCAGCTTCGCTCAAGCCGCCCGCGACCTCGGGCTGACCCGCGCGGCCATCAGCCGGCGCATCGCCGCCATCGAAACCGCCGTGGGCTTGACGCTGTTCGCCCGCAGCACGCGCAGCCTGGGCCTGACTGAAGCCGGGCGGCGCCTGCACGCCCGGGCGCGCGCCGTGCGTGACGCGGCCGAAGGCGCCCGGCTTGCGCTGCGCCACACGCGTGATCAGTTGGATGGCACGCTGCGCATCAGTGCCACGGCGGGCTTTGGCCGGCATGTGCTCACCCCCTTGCTCGCCCGATTTCAGCAGCAGCATCCCGCCGTGCGCTTCGAGCTGTTCTTCACCGACCGACGCGTGGACCTGCTGCGCGAGGGCTTGGACATCGCCTTCCGCGTCACGAGCGCCCCGCCCGAAGCATGGGTCGCACAGCCCGTACTGCACTTCCAGGTGCGGGCGTATGGGCCCAGAAACCTGCCCCTGCTCAACAGCCCAAGAGAACTGGTGTCTGAAGCTGTGTTGCTGCTCGGGCAAGGAGAAGAGCCCTTTGTGAGCCAATGGCAGCATGAAGACGGACGAACCGAACAAGTCACGCTGCAGGCGTCCACCTGGGGCAGCGACCTGGACGGGCTGATCGCACTGTCGCTTCACGGCGCCGGCACTGTGATGGCGCCTGATTTTTGTGTCGAGCCTGCGGTGGCGCCCGCCGATTTACACAGAGGCTCTGCCGCGACTTTGCCCAGTACGAGCTCGATGCAGAACCGCCTCCCGGGATGGCGCATGATGCTCGGCCTGGAAACCGTCCAAGCCCTGACGTTGCCATTGCCCGCCGGGTCCGAAACCGCACGCGCCTTGGTGCGCTTCATCAGAGAAGCGCTGGGAGGCAGTTCGACAGGGCGGCACAGCGGCACGCGTTCAGTCGGTTGAGCGGGGGCGGCCCGGGCGGGCCAATGACCTGATGCGAGGCCGGAGTTGCGGGGGCGCAGCGCTCGGCCTCACGAGCGCTGGCGTTGGAACGCCCGGCTCCCACCCGTCCG